>JASCOC010000009.1 GCA_029959605.1 Lysobacteraceae bacterium PS02340 | reverse complement strand
CCCATCATTGCCATCGTTCCGCTCTGGATGACACAGAGCGGAATCGAGAGCGCGCTGACCGCGCACCGTGCGACCTGCTGCCCTCACCCCAACCCCTCTCCCAGAGGGAGAGGGGCTTCTTGGTCTGCAGCGCGCGACCAGAGCGCGACGGCACTGCATGGCGACGATGGGTTTCGCTGCGCTCGACCCATCCTGTGAATGCAAAAAGCCCTCCCCGGTTGAACCGGCAGAGGGCTTGATGGCGCACTCCGGCAGATCGCGTCGCGCCGATCCGCCGGTGTCAGCGACGTGCGAACCCGATCAGAAATCGATGCCCAACCGCGCGTAGATGAAGCGGCCCGGCAGGTCGTAGGTCGAGGCGTCGTAGCCGTTGAGGCTGCAGCTCAGGCACACCGGCGGTTCCTTGCCGGTGACGTTGTTGACGCCGAGCGCCAGACGCGTGCCCTTGAGCCAGGCGGTGTTGCGCCAGGACAGCTGCAGGTCGTGGTACGTGGTCGAACCCAGGCCGTTGAGATCGTTGTCGCTGTCGTCGCAGATCGGGAAGCCGTTGGCGCCGCCGCAGGATTCGACGAGGCTGTCGATGTAGCGGACCGTCCAGGCCAGCGACCAGGGGCCGCGGGTCCAGTCGGTGACCAGGGTGCCGCTCCACTCCGGAATCGCGCTGTTGTTGACCTCGACGCCCGGACGGCGCGGTTCGAGTTCGCCGGTTTCGTTCGCCAGTTCGTAGCGCGTGACCCAGGTGGTCTTGGCGTCGAAGCGCAGGCGGCCCCAGTCGCGCTCGGGCAGCGTCCAGGCGGCGGTGAAATCCCAGCCGTCGGTCTTGATCGTGCCGAGGTTCGCGAGGATGTCGTCGAAGCGGATGATCTGGCCGCGGTCGCTGCGCTCGTAGGACGCGCAGGAGAACGGATCGCGCGTGGCGATGCAACGCTCGAGGATCGCCTGCGCATCGGGCGCCTGGATCGCATCGTCGATGTGGTGGCGGTAGAAGGTGACGCCGAGATCCAGCCGGTCCGACCACCACACCTCGTCGGCGAACGACGGGCTCCACACTGAGCCGATCATCAGGCTGCGGCTGCGCTCGGGTTCGAGATCGGCATTGCCCGAGGTCACCACCGAGATCTGCGAATTGGTCTGCTCGTAGCCCGGCGGCACGCCGTCCGCGGCGCAGGCCGGCGACGGCACGGCGGCGCCGGAACACGGATCGACCAGGGTCGCGTCGAAGCGGCTCAGCGTGCCGTAGAGCTCGCCGATCGACGGCGCGCGGAAGCCTTCGGCGTAGCTCATGCGGAACAGCAGTTCGTCGACCGGCTGCCAGCGCAGGCCGACCTTGCCGGTGGTCTCGCCGCCGAAGGTCGAGTAGTCCGAGTAGCGACCGGCGATGCTGAGGTCGAGCGTCTCGCCGAACACCGTGTCGCGCATCAGCGGCACGCTGAACTCGGCATAGGCCTCGTTGACGTCGTAATCGCCGCGGGTGATGCCCGACGGCACGCCGTTGTACTCGCCGGCGACGGTGATCGGATCGGGCGTGTAGCTGCCTTCGTACTTGCGGTATTCGACACCGGCCGCGAATGCCAGCGGACCGGCCCACATCTCGAACAGGTCGCCGGTGACGTTGGCCGAGGCCAGGGTCAGCGTGTTGCTGCTCTCGTCGCGGACGATCGGCTGGATGAAGGCGAGCATCTGCGGCGTGATCGTGCCCGGACCACCGAACAGGTCCAGCGGCGTGCAGCCGGCGATCGCCGCGCACGCGGCCGGATCGCCCAGCGCTTCGTTGATGCGGCGGATGTTGTAGCTGCCCGAATTGGTCTGCTCGGCGCGGCTCTGGCTGCGCACCAGGTTCACGTCCCAGTTCCAGGTGCGCACGCCGACACCGAACGTGCCTTCGAGGCCACCGGCCGCGTACCAGGTCTTGACGTCCTGCTGGTAGCGACGGGGGCCGCCTTCGACCGGACGGCGCGCGAGCAGGAACAGGTTCGGGTTGTCGCCCTCGGTGGTGAGGTCGAAGCCGAAGGGATTGAACGGATTGAGCGCGGAAATGGTCAGCGTGCTTTCGGCGTAGGGGTTGTACACGCCGGCATCGGTGCCGAGAAAGATCGGCTCGGGCGCGGCCTGGTTGGCCGAGGTGCGCTCGTTGTAGAGCACGCGCGCATAGGCCGAGACCTGCGGGGTGAACTCGAAGCGCACCTGGCCGAACACCGACTTGCGCTCCGACGGGGTCAGCAGCAGGTTGTTCGGCGCGAAGTTGTAGCGGTCCGCGGTACCGAAACAGTGGAAATCGTCGGTGCGGGTGCAGCCGGTCTGGGACGGGTCGTAGAACGGCGAGGTGGCGCCGTCGTTGGGCGTCAGGTTGAACGACTGCCCGGTGTTCGGATCCTGGAACACGAAGCGGCCCTGCGGCGTCGCCGAGCTGCCGTTCGCGAGCCCGGTGCCGGGCACCGGCACGCTGGCGTTGGCGAACTTCGACGAGGCGATTTCGCGCTGCTTGTAGTACGAGGCGCCGAGGAACCACTGCGCGCGTTCACTGCTGCCGCCCCAGCCGAGATCCGCGCCCCAGGTCGCACCGCCGAGATCGTCGTACTCGCCGTAGTGCAGATCGAGCGTGCCGCCTTCGGCATCGCGCTTGGTGATGATGTTGACCACGCCAGCGATCGCGTCGGAGCCGTAGATCGACGACGCGCCGTCCTCCAGCACTTCGATGCGGTCGATCAGCGCCAGCGGAATCGTATTGAGATCGACCGCCGAGCCGACGCCCGAGGCCGAGGATTCGTTGACCCAGCGGATGCCGTCGACCAGCACCAGCACGCGCTTGGCGCCCAAATGCCGCAGATCGACCGTCGCCGCACCCGCGCCCACGCCACCGCCATCGGGCGGGAAGCCGAAGTTGCCGCTGGAATTGAACTTGGTGTTGAGCGCCGCGCCGCTGGCGGTGAGGTTCTGCACGATGTCGGCGACGGAAGTGAAGCCGCTGCGGTCGATGTCCTCGCGCGTGAGTACCTGCACCGGCACCGCGGTTTCCAGTTCGGCCTTGCGGATGCGTGAGCCGGTGACCTGGACGGTATCGAGCGTGCGCGCCTCGGGCTGCGGCGCGGGGGTCTGGGCATTGGCGGCGGCGGGCAGCGCCAGCAGCAGCGACAGCTGGACTGCGGCGGCCAAGCGGTGGCGAGGCATCGTCATGTGTGCAACTCCGAATGGTGCGGAAGGTCGTGCCGGTGCCCCTGTGCCGCCGGCGATTCGTTGTAACGAATCCTTAACCTGCCCGCACCTGGGGTCAACCCCAGCTTGACGCGCAGCCGTCAGTCGACGGCGTCACCGGCGGTCACCAGTGTGGGCAATGTCGCGGCCTGTTCGGCCACTGCGCGCACCAGCGTGTCTGCAGCTTCCATGTCGAAGCCGTGCGCCGCGTACCAGTCCGGGTTGTAGTAGCTGTGCGCGTAGCGCTCGCCGCCGTCGCACAAGATGCTGACGATCGAACCGCTGCGGCCGGCGGCGCGCATCGCGTGCGCGACGTGCAGCACGCCGATGACGTTGGTGCCGGTGGAGCCGCCGACGCGCCGGCCCAGGCGCGTATTGGTCCAGCGCATCGCCGCGAGGCTCAGCGCGTCGGGCACCTTGAGCATCGCGTCGACGCAGCCCGGAATGAAACTGGCCTCCGCGCGGGGGCGGCCGATGCCCTCGATGCGCGACGACGGCGCGACGGCGTCGGCATCGCCGGACGTGTCGCCGTCGATGCAGCGCGCGTAATGGGCGAAGAACGCCGAATGCTCGGGATCGGCGCACAGCACGCGCGTGTCGTAGCCGCGATAGCTGGCGTAGCGGCCGATCGTCGCGCTGGTGCCGCCGGTACCGGCGCTGCAGACGATCCAGCGCGGCACCGGATGCGCTTCCTGCGACATCTGCTTGAAGATCGACTCGGCGATGTTGTTGTTCGCGCGCCAGTCGGTAGCCCGCTCGGCGTAGGTGAACTGGTCCATGAAATGGCCGCCGGTCTCGCGCGCCAGCTGCACCGAGGCCTCGCCGATGCCGCATGCACTGGGCACCAGATGACAGCGACCGCCGTGGAATTCGATCGCGGCGATCTTCTCCGGCGATGTCGACGCCGGCATCACCGCGACGAAGGGCAGGCCCAGCAGCCGCGCGAAATACGCTTCCGACACCGCGGTCGAACCGCTCGACGCTTCCACCACCGTGCTGCCCGCGTGCAGCCAGCCGTTGGCCAGCGCGTACAGGAACAGCGAGCGCGCGAGCCGGTGCTTGAGGCTGCCGGTCGGATGGCTGGACTCGTCCTTGAGATAGACGTCGATGCCCGGAAAGCCCGGCAGCGCCAGCGGAATCAGATGGGTGTCGGCCGAGCGGTTGAAATCGGCTTCGATCTTGCGGATGGCTTGGGCCACCCAGTCGCGCTGGGACATGGGGCACTCGCGTGGAGATGTCGACGGCCGCGATGGGCCGCGGCGCGGCGCACAGCTTACGCCGGTCGGTCGGCGCCCGGCACGCTCAGCCCAGGCGACGCCGCACGATGCGGTCGAAGACCGCGGCGGCGACCGGCAGCAGGCCGTCGTCGAAGCGGAAGGTCGGGTGGTGGCACATCGCGCTGTCCATGCCAAGGAACAGATAGGCGCCGGGCCACTGTTCGAGCATGTACGAGAAATCATCGGAAAACGGATACGCGCGCAGATCGGTCTTCACGTGGTCCGCGCCGATCACGTCGGCGATCGCCTCGGCCGCCAGCGCGGCCTGCTCGGGCGCGTTGACGCAGGGCGGGCAGGAATGCGGAATCTCCAGCACGATGCTGCAGCCGGAGATCTGCGCATGGCCCTCGCACAGCGCGCGCAGGCGCTTGAGCAGTTCGTCGTGCACGTCCTTCGACAGCGAGCGGATGGTGCCGCTGAGCGTGGCGGTCGAGGGGATGATGTTGTGCGTGGTGCCGGCCTGCAGCGAACCGACGTTGATCAGCGCCGCTTCCATCGGGTCGATGTGGCGGCCGACGATCGCGCCGATATCCACGGCCAGACGCGCCGCGACCTGCAGCGGATCGTTCGCACGATGCGGCGCGGCGGCGTGGCCACCGACGCCTTCGATCGCGATCTCGAACACCGCCAGCGACTGCAGCGTGGCGCCGCTGCGCACGCTCGCTTCTCCGGTCTTGAGCGCCGGCATGTTGTGGAAGGCGTAGACCTCGTCGCAGGGCCAGCGCGCGAACAGGCCGTCCTGGATCATCCGGATCGCACCGCGCCCACCCTCTTCGGCCGGCTGGAAGATCAGCACCACGCGGCCACTGGCCGGCGGATGCGCCATCAGGTGTCGCGCGGTACCGAGCAGTGCGGACGTATGACCGTCATGCCCGCAGGTATGCGCCACGCCCGGACGCTGCGAGCGGTAGGGCAGATCACTCTGTTCGTCCATCGGCAGCGCATCCATGTCCGCGCGCAGGCCGATCGACAGGCCCGTTGCGCCGCTGTCGATCACCGCGACCACGCCGGTGCCGCCCAGGCCCGTGTGCACCTCGAGGCCGAGTGCACGCAGCTCGCGGATGACCAGCGCCGAGGTCTGTACTTCTTCGAAGCCGAGTTCAGGCCACGCGTGGATCTCGTGGCGCCATGCGGTCATCTGCGGCGCCAGCGCGGCGATGGAATCAGGAATGGTCGGTACGTAAGTGGTCATGGACGGTCCAACGGAATAAGGAGATAAATCACAGGAACAGCAGGCTCGCGCCGACGCAGTACAGGAACACGGCGAACACGCGCTTGAGCGCGGCGCCGCTGATCGCATGCGCGAGCCGCGTGCCGTAGGGCGCGGCGATCACCGACGCCAGCGCGATACCTATCGCGCCCGGCAGATACACATAGCCCCAGGACACGCCCGGCAGCACATCCGCCGGCGCCTGCAGCGCATAGCCCGCGGCCGCGGCGAACGCGATGAAGATGCCGCAGGCCGACGAGGTGCCGACTGCGCGCACTGGCGACACGCCCAGCCACACCAGCAGCGGCACGGTCATGCCGCCGCCACCGATGCCGACGATCGACGACAGCGCGCCGATGCCGACACCCGCGCCCGACAGTCCTGGACCGGTCGGCACGACCGCATCGCCACCCGGTGACGGCGTACGCGAGAGCAGCAGCTGGGTGCCAACAACACCGCAATAAGCGATGACGCAGTAGCGCAGCACGTCGCCGTCGAGCAGCACCGCGAGCCAGCTGCCGATCCAGCCGCCGAGCATCACGCCGGGCACCATCCACGCGACAGTGCGCCATAACACGCTGCGCCGCAGATGATGCGCGCGCGCCGACGACAGCCCGGTCAGGATGATGCTCGCCAGCGCGGTCGCGAGCGCGGTATGCATCGCCGCTTCCTGCGGCACGCCATAGGGGGGCAGTAACCAGACCAGCGCGGTCACCAGCACCAGCCCACCACCGATGCCCAGCAGACCGGCGAGCACGCCGGCGACTGCACCGAGCAGCGGGAAGCAGAGCATTGACCAGGTCAGCATGCGAGGCCCCCAGCGCGTGCAGATCGCGGCGGCGCCTGGTCGTACGCATGTGTAGCCCTCCCCCGTTTACGGGGGAGGGTTGGGTGGGGGCAAACGATCCGGTCGTCAGAAAGAACAGCCCAGTGCGGATGGCACCTCTCGAAGCCGGGAGTCGCCGCACAAGGACCGTTTGCCCCCATCCCAGCCCGCCCGGCCCGGCGCAGCACGCCGGTCGTTCGCTCGATCCGCGCGGCAGTGCCGCGCAAGCGGATCGCGCTCGCCCCCCGCGAGCAGGGGAAGGAGCAGGATGTCGCGAGCGTATAGATCTCTGACCGAATCACGCGCCCGATCAGGTCCACTCGATCCTGATCGCAGCCGCCGCCTCACGCGCCGTCGCACGCGCCGCATCCACATCCGCCCCGCGCGCGAGCGTCACACCCACGCGGCGCTGACCTTCGACGCGCGGCTTGCCGAACAGGCGCAGCGCGCTGTCGGGCGATTGCAGCGCGGCGTCGATGTTCGAGAACACAGGCACGCCCGTGCCCTGCGCCAGCAATGCACAGGACGCGGCGACGCCGTGCTGCACCACATCGTCCGCATCGACCGGGATCGGCAGGCCGAGAATCGCGCGCGCATGCAGGGCGAATTCGCTCAGGTCCTGCGAGGCCAGCGTCACCAGACCGGTGTCGTGCGGGCGCGGCGAGACTTCGCTGAACCACACTTCGTCGCCCTTGACGAACAGTTCGACACCGAACACGCCGCGGCCGCCGAGATCGTCGGTGACCGCACGCGCCACATCGCGCGCACGCTGCAGCGCGGCCGGCGACATCGGCTGCGGCTGCCAGCTTTCGCGGTAATCGCCGGCGATCTGCACGTGACCGATCGGCGCGCAGAACGCGGTGCCGCCGGCATGGCGCACGGTCAGCAGGGTGATCTCGTAATCGAAATCGATGAAGCCTTCGACGATGCAGCGGCCCGCACCGGCGCGGCCGCCGGTCTGCGCGTAGTCCCACGCGGCGTCGATGTCGGCATCCGAGCGCACCGTGCTCTGGCCCTTGCCCGACGACGACATCACCGGCTTGACCACACACGGCAGGCCGACAGCGTCGATCGCGGCGCGGTATCCCTCGCGCGTGTCGACGAAGCGGTACGGCGACGTCGGCAGGCCGAGCGTCTCGGCGGCGAGGCGGCGGATGCCTTCGCGGTCCATCGTCAGGCGCGTCGCACGCGCGGTCGGCACGACCTTGAGGCCTTCGCCCTCCAGCGCGACCAGCGTGTCGGTGTGGATCGCCTCGATCTCCGGCACCACGAGGTGCGGCTGCTCCTTGGCGATCAGCGCACGCAGCGCGGCCGGATCGAGCATGTCGAGCACGTGGCTGCGATGCGCGACCTGCATCGCCGGCGCATCGGCGTAGCGATCGGCGGCGATCACTTCGACGCCGAAACGCTGCAGCTCGATCGCCACTTCCTTGCCCAGTTCGCCCGAGCCGAGCAGCAGCACGCGGGTGGCGGAGGGAGACAGGGGCGTGCCGAGAGTGATCATGTGCGCGGGCCGGGAAGCGGTTGGGAACGACAATTCTAAAGCGTCGCCGCCGGCGGCTCCGACTCGTCTCTCCCGCACCGGCAACACGTTTCGCACACACACTGCCTGCGAAGGGCGCTTCAGCCCGCCTCCGCTATAGTCGGCCGCCGCCCTCGACATGCCTGTGCCGATGCCGCAGAACCGCCGCGAAACGACCCCGACCCACCGCCCGCTGCGCGTTCGCGCGCTGCGTGTCCTGCTGCCTGCGCTCGCACTCGCGCTGCCGGGTATGGCCTATGCGCAGACCGTCGACGACGCCGCATTCCGCGCTGCGATGCTGGCGGCCGAACGCGGCCAGCCGGTCGCGCCGGCGATGCAGTCGCATCCCGCGGGCGCGTGGCTGGAACTCGCCGCGCTGCGTCGCAATCTCGACACCTTGCCACTCGCGCAGGGCCGGGATTTCATCGCGCGCCATCAGGGTCAGCCGGTCGCCGAAGTGTTCCGCGAAGGCTGGTTGCGTGCGCTGGCCAAGCGCCAGGAGTGGGCGGCCGTGCGCGAGGCCTGGGTGCCCGGCACGACCAACGCGACGCTGCGCTGCATCGAACTCGACGCGCGCGCCCGCACCGGCGCTACCGACGCGCAGTGGATCCGTGACGCGCAGGCGCTGTGGCGCAGCAGTGGCAGTTCGCTGCCGAACGAATGCGATGCGCCATTCGTGACGCTGGCCGCACGCGGCGGTCTCGGCGACGACCTGCGCTGGGAACGGTTCGATCTCGCCGTCGCCGAGCAGGACGTCGGCGTCATGCGCACCGTCGCGCGCGGCCTCACCAGCGGCCAGCAGGCACTCGCCGAGGACTACGCCGCCTACATGGCCGCGCCGCACGCGCGGGCGCTGCAGTGGCCGAGGACCGCGCGCAGCCGCCTCGTCGCCTCGCACGGCCTGGCGAAGTTCGCCAAGTCCGATCCGCTGGCCGCCGAACGCCAGCTGCCGGCGCTGGCTGATGCGCTCGGCTTCGGCGAGACCGAAAACGGCCGTGTGCTGTACCAGGCTGCGCTGTGGACGGTCGCGTCGTATCTGCCCGACTCGGCGCGGCTGCTTAACCGCGTGCCCGAGAGTGCCTACGACGACCGCCTGCACGAATGGCGCGTGCGCGAAGCACTCGCGCGCAAGGACTGGCAGGCCGCACTGACTGCGATCAGGAAAATGGGCGCCACACAGCGCGGCCAGTCGCGCTGGACCTGGTTCCAGGCGCGTACGACCGAACTCACCGGCGATCGTGCCGGCGCGACGCCGCTGTTCCGCGAAGCCGCGAAGAATTCCGATTTCCACGGCTTTCTCGCGGCCGATCGCGTCGACCAGCCCTACGCGCTGTGCCCCCTCGACTTCTCGCCGTCGAACGATGCACGCGCGAAGATCGCCGCCGATCCGGGCCTGACGCGTGCGCTCGCGCTGTATCGCATCGATCGCCCCGGCTGGGCGACGCGCGAATGGACCGCCGCGCTGCGCAACTTCGACGACAGCCAGCGCCGCATCGCGGTGCAGGTCGCGCAGGAAAGCGGCTGGTACGACCGCGGCGTGTTCGGCCTCGGCCGCCAGCCGGAAGAAACGCGCCTGTACACGCTGCGCTTCCCGCTGACCCAGCAGGCCTTGATCGAACGCGAATCGCAGCGCCAGGGTCTCGATCCCGCGTGGGTCGCCGCCGAAATCCGCGCCGAGAGCACGTTCAATCCGAATGCGCGTTCGCCCGCCGATGCGCGCGGCCTGATGCAGGTGATGCCGGCCACCGGCGCCGCGGTCGCGCGTCGCCTGGGCATCGCCTACGGCGGCCCGGACAACCTGTATGACCCGGCGACGAACGTCGCCATCGGCACCGCGTACCTGCGCGAGAAGAAGGACATGTACACGCTGCCCTACGTGGCGATCGCCGCGTACAACGCCGGCCCGACACCGACCGGCCGCTGGCTCGCGCAGCGCCCGGACATGGACCCGGACGTCTGGATCGAGACGATCAGCTATCGCGAAACGCGCGAATACGTCGCGCGCGTGCTCGCCTTCAGCGTGCTCTACGACTGGCGCATGTACGGCCAGGCCGCGCCGCTGGAACCGCGCATGCGCGGCGCCGAAGCGCAGCGCAACAAGCGTTTCGCCTGCCCGGGCTGACGCCGATGGAGATCTACCTCGTCGGCGGCGCGGTCCGCGATCGTCTGCTCGGGCAACCGGCCGGCGACCGCGACCATGTCGTCGTCGGCGAAACCCAGGCGTCGATGGAAGCAGCGGGTTTCCGCGCGATCGGCCGTGATTTTCCGGTGTTCCTGCATCCCAGGACCCAGGAGGAACACGCCCTCGCACGCACGGAACGCAAGTCCGGTCGCGGCTATCGCGGCTTCGTCGTCGACGCCGATCCGTCGGTGACGCTGGAACAGGACCTCGGCCGCCGCGACTTCACGATCAACGCGATCGCGGAAGCGCCGGATGGCACGCTCGTCGATCCCCATGGCGGCGCGCGCGACATCGAAGCACGCGTGCTGCGGCATGTCGGCGATGCATTTTCCGAAGACCCGCTGCGCGTGCTGCGCGCCGCACGTTTCATGGCCCGCTTCGCCCCGCTCGGCTTCACCGTCGCCGACGAGACGATGACGCTGATGCGCGGCATGGTCGAGGCCGGCGAGCTCGAAACGCTGACGCCCGAGCGCGTGTGGCAGGAGCTGTCGCGCGCACTGGCATCTGCGCGCCCGTCCGCGTTCCTGCGCACGCTGCACGACTGTGGCGCGCTCGCGGTCGTGCTGCCGGAAGTCGACGCGCTGTACGGCGTGCCGCAGCGTGCGGACTTCCATCCCGAAGTCGACACCGGCGTGCACGTCGAACTGGTCGTCGACATGGCCGCGCGACTCGCGCCCGGCGATGCGGTGATCGGTTTCGCGGCGCTGACCCACGACCTCGGCAAGGCGCTGACGCCGACGGACAAGCTGCCGCGCCACGTCGGCCACGAACACGCCGGACTCGCGCCGCTCGACGCGCTGTGCGCACGGCTCAAGGTGCCGGCCGCGCAGCGCGAGCTCGCGATCGTCGCCTGCCGCGAACACCTCAACGTGCACCGCATCGCGGAACTGCGCGACGCCACGCTGCACGACCTGATCGCCCGCTGCGACGGCTTCCGCAAGCCCCCGCGCATCGACCAGCTCGCGCTGGTCTGCGAGTGCGACAAGCGCGGCCGCCTCGGCAGTGCAGACGATGCCTATCCGCAGGCCGACATCCTGCGCCGCGCCCACGCCGCCGCGCTCGCGGTCAACGCCCGCGACATCACGGCCGATGGCATCGCCGGCCCCGCGATCGGCGAAGCACTGCGCAAGGCGCGGATCGCGGCGATCGCGCAGTCGCGCGCAGGCTGAGTGCGCCGACGGCTGAGTTACGCGGCGGCCTGCAGCCGCTGCTGCAAGGCCATCGCCGCGGCGGGGTTGCGTTCTTTTGCCGCCGAGATGAAGAACACGAAGGTGTCGCGCGGGGTGACCGGCGCGGCGTCGCGCGACCCGGCATACGGCAGGTCGGCCGGCGCTTCGCCCGCGGCCCATTGCAGCGCGCGCTTGGCCCAGGCGTCGAGCTGCAGGCCCGGATAACCCGTGGCGCTGGTCTCGCGGCTGGCCATCAGGCGGGCGTAGACGAAATCGCCGGTGATGTCGGCGAAGGACGGGTAATCGTCGGAGTCGGTGAACACCGTCGCCACGCCGCGCGCACGTGCGAGGCGCAGCCAGGCCTCGCTCTGGAACGAGGGATGCCGCACCTCGACCGCATGGCGCAGCGGCAGACCGTCGACCGCATCGGGCAGCAGGTCGAGGAAAGCTTCGACATCCTCGGCATCGAAACGCCGTTGCGGCGCGAACTGCCAAAGCAACGGACCGAGATGGTCGCCGAGTTCGGCGATGCCGCCTTCGACGAAGCCCGCGATCTGCTTCGCGGTGCCGGCCAGCGCACGGGCACCGACGATGTGACGCGGCGCCTTGAGCGAGAACACGAAGCCCGCCGGTGTCTCGCTGCCCCACTTCGCATAGGTCGCCGGTTTCTGCGCGCCGTAGAACGTGCCGTTGATCTCGATCGCGGTCAGTCGGCGGCTGGCGTATTCGAGCTCGCGCTTCTGCACGAGACCCTTGGGATAGAAATTGTCGCGCCACTCCGGATACGTCCAGCCGCCGATACCGGTGCGGATGCCGTGGACGGGCACGGGTGCGTATGCGAACAGGTCGTCCATCGGAATCTCCTCGGGCCGTGCGGCGCGATCAGTCAGGGTGCTGCGCGAACCGCAGGCGATTGTGGTCGGGATCGACGAGCACCATCTCACGCGTGCCCCAGTCCGTGTCCCAGGGCGCCGTCACGATCGGCACGCCGGCAGCGGCGAACGCACGCGCGCAGGTGTCGACGTCGCGCACCTTGAAATACACCGCGCCCCCGACTGCGCAATCGCCGGCGTGGGCGCTGAGAAAGATCGTCTGGCCCTCGCGCGTGAGCTGCGCGAACAGCGGCATGCCGGTGGCGAAGCGGTGTTCCCAGTCGACGACGAAACCGAGTGCGGCGTAGAACGCCAGGCTGCGCTCGGCGTCGGTCATGCGCAGCTGCGGGATCACGGTCTGCATGGCGATGTGTCCTTGGGATCAGTCCGCGGCGAGCCGCGGGCGCACGTGACGATCGAGCAACGCGCCCAGTGGCGCGAGCGCGGGATCGAGCGGCACCGCCGCATCGAGATAGGCGAGGAACCGCGATGCGTCGGCGAGGTACTTCGGCTTGCTGTCGCGATGGTGCAGGCGCGCGAAGATGCCCATGACCTTGAGGTGCCGCTGCACGCCGGTCAGCGCGGCATCGTGGGCGAACTGCGCGAGCGCAGGCACCGGCAGACCGCTGGCCTGCGCACGCGCGTGGTAGTGCGCCAGCCACGCATCCGCCTGCGCGGCGGGCCAGCTGTGGAAGGCGTCGCGCAGCAGGCAGGCCACGTCGTAGCCGATCGGCCCGGTCACCGCGTCCTGGAAATCCAGCACCGCGACGCCGCCTTCGACCGGCATCAGATTGCGCAGCATGTAGTCGCGATGCACCAGCACCTGGGGCTGCGCGAGCATGGCCTCGACCAGATGCACCTGCACCGATTCCCAATCGGCGCGCTCCGCGTCCGACAGGGTCACGCCGAGATGCCGGCCGAGGAACCAGTCGTCGAACAACGCGAGTTCGCGCCGCAGCATCGCCGCATCGAAGGCCGGCAGATCATCCGGCGGCGTGATCGCCTGCAGCCGCAACAGCTGTTCGAACGCCGCATCCATCAACGCGTCGGCATCAAGCGAGTCCAAGGCCTGCAGGCAGGTCTCACCGCCGAGATCCTCCAGCAGCAGGAACCCGGATGCGACATCGCGCGCCCGCACGTGCGGCACGCGCACGCCGTGCAGTTCCAGCAGATCGCGGATGCGCAGCCACGGGCGCACGTCCTCCAGATCCGGCGGCGAATCCATGACGATGCGCGACAGCCCGTTCGCCTCGCCGCGCCAGTAGCTGCGGAAGCCGGCATCCATCGACGCGCGTTCGAGTGTCAGCGCGGCATCGCCGCTGGCCTCGCGGGCCCAGGCCAGCCGCGCATCGGCACGGGCGGCATCGTCGGCGGGCGCGGCGGACGCGTTGGCAGGCAGGACAGCGGACATGCGATGGACCAGGTCGGGGATGGGGGGATTATCGGGGAATCGATGCCGCGCTCAGCGTCCGATCCCGTCGAGCCCGCGCGTGTCGAACTGCAGCAGCACGTCGCGGAACGGGGTGAGTCGCGTCGACAGGCCGACGATCACGCCCAGCGTGTTCGCCAGTGCATCGGCGGGATCCTGCATGCGCGTCTGGGTCAACGCGCCCTGCGCGTATTCCAGACCGATGCCGAGCAGCACCAGGCCGACACCGGCGCCGAGCAACGCGGGCCAGCGCGCGTAGAGCTGCACGGCGGCTGCGGCCAGCGCGAAATAGGCGAGGAAGTGGCCGAGCTTGTCGCCGTCGGGCACGTCCGGCATCGGCACCGACGGCGCCAGCGACAGCACCGCGACACCTGCGATCGCGGCGATCCACAGTCCGCCCCACAGCATCGGACGCCGCAGCGGCTTGAACGAACGGCCGAAGCGCGGACGCCGGTTCACGAAAGCTGGCTCACAGACGGTGGCTCATGTCGCCGATCAGGAAGGCGTGGTCGAACTCGACGTCCTTCGCGAATCCGATCGCCTGGAAGGCCTCGCCCATTTCGCCCGGCAGCGTGAGCCGTTTGGCCTGCTGGCGCAGCGTGTACCGGCCGGCCTCGTCCGTCGCCAATGCCTCGTGCGCGGCCAGGCGTTGTTCGAGACGGTTGCCAAGCAGCAGCGAGGTCTGGTTGCAGTACCCGGCGAACTCGAACCCGGCATGCGTGCCGGCTTCGGCCAGCGCTGTGAAATCGACCGACGCGGTCAGATCCTGCAGACCAGGCAACGCGAACACGTCGCCTGTGACCTGGTGACGATGGAAGGCGCGCAGCGTGCCGGCGTCGCGATCGTCGCGATAGAACTCGCGCCGCGCATAGCCGTAATCGACGAACAGCATCGCGCCGCGGGTCAGACCGCCGGCCACGGCCTGCACCCAGTACGGCAGCTGCGGCAGCAGTTCGGAACGGTAGCCATCGGGCAGCGGCCCGCCACGTTGACGCTCGACGTGGCGCACCGCCGAACCGAGCAGCGCATCGGCCGGATGCACGGTACGACCGAAGCCGTCGCCGTCGCGGGTCACGTACTCCTCGAACACCTCGCCTTCGCCGATCACGAAGCGCGGCGTCGGCAGCGCATCGACCACCTCGTTGGCGAACAGCACGCCCTGCCAGTCGCCGGGCATCGGGCCGTCGACCCAGTCCACGCGCGCGAACAGATCCGCCGGCAGCCGCTGCTGCAGATGCGCACGCTGGCGCTCGCGCAGATCCGCGCTGGGTTCGAGGATCGCGTAACGCGCAGGCGTCGCATCGAGCGCCGCCAGATGCGCCAGCGCGTCACCGGCGAACGCGCCGCTGCCGCCACCGATCTCGAAGAACTGCGCGTCCGCGCCGATCTCGCGCAGCACCGGCGCGAACGCCTCGGCGATGCATTCGGCGAACAGCGGACCCAGCTCGGGGGCGGTGACGAAATCGCCTGCAGCGCCGAATTTCGCCGCGCCGGCGCTGTAATAGCCCAGACCCGGCGCGTACAGCGCCAGCTCCATGAATTTCCAGAACGGAATCGCGCCCCCGGCTTCGTCGATCTGGGCGTGGATCAGGGCGCGCAGACGCTCGCTGTGGGCGAGTGCGTCGTCGCTCGGGGCGTGGGGCTGGCTGGACATGCAGGGGTTCCGGAACAGTCGCGGATCAGGATACGCGAGGCCACCTGACGGCCTGCCGTCACGCGCGCGCTTTCGGCACGCAGAAGGCGTCAGTGCACCATGGCGGTCTGTCGCGAGCTTTCCCCCCTCACCCCTCTCCCGGCGGGAGAGGGACTATGGCCGCCTCCGGCCGAGGGGACTGGGATCGACTGGTGGCGTAAGGTGACCACCCGTCGCCACCGCATCTACAGGCATGTCCGCATCCGCCCCCGTCGTTCTCGTCACCGGCGCTGCCCGTCGCATCGGCGCGGCGATCGTGCGTCGCCTGCATGCAGACGGCCATGCGGTCGCCCTGCACTGCAACCGCTCGCGCGAGGACGCCGATGCGCTGGCTGCCGAACTGGAGGCGCAGCGGCCGGGCCGCGTGCACGTGCTGCAGGGCGATCTGGCCGACGCGGCCGTGCTGCAGGGGCTGGTCGAGGACACCTTCGCGCAGTTCGGACGTCTCGATGCGCTGGTCAACAACGCCGCGGCGTTCGCGCCGACGGCGTTCGAGGCGACCGGCGCCGATGCCTTCGACGCGCTGATGGCGACCAATGCGCGCGCGCCGTTCCTGCTGGCGCAGGCCGCAGCCCCGCATCTGCGCGCGGCGCGCGGCGCGATCGTCAACATCGGCGATCTGTATGCCGAACGCCCGCGCGCCGATCTCGTCGCCTATGCGGCGTCGAAGGCTGCGCTGCTCGGCCTGACCCGCGGCCTCGCGGTCGCGCTGGCGCCGGAGGTACGGGTCAATGCGGTGTCACCCGGCGCGATCCTGTGGCCGGAAGACGGTGCGGATACCGCGCAGCAGGCCCGCATCCTCGAGGCGACGCCGCTGGCGAGGCTGGGCCATGCGGACGAAATCGCCGACGCCGTGGCCTGGTTGCTGCGCGGCGGCTTCAGCACCGGCGAAGTGCTGCGGCTCGACGGTGGGCGTTCGCTCTGAAACGACCTTAGAGGCGCCCTCGGGCGCAACGGGGCGTTCCAGAAAACCCCGATCGCGCCCGAAGGCGCTCCCTTAAGGCCGCACTCAGCGCTTCGGCTCGAAGGCATGGGCGAGCTGTGCGCCGGAGAATCCGTCCGGCACTTCGTGCGACACCGCGTAGCGGTACAGCGCCGCCGAGTAGATGCCCGTCAGCGCCGCCTGGTAGACGCCCAGCAGCAGTACGCCCAGTGCGCAGACCACGCCGATGGCGATGCCCAGCAAGACCGAGCTCTGCAGCGCGGTGACCGTCACGCCGACGCCGATCATCGCCACCAGCGTGGTCAGCAGACCGAAAGCCGCGCCGATGCCGACGTTGCCGATCGCGTTCTCGCCCCAGGTGCGCTTGAGCAGGGTCACGCTCTGCTTGAGCGCGTCGATCGGGCCGATGTCGCGGCTGACCAGCACCGGTACGACCAGAAACGTCGCCAGCGTCCAGGCCACACCGAGACCGCTGCCGAGCAACCGCACGAGGACATTGTCTTCCTTGTGCCTGAGCGACTGCAGCAGCACACCGACGGTCGCGGCGATCGCGGCGTAACCGAGGATCGCGGGTAGCCGGCGCTTCGCCGCGGACAGACCATCCGACAGCGTCGGATCGCCACCGTCGAGGCGGATCATCGCCGCGCCCACCAGCGCGCAGTTGAAGAACACGATCACCGTGTACTGGCAGAAGTAGAAGACGAACGCGAGCAGCAGGCCGGCGACGCCGATGCCGTGCTCGAAGACGCGCAGCGCGAACAGCGGCAGCACGAAGGTCGCCAGCACCGCGAGCGTGGCCAGCCCCGACAGCATCGGGAACAGCATCAGCTCCTTGTCCGAACGCAGCACGGCCGCGCTCGCCTTCACCAGATCCCAGCTCCGCGACAGCTTGTCGAACATGTTCGGTCTCCCCTGTAAGTACGCGACGCCGGCATGCAGGCGTCGACTGGATGGTCCCGCCCGACGGGCGCGATGCCCAGTGACAGAGGTCACCTTCTGCGCTCGGGCACTACCACGACGTGTCGTCGGCGACCTCTGTGACCAGGCGCCCCGCGGCCGCCGCGCGCACCGCCGCCTGCAGCGCGGGGAGGCCCGCGAACAGCCCCGGCTCGGCGAACGCACGTCGCACGGCGGTCTCCAGGCCGGCCGGATCGCGCAGCCACAACGCCGCACGCGCGTGCTGCAGGCGCGCGGCGTGGTCGAACTGGTCGTAGTCCTGCGGGCAGACGATCGCCGGTCGCCCCGCCGCGAGGCACTGGTAGAGGATGCCGGCGCCGCCGTGATGCACGACGAGATCGTAGCGGCCGATCCAGCGCGCGTAGTCGATGTAGGCCAGGCGCTGATGGTTGCCGTTGTGGTCGTGATGCCCTGCAGTCGCGTCGCCATCGGTGAAGTGGAATTCCACGTCCGGCATCGCTGCGGCCAGCGCGCGCAGACGCAGATCGAACGCCTCCTTGGCCCAGCGCAGGTGCGTGCCCAGCGTCACCAGCACATGGCGGCGGCCTTCGACGAAGCGCGGCGCCGGACGCGGCGCCAGCCAGGGCGTCTCCGTGCCGGGCGCCGGCAACTGCGGGCCGACGAAACGCAGCGCCGCCGGCCAGGTGCGCGGAAACTCCAGCGCCTCGATGCCGAGCGCGAGGATGCGCTCGGACGAATAGACCGCCTCGCTGCCGTCGTCGCGGTAGAGCCGCGGCAGACCGAGCGCGGTCATCCGACGGCGATACGCGCGGTGCACGCCGCGTTTGAAGCCGCGCACCGCCAGCCGCGCCAGCGCGTGCTGGATGCGCTGGCCAGCATGCGTGGCAGGCAACAGGCCGCCCATGTAGGCCGGCGGTCCGTCGGGCGCTTCGAGCACGCACGGCGACGGCAGGCTGGTCCACCAGCGGATGCCGAGCGACTGCGCAACCGCGCCAGCCGCCGGTACGGTGAAATCGGCAATGACCAGATCGGGTCGCGTCGACGCATCCGCATACGTGACGCGCAGCGCCTGCGCGAAGCGCGCCATGACGTCGAGCGCGGCGCGCAGTTGCCGGTGCATGCGCACAGGGTGGTGGCGCACGGCATGGCGCGGGTCGGAGATCGCATCGAGTGCGCGTTCGGCCTCGGCATCGAGCAGTGGCGTGCCGACGAGACCGGCGCGTGCGATCTGTGCCATCACCGACGGTGTCGACAGCACGCGCACCTCGTGATGCGCGGCGAGTGCGCAGGCCATCGCCAGCACCGGATGCAGATGCCCGCTGTAGGGCGGCGCGATCAGGTCGATGCGCATGGCGTCGCCGCGATGAAGTCCTCGCACAGCCGCCGCACCTCGGGCTGGCGCAGGTAGTCCATGTGACCGCCGTCGACGCGGTGCACCGGCCCGCGCCAGCCGGCGCGCGAGATCCAGTCGCCGCGGCCCTGCACGCACAGCAGGCGGGCGACATCCGGTGCCTGTCGCGCGACGGGACCATAGGCGAAGACGTGCAGGCGCGCGCGCAGCGAGGTATCCAGGTGCAGATTCGCCAGGAGTTCGAGCCCGCAGCTGCCGGCCAGCAACACGATCGCACCGTCGCCTTCGAATGCGGCCGCCACCTGCGCGCGGTAGCGCCCCGCGAACGCCGGACGTCGCGCAGCGAGGTAGTCGCCGAAGTTGCGCCACGCCGCCAGCGGCAACGGCACGGCGACGTGGCCGGGCCGGGGCGCGGCGTACGGAAAATTGCGATCGACGGTTGCGCGGCCCGGCGCACGCAGGGCGTCGAGAAAGCCCTGTTGCTGTGGACTCAGGCCACAGCGCGCCGGATCGCTGCGCCCGGTCAGGAACGCGATGCGAACCGGCGCGGCGGCGTCAGGCGACATGGAAGCTGCCATCGGCATGCACGCGGTAGCGCCGGCTGCGCCAGCGCACTGTGCGCACGCAGACCGCGTGCAGCAGGTGCAGCGGCTGCAACAGCTCGCCCAGCAGCGACAGCAGCGGGCGTTGTGGCGCGGACACGCCGAGCTTGCGCTGCAGCCAAGCGGGCACCGCTGCGCGCAGTGCGAGCATGCCGATCGCGCAGACCGCACCCGTCATCGTGGGCTGCACCGCCAGCGTCACGCCCATCGCCCACAGCAGCAGGGGCGGCAGACCATGCAACGCCGTGATCAGGACGCGCATCCGTATCGACTGGCGTCGCAGCAGCAGGGTCGCGAACAGCATCCAGCGATGCATCTGGCGCAGGTAGTGCGCCGGGCCGTCGATGCTGGTGCGCACGCGCACCGGCGCGATGGTCTGGGCGATGCGACCGCCGTGCGCGCGCACCTGGTCGGCCATCGCCAGATCGTCGGCCAGTGCGTGCAACAGCGGCGCGAATCCGCCCAGCGCGCGCAGGCGCTCCGTGCGCAGCACGTAGCACATGCCGTTGATCGAGACCGGCGGCGCCCACGTCAGCGGCGCGAGATAGGTCAGCGCCGCGTTGTCGTTGACGAACTGCGCCAGCAGTCGACCCGGCAGGCGTTCGCCATCGTCGACGTAGCCGGGCAGCGCCGTCGCGATGTCGGCGGCGCCGAGCGCCGCGACCAGACGCGCGAGTGCGTCGGCCGACAAGGAAGCGTCGTCGTCGAGCACCAGGCATACCGGCGCTTCGATCGCTGCGAGTGCGCGGTCGAGCTTGAAGCTCTTGGGATTGACGCCGTCGAGTGCCGGCGGATTCACGTGCACGACGATGGCGACGTGCGGATGCGTCGCCTGCAGCGCCGCGACCACCGACTGCGCGTGTGTGTCGCCGTCATCGATCAGCCAGTGGAAGCGCGCATCAGGCAGTGCATCGAGCGTCCCGCCCAGTACGTCGATCAGCCGCGGATCGCCACCGAGGATCGGCTGCAGCACCGCAACCTCGTGCATCGCGAATGCGGCATCCGCGCGCGGCAACGCTGCCTGACGGCGGATCTCCCGCGATGCGCAGAGCGCGCGCAAGGCCAGCACTGCGCCGTACGCGCAAGCGAGTGCCGCGGCGAAGCTCAGGCCGCCCACCGCGCCCGCTGCCAGGCGATGAAGTCGTCGATACCCGTGTTGATCGACACGCTCGGCGGGCCGAGGTCGGCGAGCATGCGCGCCGGATCGAAGGTCTTCGAATACGCGAACACGCCGACGCCGAAGCGGGTCAGCGGCGGCTCGCCGCGCAGTCGAAGACCGCGCCACAACCACTCGGCGACGGTCGCCATGCGCAAGGCCGCGCCGATGCGCACGCGGCGCGTCGGCGCGGGCAAATCCAGACGCGCCAGCACGTCGAGCAGCAGGGCCTGGATGTCGACCGGCTGCGCGTTGGTCAGGTTGTAACTGTCGGCCGGGCGGTCCATCGTCGCGACGCGCAGCAGGTAGTCCGACAGCGTGTCGATCTGGATCAGGTCGCCGATCACGGGCCGGTCCTGCCCGGTGAACAGCGGCAACGCACCGCGACGCGCGGCTTCGAGGATGCGCGGAAACAGCACCGTGTCGCCGACACCGAACACCGCACGCGGCCGCACGATCACGTGTTGGCCCGAATACTCGCGCACCAGCTGTTCGCCGGCGTATTTGGTTTCGGCATAGGTGTTGACGAACTTCGGCCCGACCGGGCTGTCCTCGCGCAGGTCGACTTGGTGCGCTTCGCGATAGAACACCGAACTCGACGACAGGTAGACCAGCCGAGGATTTCCATTGCGAAGGCAGAAGTCGATGACGTGCCGCGTCGCGTCGACGTTCTGCGCGATGTACTCGGCACGCGTGCCCCACGGCGACGAACGTGCGGCGGCATGGATGACGACGTCGGGGCGCACCGGCAGATCGAAAGGCTGGCTGAGATCGCAGCGGATGTAATCCGGTAGATCGCACGCGCGTCGCCCGGTGCCGGTCAGCTGCAGATCGGCGCGCTCCGCATGACGGCGCAGGAACGCGCCGCCGACGAAGCCGGACGCACCGGTCACGAGAATGCGCATGCGGGACCTCCGGGTGTCGCCGCGCGATATGTGTCGAGACTGGCCTGGCAATGCGACGGCAGGATCGCGACGTCCGGCGCGGCGTGCGCGAGCGTGTGCAGCCGTTCGACGGTGCGCACATAGGCCGCCCAGTCGTGGGTCACCAGCCGCGCCGGCCAGGTCGGCAGACGCCGCTCGCGGAAGGTCAGATGCGACCAGCAGGCATCCGCGCACAGCAGCACCGCGCGATCCTGCGCATCGCGCATGCACAGGCCCATCTGCCGCGGCGCGTGGCCCGGCATCGGCACCGCGAACAGGCTGCCGTCGCCGAACAGGTCGAATCCCTCGCCGAAAGCGTCCCACGGCGCCGGCAGCGCACGCGCGACGCCATCGCCCGCATACCGCACGCGGGCATCGAAATCCGTCGGCAGCAGGGCCGGCAACCAGCCGTTGCGCAGGCCGCGCACGCGCGACATCGCGCGCATAGACTCCAGGTCCTCGCGCATGCAGAGGAAGCGCGCATTCGGCAGATCGCGCAGGCCGGCGATGTGGTCGGCGTGGAAATGCGAGACCAGGCACCAGCGGATGTCGGACGGTCGCAGGCCGTGCGCGGCGAGCTGTACCTCCAGCCGCTGCGCCTGTGGCAGGTCGACGGGCGTCGCCCAGCGATACAGCCGCTCCGGGAATCCCGCGGTCGCGTCCATGAAATGCGGCGCGTAGCCGGTGTCGTAGAGAATCGCGCCCTCGGTGGGATGCACGATCAGCGCGACCATCGACGGGAACGTCACGTTGCCCCAGCGCCCGCCGGCCAGCGTGACGCGCTCGCAGTGACGGCACCGGCCGACGTCGAACAGGGTCAGGTCGACGCGCACGTCAGTACCGCAGCACCGCGCCGCCGACCGACAGACCGGCGCCAGTGCCCAGCAGCAGACAGATCTGGCCGCGCTGCAGGCGGCCGGCATCGATCGCGTGGTGCAGCGCATGCGGCAGCGAGGCCGCGACCTGGTTGCCGTGATCGCCGAGGATGCGCACCGTGCGCGCCTCCGGCAGACGCAGCGCCTGCACGATGCGGTCGAGACCACCGCCCGAGGCCTGATGCGGGACGATGCAGTCGAGCGCGTCGATCGTGAGACCGGCCGATTCGAGCAGGCGCGTCAGCAGACGCGGCAGACGACGGCCGGCCATGCGGAACGTCGCCGGTCCGTCCATCTCGAACCGATAGGCATCGCGGTCGTCGTGGCGCGGATCTCCGGGCGCAATGCGCGTGCCGCCGCCGCGGATGCGGCAGGCGTCGGCGCCGTCGGCGAATGTTTCCATGCGCCAGGCCAGCAGCGCCGAGTTCTCATCAGGCGCCGCGGCGCCGAGCACGACCGCCGCGGCGCCATCGCCGAACAGCGGCGCGGTCACCGGATCGTCGGCGCGCAGGCCGCGCGACGGCACTTCGCTCGCGACGACCAGCACGCGCCGGTACCGGCCGGCCGCGATCGAGGCCGCGATCAGATCCAGCGCGACCAGAAAGCCCAGGCAGGTCGCATTGATGTCGAAGGCCGGAATGCCCGAGCCTCCAAGACCCAGCGCGCGTTGCACCAGCGCGGCCTGGCAGGGAATCGGCTGCTCCATGACGGCGCAGGTCGAGACGATCGCATCGAGCGCGCTGCCGTCGATACCGGCTGCCTGCAGGGCCGCTTCAGCGGCGCGGGCGGCCATCCGGGAGGCGGTTTCGTCATCGCCGGCGACGCCGCGCATCGCGACACCCGTCGCGGCTTCGCTGCTGCCCGGCGCGAGGCCCAGGCGCGTATCGAACACCGTCGACGCCACGCGCTGCGCCGGGTGGTGGCAGCCGGTGCCGAGGATGCGCAGGCCCGCAGGCGCGTCCATCAGCCGGGCGCGTCCACGTCGAGTCCATCCACCCGCGCGAATACCGTGTCGCGATCCGCGTGCGCGTCCCACAGCTGCACGAGCGGCGCGCCGTCGACGGGATGGGGCCAGTCGGGCGCGATCTCCGCCGCGGGTCGCAGCACGAAGGCATGGCGCAGTTCGTCGCGCGGAATGCGGAGATTGCCGGCGCCGCTCAGCACCGCGTCGTCGAACAGCACGATGTCGATGTCGAGCGTGCGGTCGCTGTAACGCGGGCCGCTGCGATCGCGTCCGTGCGCGTCCTCGAGTGCGTGCAGCCAGTCGTTCAACGCGGCCGGCGCGAGATCGGTGCGCACCGTCGCCGCGGCATTGAGGAAATCCGGCCCCGTGTAGCCGACTGCCGGAAAGCGGTAGACCGCCGAGACCACCACATCGTCGAAGCGCGCCCGCAACGCGGCGATCGCCGCGCGCAGATGGGTCTCGGGATCGACATTGCTGCCGAGGCTGAGCAGGGCGATGGGCATGGCGCGCTCCGGTGGGGGCGCCATGATCGCCGATTGCCCCGCATCCGCGCGAGGCGTGGCGCGAGACTCAGCCGGCGTCGGGCGCAGGCAGCGGCGGGGCGGCCCGGGGCCGCGGACCGGGGGTCGCCGGTGTCTCGTCCGCGTCCTGCAACTGACGCAGATTCACATCGACGGCGCCATCGCTCTGGGACTGGAACACGCGCAGACCGAACTCCGGCAGGATCGCCAGCAGGTGATCGAAGATGTCGGACTGGATGCCTTCGTAGACAGCCCACGCGGTGTTGTTGGTGAAGGCGTAGATCTCCAGCGGCAGGCCCGCCTCGGTGGGCTGGAGCTGACGCACCAGCAGCGTGAACTCCTGATGGATGCCGGGATGGTGACGCAGGTAGTGTTCGATGTACGCGCGGAAGGTCCCGAGATTCGTGACCCGGCGGTGGTTGACCGCTTCCGCGCCACGCTCGGCGAGATCCGCGTTCCACGCCGCCAGCTCCTGGTCCTTGCGGTCGAGGTAGGCGTCGAGCACGGTGAAGCGGCGGAATTTCGCGATCTCCGACGCTTCGAGAAAGCGCACGCTGTGCTGGTCGAGGTGCAGCGCGCGCTTGATCCGGCGGCCGCCGCCTTCCGACATCTGGCGCCAGTTCTTGAACGCGTCGCTGACCAGCTTCTTGGTCGGCACGGTGGTGACGGTGCGGTCGAAGTTCTGCACCGTGACGGTATGCAGCGCGATGTCGATGACGTCGCCATCGGCGTTCTGGCTGGGCATTTCGATCCAGTCTCCGACGCGCACGCGGCCGTCGTTGCTGATCTGCACGCTGGCGACCAGCGACAGGATGGTGTCCTGGAAGATCAGCATCAGCACCGCGGTCATCGCGCCGAGGCCGGTGATGATGTGCAGGAACTCCGCACCGATCAGCGTCGCGACGACCGAGATGCCGACCAGCACGAACATGATGATCTTGACGACCTGGAAGTAGCCCTTGATCGGCTTGTTCTGCGCTTCCGGGCGTCGTTCGTAACCGCGATTGATCGCATCGAGTGCCTTCGACACCGCCAGCGCGATCGTCAGCACCACGAACACCTGACAGAAGCGCTCGACCAGCATGACCAGTCTGGGCGGCAGGTCGGGCACCACGGTGATACCCCACGCGATCACCAGCGCCGGCACCACATTGGCGAGCCTGGGGATCACCTGCAGCCGTACTTCGTGATCGTGTTCCGCGCCACCCAGCGGCGTCTTCATCAGCAGTTTGCGCAGACCGCGCAGCAGGATGCGCTTGGTGACGAAGTTCGCGAGCCACGCCAGCAGCAGCACCACGCACAACACCGTGACGGTATAGGCCCAGGGATACGGCGCAAGAACGTCGCGGAGCTGTTCGAGTTGTGTCTGCATCGTGCGGGGATCTCCAGGTCGCGCGCCACACAGGCGCTACGCCGGCCCGCGTTGCATCAGGTCCGGCGCGTACGTTCGATATGGACGCCGACCGCGCGTGCACCACGCACTGCACCCGGCTTGCTGAGCTTCAATCGTACCCAATCGACCTTGAACTCCTCGATCACAATCGCCGCGCAGCGCTCGGCGAGCGTCTCGACCAGACCGAATTCCGACGCCGACACGTAGTCGATCAGCCGCTTGCTGACGGCCTTGTAGTTCAACGTGTCGTGGATGTCGTCGCTGGTCGCCGGCACGCGGTTGTCGAACGCCATCTCGACATCGAACACCAACGGCTGGCGGATGCGCCGTTCCCAGTCGTAGATGCCGATCAGCGCCTCGATCTCGAGGCCTTCGATGAAGACTTTGTCCATTGGGAGGCCGTGATGGGTGATTCGGAACAGCAACAGCTTATCGAGTCTTCAAGCCCGCCACCCGCGACGCGCGCGACGACGCAGCTCTCGCGAATCGCCGATCACCAATCACGCCGCAGTGAGCGGCGGCAACGTCGCCATGTCCCAGCGCGGCACCACGTGCACTGCGGCATCGCCGTGCTGGCCGGCTTCGAGGCGCAGCGCGCCGGCGAAGGCGATCATCGCGCCGTTGTCGGTGCACAACGCCGGACGCGGGAAACAGACGCGACCACCGCGACGCTGCGCGTCGCTCCGCAGCTTCTCGCGCAACCGGGTGTTCGCGCCGACGCCGCCGGCGACGATCAGTGTGTCGAAGCCCGTGGCATCCAGCGCGCGTGCGGACTTGATCGCCAGCGTGTCGACCACCGCATCCTCGAAACCGCGGGCGATGTCGGCTTTCGTCGTGTCCGTCTGGTCGCTGGCCTGCCAGGCCAGCAGCACCTGGGTCTTGAGTCCGCTGAAACTGAAATCCAGACCCGGGCGCGTCGTCATCGGCCGCGGAAACTTGAATATGCCGGGCGTGCCGTGTTCCGCCAGCGCCGCCAGCTGCGGGCCGCCCGGATACGGCAGGCCCATCATCTTTGCGGTCTTGTCGAACGCCTCGCCCGCGGCGTCGTCGAGCGTCTCGCCGAGCAGGCGGTAGCGGCCGATCGCGTCGACCGCGACCAGCTGCGTGTGTCCGCCCGACACCAGCAACGCGACGAAGGGCGCGGCCGGAGGATCGTCTTCCATCAGCGGCGCCAGCAGATGGCCTTCCATGTGATGCACGCCGATCGCCGGCACGTCGAGGCCCCAGGCCAGCGCGCGCGCGACGCCGGCGCCGACCAGCAGCGCGCCCACCAGGCCCGGACCGGCGGTATAGGCCACGCCGTCGATGTCGTCGGTCGACAGCCCCGCCTCGTCCAGCGTCTGCCGCACCAGCGGCAGCAGCTTGCGCACGTGGTCGCGGCTGGCGAGCTCGGGCACCACGCCGCCGTACTCGGCGTGCAGCGCGATCTGGCTGTAGACCGCATGCGCGCGCAGGCCGTCGGCACCGCCGATCGCGGTGTCGTACACGGCGACGCCGGTTTCGTCGCAGGAGGTTTCGATACCGAGGACTTTCATCGGGGGGACTGCCTTCGAAGCGGAACGGAAGGCCGCGCCGGGCGCGGCGGCCCCACGGCTTGCACACCGCGGCGGGGGACGGCTATGATACGCGGCTCGCCGGGCCTGAGCCCGGTGATATCGCATTCGAAATTCGATTCGAACCGGCCGTCAGGACCGGACGATCAGATCCCCGGAGATTCCATGCCAAGCGTCAAAGTCCGCGAAAACGAGCCCTTCGAGTTTGCGCTGCGTCGTTTCAAGCGCACCTGCGAGAAGGCCGGTGTGCTCGCTGAAACCCGCAAGCGCGAGTTTTACGAGAAGCCGACCCAGGAGCGCAAGCGCAAGGCAGCTGCTGCCGTGAAGCGCCAGTCGCGTCGCGTGTCGCGCGACGTCACCAAGCGCCAGCGCCTGTATTGATCGGCCCGGGCCGGGGTCTCTCCGGTTCGACCGTTCGATGATGCAAAAAGCCGGCAGCGCCTTGCGCCGCCGGCTTTTTGTCGTCTCCGCCGCGGACCGGTCCGGTTCCGGCGCATCCCGCACCCGTTGCACCCGGAGCCCGCCATGACCCTGAAGCAGCAACTCACCGAAGACATGAAGGCCGCGATGAAGGGCGGCGACAAGCACGCGCTCGGCGTGATCCGCCTGATGCTGGCCGCGATCAAGCAGCGCGAAGTCGACGAGCGCATCGAACTCGACGACGCCGCCGTGCTGGCCGTGCTCGAGAAGATGGTCAAGCAGCGCCGCGACTCGGTGAGCCAGTACGAGGCCGCCAGCCGCGAGGACCTGGCCCAGGTCGAGCGCGAGGAGATCGTCGTCATCGAGCGCTATCTGCCAGAAAAGCTCGGCGAAGACGAGATCCTGGCCGCGATCGCCAGTGCCAAGGCCGAAACCGGCGCCGCCAGCCCGGCCGACATCGGCAAGCTGATGGGCGTGCTCAAGCCGATGCTGGCCGGCAAGGCCGACATGGGCGTGGTCTCGCGCCTGGTGAAGCAGTCGCTGGGCGGATGACCGCCGTCGCCGGCACCGTTCTGCGCCCGGCACGTCCCGATGACGTGCCGCTGGTGCTCGCGCTGATCCGCGAGCTGGCGGAGTACGAGCGCCTGTCCGACGCCGTCGTGGCCGACGAGGCGACGCTCGCCGCCTCGCTGTTCGGGGACGCGCCCGCGGCCGAAGTCTTGATCGCCGAAGTGGACGGTGCGCCCGCCGGCTTCGCGCTGTTCTTCCACACGTTCTCGACCTTCCTCGGCCGCCGCGGCCTGTATCTGGAAGATCTGTTCGTGAGGCCCGCGTATCGCGGTCACGGCATCGGTGCGCAGCTGATGCGCCATCTCGCCGCGCTCGCGGTCGCGCGCGGCTGCGGACGTTTCGAGTGGACCGTGCTCGACTGGAATGCGCCGGCAATCGGCTTCTATCGTGCACTCGGTGCGCAGCCGCAGGACGGTTGGACCGTGCAGCGCGTCGAAGGCGATGCGCTGCACGCGCTCGCGAACACGACGCGCTGAAATCGCCCGATGCTTCACGCGCTGCTACGCGCGCGTGCATAAGGTGACGGCAACGCCGCAGTGGATGCACGCGCTCCACACGTCGGCTTTCAAGAATCGCCACGCATGCGCACGTCGCCACAGGACACCCCGGATACCGATGCACCCGTGCGCCACACCCGCTGGGGTCGTCTGCGCACACGCGTCGACAAGGGCGTCACCCGCTTCGAAGAAAGTCTGCCGGCGGCACTGGTCAAACGCTTCGTCGATGCCGACCTGCTGACCCAGGCCGCGTCGCTGTCGTTCTACACGCTGATCTCGCTGGCGCCGATGCTGGTGCTGGTGCTGTGGATCACCGCGTCGCTGTATCCCTCCGCGCAGGAAGCGCTGCTCGCGCAGATCGGCGCGCTCGCGGGCGACGGCGCACGCGATGTCGCCGGCACCGTGATCCAGAACGCCACCGAGCAACCCGACATCGGCTCGCTCGCCGGCCTGTGGAGCACGCTGCTGCTGTTCGTCGGTGCGACGGTCGTGTTCGCCCAGCTGCAGGGCACGTTGAACCTGATCTTCCGCACCGACGGCGACCGCCTGCCGGGCGGCCTGATGGTGTTCCTGCGCAAGCGCGTGTTCTCGGCCGGCGTGGTGTTCGCGCTCGGCTTCCTGGTGCTGGTGTCGACGCTTTTGACGACGGCGGTGGAGTTCATCTTCGCCAACGTACCGTCGATCCTGCCGCTGGTCGGCAACACCCTGATGCTGGTGCTGTATTCGTTCGCGTTCGCCGTGCTCTACCACTACCTGCCCGACCGCCGGGTGCGCTGGCGCCAGGCCCTGTTCGGCGGCGTGGTGACGTCCGTGCTGTTCGTCGTCGGGCGCTGGGGCATCGGCATCTACATGACCCACGCCGCACCCGGCAGCGCCTACGGCTCGTTCGGCACGCTGGTGATCCTGCTGGTCTGGATGTACTACGCGGCCACGATCTTCTTCGTCGGCGCGCTGATCACCGCGGTCATCGACGAACGCGTGCGCCGCAGCTCGGTCGATCGCGCCCTGCAGAAGCGCGCCGAGCGCCAGGCGGCCGCGCTGGCGAAGGGGCCACCGCCCGCGGTCTGAAAGACGTACCGGATGCGGCGATCCGCGCCGCGCGTGGCATCCTAGCGTCCGCATGATCCGCGTCGCCCCCACCCTGTCCCGCCTGCCCCGCGCCTGCCCTGCGGTCGCGCGCACCTGCCTGCACGAGGGGCGCTGATGGCCCGCATCCCCGACGCGTTCATCGACGATCTGCTCGCGCGCACCGACATCGTCGAGGTGATCAACGCGCGCGTGCCGCTGAAGCGGCAGGGCAAGGAATATTCGTCGCGCTGCCCGTTCCATGACGAGCGCTCGGCGAGCTTCACCGTGTCGCCGACCAAGCAGTTCTATCACTGCTTCGGCTGCGGCGCGCACGGCACCGCGATCAGCTTCCTGATGAATTACGACCGCCTCGAATTTCTCGATGCGGTCGACGAACTGGCCAAGCGCGCGGGCATGGAAATCCCTCGCGACACCCAGCAGCGCGAGGCGCGTCCCGACAGCGCGCCGATGTACGACGCGCTCGATGCCGCCTCGCGCTTCTTCGTCCGCGAACTCGCCGGCAACGACACCGCGCGCAGTTATCTCGACGGCCGCGGCGTCGATGCCTCGATCCGCGAGCAGTTCGCGATCGGCTACGCGCCCGACGGCTTCTCGGCATTGAAGGACGCGCTGGGCAAGGACGACGCGCGCCGCATCGCGGTGCTGGAGAAGGTAGGCCTGCTGTCGAAGAACGATCGCGGCCACAGCTACGACAAGTTCCGCGACCGGGTGATCTTCCCGATCCACGACCGCCGCGGCCGCGTGATCGCGTTCGGCGGCCGCGTGCTCAAGCCCGAGGATTCGCCCAAGTACCTCAACTCGCCCGAGACGCCGCTGTTCCACAAGGGCCGCGAACTCTACGGCCTGTGGCAGGTGCGCCAGTCCAACCAGAAGATCGAGCGGCTGGTCGTGGTCGAGGGCTACATGGACGTGGTCTCGCTGTTCCAGTTCGGCGTGCCGCAGGCGGTCGCGACCCTGGGCACTGCGACGACGCCGGACCACGCCGAGCTGCTGTTCCGCAATGCGCCCGACGTGTTCTTCTGCTTCGACGGCGATGCCGCCGGCCGCCGCGCCGCGACGCGCGCGATGGAGTCGGTGCTGCCACGCATGCGCGACGGCCGCCAGGCCTTCTTCCTGTTCCTGCCCGATGGCGAGGATCCCGACACCATCGTGCGCACCGAAGGCGCGCCCGGTTTCGAGGCGCGGCTGACGCAGGCGACGCCGCTGTCGACGTTCTTCTTCGACACCTTGGGCGACGGCATCAATCTGTCGACGCTGGACGGCAAGGCGCGACTGGCCGAACGCGCCAAGCCGATGCTGGCGCAGATTCCCGACGGCGCTTTCGCCGATCTGATGCGCCAGCGCCTCAGCGAGCTCACCGGTCTCGGCGGCGCCTCGCCTGCACAACAGCCGGCGCCCAGCCGCATGCTGCGCGGCGGTCGCGGTGCGCCGCCGCCCAAGCGCAGCGTGGTGCGCCACGCGATCGCCCTGCTGCTGCAGAAACCCGGCCTGGCCGCGCAGCTGCCACCGCCCTATCCCTTCGTCGCGCTGCGCCAGCCGGGCATCGAGCTGCTGACCGAGCTGATCGCCATCGGCAGCGTGCGCCCGGACATCACCACGGGCGTGCTGCTGTCACAGTTCGAGGAACGCGAGGAAGCGCCGGCGTTGCGCAAGCTCGCGACCCAGGATCTCGCCGGCGACGAGGCGTCCTGGGAACAGGAGCTGCGCGACGCCATCGCGCAACTCGACCGCCAGGTGCTGCAGCAGCGCATCGACGACCTGCTGGGCCAGCAGCGCGAGGGCACGCTAGACGCCGTCGGCAAGCAGGCATTGCGGGAACTGCTGCTGCAGCGCGCCCGCTGACAGGGAAATGTAAGCGTTTTCAGATACATAGCGCTTACATCCCGGTGACGATTCCTTAACCTTCGCGCTGGTCTGATCCCGTCAGGGGGATCGACCGGTCGATATGGCGCAGCTGCGTCAGGGCGACCTGTCCGTCCAGCACCGAGTGTCCGCCGAGTCCGCGTAGACGGGTCCGGCGCGGTGCCCCGTCCTTTTCCTTCCCCGACAGGTCGTCACCATGATCCGATCCACCCGCCTCCCTTCCGCCCGCCTCGGCGCCGGTCTCGTGCTTTCCGCTGCGCTGCTGCTCGGCGCCTGCGCCAGGATCGACACCCCGCCCGCGCCCGCCAAACCGCTGCACATCGATCTCGCCGCCCCGGTCGCCGAACAGGTCGATCTGGCCTGGCCGCAGAAAGACGGCACCCTGGCCGCCGAACACACGATCAGCCAGTCGCGCGACGTCACCCTGCGCCTGCCCAATGGCCAGCAGATCGTCGTGCCGGCCGATCGCGTCGCCTTCAAGCAGCAGGGCGGCCTGCTGGTCGGCGTGCACATCCAGCCCGGCGGCGGCGCGCTCGACCACCCCGATGCGCTGGCGCAGACCCGCCAGCTGCTCGAAGCCAACCGCCTGCTCGACCCCGCCCTCGCCCACACGCTCGATGGTTGGGCCGCACGCAACGATGCGCAGCAGACCGCGCGCGTGACCATCCGCGACGTCGACGTGCAGGTCGCGCTGACGCCGAACACCAAGGCCGGCTGGCAGGCCACGCTCGATTTCGAACCGCGCGCCTGCGAGATGCCGGCCGGTCTCGACGGCGACCCGGACGCCTGCCTGCAGGCCACGCCGACCTCGACCGTGATCGCGGGCGGCTGATCTCCGGATCCAGATGTCGCTGCATGCCGGCGCCGGCTGCAGCGACCGGCGCACGCACGCGCTTTGCAGGCCCATGACACTCAGCGCCTCGGAACACGCGCATCGACGAGACTCGCGATGTGCGCATCGAGCGACTCGGCGTAGGATGCGTCGTGATCCGGCGGCTGCATGCCGGATCAGACCCCGGCACGGAACCCGATTCCGTCGCCGCCCCAGAGATCCCAGCGGAGCGCGACGATGGCCAAGAGCCTCGACAAGAAGAAAGAGACCAAGAAGAAGCCGGTCAAGACCCTGAAGGAAAAGCGGGCCGAGAAGGCCGCGAAGAAGTCCTGATGTCCACTGCGCCGGCGGGCCCTGCGCCCGCCGGAGCGGACGCGGCGGTCGTCAGTGGATGCGCTGGAAATCCAGTCCGCCCGCCGCAGCGCCGGCGCCCGGCAACCACGGCAACAGCCAGTGGTCGACCAGCAGGAACGCGAACAGCGCCATCAGGTACACGACGGAATAGTTGAACATCCGCATCGCGAAGAACTCGTCCGGCGGATCGAGCAGCCGCCACGCGTACCAGAGAAACACCAGGCCCAGCACGACGGCGCCGCCCAGATAGAACACGCCGCTCATGCCGATCGCGACCGGCAACAGGGTGATCACGACCAGCAGCACGCTGTAGATCAGGATCTGCCAGCGCGTGTACGCCACGCCGTGCGTGACCGGCAGCATCGGCACCAACGCGCGCGCGTAATCCTCGCGGCGGAAGATCGCCAGCGCCCAGAAATGCGGCGGCGTCCACACGAAGATGATCAGCACCAGCAGCAGCGCGTGCGCCCAGTCCCACTGGCCCTGCATGTTGGTCACCGCGGCCCAGCCCAGCAGCGGCGGCGCCGCGCCGGCGATGCCGCCGATGACGATGTTTTGCGGCGTCGCGCGCTTGAGCCAGCCGGTGTAGATCACCGCATAGCCGATCAGCGAGGCGAAGGTCAACGCAGCGGTCAGCACGTTGACCAGCAGCACCAGGATCGCCATCGACAGCGCACCCAGCGCCAGCGCGAACACCAGCACCTGCACCGGGCGCAGCGCGCCGGTCGCGAGCGGCCGATGCGCGGTGCGCGCCATGACCTTGTCGATGCGCTGGTCGATCAGATGGTTGATCGCCGCCGCCGATGCCGCCGCCAGCCAGATGCCGAGCAGGCCGAACACCGTTTCTTTCCACGGCGGCAGGCCGGGTACGGCGAGGAACATGCCGACCAGCGCGGTGAACACGATCAGCGCCACCACGCGGGGTTTGGTCAGCGCCCAGTAGTCGCGTGCCTGGATCGCCATGTCAGTCCGGGCGCTTCAGGCGCGCGAGCAGCGACACCAGCACGAACAGCAGCAGCGCGGCGCCGCCGTTGTGCATCACTGCGACCGGCAGCGGCAGGGCGAGCTTGACGTTGAGGATGCCCAGCGCGACCTGCGCGCATGTCAGCAGCGCGAGCGCGACCGCCCAGCCGCGCAGGCCCGGCGTGCGCAGCAGACGCGCGGCGAATGCGATCAGGTACGCGAACACCGCGATCGCCATGACCCGGTGCGCGAGCTGGATCGCCACGCGCGCCGCGCCGTCGAGCACGCCGCCTTCGTAATCCACGCCGACGCCGCGCCACAGCACGAAGCCTTCGCGGAAATCGGCCTGCGGCCACCATTCGCCGACGCACTTCGGGAAATCGACGTAATGGTGCGCATCGGTCACCCAGCCGCCCGCGCCGCAGGCGAGCGCCGCGTAGTTCGCGCTGACCCAGCCGCCGAGTGCGATCTGCACGCCGACCAGACCGATCGCGCCGAGCGTCCAGCGCCGCAGCGTCGGCGCATCGACCAGCACGATCGGCTGCACCGTCGCGCGCCACGCCATCCACAGCAGCAGCGAGAACGTCAGCATGCCGCCGAGCAGATGGCCCATGACGATCACCGGCTTGAGCAGCATGGTGACCGTCCATTTGCCGAGCAGCGCCTGGAAGATCACCACCGCCAGCGTCAGCGCCGCGGCGCGCGCGAGATCGATGTTCGACCAGCGTAAGGCCGCGATCAGCAGCAACGCCTCGCCGAGCGCGGCGATGCCCAGCGCGGCCATCACGTGGCCCTGCATGTACAGCGGAATCGCGAGCGCGACCAGCGCCGAGGCGCCGATGATCTGCAGCATGCCGAAGGGGCGCCGGCGCGCGGCCAGCAGCGCGAGACCGAGCACCAGCACGCCCAGCGATGCGGCCAGATGGCGGTGCACCTGCTCGCGCCAGGCCTTGTGCGATTCGAACTCGCGGATCGCGCTCGCAGCGTGGTCGACGACCTCGCTGGCCGCCTGCGGCCATGCGGCGCGCCCGTAGCAGGTGGGCCAGTCGGGACAGCTGAGGCCGGCATCCGACAGGCGCACGAACGCGCCGAACACGATCACGCACAGCGTCAGCGCGGCGGCGAGCCAGGCGATGCGGTGGAAATGCTTGTGGGTCGACGGACGGAACGACGTCGCGCGCGCGGGAGGCGTGTGGGTCATCACTTGAGTTTCAGCAGCTTGGCCATGTCGCTGCGCAGGTCGCCCGGATCGAAGCCCGGGGCGTAGCGCAGGATGACGAACCCGTTGGGGTCCACGACATAGGCGGGGACCCCATTGTCCGCCTCGCCGGGCCCGCCGTCGACGCGCGGTAATGTCGCACGCAGCGCCGGGTCAGCTTCGACGAGCCGCCACGCCGGATTGCGGATCGCGCCTTCGGGTACCGCGCCCGCCCACAGGATGTCGACGTGATCGGCATTGCGGCCGAACAGCTGCCACACCAGATCCAGCTGCCGCGACAGTTCGACGCAGGTCTGCGCGCAATCGCGCGGCGGCGCGACGAGGATGCGCCAGCGCCGCTCGGCCGGGCGCCAGTCGTAGCTGCCGCCGTCGATCAGGTGCAGCGGATGCGTGCGCAGGTCACCCGGCGGATCGAGCAGCTCGCCCTTGTTCTGCATGCCCGACGGCCGCCAGCCCGAGAACCGCAGCGCGCCGGCGACGACGGCGCTGCCGAGGAACAGCACCACGATCAGCACCAGCAGCATTCGATTGCGGTTGCGCTGCGCGGGCGGCAGCGTGTGCGCGGGAGACGGATTCATCGGCGGCGGGTCCGGAACGTGAGCACGAGGGCGATGACGAGCACCGCGAGGGCCAGCCCGAACCACTGCACCGCGTAGCCGAGGTGCTTGTCGGGCGTGAGCGTGTTGGGCAGGACGTCGAGATCGCGGAGGTAGCCGATGTCGAGCGCCGGATCGAGCCGCAGCACGCGCGGTGGCAAGGCCGGCACACCGGTTTCGGCGGCGATCGCGGGGATGTCGATGCGGGTCATCAGCACCGCCTCGCCCGGCGTGAGCGCCGGGCCGAGCGCGAGGCCGGGCGACGGCGGCGGTGCGAGCAGGCCGCGCAGCTCGAAATCGCGACCGAGCAGACCGTCGCCGCGCACGATGGCGGCGTCGGGCAGGCGCGTCGTGCGGTCGACGAGCGCGGTCCAGCCGAGATCGACCAGCAGCGGCGGCGCGTCGTCGGGCGCGAACAGGCGATACACGCGCAGGCCGGGCACGCCGGCCTGGATCTGGTTGTCGAGCACGAAGGCCGGACGGTCGACGAAACGGCCGCGGCCTGCGCTCCAGTCGTAGTCACGGGCGCGTGCGACGTCGCCGGCGGCCGACAGCGACACGGGCGTGCGGGCCTCGAGCGTCACCGCGACGGCGTCGAGCATCGTCTGCTTCTGGCCCATCCGCGACAGCTGCCACTGGCCCAGCGACACGAAGGCCGCGATCGCCAGCACCGCCAGCGTCCAGCCGATGATGCGGGTCCGGCGCAGACTCACGCGCGGCGCTCCGCGTGCTGCAATAATCGGCGCACACACCCAGTGTTCCGGAGCCTGCGATGGTGATGAACGATTCGCTGAAGTTGCTGCTGATCATCGCCTTCGTGCTGCTGATCCTGTGGAACCTGGGCAGCGCGCTGTACTACATGATGACCGACAAGGGCACGACCGACCGCACGGTGAAGGCGCTCACGCGCCGCATCGGCCTGTCGGTCGGACTGATCCTGCTGGTGCTGCTGGCGATCTGGATGGGCTGGATCAAGCCGCATGGCGTTTACGGCTGAGGCCGGAAGTGGGAAGCGGGCGGCAGCGATGCGCCGCCCGGCGTCGACGCGTCGTCAGACGACGTAGACGAACAGGAACAGGATCAGCCAGACCACGTCCACGAAGTGCCAGTACCAGGCGACCGCTTCGAACGCGAAGTGGTTCTCCTTGGTGAAGTGGCCGCGATAGCAGCGCAGCCAGATCACGATCAGCATGATCGTGCCGAGCGTCACGTGCGCGCCGTGGAAGCCGGTGAGCATGAAGAACGTCGAGCCGTAGATGCCCGAGCCCATCGTCAGGTTCAGATCGCGATAGGCGTGGACGTATTCCTCGATCTGGAAGAACAGGAACACGCAGCCGAGCAGGATCGTCGCGCCGAGGAATACCAGCAGCTGGGTGCGGTGCGCGGCGCGCAGCGCGTGGTGGGCGATGGTGATGGTGATGCCCGACGCCAGCAGGATCAGCGTGTTGAGCAGCGGCAGACCCCAGGCCGGAATCGTCTGGAACGCGCCGCCGACATCGCCTGGGCCGGCCGACGGCCATGCCGCGCTGTAGCCGTCCCACAGCACCGCATTGGTCATCGCGCCCGAGCCTTCGCCGCCCAGCCACGGCAGCGACAGCGTGCGCGCGTAGAACAGCGCGCCGAAGAACGCGGCGAAGAACATGATTTCCGAGAAGATGAACCACACCATCCCCATGCGGAACGACAGGTCGACCTGCTTGTTGTAGTAGCCCGACACCGATTCGAGCACCACGTCGGCGAACCACTTGAACAGGATCAGCGCCAGCACCGCGATGCCGACGAAGAACATCGGCCGGCCCCAGGTGTGTTCGTTGAACCAGCTGGCCAGGCCCAGCATCGTGACGAACAGCGCCACCGAGGCGAACACCGGCCACTTGCTGTCGTGGGGCACGAAATAGAGGTCGGGGTCCTGCTCGGGCTTGGCGTGGGCCATGGCGGTGTCCGGATCGTCGATGCGTGGTTCGGGAAAGTGCGGTGCGGGCTCAGGGCGCCGCGGCCACACCGGGACTGTTGCGTACCGGCGCCGCGTGGGCGGTCAGACGCGAGGTGAGGACATCGTTCTTGAAGAAGGTGTAGCTCAGCGTGACCGTGTTGACGTCCTTCGGCAACGACGGGTCGATGATGAAACGCACCGGCATGTCGCGCGTCTCACCGGCCTGCAGGGTCTGCGCGGTGAAACAGAAGCACTCGGTCTTCTGGAAAAATCCCGACGCGCGCGCCGGTGCCACCGACGGCGTGGCGCTGCCGACGACGGCCGCGACGCTGTCGTTGTGCGCGTAGTACGTGGTCTCGTACTGCTCGCCGACGCGCACGCGCATGCGGGTGTCGTTGGGGCGGAAGGACCACGGCAGATGCGAGTTCACCGTCGCGTCGAACTCGACCGTGACCCAGCGCTCGGCCGGCGTCGCGCTCGTCGCCGGCGCGGCGACCGCGCTGTTCTCGAGCCGGATGCCGAACACCTTCTCGCAGGCGATGCGGTACAGCGGCACCAGCGAGAACGTGAACGCGAATGCGGCGATCGACACGCCGACCAGCTTGCCGATGCCGAATGTCTTCGACTTCGGCCGGGTGTCGGTGCGCGCGTCCGTGGGCTGCATGTCGTCGCTCATGACAGCAGCACGCCGCGCGCGATGAAACCGATGTAGACCAGTGCCGCGATCGCGCCGACGACCACCGCGGTGCGCCGCGCGCGGCGGCGACGGGCAGCGAGATCGGAACCGGGATCGGGCGTGGTCATCGCGAGCTGCATCAGTGGCTGATGTCGTCGTGGGCCAGATCGCCCGGCTTGATCACCGGCGGCTTGGCGAAGGTGTGGTGCGGGGCCGGCGACGGCACCGTCCACTCCAGACCGCGCGCGCCTTCCCACGACCGCGCCGCGGCGGGCGCGCCGCGCAGCTTCGAGTGCAGCAGGATCGCGAACATCATGAAGGGCGTGGCGAACATGCCGAACGCGCCGATCGAGCTGATCAGGTTCCAGTCCGCGAACACGACGTTGTAGTCGGGAATGCGGCGCGGCATGCCGGCCAGGCCGAGGAAGTGCTGCGGGAAGAACAGCAGGTTGACGAAGATGATCGTCCACCAGAAATGCACCTTCGCCCAGAACTCGCTGTACATGCGCCCGGTCCACTTGGGCCACCAGTAGTACGTGGCCGCGATGATCGAGAACAGCGCGCCGGTCACCAGCACGTAGTGGAAGTGCGCGACGACGAAATAGGTGTCGTGGTACTGGAAGTCGGCCGGCACGATCGCGAGCATCAGGCCCGAGAAGCCGCCGATGGTGAACAGGATCACGAACGCGATCGCCCACAGCATCGGCGCCTCGAACGTCATCGCGCCGCGCCACATCGTCGACACCCAGTTGAACACCTTCACGCCGGTCGGAATCGCGATCAGCATCGTCGCGAACATGAAGTAGATCTCGCCGCCGAGCGGCATGCCGACGGTGAACATGTGGTGCGCCCACACGATGAAGCTCAAGAACGCGATCGACGCGGTCGCGTAGACCATCGCCTGGTAGCCGAACAGCGGCTTGCGCGAGAACGTCGGCAGGATTTCCGAGACCACGCCGAACGCCGGCAGGATCATGATGTAGACCTCGGGATGCCCGAAGAACCAGAAGATGTGCTGGTACATCACCGGGTCGCCGCCGCCGGCCGCGTTGAAGAACGAGGTCATGAAGAACTTGTCGGTCAGCAGCATCGTGACCGCGCCGGCCAGCACCGGCATCACCGCGATCAGCAGGAACGCGGTGATCAGCCAGGTCCAGCAGAAGATCGGCATCTTCAACAGGTCCACGCCCGGGGCGCGCATGTTGAGGATGGTCGCGATGACGTTGATCGCGCCCATGATCGAGCTGATGCCCATCATGTGGATGGCGAAGATCGTCAGCGACACGCTGCTGCCGCCCTGCAGCGACAGCGGCGGATACAGCGTCCAGCCACCGGCCGGGCCACCGCCGGGCAGGAACAGCGTCATCAGCAGCAGCGTGAACGCGAACGGCAGGATCCAGAACGACCAGTTGTTCATGCGCGGCAGCGCCATGTCCGGCGCGCCGATCTGCAGCGGAATCATCCAGTTCGCCAGGCCCACGAAGGCCGGCATCACGCCGCCGAAGATCATCACCAGCGCGTGCATGGTGGTCATCTGGTTGAAGAACGTCGGGCTGACGTGCTGCAGGCCCGGTGCGGCGAGCTCGGTGCGGATGATCACGCTCATCGCCGCGCCGATGACGAACATCATGAAGGAGAACAGCAGATACAGCGTGCCGATGTCCTTGTGGTTCGTGGAGAAGAACCAGCGCTGGACGAACCCCTGCGGATGGGCGTGGTGATCGTCGTGGTGCGCGTCAGCGGTGGCGGGGTGCGTCGTCGACATGTGCGGTGTGCCTCGATCGATCAGCCGGCCGCGGGCGCGGCAGGGGCGGACGGGGACTGCGTGGCGGAGGCGGCGGCCTCGGCAGGCGCGGCGTCAGGCGACGGTGCGGGTGCGGCGTCGGCGGGGCCGGGTTCGCCCGGCGTCGGGATGGCCGGCGCGTTCTTGGCCTTCTCGGCGGCGAGCCAGGTGTCGAACTCCTCCGGCGACACCGCGCGCACGACGATCGGCATGAAGCCGTGGTCCTTGCCGCACAGCTCCGCGCACTGGCCGCGGTAGACGCCCGGCTCGAGGATCTCGGTCCAGGCCTCGTTGACCAGGCCCGGGATCGCGTCCTGCTTCCAGCCGAAGGCCGGCACCCACCAGGAATGGATCACGTCGTCGGCGGTCACGACGAAGCGGATCTTGGTGTTGGTCGGCAGCACCAGCTGGTTGTCGACGTCGAGCAGGTAATGGCCGTGCGCGTCGAGCTCGGCGCGCGTGGTGTCGCGGCTCTGGCGCAGGCGGTCGCTCTCGCGGTCGAGGCGGCTGGTCAGCGTGACGTCCTCGCCCATGTACTCGTACTTCCACATCCACTGCACGCCGGTGACCTTGACGGTCATCGTCGCGTCGCGGGTGTCGTACATCGCGATCAGCTTCTGCGTGGCCGGCACCGCCATCAGCACCAGGATGACGATCGGGACGACGGTCCAGATGACTTCGGCGGTGGTGTTGTGGGTGAACTGCGCCGCGGTGACCCCGCGCGACTTGCGGAAGCGGAACATCGCCACCGCCATCGCACCGAACACCAGCACGCCGATCACCACGCAGACCCACAGCGCGAGCATGTGCGCGTCGTAGGCGTGCTGGGCGGAGGTCGTGACACCGCGGCCCATGTTGAGCTGCCACGGCTTGGGGTCTGCGGACTGCGCCAGAACGTTCGTCGATGCCAGAAGCGCGGCAGCGCCCCCCATCCACAGTCTGGACGCGTACCTGTTGGAACAAGCGCCTTGCTTCACATCGGACCCCATACCTGAGCTGGCCTTGGTGCTGGCGGGAACGCGTCCGTCCTCGCCCGGCAATGGGTGCCGGGAGATATCGCAGGAGCGGCGGCGTGCTGCGAATAACGCATGAATGGTAGCTGTCGGCGTTCTACAGGGGCAAGCCGCGCTGCCGCAACCGCTGCGACCCCTCGGGTCGGCCCGGGTGTCGAGAGGCGCCGACGCGGGCTATAGCCTGTCTTACGCAGCCCGAGGATACCCCCATGGCCCACCGTTCTCCCGTTTCTCCGCCGATGTCCGTCGATGGCGGTGTGCGCCGCTCGCAGACCCTGCGCGCCCTGCCGGCCTCGAACACGGCCACGCGCCGGGGTTTCGGGGGCCTGCTGCCCACGCGCCAGCGCTTGCGGCTGGACCTGCGCGATGCCGACGGCCACGGCGGCAGCTTCACCGCCGACGACATCCTCGGCGCCGGTGCGCGGCGGCATGGCGAGCATGGCCCGCGCGTGCGCCTGCCCGACGTGCTGGAGGGCAGCTTCGCCGACGCCGCCGCCCAGTGCCTGGCCGTGGCCGAATCGGTGATCGGCCTGCATCGCACGCGGCTGTATCTCGATCCGCTCGACCGCAGCGGCACCGCGCGCGGCAACGGCCTGTTGATCGAATGGCGGCAGCCGCACGGCGACGCGCCGATGATCGAAAGCGTGACGCTGGAGACCTTCTGCGGTGGCCACTGGCACCCGCGCGCGGGCACGCTGCCGGCGGCGCACGGCGCGGCGATGGTCGAGCTGGCGGCCTGCATGCCGCGGCTGCTGCAGCCGTTGACCGCACTGGCCGCCACCCATGCGCGCGTGCGCTTCGCGATGCGGACCTACGACGCGCCCGTCATCGCCTGAACACGACGCCCGTTTCCGGGCGTGTTTCGCACAGTGATGGAGCCGGCCGGCAGGCTAGAATTCCGCTTCTGTCTCTGCCGGTCGTCACGCCTTGAACGCCAGTCCGTCGCCCGCCGCGCCTGCGGCCTCCCTTCAGCCGCAGCGCGACGCGATCACCGCCGCCTGGACCGGCGATGAAACCGAACGCGTGCACGCGCTGCTGGCCGAAGCACGCCAGCCCGACGCCGACCGCGCCGCGATCCAGGCCACCGCCGCCGATCTGGTCCGCCGCGTGCGCCTGCGCGCACAGGACCGCGGCGCGATCGAAGCCTTCATGCAGCAGTACGACCTCGGCAGCGAGGAAGGCGTGCTGCTGATGTGCGTGGCCGAAGCGCTGCTGCGCATTCCGGACGAAGACACTGCCGATGCGCTGATCCGCGACAAGCTGGGCGAAGCCAACTGGCGCAAGCACATGGGCCAGTCCGATTCGGTGCTGGTCAATGCCTCGACCTGGGGCCTGATGCTGACCGGGCGTCTGGTCGATCTGGCCGACGACACCAAGCGCAACGTGCACAACGCCTTCCAGCGCCTGATCGGCCGCGTGGGCGAGCCGGTGATCCGCCTCGCGGTGCGCCAGGCGATGCGGATCATGGGCCACCAGTTCGTCATGGGCCGCACGATCGGCGAAGCGCTGACGCGCTCGCGCAAGGGCGACAACGCGGCGTATCGCTATTCGTTCGACATGCTCGGCGAGGCCGCGCTGACCCAGCACGACGCAGACCGGTATCTGAAGGCCTACCGCGATGCGATCGATGCGATCGGCCGCACCGGCCCGTTCGAGGACGAAATCACCGCGCCGTCGATCTCGGTCAAGCTGTCCGCGCTGCATCCGCGCTACGAACACGCCAAGCATGACCGCGTCCTCGCCGAACTCGCGCCGCGCCTGCGCGATCTCGCCCAGCGCGCGAAGGGCTACCGCATCGGCCTGACCGTCGACGCCGAGGAAGCCGATCGCCTGGAGCTGTCGCTCGACGTCATCGAAACCGCACTCACCGATGCCTCGCTGGCCGGCTGGCACGGCTTCGGCATCGTCGTGCAGGCCTACCAGAAGCGCGCGCCGTTCGTGATCGACTGGATCGCAGCCCTCGCCCGCGCGCACGGCCGCCGCATTCCGGTGCGCCTGGTCAAAGGCGCGTACTGGGACAGCGAGGTCAAGCGCGCCCAGGTCGAAGGCCATCCGGGCTACCCGGTGTTCACGCGCAAGCCCAACACCGACGTCAGCTACCTCGCCAACGCGCGCCGCCTGCTGTCGGCGACCGATGCGATCTATCCGATGTTCGCCACGCACAACGCGCATACGATCGCGGCGGTGCACCGGCTGGGGATGACGCTGCGCAACGGCACCGGCGCGAAGCCCTACGAATTCCAGAAGCTGCACGGCATGGGCGACGACCTGTATGCCGAGGTGATCCCGGCTGATCGTCTCGACGTGCCGTGCCGCGTGTATGCGCCGGTCGGTTCGCACGAGGACCTGCTGCCGTATCTGGTGCGTCGCCTGCTCGAGAACGGCGCCAACTCCAGCTTCGTCAACCGCATCAGCGACGAGGACGTCGCGATCGACGACCTGATCCGCGACCCGGTCGAAGTCGTCGCCGGTTTCGAATCCATTCCCCATCCCCGCATTCCGCTGCCGGTCGATCTCTTCCGCAGCCAGTTCCAAGACAGGAGCAATTCCATGGGCGTCAACCTCGCCAACGACGCACAGCTCGCCACACTGGCCGCGCAGATCCAGGCCGCGACCGGTCCGTGGACCGCGGGCCCGCTGGTGCCGGGTGCGACCAGCGCCGGCGCGACCGTCGAGGTCACCAGCCCCGCCGACCGCCGCGTGCGCGTGGGCCAGTGGCAGGCCGCCGACGGCGCGACCGTCGAGCAGGCGCTGCGCAATGCGACCGACGCGCACGCGGACTGGAACGCCGTGCCGGCCGCCTCGCGCGCGGCGATCCTCGAGCACGCCGCCGACCTGCTGGAAGCGCGCACGCCCGACTACATCGCGATGTGCACGCGCGAAGCCGGCAAGACGATCCCCGACGGCGTGGCCGAAGTCCGCGAAGCGGTGGATTTCCTGCGCTACTACGCCTCTGAGGCGCGCCGCCTGTTCGTCGTCGAGGCGCTGCCCGGCCCGACCGGCGAGTCCAACAGCCTGCAGCTCTCCGGCCGCGGCGTGTTCGTGTGCATCAGCCCGTGGAACTTCCCGCTGGCGATCTTCGCCGGCCAGATCGCCGCCGCCCTCGCCGCGGGCAATACCGTGATCGCCAAGGCCGCCGAGCAGACCACGCTGGTCGGCCACGCTGCGGTCAAGCTGCTGCACGAAGCCGGCGTGCCGGCGCACGTGCTGCAGTACGTGCCCGGCGATGGCGCCAGCGTCGGCGCGGCGCTCACCGCCGATCCGCGCGTCGCCGGCGTCGTGTTCACCGGCTCCAATGCGACCGCACTGGCGATCAACCGCGCGCTCGCCGCGCGCGACGGCGCGATCGGCACGCTGATCGCCGAGACCGGCGGCCAGAACGCGCTGATCGCCGACTCCTCGGCGCTGCCCGAACAGCTGGTCAAGGACGCACTGGGTTCTGCGTTCACCTCGGCCGGCCAGCGCTGCTCGGCCGCGCGCGTGCTGTTCGTGCAGGACGACATCGCCGACAAGGTGATCGGCATGCTCGCCGGCGCGATGCAGGAACTCACCGTCGGTGACCCCGCGCTGCTGTCGACCGACGTCGGCCCGGTGATCGATGCCGACGCGCTGCGCATGCTCGACGCGCACGCCGAGCGCATGGCCAGCGAAGCGCGCCTGATCGCGACCACGCCGGTCGGCCCCGAGGTCGCCCACGGCACCTTCTTCGCGCCGCGCGCGTGGGAACTGCAGTCGCTGACCCAGCTGCAGCGCGAGAACTTCGGCCCGGCGCTGCACGTGATCCGCTGGAAGGCCGACCAGCTCGACGCCGTGATCGATGCGATCAACAACACCGGCTACGGCCTGACGCTCGGCATCCACTCGCGCATCGACGAGACCGTCGAGAAGATCAGCGCGCGCGCCCGCGTCGGCAACGTCTACGTCAACCGCAACCAGATCGGCGCGGTCGTCGGCGTGCAGCCCTTCGGTGGCCAGCGCCTGTCGGGCACCGGCCCCAAGGCCGGCGGCTCGCACTACCTGCCGCGCTTCACCACCGAAAAGACCGTGACCATCAACACCACGGCGGCGGGTGGCAATGCGTCGCTGCTGACGCTCGGCGAGTAATCGCGGCTTGCGCGGCATGCCGCGCGCGATGACGAGTGCCCGCTGCGCTTCGGCGATCAGCGGCGCTTTGGTCGTGGCAGATAGTTCGCCGCGATTCATTCGGCCGGAATGCTGCTCGCTGAGTGAAATCTCCTGATCAGCAGAATGCTCTGATCGCGAGCGGCCCTCACCCCAACCCCTCTCCCGGAGGGAGAGGGGCTTGAAGCGCGTTGCGAGGCCGACACGTTCGCATATGCCCGCTAAGATCCTGCGTTCCCCACGTCACCTCCGGCCCCGATGGCCTTCGACGCCTTTGCCCTGATCCTGGCGATGCTCGCGCTGGGCATGCTGTTCGCCCGCTTGCAGGTGATGCCGGCCAATGCCGCCGAGGTGCTCAACCTCGTCGTGCTGTATGTGTGTCTGCCGGCCGCGGTGCTGGTGCACGTGCCGAAGCTGGCCTTCGATGCGACGCTGCTCGGCGTCGCGGCGACGCCGTGGCTGCTCGCGGTCGCGACGCTCGCGCTGGTGCTGCCGCTGGCGCGCTGGCTGAAGTTCCGGCGCGACGAGACCGCGGTACTGCTGCTGTGCGTGGCGCTGTGCAACAGCAGTTTCATCGGCTATCCGATGGTCGCGGCGCTGCTCGGGGAGGACGCGGTGGCCTACGCGGTGGTCTACGACCAGTTCGGCACCTTCGTGCTGCTGTCGACGTTCGGCCTGACGATCCTCGCGCGCTACAGCGGCGACACGCCGCCGGGCTGGCACGACATCGCGCGGCGCATCGTGCGGTTTCCGCCGGTGTGGGCGCTCGCGTTCGGCCTGACCCTGATGCCGGCCGCGCCGCCGGCCTGGATCGCCTCGGCGCTGGAGAATCTGGCCGGCGCGCTGCTGCCGCTGGTGATGCTGGCGGTCGGGCTGTCGATCCAGCTGCGCATGCCACGCGACGAGATCCGTCCGCTGGCGGCCGGGCTGGTGCTGAAACTGCTGGTGATGCCGGCGATTGCGCTGCCGCTGTCGCTGCTGTTCGGCATGTCCGGAACGATGCTGCAGGCGAACGTGCTGGAGTCGGCGATGCCGAGCATGATCACCGCCGCGGCGCTGGCGATCGCGCAGGGACTGGCGCCGCGGCTCGCGGCAGCACTGGTCGGTTACGGGATCCTGCTGTCGCTGGTGACGTTGCCGGCGTGGGCGTGGGTGCTGGGGCGGTTCGCGTAACAGCGACGCCGACGGTGCCAGGTAAGGATTTTCGCAACGCGCGATCCGGCCGGCGCGGGAACGCCCTTTGCGCGCGAGCGCGCTCCCACAACGAAAAAGCCCCGCCGGAGCGGGGCTTTTTCTTGTCACGATGTCGCGTGGATCAGAAGCGGTACTGCGCCGACACGCCGAACAGGTTGGCGTCGCCGTCGAAGTTGCCGGCCACGCGGCTGCCGCCGCTGGTGGTGTCGATCTTCGGATCGCGCGGTGCGATGTGCGTGTACGCGAAGTTGACGTCGAACGCGTCGCTCATCGCCCAGGTCGCACCGACCGAGTAGAAGATGCGGTTCGCATCGGGCAGACGCGGAGTGCGGTGCTCGAGGCTGGTCGGAGTTTCGTCGTACGCGACGCCGCCACGCAGCTTCCAGCTGTCGTTGAGCTTGAACTCGGCGCCGACGGCGGCGAAGTACGTGTCCTTCCACTCGAAGGGCTCGACCGAATCCGGATCCGGGTTGTCGAACTGGATGCGGACTTCGCGCAGCGAGGACCAGTCGGTCCGGGCGTACGTGGCCGACAGCTGCAGGGCATCGGTGACCTGCCAGGCGGCGCCGACGTTGAGGATCGACGGGGTGGTCAGCTCGGCGGTGACCGCGCCGTCCTGGAACAGCGGACGGGTGGACGGGTTGGCGCTGAACACGGCGCTGACGTTGCCCGGCACGGTCCAGTCGGCGGTGCCTTCCAGCTCGTAGTCGATCTCGGAGCGGTAGCTGACGCCGATCGACAGGTTGTCGGTCGGACGCAGGTTCGCGCCGAGGATGTAGCCGAAGCCGTTGTCGTCGCCCTGCACTTCGGCCAGGCCGTCGGCGGCCTGCGGACGCGCGAACGGCAGCGGACGGGTCTGCGGGTTGGCGAACAGCAGCGAACCGAAGTCCACGGCCTTCGACAGCGTGACGTCGGCGCGCGAGGCGATGACGCCCAGGCCCACCGAGAAGCGGTCGGTGATGTCGATCGCGCCCGACAGGGTCAGGTCGACGATCTTCACGTCCGAAGTCTGTGCGGCGTAACGGCCGACCCAGCCCGCGTCGTATTCGGTCTTCAGACCGAACGGCGCGCTGATCATCGCGCCGAGCGCGACGCCGTTGTCGAGCTTGTGCACGACCGACAGCGCCGGGATCGGGGTCACGTCGCCGGCGTTGCCGCCGTTGCTGCCCGTGAGCGGACGGCCGAGCGCGTCGGTGCCACTGCCTTGGAACTCGTAGTTGAGGTCGATGACGGTCAGGTCGGCCTGCACCGTGGTGCCGGTGAACTGGGTCATCACCGCCGGGTTGTTGGTCACGACCGAGCTGTCGCCGGTCTTGGCGGCGGTGCCGGCGAAGGCGCTGCCCTGCGACTTGACGCTGTTTTCCTTGAGCTGGAAGCCGGCTGCATTGGCTTGGCCTGCGAGCGCCAGCGCGGCGGCGATGCCGACGGCGAGGACGGTGTTGCGCGTGTAGCGGGGGGTGGTAGCCATGTGTCGTGTTCTCTCCCGAACAGGTGTTGTGGTGATGCTGCGCCTGGCGTGGACGGGTCCCCCTCCGTCCGCCACCACCTGTCGGAATTCCCCTCCCGAACGCGCGTAGCGGGCGCACTATACCGTACGATTGCGTGTGGAAAACTTGCTGCGATGCGGCATTCGCGGGACCTGTTTTCCCGTCCGCTTTACCGGCCCTGCGACGGCCCTCGACAATGGTCGCCCGATGTTCGTCTCGATCCCAAACCGGCATGCGCGCACCCCCTTCCGCTGGGCGGTGCCGATGCTGTGCGCGCTGCTGTGGCTGGCGTTCCTGTGGGCGAGCACGCGTTCGGCCAACGAGCACTACACGCTGCTGCTCGACTGGGGCGCGCTGTACGGCGGGCCCGTGGGAACCGACGGCACGCTGGTGAACTGGCTCGACGCCGGGCCGTGGCTGCGCCTGGTGACCGCGCTGTTCCTGCATGCGGACTGGGCGCACCTGCTCGGCAACCTGGTGTTCCTGCTGATCTTCGGCCTGCCGGCCGAACGCCTGATGGGCGCGTGGCGGCTGCTGGTGCTCTTCCTCGTTGGCGGCGCGCTGGCGAACCTGTCGGCAGTGCTGGCGATCGGCGCGCCCGACCGGCTGATCATCGGCGCGAGTGGCGCGGTCTCGGCGTTGATCGGTGCGTATCTCGCGCTGTTCCCGCGCGCGCGGCTGGGTGTGGTGGTGCCGCTGGGCCTGTTCCTCGAATTCGTGCGCGCGCCAGCGTCGCTGCTGATCGGCGTGTGGGCGGTGCTGCAGGTGATCTTCGCCTACATCGGCCCGGCGTTCGGCGCCGTGGCCTGGACCGCGCATCTGGCCGGCTTCCTGTTCGGCGTGGTCTTCGCGCTGATCTCGCGGCACGCCATCGGCCAGCGGCTACGGCGGCTCAAGGGCTATTGAGAGCGGCGCTCTATAATCGGCGCATGACAGGCAAGACGCTCTACAGGGTCACGTTCCTCAGCCACGGCAAGGTCTACGCGCTGTATGCGCGGCAGGTCGAGAGCGGCCGGCTGTGGGGGTTCGTCGAAGTCTCCGATCTCGTGTTCGACGTCCACGATGGCCTCGTCGTCGATCCGACCGAGGAACGACTGCGTGACGAGTTCGCCGGCACGCGCACGCTGCACCTGCCGATGCAGAGCGTGCTGCGCGTGGAGGAAGTCGAGAAGAAGGGCCCGTCGGCGATCCGCGACGCGTCGACCGGCGAGGCCGTGGTCACGCCGTTTCCGCTGCCCGCGCGGCCGCGCTGAACCCTGCACGACGCGGCCCCGCCGGGGCACCGCGTTACACTCGCCGGCCCACGCGGCCATCGCGTGCCGGCTGCGAAGCTGGCCCCACGCGCCGCCACCCAGGCACACCGCCCAAGGCAACGATGACCACTCCCCAGGCACTGCTCGACACCCACGGCCCACGCGAATCGATGGAGTACGACGTCGTCGTCGTGGGCGCAGGCCCCGGCGGGCTGGCGACTGCGATCCGGCTCAAGCAGCTGGCTGCCGAAGCGGGCCGCGAGGTGTCGGTCTGCGTGCTGGAGAAGGGCTCCGAGCCGGGCGCGCACATCCTGTCGGGCGCGATCATCGACCCGCGTGCGCTGACCGAACTGATTCCGGACTGGAAAGAGAAAGGCGCGCCGCTGAAGCAGGCGGTCACCCGCGACGAATTCCTGTTCCTCGACGAGAGCGGCCAGAAGTCCACGCCGGATTTCTTCCTGCCCGACTGCTTCAAGAACCACGGCAACTACATCATCAGCCTCGGCGCCCTGGTGCGCTGGCTGGCCACGCAGGCCGAAGCGCTGGGCGTGGAGATCTTCCCCGGCTTCGCGGCCGCCGAAGTGCTGTATGCCGAGGACGGCCACGTGCGCGGCGTCGCGACCGGCAACCTCGGCATCGGCAAGGACGGACAGCCGACGGCCGAATTCCAGCTCGGCATGGAGCTGCTCGCGAAGTACACGATCTTCGCCGAAGGCTCGCGCGGCCAGCTCGGCCGCGAGCTGATCGCGAAGTTCGCGCTGGACGCCGGCCGCGATCCGCAGAGCTACGGCCTCGGCATCAAGGAGCTGTGGCAGGTCGATCCGGCCAGGCACGAGCCGGGCCTGGTGGTGCACACGGCCGGCTGGCCGTTGACCGACGACACCTACGGCGGCTCGTTCCTGTATCACGCCGAAGACGGCAAGGTCGCGATCGGCCTGGTGGTCGGCCTCGACTACCGCAACCCGTGGCTGAGCCCGTTCGAGGAATTCCAGCGCTTCAAGACGCATCCGGCGATCCGCAAGTATCTCGAAGGCGGCAAGCGCATCGGCTACGGCGCGCGCTCGATCACGGCCGGCGGTCTGCTGTCGATCCCGAAGCTCGTGTTCCCGGGCGGCGCCTTCGTCGGCTGCGAGGCCGGCACGCTCAACGCCAGCCGCATCAAGGGCAGCCACGCGGCGATCAAGACCGGCATGCTCGCCGCCGAGGCCGCGTTCGCCGCGCTCGGCGAGAACCGAAGTGGCGACGAACTGGCTGCATACCCGGTCGCGTTCGAAGCCAGCTGGCTGCACGCCGAGCTGTCGCAGTCGAAGAACTTCAAACAGTGGTTCAAGAAGGGCCGCACCACCGCGACGCTGATGACCGGCATCGAGCAGTGGCTGCTGCCCAAGCTCGGCATGCGCGTGCCGCCGTGGACGATCCACCGCGACAAGCCCGATCACGCGTGTCTCGAGCCCGCCGCGCAGCACACGAAGATCGAGTACCCGAAGCCCGACGGCGCGCTGACCTTCGACCGCCTGAGTTCGGTGTACCTGTCGAGCACCAACCACGACGAGGACCAGCCGGCGCATCTGACGTTGAAGAACGCCTCGGTGCCGGTCGACGTGAACCTGGCGACCTACGCCGGACCCGAAGCGCGCTACTGCCCGGCCGCGGTCTACGAATTTCTCGACGGTCCGGATGGCCCGTTCCTGCGGATCAACGCGCAGAACTGCGTGCACTGCAAGACCTGCGACATCAAGGATCCCACCCAGAACATCGTCTGGGTCGCGCCGCAGGGCGGTGGTGGTCCGAACTACGCGGGGATGTGAGGCGTTGCGCGGGCCTGCCGGCCGGACGCAGCATTCTTGAAAACCTGCCCGTATACTCGGGCGCAGCTGTGGCCGCGGGCCATGTCGCCAAGGGTGCTTCGTGCGTAATTACGATCTCGAATTCCTCAAGCGCTTCTCGATGGTGTTGGGCTTTCTGACCATCGTGACGCTGGGCCTGATGGTGGGGGCCTGGTATCTGCACAACTCGCTGCCCACGGATGTGCCGCCGAACGTCGCCAAGCGCACCGAGGCGCGCATCGCGCCGGTCGGCGCGGTCTACGCGGGCGCAACCGGCGCCGCGTCGCAGGCAGCGGCCACTGCTGCTGCCGCAGCCGCCGCTGCTGCGCAGGTCGCCTATGGCGGTACCACCGACGGCTCGGTGATCTACCAGAACCTGTGCGCGGGCTGCCACACCTCGGGCGCCGGTGGCGCGCCGACGCTCGATCACCAGCACTGGGATGCCCGCATCGCCCAGGGCACCGAGACGCTGTACCGCCACTCGATCGAAGGCTTCACCGGCGCTGCCGGCGTGATGCCGCCGCGCGGCGGCAATCCGGCGCTCAACGACGAGCAGATGCACGCCGCGGTCGACTGGATGGTCGACAACCTCAAGTAACGCGTGCCGGGTATGTTGCCCGTCCCAGACGCCGCCTCCGGGCGGCGTCGTCGCATCCGGCCTGTCGTGGCCGCTGGAGTTCCGATGTTCCGACCGACCGCTGCCCTGCTCGCCGTCGCGCTGCTCGCCGCCTGCCAGTCCACCGCGCCGGCACCCGCGCCCGCCAGCGCCACCATCGCCATCGGCGAACTGCACCGCGTGCCGATGGCGGGACCTGCGCAGATCGAAGGCCGCGTGACCGCGCGCTTCGAGGGTCTGGGTGGCTTCTTCGTGCAGGACGCCGGCGACGGCGATGCGACGACGCCCGACGCGGTGTTCGTGCAGGTGCCGGCCGGTCTCCCGCTGCCCGCCGTGGGCGCACACGTGCGCGCGCTCGGCCTGCGCGACGACGGCGACGTCGTGCGCATGACGGGCCAGCGCGTGGATGTGCTGCCGATACCGGCGCCGGCGATCGCGCCGCGCGTGCTCGACGCGCCGCCGGCGGACTGGTCGGCGCTGGCCGGCACGTGGGTGCGCATCGAAGCGCCGCTGACGCTGACCGGCCAGCACGAGCGCGCGCGGCGCGGCACGCTGGCGGCGAGTTTCGACGGCCGGCTGTTCACGCCGACCGAGATCGCACGCCCCGGCGCCGATGCCGCGCGCGTCGCGTCCGACAATGCGCGTCGCCGCGTGCTGCTCGACGACGGCCGCGAAGAGGCGACGGCTGACGGCCGGCTCTGGTACCTGCCCGAAACGGCGCAAGCCCTGCGCAGCGGCAGCGTGCTGACCGGCGTCGAAGGCGTGGTGGACCATCGCCACGGTGCCTGGCGTCTGCAGCTCACCGCGCCGTTGCAGCCGCAGCCGGCCTCGCGTCCCGAGGCGCCGGTAGTCGGGGGCGACGTGCGCATCGCCGCGTTCAATCTGCAGAACCTGTTCAACGGCGACGGCCAAGGCGGCGGCTTTCCGACCCCGCGCGGCGCGCGCACGCCCGAGGAACTGACGCGCCAGCTCGAAGGCCTGGTCGCGACGATCGCAGCGCTCGACGTCGATGTCGCCGCGCTGATGGAACTGGAGAACGACGGCTACGACGCGCGTTCGAGCATCGCGATGCTGGTCGACGCGCTCAATGCCGAAGGCCCGGCGCACGACTGGCGCTTCATCGATGCCGGCAAGGGTCCGGGCACGAACGCGATCCGCGTCGGCCTGATCTACCGCAGCGCGCGTGTACGTCCGAAGGGCCGGCCGGCGATGCTCGAAGGCGGCCCGTTCGCCGAACTCAGCCGCGTACCGCTGGCGCAGGCCTTCGTGCCGCTGCGCAACGGTCGCGCGGACGGTCTGGATTTCAGCGTCGTCGCCGTGCACTTCAAGTCCAAGGGCTGCGGCGAAGCCGACGGCCTGAATCTGGATCAGCGCGACGGCCAGGCCTGCTGGAACGCGGCCCGCGTCGAGTCAGCGCAGCGCCTGCGCGACTGGCTGGCCACCGCGCCGACCCGCACCGGCGATCGCGTCGCCGTGGTCGGCGATTTCAACGCGTATGCGATGGAAGACCCGGTGCGCGTGTTCACCGACGCCGGCTGGCGCGACCCGTTCGCCGGCGGCGACGGCGACACGCACTACAGCTTCGTCTTCGACGGCCAGGCCGGTCGCCTCGACCACCTGCTGCTCGGCCCGTCCCTCGCCGCACGCGTGGCCGGCGCGGCAAAATGGCACAGCAACGCGGACGAACCGGTCGATACCCGCGAACGCGAAGCGGCGGGCCCGTGGCGCAGTTCGGATCACGACCCGCTGGTGGTGGGATTGCGGCTGCGCGGACGCTGAGCTCGAGCCCGTCCGCTTGCGGGGAGGGCTCAGACAGCCCCATCGCAACCGCCCCGGTATCATGGGCGCATGACGTCCCCCACGTTCCCCACGCAATCCGGGCCGCTGGTGCTGTCCGGTCCCGCCGGCGACCTCGAAGCCGCGATCGATCTGCCCGATGCCGATGTCGCGGCGTTGCCGTTCGTCGCCGTGGTCTGCCATCCGCTGCCCACCGAGGGCGGCACGATGCACAACAAGGTCGTCACGATGGTCGCGCGCACGCTGCGCGAACTCGGCGCGGCGACGGTGCGTTTCAACTTCCGTGGCACCGGTACGTCCGATGGCACCTACGACGACGGCATCGGCGAGATCGACGATCTCACCGCGGTCGTCGAATGGGTCCGTCGCGAGCGGCCCGGCCATGCGCTGTGGCTGGCCGGTTTCAGCTTCGGCGCCTACGTGTCGCTGCGCGCGGCAGATGCGCTGCAGCCCGACGTGCTGATCTCGGTCGCGCCGCCGGCCGGGCGCTGGGATTTCGAGTCGATCGTGCTGCCGACGTGCCCGTGGCTGGTGATCCAGGGCGAGGCCGACGAGATCGTCGACCCGCAGGCCGTCTACGACTGGCTCGACGACAGCGGCGCGCAGGCCGAACTCGTGCGCATGCCCGAGACCAGCCACTTCTTCCACCGCCGCATGATCGATCTGCGCGGCGTGGTGCGGCACTGGGCCACACCGCACCTGCCGCAGGCCGCGGGTTGATGCGCGCGTGGCCGCTCCGGGCGCAGGCGCGCCGGACGCGCTGCGCATGAGCGCACTGCCGACACCCTCCGAACGCTACGCCGCCGGTGTCGCACGCGGCGACTGGCAATCCGATCCCGCGCAGCAGCCGGCACTCGTCGAACTCGACCGTCTGCACGCCGCACTGATCGAGCCGCCTGCGCGACGCGGCATGCTCGGCCGTCTGTTCGGCGGCAGCGACGCGCCCGATGTGCCGGCCGGCCTGTATCTGTGGGGCGGCGTGGGTCGCGGCAAGACCTTCATGATCGATCTGTTCCACGACGGGTTGCCCCTGCAGTCGATGCGCCCCACGCCGGCGGAGGATGCGACGCCCGCACCGCCGATGAAGGATCCCGCGCGTCACGCGACGCCCGATCCGAAACTCGGCCGCAAGCGCCGCACCCATTTCCACCGCTTCATGCGCGAGGTCCACGAATCGTTGCGCGCGCACAGCGGCGAGCGCGATCCGCTCGCGGCGATCGTGCGCGGCTGGCGCGATGCGGGCCTGCGCGTGCTGGTGCTCGACGAGTTCTTCGTCAGCGACATCGGTGATGCGATGCTGCTCGCGCGGCTGCTCGACCGCATGTTCGCCAACGGCATCGTGCTGGTGACCAGTTCCAACGTCGATCCCCAGGATCTCTACAAGGACGGCCTGCAGCGCGCGCGGTTCATGCCGGCCATCGAGCTGATCCAGCGCCACACCCATGTGGTGTATCTGGAGAGCGACACCGACTACCGCATGCGCGCACTGACGCGGTCGCCGGTCTACCGCGCGCCGCTCGATGCGGACTCCGACGCCTGGCTCGACACGCGCTGGCACGAGCTCGGCGGCGACGACGAACACCGCGATGCAGGCGTCGAGATCGACGGCCGCCGCATCTGCGTGCGTGCGCGCACGCCGGGCATGGCGTGGTTCGATTTCGACGCGCTGTGCGAAGGCCCGCGCGGCGCGAGCGACTACATCCAGGTCGCGACCGAGTTCCACACCGTGCTGCTCGGCGGCATCCCGCACATGGACGCCACCCGCGACGACGCCGCGCGCCGCTTCGTCACCCTGATCGACGAGCTCTACGACCGCCACGTCAATCTGGTCTGCACCGCCGCCGCCGAACCGCCGGCGCTGTACTCGGGCGAACGCCTGACCGGCGCGTTCGAGCGCACCGCTTCGCGCCTGATCGAGATGCGCAGCGCCGAATACCTGGCCCGCGAACACCGCGGCTGAGTCGAAACCGCGCAAGCGTCGCGCGGATCGCACCTCGAACCCGTGCTGCCGGGAGATCCGCCGCACGCATCCGTCCATCCGGATCGAACGATCCGGACATGCCGAACCGTCCGCAGGCGATCGCTGCACGGACGCAGCGATGCGGTCACAGCGCGGTTCGACGGCCTTCGCCGCCGCAGGCGTCGAACGGTCGACAGTCCGGATCGGACTGACGCAAGTCCACATCACCATTTTTTGACGCGTCGCGCCCGTGGCGTACTGCCTGCCCCACGGACTTATTGCGGTGCAGCAAATGCCACGATCCTCGCGTCTCGCCGCCGCCGTTCTGGCGGCCCTCGTCGTCCCCGCTGCGGTGTCGGCGCAAACGCCGGCCACCGGCGAGGCGCGCACGCTCAACACGGTCACGGTGACCGGCTCCAACATCCGCCGCGCGGAAGCCGAGGGCAGCAATCCGGTGCAGGTCATCGACGCCGAAGAGCTCGCGACCTCGGGCAAAGTCACCGTCGCCGACGTGCTGCGCTCGATCTCGGCCAACACCGGCAACGCGACCAACGAGACCAGCAACAGCGGCTGGGCGTCGGGCTCGGCGGGCATCGGCCTGCGCGGGCTGTCGCAGAAGAACACGCTGGTGCTGCTCAACGGCCGGCGCCTGGCGAACTACGGCTTCCCGGCCGGCGGCCTGTCGGACACCTTCGTCAATCTCAACGCGCTGCCGCTGGTCGCGGTCGAACGCATCGAGGTGCTCAAGGACGGCGCGTCGGCGGTCTACGGTTCCGACGCGGTCGCAGGCGTGGTCAACATCATCACCCGGCAGAATTTCCAGGGCCTGGAAGTCGGCGGCAGTGTCGGCACGTCGGACGAAGGCGGCCTCGACACGCGTCGCGCGCGACTGGTCGGCGGCATCGGCGATCTCGACACCGACGGCTACAACCTGCTGGTCAGCGTCGAGGCCTACGACCGCGAACGCCTCGACCAGAACCAGCGCGATCTCACCGCGTCCGGCATCTACAGTGATCTGCCCGGCGGGCGCTGGAACGGCTGGTCGGCCAAGGGCGCGCGCTTCCTCGTCGGCGGCCGCTCGGTGCCGTTCCTCGACGCCGCGGGCAACTGCCCCGAAGGCATGACGCTGACGCCGAGCGCGCCGATCGACGGCCTCGCCGGCGACACCTGCGCGATCAATCTCGCGCCCTACACCACGCTGATTCCATCGACCGAGCGTTATCAGGCGTATCTCAACGGCACCGTCCGCCTGACCGACGACGTCGACCTGTTCGGCGAAGCGCTGGTCAGCCGGATCCGCGGCGCGTCGATCTTCGGCTCCAGCCCCTACTTCACCCTCGAAGGCGGCCGCTTCGCGCTCAACGCGCAGACCGGCCTCGCCGAGCCGGTGTCGAACCTGCTGCCGGCCGGCAATCCCTACAACCCTTACGGCGTGCCGACGCAGATCGAATACACGTTCTTCGATCTCGGCCAGTCGCTGAAGACCAACCGCTCCGATTCCTTCCGCATCCTCGGCGGCGCACGCGGCCGCGGCGAACGCTTCGACTGGGAATTCACCGGCTTCTTCGCCAAGAGCACCGAAGAGGAAACCGTCGCCGGCGGCTTCGCCAACCGCTGGCCGCTGGCGCAGTCGCTGGCCGATGGCTCGTTGAACCTGCACGAGCCGGGTGCGACCGCGCCGGCGGTGCTCGATGCGATCCGTCTGTCGACGGTGCGCGAGGCGCAGTCGTCGCTGCACGGATTCGACTTCAAGTTCAACGGTGACCTGTTCGAGCTGCCGGCCGGTCCGGTCGGGTTTGCAGCCGGCATCGAGGCGCGCACCGAATCGCTGACCTCGCGCAATCCCTGGCAGATCGATGCGGGCCTGCAGGTGCGTCCCGCGATCGCCGCGGTCGATGGCGAGCGTGACGTCGCTGCGCTCTATGCCGAGTTCAACGTGCCGATCGTCAAGGGCCTGGACCTGCAGCTCGCCGGCCGCGGCGACGACTACAGCGATTTCGGCAGCGCGTTCTCGCCCAAGGCCGGACTCCGCTGGCAGGCGCTCGACACCCTGCTGGTGCGCGCCTCGGCGTCGCGCGGCTTCCGTGCGCCGTCGCTGTCAGAGAACTCGGCCTCGACCAACATCTCCTACGGCAGCGTCGTCGATCCGTATGACCCCGACATCGCCGGCTCGCGCCAGAGCCCGACGTTCTTCACCGTCGGCAATACCGAACTCGATCCCGAGCGCACGAAGTCCTACAACGTCGGTTTCGTCGTCTCGCCCTGGGCCGACACCAGCCTGTCGCTGGACTGGTACCGCATCGAACTTGACAACCTGATCGGCACCAACAATTCGACGACGATCGTGCAGAACAACGATCCGAGCGACGTGATCCGCGATGCGCGCGGCAAGCTGGTCGCGGTCTACAACCGCTACCAGAACCTCACCGCGCTCAAGACCTCCGGCCTGGACGCGGAGTTCAACCAGACCTTCCGCACGGGCGCCGGCGACTTCAAGATCGCAAGTGTCTACACCCACGTGCTCGACTACAGCCGTCCGCAGGTCGTCGGTGGTCCGCTGGTCGATTACGCCGGCAGCAATCTCGGCCCGTCGCTGCCGCGCAACAAGCTGACCTCGCGCTTCGGCTGGTCGACCGGCGATTTCGAGACCGCGCTGACCTGGTACCGCACCGGCGGCTACGACCAGAAGGCGAGCGTCGCGGCAACCGCGGTGCAGTCGCGCGTCGATGCCTACGACCAACTCGATCTCTACGCCGGCTGGTCGGGCATCGAAGGCCTGACGCTGTACGCAAAGGTCGACAACCTCCTCGATGAAGAACCGCCGCACGACGCGTCGTTCCCCGGGATTCGCGCGCCGTATGACTTCAGCCAGTACGACCTGCGTGGGCGGTATTTCCAGGTCGGATTCGACTACCGGTTCTGACGCTGCGAGGCGCGGCTCCGCGCCACTCCGTTTCATCCGCCTGCGTGCGGTGGCGTCCTCTCCAGCGCCGTCGCACGCGGGCATCGACGATGGGAAACCCGATGTCCGTATCCATCCGCCACGCCGCGCGCGTGCTGCTGCTCGCACTCGCCTGTTTCGCCCTGCCGGTCGCCGCGCAGACCGCGTACTACTTCCCCGATGCCGCGCCGGATTCGCACGACCCCGCGATTCCGACGCCCGAGCAGTTCCTCGGCTATCCGATCGGCACGCATTACACGCGACACGACCGCATCGTCGATTACCTGCGCGAGCTCGAGCGGCTGTCGGACCGCGTGCATGTCGAGGAGATCGGCCGCAGCTACGAAGAACGTCCGCTGCTCAGCGTTCTGGTGACGTCACCGGCGAACCACGCGCGCCGGGAACAACTGCGCGTCGCGCACGCGACGCTGGCCGATCCCGATGCGCCGGCCGTCGATCCGGCGCAGGTGCCGGTCGTCGTCGGTCTGTACTACAGCGTGCACGGCAACGAGACCTCGAGCGGCGAAGCGATGCTGCTGACGGCCTGGCATCTCGCGGCGAGCAAGGATCCCGACGTCACGCGCTGGCTCGACAACGCGATCGTGCTGATCGATCCGGCGCAGAACCCCGACGGCCGCGACCGCGCGGCGAACTGGCACAACGCGTGGAAGTCGAATCCGGCGATCGCCGATCCGCTCGACAAGGAACACGTCGAGCCGTTCCCCAACGGTCGCAGCAATCACTACTTCACCGATCTCAACCGCGACTGGCTGGCGGTGAGCCAGCGCGAGACGCGCGCCAAGCTCGACGTGTTCCATGCGTGGCTGCCGAACATCCAGATCGATTTCCACGAAATGGGATCGGGCAGCACCTACTACTTCGAACCCTCGCCGAGCAGCATGCACAGCCCGCTGCTGCCGCAGGCTTCCTACGACTGGAACGTCACGCTCGCGCGCTATCACGCGCAGGCGCTCGACAGCCTCGGTTCGCTCTACTACACGAAGGAAAACTTCGACAACTTCTCGCCGGTCTACGGCTCCACCTATCCGGATTTTCACGGCGGCGTCGGCGTGACCGTCGAGCAGGCCAGCTCGCGCGGTCTGGTGCAGGACACCGCGAACGGCCCGCTGGAATTCCGCTTCACGATCCGCAACCAGCTGGCCGTGGGCCTGGCGACGATCCGCGGCGCGGTCGAAGAACACGCGGGCCTGTTCCAGCTGCAGAAGGATTTCTTCCGCTCGGCGCGTGACCAGGGCCGGCGCAATACGTACTCGGCCTATGTCTTCGGCGATCCGGCGGATGCGACCACGTCGCGACGTCTGCTCGACCTGCTGCTGACCCATCGCATCCAGGTGCATGCGCTCGATGCGTCGCTGGCCGTAGACGGTCGTACCTATTCTCCCGGCAGCGCCTGGGTGGTGCCGGCCGCGCAGCCGCAGTTCCGTCTGGTGCATTCGATCTTCGAGGAGACGCCGGAGACCGGCGGCGGCGTCTACGGCAGTACCTCGTATGCGATCGCGCATGCCTACGGTCTGCGCAACGATCGCCTGCGTCGCGCGCCGCGTCTGGGCGCCGCGGTCACCGAGGTGCCTGCGCTCGACACCGGCGCGCTCGGCGACACCGCGTACGCCTGGGCGATCGACTGGCGCGATCTCGGCGCGCAGCGCGCGCTCGCCGACCTGCTCACCCGGAACGTGCGCGTGCGTACCGCGTTCTCGCCGTTCACCACGCGCACCGCAGCCGGCGAGACCGCATTCGGCGAAGGCACGCTGGTGATTCCGGTGGCCGGGCAGATGCTGGATTCGGCATCCCTGCGCACGGCGGTCGACACGGCCGCGCGCGACGCGGGCGTGGTCGCCCACGGCCTCGCCAGCGGACAGAGCGTGTCCGGTATCGATCTGGGCAGCGACGGCATCCGCCCAGTGCGCAAGCCTGCGATCGCGCTGGTCATGGGCGAAGGTGTCAACGCGACCGAGATCGGCTCGACCTGGTTCGCGCTCAGCGAACGCCTGCACTACCCGGCGACGCGACTCGATCCCGCGCAGCTCGGTCGCGTACCGCTCGGCAGCTACACCAGCATCGTGCTGGCCGGCGGCCGTTACGACGATCTGCCCGAGCCCACCGTCGCCGCGCTCAAGCGCTGGGTCGAGGCCGGTGGCTCGCTGGTGACCTTCGGCAGCGCCGCACGCTGGGCGCAGGCCAAGGGCCTGACCGGCGCCGCGCCCGCACCTGCGGCGAAGGACGCACCGGCGTCGACGGAACGTCTCGACTTCGCATCGCGCCGCGACACGCTTGCCGAGCAGCGCAGCGCCGGCAATCTGGTCTCGGTCGACGTCGACACCACGCATCCGCTGGCCTTCGGCGTGCCGCAGCGCGCGGGCTTCGTGCACAAGGAGACCGACGTGACGCTTGCGCCCTTGCCCGACGCGTTCTCCAACGTCGTGCGCATCGATGACGACCCGCTGGTCAACGGTTATCTCGGTGCCGACCTGCGCGCCGCGCTGGCTGGCACCGTCTGGGCACAGGTCGCGCGCGTGGGCAGCGGCAACGTGGTGCTGTTCGCCGACGATCCGGCGCACCGCAAGTACTGGCTCGGCACCGAACGCATGCTGGTCAATGCGTTGTTTTTTGCCCACCAGCTCAGCCCAGCGCCGCCGCGGCGGTGAGGTGACGCCGCCTGTCGGCAGAGTGCGAGGACTTCTGCGCGAACACGGAAACCCGTCGTCCCGGCGAATTTCAACAGACGTATGTCTGATCAAGCCGGAATGACGGGAATCGAGTTGGTCGCTGAGCCGCAAGTGACGGGCAGCGTCCTGCGTGATCGGACAGAGCCGGGAGCGTGACATTGATCAGCCCTAAGCGAGCACCTGAAGACGTCGTCCCATCCGAGTCCACACAGTGTGGTCCCGCATGGAACATGTCGCCGCCGCATCCGGGCGAGGATCGGACGTATGCACACGCGCCCCTCCTCACGCTTCGTCGCCGGTCCACCGGCATGACCCTGACCCAGCTGCGCAGCTTCATCGCGATCGTCGACTGCGGCCACAACGTGACCCTCGCCGCGCAGCGGCTGCACGCCACGCAGTCGGGCGTGTCGAAGCAACTTGCGCAGCTGGAAGCCGCGCTCGGCATGACCCTGTTCGTGCGCCGCGCGCGTGCACTGACCGGCCTGACCGAAGCGGGCGCGCAGGTGCTGTCGCATGCGCGCCGGCTGCTGGCGGAGGCGGCCAACATCCAGGCGCTGTCGGACAACCTGCGCCGCGAACGCCACGGCGTGCTGCGCATCGCCACCACGCACACGCAGGCGCGGCACGCATTGCCGCCGGCACTGCAGGCGCTGGAGCGCGACTGGCCCGAGGTCGCGGTGCACGTCGTGCCCGGCGATGACGCCGACGGCCTGCAGGCACTGATCGACGGCCACGTGGATCTCGCCCTGCTCAGCGGCACCGGCGCGCCGCCGGCCGGTTGCATCGCCGTCCCCCTGTACCGCTGGCCTCGCCGCGTGGTGGTGCCGGTCGGACATCCGCTGTCGCAGCTGCAACGCCCGCTGCGGCTCGACGATCTGACCGGACGGCGGCTGGTGAGCTACGCGTCGAGCCAGCTCGCGGACTCGTCACTACAGCGCGCGTTCGCGCAGCGCGGGCTGCGGGCCGACGTCGCGGTGACGGCGCGCGATGGCGATCTGATCCAGGCCTATACCCGCGCGGGCCTGGGCATCGGCATCGTCGCGGAGATGGCGCTCGATCCGCGCGACGATCTGGTGGTGCCGCCGATCGAAGCCGATCTGCTGCCGTCGTGCACCACGTGGCTGCTGCTGCATCCGGCGCGCGTGCTGCGCGATTTCGGCTTCGCCCTGCTCGCCGCGCTGGCGCCGCAGCACGCGGTGGTCGATCTGCGACGGCTGATCGCCGACGGCCAGCCGCTTCCCGAACCCGCCCCCGACTGGCAGGCCTGGCGCGTCGCGACACGCATCGCGCGACCGGTCGCATCGGAGGCGGCCGCCGCGGCGCGCTGACGCCCGCGCAGTCGACGACGCGGCAGGTAGCATGCGGACATCCGCCGGCTGCTTTCCGGGTGCGTCATGCGTGTCGTTTTCCACGTTGCATGTGTGTTGTTGGCGACCCTCGCGCTGGCACAGCCGCTCGCCGCGCGCGCGCCGTTGCTGGCCGGCGCCGCCGCGATGACCACGGCGCCGGCGCCGGCACCGGCCGATGCCGCGGCTGCCACTGCGACCGCCGCGGTCGATGTCGCCGACATTCCCGCGCAGGCCGATGTCGACCAGCGCCTGGCCGAACGCATCCAGGCCGCTGCCACCGAAGCGGGCACCGCATCGCCTGCCGATGCCTACGCCCGACGGCTCGCGGCGATCGAAGCCTCGGTCGAAGACCCGTTCTGGCGGTTCACCTCGGCCGAGATGCGCACGCTGCCGATCCCGCGGCTCGAAAGCCTGTCGCGGCACTGGAGCTTCCAGGCCCGGCGCCTCGCGCAATGGCAGGCCGACCTGCGCCAGACCACCCAGCACCAGGCCGGCGATGCCGCCGGGCTGGCCGCGCGCCGCGCCGCCTGGGAAACCACGGCCGCGGCCAGCCAGGAACTGCCGGCCGCGCTGCGCCAGCGCGTGGACGAAGTGGTCATCGAACTGGCCCAGGCCGAAACCGCGCTGTCCGACCCGCTGGCGCGACTGATCGCGCTGGGTCGTCGCGGCAACGCGGTGGACGCCGGCATCGCGACCGCGCGCAGCCGCGTGGACGATGCGATGGCCGCCTACGACGTCAGCCTGCTGCGGCGCGACGCGGCGCCGCTGTGGCGTCTGGACGCCGCAGGCGTGGCGCCGACGGCCGGCACCGGTGACGTGATCCGCAGCGGTCTGGAGATCGAGTCGCGCTTCGCCGCCGAGTACGCCCAGGGCGATGCGATCAGCGGCCTGCGCGCCTTGCAGACGCTGCTGGTCTGTTCGCTGCCGCTGCTGCTGTGGCTGGCCTGGCGCAGTCGCAGGCCGATCAAGGCCGGCGAGATCAGCCATACCGAAGCGACCGTGCTGTCGCGTCCGATCTCGTGCTGGTTGCTGCTGGTGGTGATCGGCGTCTTCGCGTTCCAGCCCGACGCGCCGATGCTGACCCACCAGCTCGCGCTGTTCGCCGCAGTGGTGCCGGTGCTGCGCCTGCTGCCGGCGTCGCGGCGGCGCCTGCTGGGCATGGCGCCGTACGTCGCCAGCGCGCTGTTCCTGCTGCTGCGGCTGGGCTTCGTGTTCCTGTCGAGCGCCTCCGCCTATCGCCTGTACATGCTCGGCCTGACCTGTATCGGCCTGGTCGCGGCCGGCTGGCTGCTGTGGCGCGCGCATCGCCACCACCACGCCGCGCACACCGGACGCATCGGCCAGGTGCTGCGCGCAGCAGTTGTGGTGGGTGCGTGTCTGCTGGCGGTTTCGCTGGTGGCCAATGTCGTCGGCAACGTGTCGCTGGCCGAAACTCTGACCGGCGGCGTCATCGACAGCCTGTATTTCGCGCTGCTGCTCGGCGCCGGCCTGACCGTCGTCGCGACGTGGATCCAGCTGCTGCTCAAGCGGCCGGGCGTGTCGCGCTTCCGGCTGGCGCGCGATCACGCCGGCCCCGCGGTGCAGATGCTGCTGCACCTGCTGACGGTCGCGGCGATCGTCGGCTGGATCGTCTACGCGCTCGACCGCTTCCGCGTGCTGTCGCCGGTGCACGCCTCGCTGTCGGCGCTGCTGGGCTACAGCTGGGCGCTGGGCGATCTGCGCCTGAGCCTGGGCCACGTGCTGCTGTTCGTGCTGACGGTGATCGTCGCCTTCTGGCTGGCGAAGACGGTGCGCCTGATCCTCGACGGCGAAGTGCTGCCGCGGATGTCGCTGCCGCACGGCGTCGCCAACAGCGTCGCCGCGCTGAGCTACTACGCGGTGCTGATGCTGGGCCTGGTCGGCGCGCTGTCGGCGGCCGGCTTCAAGGCCAGCCAGCTGACCTTCGTGCTCGGCGCGCTGGGCGTCGGCGTGGGCCTCGGCCTGCAGAACGTGGTGAACAACTTCGTGTCCGGCCTGGTGCTGATCTTCGAGCGCCCGTTCCAGCCCGGGGACGTGGTCGAGGTGGGCGGCACGACGGGGCGCGTGGTCGACATCGGCATGCGCGCGACGCGCGTCGCGACCTTCGACGGCGCGAACGTCGTCGTGCCCAACGGCCAGCTGATCTCGCAGCAGCTGGTCAACTGGACCCTGCGCGACCGCAGCCGCCGGCTGGAGGTGCGCATCGGCGTCGCCTACGGCAGTACGCCGGGCGATGTGGAAGCGGTGCTGGCGGAGGTCGCCGCGGCCACGCCGGGCGTCGCGTCCACGCCCGCGCCGGTGGTGCTGTTCGATGGCCTGGGCAGCGTGGCGATGGAGTTCGTCGTGCGCGCCTGGACCCACGAGTACGAGGATGCCGGCACGATCCGCAGCGCCCTCGTCGGCCGCCTCTACGACGCCCTGCTCGCGCGCGGCATCGGCCTGGCGCATGCGGCGGCGACGATCTATCCGCCGCCACCGCCGGCGCCCGAAAGCGCCTGATCCGGGCGCCGCGTCAGCGGCAGTTGGACGCGTCGACGCCGCGGATCGATTCGATGCGGCCGTTGCCGGTCGCCACGTGCACGCACTCGCGCGAGCGCGCGTTCCACCAGGTCACGACGGAGCGGCCATCGCGCTGCTGGGCGTCGCGATCGACGAAGCCGCGCGCGCGCAGCTCGGTGTCTGCACCGGCCGCACGCGCGCCGACCAGATCGTCGAGCCGGCTGCCGCCCGAGTTACCCGTATTGCCCGACTGCCACGGCACCTGCGCCGAACGCTCACGCATGCCGGCGCCGTAGCCGTCGCTGTAGGCGCCGCGGTCGGAATCGGCCCGGTAACCGTGCAGGGCATCGCGGTAGCCGCGCTCGTAATCGGCCTCGCGGCGCGGATCGTCGTCGTGGTCGCCGTCGTCGTGGTGATGCGCGCGGTGCGCGAGCGCGGCGATGCCGAGGATCGCCGCCGCGGCCACGGCCGCCTTGGTGCCGTCGCTCATGCCCTCGCGCGGCGCGTCGCCGGCCTGCTGTCCGCAATCGGGCGCCGGGGTGGTGACCACCGAGACGACGCGCCCGCCGTCGCTGCGCACCATCACGCAGCGCCGGTCGCGCGCGTTCCACCAACTGCCGTAGTCGCCGGACCCCGACTGGCGGACGTAGCCGCGCGCGCCCAGCGTGCGCGACGCGGTGCGGTCGGCGAGACCCTGCAGATCGCCCAGCCCGGGGGCGGGGTCCTGCGCGGCCACTAGCGACGGCGCGAGCAGGGCGGACAGCGACAGCGTGGCAGCGGCCAGCGCGCTGCGGCGGATGACGGACATGGGGCACCTCCGGATGTGCCGGCCGGGCTGGCCGCGCTCGCCGCAGCGTGCGCCGGAAATCGTGCAGGGTGTGTGGCGGGGTTCGGGTTTTGACGAGGTGGCGCCCGGGCAGGCAGGCCGTGAGCACTTCTCCCTTTGGGAGAGGTCGACACGCGAAGCGCGTCGGGTGAGGGCCGGGGCTCCACAGGGACGTTCAGGAGCGCCCTCAGCCGCCCTTCGGGCACCTTCCCCCGAAGGGGGAAGGATCAAGAAAAACACCCCGAAGGGCTTGCCCTCCGCACCCCGATCTGCATCCGGCGGCCCGCACGAAGGGCTTGACGAACCACGATTCCCATCAGGACGCGGCCTGCCGCATCTTCACTACATTTAGCGTTGACGCTGCCGACACACCCCACTATCTTGGGTCCGTCGGTTCCGCGCCCCCCAAGGGCTGTGGATTAAAACGGGAAGCCGGTGACGCCTCGCGCCACTCCGGCACTGCCCCGCAGCGGTAATTGGGAACGAACCCGCCAACAGCACTGGAGCGATCCGGGAAGCGGCGGGGGAGGAGAAGGCGCTGCCTTCGTGCCCATGAGTCCGAAGACCTGCCGACAGCCGCGTGGACAGCACAACGCGCGGTGCCGGCTGCGGACGTCCCGTGGGGGGCGGGTTTGCGGAGTGGGGGCGATGGCGCTGTGCGCCCGATCGCGATCCCTGCGACGCCGCCCGATCACCCTCGGAACACTCCAAGGCCGCCGGACCCGACGTGGGTGGGCCGGTCGTGTGCGCGAATGCACTGGACACAGAGAGGACGCATGACCAGCCACGAGACCGTCGCGACCGAGACCCCGGCCGCCGCCGCAGACGCCACAGCCGACACCGTTACCGCACCTGCCACATCCCCCATTTCCGTTGCGCCGCCCGCCGTCGAACCCGACGACGTGGTGCCGCCACCCCCGAGTGCCGCCATGAACACCGCAATTGCAGAAGTCTTCGACGCCGAGGCCGGCGTCTCCAACTGGATCACCAAGGAAGCCGGCAACCGCCGCATTCCGTACGACCGTGCGCGCCTGGAGCGCAGCATCGACCGTACGCACGCCGAGTTCCCGCAGCTCGACATCGTCGACTACAAGCGCAGCGTGTTCGGCTTCGTCGAGCGCAAGGACGCGGTCAACGCCGACGACCTGGTCGACCATCTGATCCGCGAGGCCGAAGCCCGCGTCGATGTCACCGCGCCGGAGTGGGAATTCTTCGCCGCCCGCCTGTACCTGCACCGCCTGTACAAGCGCGCCAGCCGCAACCGCTTCTACGACGCCGAGCAGAAGTACGGCTCCTACGTCGGCCTGCAGGAATCGCTGGCCGATCGCAACATCTACTCGAACGACATCCTGCGCGCCTATTCCAAGGAAGAGCTGCAGGAAGCCGGCCGCATGATCGAGCCCGAGCGCGACAAGCTGTTCGCCTACAACGGCCTGTACCTGCTGGCCACGCGCTATCTCGCCACCGACACCTCGCGCGCCGTGTTCGAGCTGCCGCAGGAGCGCTGGCTGACCATCGCCCTGTACCTGATGCAGAACGAGACCAAGGGCGGCCGCGAGCGCCGCATGCAGCTCGTCGGCGAGGCCTACTGGGCACTGTCGAACCTGTACATGACCGTCGCGACGCCGACGCTGCAGAACGCCGGCAAGGTCGGCGGCCAGCTGTCGTCGTGCTTCATCGACACCGTCGACGATTCGCTGCAGGGCATCTACGACTCCAACACCGACATCGCCCGCGTCTCCAAGGGCGGCGGCGGCGTGGGCGCGTACATGGGCTACGTGCGTTCCAGCGGTTCGGCGATCCGCGGCGTGCCGAATTCTTCCGGCGGCGTGGTGCCGTGGATCAAGCAGCTCAACAACACCGCCGTGTCGGTGGACCAGCTGGGCCAGCGCAAGGGCGCGGTCGCGGTCTACCTCGACATCTGGCACCGCGACATCGAGAACTTCCTCGACCTGCGCCTCAACAACGGCGACCAGCGCCTGCGCGCGCACGACGTGTTCACCTCGATCTGCATCCCCGACATCTTCATGGAAGCCGTCGAGCGTCGCGGCGACTGGTACCTGTTCGACCCGCACGAGGTCCACAAGATCAAGGGCTGGCACCTGCAGGATTTCTTCGACGAGAAGAAGGGTGACCCGAACGGCAGCTTCCGCCGCAAGTACGAGGAAGTCGTGGCCGACGAGCGCATCTCGCGCAAGACCGTCAAGGCGATCGACATCTTCAAGCGCGTGATGGTGAGCCAGCTCGAGACCGGCAACCCCTTCATGTTCTACCGCGACGAAGTGAACCGGAAGAACCCGAACAAGCACGTCGGCCGCGTGTACTCGTCGAATCTCTGCACCGAGATCCTGCAGAACATGAGCCCGACGAAGATGATGCAGGAGATCATCTCCGGCAATCAGATCGTCACCACCAAGCAGGCCGGCGACTTCGTCGTCTGCAACCTGTCGTCGGTGAACCTGGGCCGCGCGGTCATGCCGCAGGCCGGCCAGAGCGATCTGATCACCGACGTGCTCGAGCGTCTGATCCCGATCCAGGTGCGCATGCTCGACAACGTGATCGATCTCAACCAGCTGCCCGTGCCGCAGGCCACGATCACCAACCAGAAGTACCGCGCGATCGGTCTGGGCACCTTCGGCTGGCATCACCTGCTGGCGCAGAAGGGCATCCAGTGGAACGACGCGCAGGCCGAGGACTTCAGTGATTCGCTGTACGAGCGCATCAACTTCCTGACCGTGCAGGCCAGCATGGAACTCGCGAAGGAAAAGGGCGCCTACCCGGTGTTCGCCGGCAGCGACTGGCACACCGGCGCCTACTTCAGCGACCGCAGCTACAACTCGCCCGAGTGGATGGATCTGGCTGCGCAGGTCGGCGTCAACGGCATGCGCAACGGCTGGCTGATGGCGGTCGCCCCGAACATGTCCACCGCGCAGATCGCCGGCTCCACCGCGTCGATCGATCCGATCTACTCCGCGTTCTATTACGAAGAGAAGAAGGACTACCGTCGTCCGGTCGCAGCCCCCGGCCTGTCGCTCGAAACCTGGCCCTACTACGAGAAGGGCGCCTACAAGGTCGACCAGTTCGCATCGGTGCGCCAGAACGCGCGTCGCCAGCGCCACGTCGACCAGGCGATCAGCTTCAACTTCTACGTGCCCAGCACCATCCCCGCCCGCACCCTGCTCGACCTGCACATGACCGCGTGGAATCTCGGCATGAAGACCACGTACTACGTGCGTTCGAACGACATCGATATCGCCGAGTGCGAGTGGTGCAGTAGCTAAGCGCATTCGCGCTTCGCTTCCACGGTTCGCGTTGCGAACCGTGGACCCTGCATTACCAACACCCAGACCCCCGCGCCCTTGGCGCGCCCCCCTGACTCAGAGGGGCTTTCCTCCAGATTGATTCGTCGTGCCGCATCGTGATTCGGGGCGCGACACCGAATTCCGAGACAAGACACACATGGCCGCCACTGCTACCCCGCTCGACCGCATCAAGATCCTCGAGCCGCGTCACCCCAACCGCTCCACCGGCATCATCAACGGCCAGACCAGCGGCATCCTCAACTGGAACGACATTCCGTATCCGTCGTTCTATCGCGCCTACAAGGAACTCTCGACCAACTTCTGGATTCCGGACGAGGTCGACATGAAGGGCGACGCCAAGCAGTATGGCGAGCTCTCGGCGCGCGAGAAGAACGCCTACGATTCGATCATCGGCCTGCTGGCCACGCTGGATTCGCCGCAGACGCGCTACATCTACAACGTCGCCGAGTACATCACCGACCCGGCCGCGCATGCGAACGCCGCGATCATCGGCCAGCAGGAAGTGATCCACAACGAGAGCTACAGCTACGTGCTGGCCTCGATCGCCGGCCTCGCCGACCAGAACCGCGTGTTCGAACTCGCGCGCACGCATCCCACGATCATCGCGCGCAACCAGCCGATCATGGATTCGTACAACGACTTCATGCGCGAACGCTCGGCCGAAACGCTGATCCGCTCGCTGGTGCAGTCGTCGATCCTCGAAGGCATCAACTTCTATTCCGGCTTCGCGTACTTCTACAACCTGGTCCGCCAGAACCGGATGACCGGCACCGGCAAGATCATCAGCTTCATCAACCGCGACGAACTGGCGCACAGCAAGTTCATCAGCGAACTGATCCGCGCCATCGTCGGCGAGAACCAGACCCTGCAGGGCGACCAGCTCACCCAGTACGTGCACGACGCGTTCGAACACGCGATCGAACTGGAAACCCGCTGGACGAGTGAGGTACTCGACGGCATCGACGGCATCGACGTCGACGAGATGGTCCGCTACGTGAAGTACCGCGCCAACAAGATGGCCGGCATGCTCGGCATCGAGAAGCTGTATTCCGACACCACCGACAACGTGATGCCGTGGATCAAGGCCTACGCCGACAACTTCACCGAGACCAAGACCGACTTTTTCGAGATGCGGAATGCGTCGTACAAGAAGACGAATTCGGATAACGGGTTCGACGATCTTTAATCGGTTGTCATGACCATGCGCACGGACATCCCTGCAGCTGTCCTCGCGGTGACCGCCGACCTAGCGGCAGAGCGAGAGACTCATGCGTCTCTCGACAGTCTGTTTATATATGCGGGTGCACCTGGGGAGCCGCCTGACGGAAGCAAGCACGTAAAAGCGCTTGCTTGGCTGCGCCGCACAAATCTCGAAACTTCCGTAGATCCGCTCCGAGTTCTTGGGCGCATCGTAGAGAGCTGGCTGGAATCGATTGTGGACCCTCACAACGACTGTCAGGCCGGCTTGATTCCGGGGCGCGAAAAGCTCATTCGCACGCTTACGGAGTGCAACCTCCAGTACGTGAAGGGCGGAAGAGTTGTCCCCGCATTGGCTGCCCCCACGCGGGCACTTGCAGAGTTCATCCGCGATCGAGATCTCGAGTCGATAAATATTGAGTTCGATCGCGCTGTTCACAACGCAACATCGTCTCCTAGAGAAGCCGTGTCAGCTGCAAGCAACATCCTTGAGTCCACGTGCAAAATCATCATCGAGGACGACGGACTCGATATGCCCGCAAAGCAGGATTTGCAATCTGTCTGGAATGTTGTCCGCAAGCATCTTGGAATCGATCCGAGCAAAATCGAAGATCAGGATCTGCAGCAGATCCTGAGTGGTCTAATCGCGGTAGTAAAAGGTATAGGCGCGCTCAGAACACACGCAAGTTCTGCGCACGGAGCTGGGAAGCCGGCATACAAGCTTGAGCCGCGGCACGCTCACCTCGCTATCCATTCCGCACATACGCTCTGCTTGTTCGTCCTTGAATCATGGAACAAGCGCACGGATGGTCAAAAGATGCAGAAGACCACCCCAGATTTCTAAGTTTGATTTGAGCAACCGCTCGCTAAATATTCTCCTCTCTGTACCAAGCAGCTTCCTCTTGCAGCCGACAATTGAGTTGTACCTTGCGCATCCTCCTCGCCCACACATCGCTCAGCGGCAACACCCGCGATGTCGCGCGTGCGATCTGTGCGCGGTGCGAGGCACTGGGCCATGTCGTCACCTGGATCGATGCCGACATCCAGACGCTGGCCAAGGTCTGCCCCGACAGCGCCGAGCATGATCTCTACGTGCTCGGCAGCTGGAGCATCAACGCCGGGCGCACGCCGCCGGAGATGAAGCGTTTCATCGAGGACCTCGTCACCGCGGTCGGCAAGCCGGAACATGTCGCGGTGTTCGGCACCGGCGAGACGCAGTGGGGCGAGGAACACTACTGCGGTGCTGCCCGGCGCATGGCCGCGTTCTTCGGCACGACGTACCCGCGGCTTGAGATCGAACAGATGCCCCACGGCGAACACGACGCCACCAAGATCCAACGCTGGACCGACACTATTCTGGCCATCACTGAAACACCGTTCGAGAACATCCCCCATGCAGACGCTCCACGCCACCACGCCTGACGACTACGCCGCCGCCCTTGCCGCGCATCCGCGCCTGCTCGTCGATTACTACAAGGACGATTGTCCGGGCTGCAAGATGCTCGACATGTCGCTGGCGAAGTTCGCCGCGAGCGAGGACGCCGCCGGCGTCGCGCTGCTGAAGGTGAAGATGGAAGTGATCGGCGAAGACTTCTTCCGCGATCTCGGCCTGCGCCAGACGCCGACGCTGGCGCTGTTCAAGGACGGCGCCGAGGCGGCGCGCCTGCCGGGCTTCCAGGCACCCGGGCAGATTGCGCAGGCCGTGGGTCTGCATCTCGCCACGGCGGACGCGTCTTGATGGCGCCGCTGGCCGACACGCCCAAGACCGAAGCCCGCATGCTGGAGATCGTGTTCCCCGATCACACCAACCATCTGGGCACGCTGTTCGGCGGCACCGCGCTGGCGTGGATGGACAAGGCCGCCTTCATCGCCGCCTCGCGCTACTCGCGCCGCACGGTGGTGACCGCGCGCTCGGAGCAGGTCGATTTCAAGCTGCCGATCAAGCAGGGCCAACTGGTCGAGACGATCGCGCGCGTGGTCGAAGTGGGCCGCACGTCGATGCAGGTGGAAGTGGAGCTGATCGCCGAAGACCTGCTCAGCGGCGATCGCGAACTGTGCACGCGCGGCCGCTTCGTGATGATCGCGCTCGATTCGCGCGGACGCCCGGCGCAGGTCGCGCAGTTGCCCACGAAAGCAGACGGCGCGGCATGAGCGAACTGACGCTGCTGCAATGGATCGGCTTGGGCGTGAGCCTGGGCATCCTCTACGCGGCGGTGCGCGCGTGGCGGGGCCCGAAGCGCTGAGCCGCGCCACGCGATCGGCGACACTACGCACGGTGTCCTCGGGACTTCTGCCATGACCGCTCGAAAGACCGCCGCCGCCCAGGCCGCGCGCGACGCCGGCCTGCCCGATGCGCAGGTGCACGTGGAGAACTTTCGCCAGGTACGCGAAGCGCGACGCGCCGAACTGGTGGAGGACTACGTCGAACTGATTTCCGACCTGCTGGCCACGACGGGCCGCGCGCGCCAGGTCGACATCGCCGAACGTCTCGGCGTCGCCCAGCCCACCGTTGCCCGCACGCTGCAGCGCCTGGTGCGCGACGGACTGGTGCTGCAGAAACCGTATCGCGGCGCGTTCCTGACCGACGCCGGCGAAACCCTCGCCCGCGCCAGTCGCGTGCGGCACCAGACCGTCGAATCCTTCCTCGTCGCCCTCGGCGTACCACCCGACATCGCGCGTCGCGATGCCGAAGGCATCGAACATCACGTGAGCCCGGAAACGCTGGCGGTCTTCGAGGCGTTCGTCGGCAAGGTGAGCGGCTGAGCATCGGCCTCAGGCATGGCCGAGGCGGTGCATGTTTCAACCGACGAGGTGCTGCCCCGGCGCGGGAAAGCATTCGTCTTTCAGTTCCCGCGGCTGCCAGACATGTTCGGGCTGCGGTGGCGGTAGCGGCGGGTACGGGTATGGATCTCGAAGACCGGACGTCTTCGTCGCAAGTGTCTGCTCGGACATGACTGGCCTCCTCTACGCCATGCAGCCAATGCGCGGACGCTAATCGCCGGATCGTGAAGCGCGCGCGTGGCCCGGGCATTCATGCTGAGCGGATGTCGAACGCAGCGAAGCGATCGCGCAGTCAGGTGCGCCCGGAGACGTGTACAGCGGCGCATCCAGCTCGCAGCTGCCACGTCCCATGCATCTTTCCAATGCACGCCCGCGCCAGCGCACGACGGCACGGCGTCGGTGCTCCCTGATTTCAGAAGCGGTAGCTGACCCCACCGAACAGCGAGGGGATGCCGTTCGCATCGCGTTCGAGCAGCGGGCTGTCGGTGAGTTCGTCCGGCAACACGCGGTAGCTGACGCCACCGATGAAACTCCAGCGCTCGCCCAGCGGACGCGTCGCAGCGACGCTGACCGAAGGCACGACGGCCGAGCCCGGCGTGTAGCGGGCGACGCCGCGCGCGACTTCCGAATCCAGCGTGCCGAAGTAGTAGCCGGTCAGGTCTTCCGACATCCAGCGCACGCCAGCGCTGGGCAGGATGGTCCACGCACCCGAGCGCAGCATGTAGGTGTATTCCACGCCGAATTCGTGGCCGCCGCTGGTGTCGGTGACATCGGCCAGCGCATGCACGCGCACGCGGCCGAACGTACCGGACCACGACGCGCCGATGCCGGCGTCGAGACCATGGTCGCGGTCGTCGAGCAGGCGTGCGTCGAGGCCGTTGCCGGCGAGACCGGACGCGCTGAGATCGTCGATGTCGAAACCGTCGAGACGCGCGGACACCAGGCCGTCGAGCTGAAACGCATCGGTATCGACGAGATGGACACCGCCGGCAATGCCGCGCAGGAACAGGCGCTCGCCCTCATAGGCGAAGGTGGGGAACGGCAGCACGCGCGCGCCTTCACCCACGTACGGACTGTCGGCCGCGGCGACGGCCACGCCGAGCGACCAGCCCGGCGGCTGTGCGGGCGGGCCGGGACGCGCCTCGCGCGCCTGTGCGAATGCAAGACCCGGGAGCAGGGCGAACAGGGCAAGGGCGGCTTTCATCGGACGGTCCGTGTGGCGACGAGGGAGCCGGTACCATAGCAAGCGTCGGTATCACCGCCTGTGCGTGACGTGGCGATCTGCATAGACGACTGGCCGCTGCGCACCACGGTCGGCATACCTCACCTGGAGGCACAAGCCCTACAGCACACCGCTTATCCCCGGCGCGTCAGCTCGCGCGGCGGACCGCAGACGGGTAGCGGAGACGCGAAGGCGCCTGCGCATGCAGATCGACCCCATCGCGCGCACCGCGCCCGATACGGGCCTCGCGCGGACGCGAAGATTCGGAATTGCCGGCCTTCGGTCGGCGCACCATGTAATGGGTGACGAATGTCGGCTGTGACATCGGATGATCCTCCAGGCGTCTGCCTCGGTGGATCGAACCGTATGACCGCATCGCGCAAGCCGGGGTGTAATCGGTGGCTTCGTGCCGACGGTGTTTATCTGGTCGTCGGGGTTGTCGCGAACACACGCGTCCGAACAAACCGCTTCCTAACATCCGGGGCAGAAGTGTTCACGCGGCCGCGCCGCCCGCTTCACGCAGCACTGATCCAGCGCGTCCGGGCGAATGGAATGGACGGCCGCACGGCGTGCGTGCCCCACAACCCAAACGGCCGGCGCAGAGGCGCCGGCCTTCATGCGATACCCGCTTCGACGGATCAGGCAACCGATGCGCGGTAGATCGACTCGATCGCCTTGTCGAGCGAGGCGTTGAAGTCCTCGTCGCTCTGCTTCGCGCTCAGACCTTCGGTCAGCGCGCGGCTGAAGCTGGCGACGACGCCGGGGTTCTTCGCCAGACGCGCATTCGCATCGTCGCGTGCGTAACCGCCCGACAGCGCGACGACCTTCAGCACGCTCGGGTGCTCGACCAGTGCCTGGAAGAAACCGTCGACTTCCGGCAGCGTGAGCTTGAGGATCACCGGCGTCGACGGCGCCACCTTGTCGAGGCGCTCGAGCAGGCCCTGCTTCAGCGTGGTCTCGATGTCGGCCTTGTCGGCCGAGTTGATGTCGACTTCCGGTTCGATGATCGGCACCAGGCCGGCGTCGAGCACCTGCTGGCCCAGTTCGAACTGCTGGTCGAGCACCGCGGCGATGCCTGCGGCATTGTTCTGCTTGATGACCGAGCGTTCCTTGGTGCCGAACACGCCCTTGGCCTTGGCGCGCGCGAGCAGGTCCGACAGGCCCGGGATCGGCTTGAGCAGCTGCACGCCGTTGACTTCGTCTTCCAGACCCTTGTCGATCTTCAGGAACGGCACGACGCCCTTGGTCTTCCACAGGTATTCCGCGGCGCCCTGGCCTTCGAACGCATCGTCGAGCGTGCGCTCGAACAGGATGGCGCCGAACACGCGCTCGCCGCTGAAGGCGGGGCTGGTGACGATGCGGGTGCGCATCGCGTGGACGAGGCCGAACATTTCCGCGTCGTTCGCGTACTCGGTTTCCTCGATGCCGTAGAGCTTGAGCGCCTTGGGCGTGCTGCCGCCGCTCTGGTCGAGGGCGGCGATGAAGCCCTGACCCGACTTGATCCTGTCCAGCTGTTCCTGATTCACGGCCACGTGCGTAAGTCCTGTGCGATCGGTGGAGACCCGGGCCCGCGATGATACCGCCCCGCTCCCGACGACGCCCCCACGCGCCCGGAACGCCGCTGCCGGGATGCTGAAACCTTGCGGCCGGAACGCTGCGGACACGTCGCCCTGCTAGGCTGCCCGGCCGCCCGCCAGCCCTGTCGCCGTGATCCGTTTCGAAGGCATCCACAAGTCGTTTTCCGCCGCCGGACGCGAGGCCGTCGCCCTGCATCCGCTCGATCTCACGATCGAGGCCGGCGAGGTGTTCGGCATCGTCGGCCATTCGGGCGCGGGTAAATCCACGCTGCTGCGGCTGATCAACGGCCTCGAAACGCCGAGCGGCGGACGTCTGACCGTCGACGGCCAGCGCCTGGACACGCTCGACGGCGATGGCCTGCGCGGCTTGCGCCGGCGCGTGGGCATGATCTTCCAGCACTTCAATCTGCTGTCGGCCAAGACCGTCATCGACAACATCGCGTTTCCGCTGCGCCTGGCCGGCGTGTCGAAGACGCAGGCGCACGCGCGCGCACAAGCGCTGCTGGTGCGCGTCGGACTCGAAGCGCATCGCGACAAGTACCCGGCCCAGCTCTCGGGCGGGCAGAAACAGCGTGTCGGCGTGGCGCGTGCACTTGCGACCGAGCCCAAAATCCTGCTCTGCGACGAGGCGACCAGCGCGCTCGATCCGCAGACCACGGCCTCGGTGCTGCAGCTGCTGGACGGCATCAACCGCGAACTCGGCCTCACCATCGTGCTGATCACCCACGAGATGGACGTCGTGCGCCGGGTCTGCGACCGCGTCGCGGTGCTCGATGCCGGGCATCTGGTCGAGAGCGGCCCGGTGGCCGACGTGTTCCTGCATCCGCAGCATCCGACGACGCGGCGCTTCGTCGCCGAATCCGAGGACGTCGACGAGGACGCGCAGCACGACGACATCGCGCATGTCGAAGGCCGTCTGCTGCGCCTGACCTTCACCGGCGATGCGACCTGGCAACCGTTGCTCGGGCGCGTCGCGCGCGAGACCGGCATCGACTACACGATCCTGTCGGGCCGCATCGACCGCATCAAACGCCTGCCCTACGGCCAGTTGACGCTGGCGGTGACCGGCGACCGCTTCGACGCCGCCGCGCGCAGCTTCGCCGACGCCGGCGTGCACGTGCAGGAGCTGCCGCGATGAGCACACCGCTGCTGCCCAACGTCGACGCCGGCAAGTGGGTCGAGATCGGCCAGGCCACGGTCGACACGCTGCTGATGCTGGCAGGCTCGCTGCCGCTGACCCTGCTGATCGGCCTGCCGCTCGGCGTGCTGCTCTACCTCACCGGCCCGCGCCAGCTGCACGCGCGTCCGGTGCTCTACGGCGGCCTGTCGCTGGTGGTGAACCTGCTGCGCTCGGTGCCTTTCATCATCCTGATGATCGTGCTGATTCCGATCACGCTCAAAGCGATGGGCACCTCGCTCGGCGTGCGCGGCGCGATCCTGCCGCTGGTCGTCGGCGCCGCGCCGTTCTACGCACGTCTGGTCGAAACCGCATTGCGCGAGATCGACCGGGGCGTCGTCGAAGCCAGCCTCGCGATGGGCGCGACCACGCGCCAGTTGGTCACCCGCGTGCTGTTGCCCGAAGCGCTGCCGGGCCTGATTGCCGGCGCGACGGTAACGACGATCGCGCTGATCGGCTTCACTGCGATGGGCGGTGCGATCGGGTCCGGTGGTCTGGGCGACCTGGCGTATCGCGACGGCTACCTGCGCTCGCGCACCGATGTCGCGGTAGTCACCGTCGTCGCGCTGCTGGTGATGGTGCAGGTGCTGCAGATGGTCGGCGACCGGCTGGTGGCGCGGTTCACGCGGCGGTAGGGCTTCGGTCGGATCCCGCCCCCCTATCACGTCATTCCGGCGAAAGCCGGAATCCAGTGTCTTCGGGCCTCCCAGCGAAACGCACAAGCCGCTGGATTCCGGCTTTCGTCGGAATGACGGGAATCCTGCAAACATCACGCCTCAACGTGAGCCGCCACACCACACACTGATTTCCACCCCCGCACTCGATCCCCACGCGCAGACCCCGATACTGGTCGGCCCCTCGCTCGACCGGATCCGACATGGCCCTGCTGCCCCGACTCGCCACTGCCGCCCTGCTGCTGTCCGCCCTCGCTGGTTGCGGCGGTGCCGGCTCCGGCGCGGATGGCGAACGCCTGACGATCGCCGCGACGGCAGTGCCGCACGCCGAGATTCTCGAAGTGGTGAAACCGCTGCTGGCCAAGGACGGCATCGATCTGCAGGTGCGCATCTTCAACGACTACGTGCAGCCCAACGACCAGGTCGTGCAGGGCCAGATCGACGTCAACTACTTCCAGACCGAGCCCTACCTCGACGCGTACAACCGCGACCGTGGCACCGATCTGACGACGCTCGCCGGCGTGCACATAGAACCCTTCGGCGCGTACTCGCGTCGCTATACCTCGCTCGACGCGGTGCCCGAAGGCGCCGACGTCGTGATCCCGAACGACCCGAGCAACAACAGCCGCGCGCTGATCCTGCTGCACCACAGTGGCGTGATCACGCTCAAGGATCCGGACGACGCGCTGGCCACGCTGCGCGACATCACCGCGAACCCGAAGCACCTCAAGTTCCGCGAACTCGACGCCGCGATGCTGCCGCGTGTGCTCGACCAGGTGGACCTCGCGCTGATCAACACCAACTACGCGCTCGACGCCGGTCTCGATCCCGGCAAGGACGCGCTGGCGATCGAAGGCAAGGATTCGCCGTACGTGAACTTCCTCGTCGGCCGCCCCGACAAGAAGGACGACCCGCGCGTGCAGAAGCTGATCGCTGCGCTGACCAGCGAGGACGTGCGCAGCTTCATCCAGACGAAGTACCGCGACGCGGTGATTCCGGCGTTCTGATCGACCGCAGCGCACCCATGACCGCACACGACCCTCCGCTGCAGACGATCACGGTCACACGCGAGGCGGTGTGCTCGGCGGACGACCAGATGAACCCGCTGACGCTGGCGGTGCCGTTGCCCGATACGGCACCGCTCTCGGCGCTCGTCGACGCGGTGCTGGCGCAGCCTTTCCTGCAGTTTTCGTCGTCGCATTCGACGATCACCGGCGTGGCATCCGGCGTGGCGATCGTGCGCGTGCATGCGGGACTCTTCCGCACGCGTGCGGAATTTCTGCTTGCGCCGCATACGCCAGTGCGGGAATGCGTGCCAAAGGGTCTGATCGATTTCGCGTGGGTGCGGGGCGGCAGCCGGCCAGGCACGACCGGCTGATCGCCTGCACACGTCGCACCGGCTTGCGCGTCAGGTTTGGGGTGCGACGATCGGTCGCGGCCTGCGGCGCGCGCATCGTCGTCTTGTTGCGTGCAGGCCCGAATAGACTGTTCCGATGATCGCCGGCCACCGGTTTCAGCACGCATTCGCCTGGCTGTCGCTGACGGCCGTGCTGCTGCTCGCGTTGCTGCCGTCGATCGGACGCATCGCGCATGCGCACGACGGCGCGCCGCGCATGATCCTTATGGAGATGTGCACGATGGGCAGCGACAAGCTGATCAGCATCGTCGATCCCCACAGCCTGCTCGACGATGCACCGCGCCCGGCGCCGTCGGCGCATGTCGACATGCAGGACTGCGGCTACTGCCCGCTGCTCGCCACCGCGCTGCTGGCAGTGTTGTGGTGTGCGATCGCGCGCCTGCTGCATGTGCCGCAGCGCGTGCGCGTCGTACATGCCTTCCGGCGGGTCGAACGCCATCCCTGCGGACTCGGCTCACGCGGCCCACCGCTCGCGGCCTGAGCTGAGCTGCGGCGACCGCTCCGGTCGCCATTTTTCCTGCGATGACCGCGCGTGCGTGGTCTCGCCCGTGCGCGCGTGTCCATACCGCGCCGCACCCGCACTGGATGCCCACATGTTCCGTTCCGCAATCACCCGGCCTGCGCCGGCCGACTCCCTGTTCCGCACACCGCCCGCGGTCTCCCTGCTCGCCAGCCTGATCGCCACCGCAGTGGCGGCGCCGGCATTCGCCCAGTCGTCGACTGACGCCGCACGTCAGGCAACCACACTCGACACCCTGCAGGTGCAAGGCCAGCGCCTGCGCACGCGCGACGCGCCGCAGGAGACCGGCAGCCGGCTCGGCCTGTCGCAACGTGAAACACCTGCATCACTGCAGGTGATCGACCGCGAGGCGATCGCCCGCAAGGGCGCGCGCACCACCCGCGAAGTCTTCCAACTGGCCGATGGCGCGATGGTCGGCAACGTGCCCGGCAATCCGGCGGTGGTGACGTTGCGCGGCTTCAGCGGCAACACCATCTCGGTACTGCACGACGGCGTGCGCATCGGCGCGTCCACCTTCGTCACCCGCGATGTCGACACCTGGGGACTGGAGCGCGTTGAAGTCCTGCGCGGACCGGCGTCGGTGCTCTACGGCGAGGGCACGATGGGCGGCGCGATCAATCTGGTCTCACGTCGGCCGGACACGGACGCGCAGGTGATCGACGCCATGTTCGGCGTCGGCAGCTTCGATACCCGCCGCGCGGGGTTCGGCATCAACCAGCCGCTGTCGGACACGCTGGCGCTGCGATTCGATGCCAGTGGCCTGCGCTCCGACAGCCTCTACGACATCGCACACAACCGGGTCGAGATGTCGACGCTGTCGACCAGCCTTGCGTGGACGCCACACGACGCGCTGTCGATGCTGCTGTCCTGGCAACACGCCGAGGACGACAGCACCGGCACCTACCAGGGCTCGCCGATGGTGGCAATCGAGGACGCCATCGCACCGTCGCGTGTGGTGCGCAGTGCGAACGGACTGGTGATCGACGCGGCCACGCGCCACGTCAACTACAACCCGATCGGCGCGTACACCGGCGCACGCAGCGATCTGCTGCGCTGGAACGTGGCGATCGATCTCTCGCCCGAATGGCAACTGCGCAACGATCTGGCCTGGTACCGGGCGGATCGCGACTTCGTCTATTCCGACGACTGGCTCTACGACCGCGGCACCGGCCTGTACGCGCGTGGCGCGCAACGTGTGTTCCACGATCACCGGTTCTGGAACGAGCGTCTGGCGCTGTCCCATGACGGGCCGTTCGCGGGGCGTCGCAACCGGTTCACCGCAGGCGTCGAGCTCAACGGCACCGATTTCGTCAATCCGCGCCAGAGCGGCAGCACGACGCCGGTCACGCCGGTCGATCCGGATGTGGGCGTGTTTCCCGGTGCGGATTCGCCGGTGTACACCAGCGATCAATTGTTCCGCACCGATCTGCGCACGCGCGCGGTATTCGTCGAGAACGCATTCAATCTCACGCCACGCTGGCTGCTGGTCGGCGGCCTGCGTTACGAGCGGATCGATCTCGAGCGCAGCATCGACAACCGCATCACCGGTGCGACGACCGCTTTCTCGCCGCGTTATTCGCCGCTGTCGTGGCGCGTGGGCAGTGTGTTCGATCTGCGCGACGACGTGCAGCTCTACGGCCAGTTCTCCACCGCGGCCAGCCCGGTGTCGAGCCTGCTCACGATCCAGACCGCGTCGGGCATCTTCGATCTCACCGACGCGACGTCCGCCGAGATCGGCATCAAGGCCGATGCCTGGAACGAGCGCCTGTCGCTGACCGCGGCCGCGTACAGGATCGAGCGCGACGACATCCTGACCCGCGATCCGGCGAATCCGTCGATCAGCGTGCAGGGCGGACGCCAGTCGTCGCAGGGGCTGGAACTGTCGGCGGATCTGCAGGCCACGCGCGGCCTGCGCCTGGAGTCATCGGCCACATGGGGACGCGCGCGTTTCGACGAGCTGATCGAAGCCGGTGGCGTGGACCGTCGTGGCAACCGTCCAAGCAATGTGCCCAATGGCACCGCGACGCTCGCAGGCACCTACCGGTTCGCGGGCGTGCCCGTGTCGATCGGCGCCAGCGGCCATCACGTCGGCGGTTTCTATACCGACACCGCGAACACCATCTACGTCCGCGGCCGCACCACGTTCGATGCCTGGGCGAGTTACGACTGGCGCCGCACTTCACTGGCGCTGCGCGTACGCAATCTCGGCGACGCGCTGTACGGCGAGTACTCCGGCTACCCGGCCACCCACGTCTATCTCGGCGCGCCGCGCAGCGTCGAGATGACCCTGCGCACGCGGTTCTGACGATGGCCCGTCTTCCGAAGTCTGCAGATGCCGGCGATCGCTACCGGCTGTTCTGGCGCTGGCATCTCTACGCCGGCCTGTTCGTCGCACCGTTCCTGGTCATCCTCGCGATGACCGGCGCGGTGTATCTGTTCAATGACGAACTCGACGACGCGCTCTATCCGGAACTCCGCTTCGCGCCCGCGCCCTGGTCGGAGCGCGTCGCGCTCGCGGCGATGATCGACACCGCCGAAGCCGGCGTCGATGGCGCGACAGCGACGCGCATCGATGTGCCCAGCGATCACGCGCGCAGCGCGCGCGTGCATCTGGCGACGGCGGATGACCACACGCGCGTCGCATTCGTCGATCCCGGCAGCGGCGCGCTGCTCGGGACGCTGGTGCCGGCGCGCACGCTGGTCGGCATCGCGGACCGACTGCACGGCTCGCTGATGCTCGGCACCTTCGGCCGCTACGTGATGGAACTCGCCGCGTGTTGGGCGGTGCTGCTGATCGTGTCCGGGCTGTATCTCGGTTGGCCACGCGACGGCCGCCGCGCATGGCGTGCATTGCTGCCGGACCTGCGGGCGCGCGGGCGTGCGTTCTGGAAGTCGCTGCACACCGCGGTCGGTTTGTGGGTCGCGCTGCTGGTGCTGTTCCTGATCTTTACCGGTCTGCCGTGGGCGGCATTCTGGGGCGGCTGGATCCGCGGCGGCGCGGAACTGATCGGCGAAGGCTATCCGCCGGTGTATCGGCGCTACGCCGCGGTCGATGCGCCGACGGTCGGCAGCGACTTCAACGATGTGCCGTGGACGCTGCAGCAGGCGCCCCTGCCACCGGTCTCGCCGGACGCGCATCACGGCCATCACGGCGCACCGGGCCCGCAGGCCGGTGCGGCGCGCGCATGGACGCCAAATGGACTGGAACGCGCGATCGCGCACGTGCGGAGCGCAGGCACGCAGGACGATCTGCGCGTGTTCCTGCCCGCCGACACGCGCGGCGCGCTGATGGCCTACACCTATCCGGATCGTCCGCAGGGGCAGATCACCTATCACTTCGATCGCGACGGCGCGCTACTGGTCAGTGCCGGCTTCGCCGACTACGGCCGCGTGGCGCAGGCGATCGAACTGGGCGTGCAACTGCACATGGGCAACTACTTCGGCCGCGCGAACCAGCTCGTGATGCTGGCCGCGTGCATCGGTGTCGTGGGTCTGGCGATCAGCGGCCTGGCGATGTGGTGGCGCCGGAGACCCGCCGGACGTCTCGGCGCGCCACGGACCGCGCGCCCTGCACCGACACGCGTGCTGCTCGGCCTGATCCTCGCGACGGCATTGCTGTTGCCCCTGCTCGCGATGTCGATGATCGTCGTGTGCGTGTTCGACCGCTGGCTGCGTCCGCGCATTGCAGCGCTGCGCTGGCTCGACTGAAACCGGTACAGCGCGATCAGTCTTCGCCCGGATGCCGCGCGCGCCACGCCTTGAGCTGCTCGCGGTAGTACTGGAGCTCTTCGTTGTAGGTGTCGTGCACGCAGACGGCGCAGCCGCTGTCACAGCAATCGCTGGGCAGCGGCGCTTCGGGCGGCTGCGGGCGCGGGTCGGGATCGGATAGGTTCGACACGGTCAGTCGCGGTCGTCCGCGGCGGGGATCGGCGACTGCCGCAGGCCGATGGTTTCGGTATCGCAATGCGCGGGCGTCGCGCCTGCTGCGCGCTGCGCGGCGATCTCGGTGCGTGCGGCGGCGAGGTCGGCGCGGAACGCGGGCGATGCCTGCAGGCGCGCGAAGGTGGCCGCGCCGACGCGTTCGCCTTCGACGATGTCGCTAAGCCAGTGCACGTTGCAGACCAGCCGGCTCTCACCGAACGCGCGACCGCGTTGCAGCAATGCGTCGCTGCGTTCGGGGGCGAGTTCGACCAGCGCCAGCGTCCACGCCCAGCCGATCGCGGTGTGGCCCGACGGATACGAGGCACTGGTCGTCAGCCGCTCAACGTCTTCGGGCGTGCACACCGGTGCGGCGTTGCGCACGAAGGGACGGCCGCGCTGCCAGTGATCCTTCGCCGCGCGACCGGCATTTGACGCATCGGCGAGGCTGCGTCGCAGCAGGCGCACGAGATGCGGGGTGCGGTCGGCGCTGATCTCGACACCGAGCGCGCAGGCGAACAGCGGCTCGGCGGCCGGGAACGTCAGATCGGCATCGACCGTGGCCTGACGCCAGCGCGCGGTGTCGTGCAGCGCGAGACTGCGCGTGGCGATCGCATCGTCGTGCGCCTGCGCAGCCGAACCCGGCGCGGGCGGCGCCGGCAGCAGCGCGCGGCTGTCGAACGCAGGCGCGTCGAGATAGCCGATCGTGAACCCGGGCCGGCTTTCCGGCACGACCACGGCCGTGCCGGGCGCGGACCCCTCGCGCGCGGGCAGCGCGCAGGCGACCAGCATCGACAGCAGCGCGCCGCACGCGGCGACGCGCACGCCGTCCCGCACACGCGGGCGCATGTCAGCGGGCCTGCAGGCGCTGGGCGATGGTCGCCCGCAGTGCGTCCAGATCCTTGGCGAACGCGGCGATGCCGTCGCGCAGCTTCTCGGTCGCCATCGGATCGGCAGCGAGGTCGGCGGCATAGCGCGCGGCATCGACAGGCGGTGCGATCTCGCCGTCACCCTCGTCCGCGTCGAGCTTGCGCGGCAGCTCGCCATGCTCGGCGTCGAGCTTTTCCAGCAGGTCCGGCGAGATCGTCAGACGGTCGCAACCGGCCAGCGCCTCGATCTGCGCCGTCGAGCGGAACGACGCGCCCATGACCACCGTCGGCGAACCGCGACGCTTGAACTCGGTGTAGACGTCGCGCACGAAGCGCACGCCCGGATCGTCGTCGATGGTCGTCGGCGTGTCGCCGCGCGCGACGTGCCAGTCGAGGATGCGGCCGACGAACGGCGAGATCAGGAACACGCCGGCCTCCGCGCAGGCGATGGCCTGGGTGCGGTTGAAGATCAGCGTGAGGTTGCAGTCGATGTCCTCGCGCTGCAGCTCGCGCGCGGCGCGGATGCCTTCCCAGGTCGCGGCGATCTTGATCAGCACGCGCTCGCGCTGCACGCCGGCATCCTGGTACATCTCGATGAACTGGCGCGCCTTGGCGATCGTCGCCTCGGTGTCGAACGACAGATCGGCATCGACCTCGGTCGACACGCGACCCGGCACCAGACCGGCGAGCTTGCGGCCCACGCCGATCGTCAGGCGATCGACGACCTTGCGCGCGACGGTGTCGATGTCGCCGTCGAGATCCCCGGCGCGTTCGAGCTCGCGCTCGACGAGATCGGCGTAGATCGGCAGGTCCAGCGCCTTGCGCACCAGCGTCGGGTTGGTGGTGCAGTCGACCGGCTTCAGGCGGGCGATGGCGTCGGCATCGCCGGTGTCGGCGACGACCACGGAGAGCTCGCGCAGCTGTTCGAGTTTGGACGCGGATGTTGCAGCGGACATGGACACCTCGGGGTTCGGGACGCGCGCCGCGTGTCAGGCGGGCCCGTCATTGTCGCGCCCGGCGTCGTCGAGGGCCACCCTGATCGCGTCCGAGTGCTCGCCGAGCCCGGGCGCGGCGAACGGGGCGGGTCCCGGCGTGCGGCCGAAGCGGATCGGCCGCGAGACGCCGCGATAGCTGCCCAGGCGCGGGTGGTCGATGGTCGCCACGATCTCCTCGGCCAGCACCTGCGGGTGTTCGAACATGTCCTCGACCGCGCGCGCGGCCGCGCAGGGCACCGCGTCGCCGAAACGTGCTTCCCAGTCCAGTGCGTCGCGCGTGGCCAGCGCCGCGTGCAGCTGCGGCAGGATTTCGTCGGCATGCGCGGCACGCTTGCGCACGCTGTCGTAGCGCGGATCGGCGGCCAGCGCATCGAGACCGGTCAGCGCGCACAGCGCCTGCCAGAACCGCGGCGTGTTGGCCGACACGTACAGCCAGCCCTCGCGCGTGGGATGCAGGCCGGTCACGCCGCCCGAGCGCATGTCGCGGCCGATGTCGAGCGCCTCGCCTTCGGCCCAGACCATACGCGCGGACTGCATGGTCAGCGCGCTGCGCAACAGCGACACGCCGACGAACTGGCCTTCGCCGCTGCGCTCGCGCTCGAACAGCGCGGACGACACGCCGGCGGCGAGCAATGCGGCCGCGTAGTAGTCGACCACCGAGCCGTAGATGATCTCCGGTGCGCCACCGCGCTTGCCCTGCAGCGTGCACATGCCGGTCATCGTCTGCAGCACCTGGTCGTAGCCGGCCTTGTCCTTCAGCGGACCGGTTTCGCCGTAACCGGTGACCGCGCAATAGATCAGCCGCGGATTCAGCGCCGACAGCGTGGGGAAATCGATCGCCAGCCGTTCCGGCACGCCGGGACGGAAGTTGTGCACCAGCACGTCGGCCTCGCGCACCAGGCGATAGAGCACGGCGAGATCGTCGTCGTCCTTCAGGTTCAGGGTGACGCCGCGCTTGCTGCGGTTCACGCCGAGAAACGCACGGCTTTCGTCGGCGAGCGTCGACGGATAGTTGCGCAGGTTGTCGCCATCCGGCGGCTCGACCTTGATCACGTCGGCGCCCTGGTCGGCGAGCAGCGCGCACCCGTAGGGACCGGCGATGTACGCGCTGAGATCCAGCACGCGCACGCCGCTCAGCGGCCCCGGCGGCCCGCTGCGACCACTGTCGAAGATGGAACCCGTCATGTCGTCCGACATCCTTCCCAAGCTGCGGCGGTGCCCGCGCGCAGTCTGCGCAAGCCCGGCATCGCAACCCATCCGTCCTGTCTATGTTCTCGCGCCACAGAAACTTGCTTGCGCACGGGCATCATCTCAAAGCGCTCCGCAATCTCCGCTGTCCACGCCGCCCTGCGGCGCCAGGCCCAGCCAGGTCAGCCGCCAGATGCGGTCGGCGCGCGAGCCGAGGCCGTAGTACGGCGCGAAATCGATCGGCGCACGATCGTCGAGATGCAGGCGCAGGCCGACGGCCGGCGCATCGCCCTGCGGCGGCAGCGTCTCCAGACGGATCTGCGCATCGTCGTCGGGCAGACGCACGATCTCCGATGTCTTGTAGCCGTCGATCAGTCCGGTCGCATACGCCAGCGGACCCCGCCCGAACGCGATCCAGGCGTAATGCAGCACCTGCTGGCGCACCGGGCTGCCGTCGGGGGCACGCGAGATCTGGACGTTGCGGTAGCTGCGGCGATGCACGCGCGGCGACATCGGCAGATCGAGCGTCACCACGTCGCCATCGCGCCAGGTGCGCGCGAGGCTGGCGTAGTCGCCCGCGACGAGCGCAGCGTCGAAGGGCGCGCCATTGATCGCCAGCGTCGCGCCCTGCGCCCACGCCGGAATCCGGATGTGCAGCACGAAGTCCGCCTCGCGCTCCACCTCCAGTGCGAAGCGCACGCCACCATCGAACGGATAGCCCGTCTCCTGCACGATTTGCACGCGCCCGGCGTCGATGCGATCGAACGTCGCCTCGCCCGGCCCGAGCAGGTTCACCACCGGGCCATCGTCGCGCTCGGCGTAGGCGATGCCCTGCAGTTCCTCGATCGCCATCGCGCCGCTGGATTTGCAGCAACGCCAGTAGTTCGTGTGGATGCGCTGACCGTTGGCGTAGGAGTAGTAGCACCAGTCCTCGCCGTTGGGCGCCTGCGCGCCGAGCAGATCGTTGTAGGCGGTGCGTTCGATCTCCTCGGCGTGGCGCGCGTCGCCGGTGATCGCCAGCAGTTCGCGGTTGAGCTGCAGCCAGGCGAGGATCGAACAGGTTTCGACGTAGGCCTGCGGGTCGAACACGAAGGCCGGATTGAACACTTCGCGCGAGCGATGGCCGATGCCGCCGAAGGGCCCGCCGCCGAGACTCAGGTGATGGTCGGCGATCGCCTGCCACTGCGCGTCGAGCACCGCACGATGACGCGGATCGACGCTGACGCGCGCGAGCTTGGCCAGGCCGACGAGGTTCCAGCACAGCTGGTAGGCCTTGCCGGTCGCGATCTCGGACGGATCGGCGCCATCGAGCGCGCGTTCGATCAGGGCGAGACGCGGATTGGCGTCCATCTGCTCGACGATGCGATGCGCCAGCGCGAGCAGATCCGCATCGCCCGTCAGCGCATGCAGATCCATCACCGGATCGAGCAGCACCGTCGCCGACATGCCGTGGTGGTTGCCGACACTGGTGATGTCGATGCCGTCGACGCAGAACGTGCGCCAGCACAGCGCGCCGATCCGTCGCGCGGCGTCGAGCGCGCCCGAATCCGGAAACGCGCGGTGCACGTCGAGCAGGCCGAGCAGCAGATAGGCGTGGGTCCACACGTCCCAGGTGCGCAGCGCCGGCTCGCCGTTCCAGCTTTCGGGCTTCGGCGGCTGCGGCACCATGAAGCGCCGGTGCGGCGCGTAGGTGCCGAGATAGCCGTCGGTGTCCTGCACCGCGTGCAGATAGGACACCACTGCGCGCAGATGCGTTTCCAAAGCCGGGTCGCCGCTGCGCGCCGCCGCCTTGGCCGCCGCCGACAGCCACTTGCCGGCGTGTTCGCCGTACCAGTCGCCCTCATCGTTGTGCGCGCGATGCGCGGGATCGAAGATCGCGATCGCGGGGCTGTCGGGACCGGTGACGAAGGTCGACAGGCGGCCGCGGCGGTTGGCATCGAGCGCATCGCCGAGCAGGCCGCGCAGTCGCACCTGCGACGGCGCGGGCGGCCGCTGTACGTCGCGCACGGTCACCGGTGTGCTCATCGCGCGTCCCCGCCGGCATCCACCACGCAGCGGAAACCGATCGTGCCCGAACGGTCCTTGCACGGTGCCATCAGCAGGTACTTGCCGTGCTGGTCGAGGCGGTAGGCCTGCGGGAAATACCAGTGCGAGGTCTGCGGCTGGTAGCTGCTGCCGCCGCGCAGGATGGCTGCGCGCGTGTGGTCGTCGGCGAATTCATCGGTCCACTGCCAGACGTTGCCGACCAGATCTTCGACGCCGAACGGCGATGCACCCTGCGGATGCGCGTCGACATCGGCGGGCGGCTGCAGGCGGCGTCCACGATTGACCCGCGGCGCGAAGCTGTCGTGCCAGTCGTTGCCCCAGGGGTAGCGGCGACCGTCGATGCCCTGCGCGGCGTACTGCCACTCCCATTCGCGCGGCAGACGCTTGCCGGCCCACGCGGCGTAGGCACGGGCGTCTTCGAGCGACACCCAGATCACCGGCTTGCGCTCCCAGCCGGCGCGCGGCGCGCCGTCGACCCAGTGCCGCAGGAAGTTGTGCGCGTCACGCGGCGCGTAGCCGCTGTCATCGATGAATCGCTTGAACTGCGCGTTGGTGACCGGATGGCGGTCGATGTGGAATGCCGCCAGATCCATGCGCCGCCGGTGATGGCGACGCGGACTGTCTTCCCACGGGTACTGCACGTCGACGCCGGACCAGTTGAAGCCCTCGATCTCGATGCCGCCGACCTGGAACAGGAAGCTGCCGGCCGGCACGGTGACCATGCCCTCGGGAGCGTCGGCCTGCGGCGTCGTCGACGCCACATCGACCAGCGTCTGCGGGAGCGCACGCCAGGCCGCCGAGTGCGCGCCGAGCGGCTGCGCCGCCTGCGCGGCCACCGTTGCGAGGAAGCCGTCGAGACCTTCGACCGGTGCGCCGGCATCGACTGCGAGCACAGCGCCGAAACCGCGCGTTTCCATCGACAGTTCGAACAGCGCCTGGCCATCGACGATGCGCGGCGACAGCGCACGTCCATTCCAGACGTCGTAGTAGCGCGTGCCCTCGACGTGCGGCTGCGCGAGCTGTTCGCCATCGACGGCGTACGCATTGCGATTGACCAGCGTCCACAACGTGCGGCCCGCCCCGGGGAACCGGCTGATGAACACCCCGCGCTGCAGACTGGTCTGGTAGGGCGCCCAGTCCATCGATACGACGAGATCGGGGAACTGGCGATAGATCGTGGCGATGCGGCGCAGGACTTCGGCATCGCGCGGGGTGAACTGGTTCCAGATCCCCCAGATGTTTTCCCAGGCGTTGTAGCCGATGCCGTTGAAGAAGCAGTACTGCAGGTCGTGCGTGCGGTCGCGGCCCCAGCGGTTCTCGTAGTTCACCATGTGCCGCGGTTCGAGCCACTTCCACTTCGACACCGGCGGCACCGGCCCGTCGGGCGCCTTCTTGCCCCAGCTCTGCACGTTCCAGATCAGCTGTTCTTCCGAACTGATCGTCGATTCGGGCTGCAGCACCACGGTGCGGCCCAGGCGCTGGCAGGCATCGAAGAACGCGCGCGGCACGCCGTTGAAGGTGTCGCCGTTGATGCCGTCCGCGCCGACCGCCGCGACGATCTCCGCGAGGCCTTCCCAGTGGCTGATGCCTGGATCGCGCGTGCCGTGATCCCAGGGCTTGGCCGGCAGGAACACGCGCACGCCGCGCGCCTGGAAAGCCTGCACGGCTTCACGCAGACCGTCGAGGCCACCGGGCATGTCGTGGGCGAGATCGAACTGGTTGCGGTCGTCGACGCCGATGTTCGGGTAGACGTACCAGATCAGCACCGAATCGAGCCCGCCGAAACGCGCGACCAGATCGTCGAGATAGCGGTCGACGGTGTAGGTGCCGGTGTCGGGATCGAAGAAGTAGCGGTCCTCGACCATCATCTGCGCGTGCACGAAGTTGCGCTGCGCCCACTGCAGGTCGGGATGGCGGTAGTTCGCATCGTCGTAGCCGATGCGCACCAGATGTTCGCGCCGCCAGTCGCGCAGTTCGGCCAGCCAATCCTGCGCGCTCTCGTTGGCGTCGATCATCCAGTCGCCGATGTCGGCGAACGGCCAGCCGGGCGCCTTGCCCGGTGTCGGCAGATACCGTCCGGTGGTGACGTGCGAGAACTTGTACTCGGTGCGGCGCGGCGCCGGGCCGTAGTCGGCATCGATGGGCATGCCGTCGCCGGGCTGGTCCTCGTCGAGCGTGCGGTAGGGGGACGGACTCATGGGGGAACTCTCGAAGAAGAACGGATCAGGCGGCCGACGATGCGCACCGCGCGGCGAGTGCATCGAGGCCTGCACTGTCGGCATCGCCACGCAGCAGCGCGTCGACGTCGGCGCGCGCCGGCACACTCGACTGCGCACCGAGCGCGGTACAGGCGAGCGCCGAAGCCGCCGCGGCAGCGCGCAGCCCGGCCACCAGCGTCGCACCGCGCGCGAGCGCCGCCACGAGCACGCCACAGAAGGTATCGCCCGCAGCGGTGGTGTCCACCGCCGCAACCGGGAATGCGGGCTGCAGATGCAGATCCGTTCCGTCCCGGGCGATGCAGCCGACTGCGCCAAGGGTGACGACGACGGCCGGCACCGGCACGCATTTCAGGGCGCTGATGAGATCGTCGGCCTGGTGGGCGATCATCGCCAGCTCGCCTTCGTTGACGATCAGCACGTCGACCTGGCGCAGCAGCGCATCGGGCAGGATGCGCGCCGGTGCGGCGTTGAGGACCACGCGCACGCCGGCCTCGCGCGCACGCGTGGCCCAGGCGGTGACCGCGTCGATCGGGGTTTCCAGCTGCAGCAGCAGGGTGTCGACGCCCGCGAGATCGGGCAGGTCGTCGGCGACGAGCGCGGCGTTGGCGCCAGGCGCGACGGTGATCGCGTTCTCCGCGCCGTCGGCCAGGCAGATGAAGGCGACACCCGTCGCATGCGCGGTCTGCCGGCGGATGTCGAGTGCGACGCCCGCCTCGCGCAGTGAGGCCTCGACCGGCACCGCGTGCGCGTCATCGCCGAGGGCGAGCAGCATCCGGGTGTCCGCCCCGCCCGCGCGTGCGGCGGCAACGGCCTGGTTGGCGCCCTTGCCGCCGGGAAAGGTCTGGAATTCACGGCCGAGCACGGTTTCGCCGGGCGCCGGGATGTGCGCGGCGCGCACCACGAAATCGAGATTCGCCGAGCCGGCGACGAGCACGCGACCGGCGCTCACGGTGCAGCGCCCTGCTGGACGAGGTTGTAGAACGGCGTCGCCAGCCGCGGGGGATCGCCCGCCACGTCGCGCGGCAGATGCTGGGCGAGCAGGATCGCGACGAGGCCGCGCGCCGGATCGATCGTGAAATACGTCGACGCCGCGCCCGACCAGCCGACCTGTCCCGGCGCACCGAGGCGCCCGCGCGCGGCAGGATCGAGCTGCACCGAGACACCGAAGCCGAAGCCTTCGAATGGACTGAAGCTCGTGTGCGGCGCGTCGAGAAAGCCGAGCTGGTTGCGCAGCATCATCGCCACCGTGTCCTCGCGCAGATAGCGCGTGCCGTCGAGCGCGCCGCGCCCGAGCAGCATGCGCGCGAACCGCAGATAGTCCGCCGCGGTCGAGTACAGCCCCCCGGCGCCGCTGGTGTAGGGATTGAGCGCGGCGCCGGGTGTCGTCGCACTCGGACCATCGGCGATGCGCAGGTGGCCGTCGTCGCCGGTGGTGGTGATGTCGACCACGCGGGCGCGCTGGTCTGCCGGCACCGAGAATCCGGTATCGCGCATGTCCAGCGGCACGAACAGCCGGGCCCGCAGAAACGCGTCCAGAGATTCGCCGGAGACCACCTCGACCAGTCGCGACAGGACATTCGTCGCGGCGCCGTCATAGGCGAACACCGTGCCGGGATCGTGCTGCAGCGGCACGGCGGCAAGACGTTGGACGTACAGGTCCAGATCCGCGGCGTCGTCCAGGCCCGCCACCTCGCGCAGACGCAGTGCCGCGCCCTCGCTGTTGGCGATGCCGGATGTGTGGGTGAGCAGGTGACGGATCGTCAACGCGCGTGCCGGTGCGCGTTGCGCGCCATTTTCATCCAGCACGCGTAGCTGCGAGAACGCCGGCAGATGCCGGGCGATGTCGTCATCGAGTCCGATGTCTCCGCTGTCGACGAGCATCAGCACGGCGACCGAGACGATCGGTTTGGTCATCGAATAGATGCGGAAGATCGCGTCCGCACGCATCGGTTCGGTGCCGGCAAGATCGCGCGTGCCGGTGGCATGCACGTGCGGCGGCTGGCCGTTCTGCCAGACCGACGCCACGGCACCGGTGTAAGCGCCGGGGCCGACTGCGTCGTCGACGAACGTATCGAGCGCCTGCCAGCGCGCTGCAGGCGTCGCCGCCACTGCGGGTTCGACCGCATGCACCGAGATCACCGGCGACAGCCAGGCACAGGCGAGCAGCGCGATCACCGGCAGGCGCACGCGCCGCCGCCCGTCACCGTTCGCGCGACGCGGTCGCGTCCTGTCTGCTGCCTGCACCGGCATCTCCCGCATCCCGCACGCAGGCCCCGCGCCACGCGGGGCCATCTCATCCGATCGCATCGATCAGAACGTGATCGTGTGCGTGAGCGACACCATCCGCCCGCGACCGGCCCAGTAGTTCTGGAAGCCCGGCACCTGCGACCAGCTGAGGATGTACTGCTTGTCGAGCAGGTTCTCGATGCCGACGGTCAGCTTGCCGTAGCGGCCGGTGTCGACGTTCACGCCCAGATCGAACAGCGTATAGCCTTCGGTGTTCTCGACGTAGCTGAAGCTGCGGTTGTCGAAGCTGCGCACGTCGCTGCCGGACAGGTCACGATCGAGCAGCGTGGTCGCGCCCAGCGTGACGTCGGCCGTCGGCATGAACTTCCAGGTGACCGACACGGCGATCTTGTCGGGATTGACGTCGAGCACGCCCAGCGGCTTCTTCAGTTCGCCGGCGTCGTAGTCGCCGTTGGGCGCCGACGACCAGAACGCGGTCTTGCCGCGGATCCGCGAATAGATGCCCGACACCTTCCACTGGTCGTTGAAGCGGAACTCGCCGTTGGCCTCGAAGCCCTTGATGCGCACCGGCGCACGCGCCAGCACGAAGTCGTTGGTGACCGGATCGACCGACAGCGAGGTGCCGAACGGCGAGCGCGAGTCGTAGTACGACGCGCCGAAGGACGCATCGGTGCCGGCCCAGTTGAAGCCCACTTCGCGGTTGGTGACGATGATCGGATCGAGATCGGCGATGCGGTCGACCGACTGGTTCGGCACGCTGATGTTGCGCAGCGGAATGCCGATGTTCGCCAGGCCGAAGCCTTCGCCGTAGCTGACGAACGTTGAGAACTCGTCGGTGATGCGCCAGATCGCGCCGATGTTCTTCATCGTCTCCGAGTATTCCAGGCCGCCGCCCTGCACGAACACGCTGTTGCGGAACGCGGTCGTCGTGTAGCTGTCGACGTCGAGCTTGCCGTCCTCGTGACGCACGCCGCCGCTGACCGTGACCGGACCGACGTCCCAGCTCAGCTGCGCATACGGTGCGACGCTCGAATACTGCATCGGCGGCACCCACAGGCGATTGGTGATCGCGAGCCGCTGCGCGGCTTCGTCCTCGACCAGATCCAGACCGGTGCGCAGCTGCAGACCTTCGACGGCGAACAGGTCCCCGCGCGTCCATGAGGTGCGCAGGCCGCGCTTCTTCGATACGATCTCGGACTGGTCGAAGATGCGGTCCGCTTCGTCGAAGTTGTCGTCCACCTTGACCAGCTGGCGGTCGTCGCCGTCCTCGGGCAGGTAGCGCATCGCCTGGTCGGCCCAGTAGATGTCGGCATTGAACGTACCGCCGAACAGATCGCCATGGCTGTAGTTCACGGCCGCCTGGCGGAAATCGTTGATCTCGGCGAGCGCGCCGGCGATCGAACCGCGCTCCGAGGTATTCGTGGTCGGCACCGGGCAGAGCACCGGATCCGGGCGACAGCCTTCGACCTGGATGTAGTTCGCCTTGCCTTCGATCTTGAAGTCGCTGTAGCTGAACTGCAGGCGTTGCGCGAGGCCTTCGCCGAAGTTCATGCCGCCCTTGAAGTACAGATTGCGCGCTTCGGAATCCGACACCGAGCCGCTGGTGTTCATGCCGATGCGGCGACCGTTGCCGTCGTAGGAGATGCCGCGGTCGATGTACGACGCGCTGGCCAGCATGTCGAAGGCGTCACCCTTGTAGGCGTGGTTCACGCTGACCTTCCAGCCGCTGCTGTCGGTGCCGAACTGCGTCGAGTAGCGCGTGGTCAGCTGGGTCTCGTGCCCCTCGACCGTCGGCACCTTGGAGATGTAGTTGATGATGCCGCCCGCGGCGCCGATGCCTTCCGACGCCGACGGTCCGTTGATCACTTCGATGCGGCCGACCAGGCCCATGTCGGTGAACGTGCCGTTGCGGCCGCCCTCGCGCAGCGGCGAGCCCTGCGGGATGCCGTCGAACAGACGCAGTGCGATGCGGCCGCGCAGCGTCTCGCCGGTGTTGCTCATCGCCTGCGAGGACTCGGCGTAGCCCGGCACGGTACGCGCGAGCACGGCGGTCGCGTCTTCGGTCAGCGCCAGCGTGTGTGCGACCTGTTCCTGCGAGACCAGACTGATGGCGCCGGGAATCTTGTCGATCGAGGTCGCCACGCGCGTGCCGGTCACGACCATGCGATCGAGTGTCTTGGCATCGCGGCGCGCGGCGTCATCGGTGTCGCTGTCGGCCTGCTGCGCGTGTCCGGCGCCGGCGGCGGCCAGCAGGATGCAACCGATCGCGGCGGAAAGCGGCTTGATCATGGTGTGTTCTCTTCGGGCTGTGCGATGCGTGGGCCCCCGATGGCGGGGTGCGGACGGCCGGTGGACGTGGCGCTGCGATCGCGCATCGATGCGGCAGGACGGGTTCGCATGGAACGGCGCCTCCCCACTCGCGTTTCCGGTACGTTGCGGCGAAGGTTAGGTGCGCGCAGGGTGCGGATGAACCGCCTGCACCTATGTTCAAACGACAGTTTTTATTGCCTGCGATCGCACAAAATGTTTGCTGCTATGCAGCATCGATCACTCGCGCATCGCGGCTTCGTCGACATGGCGACGCGCCGTCGCGCGGCACTCCTCGCGCAGGGCCGTCACGAGCCGGCTGCGCACGCTGGCATTCGACCAGACGATGCCGATGCGGCGCGGCTCCGCGGGCTCGGGCAGTGGAATGCGCGCGAGCCGCACGCCGGCCGGCCAGGGTTGCGCCCAGTCGGGCACAAGCGACACGCCGAGGCCGCGATCGACCATCACCGCGATCGCGTTGAGCGCGTTGAGTTCGAAGCGCTCGCGCGGCGTGATGCCGACGCGGCGCAGATAGTCGTCGGCCTGGCGGCCCCCCCACTGGTGGCGGTCGTAGCGGATCAGCGGTTCGCTCGACAGCAGCTCGTGCGGATCGCGATGCGCCATGTGCTGCGGCGCCAGCACCACCAGCGGCTCCTCGCGCAGCACTTCCCAGTTGCACGTCTTGGGCAGCGCGAACGGCGCCTGCAGCACGATCGCCGCATCGAGGTTGCCCTGCTCCACCTCGGTGTAGAGCTCGGCCGAGTAGCCGGGTTTGATGAAGACGTTGATCTGCGGCAGCGTGGTGACCATGCGCGCGAGCACGTCGGGCAGCATGCCGGCCAGCGCGGTCGGACACGCGCCCAGTCGCAGTTCGCCGGCGACCGCGCGATCGTTGGCGACGCTGCGCAGGTCCGACACGTCGCGCAGCAGGTCGCGCGTGCGCTGCAGGATGCGCGCGCCTTCCTCGGTCACGCAGACGGTGCGACCGGCGCGCGCGATCAGGCCGACGCCGAGTTCGCGCTCCAGCGTGCGGATCTGCTGGGCGACCGCCGCCGGCGTGATGTTGAGGAAACGGGCCGCGGCGGCCATCGAGCCCCGGTCGACGACGTTGACGAAGGTGTAGAGGAACTGGGTGTCCAAGAATCGTCTCCGTGCCGGCGGCATGCGCTCCTTCGCATGACCTGGCGGTGCGCGCGGGGCCGTCGGTGGACGGCCGTGGACCGGGCGTGGCGCGACAGTAGCCCGGCCGCCGGCGCCGCGCCCCTGCCGGACGGCAGGGGTCGTGCTCAGACCGCTTCGATCGGCGTCTTGCGGTCGTGGATCGTCAGGCCTTCGAGCGAGCGCTGCGTCGGCGGGAACAGCAGGCTCGCCAGATAGCCGATCACGATGCACAGCATGATCGAGATGCCGAGATAGAAGTACGGGTGCACGAGGTCGAACGACCACGCCAGGGTGGTCAGCACGATCGCGCCGCCGATGCCGATCGCCACGCCCTGCGAGTTCGCGCGACGGGTGAACATGCCCAGCGTGTACGCACCGGCGAAGCCACCGCCCAGCAGGCCGGCCAGTTCGATCGACACGTCGAACAGCGAGTGGATGTCGAAGCGCGACAGCAGCAGTGCCAGCCCCATGCCGATGAGGCCGACGACGACGGTCATCCATTCGGCGAAGCGCACGCTGCCGCGCTCGGTCGGCGTCTTCGCGAGGCGGTCGTAGAAGTCCACCGACAGCAGCGTCGCAACGCTGTTGATGATGCTCGACAGCGTCGACATCGCCGCGGCGAAGATGCCGGCGATGATCAGGCCGGTCACGCCGACCGGCAGCTCGGCGGCGATGAAGAGCGGGAACGTCGCGTCGATCGGCAGCAGCGGATCGAGCCTTTCGGGATTCTGCCGGTAATACATCCACAGCGCGGTGCCGATGGAATAGAACACGAACCCGCCGGGAATCATGATCGCCGCGAACACCCAGATCGAGCGACCCGCCTCCTTGTCGGATTTGGTCGCCAGCGAGCGCTGCATCAGCACCTGGTCCTTGGGGAAGGTCAGCACGACGTCGAACACGACGAGGAAGATGAAGCCCCAGACCGTCGCCTTGGTGAGATCGAAACTGAAGTCGAGCAGCTTGGTCTTGTCCTGCACGACGACCGCTTCGCGCACCGCGTCGAGATCGCCGCCCAGCGACATCAGGATGAAGATGATCGCGAACACCGCGCCCCCCATCTTCACGAACACCTGCACGAAGTCGGTCCACACCACCGCGCGCATGCCGCCCATCACCGTGTAGATGATGGTGAAGCCGCCCATGATCATGATGCTCCACACCACATCGAGGCCGGTGATCGTGGCGATCGCCAGCGCGGGCAGGAACAGGATCACGCTGAGCCGGCTGCCGATCTGCATCAGGATCGCCAGCGCGCTGGCGAGCATGCGGATCGCCGGATGGAAGCGCGTCTCCAGATACGAGAACACCGACATCAGATCCAGCCGGCGCAGCAGCGGCACGATCCACACCGCGACGAACATCAGGCCCAGCACCGCCACCAGATTGTTGGTCAGGTACTGCCAGTTGGTCTCGTAGGCCTTGGCGGGAATGGCGATGAAGCTGATCGAGCTGGTGTTGGTCGCGTAGAGGCTCACGCCCGCGGCCCAGAACGGGATGCTGCGGCCGCCCATGAAGAACTCGGCTTCCGATCCCTTCTGGCCGCGCAGATAGAAATAGCCGCCGATGCCGAGCATCGCGACCAGATAGACCACGATCACCAGCCAGTCGATCCAGTGCAGCAGATGCTGGCCCGAGCGCAGGGTTTCGCTGTGCAGGCGCAGCTGCGCGCCGTCGCCGGCGGCCCACAGCAGGCCGTTACGCCAGCCGGTGGCCAGACGCGGATCGCCCGACAGCGTCGCCGGCAGCGATGCCCAGGAATCGGTGATGGTGTGGAACAGCCGCAGATCCGCCGCCGCGCCGGGCGCGCCCCGCACGAGGTACAGGATGTGCGCCTGGCCGATGGACCGGGCGACACCCGCCTGCACCGCACCCGGCACACGGCCACGATCGCTCCATCCACCATCGGCGACCCAGCGGCGCATGTGGCCGTCGGCGCTGGTCAGATACAGGCCCGCGCGTTGCGCAGCCAAGGTCACCGGCGCGGCCCCGCCGGGCCAGACATCCATCGTGCGCCAGGTCGCAGCGTCCGGCGCCGCAGTCAGCGCCAGCGTCACGAGGCGCGTGCTTCCGTCGGCGGCAAGGCCGGCGACATGGAGCGTGTCGCCGAGGACCGCGGCCTGCGGCTGCTGCAACGTTTCGGGCAATTCGGCCAAAGGCTGCGCGACCAGCGTGTCGTTGCGCCACGTGAGTGCGACCGGTCGCGCGACGCGTCCATCGGCGCCCGCCAGCACGAACGCGCGGCCCGCGCCGGTGGCGCTCGACACGATGGACGCACCCAGGAGTGCGTCGGGCATCGCGAGCGGACGCCAGGCCGTGCCGTCCTGCGCGAGCACCCACGCGCGATCGGCGGCGAGCACCAGCGGCTGGTCATCGAGCACGAACAGCGCCTGCACGTTCGCGGGAGACGGCAGCGCGGGCAGATCGCGACCGTCGACGGTCGTCAGGCTCTGCGCCTGGGCGACCAGCGGCGCGAGCAGCGACAGGCACAGCAGGGTCGCGGTCTGCAGCAGACGGCGCAGGAAGGGATTCGGCATGCGGGTGATTCCGGTGTCGGGCGTGCGCGCGAGCTCGCGGCGTGCCGTCGGGACGCGAAGACTCATGTCGGCGATGCCCCGTCGGCGCGCGCGTCGCGCCGGCCTTGGGCCAGCACGCGTTCGGCGCGGCGCAGATAGGGCGCATCGATCATGCGGCCGTCGACGACGCAGACCGCGCGTCCTTCGCGGCGTGCGTCGGCAGCGCCGTCGACGATGCGTCGGGCACGGGCCAGCTCGTCGGCATCGACGGCGAATACCGCATGCGCCAGCGGCACCTGGCGTGGATGGATGCAGCTCTTGCCGACGAAGCCGAGCTGCCGGGCAAGGCGTGCTTCGCGCTCGAATCCCACGTCGTCGCCGAGATCGGTCCAGGCGCCGTCGCAGGCGAACACGCCGGCTTCGGCCGCGGCCAGCGCGACCTGCAGCATCACCGCCTGCACGTGCGCCGGCACGCGATGGATGCCGCCGGGTTCGAACAGATCACCGAGGCCCAGCTGCAGACCGGCCACACGCGGATGCGCGTTGGCGATCGCCGCGGCATTGCGCAGCGCGCGCGGGGTTTCGATGTTGAGCAGCAGGCCGGCCGACGGCGCGAGGCCGAGCGCGGCTTCCTGCGTTTCGATCCGCGCGACGGCCGCGCGCACGTCGTCGGCGCTGTCGGTCTTCGGCAGATTGATCAGATCGGGCGCAGCCGGCAGCACGGCGGCGAGGTCGGCCTCGTACTCGGGCGAGTCCGGTGCATTGGTCCGCACGATCGCCAATGGCGCCCTCGCGCCGCGCGTCTGCGCCTGCAGGAACGCGGCGACGTTGACGCGCGCTTCGGCCTTGCGCGCGTCGGCGACGGCGTCCTCGAGATCGAACGAGACCGCATCGGCCTGGCCGTTCCAGGCCTTGCCGAACAGGTCCGGGCGCACGCCCGGCACGAACAGTTTGCTGCGCATCGGCCCTCCCGAGTTGCGGGAGGCAGTGTGCGCGAAGGACACCGCGGAAAAAGTCGCCGCTGCGAGTTTCAGACGATAGTTTTCCTGCGGTGTCGAACGGCCGATCACGGCACGTGCGCGCGTGTGCATCCCACTGCCGCGTGCGTGCGTACGCTTGCCAGCACGCGGGCGCGGGGACAAGCTGACGTCGCTGCAAGGGCGGCCGATCCGGCCCGCCCGCACTCCGGAACATCGCCATCGCACCGCCCGTCCCACCGCCGTCCATGCCTACCGATCCATCGCCAGACCACGGCGGCGCGGACCGTCCCCTGTGCGTCGCCCTGCTCGAGGACGACGACGTCCTGCGCGATCGCGTGCTGGTGCCCGGGCTGCGCCGGCACGGCCTCGACGTGCGTCCATTGCGCACCGCCGCCGCGCTCGCGGCGCTGTTGCCGCAGGCGCCGGTCGACATCGTGGTGCTCGACATCGGCCTGCCCGACAGCGACGGCTTCACCGTGACCCAGTCGCTGCAGGCCGCGCATCCGGGACTGGGCATCGTGATCCTCAGTGGACGCGGCGAGCCGCCCGACCGGCTGCGCGGCCTGAGCGGCGGCGCGGATGCCTATCTGGTCAAGCCGGTCGAGATCGACATCCTCGCCGCGACGATCTTCAGCCTCGCGCGGCGGCTGTCGCGCACGCCGCAGGTGGTCGACGAGGGCTGGCAACTGCAGCCCGACGGCTGGTGCCTGTTCGCGCCGAACGGCCAGTCGATGGCGCTCACCGGCTCGGAGCGCCACGTGTTGCAGATGCTGTGGGCGCAGCGCGACCGGCTGGTCACGCGCGAGGCCATGCTCGACGCCGCGCCCGGTCGTGCACGCGATGAAAGCGGCGCCGACCCGCACCGGCTCGACGTGCTGCTGCACCGTCTGCGGCGCAAGGTGCTCGACCGCACCGGACTGGCGCTGCCGCTGGATGCGGTGCGCGGCGAAGGCTACGTGCTGCGCCCGGGCGGCTGAGCCCGCCCGGAACCCGTTCGATCTCCTGCTGCGCGTGCCGGCTGGCGGCGCTCGCGACGGCCCTCGAACAGGCGCTCAGATCACGCGCGGCAATTGCAGGGTGAAGCGCGTGCCGTGGCCGGGCGCGCTGTCGACCGTCAGCGTGCCGCCCGCTTCCTGCGTCATTTCCCGCGCCACGGCCAGCCCCAGGCCCGTGCCCTCACCGGCGGGCTTGGTGGTGAAGAACGGCTCGAAGGCCTGACGCATCACCTCGGGCGGCATGCCCTGGCCGGTGTCGGTGACGACGATGCGCGCCCAGCCGTCACCGGTGTCGCGCAGGGTGACGCCGAAGCGCCCGCCGCCGGGCATCGCATCGCGCGCGTTGGCGGCGAAGTTGAGCATCACCAGATCGAGCTGGCTGCGGTCGAGGAACACCGGCACCGGCGTGTCGGGCAGGTCGAGCACGACGTCGACGCGGCCGTCGAACAGCTGCCGCAGCATCGGCATCAGATCGGCGAGTGCCTGCGCCGCGTCGAAGCGCGCCGGCACCGCGAGTTCGCGCCGGCTGAAGCTCAGCAGCTTGCGGCTGAGCGCGATGCCGCGCTGCGCGGCGAGTTCGATGCCCTCCAGCGCGTCGCCCATGCGGCGCGCGTCGGGTTCGGGATCGAAATCGAGTTCGTCCAGGCGGTGCCGCTCGGCGGTGTAGCCGACGATCGCGCCGAGCACGTTGTTGAAATCGTGCGACACGCCGCTGGCCAGATGGCCGACCGATTCGATCTTCTGCATGTGCAGCATGCGTTCGCGCATGCGCTCGCGTTCGATCATCTGCTCGCGCAGCTGCTGGGCGCTGCGTTGCGCTTTCCACAGGGTTTCGCGCAGCGCGGCCACGGTGCGGTCGAGCACGATGGCGATCATCAGGTAACTGAAGGCCAGCGACGGCAGGTTCTGGAACGCGCTGCCGCTGCGTGCCGGACCCAGGCCCCACGGGCTGGCCATGCCCAGCGCGAACACGACCGGAATGCAGGCGTAGACGATCCACAGCGCGCGGCGCCCGATCACCAGCGCCGCCGTGGTCAGCATCACCATCGGATACGGATCGAAGGCCTGCAGCTGGTAGCCGAACGCGATGTTCGCCGCGACCGCGCAGCTCATCAGGATCGTCAGGAATGCGGCGATGCCCTGGCGCAGGCGACCGCGCCGGATCATCCAGACCGCGAAGAACGCCGCGCCGGCGATCGCGACGTCGGTGCCCAGATCCACGAACAGCCGCGGGCCGGTCATCGACACGTGCCCGCTGAGCAGGTGATAGCCCTTGTTGAGCGGAATCTCGATACCGAGGAACAGCAGCAGCACCTGCAGCGCAGGCGCGTTGCGGCGGTCGACGGGATCGGAGATCGGCACCCGGCGCAGCCATGCCGCCAGGCGACGGCCGGGGGCGACGAGGGGCGACGCGTGCGACATGCGGATGACGTGTCCCGGGGCGACGCCCCGACTGCAGATGAGAGTCGAGTGTAAGTCGGAGGAGAGTTCCGGTGCATTGAGCGACCGCCATCGCACCGGCTTAGATCGGGGACCCAGCGCCTGTCACGGCGCCGTCATCCCGCCGCCACCGGAAGCCAGACGATGTCCATGCCGCGCACTCCTTCTTCCCGCCTCACCGCCCGGCGCACGTTGCGCCCAGGTCTGCTGTCGGCAGCCCTGCTGCTGGCCCTGTCGGGTCATGCCTTCGCCGCGCCGCAGGCAGCGCCCGCGCCCGTCGCGGGCGCCGCATCCGACGCAGTGCCCGCCGACGACGCGCGCGACACCGCAACGTCCGAGGCCACCGATCCCGATGGCGACGCCGATGTAAATGCAACCGAGTACGACCGCGTCGTCGCGGCCTATTCGCTGGATGCGGCCGCGTACTACTTCGCCGTCAACGGCGCACAGGACGGCAGCGACGATGCCAGCGCCACCGGCGCGCGCTCCATCGCAGCCGGTCCGCGCGCCGATGCGAGCGGCGGCGATGCCGTCGCCATCGGCAGTCGCGCCCGCTCCACCAGTTCGGCGGCCATCGCCATGGGCGACAGTTCGCTGGCCAGTTCCACCGGCGCGATCGCCATCGGCGGCACGTTCTTCGGCAGCGATTTCGGCGAGTCCGACGGCGCGCAGGCCACCGGTTTCGGTGCGATCGCGCTCGGCGCGGCGACCGAAGCCAGCGGCGGGACGTCGACGGCGCTGGGCTGGTCGTCGCGTGCGACCGCCAACGATGCCGTCGCCGTCGGCGCGACTGCATTTTCGGACGCGGCCGGTGCGATCGCCGTGGGCCGCGCCGCGACTGCGACCGAGGTCGAAGCCATCGCCATCGGTTATGGCGCGCAAGCCACCGGTTTCGGTGCGATGAGCATGGGCGCGTACGCGAACGCGACCGGATTCGCGGGCATCGCGCTCGGCAGCGATGCACGCGCACCGGGCAATGGCGGCATCGCGATGGGCGACGGCGCGCTCGCCGCCGGCCAGCAGAGCGTCGCGATCGGCGCCAGCAATGCCGGCGTGCCGACCCAGGCCAACGGTCTCGGCAGCACCACGGTCGGCGCCGCCTCGTGGGCACTGTCGGACTACGCGACCGCGATCGGCTTCGACAGCCATGCGGACGCGACGCGCAGCCTCGCGGCGGGCGCCAACGCACTCGCGCTGGCCACCGATGCGAGCGCGATCGGCTCGGGCAGCTATGCGAGCGCCGAATACGCGACGGCCGTCGGCGCGACCTCGGCCGCGTGGGGCATCGGCGCCACCGCGCTCGGCAGCGGCGCATTCGCGCTGGAGGAGAACAGTCTGGCGCTCGGTTACAACGCCAGCGCGACCTCGATCAACAGCGTCGCGCTTGGCGCGGCATCCGTCGCCGATCGCGACAATGTCGTCTCCATCGGCAGCGTCGACGGCGAGCGCCAGCTGGTGAATCTCGCCGACGGCGTGGATGCGACCGACGCCGTCAACAAGCGCCAGCTCGACGCGGTGATCGCAGCGGGCAGCGAGGCACAGGCCTACTTCTCCGCCAATGGCGCAGACGACGGCAGCGATGTCGCCAGCGCCACCGGCGCGCGTTCGGTCGCAGCCGGTCCGCGCGCCGATGCGAGCGGCGGCGATGCCGTCGCCATCGGCAGTCGCGCACGCTCCACCAGTTCGGCGTCCATCGCCATGGGCGACAGCTCGATGGCCAGCGCCACCGGCGCGATCGCCATCGGCGGCACGTTCTTCGGCAGCGAGTTCGGCGAGTCCGACGGCGCGCAGGCCACCGGTTTCGGTGCGATCGCATTGGGCGCAGCGACCGAAGCCAGCGGCGGGACGTCGACGGCGCTGGGCTGGTCGTCGCGTGCGACCGCCAACGATGCCGTTGCCGTCGGCGCGACCGCATTCTCCGATGCGGCCGGTGCGATCGCGGTAGGCCGCGCCGCGACCGCGACCGAGATCGAAGCCATCGCCATCGGCTACGGCGCACAGGCCAGCAACTTCGGCGCGACCAGCCTGGGCGCGTATGCGAACGCCACGGGCTTCGCAGCGCTCGCGATTGGCAGCGATGCGCGCGCACCGGGCAACGGTGGCATCGCGATGGGCGACGGCGCACTCGCCGCCGGCCAGCAGAGCGTCGCGATCGGCGCCAGCAACGCCGGCGTGCCGACGCAGGCCAACGGCCTCGGCAGCACGACCGTCGGCGCGGCGTCGTGGGCGCTGTCGGATTACGCGACCGCGATCGGCTTCGACAGCCACGCGGACGCGACGCGCAGCCTCGCCGCCGGCGCGAATGCGCTGGCACTCGCGAGCGAAGCCAGCGCGCTCGGCGCCGGCAGCTACGCGAGCGCCGAGTACGCGACCGCCGTCGGTGCGACATCGGCCGCCTGGGGCATCGGTGCGACCGCGATCGGCAGTGGCGCATTCGCGCTCGAAGAGAGCAGCCTCGCAATCGGTTACAACGCCAGTGCGACCGCGATCAACAGCGTCGCGCTCGGCGCGGCATCCGTGGCCGATCGCGACAACGTCGTGTCGATCGGCGATGTCGGCAGCGAGCGCCAGCTGGTCAACGTGGCCGACGGCGTGTTCGCCACCGATGCGGTCAACAAGGGCCAGCTCGACACCGCGATCGCGACCGTCGGCGGCGATGTCGGTGCGCTCGATGCCGCGGCGGTGAAGTACGACGACGTCGCCAACAAGGACACGGTGACGTTCGCCGGCGCAGGCGGCACGACGCTGCGGAACGTCGCCGATGGCGCGCTCGCGAGCGGCAGCCTGGATGCGGTCAACGGCGGCCAGGTGTTCGGCGTCGGCACCGCGTTCGCGCAGGCACTGGGCGGCGGCGCGACGATGACGGCGGCGGGTTTCGCCGGTCCGTCGTACACGATCCAGGGCAGCAGCTTCGGCTCGGTCGGCGATGCCTTCGGCGCCGTCGACAGCCAGTTCGATGCGATCCGCGCACGTTTCGATGCGATCGGCACAGGCGGCGCCGTGCCCGTCGGCACCGGCGACGGTCTGGCGATCGGCAGCGGCAGTGTCGCCACCACGGCGAACAGCACCGCGGTCGGCAGCAATGCGCAGGCCGGCAGCGGCGGCACCGCGATCGGCGCCGGCGCGGTCGCGAGCGCCGACGGGTCGGTCGCGATCGGCCAGGGTTCGGTCGCCGATGCGGCGAACACGGTGTCGGTGGGCAGCGCGGGCAACCAGCGCCGCGTGACCCACGTCGCCGACGGCGTGGCCGCGAGCGATGCGGCGACGGTCGGCCAGGTGCAGAGCAGCGCCACCGCCAGCCGCACCTACGCCGATGCCGGCGACACCCGCACGCTCGCCGACGCGAAGGCGCACGCCACCGCCGGCGATACGGCCACGCTCAACAGCGCGCGCAGCTACACCGACGACGTGTTCGCACGTGCACTCAACCGCAGCGATTTCGACGCCTTCCGCACCAGCGTCGACGACCGCTTCCAGCGGGTCGATCGTCGTGTCGACAAGATCGGCGCGATGGGTACGGCGATGTCGCAGATGGCGGTCAACAGCGCGGGCCTGTCCGGCGCCAACCGCATCGGCGTGGGCGTCGGCCAGCAGGGCGGCGAAGAAGCGCTGGCGATCGGCTACCAGCGCGCGTTCCGCGACAACCGCGCCAGCGTGTCGATCGGCGGCTCGATGTCCGGCTCCGAAAGTTCGGTCGGCGTCGGCGGCGGCTTCAGCTGGTGACGACAGGCCCCTCGTTTCTTCCATCCCATCTTCCAGGAATCGCACCCATGTCCCTGTCTTCCCGTGTTCTCCGCCGTGGCCTGCTGGCCGCCGCGCTCGGCGCCGTCGTCGCCCCCGCTCTGGCCGCGTCGCCGGTTGCGCCGCTGTCGGTGATGTCCACCGCCGATCCCGAAGCCCCACGCGTCGTCTACGACGGCCTGCTGGTGACCTACAAGGCCGGCACCGCCGAACGTCGCAGCGCGACCACCGGCGCGGCGACGATGCAGCGCATCCTGCGCGCGCCGGCGACCGCGTCGCGGTTCAACGCCACCCATCGCGCCGCCGCGCCGGCACTCGCCTCCACGCGTCGTCTCGCGATCGGCGCCGATCTGGTACGGCCCGACCGCCGCCTGTCCGATGGCGAACTCGACACGCTGATGCGCACGCTCGCGGCCGATCCGTCGGTCGCACATGTCGAACCCAATCGCTACTGGCAGCGTCTGCGCACCGTGCCTGCGGCTACGGCGGCGACCCCGAACGACCCCGGCTTCGACGTGCAGTGGCATTTCCGCGCACCCGACGGCACGCTCGAAACGCTGGCCCCGGATCCGGGCTACGCGAACCGCGGCGGCATCGACGTGCTCAACGCCTGGCAGTACGGCCGCGGCGCAGGCGTGGTGGTGGCGGTGCTCGATACCGGCATCCTGGCCCACCCCGATCTCGACACCTCGCTGGCCGACGCCGGCTACGACTTCATCAGCAACGCCTTGAACTCCGGCCGCGCGACCGACGGCCGTGCGCCCGGCGGCTGGGACACCGGTGACTGGAACACCGAAGACCGCTTCCTCGCCGAGAACGGCGGTTGCGTCTTCCCCGGCGATCAGACCAACAGCAGCTGGCACGGCAGTCATGTCGCCGGCACGATCGCGCAGATCACCGGCAACGGTGTCGGCATGGCCGGCGTCGCACCCGATGCGAAGGTGTTGCCGGTACGCGTGCTCGGCCATTGCGGCGGCACCACGGCCGACATCGCCGATGCGATCGTCTGGGCGTCGGGCGGCAGCGTGCCGGGCGTGCCGGCCAACCAGAATCCCGCCGAGATCATCAACATGAGCCTCGGCGGCTTCGGCGTCTGCGAAGCCGACAGCGCCTACGGCCAGGCGATCGCCTCGGCCCGCCAGCGCGGCACGACCGTCGTCGTCGCGGCCGGCAACAGCAATAGTGATGCGTCCTCGTTCACCCCGGCCAGCTGCCCGGGCGTCATCAACGTGGCCGCGACCGGCATCACCGGCGCGCGTGCGGTGTACTCGAACTTCGGCGCCAACATCGCGCTGTCGGCGCCGGGTGGCGGCGTGTATCCGAACGACGGCACCAGCGGCCCGACGGCGCGCACCGGTTTCGTGTGGTCGGCAGGTAACCGCGGACTGACCACGCCGGGCGAGTCGGCCTACGTCGGCCAGGCCGGCACCTCGATGGCGGCCCCGCACGTGGCCGGCGTCGCGGCGCTGGTGATCAGCGCGGCGATGCAGGCCGGACGTCCGGTGCCGACGCCGCAGGAGATGCGCGAGATCCTGACCCAGACCTCGCGCGATTTCCCGGTGCGCCCGCTGCGCCAGATCGGCGTGGGCATTCTCGATGCCGCCAAGGCCGCCGCGCGCGGCGCCGGCAACGCGGCCGGCGGCGATGAGCCGACGGCGATCCGCATGGCCAAGGCGGTAGCGGTCAACGGCATGTCCGCAGCCCAGGGCGCCGGCACGCTGTATCGCATCGACGTGCCGGCCGGCGCGCGCAACCTGCAGATCCGCACCTACGGCGGTCGCGGCCAGGCCAAGCTGCTCGCGCGTGTCGGACGGTCGCCGGCGCTCGACGGCAGCAACGCCGCACTGACCTCGTCGCGTCCGGGCACCACGCAGAGCGTGCAGGTGACGATTCCGCTCAACGACAGCTACTTCGTGCGCGTCGTCGGCGGCACCGGCGGCTATCAGGGCGTCAGCGTCATCGCGACCTACTCGGGCCTGTAAGCCCATCGCGACACGCGCGGCGGCGGGTCCTTCGCGCGTGTCTGCATCGCCACTCGCCTGCGGCATGCGCCGCAGGCGCTAGCATGTCGGGCCTCCCTTCTGGACCGCCCCCCATGCGCATCCGATTCCAGTCGCTGCCGCTCGGTCTCGCACTCGCGCTGGCATGCGCCGCTCCGGCTGCGGCCGCCGCGCCCGATGCGGCGCTGACGCAGAAGCTCGTCGACTGGCGCCGCGATCTGCACCAGCACCCCGAACTCGGCAACCAGGAAACGCGCACCGCCGACGTGGTCGCGACGCATCTGCGCAGCCTCGGTCTCCAACCGCGGACCGGCATCGGCCCGACCGGTGTCGTCGCCGTGCTCAAGGGCGCCAGGCCCGGCCCGCGCATCGCGCTGCGCGCCGACATGGACGCGCTGCCCGTCACCGAACAGACCGGCCTGCCGTTCGCGTCCACCGCGCGTGCGACCTATCGCGGGCAGGAGGTCGGTGTGATGCACGCCTGCGGCCACGACATGCACGTCGCGATCCTGATGGGCGTGGCCGAAGCGCTGGCCGGCATGCGCGATGAGCTCTCCGGCGAAGTGGTCTTCATCTTCCAGCCCGCCGAAGAAGGGCCGCCGGAACCGGGCGAGGTCTTCGGCGCCAAGCGCATGCTCGACGCGGGCGTGTTCGACGATGCGAAGCCGGACGCGATTCTCGGCCTGCACGTGTGGGCGGGCCTGCAGACCGGACAGATCGGTTTCCGCAGCGGACCCTCGCTGGCCAGCGCCGACGAGTGGTCGCTGACGATCACCGGCAAGCAGACGCATGGCTCGCGGCCCTGGGATGGCGTCGACCCGATCACGGTCGGCGCGCAGGTACTGCTGGCGACGCAGAGCATGCTCGCGCGGCAGATCAACACGGTGAACGCGCCGGTCGTGCTGACCGCCGGCCAGTTCCAGAGCGGCGTGCGCTTCAACATCATCCCCGACGACGCGCGCCTGGTCGGCACGCTGCGCACCTACGACGAGGCCGTACGCGCGGATGTCATCACGCGCTTCGACCGGATCGCCACCGACTACGCGCATGCCGCGGGCGCGACCGCGAAGCTCGATGTGGTCAACAACGCACCGGCCACGGTCAACGATCCCGAACTCGCGCGCCGCGTGCTGCCGTCGCTGCAGGCCGCGGTGGGCACGGACAACGTGGTCGAGATGCCGCTGGTGACGGTGGCCGAGGATTTCTCGCAGTTCGCCAACGTCGTGCCCGGCGCGTATTTCTTCGTCGGCACCACGCCTGCGGGCCAGGATCCGGCGACGATGCCGATCAACCACTCGCCGCAATACGCGCCCGACGAGGCCGCGCTGGCGGTCGGCGTGCGCGCGATGCTGCGCACGACGCTGGATCTGCTGGGCGCCACGCCGCCGGGCTGAGCAGGCGCCGATCCGGTTCCACGCAGGCGCCGCGAATGGCGTGGAACCGGCACGAAACCCGTCGCGCTGCGGCGTGCACCGGGTTTTGCGTGATCCCCCCGTCATGCGTCACCCCGCCGAAGCGGGTAACCTATGCGGCTCCTTTGCCAGATCCGGCGCCCAGCCCATGCTCTTCAAGAACGTCGCCATCGCCGGCCTCGCCCATGTCGATGCGCCGAACCGCGTGACCAGCGACGACATCAATGCAAGGCTGAAGCCGACCATCGACCGCCTCGGCATCAAGACCGACGTGCTCAAGGACATCGCAGGCATCCATGCCCGTCGCCTGTGGGACGACGAGGTGCAGGCCTCGGACGCCGCGACGATGGCCGGCCGCAAGGCGCTGGACGATGCCGGGATCGAAGTCGGCAAGCTCGGTCTGCTGGTGAACACCTCGGTGAGCCGCGATTACCTCGAGCCGTCCACCGCCAGCATCGTCGGCGGCAACCTCGGCATTCCGGACACCTGCCAGAACTACGACCTGGCGAACGCGTGCCTCGCCTTCGTCAACGGCATGGATGTCGCGAGCCGCATGATCGAGCTGGGCGAGATCGACTACGCGCTGATCGTCGACGGTGAAACCGCAAACCTCGCCTACGAGAAGACCATCGAGCGTCTGCTGCGTCCGGAGACGACGGAAGAGGATTTCCGCAACGAGCTGGCCACGCTGACCCTGGGCTGCGGCTCGGCGGCAATGGTGCTCGCACGCGCCGACCTGCTGCCCGATGCCCCGCGCTACAAGGGCGGCGTGACGCGTTCGGCGACCGAGTGGAACACCCTGTGCCGCGGCAATCTCGACCGCATGGTCACCGACACCCGCATGCTGCTGATGGAAGGCATGAAGCTCGCGCAGAAGACCTTCGTCGCCGCGCGCGAGGCGATGGGCTGGGTGGTCGACGAGCTGGACCAGTTCGTGATCCACCAGGTCAGCAAGGTGCACACCGGCGCCTTCATCCAGTCCTTCGGCATCGATCCCACCAAGGTCCACACGATCTTCGGCGAGCACGGCAACATCGGTCCGGCCTCGGTGCCGATCGTGCTGAGCAAGCTCAAGGAACTCGGACGCCTGAAAAAGGGCGACCGCATCGCGTTGCTGGGCATCGGCTCGGGTCTGAACTGCACGATGGCCGAGGTCGAGTGGTAAGCGACACGCTGCGCTGATCCACCGCCATCGCAAGGACGCCCGATGCCGCACCGACTTCCCGATCACCTGCAGCTGGCACTGGCCGCGATTCCGGCCTTCACCGACGACGGTCGCCTGTCGCTGGACGAACTCGAGCATCTGCTCGGGCTCGCGTTGCGCGACGAGGTGATCGACGCCGAAGAGCAGCGCGTGCTCGGCAACATCCTCGACCGCGCAGAGCGCGATGGCGTGGACGCGGACGTGCTGGCCCGCATCCAGCAGGTGCGCGGCGCACACGGTCTGACGTCGGCCTGATCGACGACACCGCCGCAACGAAAAAAGCGCCCGAGGGCGCTTTTTTCGTATTCCGACGCTGGACGCCGCGATCAGTCGGCGTTGGCCACGTTGACCGTGCCGATCATCGACTGCAGATCGCTTTCGAGCTTGTTGATGCGATCCGACAGCTGCGTCGCTTCCTGCGGGCTGACGTGCACCAGGCCTTCGAGCAGTTCGGAGAGCTGCATCAGACGTGTCTGTTGTTCGCGCACGTCCAGACGCACGCGGCGCGCGCGGATGTCGCCCAGTTCGGCGTGCAGGGCCCCGCGGCGGTAGCGCTCGCGCAACATCATGTGCAAACGTCCGACGATGCGGCGATCGGCGTCGCTCCAGGGCGCGCCGCTGCCGCGCACGGTCTCGTGCCACGCCGAGAAGCTCGCGCGCGGACCGATCTTGCTGCCGTCGTGATCGACCAGGAACGGCTCGTCCGGACTGCCGGCCCAGCGCACTTCTTCCACCTGCTCGCAGCGGAAGAAGAACAGCCATTCGTCGCGTGCGAGATCCAAGGGCAGCGCGAGCACACCGGCGATGCCGTCGGCTTCGTCGGCGCTGTTGCTCCAGTCGGCCGCACGCTCGGTGCTGACCGCGCCGGTGCCGGTATTCGATCGGCGCAGCCAGTCGAGCAGGCCCGGCAGGCGCGACTCGTCGGGCGCACGGCCGGCGCTGTACCAATGGCCGGCCTGTACGAGGCCGACGCCATCGCTGTCGATCGCGCGATTGAGCAGATCCAGCTCACCCTGCAAGGCCAGGCGCGGGTCGACCGCATTGTCGAGGCGCAGCGCGAGCGTATCGCGCACGCTGCGTGCGCCTTCTTCGAGTGCGACCGCATCCTGCTGCTCGCGCGAGGCGACGCGCATCGACACGAACAGGCCGAACAGGTCCGCTGCGGCGCGCACGCCCGGCGGCACCCGGCGCGGCGTGCGGTGATGGCAGGCGATCAGGCCCCACAAACGTCCACCGGACACGATCGAGATCGACATCGACGCGATCACGCCCATGTTGGCGAGGTATTCCAGATGCACCGGCGAAACACTGCGCAGCGACATCTGCGACAGATCGAGCGCGCCACCGCGGCTGTCGCGGTCGGGCAGGATCGGCACCGGCGTGTAGGTCGCGTCGGGAATCACGCGGATGCGGTTGCGCAGATACAGCGTGCGCGCCTGCACCGGAATGTCGGACTGCGGATAGCGCAGGCCCAGATACGCCGGCAACGCGGAATCGCGCGACTCGGCGATCACCTCGCCGGCATCGTCGTGGCGGAAGCGGTAGACCATGACGCGGTCGTAGCCGGTCAGCAGGCGCACCTGCTCGGCGACGCGCTGGTTGAAATCGTCGATGTCCTCGCTGCCGGCGACGCGCGCGATCATCGTCTGCGCGACCACGGTCGGCGAACGCTCGCCCGCGCTGCGCGGCTGCGGTTCGACTTCGATGTGCACCAGGCCATCGGCGACGTGCACGCTGATGTCGCACAGGTTCGCCATCGGGCCGATGTTGCCCACGGCCGCGCGTTGCGGCGGCGAGCCGGGTTCACCGAAGCCGATCGTCTCGGCGATCGCCTGGATCAGATCGTCGGTGAGGAACTCGCGCAGCGAATGCCGCAGCATTTCCTCGGGCGTCGCACCGGTCAGCGCTTCGACGTTGGCCGAGACGTGGCGGATCGTCCAGTCGGGCAACTGGCAGCTGATCAGGTAGCCGTGCGGCTGGATCGCACCCGACAGATGGATCGGTTCGTTGGCGCAGTCCTGGAGTGCGCGTTCGAGCGCTGGATTCATGCAACAGGCTCCTGAGAGGGGGCGGGGATCGCGTCGAAGCCGCGCTGGAAACACGACTGGACCAGCAGGAAGGCATCGCGCGCGCCCTGCAACAGATGGGTACGGGGCCGATCGACATGCGCCGAACGCGCATCGAGGCGGTCGAGCACGTTGCGCCACTCGTCGCCCGCCGCATGGCGCGTGAGAAACCGGGCACCGGCGTCTCCGGTGTGGCCCATCGCCTGCACGCCGCGCAACAGATAGCGTGCGCCCAGACTGCTGCCGGACATCACGTAGTCCCAGCCCAGACGCTCGTCGGCTTCGCTCGCGAAGCCGCGCACACCGGATGGCGGCAGCGGCGTCAACGCCAGATCGCGCAGATCGTTCGCGAGCCAGTACGACGCGCGCGGCAGACCACCGATGACGATTTCGTAGTCCGCAGCAAAGCGATGCATGCCGACCAGATACCGCGCGTACGCGAGCGGCGTACCGAGACCATCGGCGAAACATGCATCGACACTTGCATGCAGGTCCGAGGTCCCGGCGCGCAGGAAATGACGCAGGTCGTCGGGACCTGCACCCAGCTTGCGTGCACTCGTATTCATCTTTCCAGCATACGCCGTTGGTGCACGGCCCACAGTCTCCCAGCGCACACAGTGCACCCCAGCTTCAGCGCTGTGAAGACCCCGGGTCAGCCCCTTTCGGGCCCGTCCGCATCCGTTGACTACAATGTGTCGTATTCATCGCAGCCCCTGGTCCTTGTCGCCCGTGCAGCTTCCCGATTATCCGTTCGACGGTCACCGATTCGAAGCGCGTCCCGGCGTGCAGATGCACTACCTCGACGAGGGCCCGCGCGACGGCGAGATCGTGCTGATGCTGCACGGCAATCCGTCGTGGAGTTACTACTGGCGCCATCTGGTGCTCGGCCTGCGCGACCGCTACCGCTGCATCGTGCCGGACCACGTCGGCATGGGCTGGTCGGACAAGCCCGACGACGCGCCCAATGCGCTGCCGCGCTACGACTACACCCTGGCGTCGCGCGTCGAGGACCTCGGCGCCCTGCTCGCCCATCTCGGCATCGACGGCCCGGTGACGCTGGCGGTGCACGACTGGGGCGGCATGATCGGTTTCGGCTGGGCGCTGGAGCACATGCCACAGGTCAAGCGGTTGGTCATCACCAATACCGCCGCGTTCCCGCTGCCGACCGACAAGCCGATGCCGTGGCAGATCGCGCTGGGGCGCGACCACACCGTCGGCGAATGGATCATCCGCGGCTTCAATGCGTTCTCCGCGGGTGCCTCGTGGCAGGGCGTCGAGACCCGCATGCCGGCCGACGTGCGCCGCGCCTACGTCGCGCCCTACGACAGCTGGGCGAACCGCATCAGCACCGTGCGCTTCATGCAGGACATCCCGCTCGGCCCGAAGGACCGCGCCTGGCCCTTGCTGGAGGCGGCCGGCCAGCGGCTGCCCGCCTACGCCGACCGTCCGGCCTTCATCGGCTGGGGTCTCAAGGATTTCGTGTTCGACCACCACTTCCTCGCCGGTTTCCGCGCGGCGTTGCCGCAGGCCGAGGTCATGGCCTTCGAGGATGCGGGGCATTACGTGCTCGAAGACAAGCACGCAGTGCTGGTGCCGGCGATCCGCACGTTCCTGGATGCCAATCCGGTCTGAGGCGTCGGCGCGTCTCCGCCAGATGGGTGGCGCGCAACACGCCCCATCGCCACCGGACAAGCACGCGCAGCCGGACGCGGCCTCGCGGGGATGGACCTACACGCCGGGCGCTATGCCTGCCTGTGCAGTCGGGACTCCAACGAACGACGCCGCCGGCGCGTTCGCATCGACCAGCACCATCTCGATCGCAGGCGCCCAGTCCGCCGCGCGCAGCACCGGCAATCCGTGCGCAAGGCGCGCGCGATCGCATTGCGGACTGGCCTCGCCGGACTCCCACGACGCCTGTACATCGCGACAGGCTTGCGGCCGCATGGCGTGGATCGTGCAGCGCGAAGACGTGCCGATGTCGGCGTCGAGCGCCAGGCAGCGCGGCTTCGATTCCCAGGTGCCGCGCATCACGACCTGGTGCGGACCGAAGGTCTCGGTGAGCGCGTGCGGCACGACGCCCCCGGCGGCATCGGTGTCCATCCAGTGCATGGACACCCGGTAATGACTGCAACAGGCCCCACAGGTCATACACGGATGGCGCATGGGACGACCCCGGGGATCGCAGAGACGGACAAGGAGCGCGGAGTCTTGGCAACGGCGGGCCCGCGCGCAAGTGCCGGCGCGCGCGCCGTCAGCAACCGGTCGGTGTCACGTCGGATCCGCCGTCGCGGGCGGCGACCTCAGGCGTTCTCGGTCGGCCGCCGGATCGCCACGTAACGCGCCTGCATTTCGGTCGCGGTACTGCCGTCGGGCAATGCGATGCGCGCGGTGAGCGCGACGCGCGCGCGGCCCCGGTCGCGCAGCGTGCGCGCGAACGTCGACCAGTCGCCGGCCGCGTCGAGCGTGGCCTCGGCCTCGAGATCGCCGAGCAGCGGCGCGCGATAGCGGACCGTGGAATCGGCCACGTAGACCTCGGCATCGAGACCTGCCTGCTCCACGCGCAACGTCACCAGCCCCCAGGCCGCGAGCGTCATCACCGACACGAGACTGCCGCCGAATGCGGAGCCCTTGTCGTTGACGTGAGAGGACAGCGGCGCATGCAGGCGCAGGGAATCGCCGTCGTAACCGGCGACGGACACGTCCATCGCCGCGACGGGCGGCATCGAACCGTAATACGCCTCGAGGGCGCGGAGCGAATCATCGAGCGTCATGCGGAATCCTGTGGGGGTGGGGTCGTCCGGCTTGCGCCGCACCACCGCAGCCACCAAGCTTGGCGCATGCATGCCGCGCCGGCTTTCCCGCATCTGTCGGGATATTACGTCATCTCGCTACGGCCGGCCGGTGCACATTCAGGCCTGCGTCGCGAAGCCGCGCGTCTCGGCGCGCGCACCTTCGCGCTGTCGCCGTGGCGCATCGAACAGCGCGACGATGCCGGCACGCGCGATGCGTTGCGCCGCGCACTCGCCGCCGATGTCGTGATCTTCACCAGTCCGCCGGCGGTCGCGGAAGCCGCAATGCTGCAGCCACTCGCCGCGCGCGACACGCAGTCGTGGCTCGCGGTCGGCGCGGGGACGGCAACGGCCCTCGAACGTGCCGGCATCGTCGGCGTTCGTGCGCCTGCACGCATGGACAGCGAAGGTGTGCTGGCGCTTCCGGAACTGGCGAACCCGAAAGGACGCAGCGTCGGACTGGTCACTGCGCCGGGCGGGCGCGGCGTGATCGCGCAGTCGCTGACCGACGCGGGCGCGGACCTGCGACGCGCGGATGTCTACGCGCGGGTGCCGACGCCACCATCACCCTCGCGTATCGCCAGGCTGCTGGCGGTACCGGCGCCTTGGCTGCTGCCGCTCAGCAGTGGCGAAGCGCTGTGGCGCACGCTGGACGCCCTGCCGCCGGACGCTGTCGCACGCCTGCGCGAGGCGCGCGTGCTCGCCGCCAGCGCGCGCCTCGCCGATCTCGCCCGCGACGCCGGATTCGCGCATATCGAACAGGCGACCGACGCCCGCCCGGCTTCGCTGCTGGCGGCAGCTCTGCCGGAGCGCACAGCCAGCTGAATGGACGCGCGGACCCGCGACGGGCCCGTCACGACGGGCTCTGGCACCGTAGCGATCTATCCCCTGCGCCATCCGGAATTCCGCCATGTCCCTGCTCCGTGCTCTGCTGGTCTGGATCGTCATCGCCCTCCTCGGCGCCCTGGCCGCGCAACTGCTGCTCTCGGGTGATCCCGGCTACGTGCTGGTCCGCCGCGGCGGTGTCGACTACACGACGACCGTCATCAATGCGATCGCGATGCTGCTCGGCGCGATGGTCGTCGTCTGGCTGGTGATCACGCTGATCCTGCTGCCGTTCCGCAGCTGGGGGCGCTACCGCGAGACTAAGGCGCAGAGCCGCGTCGGCGAAGGCCTCGATGCGCTGCATCAGGGCCATTACGCCCGCGCCGAAAAGCTGCTGGCGCAGTCCGCCGACGAGAACCCGCACTACGAGCCCGCCGCGCGTATCGCCGCGACCCAGGCGGCGATCGGCCGCGGCGACGATGCCGGTGCACGTGCCCATCTCGACAGGTTCGGTGACCGCCACCCGGCGACGCGCGCGATCGCGCTGGCCGAACTCGCCCTCGTCGACGAACGGCCGATCGATGCGCTGACCGCACTCGATGCACCGGCCGCGCAGCCGCTGCCGCCGCGCGGTCTCGCGCTGCGCGCCGATGCCTGGGCGATGACCGGCCATGCCGCAGAAGCCTATGGCCTGCTCGGCGCACTGCGTCGCCAGAACGCGTTGCCGGAAGCGCAGCTGGAACTCCGCGAGATCCGCTGGGCCGCCGCATCGCTGCACGAAGCGGCCGATGCCAACCTGCTCGCCGAGCGCTGGGAAGCGCTGCCCAAGCACATCCGCACCGAGACGCCGGTGGTGCTGGCCTATGCCGATCGCGCGGTCGCGCTGGGCTGGCACGACGCTGCGCTCAAGAGCCTGGAAACCTCGCTCGATGCGCGCTGGGACGAGCGTGTCGCCGCGCGTTACGCATCGCTGGAGGTCGGCGACGCCGCACATCGCCAGTCGCGCATGGAGCGCTGGCTCAACGCGCATCCGTCGAGCCCCGGCGTGATGCTCGGCCTCGCGCGCCTGCACCACATGCAGCGCGACTGGCCGAACGCGCGCGACTATCTGCAGCGCGCGATCGACCAGGGCGCCGGCAGCGATGCCTGGGTGCAGATGGGTGATGCGTATGCGGCCGAAGGTGACGATCGCAACGCGCGTCTGTGTTACGCGAATGCGCTGCGCGCCGCCCGCAACGAGCCGGTGGTCGCGCTTCCGCCGGCAACGCCGCTCGCAGCGCGCGACGATCTGATCGAACCCGAGACGCGTGATGCGCACGGCCTGCCGTACGTGCACGGCGATGCGCCGCCGCATCCGACGGATCGGTTCTGAGCTCGGGCGTGTCCGGCTGACGCGTGCGTCAGCGGGCACGAACACCACTTCTTGCAGTCGAAAAGCGAACACCCCGGCCCTTGGTCCAAGGTGTTCCACCAGATGTATCTGCGACTGGTGGGCGCCTCAGCAGATGGCTCGGCCGCACCGCGTCAGCAGTTCAAGGCAACCGTGGTCGAGCGCGTCAGCGAGTGCATTTGAAGCAAGCCGACCGCCGCAGTAATCGAAAGGCGGCTCACCCGCGACGCCGACGGCACGCCGAGGACCGCGCCCCATCCTCAACGCATCGAACGGTGCACCGCCACCGCGCCATCGACCGCCTGGTCGAGGGTGATGTCCGCCGCACGTCCACGGCCGTTGCTCGCCAGCGTGACCGTGACGGGCCCGACGATGACCTGCGGGCCGACCGGGCCGAGCGGTGCATTGCCATCGAGCAGCGCGTCGGGAATCGCGACGAAGCCACCCAGCGCGGCCACGCGCGGATCCTCGACGTACATGCCGGCGCGCTGCATGTCCTGCGCCGTCAGCGGCTCGTTGTCGACGATGACGATCGCGCCGATCGCCGCGCCGTCGCCGGGCGAACGCCAGGCGCAGCTGATGCCGTAGCTCTCGGGCGCGTCCTGGCGGGTGCCGGCGTCGTCGACGGCCTCGAGACCGGCAACCATGTCGCCGAGCGTCGATGCCAGGCGCGGACAGTCCGGCAAGGCATCACGCGGCGGCGGCGCCGAGACCAGCTGCGGACCCGACGCGCTCGGCGGTGGCACTGCGTCCGCGTCGTCCTTGCCGCATGCGGCAAGCGCGCACACGGCGACGGCGAGCAGGCCGAGGCGGCCCGAAGTACGGAACACGGACATGACGACGCTCCCTGCGATCAGCGTTCGAGGATCGCGACGACGCCCATGCCACCGGCGGTGCAGATCGAGATCAGCGCGCGGCCACCGCCGCGTTCCTTCAGCTGCTTCGCAGCCGTGGCGACGACGCGCGCGCCGGTCGCCGCGAACGGGTGACCCGCGGCGAGCGACGAGCCGACCGGATTGAGCTTCGCCGGATCGATGCGGCCGAGCGGCGCGTCGAGACCGAGGCGCGTGCGGCAGTAGTCCTCGCTCTCCCACGCGCGCAGCGTGCACAGCACCTGCGCAGCGAACGCCTCATGGATCTCGTAGATGTCGAAATCCTGCAGCGTGAGATTGTTGCGCGCGAGCATTTCGGCCACGGCGACGGTCGGCGCCATCAGCAGGCCCTCGCCGTGCACGAAATCGACGGCCGACACGTGTGCGTCGCGGATATGGCACAGCACGTCATGCCCGTGCGCCGCGGCCCATTCGTCGCTGGCCAGCAGACACGCGGAGGCGCCATCGGTCAGCGGCGTCGAATTCGCGGCGGTCAGCGTGCCGCGGCCGGAGGTCTTGTCGAACGCCGGTTTGAGCGTCGCCAGCTTCGCCAGCGAGGTGTCGGGCCGCAAGATGTTGTCGCGCGAGACGCCGCGGAAACTCACCACCAGATCGTCGAAGAAACCGCGCTCGTAGGCGGCCGCGAGTTTGTGGTGCGAGGCGACGGCGAGTTCGTCCTGCGAATCGCGCGCGATGTTCCACTCCTTCGCCATGTCCTCGCAGTGCTCGCCCATCGACTTGCCGGTGCGCGGCTCGGCGACGCCCGGGAAATCCGGCTTGAGCTCGCGCAGGCGGAAGCCTTTGAACGCGGCCAGCTTGTCCTTCGGCGTCTTCGCCGCATTCGCGGCCAGCAGACGGCGACGCAGCGCGCGGCCGTAGACGATCGGCACGTCCGAGGTGGTGTCCGACCCGCCACCGATGCCCGATTCGATCTGGCCGGCGGCGATCTTGTTGCCGATCGTGATGATCGAATCCAGCGACGTGCCGCAGGCGCGCTGCAGGGTGATGCCCGGCGTCAGCGGCGACAGGCCCGACGACAGCGCGGCCTCGCGGCCCAGATTCCAGTCGCTGGAATGCTTGATCACCGCGCCCATCGCGACTTCGCCGAGCTGCTGGCCGTGCAGGCCGAACTTCTCGACCAGGGCCCCGAGTGTGCGCACCGACATCCCGAGATTTCCGACGTCCGCATAGGCGGTGTTCTGGCGGCAGAACGGAATACGAACGCCGCCGAGCACGGCGACGGGACGACCTAGCAGCATCGGAATGACCTCGACAGAACCTGCGTGAGACTGTCCCTGACGCGGGACGGGCATAATGTGAACGAGTGTATCGCCGCCCATGTGCACGGCCAATGACCGCAGATCCCGACATTTCCCGACAAATTCCCGCCCCGCAGGTGCTCGGCGTGCTCGCCCTCGAGTTGAGCGACGACTCCACGCCCGCGCGCGGCGCGCTCGGCCAGCAGGCCGCGGGCGAGCTCGCCAAGCTGCTGGGCCGCGACCTCGGCGCGCTGGTGCCGGGGGTGCGCGATCTCGACCTGTCGTTCGCCGCCGCCCACTTCGATCCCGCCGAACTGCTGCGTCCGGGCTGGCCGGTGCACCGCCGTCTCGACGAGCTGCGCGTCCGCGCGCCGCAGGCCGGACAGGGCCCGCGCATCATCGCCTTCGGCGCCGATGCCAGCGGCGCGGTGCCACTGCCGTTCCAGTCCGACCCGCAACTCGCGGGCGGCCGCCTGCGCGTGCTGCCGTATCTGTTCGTCGGCGAACCCGCCGCGACCGAAGCCGTCGCGGCGCATATGGAATCGATGCTGCTCGACCTGGGCATGGCCCAGGCTGACACCGCCCTGTGCGCGCAGGAGGCCTTCGGCGCGCGCATCGAACACGCGCGCTATCTCACGCTGCACGACCTGCTGGCGATGACCGCGCTGCAGTACCGCAACCAGGGTCTCGACCCGCTGTGGGACGTGCTGGAAACCGCGCTGCTCGCGCCGGAGTCCGAAGCCTGGCTCGACGCACCGCCGGAGCCGCTGCTGCGGCATGTGGACGGCGACGTGCGGATCGCGATGCTCGCGCCCGACGACTGGCGTCGCCGGTGCGCGGCGGGCGAGTCCGACGACGAGCGGCTGGCGAAAGGGTTCGCGATGTACGAGGCGCGCCAGCGGCAGTTGTCCGCGGTGCTGCAGGCGCACGGCGTGCCGGTGGTGTTCGTGCACGTGGCGCCCGGGCAGGATCCGGCGGGGGCGTTGCGCTGAAGTTGGATTCGGTCGGGCGCTCCGTTGCTGTACCGGTTCGCCCTGGTAGGCGGGACAGTGGTAACGCCCCAGCCCTCACCCGACGCGCAACGCGCGTCGGCCTCTCTCGGAGGGAGAGGCGCTTGGGTCGCCTGCGTCCGATTGCGCGCTGACCCTTCATCGCGACGTTTTGAGCCCTCTCCCTCTGGGGTGAGAAGGCACGCTTGCGAGCCACTGGCTCGCGTGTCGACGAACGCCCTCGCGATGACGCGAGGGCGGGGGCGCGGAGCGGGGATTGGGTGAGGGCTGACGCCGCCGCGGCATCCGACGCGCGACGACCCAAAAGAAAACGCCCGCCTCCTGCAGCAGGAGACGGGCGCCGGATCTTGCTTCAGGGCGCAGTTGCGCCGGTGCTCAGCCTGCCTGGATCACACCGCACGCCAGACGGTCGCCGGCATTGCCGGTCGGCTGCGTCTTGTAGTCGTCGGCATCCTTGTGAACGATCACGCCCTTGCCGACGATGTCGTCGGCGCCACCGCCGCCGATCGTCGCGCCTTCGAGCCAGCCGCTGACCTGGGCCGTGCCGTCGGTGCCGGCGGTGATGTTGTCGCTGTCACCGGCGTGGTGGGCGCCCTGGCCGACGCGGCCGTGATCGGTGCTGCCCGGATTGAAGTGACCACCGGCGCTGCTGCCGTCCGGCGCGCTGCAATCGCCGGTCTCGTGCACGTGGAAACCGTGGGTACCGCCGGCCGGCAGGCCCGTCACGGTGCCGGTGACCTCGATGCGACCGTTGACGACGGCAAAGCGCAGTTCGCCTGCGGTCTGGTTGCCGGCGGTCGGCTGCAGCGTGGCCATGGCGGTCGCAGCGGCCATCGCGTCCGGCGCAGGCGCTGCTGCGGGCGGGGTCGCGGCGGTGGTTTCGGCGGCGCGGTCGGCTTCGGCTGCGGCGTTGTCGCCGGTGTTCGCATTGTCGGCACCGCCGCCGCAGGCGGCCAGCGCGAGGGCCAGCGCGGCGGGGATCGGCATCAGGAATGTATGGGTGCGCATGGAGCTCTCCTCGAATCGGGTGGGGCGCGGCGGGCGCGCGGTGACGCAGCGGGCAGCATCCCCGCGGCCGGGTCTGGGCCGCGTGAGTGCGCCACGGCCGCTCACTGGACCTGGACGGTGCCGCAGGCGACGCGGGCGCTGATCGCGCCGGGCGTCGCTCCGAGGATCAGCAGCGCGCGGCCGACGATGTCATTGGCCGCGCCGCCGCCGAGCACGGCGCCGGGCAGCAGCAGATCGAGGGTGGCAACGCCACTGCCGTTGGCGACGATACGGCCGCGTTCGCCGGAATCCGGTTGCCGCGACGGCACACCCGCCTGCGCGTCGAACTCGGGACCGGCGCTGATCGCATCGACCGCGCTGCAGTCGCCGCGCGTGTGCAGGCGCAGGTTGTGGGTGCCGTTGCGCACCAGGCCACCGACCTCGCCGCGCACGCGCACGCCGCCGGCATCGGGCGTCAGCACCACGCGTCCGCTGACCAGCGAGCCGGACGCGGATGCGAGATTGGCGATCGCGCCCTGGGCGGTGCCGGTGCTGGTGATCGCGGTGACGGCGGGTGGCGCGGTCTGCGCGGCGGGACGGGGCCCGCTGGCGCAACCGGCAAGCAGGGTCGCGGCGGCGGCCGCGAGTATCGGAAGTCGGATCGTGCTGTTCATGGCGGCCACCTTAGCCCGCGCACACGGCGCATCGATGAAGGGGATTCAACTGCGACGCCGGCGCGCGCCGAGTTTGCGGGTCAGCGTATTGCGGCCCACGCCCAGTCGCGTGGCGGCCTCGGCGCGTCGACCGCCGGTGTGCACCAGCGCGGTCTCCAGCAATGCGCGGTCCAGACGCTCACGCGCCTGCGCATGGATGTCGTCGTCGCCGGCGCGCAGCCGCGTATCGGCCCAGGCGCGCAGCGCGTCGTCCCAGTCGCCTGCGGCCACCGGTTCGGCAGCATCCGGCACCGACGCGCTCGCGCTCAGCAGGCCGTCAAGATCCTGCGGCGTGACCAGATCGGCCGGCGCCAGTGCAGCCAGACGCCAGCACAGGTTCTGCAGTTCGCGCACGTTGCCGGGCCAGGCGTGTTCGCGCAGGCGCTGCAGCGCTGCGCGACCGAGTCGTTTGGGCGGCGCATCGAGCTTTTCGGCTGCGGCCTGCAGGAACCGCTCGGCGAGCTGGCCGACGTCGTCGCGCCGGTCGCGTAGCGGCGGCAGCTTCAGGCGCACGACATCGAGGCGATGCAGCAGATCGGCGCGGAAGCGGCCTTCGGCGACTAGACGCTCGAGATCCTGATGCGTCGCCGCGATCACGCGCACGTCGACACGGATCAGTTCGCGTCCGCCGACGCGGAAGAATTCGTCCTCGGCCAGCACGCGCAGCAGGCGCGTCTGCAGCGAGGCCGGCATGTCGCCGATCTCGTCGAGGAACAGCGTGCCGCCGTCAGCCTGTTCGAAGCGGCCGATGTAGCGCCGCGACGCGCCGGTGAACGCGCCGGCCTCGTGGCCGAACAGTTCGCTCTCCAGCAGTTCGGCCGGAATGGCCGCGGTGTTGAGCGCGACGAAAGGCTGGCGCGCACGCGGCGATTCGCGGTGCAGCGCGCGTGCGACGAGTTCCTTGCCGGTGCCGGTTTCGCCCGTGACCAGCACCGATACCGGCGCCTGCGCGAGGCGGCCGATCGCGCGGAACAGCTGGCGCATTTCGGCGGTGTCGCCGACCAGCGCATCGCTGTCGCCGGTCGGCTGCGGCGCATCGGCGGGCGCGGTGTCGTGGTCGCCGAGCACGCGCGCAGCGAGTGCGACGGCCTCGTCGAGATCGAAGGGCTTGGACAGGAATTCATGCGCGCCGCCGCGGAACGCGCCGGCGGTGCTGGCGACATCGGTGTAGGCCGACATCACCACGACCGGCAGCTGCGGATGCTGCTGCTTCAGGCCATCGAGCAGCTGCAGGCCCGAATCGCCGGGCATGCGCACGTCGGTGAACAGCATGTCCGGCGGCGGCCGCTTGGCCAGCGCGTCGCGCACGGCCTGCGCGCTGTCGAAACCGGACACGTCGTAACCGGCTTCGCTGAGCGCCGTGGCCAGCACGAAGCGGACGGAGCGGTCGTCATCGACGACCCAGATGCGCGGGGCGGGCGTACTCATGCGGCGGGCTCCGGCGCGGTGCTGGCGGCTGTTTCGGGCGCATCGTCCTCGACAGGAAACGGCAGCTGCAAGGTGAAAACGGTATGCCCGGTGCGCGAGCGGTAGACCAACGCACCACGGTGTTCGCGCGCGACCTGCTGGGCCATCGCCAGGCCCAGGCCGCTGCCGTCGGGACGTCCGGACACCAGCGGCAGGAAGATCTGCTCGACCATGTCCTCCGGCACGCCGCGGCCGTCGTCGACGACTTCCAGCCGCAGCACCATCGCGTGCACTTCGTCGCCGATGCGCACGCCGAGCGCGGCGCGGGTGCGCAGGGTGATGTTGGCGGCGCCGGCCTGGATCGCGTTGCGCACGAGATTCCAGATCGCCTGGGTGAGACGGTCGGGATCGCCGGACAGCTCGGGCAGGCTCGGGTCGTAATCGCGCAGCATGCGCACCGCCCAGCCGGCGTCGGCTTCGGCGAGGCGCAGCACCTGTTCGAGCACGCCGTGGATGTTGAGCGCGCGGTGCGGCGTCGGCGAACGCGGCGACAGCAACTGGTCGACCAGCGTGCCGAGACGCGCGACTTCGGTATCGACGAGAGCGACGAGCTCGCGTGATTCGCCATCGCTGACGCGCCGGGCCAGCAACTGCGCGGCGCCCTTGAGGCCGGCCAGCGGATTGCGGAGTTCATGGGCGAGACCGCGCAGCGCGGCCGACAGCGCCAGCGGCATCGCCAACGTCGGATCGGCGCCGGGGAATTCATCGACCGGATGCGCTTCGAGCAGCAGCCCGCCATCGGCCTCGCGCGACAGCCAGGCATCGGCGAAGCGCGGCTCGCCGCCCAAGAAGGCCAGCACCAGCCGGCGCACCCGCATCGGACCGTCGGCCGGATCGCCGGGCGTGCGCAGCGCCAGCCGCAGCACTTCGCCATCGACCTCCAGCGCCGCCAGCGGCTGGTCGATCAGGCGCTTGCGCCCGACCCCGAGCCAGCGCGCGAACGCCACATTGCAGGTGCGGATGCGCCCGTCGGCATCGGCCCAGACCAGCGGCGTGACCAGTGCGTCGAAGAGTTGCGGCGGTGGGGTTTCGTCGGCCATTGCACCAATGTAGTGCATTGGGGTGGGTGTCGACAGCATGGAGCCGGTTCGGCTCATGGACGGAATCGCAAAGTCTGTAGCGCGATAACAAACTTTGGCCGATCGGTCTGCCTCCGCGTCAGCACGGGCTGGGACGCTAGGAGAATTCCCAACGCGACTGCTATCCCCCCGAAGGGTGCCCGTTCTCCCTGCTTCAGTGCGATACGAAGAAGCCGGAGCTCCGTGACGCAACGTGTTCAGACCGTCGACTTAGTGCCGTGAGTAGTATTACTACTCATCGCAACAATTGAGACCGGCGCCGGGCACCGTGCGCAGCGTCGCTGGAGCCTTCCCATGTTCACCCTGCTCGACCCGCCCGCCTCGTTCGCTGGCTATGCCGCCATCGATCCACCCCTCCTACCGCTACCGCTCGGCGCCGCCATAGCGCGCCTTGGCTTCCCCTCGCCGGCCGAGGACTTCGAGGAAGACAGCCTCGATCTCAATCGCTTGCTGATCCGCAACGCACCGGCGACGTACATCTACCGCGCGAGCGGTCACTCCATGGCCCGCGCCGGCATCCTCGACGGCGACCTGTTGATCGTCGACCGCTCGGTCGAGCCGCGCACCGGCAGCCTGGTGATGGCCGTCTGGGAGGGCAATCAGCCCACCTGCAAGATCCTGCTGATCGCAGAGAACCATGTCGAGCTGCACTCTGCCAACCCGGAAGTGCCGCCGATCGTTATCGAAGAAGGCACCGAGGTGGAGCTGTTTTCGGTCGTCAGCATCGCGCGCCAAGTGAAGCGCGCCTCGGTACCCCGTGCGTCCCGTTCGTGACCGCCGGCGGGAAGCCGCCGCCTTCTACGAGTACCCGGAGCACCTGCGCCCCGAGATTGACGCGCTGCCGCGCGCGCCCGGCGTCTACACCTTCCTCGGCAGTGAGGACGACGTGCTGCCGCTTTACATCGGGAAGTCGATCGACATCCGCGGCCGGGTGATGGACCACTTCCGTACGCTGGAAGAAGCCCGGCTACTGCGCCAGTCAAAGCGCATCAGCCACGTGCGCACCGCGGGCGACATCGGCGCGCAGCTGCTGGAAGCGCAGATGATTAAGACCCGCCACCCGCTCTACAACCGCAAGCTGCGGCGCACGACGCGGCAGTTCTCACTGGCGCTGCATCGCGGAAAGGTGGCCGTGGTGAACTCCGCGGAGATCGATCCTGCGCGCGCGCTCACACTGTACGGCCTGCACTCCAGCCCGCGCGCAGCGATGACCGCGCTGCGACGCATCGCGGACGACAACCGGCTCTGCTACACGCTGCTCGGCATCGAACGCGGTACACCGGGCCGGCCCTGCTTCCGCGCGATGCTCAAGCAGTGCGCCGGCGCGTGCCACGGCGGAGAGACCGTGGGCGAGCACGAGGAGCGGTTGCGGTTGGTGCTGGAGGACCGGCAGGTGGCGGCGTGGCCCTTCCACGGCACGATCGCGCTGGAGGAACGTGGCACCGACATGCGGCAGTACCACGTGGTGCGCGACTGGCAGTACCTGGGCAGCGCGACGACGCTGACGGCAGCGCGGCGCATCCGTGGCGAGACGGGCCAGTTCGACCGCGATGCATACCGCATCCTGCGCGCGCCCGTGCTGGAAGGCGGCCACCGCATCGTGCCGCTGGCAGCCTGACCATGTTCGCGCTGGTCGACGGCAACAACTTCTATGCGAGCTGCGAGCGCATCTTCCAGCCTCGCCTGCGCGGCGTGCCGCTGGTGGTGCTGTCGAACAACGACGGCTGCGCGATCGCGCGCACCGCGGAAGCGAAGGCGCTCGGCATCAAGATGGGACAGCCGGCGCACGAGCTGAAGCAGTTGGTGAAGCACCAGGGCCTGCAGATGCGCAGCGCCAACTTCGCGCTCTATGGCGACATCAGTGCGCGCGTCGTCGGCATCCTGCGCGATGAGGCGCCGCGGGTGGAGGTGTACAGCATCGACGAATCGTTTCTGGACATGACTGGCATCCGCGACCGCGAGGCATTCGCGCACCGGCTCCGCAACAAGGTGCATCGCTGGACGGGCATTCCCAACTGCATCGGCATCGGCCCGACGAAGACGCTGGCCAAGGCAGCGAACAAGGCTGCGAAATCCGGCGCGGGCGTCGTCGACCTGAGCGATGAGACGCGCCGCGCAGAGGTGCTGGGGACATTCCCCACAACCGATCTGTGGGGCGTGGGCGGCCGCTGGGGCTTGCGCCTGGCCAACATGGGCATCACCACCGCCGCGCAGCTGCGCGACGCGCCGCCCGACACCATCCTCGGCGAGTTCGGCGTCACGCTGGCGCGCACGCAACGCGAGCTGCAGGGGCATCCCTGCATCGAGCTGGAGGAAGTGGCGCCGGACAAGCAGCAGATTATGGTCAGCCGATCGTTCGCCGAGCGCGTCGAAGACCATGCGGCCGTCGGCCAGGCGCTCGCCACGTTTGCAGTGCGTGCTTGCGAGAAGCTGCGGCGCGATGGCCTGGTGGCCGGCGCGGTCGGCATCTTCGCGCTGAGCGACCGGTTCCGCGCCGAGCTGCCGCAGCATGCGCCCAGTCGTTCGATCAACATGCCTTCGGCGACTGACGATTCCCGCCTGATCGCCTCGGTTGTGGCGCAGTTGCTGCGCGGGATGCTCAAACCTGGCATCGGCTACAAGAAGGCCGGCGTGACGCTGATGGACCTATCGAGGCCGGAGCAGCGCCAAGGTGATCTGTTCACGCCCGCAGTCGCTGGCAATGCCGCGCTGATGGCCACGCTGGACGGCATCAACCGCAAGTTCGGCCGGGGCGTCGCGGGCTTGGGCGCAACGGGCTGGAAGACGCGCCCAGACTGGGGCATGCGCCAGAACCTGCTGTCGCCGAACTACACCACGCGCGCCGCGGACCTGCCCTTGCTGCATTGCTGATTTCATCACCTGCGACACCGCCCCCGCAGGCTTAGCCTATTTGCCCACCCTTCCGGACTGGAACCCATGTGCTATTCCGCCCAGGTGTATGCCGAGTTCAAGGCCTTCAAGCGCCACTTTCCCGGTGTGGTGATGGATGTCGACGCCTACGTGAAAACGTTCTGGTGGGACCGCGGCCTGAACCCGATGGCGAAGGCGCCGCGGGCGCTCATCCGGGAGCTGATGGAGATCGGCCCGCCCGAGCTGCAGGCCAACCTGCGCGCGGCGGATGCCGAGGCGATCACGCAGTTGGAGCAAGAGATGTTTGCCCAGCGCATGCGTGTCGCCGACGCCGAGCGGAAGCTGGAGACGAAGGTCACGAAGAAGGCGCAGGAGGATATGCGCATCGGCACCAAGAAAGTCGACGCGGCGAAGGCACGCATGGCATCGCTGAAGCGCACCGAATTCAAGCCGTCCGACGCCCGCGTGTTCCCCGGTATCTACTGCCCGGTGATGGTGTCGGAGGGCGGCCAGCGCGTGGTGAAGCCGATGCGCTACCAGTGCCGGCCGGCGGGCAAGCCGGCCTTCTATGACGTGAAGTACCCAGGCACGTACAACGCCCGTCGCGACAACCTGGAGGGCTTCTGGGGCGGCCTGTTCGGATACAGGCATGGCGTCATGGTGGCCGAGCGCTTCTACGAGAATGTGGAAGTGGACGGCCGCAACCGCGTGCTCGAGTTCGTGCCACGCACCGGGGAGCCGATGCTGGTCGCCTGTCTGTGGTCGCATTGGACGGATCCGGAGGGCGTCGAGCCGGAGCTGCTGTCGTTCGCCGCCATCACCGACGAGCCGGAGCCTGAGGTTGCTGCAGCCGGCCACGACCGGACCATCATCAACATCAAGCCAGAGCACGTCGATGCTTGGCTCAACCCAGATCCTGAAAACCTTGCCGGGTTGTACGAGATTCTGGACGACAAGCAGCACCCCTTCTACGAGTATCGGGAGGCTGCATGACACCGATTAAAGTCGAAGAGATCGTTGGTCGACTGAACGAGTACGCCCGCCAGTTTCAACCGCGCACACGGCACATTCCGGCGGTTGCTCGCGAGCAGGGGTAGGTTGCGGACGCTCAGGATGCGTGATGACTCTCGTGCTCAGGCCGAGGCTAACTTCGATTCGACGATGATGCTGCCCGGCAAATCTCTCGAAGACATCAATGCGCAGATCCTGACCGCATGCATGCGGCACTAGGAAGCTCCAGCTCAGCTTGACGGATTGCTTAGGTCCGCGGGCCCTCAGGGAAGCAGCGCTAATCGCAGGGCTGGGCTGCTGGAGCAAGGTCAGTCTTGCGAGGACACGCGGGCTCTCCAATCGGATTTCTTTACACAGGCGTGTAGGAATAATCCGAACCACTACTGCGAACTGATCCGCAGCTTCTAAGCAGCCGTTCAATTTCAATCATCGAGCCAGCACGTCTGCCTAAAACGCTTTACCCAACTTGCTGCGACGAGATCTACAATCAGCCGGCTGTCATAGGGGACGCTTTGACAGGGAAGTTTCCATCGCGGCATCACCGCGTGGATCTAAATAGATGAAATAAGGGGGAGGTTTCGTGATCTATAACGCGATCATCTACAAGCCGTGTCACACAGCGTTGCGCAAGATGTCGTTGGCCGGCCACAAGAAAGAGGTGCAGGCTGTGCGGGCTGCTTTGGCCGAAGCGTCGCTCGAAGGAGAGATTCGGGCGATTCCCAGGACAAAGCATGGCGAGTCACGTCTGGAGAACATCGAGAAATACGACCTCGGAAATGGGTTCCGATTGGTGGTCCAACTGATCGATGGGGTGAATAAAAGCCGCGTGTTCCTCTTTGCTGGCACACATGACGATACACAGCGTTGGCTCGATACTCACAGGAACTACAAGTGGGTCCAAACGCGGACCGATAGGACGCTGGACTTCGTCTTGGTCTCGCCTCAGGAAGAGCGGCATATCCCGTTCGACAGGCTCAACCTGACGACCTCCGAAGATGAGCGCGAGAGGCCCGTTCTCGACCGTCTGACGCAGGACGACTGGAAAAAGCTCGCGCTCAGTGCCGAAGCTCGGGCAATCGTTGATGGCGTGAACGCAGATGCGTTCGAGCTCGACGCAGAAACCATTCTTGATCGCCTCTCGGAGCTAGCCGGGTATGAAACGGCGAGTCTGCTTTTCGATCTGATGTGGCACGCGCATTCTGGTGACTGGCCAGGGTTACGGCAACGCTTGAGGCTGATGCATGATAAGGCGATTGTGATCGCCGATGAGCACGCTGTGGATGCCATGCAGGCCGTCGAGAACAGCGAGGACTTCATCACCTTCGATGACACGGGTCTTTGGGACGACTTCTTCGAGCGAGGCACGCTTGCGGAGTGGATGCTGTTCCTTCACCCGGAACAGAAGCAGGTTGTTGATCGCGAACTTCGTGGACCGTCAAGACTAAGGGGCGTGTCAGGCAGCGGAAAAACTTGTGTCCTCGTGCATCGCGCGCGCGCCGTGGCCCGGAAGTACCAGCAACAGGTGCTTCTTGTGACTCTCACGGAAAGCATGCGCAAGCTTCTAGAAAGGCTTCTGGACGATCTTTGTGGCGTCGAGAGAAGCCTGATTCAGGTCAAGACGATGAGCATGCTCGCGAAAGATGTTCTCGTGGAAGCAGGTGATCGGAGTTTCTCGGGGCGTGTGCAGAATGAACATCTGGACCAGGCTTACCGTTACGCCGAAACGGAGGCCCGCAAGCACCAGGAATTTGCCCGCTCGGTGTTCCGTGAAATGTCACCCGCGAAGCTCACCGAGTTCCTCCGAAGCGAGATCTCCTACGCGCGTGGCCGCCTTACCGAGGAGAGACTTGACGAGTACTTGGACTCCAGACTCTTTCAGCGCCGCGGCCGCGGCACCGCTCTGAGCAGTTCAGATAGGCGAATCGTCCTCCACGCTCTAAAGGCTTACACAGGTCGACTTGTGGAGCTGGAACTGCACGATCACGAGACCATTGTCTCTAAGGCAATCAACACAGTCGAAGCGCCGACCTACATCGTTGGCCGGTACCGCTGTGTGCTCAGCGATGAAGTTCAGGATCTTTGCGAACTCGATCTGCAGCTCATGGGTCTCCTGAAGACACCGGTAGGTATTCAGATTGGCAAAGTGAACGACGGCTTATTCCTTGCCGGCGATGGTGCCCAAAGCATCTACAAGCGAGGCTTCGTTCTCCGCCGCGTTGGCATCGACATCGTGGGCCGCAGCTATAACTTGAAGAAGAACTACCGCAACACGCACGAGATTCTGAAAGCGGCGTTCGGGCTAGTGTCACAGTTCGAGTTCGCGGACGTCGACGAGGAAATTCTGGCGAAGCCTTCAATGCCGGACTACGCAGAGAGCCACGGTTCGCGTCCGTTGCTCCTTCGCTGCACCAGCAGCGAAGAAGAGGTGGATTACGTTGCATCCCAAGTCGCCTCATCGCTCGCGATGGGGCAGCAGCCTGGACAGGTCTGTGTGATCGCACCCACGCACAACCTTCGTACGGCAGTGGAGTCCGCTTTGGCCAGTCGTGGCGTCGGCACTGCTGGACTTCGCGATGACGTTGACTACGAGAGCGACAACGTAAAGGTCAGCACCATCGAGTCTGCAAAGGGGCATGAGTTCAGCGCCGTCTACATCATGGGCCTTGTCGAAGGCTCCCTGCCGTCAACACAAAGTGCCGACGAGCTTCCGCGCGAGGCGTCCAGGCTGTACGTCGCAATGACACGAGCCCGCGAAAAACTCGTCATCACCTACACTCCCACCCCGAAGCAGCCCGCCTCACGATTTCTGAACGCAATTCAGGGCGACTGCGACGAGGCGCACATGCGAGGTGGTGAGTTCCGAAAGATCGCGGCGTAGCGCCGCCGTTTCGGGGATCAACGAGAGGACCGCGCAGAGGTGCGGTCCTCTTGTTCCGCTCAGATCGACGCTTACCTGGAGACTTGCAGCGAAGCTGTCTCACTTCTACAGTTCCGCCCAAGCCGGCAGCGAGATCAGGTCGGCGCCTCCCGCACAACGCGAAGGTCATCAAGGATGAAGATCAGCTGGTTCAAGCGTGATTCGACAAGATCGGCGGATAGCCGATGAACACGCAGTCTCCCGTTCCTAAAGGCGGGATCATTCATTTCCCACTGTTCCAAAGGCTCGACGTCGACGACTTCGGCCTGTATCCCGGCAACACAGACAGCCCTGGTCTGCATGTCGAGTTCCGCGGCGGGCTAACGCTCATTGTTGGCACGAATGGCTTGGGCAAAACCACGCTCATTACCATGATCTATCGGATGATGAGCGGAGGGTACGAGCTACGACGAGGCACCCTCGAAGCGGAAGAGCTGGGTGGCGCACAGCTACAGGCTTTGCGTATGAAGCCCAAAGAACGCTCGATGTTTGGGCAGAGGGTCAATGACCTCGCAGTCAACGCACGCGCGAAGCTGCAGATCCGCATGGGCGGATCACAGATCGTGATTGAAAGGCGCCTCGATAACCTCGGGTTGGTGTCTTTCACGGTAGATGGCGTTGCACTGGACACGCGTGACGAGGACGCGTTTCAGGCGACGATGCTTCGCTTGGCCGGGCTTTCGTCCTTTGGCGACTGGCTGATATTTCTTCGGCAGATGGTCTTCTACTTTGAGGACCGGCGATCTTTGGTGTGGGATCCATCCGCTCAGCGTCAGATGTTCCGGATCCTGTTCCTGGATCCGGCCGAGGCAGAAGCCCTCTATTTGCTGGAGCGGGAGTACCTAGCTCTAGACAGCAACATTCGAAACCTGACGGCTGCGTTGAACCGGCTGACAATCCGTGTCGCGCAGGACGAGGTCCGCCAAGAAGATAGCAGTGACGTTCGGGCGCGCATATTGGCGTTAGCGCCGGTGCTCGACCGAGACATTGATAAGAAGGCTGAACTCGTCGCGAAGCACGACGAGCTGGATCTGATGCGCCGCGACTTGCGCCGTGATCTGCTGGCGGCGGAAACGGTGGCTTCGCGTCTTGAGGACGAGATTGAAGAAACACGCCTGCGACTCGTGTACTCGAGCTTCCCCGATGGATCGGCGACTGCGAAGTACTTGGTGTCTCTGCTCATGTCGGAAGGGCACTGCGCTGTTTGCGACACCGAGAACCCCGCGCTTCTCACCGATTTGGTGCAACGTAGCGAAAGTGGATTCTGCGTCTTGTGTGGGTCCGGCGAAAGTAAAGAGAAGCCCACTGCTGAGCCCATTCAACTCGATCGGACCCGTCTAGAAGAGGCAAGACGGGCTCTGGCGCACTACAGACAGCGCATCGATGCGTTGAACTCGAAGCTCATAAGCACAGTCACCGATCATCGATCGTTGGGCGATCGAATTGGCGCTTTGACAGAAGATATCCTGCATCGGCAAGAGCAGCTCGAAGCCCTTATGGCGATGCTGCCACCAGAAGAGGAGAAGCAGGCCAAAGCACGTGAGGATCTCAGTGCCATCAAGGACAAGATCAAGGATGATCGCCGCGACCTCGAAGTGCTGGCAGAAAGGCTCACAGAAAGTACCAACGCATTGAACGATCTGACCGAAAGCAAGTCGGACGCTATCAGGACTGCGTTCGCACGCTATGCAGGCGACTTTCTCTATGAGCGAGCCGAGTTGAAGTGGAAGCCTCAGATGCGGCGAATTGGTCAGCTTCAGCGCTTCATGACCGCCTCATTCGAGCTCGAAATGTCGGGTACGGACTTCCAAGATGCGCAGCGTCGCACTGGCCCCGAAGCTGTATCTGAGAGCCAGCGCGAATTTATTGATCTCGCATTTCGAATGGCAATCATCGAAGTCGCCGGACACGACGGTGTTGGCTCACTAGTGATTGACGCTCCGGAATCTTCCCTCGATGCTGTTTTCGTCAACCGTGCCGCGACGGTTCTGTCCAGGTTTGGCAGCCCGACCTCCGAAAGTCGATTGATCATTGCGTCCAATCTGATCGACGGAAAGCTGCTCCCGCAATTGATCAATAAAGGCGTTCCTAAAGGGGAGGTCAGTGCCCGAATCGTCAACCTTCTTGAGATTGCTGTGCCTACGGAGGCCTTACGCAAGGAACGAAGTGCCTACGAGCGAGAATGGAACGGAATTCTCCAGCAGGCGAACGTCAGATGAGTCGCACACTGGCGCACTCCAGTTTCGTTGATAGCCGCAGGCGATACAGCGTCCTTGTAGGGTTGATGCATGAGCTGGATCGGTCCAGCGTTCGAGAGGTCACGTTACCGTTGCTGCATTCGCTCTGGTACTTGGCGAATGTTCTGACACCTCTCTGGCGGATCAAGCCTTTTGACGCTGCCGTGTTGAAGACCGAGCGCCAGCCCTACTTTCCAATGCTCCAGCGTGACGTTGACGCATTGGTCGGCATGGGCATGTTGCGTGTCACTCAGTTCACCAGTGTGTCGCGCGGCGCACGTCTGCAGGGATGCTTTGCGCTCCACTACAAGTTCAGTGACCCGGTGATCGAGATGATGCAAACGATCCCTGAGGAGCAGGAGCTACTGGAGTATCTGGGAGAGGTTGTTCAGGCCTTCGAACGCCTCTCCTATGAAGAGCAGGTCGAAGGATCAGGCGAGGATGCGTCCTACAGCGATCCTGGCGTCGATTATGGGAACGTTGTCGATCTCGGGGAATGGCTCGAACGCGGGGGTGCCACTCCAACTGCGGATGTGCTTGATCGGATTGATGCTGTCGCTGGACGCGACCTCCTACCAGTTGAGCGGATGGAGATCTACGTCGACCATCTGGGACGGAGACTCCGCAGTGGCTGAACGGAAGAAGCCAGGTTGGTCCAGCAAAGAGCTTCGTACATCGATCACTCAGTACGACGGCAGCGGCTACAACCAAGATGCTGAGCCCTTCGCGCAGTTCCTGCACGCTGTGGCGAAATTTCTAAGGAAGCGCTTGCTACGCGACGCTGAGGCGCTGAAGAGCGCGCACTCCATCTTTCTGATGAGCTCGATTCCTCGCGGGCACACACCTTCGCGGCGGGAGCCGTTGCTCACTGCAGCCCGTCACGATCCTGCTGGCTGGATCTGGTTTGGACGTGAGCGCTTCAATTCGGCAGTTGCCGTGCCGTTGCCAGCCTGTGGAGATGCGGAACTGGTCGATCACATCGTCGATGAGCTGGGTGTTGGCGGGACCCCTGCCATCTTCTTCGATTCTGATGACGAGGTTGTTCGAATCTATCCCCAAGGGATGGAGAATCCAGAGGCGTGCTGGTGTCAGCCTCTAAGTAGCGCCGAAGTCACACTTGAATTTATTCATGATTTGCTGGATCGGCTGCACGCGAACCTCTTGGTTACTCCATCGGCATCGGATTCGCCAAATGCGCTTTGGGAGGACAGGGTCAAGGCTTACCCCATCAAAGAAGCCGAGAGGGGCATACAGCAAATTCTGAACATTGCGTTTGTCTCCAACACTTCGTTCGAGTTCCTCAAAGTGGAGCAAGAGCACAAGGGTGTAATGGGTCGGTGCGATTTCATACTCAAGGAGCAGGACCCATTCGACAATACGACTTGGACAAACCACGCGATTCTGGAGCTGAAGGTGGTGAAGAGTTTCACTCACACAGGCTCCAGTGTCGCGGACTCAGCCAACAAGCAAGCGGTGAGCGACGGCCTCGATCAGGCGCGCGATTACAGGAGCTCACACAGCTGCCGGCTTGCGGCGTTGTGCTGCTATGACATGCGTAAGCCCCCTGATCACGAGCAGGCGATCGAACATGAGCTTGAGCGGGCCCAGAGTGAGAGCGTTGCGTTGTGGTCTTGGCCGATTCACAACATCACGAAAAGCGCACGTGCGGCGAACACAGCTCTGATAGCCGCAAAGAAAGGAGGCAAAACCGGCTAAGTGGTTTTCCGAAAAACGACGAGAGATTCGTTGAGCTGATGCTGACCGCCTTGCTGGGCGGAAGCACGCATCGAACGAAAAGGTTCGACGTTGATGACTTCGTAGCCAAGCCGAGGCGCGAAGTCAGCTAGGATCTTGTCGACTGGAATGTGGATGCCGGCGTAGCGGCTATCTCCGACAACCGCCCAAACCTCACCTTGCGGATTAAGGCGGTCGTGGAGCTTCTCGAGCACCTGATGCATGTCGTGGAAGTAGTGACCGACCATCTCCGGGATCCAACGAGACCACAAGAACTCGCGTTCGCGGCGGAGCTTTCCGAGAGCGCGTGCCAAACGTAGAGAACCTTGCGGCGCGGGCCTGAACTCACGTTTGATCTGAACGTGCGAGCACAACGTCGACCTGCGCAACGTTTGGTTGCTGGAAGAGTCGCCCAGATAACCCAGCATCCACAGCTCGACGTTGTAGACGTCTGTGTAATCGAAGGAGTTCGGATAGGGCGGCGAGAAGACAGCTAGATCCGTGGACGGTGCTCGGTCAAGCTGTGAAAGGCAGTCGCCACGCATCAACGAGTAGTCACGACAGCGACGATATCGGTTCTCGTGCACTTCGTTGATCGCGTCAGCGCACTTCTTCTGAAACGCAGCGTCGATAGCTGCGGTTGTTACATTGCGCTTCTCCCAACCACGACGATAGCGTCGGCCTTTTCCGTTGACCACCACGTTGCTGACCGATATCAGCATGCCGCCCAAAAGAGCACGGAAGAAGCGCCGGTGATGTGCCTTGACCAATGTGTCGATGACGTCCAAGTACGCAGAAATACGCAGAGCAACGGCGCGATCGAAGATCCAACGCGCGGTTTCTGATGTCTCGATGAAGGTGGACGGTAGATTGACGAATCGCTCAATCCTGCCTGAATGGCGTGACGTCGCCCGAACGATTCGACCCAAGTCGCTGGTCAAGTCATCAGGATCGTACGTTCCCAGCTTGGCCTCGATGAGATCAGCAAGGTATGGGTTGACCTCGATTGTGGTGGGCTCGATGCCAAGGAACTGACTTGCCAAGGCAGTAGTTCCGGACCCTCCGAAGGGATCCAAGCAGGTGATTACCGGGCGCTTGCTTTCCTTAACCGCTCTCGCGACAACCTCAGGCGCGAACGCTTCCTTGAAGCTGTGCCAGCCTTGGAATGGAAGCGGCTCGGAACCTGCGTTAGTACCGATCGAGACGATCTTTCGGCTACGTGTCCACGACTCGAAGGAAACAAAGAGCTCGTCAGCGCCCAATCCATTTGTTCGCGCCATCTCCACGACTCATCTCCGATGCGAGGCTGCCAGGCTATGCGTCCAGTCCGCGCGATTTCTGGGAGCGAAGGCATGCCGCGACCGCGATTCTACACACTGCAGGGAGTGTCCGAATGTGCCGCAGTCTGCATCGTGCCGTCTTAGTACTTTTCGTGGTTCACCAGTGAACGTAGGTGCCTGGTCTCGTTCGCATAGCTCCTTGCTCGTGCAATGTCGTCCCGCATCGCCTCGATCCTCCCTTGCGCATCAGGGTCAGAAAACGCTTTCTCCACTTCGCCCACCAGAGCAAACAAGTTCCATATGGAGATGAGAACGAGATCTTGGAATGGCTCGTCGATATAAGCGTCACCCACTGCCTTCATGCGACCGCTCGCTCCGTGCCAGTGTGGATTCTTCATGAAGCTTGGCACGGTGCCGGGACCGTAGGTGCAGAGGTAGCCATGGACGAGGCTGTTCCTGTACTCATGCAGGTCTGCCGCAGCATAGGCTGCCGCGGACAAGATCAGATTGCACTCGTCACTGAGGTTCTCGTGTCCCTTGCCTAGCATTCTGAACTGGTCAGCGGCGAGCATTTTTTCGGTGAAGGGCCTGACCCCTTCAATGCTTTCTCCGCTTAGCGTCCAGAGCGCACGTTCAAGGGTTGTCTCGAAGAGTCCGTAGGCAACGATGAAGGCGCCCATCAACATCATGTGTTGTGGCATCAGACCAAGTGTCATGAGCCTGCTCTGGATGTCGATCGACTTCTCAGGATAGTTGTAAGGAAAATTCTTCTTCGCACGTTCTTGGGTGCCGTCAGACATTTGCGCTCCAGACTACAAACGCGCTTCGAGATAGTTGAAGAGCGTACGGACCAGGTTGACCATCAGCATGGCTTCTGGGTCGCCTAGAAGAACTTGGTTCGGATGCGCGACTGATGCGTTGTTGCGAAGAGTGTTGAGCGCGCTGACAGCACCCGCCAACGAGCCTAGGACTCCATCCACGTGTGCATGATGATGCCCGAGCGACTTCAGCGCAGGGTGGTCGTTTCGTATCGTCTTGAGAAGCACACCAATCGTAGGATTCTCAGGAACTGCGAGATTCTCCTTTGCGCAAAGGTCCTTGAGATACCCGTGAAGCGCCGTATGAACACGATCCACGGCACTGATGGGTCCATTCGTCTGGATGAGATGATCCGCATCCCGAAGCGCGCGGATCACAACTTCGCTCGCGCTTGGCGCAGGAGGTGGAGCAGCGACATGCTGCTGCAGGAGACCAAATTCGGCGCTGGCACTATGCGTGTTTGCGATCAGCCAACTCTTGATCTCAGGCCTGAACGCAAGTGAACGCAAGGTACTTGGATTCGAGCTTTCCAAGTAGGTGACAAACTGAGCAACTTGATAGCCGTAATCATCATCTTGAAAGCGCAGAGACTTCTGCAGCCGCGACTCCGGGTAGGCGAGCTGCGGCATATCCAGTTCAATGCCCAACTTTGCCCAATCTGTGGCGTCGAAGGACTCTTCGAGAGCGTTGACCAGCGCAAGAATCGCTGTCCTGGACAGGACCGAGAACGTTTGGGATGTTGGGAGATTCATTGGAACAAGGTAGAGCGGTTCTTATAAATTTCATAGAGACCCAGCCCTCTTGATTCGGCCTACCGACTTGATGTGCTCTCGGCTCGCCAAGCGAGTTCATTTGGCGATCTCCAACGCGGGGGCGGTGTGATTACGCGCAGCCTGCAGCGTCATTCGTTCTACAGAGTTTGCTTGAACGATCGTGACCGACTGATCACTGAAGTTGAAGAAAACGTACTCACCTCCAAGCCGACCAACAAATCGCAGCTCACGCTCGGGCTCTCGAAGGCTCTGATCGTCAGCTAGAACCAATGCGCTGCCCCCGCTCTGGATCGCGTTTGCCTTTCGCTGGCCGAAGTAATGCGAGGCCATTGGGATGTAGGCGACGGCGAGTGCGCAGTAGCCCAATATCTTGACCTGCTTGAAGCTGTCCGGAATGTCAGGTGAGTTGTGGGCCAGCCAGACAAGTGCCCACGTCAGAAGCATTCCAAGTAACAAATAGATGCCGAAATCTACGAGCAGGACTAGTGAGATAAGTCCACAGAGCAGCCCAACCAGAAGAAGTGAAACAGCAAGCTTGCTCTTGGGAACACGCTTGATCAGAGCGTCTCCAAGATACCCGCCTACAAGCGCGGCGCCGCCCATGAAGGCAAGTGTCACCCCTATACCTGTAAGACCCACGATCGCTAGATCGCCAGCGTTTCCGAACTGGAACGGGTCGAGCCCGAATCGCCCCCAGAATGACCTGAGATAGATCACACCTTGCGTGACTCCAAAGGCAAGCAGAACAGATGTCCAGGCGAGGACCTGAGCAGGGGTGACGCTGCTTATAGAGGCGGGCATAGGATCAACGCTGGTGCAGACATCGAGATTGTCGCTGGAAAAGAACTTTACGCAACGCTCGAGCTAGGCCGACCAGGGGCGTAGACAATCTACATGGCAGATGGCTCCCTTCTGGTCTCTCAAGACCTCGGTCAAGGGCTGTATCGGAGTCAGATCTCTACCTGACGCCCCGTTCGCGTCGCCCATCCACGATGTCAAGCTTGGCCTGCACCAGCGCGTCCCAATAGATGCGTGCGGACTTGGCGACCCTAAGTGCAACATCACGGGGGACGTCCGTTGCGCTCTCAATGATCTGCGCCCCCGTCACGACTCCTCGTAGCTTTGAGTGTCTTACGGAAGAATCATCGAACAACCTGAGAGCAAGCGTGAATGCGCGAGCTCTGTGTATCGTAGAGCTGTAGGCTCCTTGTGCCCGGTAGGCCGCTTCGTAATCCTCATACGCGTTGACGCTTAGCTCCCGCGCCAGCTCCCGATTCATTCGCAGCGCGTGCAGTATGAATTTCATGGAGGGAAGGTAGTCTTCTGCACACTGATCTAACACAGTTCTGACGCACTTTTCATAGGCGCTTACTCTTGTTCTGTGCCTCCTGTCTTCGATTTCAATTGCCCGAAAATTCTCCAAGAGGTTTATCAAAGCGGGTGAAGATGAACTTCTTGGCGCTTGAAGCATGTCGACTAAGGGCACGCCCTGCAGCGCGCAAAGATTCAGTAGAGCTCTCAGCGTGATCTTGTGCCCTTTTCTACACTGCCTTGCCTGCATCACTGCATTTCTAGAGTATGAATGTATGCACTTCCCATCGAACTGCTCAATTAGTCCTTCAACATAAACGGCCACAGCCCTCCTTTGTATGCTCGCTTGCCCGGGCACTGAGCACATTGCGATTAAACTATCTATATTCCCATCTACCCAGCGCGACCTCTCGTCCCTGGCAGGGAATCGCCCCGCCCCAGCAAGTCTTGCTGCGCATTTTCTGCAATTCCGACGCTCCGAGTAGTTACGCCCGAACGGCTGCTCCGCGCCGCAATGGTGACACCTGCTCTCCAGTAGGCAGCCATGCAACGAGCAATCACTCTTTAGCTCCACGAGCCAGGAGAGCGGTTCCCACGACGTCGAGCTATCCCACTCGTAATAGCACCGTGGGCACCATCGCCGACTGGTCGTGTCGCGATTCACTCCAACATTTGAAATCGCGTCATTGATGACCGCAAACGTTCCGCACCTGATCGTGTCTACCCCGGTCAACTGCTCCAATCGATAGATGCGCCTTAAAAAATTAGGCCCTGGGCCGCATATGCCTCTAGAAGAGCCAATGTTGTGCCCCGACGCCACTCCACTAGGCTCCCGGAGCCTACAGATCTCCTGCCCACTGACACCCACAGTCCAAGCAAGCCGGCATAAGTAGTGCTCCGCCGACTCGACGTGGGGGCCACTTAAGCCGTTGATCGGGAGCGGCGGCAGCACGCTCCACTCAAATCCAGCCGGCTCGCGGTACTTCTCAAGGCTGATCGGCATCATTCTCACTCTGAAGCGTCATGCGCCATCGAGTACGAGCTAGCTTTGCTCGTTGCGACACGTCTCCAGCCCTCATAACGCTTTCGAATGACCTAACGTCACGCCATATCGCTTCTAGATCTGAATCGGAATAGTAAGAATCCTCGATATCCCGCTTGGTAATCCGGTCCCGACCTTGCTCATATGCCACTTGATGTGCGCGATCCAGAAGCTGGACGATCTGCGCGAATATGCCGCCTGTGGCCGCCAGGATGTCATGAGCCATCCTCATCAGTAGATCTTTCTTAGACAAGTTGTACTTCAAGCCTAAAGACTGAAGAACCCTCAAGAATGGTCCCCAGTCCTCAGGTCTACTGTCGCTGTATGGAGGGACCCACACTGTGACCACGCGACGACGAAGCTCAGAATGGACTTCCCACAGACGCGCAGCGCTCTGTACACCAGTCATCACAAACATCACTCCCGATGCCTCTGCCAAGGCCATCAGATGCAAGGTGTGATCGGCGGGAGAAGTGTCGCGATGGTTCACGAGCAAGGCCGTGACTTGATCTAGCGCTATGTACTTGCATCCTCGCGCCAAGATCGAGCGCTGGACCATTCCCCAGTATTCGCCTTCTGTGGCTCGTTTCGGCTTTAGATCGATCCACACCCTCCTGCATTCAGCCAGCTCGTTACCAATCGAGATCTTTACCTGCTCGGATAGGTTACTTCCTTCAAGAAGCCAAGAAAGTGTCGGCGCGTGAAGCTCATCGAGAAGAGACCTCGCAAGCTCACGCGAGCTGAAGTAAGCGCTGTTCGGCAGCATCGCAAACGTCTCGACTGCAGGCGTTCGACCTCTTCCCCAGTGGCCTGGATCTCCAAACATCTCCTGCATCACAGATCGGCGCATTGTCGTTTTGCCGACCCCTGAAGGGCCAATGACAAAGACCATGTGCCCAGGTCGATGGTTCTCCAGAGCTCTCAGAAGTCTTTTTCTCGGCAATTCGTAAGCAGAATGCTGGATCATTCGCATCAGTAGTCTTCCCGCTCCTCGAATGCGCGAACGCCTCCGAAATCAGCACTTGCGCCGGGCCTGCACCTTCCGTTTAGCGCTCTATCAGATCCTGAGCTTTCGTCAGTGATACTTGGAGGCTCGCTTGAGCTCACTTCAGTATTCGTTTTAGCCGCTTCGGCTAACCGACTTCGTGATAGATGCTTCGACCTCGATAGTTCGCTACGCCGGCGCCTCGCCTCACTTCTCCTGATTGGTTCCGAGAGATGGTCGTGGAGGCGCTCGTCCGGGGACAGAAGCGCTGCACTCTGGACGCGGCTATGAAAGGCTTTGATCCAGCGTCTTCCGATCTGTACGTAAAGCACTGTCGGGTTACCACAGTCACTTCTCAGCTGCGTCGGCTTGTGACTTCGCAGTGCGTCAAGCAGCTCTTCGCTGGTGAACCAACCCTCGGCGGTTCTGATGCCCTTTAATGGGTTATCGCGCTTTCGGAGCGGGATAGGTAAAGAGGTCTGGATAAGAAGATCGTCATTAAGCTCGCATGGAGTTCCGACATGGCCATGCAGAGAAAACGCTTCTTCGCGCTTATCGTTTGGCGTCCTTCCTTGGGAGTCCGGAACTTTGGGGAGCTCCTCGTAAAGGAACTCTCGAACGGCATCTGCGACTCGAAGAAAAGGCATTCGAGCAGTTCGCGCACTCTTGTACTTCCCGTCAACTTGCCGGCCCATTTGGTCAGGCGCTGTGCTACCGGGCATTCTGTGAGCGACTTGGAAGTTGACTTGCTTGATCGCATTCTCGGCCAAACCATTCCAAGCACTTCCGGCCGTGGGTGAGTAGCGAACACTGATCCGTCCTTCGCAGAACTCTTCCAACCACCCAGACGTGTTCTCTGGTCCGCGGTCGAGATGGATCATCGCTGGCAACTTGTGATGTCGTGCGACGTACTCTCGCATCAGCAGCGCTAACCCATCAGTGCGTGCGGGTCCAAATATCAGTGAGTGGGCCATTGGCAAACCCGTTGCCCCATCGATGCCGATGTACAACTTGGCTTTAGAAGCAGGAAGCAAGGCGATAAGATTTGGCGCGCAGCGGACATCGAGGTCTGATGAGTCGATGTGAAGAACTTGGCCAAATCCTACTGGCCGTTGAGAGCGGGTCCGCGGATCTGATAGTGGCCTTACAGCCTGATAAGCCCGGAGTCCGCCTGACCTTAAAGCGTGCCGCGTAGGGCTCTCACTTCTTCGCCTAAGGTCGAGCCTGCTTCTACCGCAGGGTTCAACGCCCAATCTTCGGCACTCAAGCTCCAGTTCGTGGAAGAGGTCAAGGGGGCGAGTAATCTTTCCGGTGTTCCACAGTCGGGACATCACTGTCTCGATTGCCTGCTCTTGCTCTGGCAGCAACCGAGAAGTTCTATTGCCGCATTTCGCATAGCTGGTCAGGCTCGCAGAGAGGGCGGTCTGTCCAGATGCAACGGCTCGCTGAACCTTTCTAGCAAGCTGCGCCATGCGGGCTGTGGTCGGTAGCAATCCCTCCTCGATTGCCTGAAGTCGCGCGAGCCGCTGTCGAGCACGGCACAAGTCTGTCGCTGAGGCTATTAGCAACGGATCGCGAATCGATAGCGCAGCGAAAGATTCCGCCGCTTTCTCACACAACGTTCTATCGGCAATTTCCGCCTGTTCTTTGTCTTGGTACAGAATGAACTTGGGATCACTGACGGAAACACTCTTCCAGGTGCCATAAGCTCTTCCGTCCGCAATCATCCAGGCGGCCATACTCTCACTGAATTCAGGGACTTCTTCTGCGAGTTCCTGCAAAGACGCAGGCTTAGATGCAGTTCGAGCTCGCACCTTTTCCATCGCAGAGTGCTCCCTCTCATCCGGAATCCGTTTTAAGACCTCGTAACAAAGTTCAAGGTTCTGGAGATAGATGCCCGAAACACGCGGTGAGATCCAAACTCGAAATTCGAGCTGCCTTTCAGCGGCCCATTCAGCGTAGGGGAGATGGGTCCAGCCTCCAGGTCCCAAGGTCCAGTCGACACTTCCAGACAAATTTTCTCTCTCGAAGTACTGGGCTTGCTTGCACTCAACAAGTTCGATGCTCGTTTTACGAAGTACGAGAAAATCGACATGAGCCGAACTCAGATGCAGAGCCCCGTTCTTGTTGAGTCGACGAACTCTGTGCATTGGAACCTGCACGTAGTACCCGATGACATCCTCATCCAACTCAAGCTCGTATGCGAAGACAAGCTCGCATGTATGGCTCTCAACCACCCTCACGGCGCCATTTTTTCGGGAGTTGTGGCGTACTCGCACGTTCGTCAGTGCTCCTTTACCAACGGAGCGCGTGCCACTCCCACGGATCATGTTCTCGACCTGCTGGATCGAGTGATCGTTCATTTCTAGATGCGCGTAGATGATCTGTCGCTCTTCAAGCGACGGCCCACCGATTTCGGGTGCCATAAGGCGCGCTCCTCTCCATTCCACGACTAACCGTGTGCTTCCTCTTCTGGAGGTCGAGAAAGCTAGGGCAAAGTTCGCCCGTGCCAAGCCACTTGGGAACTTGACAACGGACATCGAGAGGAGGAAATTCGCGACTGCGGCGTACGATTTCGCTGCCGACCTTGAAAGCCCGCGAGTTCCAGCTCGCGGGCTTTTGTTTTCCAGCCTCAGTAGATCGCGGCAGACTAGGTCACGTCATAGCGGCTCTCCTTGGTCGGGAGGCGCTCCCTGCGAGCGCAGGTAGGCGCTGAGCTCTACTGCATGCGCGAACCAACCGCGTCTACCATCTAGCTGAAACAGGCGGATGGGCAGGCGGCCTGTCGCGTGCGCACGGCGGAGAGCGGCGGTAGTAGAGAAGCTCAGGAGCCGCGAGACATCCTTCGCTTGAACTAAGCCACCGTAGGTGCGCGCGATCCACGCGGCGGAAAGCTCGTCCCCAAATTGCGTTGGTTCGCGCATTGCCGGTCCGGTAACGTTGAGTTCGCTGAGACCCTATTCCGGAGGAGAGCAAATTGCACCCAAGGAAAATAGGGCTGTGTCTCCCATTTTCGTTGGAGGCGGTATGGGCGAAATGCTAGAGCTAGATCAGGCTGGCCCTCCTCAAAGGGGAAGACCCGTTCCAAGTGAGAGTCTTCGACTACGCGACCGCATTCTTTGGACAGCTTGGTCACTTGCCGAAGGCGGCGAGCAGATCTTGCGTCGGCGCTATGTCGTGAGTCGTGAGACTGCAGACGGTCCACTTGCGATGCGAGCGGACGAGTTTGACGCGTACCGCCAAGGACGCAGATCCATTTCCTCAACTCGGCTTCGCCACCTTCTGTCGCTACATCCAAGTCTCAGGGAAGTCGCTCTCTGGCCGACAGTCCTCTTGGACCGTCGCCCGACGACGAAGAGAGCTATCGAAGCGTGGCTTGCGCGCTTCAGGATTGCTCCATCACTCGTGGGAGTACCTCGCTACCTTTATCCCGACGGTACTTTTTCTGACCAGGAAAACCGAAATCCTGTCAGTGAGGACGACTTAGAACGCCTCTACGAACGAGGCGATGCATACGGTTTTTTTGCGCTCCTGGCGGCCTACAGGCTTTATCACTTGGAGCGTCGGAGTGATCGACAGTGGTATGCGGGACGCTATCTCATTCGCGCGTTACCCGGGATATGTCGCGAGCCATGCGTGCAACCGCATTCGGAGCTCTTGATCGCGATCACGCTGGATCTCTTAGCCCTTTTGCCTGATACCAGCGTTCCGATCGCGGTGGACACCAAGCTCATCACTCAGCAAATCCACGATCCTTTCTTCGAGCCTTGCCGGGCGTTGCGATTGCAAGCACGCGAACACGGAGAAATCGCACCCGACCCTCGAGACCCGATTGTCCCATTGAGGTACGAAGCGTGCGCCTCTGAAGAAGCGCCCCTCCTTCTGGCCGGAATCCAGCCCCGAGTATCAGGACTGACCGGCAATTAGCTTTCGTCCCATACCTCCACAAGTAGCCACTCCGCTGCATCACATTCAGCAACAAGCACAGCATCGATCTTGGTCTGACGAGGCCCGTCGCATGTCAGCACATCGCCTTCGTCATGAGACCAGAATTCCCTGGCATGCGGGGGGCTTGGATACAAATAAGGGATGAGCTTCGCGGCAGGGGCGGTGTAGGAATGGGGGTAACCGTTTCCGCCTAGGTAGAGCGCGTGACCACCCGCAGTGAGCTCATCTATCCACATCTTGCCGTCCGGCGACGCCTGCCAGATGGCAAGCGTGCCCCCTGTCCGATCATCCGAGGTGGCAGGAACTGTGCGATCTCCGGGCTGGCGCTGAAGTACGAACATCCAACCGACCACGATTCCTCGCTTTGAGGGCAGGAGCCCTTGTCTTCAGAACAAGCCTTGGAATCTAGTTTGGGTCGCCAGCCTATTCAACAAGGGACGCTCCGTTCGAGGCCTTGCGCGACACCGCCTACAGACTTTGCTGTCGACTTGGGCCGTTCTGTCACCCGAAGCTGTCACTAAGCCCATGATTCATAAAGGCTGAAAGTTTGGTTCAGGACGACTATTACGCAAAGTCGGTTCAGGCGAGCCGCGTGAGCACAAACTTTGGGCGCTGAACGCGCACCTACTTTGCCTTTCTGTCCACTCAAGCCCTCCCCCGCTTGGCGGGGGAGGGTTGGGTGGGGGCGAATCGTCAGGTAGAAAAAAGGACGACCCGAGCGAAATGCTTTGCACTTGAAGCCGTCCGTGTGGGAGCGCTTCCCCACCTCTGATCGCTTGCGCCCTCCCAACCCTCCCCCGCGCGCGGGGGAGGGCTCAAGCGGAAATGTCGCCGCGCGGAAGATCTGCCGCGAAGCTCAACTCTCTTCGTTACGCCCGCCGCGCCGATCCGGAAACCGCAGCACCACGCCGCGCGGCTCTTCCGTTGGTCGCTCCCACAGCACCGGCACATCGCGCGGGGCGGGCGGTTCGAAGGTGTCGCGGCGTTCGAGTTCGGCGCGCGCGGCTTCTTCCTCTTCGATCTCCCAGCTGTAGCGCCGGCGCGGCGGGACCGGATCGGCGTAGCGGAACCAGAACGCGGCCAGCACGCCGCCGATCGCGCCGCCCATGTGCGACTGCCAGGACACGCCGGGCTCCTGCGGCAGGATCGTCAGCAGCATGCCGCCGTAGAACAGGAAGGCGATCATGCCGGCCGCGATCGACGGCCGGTCGCGGCGCAGCAGGCCGAGCACGAACACCAGGAACATCAGGCCGTGGGTCACGCCGCTGGCGCCGAGATGGTGCGAACCGGGCGTGCCCATCAGCCACGCGCCCAGGCCCGAGCCCAGCCACATCAGCGGCAGGCCGCGCAGCGTGGCGCGTGGATAGACCACCAGCGCCAGCGAGCCGAGCAGCAGCAGCGCGCTGGCATTGGCGATCAGATGTTCGGGCGAGCCGTGCAGCAGCGGTGCGGTCAGTAGACCGAGCAGGCCGCTCCACTCGCCGGGCTTCACTGCGAGGAAGCGCCAGTCGATCGCCGCCTGCACGCCGAACACGATGCACAGCAGCAGCACGAACAGCACGCTGGCCTTCAATGCGTTGGACAGGCGGCGCTTGTCGCGTGCGCGCTGGAGCTCGGAATCGGGGAGGTCGTCGGGACTGTCGAGGTGCATGTGCCCCAGCATGGCGACGGATCGCGCGGTTGCAAGCCGACGTGACGTGCGTCGCTTTTCACGGTGCGCGCGACACGCGGCCCACATCCACACGCTACCGTATCGCCCGGCCCCGCCCCGGGGCGGCTGACGGAGCGCGTGTCGACGTGGATGCCTGGCACGTCACATTGCTGTCGATGTTCGTGCTGCTGGCGGTTTCGCTGGCGGCGATGACGTGGCTGGTGCTGCGCGAGCAACGCATCCGCGAGCGTGCCGGCTTGCGAGAATGGACGGTCGGGCTCGCGCTGCAGACGCTGTCCTGGCCGTTGTTCGCGGTGCCGGCCTCGGTACTCGGCGGCACGGTGCAGGCAATCGCGTGCGCGCTGCTGGTCGCCGGCTACGCGGCGATGCTGCGTGCCCTGCTGCGCAGCCTGCCGTCGACACCTGCGCGCACGTCGTTGTCGTGGGCAGTGGTCTATCTGCCGGCGCTGGTGTTGCTGCTGGCACTGCTGGTGCCCGGCCAGGCGCCCGAAAAACGCATCGCGATGTTCTGGACCGCCGCGCTGCTGACGGTGCTGCTGTCGGTGCGCGCGCCGCTGCGTCGCGGCGTGCGGCGGCCGTGGCCGGAACGCGCGCTGGTGGTGCTGTTCGTCGGCGCCGCGCTGGTGTGCGTCTATCGCCTCGCCGAGCAGGGCTGGAACCCGCAGTCCGGTCCGACCTTCGGCGCCGGCATCACCCCCGGGCAGCAACTGGCGCTCGCGTACTTCCTGGTGGCGCCGGTGTTCGCGACGTTCGCATTCCTGCTGCTGCAACTCGAACGCCAGCAGCGCTGGCTCGAAGGCCTCGCGGCCGAGGACGCGCTGACCGGCATCCACAACCGGCGCGCGTTCTTCGAACTCGCGCAGCGGCGCCTGGCGCGCACGCGCGACGACGGGTTGGCCGCGTTGCTGATGATCGACGTCGACGGCTTCAAGGCCGTCAACGACGCGCACGGCCACGCCGCCGGCGACGGTGTGCTGGCGAGCGTCGCCGCGCGTCTGCGTGCCGCGATGCGCGAGGGCGAAGTCGTCGGCCGCTTCGGCGGCGACGAGTTCTGCATGCTGCTGACCGGTGGCGGCATCGGCGATGCGGCCGAGCGCGCAGACCGTCTGCGCGCGCAGGTCGCCGCGTATCCGCCGGTGGTCGACGGCGTGGCCACGGCGGTGACGCTGTCGATCGGCATCGCCCATGTGCGTGAGGGCCGGGAGCCGGACCTCGACGCACTGCTGGCGATGGCCGATCGCCGGCTCTATCTGGCCCAGCGCGCGGGCCGCAAC
>JASCOC010000008.1 GCA_029959605.1 Lysobacteraceae bacterium PS02340 | reverse complement strand
CCGCCCGTGGCCGCACCCCCCGAAAAACCCCCCCCCCGGCGGCCGGCCCCCGGGCCGGCCGCCGTCTTTTTACGAACTGGATTGCTGATGTCCGAACGTCGCCTGCGCGCTCCGCTGCTCCTCGCCCTCGCCTGTGCGCTCGCCGCGTGCGCGCCGTCGTCCACGCCGCCCGAGGCCGCATCGTCGACCGATGCACGCGCCACGCCGGATGCGTTGTCGGAAGGCTGGCTGCGGATCGCCGGTACCGACATCCCGCGCGTCGCACGTTCGCAGCAGGACCTGCCGGTCACGGTGCGGTCCGATGACGGCGTCGACGTCACCATCGCCGATACCAGCCGCACGATCGTCGGCAACGACGACATCGTGATGGTCATGGATTCACTCGGCCTGTCCGACCAGGTGTTCGCCGCGCCGACCAATGCCGTCACCGACACCGGCCGCGATGCGCAACACCATTTTCTGTTCAACCGCACCACCGGCGTCGAAGGCATCCTGAGCCTCGACGGCACCCTGTTCGTCGGCAACAGCCTGCGCCGCCACGGCAAGCTCGCGCAGCCGCTGCGCGATGCCGGGCAGACGCTGGTGATCGTCGACGAGCTGCAGCCGATTCCCGACAAGGTGCGCAAGCTCGCCATCGTGTTCGGCCACGCCGATGAAGGCGAGCAGCTCGCCACGCAGGTGCAGCAACAGCTCGACGAAGCCGCGCGCATCGCCGCCACCCACACACGCAAGCCGCGCGTAATCCACATTTCCGCGACCGGCGGCGGCGGATCGCCGACCGTCGGCGGCGCCGATACCGCGGCCGCAGTGCTGATCCGCCTCGCGGGCGGTATCAACGTCGGCGACGAAGCCAAGGTCGCCAACTATTCGCAGCTCAGCAACGAAGGCATCGTCGCGGTCGAACCGGAGGTGATCCTCGTCAGCGAAGACGACCTGCGCGTGTTCGGTGGCGAAGCCGGTCTGTGGAAGGCGTATCCGACGCTGCAGCAGACGCCGGCCGGCCTCGCCAACCGCGTCTGGGTGATGCCCGACACGCAGCTCAAGGTCAGCAGCATCGGCGGCGGCACCGGCGCGGTCGCGCTGGCGCAGGCGCTGACCACGCTGGCCGCCGAACTCGACACCGAGCCCGGCGCATGACCGCAGCGGCACGACGCACCGGCCTGGTCCGGCGACCGCCTGGCGGGCTGCTGTTCGTCGGCATGCTGGCCCTGCTGGTGGTCGTGATCGTGCTGTCGTTCGGCATCGGTCCGCTGCGCATTCCGCCCGGCGACGTGGTGCACGTGATCGCACACAAGCTGGGCCTCGTCGATGCCGGCGCGCTCACCCAACGCGACATCTCGGTGGTCTGGAACCTGCGCGTGCCGCGTGCGCTGCTGGCGGTGATCGTCGGCGCGTCGCTGGCGATGGCCGGTGCAGGCCTGCAGGGGCTGTTCGGCAATCCGCTGGCCGATCCCGGGATCGTTGGCGTGACCCATGGTGCGGCGCTCGGCGCGGTGTCGGCGATCGTGCTCGGGCTGACCGCGTTCGGTGCGTGGACGATCTCGGTCGCGGCCTTTCTCGGCGGCGCCGCGACGACGACACTGATCTACGTGCTGGCACGGCCCGATCGCGGCACCGGCACCGCGACGCTGCTGCTGGTCGGCATTGCGATCGCGGCGGCGTGTTCGGCGGCGATCGGCTTCTTCACCTACATCGCCGATGCCGAAGAACTCCAGTCGCTGGTGTTCTGGCAGATGGGTTCGCTGGCGATGGCGAACTGGAATTCGATGCTGGCCGCGCTGCCGGCCTTCGCGCTCGGTGCAGTCGCACTGCGCGCGCTCGCCACGCCGCTCGACATGCTCGCGCTGGGCGAACGTCAGGCGCAGCACATCGGTCTGGACGTCAAACGTGCACGGCTGATGCTGATCGCGGTCTGCGCCTTGCTGGTCGGCTCGGCGGTCGCGTTCGCCGGCGTGGTGGGTTTCGTCGGCCTCGTCGTGCCGCACTTCGTGCGCCTGCTCGCAGGCCCGGGCCACCGCTGGCTTGTGCCGCTGTCGGCCGTCGCCGGTGGCCTGCTGATTGTCGTCGCCGACACTGCTGCGCGCAGCCTCGATCCTCCATCTGAAATTCCGCTCGGCCTGTTCTCGGCCGCGCTCGGCGCGCCTTTCTTCCTCTGGCTGGTGCTGCGTCGCAAGGGCGCCGCATGAGTTACGACCATGCCGACGCCGCGCACGATGTACTCGCGCTCGACGGCGTGACCGTGCGCATCGATGGCCGCGCGATTCTCGACGCGGTCGACCTGCGCTTCGCACGCGGCACGCTCACTGCACTGGTCGGGCCGAACGGCGCCGGCAAATCGACCCTGCTCGCGGTCGCCAGTGGCGATCTCGTGCCGGCCGCCGGCCGCGTGCGCTTGTCGGGCGCCGAACTCAGCGACTGGAAGGCCCGACCACTCGCCCGCGAGCGCAGCGTACTGCCGCAGGACCACGCGGTGCGCTTCGGCTTCAGCGTGCGCGAAGTCGTCGCGATGGGCCGCCTGCCGCATGCGCCGGATCCCGACGCCGACGGCCGCATCGTCGATGCCGCGCTCGTCTCGGCCGATGTCACCCACCTTGCCGCGCGCGACGTGCAGACCCTGTCCGGCGGCGAATCCTCGCGCACCGCCTTCGCGCGCGTGCTCGCCCAGACCACGCCGGTCGTGTTCCTCGACGAGCCCACCGCCGCCCTCGACCTGCAGCACCAGGAAGCCGTGCTGCGCATCGCCCGCGGCCTCGCCGACGACGGCGCCTGCGTGATCGTCGTGCTGCACGATCTCAACCTCGCCGCCGGTTATGCCGACCGCATCGCGATGCTGCATCAGGGCCGCATCGCTGCCGACGGCACGCCTCGCGAAGTGCTGACCCAGGCGACGATCGAACGCGTCTACGCACAGCCGGTGCTGGTGCTCGAACACCCGACCCGCGGCGTGCCGCTGGTGGTCAGCGACGATCCGCGCTCGGCCCGCTGATTCGAGTCCGGCGCGAATCCGCCTGTTCGCCCGACGCTCGGCAGACGCCGACTCGGGAACGCGCTAGTCGTCAGCAAAATCAGACGCCCACGAAATCCATTGCCCCTCTCCCTCCTGGAGAGGGTTGGGGTGAGGGCGCACTTCTTAACGCCGCACCAGAATCTGCTCCACTTGGCGCCGCGAAGCCGCCAGCGCATCATCGAACCACCGCGCCGATCGCGCAGAAGCCGGAGACCCGCGATGCCCACGCCCGCCGGTTCCACCATCATCCCCTGCCTGCGCTACGACGATGCGCTGCGCATGATCGAATGGCTGCGCGACGCCTTCGGCTTCCAGGCCCAGGCCGTGTACGCCGACGGCGACACTGTCCACCACGCACAGCTGGTGTTCGGCAGCGGCATGCTGATGCTCGGCTCGACGCAACGCGGTAGCGAATGGGGCGATCTGATCACCCAGCCGCGCGACATCGGCGGACGCACCACCCAGAGTCCCTGTGTCGTCGTCGCCGATCCCGACGCGCACTACGCACGCGCGAAGGCTGCGGGCGCGGAGATCGTGCAGGACATCGCCGACCAGCCCTACGGCGGCCGCGGCTATTCGTGCCGCGACCCGGAGGGCCACCTGTGGTGGTTCGGCAGCTACGACCCGTGGGCCGGATGAGCGCCTGATCGCCCGGGAGCGCGCTCCGGTGCGACGGTCAGCCTTCGCGCAGCCGCGCCACGACCGGCGCGACCTGCGCCTGCCGGCCCAGCGCTTCGCCGACATCCGCCAGCCGCTGCGCGAGCGCCTCGGCCTCGTCGGCGCGCAGCGTCGCGTGGCCGACCTTGCGACCGTCGCGCGACTGCTTGCCGTAGTCGTGCCAGTGTCCGCCGGCCGTCGACAGCACCGGAGCTGCATCGGGCATCGCGCCGATCCAGTTGAGCATGCTGACCACGCCGCGCACGGCGGTATCGCCCAGCGGCAGGCCGAGCACCGCACGCAGGTGGTTCTGGAACTGCGAGGTCTCGGCGCCTTCGATCGTCCAGTGCCCGGAGTTGTGCACGCGCGGCGCGAGTTCGTTGGCGAGCAGTTCGCCATCGCGGCAGAACAGCTCGAGTGCGAAGACACCGACATAGCCGAGACGTTCGGCGATCGCGCGCGCATGCGACAGCGCCATCGTATGCAGCGAGGCATCGACACGCGCCGGCGCCAGGCTCGCCGACAGCACGCCGTCGACATGCCAGTTCTCGGTCAACGGCCAGGCGCGGAACTTGCCATCGCGGCCGCGCACGGCGACCACGCTGAGTTCGCGCTGGAACGCGACGAAGCCTTCGAGGATCAGGCCCACCGTGTCGGCCTGCGCACCAAGCGCGTCCCACGCGGCGTCGACATCGGCCGGCGACTTGATCCGGAACTGGCCCTTGCCGTCGTAACCCAGCCGCCGCGTCTTGAGGATGCACGGCGTGCCGATGCGCGCGACGGCATCGTCCAGCTGCGCGCGCGTCGCCACGTCGGCGAAATCCGGCACCGGAATGTCGAGTTCGCGGAACAGCGTCTTTTCGGCGAGACGGTCCTGGGTCAGCGCCAGCGCGCCGGGATTGGGAAACACCGGCACGCGTTCGGCGAGCCAGTGCGCGCTCTCGGCCGGCACGTTCTCGAAATCGAAGGTCGCGACGTCCACCTTGGCGGCGAACTCGGCCAGCGCTGCTTCATCGCGATAGTCGCCGACCAGCAGCGGCGCGAACTGCCCCGCGCAGGCGTCGTCACCGGTGTCCATCACCAGGAAGCGCAGACCCAGCGGCGCGCCCGACAGTGCGAGCATGCGGGCGAGCTGGCCGCCTCCGAGAATTCCAACGGTGGTCATGCGTGTGTCCGATCAAGCGATGCGAAAGTCCTCCCCCGCTCGCGAGGGAGGGTTGGGTGGGGGCGAACGACCAGACTTGCGCAGAAGCCCGGCTCACCCACTTCGATGGCCGGACCGTTCGCCCCCATTCCCGCCTTCCCCCGCTCACGGGGGAAAGAGAAGCGCGGCGCTCTGGTCCCGACACTCAACGTCGCGGGTCGTCGTTGCCGGCGACGTCGTCGGTCTGGCGCTGACGGAACTCGGCGAGTGCAGCGGCGACCGCAGCATCGTCGGATGCCAGCATCGCCGCGGCGAACAGCGCCGCATTGGCGGCCCCGGCATTGCCGATCGCGAACGTCGCCACCGGGATGCCGGCCGGCATCTGCACGATCGACAGCAGCGAGTCCATGCCGTTGAGCGCCTTCGACTGCACCGGCACACCGAGCACCGGCACCGCGGTCTTCGACGCCAGCATGCCCGGCAGATGCGCCGCGCCACCGGCGCCGGCGATGATCGCGCGCAGGCCACGCGACTGCGCGCTGGCGGCGTATTCGAACAGCACGTCGGGGGTACGGTGCGCGGACACCACGCGGACTTCGTGCGGGACGCCGAGCTGCTCGAGCTTCTGCGCGGCGTGCTGCATCGTGTCCCAGTCGGATCGCGATCCCATCACGATGCCGACCTTCGGCGGAACGGAACTGGCGGTCATTGGGGGTCCCCGGCCACAAAGACGCATTTTATCCGTCCCGGCGCCATCGTGCTTGGATGCCACGGCCGCGCACCGCCGAATGCTAACCTTTCGGTCCGCCCCCGTTGCCCGCACAAGACCGCCCATGGACCGCAAGCTGCTCGATATTCTCGTCTGCCCCGCCAGCCGCCAGCCGCTCGCGCTGCTCGATGCTGCGGGCCTCGACGCGCTCAATGCGGCGATTGCCACGGGCTCAGCGCGTCGCGAAGACGGCGCCGCGCAGGCCGGTCCGGTGCGCGAAGCGCTGATCACGCACGATCGCAAGCGCGTCTACCGCGTCGACGACGGCATTCCGGTGCTGCTCGTCGAAGAAGCGATCGGCACCGCGCAGATCCCCGACTTCCCGAAGGCATGAGCGGAACCGACCGCTTCGACATCCCGCACGCGGCGGTCGCGGCCAACGTGGCCGCTGCGCTTGCCGAAGACATCGGCAGCGGCGACGTCACCGCGGCGCTGCTGCCCGATCACGACGACGTCGCCTATCTGCTGTGCAAGGAAGACGCCGTGGTCTGCGGGCGTCCCTGGTTCGACGCCTGCCATCGCGCGCTCTATCCCGATGTAGACATCGATTGGCGCGTGGCCGAGGGCGACCACGTCACCGCCGGCACCGTGCTCGCGACGCTCGAAGGCCGCGCCCGCGCCCTGGTCAGCGCGGAACGCACCTCGCTCAATTTCATGCAGACGCTGAGCGCGACGGCGACCGTCACCGCGCGTCACGTCGCCGCAGTGGCCGGTACCGGCACGCGCATTCTCGATACCCGCAAGACCCTGCCCGGCCTGCGACTGGCGCAGAAATACGCGGTGCGGGTCGGCGGTGGCCACAACCACCGCATCGGCCTCTACGACACCGTGATGCTCAAGGAAAACCACGTGCGTGCGGCCGGCGGCATCGCCGCGGCGGTCGAGACCGCGCGCGCGCAATCGCCCGGCCTGCCGCTGGTGATCGAGGTGGAAACGCTGGACGAACTGCGCGCCGCGCTCGATGCCGGTTGCACGCGCGTGCTGATCGACGATTTCGACGCGGCCACGCGCCGCGAGGCCGTGCGCATCGCGCGCGCCGCGCCGTACGACGGACGCATTCCGCTGGAAGTCTCGGGCAGCGTCGACCTCGATGGCCTGCGCGCGATCGCCGAAGACGGCGTGGACGTCGTGTCGATCGGTGGGCTTACCAAGCACGTCCGCGCGATCGATCTGTCGCTCAAGCTCGGCCCGCCGCCGGCCTGATCGCGCCCGCGCGTCGCAGTCCGCTTGCACGCGGCTGCTTTCACTGACGCACTCACGTCACTGACGTTCTCACGCCCGAGCGGAACGTCGAGCCACAGGCCTCGGAGACCGCAAGCCGCAACACGGCATTGCCACATTCACACTTGTATCCCGCCCCTGCCGCCGCCACAGTTCGCGCATGCCCGACTTTCCGACGATGATCTTCGTGATGCTGGCCGCGTTCGCCGCATTCCTGTGGTGGAGCGGTGCGCGCGCGGCGGCCGAACGCGCCGGTCAACTCGGACGCGATGCCTGCGAACGCGCGGGCGTGCAGTGGCTGGACCAGGCGGTACACGCGCATTCGATGCGGCTGCGCCGTGGTGACGACGGACGCCTGCGCGTCGAGCGCAGCTTCCGTTTCGAGTATTCGGAGGATGGCGTGCAGCGCCACATCGGGCACCTGGTGCTGCGCGGCGAACAGCTGGTCGCCTTCAGCGGCCCGACCCGCCCGCAGCCCGCGTCGATCCACTGGACCAACTGAGATCGAAGGGCGCTCGTCATCGCCCTCGCGCTTTGACGTACTGACGCTTTATGTGCTGACGCTCTCACGTCCTGACGCACTCACGCCGTAACGGCTCCCGCCGCCTACTTCACGACCCGCAAATGGCCGCGACGCGGCTCTGGCGGCGTGTCGCCATCGGGCGGATCGTCCGGGCCTTCGGCCGTGCCGTTGCCGTCGTCGTCCACCGCGTGCAGCGAAGGCGCGCTGTCCTCGGCATCGTCGCGCGGCTCTCCCGAGCCGACGATCTCTTCCGGCAGCGCCATACCCTGCCCGGTTTCGCGCGCGTAGATCGCGAGCACCGCGCCCACCGGCACCAGCACAGACTGGCTGACACCGCCGAACCGCGCGGAGAACCGCACGCTGTCGTTGTCCATTTCGAGCCTGCCGACGGCGCGGTCGGCGACGTTGAGCACGATGCGCCCGTCCTTGACCGCATGGGACGGCACGCGCACGCCCGGCTGCCGCGCATCCACGAGGATGTGCGGGGTCATGCCGTTGTCGGCGATCCATTCGTAGAGCGCCCGCAGCAGGTACGGGCGATGGCTGGTCATCGGGGGCGTGCTGTCCGTCATGCGCGACAGTTTAGCCGTTCATCCCGTCGTTCAGATGTGCAGGGCTGAATGGCGCGCCAAGCCGCCGTCAGTCGGGCAGCGCGCGCAGTTGCCGCTCCTGTGGCGTCAGGCTGCGGACGAATCCGGGGCTGCGGAAGATCCGGTTGCCGTAGTCCTCGATGGCCTTGGCGCCGTCCTTCGGCAGCGGGATGTCGAGCGCCTGCAGGCGCCAGACGATCGGCGCGACAGCACAGTCGGCCAGACTCATTTCCGGATTGAGGAAGAACTTGCTGGCCTTGAACAACGGCACCGCCGAGGTCACCAGCTCCTTCAGGCGCTTGCGGCCGCTCTCGGCCTGCGCCTTGTTGCCCATCTGGATGGCCTGGACCTGCGGTACCCAGTCGTGCTCGATGCGCAGCATCGCCAGACGCAGGCGCGCGCGCGACAGCGGATCGACCGGCATCAGCGGTGGATGCGGGTAGCGCTCGTCGAGATACTCGCTGACCACGCTGGCGGCGTAGAGCACCAGCTCGCGCTCGACCAGGGTCGGCACCGAGTGATAGGGGTTGAGGTCGATCAGATCCTCGGGCGGATTCTGCGCATCGACCGGCACCATGTCGTAGTTCACGCCCTTGGCGGCCAGCACCAGGCGTGCGCGATGACAGAGCACGTCGTCGACAGAAGAGAACAGCGTCAGCACGTTTCGCATGGATGCACTCACGGCCGTCGCCCGGCCTGTCCGGAGGCTGGAGTCCGCCAGCCCGGTGACGCCGACTGCTGCTCGCAGACGGTTGTCGCGGTTTCCCGAGTCTCGCATCTACGTGAGCCGGACGGCAATGGGCCGGTCGGCACGCGACGCTGCCCCCGGCGTGCGCCGGGGGACGGGATCGATCAGTGGACGTCGCGCCAGTATTCCTGCTTCAGCAGCCAGGCCAGGAACGTCAGCAGGGTCAGGAACAGCAGCACCCAGACGCCGAGCTGCTGGCGCTTGAGCGCCGCCGGCTCGCCGACGTATTCCAGGAACGTGGTGATGTCGCGGACGGTCTGGTCGAACTGGCGGGCGTCCTGGCTGCCGGGCGTGCCCAGCTCCAGATGCGCGACCACCGGCTCGCCCGAGTCGTCGACCTCGCCGTGCACCGGACGCTGCAGGCCCTGCATCTCCCACAGCGGGTTGGGCATCGAGGCGTTCGGGAACAGCGTGTTGTTCCAGCCCAGCGGACGGCTCTCGTCGAGATAGAACGACTTGAGATAGGTGTAGACCCAGTCGCTGCCGCGCACGCGGGTGATCAGGCTCAGGTCCGGCGGCGCCTGGCCGAACCACTTGGCGCCCTGCTCGGCCGGCATCGACGACACGATGTGCTCGCCATAGGCCGCGCCGGTGAGGTTGAGGTTGTTCATCACCTCGTCCTCGGTCAGCCCGAGATCCTCGGCCATGCGCGAGTAGCGCATGAACTTCAGCGAATGGCAGCCGGCGCAATAGTTCATGTAAAGCTGCGCGCCCCGCTGCAGCGACGCGCGATCGCCGATGTCGGTGCCGGCCTGTTCGACCGGTCCGCCGGCCGCAGCCAGCGCACCGAACGACAGCAGCAGACCGGCGATGGCTGTCGCCACGCGGGCGGCGCACATGCGGAAGAAGGAACGGTCAGTCATGGGTCGTCACCCGTTCCGGCACAGGCTTGGTTCTGTCGAGCACGGTCCAGATCGGCATCGTGAAGAAGAACAGGAAGTAGAGGATCGTCAGGCCACGGCCGATCCAGGTCTCGACGGGATCGGTGCCGGGGCCTGCGCCGATCTTGCCCAGCCACACGAAGCACACCACCAGCACGGCGAGCATGATCTTGGTGATCGGGCCGCGGTAGCGATGCGACTTGACCTTGCAGCGGTCCAGCCACGGCACCAGGAACAGGATCGCGATCGCGCCGAACATCACCAGCACGCCGCTGAGCTTGTGCGGCACCACGCGCAACATCGCGTAGTACGGCGTGTAGTACCAGACGGGCTTGATGTGCTCGGGCGTCACCAGGCGGTTGGCCTCGGTGAAGTTGTCGTGCTCGAGGAACCAGCCGCCGAACGCGGGCGCGAAGAAGATGATGAAGGCGGCGATGATCAGGAAGAAGCAGACGTAGAAGCCGTCCTTCACCGAGTAGTACGGGTGGAACGGAATGCCGTCGGCCGGCGCGGTCGGCGACCAGCGGTTGCCCTTCGGGCCGTACTTGATCTCGACGCCGTCGGGATTGTTCGAACCCACCTCGTGCAGCGCGCCCAGATGCAGCACCACCAGCAACAGCAGCACCAGCGGCAGCGCGATGACGTGCAAGGCGAAGAAGCGGTTGAGCGTGGCATCGCTGGGCAGGTAGTCGCCCATGATCCACTCGGTCAGGCCGTTGCCGATCACCGGAATCGCGCCGAACAGCGAGATGATGACCTTCGCGCCCCAGAACGACATCTGGCCCCACGGCAGCACGTAGCCCAGGAAGGCTTCGGCCATCAGCACCAGGTAGATCAGCATGCCGAGGATCCACACCAGTTCGCGCGGCTTCTTGTAACTGCCGTACATCAGGCCGCGGAACATGTGGATGTAGACCACGATGAAGAACAGCGACGCACCCGTGGAATGCATGTAGCGGATCAGCCAGCCCCACTCCACGTCGCGCATGATGTATTCGACCGAGGCGAAGGCTTCCGTCGCGCTCGGCTTGTAGTGCATCGTCAGGAAGATGCCGGTCAGGATCTGGTTGACCAGCACCACCAGTGACAGCACGCCGAAGATGTACCAGATGTTGAAGTTCTTCGGCGCGTAGTACTCGGTCATGTGCTTGCGGTACATCGGCATCAAGGCCGGTGCGCGCTCGGTGACCCAGTTGAAGACGCCGTTGGCGCCGCGGACGAGGACGTTGGCCATCAGGCGGCTCCCTGCGGATCGACGCCGATGACGAGCGTGTTGTCGTCGACGTAGTGATGCGGCGGCACGAGCAGGTTCGTCGGTGCGGGCACGCCGTCGTAGACGCGGCCGGCCATGTCGAACTTCGACTTGTGGCAGGGGCAGAAGTAGCCACCCTTCCAGTTGGCGTCGAACGGCGCCGGCCGGATCTCGGCGACCATCTCAGGCGAGCAGCCCAGATGCGTGCACAGACCGACCAGCACCGAGATGTCGGCCTTGATCGAGCGCAGTTCGGGGTTCGCCTCCAGCACGTACGCCGGCTGCTGGTCGGGATTCCCGGACTCGGGATCCTTGAGCATGCCGTCGAGCGTCGGCAGCGCCTCGAGGATCGCCTTGGAGCGCTTGACGATCCAGATCGGCTGCCCGCGCCACTCGGCGACCAGGCGTTGGCCTTCCTGCAGCGCACTGATGTCCACGGTCACCGGTGCACCGGCGAGCTTGGCCCGGGCGCTGGGATTCCATGACTTGATGAACGGAATCGCGGTCACACCCGCGCCCACCGCTCCCACGACGAGGGTACTGGCGGTCAGGAACCGACGCCGCCCCTCATTGACTGGACCATCCCCACCAGGTCCGCTCACCGCTTCATCGACCATCCGGTACCCCGCCCTCTTTCGGTAGCTGTTGCGTACTGGCTGCCGCGGACCGTTTCGCCCGCGTGGGACGGCTGGCCGCATATAGAGAGGCCCGAGTGTAGCGGAACCCTGAATCGACCGACAATCGATTTGCAGATGCCGGATGCGGATAACGGCTCAGCGACTGGCGAGCTGGCCGCGATACCGGTCGGCCAGCGTGCCGACCCGGACCACGTAGCGCTGGGTCTCGGCATACGGCGGCACCCCGCCGTGGCGCTGCACGGCGCCTTCGCCGGCGTTGTAGCCGGCCGCGGCCAGGGTCAGATCGCCGTTGAAGCGCTTGAGCAGCCACGCGAGGTACTCGACGCCGCCGCGGATGTTCTGCTCGGGGTCGAAGGCGTTGACCACGCCGAAACGCGCGGCAGTCGCCGGCATCAGCTGCATCAGACCCTGGGCACCGGCGCGCGAGAGCGCGTTGGGATTGAACGCGGACTCGGCGTGCATGATCGCCCGCACGATCGCTTCCTCGACCCCGAACTCGCGGGCGGCGCGCGCGACCTCGTCGCGGTAGGCGTTCTCGTTGAGCCGCACGCTGCCGAAGTTCACCCCCGGCGCCGCGCCGCAGGCGTAGCAGGTCTCGAAGAAGCTGTAGCGGATCGTGCGGACCGCGGCGACCTGCGCACCACCGGCCGGCCGGCTGCTGCTGTAGTGGCGCACGCCGTCCTTCACATACGAGTAGACCTGGCCCTGCTGCAGGCGTCGCTGGTTGCTGCCGGGCTGGGCCCGCGGTGCCGGCGTCGGTGCTGCGGTCGCGGTTGCGACAGGCCGAGCTGATGCCGTCGTGGCTGCGGGCGCAGGCGAGGAGGTGCCGCCCATGAAGGTCGCGGGCGCGCCGCTGTCGACGTTCGCGGGTGCCGTCGCCCGCGTGGGCGTTGCTGCTGCCGGGCGCGACGCGCGGGTGCCGCTGGAACGCGGCGCCGCGGGCGCGCTGCTGACGAGCCGGCAACTGGCGCCGCTGACGCGCTTGCTGACGTACTGCGGGATGCCGTCACCGGAATCGCAGCGATACAGCGTGCTGCCGGCGACCGGAAAGGCCGCCAGCAGACCGAGTGTCGCGATGAGTCCCCATCCCCGTTTCACGATGCGGAGTGTCCGATGTTCGGCGGCGGTTGCCAAGTGCTTGATTGTGAACGGCGCCGACGGTCCTCCGGCGCAGCCCGGAGGACGCGGACGCGGCGCTTGCCGGTACACTGCCCGCCCCATTCCAGCCATCCGGCCCGGACTCAACACCGCGCCCCGGACATGCCATGACCCAGACCGCATCCGCGGCGCCGAGCGCGCCTGCTTCCGACCTTTCCGTTTCGCCGGCGCCGGGCGCTGCCGCGCCGCGCGGCAAGCTCTACATCCAGACCCACGGGTGCCAGATGAACGAGTACGACTCGGCCAAGATGGCCGACGTGCTCGCCGCCAGTGATGGCCTGGAACTCACCGACAACGTCGAGGACGCGGACGTCGTGCTGGTCAACACCTGCTCGATCCGCGAGAAGGCGCAGGAAAAGGTCTTCAGCCAGCTCGGCCGCTGGAAGGCGCTCAAGAAGGACGGCAAGCCGGTGCTGATCGGCGTCGGCGGCTGCGTGGCGTCGCAGGAAGGCGAGGCGATCGTCAAGCGCGCGCCCTACGTGGATCTTGTGTTCGGCCCGCAGACCCTGCATCGCCTGCCCGAGCTGATCCGCGCCAAGCGCGAGACCGGCCTGCCGCAGGTCGACATCAGCTTTCCCGAGATCGAGAAGTTCGACCGCCTGCCCGAGCCGCGTGCCGAAGGGCCGAGCGCGTTCGTGTCGATCATGGAAGGCTGCTCGAAGTACTGCTCGTTCTGCGTGGTGCCCTATACGCGTGGCGAGGAAGTCAGCCGACCGTTCGAGGACGTGCTGGTCGAGGTCGTGCAGCTGGCCGGCCAGGGCGTGCGCGAGATCAATCTGCTGGGCCAGAACGTCAATGCGTATCGCGGCCCGATGGGCGAAGGCGAGATCGCTGATCTCGGCCTGCTGATCCGCACGATCGCCGAGATCGACGGCGTCGACCGCATCCGCTTCACCACCTCGCATCCGCTGGAATTCTCCGACTCGCTCGTCGAGGCCTATCGCGACGTGCCGCAGCTCGCGAACTATCTGCATCTGCCGGTGCAGGCTGGCAGCGACCGCATCCTGTCGGCGATGAAGCGCGGCTACACCGCACTGGAATTCAAGCAGAAGATCCGCAAGCTCCGCGTGGTGCGGCCGGACATCTCGATCAGTTCGGATTTCATCGTCGGCTTCCCCGGCGAGACCGACGCCGATTTCGAGAAGACGATGAAGCTGATCGAGGACGTCGGCTTCGACCAGTCGTTCTCCTTCATCTATTCGCGCCGCCCGGGCACGCCGGCCTCGGATCTCGAAGATTCGGTGACCCAGGAAGAAAAGCATGCGCGCCTGTCGCGTCTGCAGGCGCACATCAATGCGTATGCCGCCGGCATTTCCGAGCGCATGGTCGGCACCGTGCAGACGGTGCTGGTCGAAGGTCCCTCGCGCAAGGATCCGGCCGAGCTCACCGGCAAGACCGAGAACATGCGGTCGGTGAACTTCCCGGCGCCGGCGCGCCTGATCGGCCAGTTCGTCGATGTCGAGATCACCGCGGCGCTGAGCAATTCGCTGCGCGGTCGCCTGGTGCTGTGCGACACCGACTGAACCGAGCCGCGGCACGGCTTTACACGTCCGCCTGTCGCGCCACTCGCTAGAATCCGCGTCATGACCAACGCCCTCCCCGAACGCACCTTCCTGCTCGAGCCCTCGGACTCCGAGCGCCTGTCCAATCTCGCCGGTCCGTTCGACGGCCATCTGCGCCAGATCGAACTGCGCCTGGGCGTGGAGATCGCCAACCGCGGCAACATCTTCCGCGTCACGGGTCGCGACGAGGCCATGCTCGACCGCACCGAGAAGCTGCTCAAGGCGCTGTACGCCGAGAGCGAGGCCGAGGTGCTCGACAGCCACGCGATCAACCTTCGGCTGAGTCCGGCGAACGTCGAAGAGGACTACACGCCGCAGGAAGTCTCGGTGCGGGTCAAGCGCGGCACGATCCGCGGGCGCGGCGCGAACCAGGCCAAGTACCTCCACAAGATCACCGGCCACGACATCAACTTCGGCGTCGGCCCGGCGGGTACCGGCAAGACCTTCCTCGCGGTCGCGATGGCGGTCGAAGCGCTCAACGAAGCCAAGGTGCAGCGCCTGATCCTCGTGCGGCCGGCGGTCGAGGCCGGCGAGAAGCTCGGCTTCCTGCCCGGCGATCTGACCCAGAAGGTCGATCCCTATCTGCGCCCGCTCTACGACGCGCTGTACGAAATGCTCGGCGTCGAAAAAGTGGCCAAGCTGCTGGAACGCAACGTCATCGAGATCGCGCCGCTGGCCTACATGCGCGGCCGCACGCTCAACGATGCGTTCGTGATCCTCGACGAGGCGCAGAACACCACGATCGAACAGATGAAGATGTTCCTGACCCGCCTGGGCTTCGGCTCGACCGCGGTCGTCACCGGCGACCTCACCCAGATCGATCTGCCCAAGCACGTGAAGTCCGGCCTGCGCGATGCGATCGAAGTCCTGCACGAGGTCGAGGGCGTCAGCTTCACGTTCTTCGAAGCGCGCGACGTGGTGCGTCATCCGCTGGTCGCCCGCATCGTCACCGCCTACGAGCGCCGCGATGCCGCTGACGCGGCCACCGGCCCGGCGGCGCAGGGATGACGCAAGGCCCCACCCGCCTCGATGTCGCGATCGGCTATGCGCTGCCGCGCAAGGGCCTGCCGGCCGCGGCGAGTTTCCGGAAGTGGTCGGCGGCCGCACTGGCCGGACGCATCCGCGAGGCGGATCTGGCGATCCGGATCGTCGACGAAGACGAAGGCCGTGCGCTCAACCGCCATTACCGCGGCAAGGACTACGCGACCAACGTGCTGAGCTTCCCCGCAGAGCTGCCGGAAGGTCTGCCCGACGGCGTACATCTGCCGCTGCTCGGTGACCTCGTCATCTGCGCACCGGTGGTCGCGCGCGAGGCCGCCGAGCAGGCCAAGTCCTTGAACGCGCACTACGCGCACCTCACCGTCCATGGCGTGCTGCACCTGCTCGGCTGGGACCACGAGGACGACAAGGACGCCGAGGCGATGGAGCAACTGGAGCGCGAGATCCTCGCCGGCCTCGGCATCGACGATCCCTACGCCGGCGAGCTGCGCTGACGGGCGCCGCCACGGCGGCCTGATAGACTGCCACCAAGGCCCATCCGGGCGATTCGCGAACACGCAGCACGCCATGTCCGAGGACGACAGTCGACCTTCCCCCGCCTCCGAACCCCAGGAGCGCCGCCGCGGCTGGCTCGAGCGCCTGAGCTCGGCCATTTCCGGCGAGCCGAGCAACCGCGAGGACCTCGTGGAACTGCTCCGCGATACCCATGCCGATGGCCTGATCGACGCAGACACGCTGCGCATGTTCGAAGGCGCGCTGGGCATCTCCAGCAAGACGGTCGGGGACGTGATGGTGCCGCGCGCGCAGATGGTCGCGCTGCCGTCCGATGCGCCCTTTCTGGAACTGATGAAGCAGGTCGTCGATTCCGGCCACTCGCGCTTCCCGGTGCACGGCGACGACAAGGACGAGATTCTCGGCATCCTGCTGGCCAAGGATCTGCTGCGCGGCGTGGTGGCCGACAACGGCCCCGGCTCGATCCACGAGCTGCTGCGCCCCGCGGTGCTGATTCCCGAATCCAAGAAGCTCAACGTGCTGCTGCGCGAGTTCCGCCTGTCGCGCAACCACATGGCGATCGTCATCGACGAGTACGGCGGCGTCGCCGGTCTGGTGACGATCGAGGACGTGCTGGAGGAGATCGTCGGCGAGATCGACGACGAACACGACGATGCCGAGGATCCGAACGCGTTGATCGCGGCCCAGGCCGACGGCCAGTTCGCGGTCAGCGCGCTGACCCCGATCGCCGATTTCAACGAGCGCTTCGGGTCCGATTTCGACGACGCCGAGTACGACACGATCGGTGGCGTGATCACCGGTGCGATCGGCCATCTGCCCGAGGTCGGCGAGGAACTCACGCTCGGCCGCTTCGCGTTCCGGGTGACCGATGCCGACTCGCGACGTCTGCACGCGCTGCACGTCAGCGTGCATGCCGAAGCCTGATCTGCTGCGCGGACGGGCGCGCACGTTCGCGCGTGCGTGTGTCCTGCTGCTGTGCCTGACGCTGTGGCCGCTGCTCGCGGTGGCGCAGGATACGGGCGCGCCGCGCATCGGCGTGGCGACGATGCAGCCCGGCGACGTGTTCTTCGAACGCTTCGGCCACAACGCGCTGGTCGTCGACGATCCGGGCGAGCCGGAGCCGCTGTCGTACAACTTCGGCTTCTTCGATCCGAACGAGCCGGATTTCGTGCCGCGTTTCATCCGCGGCGACATGCGCTACATGCTGGCCGCATTGCCGCTCGCCGACGATCTCGCCTACTACCGCGACGTCGGCCGCGGCGTGTCGATCCAGTGGCTGGATCTCGACCCCGCGCAGGCCCGCGAGCTCGTCGGCGCGCTGGTCGAGAACGCGAAGCCCGAACACGCGCACTACCGCTACGACTACTTCACCGACAACTGTTCCACGCGCGTGCGCGACGCGATCGACACCGCACTCGGCGGCGCGCTGCGCGGCCAGTTGCAGGGCCGCTCGCGCGGCAACACCTATCGCGGCGACGCGGTCCGCCTGGCCTCGCCGGCGCCCTGGATGTGGCTGGGCTTCGACATCGGCCTGGGGCCGTCCGCCGATCGACCGAATGCTTTGTGGGAAGACGCGTTCGTGCCGATGCGGCTGGCCGATGCGCTGCGCAGCGCGCGCAATGTCGATGGCCGTCCGCTGGTCTCGGGCGAGCAGATCATCGTGCCGCACACGCAGGCACCGGAACCGGTCGAACGCGCGCGTCTGTTGTGGCCGTGGCTGGTGGCCGGTCTCGTACTCGGCGTGGCGATTCTCGTCGCCGGCCGGTTCGCACCGCGTGCGCTGGCCGCGATCGCCCTGCCGTTCTGGACCCTGAGCGCCCTGCTCGGCGGCGTGATGCTGTTCCTGTGGCTGGGCAGCGAACACGTCTTCGCCTGGCGCAATCACAACCTGCTGCTGTTCAACCCGCTGTGCCTGCTGCTGCTGCCGGGCGGCTGGCGCATCGCACGTGGACGCGCACCCGGTGCACTGTTCGGCTGGGTGCTGGCTGCCGTGCTGGTGTGCGGCATCGTCGCGCTGTTCCTGCACTGGCTGCCGGTGCTGCCGCAGCGCAATGCGGCGTGGCTCTCGCTGCTGATGCCGGTGCATGCTGGGTTGTGGTGCGCGCTGCGCAGGCGACACGCCCGATAGGACCACGCCTGCGGGGACGCGCATCGCTGCATACGTATGCACCCCGACCACGCGGAATGCGCGTGCAAGAATCCGGACGCACGCACGATTGCACGCGTCTGGGAGGGCGCCGCACGATGTCGAACCGTCTCGTCGGATTACTGGCCGCACTGCTGCCGCTCGCCACCCTCACCGCACTCGCTGCCGAACCGCGCACCAGCGCGCGTGTCGCATCGCCGGATGGACGCATCACCGTCGAGGTCACGACCGACACCGAAGGCCGCGCCAGCTACGCCGTCAGTCGCGACGGCCGCCCGGTCATCGCGCCGTCCCGCCTGGGCCTGATGTTCACCGACACGCGCAAGTTCGAACGCAATCTGGCGATCGTCGACCAGCGCACGCAGGCGCACGATGAGCGCTGGGAGCAGCCCTGGGGCGAGCGCCGCGAGATGCGCGACCACCACAGCGCATTGCGGGTCACGCTGGCCGAGACCGCCGGACCGAAGCGCCGCTTCGACGTCGAGTTCCGGGTGTTCGACGACGGTTTGGGCTTCCGCTACGACGTTCCGAAACAGCCCGGGCTGGATCGCCTGTCGATCGCCGAGGAGCTGACCGAGTTCGACATCGCCGATGCCGCGACCGCGTGGTGGATTCCCGCGTTCGAATGGAACCGCGAGGAGTACATCTATCACCGCACGCCGGTCGAGCAGGTCGGCCAGGCGCAGACGCCGATCACGCTGCGCACCGGCGACGGCCTGCACCTGTCGATCCACGAAGCAGCGCTGGTCGACTACTCGGGCATGAATCTCGCGCGCGTCGACGGTCGCCGCTTCCGCGCCGCGCTGACGCCGGGCATCGGCGCGGCCAAGGTCGAAGTGGCCACGCCATTCGCGACGCCCTGGCGCACGATCCAGATCGCTGATCGCGCAGGCGGTCTGGTCGAGTCGGGCCTGATCCTCAACCTCAATGCACCCAACGCGCTCGGCGATGTGTCGTGGGTGCGGCCGATGAAGTACGTCGGCATCTGGTGGGAGATGCATCTCGACCGCAAGACCTGGGCGTCGGGGCCCAAGCACGGCGCGACCACCGCGCATGCGATCCGGCACATCGATTTCGCCGCGGCGAACGGCTTCGGCGGCGTGCTGGTCGAAGGCTGGAACGTCGGCTGGGACGGCGACTGGTTCGGCAACGGCGAGACCTTCAGCTTCACCCGGCCCTACCCCGATTTCGACATCGAAGCCGTGACCCGCCACGCGCGCGACAAGGGCGTGACCCTGATCGGCCACCACGAAACCTCCGGCCATGCCGCGCACTACGAAGCGCAGCTCGACGATGCGATGGCGCTCTACGGACGCCTCGGCGTACAGGCGGTGAAGACCGGTTACGTCGCCGACGCGGGCCAGGCCAAGGTGCGCGGCGAGGACGGCGCGCTGCATTACGCTTGGCATGAAGGCCAGGCGATGGTGCGCCACCACCAGAAGGTGGTCGAGGCCGCGGCGGCGCAGCACATCAGTGTCAATCCGCACGAGCCGGTGAAGGACACCGGCCTGCGTCGCACGTATCCGAACCTCGTCACGCGCGAAGGCGCGCGCGGCATGGAATACAACGCCTGGGGCCAGCCGGGCAATCCGCCGGAACACGAGGCGACGCTGGTCTACACGCGCCTGCTCGCCGGGCCGATGGACTTCACGCCGGGCATCTTCGGCATGGACACAAAGTCCGGCACGCCGATGGCGACGACGCTGGCCAAGCAGCTGGCGCTGTACGTGGTGATCTACAGCCCGCTGCAGATGGCGGCCGATCTGCTCGAGCACTACGAATCGCGGCCCGAGGCGTTCCAGTTCGTCCGCAACGTGCCGGTGGACTGGGAAGAGACCCGCGCGCTCGACGGCGCGGTCGGCGAGTTCGCGGTCATCGCACGCCGCGAGCGCGGCGGCGACGACTGGTATCTGGGCGCGGTAACCGACGACACCGCGCGCACGGTCGCGCTGCCACTGGATTTCCTCGACCCGGATCGTCGTTACATGGCGCAGATCTACCGCGACGGCGACGGTGCCGGCTGGCGCACGGATCCGCATGCGATCGCGATCGAATCGCGCGAGGTCGGCGCCGGCGACACGCTGTCGATCGCGATGGCATCGGGCGGCGGCCAGGCGGTGCGTTTCATCGCACGCTGAGCGTCAGGCGCGCGCCCACCGGGCGCGCCGCGCTTGTCGAGCGGACCGCGCTGGCGGACGATGGCGCGATGCAGACCCCAGCCGATCCAGTCATCGCCGCGGCACCCGCCGCCGCCAATCCAGCCTGCGTGGTCAATTGCGCCGTGTACGGGCCGGATGGCCGCAAGCAGAACATCCTGCTCGACGACATCAGCGAGGTCCTGGCGGTCGACGACGGCAGCTTCGTGTGGATCGGCCTGTACGAGCCGGCCGCCGAGGTGCTGGCGCAGCTGCAGGAAGAGTTCTGCCTGCACGATCTCGCGATCGAGGACGCCGGCAAGGCGCACCAGCGGCCGAAGATCGAGGCCTACGGCGATTCGCTGTTCATCGTGGCCAACACCGCGCAGGCGATCGACGAACGCATCGCCTACGGCGAGACCCACATCTTCCTGGGCGCGCGCTATCTGGTGACCGTGCGCCACGGGGCGTCGCTGTCGTATGCGCCGGCGCGGCAACGCATCGAACGCGAGCCCGAACTGATGGCGATGGGCGCGCCGGCGGCGCTGTACGCGGTGCTCGACGCGATCGTCGACAACTATCTGCCGATCGTCGACGACTTCAAGACCACGCTCAACGCACTCGAGCAGGACATCATCAGCGAGCAGTTCCATCGCGGCATCGTGATCCGGCTCTACCAGCTCAAGCGCGAGCTGACCTACATGCGCGTCGCGGTGACGCCGCTGCAGGACGTGCTCTCGCAGCTCGTGCGCAGCAGCAGCCCGCTGATTCCCAGCGACGCCAAGCTTTACATCCGCGACGTGCTCGACCACTCGGTGCGCATCAACGAGACCATCGACGCGATCCGCGACATCCTCGGCACCGCGCTGGGCGTCAACCAGGCGCTGGTGACGCTGACCCAGGGCGAGATCGTCAAGAAGCTCGGTGCCTGGGCCGCCCTGCTCGCCGCGCCGACGCTGATCACCAGCTGGTACGGCATGAACTTCCACGGCATGCCCGAACTCGACGAACGCTACGCGTATCCCGTGCTGATCGGCGGCGTGGGCGTGGTGATGGTCGTGCTCTACCGGATGTTCAAGAAGGCGCGCTGGCTGTAGCCGCGCGCCTGCCAACTCAACCCGGCCAGAAGCGCACGAACAATTCGCGGATCGCCAGACCGCCCCCGCCGATCAGGATCGCGAAGTAGACCATCGTCAGCACGTTGGCGACGTGGCCCAGCAGCACCATCAGTCCGTCGCGCTGCAGCAGGCCGATCGCCAGGCACATCAGGGCGACGCCGGGAATCGTGTTGCTGAAGGGAATGAAGCCGAACGGTGCCATCAGCAGCACCGCGCCGAGGACCAGCGCGCCGTCGTTGACCAGACCCATCGCGCGACCGTCGGTCAGTCGCGCCAGACGTCCTGGCTTCGTGATGCGCTCCAGCCGGCGCACCCACGTCAGCCCTGTATCGAGCGCGCCGCGCAGCCGGCCCGCGGGCACCGTGCGCCGACGCACCGCATCGGGCAGCCACAGCGCGCGACCGGCCATGCGGGCGACACCGATCAGCACGATCACCGCGCCGAACACGGTGCTGACGCCGGGAATCGACACCGGAATCAGGAACACCAGCGTCAGCAGGATCACCAGCAGCAACATGCCCTGGGTTCCGAGCTCGTCTACCAGCGGACCGACCTGCACGTCGCCATCGGGCAAGCGCGCGATCAGCGACTGCAGTTGCCCGCGCAGCGTCGGGGTGTCGTTCGCGCCGGTCATCGTGCCGCGTGCTCGATCGATTCTGGAACGGGGGCGGACCTGCGGCGCAGGCCGTTCGCGACAGCCTGCATGGGCGCTCGACACGGAATTCGGAAGCGCGATGCTAGCAGGCGATGCACAGGTCTACGACGAAAGTCTTAAGACCCTGGCGCCGCATTCGACCGATTGCGCATTGACCCCACGCGTCCCCGGGGCGACCCTGTGCGCGTCTTCCCGGGGATTAACTGAAAATGAAGGGTGCCATCAATCACGTAGTCTGGGGCGCGGTCGCGCTGCTGGGCGCGTCCTGTATGGGCGTTGTCGCCCTGCGACAAGGCGAACAGATCAGCGCGCTCTGGATCGTCGTGGCCGCAGTCTCGATCTATCTGGTCGCCTACCGCTACTACAGCCTGTATATCGCCGAGAAGGTGTTGGGGCTCAATCCGCGTCGGGCAACCCCCGCGCACGTCAACAACGACGGTCTCGATTACGTTCCGACCAACAAGCATGTGCTGTTCGGTCACCACTTCGCCGCCATCGCCGGCGCCGGTCCGCTGGTCGGTCCCGTGCTCGCTGCGCAGATGGGTTATCTGCCGGGCATGCTGTGGCTGATCGTCGGCGTGGTGCTCGCAGGCGCCGTGCAGGACTTCATGGTCCTCTTCATTTCCACACGCCGGAACGGCCGTTCGCTCGGTGATCTGGTGCGCGAGGAAATGGGCCAGGTCGCCGGCACCATCGCGCTGTTCGGCGCCTTCATGATCATGATCATCATCCTCGCGGTGCTGGCGATGATCGTCGTCAAGGCACTGGCCGAAAGCCCGTGGGGCATGTTCACGGTGATCGCGACGATGCCCATCGCGGTCTTCATGGGCATCTACATGCGCTACATCCGCCCGGGCAAGATCGGTGAGATCTCGATCTTCGGCATCATCGCCCTGCTCGCGGCGATCTGGTTCGGTGGCAAGGTCGGCGCGGATCCCTACTGGGGCCCGGCCTTCACCTTCACCGGCACCCAGATCACCTGGATGCTGATCGGTTACGGCTTCGTCGCCGCGACCCTGCCGGTGTGGCTGCTGCTCGCCCCGCGCGACTACCTGTCGACGTTCCTCAAGATCGGCGTGATCGTCGCGCTGGCCATCGGCATCGTCATCGCCAGCCCGGAAGTCACCACGCTGAAGATGCCGGCGCTGACCGAGTTCGCCTCCACCGGCGACGGTCCGGTCTGGAAGGGCGGCCTGTTCCCGTTCCTCTTCATCACGATCGCGTGCGGCGCCGTCTCCGGCTTCCATGCGCTGATTTCCTCGGGCACCACGCCCAAGCTGCTCGCCAACGAAACCCACGCCCGCTACATCGGCTACGGCGGCATGCTGATGGAATCGTTCGTGGCGATCATGGCGCTGGTCGCGGCTTCGATCCTCGATCCGGGCATCTACTTCGCGATGAACAGCCCCGCAGCGGTGCTCGGCACGGACGTGCAGAGCGCAGCGGCTGCGGTCAGCCAGATGGGCTTCGTCATCACGCCCGAGGCGCTGGAACTCAAGGCTCAGCAGATCGGCGAAGGCACGATCATCTCTCGCGCCGGTGGCGCACCGACGCTCGCCGTCGGCATCGCGGTGATCCTGCACGACGCCCTGCCCGGCACCGGCGACGGCGCCATGGCGTTCTGGTACCACTTCGCGATCCTGTTCGAGGCGCTCTTCATCCTGACCGCCGTCGACGCAGGTACCCGCGCGGGTCGCTTCATGCTGCAGGATCTGCTCGGCAACTTCGTGCCGGTGCTGCGCAAGACCGACAACTGGGGTGCGAACGCACTCGGCACCGCGGGCTGCGTCGCGCTGTGGGGGTACTTCCTCTATCAGGGCGTCGTGGATCCGCTGGGTGGTATCAACACCCTGTGGCCGCTGTTCGGTATCGCCAACCAGATGCTCGCGGGCATCGCACTGATGCTGTGCACGGTGGTGCTCTTCAAGATGAAGAAGGACCGCTATGCATGGGTCACCGTCGTGCCGGCGGCATGGCTGCTGATCTGCACCACGTCGGCAGGCCTGATCAAGCTGTTCGACCCGAAGCCGGCCATGGGCTTCCTCGCCCAGGCCCGCCACTACCAGGCGGCGCTGGCCAACGGCGAACTGCTGGGCGCGGCCAAGACCGCGGGCCAGATGCGTCAGGTCATCGTCAACGGCTACGTCAATGCCGGCCTGACGGCGCTGTTCCTGTTCGTGGTCTTCAGCGTGCTGTTCTTCGCCGTCCGCGCCATCCTCAAGGCCCGCCGCGCACCCGCGCCGACGGCCAAGGAATCGGCGTTCGTCGAACTGACGCCCGAACAGCAGCAGGCCTGGCTGTGACGGTGCGGCTCGTGACCGGAGTGCAGACCTGATGGCCGGCGCGCTGGTTCCCGTCGAGTACTTCGCCACGCACAAGCGTGTGTGGCGGAGAGTCGTCCAGACTGCGCGGCTGTGCTGCGGCGTCCCCGACTACGACAACTACGTGCGCCACATCCTCGAGAAGCATCCCGACCGCGAGCCGATGGACTACAAGACGTTCTTCCGCGAACGGCAGGAAGCCCGCTTCGGCGGACGCAGCGGATTCCGCTGCTGCTGATCCAGGGCGACACGTGATACGACGACGGGCGGAACCTCAGGGTTCCGCCCGTTTTCGTTTGGGCGATGCCGTCGTGTCACGGCAGATGATCGGGTTTGCTTTTGCGGGCGCAGCCTGCGCAGGCGCCGGCTTCTAGCACCGCTGATCAAGTCGAGTTGCGCTCGTCATCCACGCGGCTTTCAACAGACGCATGTCTGGTATGGCGGGAGTGACGGTTCTTTCAACATTCCTCAAGCTTTTGCTCTTGCTTCGGCTTCGGCTTCGGCTTCGGCTTCCAGCCTTTGACTTGAATCGAGCCGTAGAGCGAGCCGAGCACCGGAGCCTGGCGTGGCCGAAGAGCAGCCCATGTCTGAGCGCAGCGAGTTTGGGCTGCGTGCCGCGTCAGGCGAGGAGCGGAGGGCACCGACGCGGCTTCATCGCGTCGGCTCGCGTCCGGCGAAGGGACCTTTTGGTTCCTTTTGGGTCCATCCAAAAGGGACTCGCACGCGCAGCGGGCGAAAGCCTTGCACTTGCTCGGGCTTCTTCGCGCGTCGCTTTGCGACTTTGATATTTCAAGCAAAGAATCAATCGTAGGAGCGAAGATCAAAGACAGGGCTTCCGCGCTGTCGCGCGGCTTACTTTTGTCTTGGCAAAAGTAAGCAAAACCCCCTTCGCCGGACGCGATCCGCCGCGATACAGCCGCGGCGGTCCCCTGCGCTTCTCGGGCAACGGGGCACGCAGCCCAAACTCGCTACGCTCAGACATGGGCTGCTCTTCGACCCCGTCGCCCTGCGATGCTCGGCTCGCTCTACGGCTCGATTCAGATCAAGCGCATAAAGCCAAAACAAAGCGGAGCGGAGCAAAAACGAAAAAAGCGAAAGCAACATTCAAAGCGCAGATTACTGCCCCGCCATCGCCCGCAAGCCGATGCCCACCAGATACGCCAACACCGTCCCCGTCGCATACCCCAGCGCTCCGAGCAACGCGCCCACCGGCGCAAGCGACGGATGGAACACCGAGGCCACGACCGGCGCCGACGCCGGCCCACCGATGTTGCTCTGCGAGCCCATCGCGAAATAGAAGAACGGCACGCGCAGCACCTTGCCGAGTGCCCACAGCAGTGCGATGTGGATGCTGATCCAGATCAGGCCGAGCAGGAACAGCCACGGCCGGTCGGCGAGCGCGAAGATGTCCATCTGCATGCCGATGCAGGCGATCAGGATGTACAGCAGCAACGTGCCGATCTTCGAGGCGCCTGCGCCGTCCAGCGTGCGCACACGGGTGAAGCTCAGAGCGAGGCCGATCAACGTCGACAGCACCACGACCCAGACGAAGGGCTCGTGCAGGCTGACCTGCCGCGCCCAGCCCACGTTCGCGCCGAACCATGCCGACGCCGGCCCGGCGATCGCATGCGACAGGCCGACCGCGCCGAAAGCGATGCCGACGATCAGCATCAGGTCCGTCAGCGACGTCACGCGCTCGTGCTCGGCCTGGTAGCTGGCGAGGCGTGTCTTGAGGTCTTCGATCGCGCGCGTATCGGCGCCGCTGCGCGCATCGATCTTCGCGGCGCGGCCGGCGAGGAAGATCAGCACCGCCATCCACACGTACCCGACGCCGACATCGACGACCACGAACTGCCCGAACGTGGTTTCGTCGACGGCGAAGACTTCCTTCATCGCGACCATGTTCGCGCCGCCGCCGATCCAGCTGCCGGCCAGCGTCGCCATGCCGGCCCAGGTGTCGCCGGCGACGGTCTCGGGATGCAGCAGTCCCATGATCCAGAACGCGGCGAAGGCGCCGATCATCACCGTGATCGATGCGCCGATGTACATCAGCAGCAGCTTGGGCCCCAGCCGCAGCACGCCACGCAGATCGATGGTCAGTGTCAACAGCACCAGCGCGGCCGGCAGCAGCACGCGGCTGGCAACCGGGTTGTAGAGCGCGCTCGCGCTGCCGTCGATCAGGCCGGCCGTGTTGTAGATGCCGGGGATGAAGTAGCACAGCAGCAGCGCCGGCACGTAGGTGTAGAAGCGCTTCCACGGGCCGCTCGGACGCGACGCGGTCCAGAACACGGCGGCGAGTGTCGCGGCGATCAGGCCGAACAACACGATGTCGTTGGTGATCAGCGCCGTCGACGGCGTTGCGGGATCTGCGGCCATGCACGGTGCCTTCCATCACCCGCCCGCTGCGCGCAGGCCGCGACGGCGGCGGCCGCGGCAAGGACGCCGTCATCGGCGACGGCGTGGCGGCATCGTGCCACAGCGGAACCGCTGCGCAAGCGCCTTCTGCGCGACATGCATCGATCCTGCAAAGTCCGTCCGGCGGTCGCCCGCCGGCGGACAAGATTCCGTCGGCTGTCGCGCCGCTACTGCCCTGCCATCACCCGCAGGATCTGCCCGACCAGATAGGCGATCAGCGTGCCTGTCGCGTAGCCCACCGTGCCGAGCAGCACGCCGACCGGCGCCAGCGTCGGATGGAACGCGGCCGCCACGACGGGTGCCGAAGCCGCGGCACCGACGTTGCCCATCGAGCCGACGCCGATGTAGAACATCGGCGCCTTGACCAGCCGCGCCGCGCCCCAGATCACCAGCACGTGCACCAGCATCCAGATCGCGCCGATGGCGATCAGCTCCAGACGATCGAACAGCCGCATGAAATCCATCTGCATGCCGATGCACGCGATCAGGAAATACAGGAACACGGTGCCGATCTTCGACGCGCCCGCATCTTCGAGCCGGCGCGCACGGGTGAAGCTCAGCACCAGACCGGCCAACGTGGAGATCAGCACGACCCAGACGAACGAGGAGTCGAGACTGAAACGCGACGCCCACTCGAACCGGCCGAACCACGCCGACAGCGGAGTGGCGATCGCGTGCGCCAATCCGACGAAGCCGAAGGCGACCGCGACAATGATCATCAGATCATTCAAGGTCGGAATCCGCGCGTTCGCGGCTTCGTGCGCGGCGATGCGCGATTTCATCTCGTCGATCGCCGCGGTGTCCGCGCCGCTGCGCGCATCGATCTGCGCCGAGCGGTTAGCGATGAACAGCAGCGTCGCCATCAGCAGGCTGGCCATCGCGACGTCGACGACCGCGAACTGCCCGAACAGCGTGGCATCGACCTCGTAGACCTCGCGCATCGCGACCATGTTCGCGCCGCCGCCGATCCAGCTGCCGGCGAGCGCCGCCATGCCTTTCCAGGTATCACCCGCGACCGCAGGTGGATGCACCCACTCCATGATCTGGAACGACACGATCGCGCCGAGCACGATGCCCACGGTGCCGGCGACGAACACGAACAGCAGCTTCGGTCCGAGCTTGAGGATGCCCTTGAGATCGATCGACAGTGTCAGCAACACCAGCGCGGCGGGCAGCAGCACGCGGCTGGCGATCGGGTTGTAGAGGCTGTTGCTCTCACCGTCGATCAGACCGACGGTGTTGTAGAACGCCGGCACGAAGTAGCACAGCAGCAGCGCCGGCACCCAGGCGAAGAATTTCTTCCAGAACGGCGTGGGCCCGCTGGCGAGCCAGAAGATGAGACCGAGGGTGGCCGCGATCAGGCCGAATAGCACGATGTCGCTGGTGATCAGCGCGGTGGACGGTACAGCGGTTTCGATCGCCATCTTGGCGGACCTCCATTCCTGGTGTTGCGGTGCCGCACAGACGCGAACGGCCGGCGTGTGCCGGCCGCTCGATCAGAGCCGCTTACTCGCCGATGTGCTGCTTGAGCCAGGCGTTGACCGTGTCGTGCCACAGCACGCTATTGTGCGGCTGCAGGACCCAGTGGTTCTCGTCGGGAAAGTACAGCAGCTTCGATTCGATGCCCTTGCGCTGCAGCGCGGTGAACGTCGACAGGCCCTGGTCCACCGGCACGCGGTAGTCCTTCTCGCCCTGCACGACCAGCATCGGCACCTTCCAGTTGGCAACGTGGTTGACCGGGTTCCAGCGCTCGTAGTTCTTCGGCTGGTCGAACGGCGTGCCCTTGTTCTCCCACTCGGTGAACCAGAGTTCTTCGGTGACGTAGCCCATCGAGCGTGTATCGAACACGCCGTCATGGTTGACCAGACACTTGAACGGCGCATTGCCGCGACGGTCGAACCAGTTGCCGGCGATCCAGTTGATCATGTAGCCGCCGTAGCTCGCGCCGAGCGCACAGGCCTTGTCGCCATCGAGGAACGCGTACTTGTCCTGCGCGGCGGCCCAGCCCTTCTGCAGATCCTCGAGCGGCTTGCCGCCCCAGTCGCCGCTGATTGCGTCGGTGAACGCCTGGCCGTAGCCGGTCGAGCCGTGGAAATCGATCATGACGACCGCGTAGCCCTGCCCCGCATACGTCTGCGGGTTCCATCGGTAGCTCCAGCCGTTGCCGAAGCTGCCCTGCGGGCCACCGTGGATCAGGAACGCGACCGGATACGTCTGGCCTTCCTGGTAGTTCCACGGCTTGACCACATAGCCGTAGACCGTCTCGTTGCCGGCGCCCTTGAACGAGAACTGCTCGAAGTCGCCGAAGGCGACGCCCGGCAGACGCTCGGCCGCGGTCGGCGTGATCTGGCGCAGCTGCGCATCGGCGCCCAGCGACTGCAGCGACCCGGTGTAGAGCGTGTCGCCGCTCTGGATCGAGTTGCGGCTCAGGGCGATGGTGTCGCCGGCGATGGCGAACGAAGAGATCGAACCGTCCGCGACAAGCTTCGTCACTTCACCGCTGGCGACGTCGACGCGGAACAGCGGGTACTCGCCGGTGTCCTGCGCGGCGACGTAGAGCGTGCGGCCGTCGGCGGACGGGATCACGCTGCTCGGCGAGCGGTCCCACTGCGGCGCGATTTCGCGCGCCTGGCCGCTGGCGACATCCAGTGCCATCAGTGCGTAGCGGTCGGCTTCGAAACCGGGGCGTTTCATCGCGCGGTAGAACAGCGTTGCGCCGTCTTCGCTGAAGACCGGACCGGTATCCCAGGCGGGATTGGCGCTGGTGAGGTTCACCGGCGCCGCCTCGCCCACCGCATCGATGCGGTAGAGATCGAAGTTGGTCGACCACGGCGCTTCGCGGCCGGCGACCTTGACGCTGGCGACGACAGACCGGCCATCCGGCGCCCATGTGTAGTCCTCGGCGCCGCCGAAGGGCTTGGACGGGATGTCGCCGTCGAGCGTGTGGCCCAGCGCGCGCACCGCCGTGACCGCGCGTGCGCGCGCGGCCGGCAGATCGGCGACGAACAGGCGGCTCATCGTGCCGTCCTTCCAGGTGTCCCAGTGGCGCACGAACAGCTGGTCGTAGACCACGCCGCTGGCCTTGGCGTCCTTCTGCTCGCCGAGCTTGCGCTTGGTGCAGGCGAGGTCCGCCGCGCACTCGCCGAAGGTGTCGGCGCTGAAGGCGACGCGCGTGCCGTCCGGCGAGATCTGGAACGTGCCGATGTCGACCGCGACGTCGGTCAGCTGGCGTGGCGTGCCACCGGCGAGCGGCATCGAGAACACCTGCGCACTGCCGTTCTTGCTGCTGAGGAAGTAGACCGTCTGGCCGTCGGCGGACAGCACGGGCGAGTTCACGTTCCAGCCGTCGGGTGTGATCCGCTTCGGCGGCGCCATGTCGCGGGTCAGCAGATTGCGCGCGTACAACGCGGTCGTGGCCTTGCCCGAATCGAAATCCAGCGTGCGCTGGGCGAACACCAGCTGGCGACCATCTGCGGTCAGCAGCGGTGAGGACACGCGGTCCAGCTTGACCAGATCGCGAACGTCGAGCCCGCGCGCGGCCTCACGTTCCTGGGCGACGGCCGGCAATGCGGCGAGCAGGCACAAGGGCAACAGCGCGAGGCGCAGGGACATGGCAGGGCTCCGTACAAAGAGCCCGAATGGTAGGCCGGCGCCGCGATGCTGGCAAAGCGGCGCCGGCCAGGCGTCACTGGGCGGCGCGTTGGCCGCCCAGATGCGTGGCAAAGAAGTCGAGCAGCCTGGTGTAGTAGGCGCGACGGTTTTCGGGCTTGTAGAAGCCGTGGCCTTCGCTGTCGACGTAGAGGGTGTCCACCGGGACGCCCGCCGCCCGTAGGGCGCGCTCCATGCGCCGCGTGTGGTCCACGGGCGCGATCTCGTCCTTGCCCCCCGCCACCAGCAGGACCGGCGCCTTGATCTGCGAGGCCCGCTGGGTCGGAGAGGCCGCCAGCAGCGCCTGCGGATCGTTGCCGACCCATTCGTCGAACCACGACTTCATCCAGTTGCTGGTGCGATTGTCCTGGTTGCGCATGAGTGGCAGGTCGTAGACGCCGACGTAGCCTGCCGCGCAGCGGTACAGATCAGGCTCGCGCGCCGCGCCCATCAGCGCCGCATACGCGCCGTAGCTGCCACCGTAGATGCAGATCCGCCCGGCGTCCGCGTGGCCCTGCTCGACCGCCCAACGCGTCGCATCGGTGAGGTCGTCCTGCATCTTCCCGCCCCACTCGCGTGCACCGGCCTGCTGGAAGCTGCGGCCGTAGCCACCCGATCCCCGGTAGTTGACCTGCAGGACGGCGTAACCGGCCTGCGCGAGCATCTGCGTCTCCGGATCGAAAACCCACTCGTCGGCGATACCGAACGGCCCACCATGCGGCAGCACGATCAATGGCGCCGCTGCGCCCGCCTGCAGGCCTGCCGGGCGGGTCAGGTAGCCGTGCAGCATCAGACCATCGCGCGCCCGGATCGACACCGGCGCCATTGCGGCCATGCGCTCGGGATCGACCTTCGCCCGGCGGGCGAGCACGAAATCCGCCTTCTTGGCGACGGCGTCGTAGCTGAAGAAGCTGCCGGGATCCCGATCGCTTTCGGCGAGCAGTAGCTTGGTGTCGGCATTCCGCGTGGACGACGCCACCGAGATCGAGCTGCCGGGAAAGGCCTGTTCGAACATGCGGAACAGCTTCGCGTCGTCCGATGCATCGTCGAAAAACGCCATCCGCGGCGTCGCGCCGCCGTAGCGGACGCCGATGGCGACCTCGGTGCCGGGTCGGAACAGGATTTCCGGGTCGACCGTGGCGTCCCGCATCAGTTCGGTCCGCGCGCGCGTGGCAATGTCCATCGCGACGATCGCATCCGGCCCACTGGGCTGGCTCACGCGCAGGTAGGCGATGGAATTGTCCGCAGAGAATCCGACAGGTTCTTCCACCCGACCCGATTGGCCCTGATGGTTGAGCAATTCCCAGTCGGCACCTCGCGATGCGCGGTAGAACAGCTGGCTGTGATTGTCGGACTGCGAACCGGTGGCGAAACGCACCTCGCCCGTGTGATCGGTTACGAACGACGCACGGCGCACGGGCACCGTGGCCACCGTATGCCGACGTCCGGTGTAGACGTCCATCCGGTCCACACGGGTGTAGGGATCGCCCGTAAACGGCGAGATCGCGACCAGCACGTGCTTCGGATCGGCAGGCAACAGGTCGATCGGCCATGCGAAGACCCGTTCTTCCTTCGGACCGCTGCGGATGTTGGTGCCCAGGCCCGAGTTCTGGACCCGGTATCCCACCAGCAACTGGGCGCGCCCGCCATCTGCGTTCATGGCGTAGAGCTCGCCCGTCGCCATCGGAAAATCGCGCGTGCCGAACTGCTGGGCGAGACCGAACATCAGCCGATCGTCCTTCGCCCACCAGAAATCCGCGATGTGGGTGTTCGCCGGCAACTGGAAGCTGCCCGCGACGCGCCGATCGGCACGGTTCAGCACCGCGATCACGGACCGGTCGCCATTGGGCATCGTGACCGCGAAGTACCGGCCGTCGGGAGAGATCTTGGCGTCCTGGACGCCTTCGTCCTCGACGAAGGGCGCAAGGTCCACCTGCGCATGGAGATGGGGCGCAGCCAGGCACGACAGCGCGATGCACATCGAAAGCAGTCCTTTGCGGACCATACGAAACTCCTGATCTCTTGCGCCGCGCCCCGATCGTCGAAGACGGTCTCCCCGGACACGGCGGCCCTCATCGTAGCGATGCGCGATCAGCCGGCAAGCCCCCCGATGCACGGCATCCGCAGCGCGAAGCGCCGGGCCTATACTCGCGCCTTCGCCCGCCCGGACCACGGCATTGCGCGCTGTCACCGCTTCCTCCGCCGCGTCGCACGCGGACTTTCTGGGCCACCCCAAGGGCGTCTTCGTCTGCTTCTTCACCGAAATGTGGGAGCGCTTCTCGTTCTACGGGATGAAGGCGCTGCTGCTGCTCTACATCCTCAAGTACCACCTGTTCGGCGACGACGCCGGCTTCGATCTGCTCGGCGCCTACGGCGGTCTGGTGTATGCGGTGCCGGTGATCGGCGGCCTGCTGGCCGATCGCTATCTGGGCATGCGCAAGGCCGTGGTACTCGGCGGCGTACTGCTGGTGCTCGGCCATCTGGGCATGGCCTACGAGGGCGAGCAGGCGCGGATCGTCGATGGCATCGTCATCCGCGACGAGGCCGCGCTGCAGGTGTTCTATCTGTCGCTGGCGCTGATCATCATGGGCGTCGGGTTTCTGAAGCCGAACATCTCGACGATCGTCGGCAAGCTCTACGCGCCCGAGGATCCGCGGCGCGATTCCGGGTTCACGCTGTTCTATGCGGGCATCAACGTCGGCGCGCTGTTCGCGAGTCTGGTGTGCGCGTTCCTGGGCGAGACCTACGGCTGGAAGTACGGCTTCGGCGCGGCCGGTATCGGCATGATCGCCGGGCTGATCGTCTTTATCTGGGGCCAGAAGTATCTCTACGGCCTCGCCGAACCCAACGACCCGGCGAAGCTGCGCGAACGCGTCGGCCCGCTGTCGCGCGAGTGGTGGATCTACGCCGGCAGCGTCGCCGGCGCGCTGCTGGTCTGGCAGCTGATCCAGCGCACCTGGACCGTGCACGGCGCGATGCACCTGATCGCCGTCGCGCTCGCGGTGTGGTTCGTCTGGTTCCTCGTGCGCCACTGCACGAAAGTCGAGCGCCAGCAGATGCTGGCGCTGGTGCTGCTGATCATCGGCGTGCTGATCTTCTTCACCCTCTACGAGCAGACCTACGGCTCCTGGGTCACGTTCACCGACCGCATGCTGACCAAGGACCTGTTCGGCCTGACACCAGGCAACTACACGCCCGGCATTCCATGGGCGATCTTCGCGCTCGCCAGCAGCCCGATCCTGATGGTCACTGCGCTGCGCGCCAGCGATCGCGGCCATGGCGGGCTGGCGAAGGCGGCGGTCATCGCGATGGTCGTCGCGCTCGCGATCGCGCTGGTCCACGACGTCGTGCTGGTGCCGCAGACCGCGGGTTCGCTGACCTTCCTCGGCGCGTTTTTCATCGTCGTGCTGGCGCCGATCTTCTCGTGGCTGTGGCCATGGCTGGACCGCCGCGGGCTCAACCCGAGCAAGCCGGCGAAGATGGCGATCGGCCTGGTGTTCGCGGGCCTCGCCTTCGTGCCGCTGATGCTGGCGGCGCAATCGGCCGGCAGCGGCGTGCTCGCCAGCGTGTGGTGGCTGGTGCTGGCGTACTTCCTGCTGGAACTGGGCGAGATGTGTCTGTCGCCGATCGGCCTGTCGGCGGTGACCCAGCTGTCGGCCGCGCGCGTCGTCGGCCTGATGATGGGCGCGTTCTGGCTGGCCACCGCGTATTCGGAAGTGCTGGCCGCGCAGTTCGGCAAGCTGACCTCGATGGAGGTGCTCGAAGGCGAGACCTTCGACATGGCGGTCGCGGCCACGCGCTATGCCGATCTGTTCCAGCTGATGCTGTGGATCGGCGTGGGCTCGGGCATCGCCTACTTCGTACTGTCGCCGCTGGTGCGGCGCTGGATGCACGGGGTGCGCTGAGCCGCGCCTTTCGCGGTCATCCGGAACGCGTTCCCTGAAACGCGGAACCCCCGATTGCTCGGGGGCTCGTGCAGCACATCAGGCGAAGCGATATCCGATCAGAACGGGATGTCGTCGTCCGAGAAGTCGTCCATGGGCGCGGGGCGCTGCTGCTGCGGCGCCTGACGCTGCGGCGGGGCGCTGCGCTGCGGGGCGTCGCCACCGCCACCGGCCGAACGCTGCGGACGGTTGCCGCGTTCGTAATTGCCACCGCCACCGCCTCCACCACCACCGCCGTCACCACGGCCACCGAGCATCTGCATCTCGTTGGCGACGATGTCGGTCGTGTACTTCTCCACGCCGTCCTGGCCGGTGTACTTGTCGTAGCGGATCTCGCCCTCGACATAGCACTGGCTGCCCTTGCGCAGGTATTCGCCGGCGATCTCGCCGAGCTTGCCGAAGAACACCACGCGGTGCCATTCGGTGCGCTCCTGCTTGTTGCCGTCCTTGTCGTTGCGCACGCTGGTGGTGGCCAGGCTGATGCGGGTCACGGCCATGCCGCCCTGGGTGTACTTGGTGTCGGGGTCGTTGCCGAGATTGCCGACCAGGATGACTTTGTTGACGCCGCGGGCCATGGGAATTCCTTGGATTGCGCCAGCTTGCGGGCCGGCGTGATGGATTTCGACATCACAGTATAAAGCGCCCTGCCCCCGCCGTCCGCGCGGTCCGCACGCGGCGCTGGGGGGCAGCCGCACGTCGCCATCGGGCCTTGCCTATAATTCCGGGCCTGCCTGTCCCGGATCCTGCATGAACAACGTCGCCCAACCGGCCGCCCGCCTCGATCTGCCGGCGATCCAGGCCCTCGCCGCAGGCGACATGGCCGCCATCGACGCACTGATCCGCGACCGGCTGGCCTCCGACGTGGTGCTGATCAACCAGGTCGCCGAACACATCGTCTCGGCGGGCGGCAAGCGCCTGCGGCCGATGCTGGTGATGCTGGCCGGCCGCGCGACCGGCACCGTCGGCGCCGAGCACCACCAGCTGGCGGCGATCGTCGAGTTCATCCACACCTCGACCCTGCTGCACGACGACGTGGTCGACGAATCCGACCTGCGCCGCGGCCGCAGCACCGCGAATGCGATCTGGGGCAACGCGGCCAGCGTGCTGGTCGGCGATTTCCTGTATTCGCGTAGCTTCCAGCTGATGGTCGAACTCGACCGCATGCCGGTGATGCGCATCCTCGCCGACACCACCAACCGCATCGCCGAGGGTGAAGTGCTGCAGCTGCTGCACGTGCGCAACCCGGACACCGACGAAGCCGCCTACCTCAACGTTATCGAGCGCAAGACCGCGGTGCTGTTCGCCGCCGGCACGAAGCTCGGCGCGCTGGCCTCCGGCGCGGATGAAGCGACGCAGCAGGCGCTGTACGATTACGGTATGCAGCTGGGCTACGCATTCCAGATCGCCGACGACGTGCTCGACTATTCGGGCGACGCCGATGCGCTGGGCAAGAACCTCGGCGACGACCTGGCTGAAGGCAAGGCCACGCTGCCGCTGATCCACGCCATGGCGCAGGCCGCGCCGGATGTGCGTGCGCGCCTGCGGACCATCGTCGAGACCGGCGATACCGATGCGCTGCCCGAAGTGCTGGCCGCGATCGAAGCCGCCGGCAGCCTCGACTACAGCCGCGCCCGCGCGCTCGAATACGCCGAAGCCGCCGAACTTGCGCTCGCGGGGCTCGGCGACAACGATGCCGTCGCCGCACTGCGCGGCCTGGCGCGCTACGCGGTCGAACGCGGGCATTGAGCTGGGGCGGTGCCGTCAGGCGCCGAGCACGCGGTACGCGATCGACAGCACGGCGGTCACCAGCGCCATCAGGATGAGCGCGCCGACCGGCCGGGCGAGATTGACCGTCCATCCCAGCGCGCGCGGCACCTTCGGCACCCACAGCCGGTCATCGTCCGCGGACCGGTAGAGACCGAGCCAGCACGGGCTGATCCAGTTGTCCGGGTTCTGCCAGGCGCGTGCGTTGCGTTCGCTGCGATCCATGTCGACGTCCTGTTCGATGGGCGTCCAGTCTCGCAGCACCGCAGCGCACGGAGACGGCGATGCGACGAAGCGGGCTGCGTTCGCGACGGACCACGTCCGTGGGCCGACGGGCACGTTGCGTCAGGCGATCCCGATCCCCGGAATCGCCGTGATCGCATCCGGATCGAAGCCGCCCAGCGTCGCGAAATGGCGCCCGCGCGCGGTGTAGTCGCGGTAGGCGCCGAAGCTGGGCGCGCCGGGCGACAGCAGCAGCACGCCCTCGCCGTCCAGTACCGTGCGCGCCTGTGCGATCGCCAACTCGAGACCATCGGCCGCGGACAGCTGGAACCCGGCGTCGCGCGCGACCGGTGCCAGCAGATCGAAGATGCGTGGGCCGTTCTGACCCAGGGTCACGATCGCGTGCGGCGCACCGTTGCGCATCGCGTCGGCGAATGACTGCCAGTCGAGACCGCGGTCGTGGCCGCCGACCAGCAAGGCGACGCGCCGGTCGCGATAGACATCGAGCGCCGCAAGCGTCGCGTGCGGCGTCGTGCTGATCGAATCGTTGACCCACAGCACGCCGTCGCGCGTGCCGAGCGGCTGCAGGCGATGTGGCAGCGGCACGAAGTCCGCGGCGGCCGCGGCCAGCGGCGCGGCGTCGATGCCCAGCGCTTCGATCGCGGTCAGCACGGCGCACAGATTGCCGCGGTTGTGCCGACCGGGCAGTGGCAGGCCCGAGGTATCCATCACCGCCGTGCCACCGCGATACAGGACATCGCCGCGCAGATGCCAGCCTTCAGGCGTGCCGAACCAGTGGATCTCGCTGTCCAGCAACACCAGTGCGGCGAGGCGCGGATCGTTGGCATTGAGCACGGCGATGCGCGGCCGCGCCCGCGTGACCAGCGCCAGCTTGTCGTCGATGTACTGCGCCTCGCTGCCGTGCCAGTCGAGATGCTCGGGGAAGATGTTGGTGACCACTGCGATGTCGGGCCGCACGCCGCCGGTGGCGACGTCGCCGGTCTGGTAGCTCGACAGTTCGATCGCCCAGGCATCGGCGTCGGCATCGAGCAGTTCCAGCAGCGGCAGGCCGATATTGCCGGCCAACGCGGTGCGCAGGCCGTGCGCGCGCAACAGATGCGCAAGCAACGCGGTCGTCGTGCTCTTGCCCTTGGTACCGGTGACGCAGACCGTGCCGGCCGCAACGTCACCCGGCGCGGCGCGTGTGGCGAACCACAGCGCGGTACCGCCGACGAACTGCGTGCCCTGCGCGGCGGCGGCCATCGCATCGCGCGCGTAGGGGCTGATGCCGGGCGACTTCACGACGACCGCGCAGGCCGACAACCGCGCGGCGTCGATGCCGGTATCGCAGCTCAGCAGCGCATCGCCGAGCGTCGCTGCATCACTGGCTTCGTCGGCGTTGCAGAACAGCGTCAGCGGCAGCGTCGGCGCACGGCTGCGTATCGCGCGCCAGGCGGCGCGGCCTTCGCGACCCCAACCCCACAGCGCGATGCGGCCGCCGTTGGCGGCGATCGCCTCAAGCTGCGAGATGCGCACGCAGGCGATCCCACAGCAGGTCGGGAATACGGTGCGCGTCGTTTTCGACCGCCAGCAGGCCGGTGACATCCAGCTCACCCGCTTCAAGTTGCGGTGCGATCTCGCGGGCGAAGCGCGCGACGATCGCGTCCTCGCGCCACTCCGGACGCTTCGCCAGCGCCGCCATCGCCGCGCGCGATTCGCGTCCCTCACCGACGCACTCGAAGGGCTTGTGGTCCTGGTATTCGAGCAGGGCGTCGTAGCCCGGCACCTGCGACGGATCGTCGAGCAGATTGCGGCCGAAAATCGACACCAGGCGCGGCTTCGGCATGAACGGCGCGAGTGCCAGGAAGACGAAATGGCACTTCGGGCAGATGCCGCACCAGCGGTTCACCGGCCGCTCGCCGAGCAGATGGAAGTTACGGTTGCAGCTGGAGAAATGCGCGTCGTAGCGATCGGTCTTCGCGAACTGGCGCGCCACCGCGAGCTCCGACAGCGGCCGCAGCAGCGAGTAGTAGTGCAGGTCCGCAGCGACGCGCGCCTGCACGTGGTCGCCGAACGCGCGCTCGAACGCCCAGCCCTTCGACCACTGGTGATTCACTTCGCGCGTCTCGCCGCCGGACGCATCCTTGATCAGGCTGCCATAGCTGGCCGAACGCTCGTTGGAGAACACCACTTGATCAACGCCGTGCAGCACGGCGGCCAGCACGAGGATCGCCGAGTTGATCGCGGTGACCGGGATGTGCCCGTTCCACGCGCCTTGGCGGTTGTACTCGAACAGTTCCGGCGCGATCTGGCGGCCGATGTTGAGCGTCGGCAGTCCGGTGCGCTCGGCACAGACGCGGATCAGCTGCGAGCCGCCGATCCAGCTGACGGTCTGTTCGATGCCCAGCGCGCGCAGCGCTTCGATCGACACCAGCGAATCCTTGCCGCCGCCGATCGCGACCAGCGCATGCGTACGCAGGCCGAGCGCAGGCGCTCCGGCGGTCGCAGTTGCGTCGTGCGGAAAGCGGATCTTCCCGTGCAGGTCCAGGCCATTGCGATACGCGAACTCGCCGAGCCCGTGCACGTACACGTCCTCGAGCAGCGCCGCGGTCGCCGCATCGATCGCATAACCCTCGATGCGGATGTCGGTCGGCACCGCGGCCTTGTAGTAGCTGACGCCGGCGATCAGGTGCAGCAGACGCAGCGCCTGTGTCGCGGCCTCAGCGCGCGCCGCGTCGAGCGCGAACGGCGCGCCCGGTACGGTCACGGTTTCGATCAGCTCGGGACCGTCGTCGAAGGCGTAGCGCAGGCGCGCGACGCCGGTCGCGGCGTCGAGGTCGCAATCGATGAAGCGGAAACTGCGGACCGCATGGCGGTCGAAGACAACACTCATTCCAGAACATCCTGCTGCGGCAGCTGCCGCAGGTTGTAGGTATTGGCCATGACGAAGCCGTAGGCGCCGGCGTCGGCGATCAGCACGGTGTCGCCTTCGCGGGTCGCGGCAGGCAGGCGGCGGCGCGTACCGAACACGTCGCTCGATTCGCAGATCGGGCCGACGATCTCGACCGTGGCCTCGACCACGTCATCGAGACGCGTCAGGTTGTGGATGCCGTGCCAGGCGTCGTACAGCGCCGGCCGCATCAGGCTGTGCATGCCGGCGTCGACACCGACGCGGCGCGTGCCCAGCTTGTCCACGACCTGGGTCACGGTCGTCAGCAGCGCGCCGGCCTCGGCGACGAGGTAGCGGCCCGGTTCGATCGCCAGGCGATAGCGCGGGTACTCGGCCTTGATCGCCGCCAGGCCTGCGGCCCAGGCCGGGATGTCGAACGGCACGTCGTCGGGACGATACGGAATCGGCAGGCCGCCACCGATGTCGATCGTGTCGACGGTGCCGACCACATCGGCGAAGCCTGCCAGCTCGGCATAGACCTCGCGCCAATGCGCCACGGTCTCGATGCCGCTGCCCAGATGCGCGTGGATACCGGTGATGCGCGCATCGACTTCTTCGGCCGCGATCAGGAATTGATCGAACGCACCCAGCGGCAAGCCGAACTTCGACGCCGCGCCGCCGGTGACGACCTTGGCGTGGTGGCCGTCACCGCGTCCCAGATCCAGACGCAGCCACAGGTCGCGGCCGCGGAAAACCTCGGGCCAGTTGCGCAGGGCTTCGACGTTGTCGACGGTCACCGTGACGCCGCGCGCGTAGGCGGCCGCGTACTCGGCGCGCGGCGCGAAACTCGGCGTGAACAGCACACGCGCCGGATCGAGATCCGGCAGCACGGCGAACACATGTTCGAGTTCGCCCTGCGACACGCACTCCAGGCCGAAGCCGGCATCGATCAGCGTGCGCAGGATCGCCGGATGCGGATTGGCCTTGATCGCGAAAAAGCGACAGTCGATCGCATCGGCGCTCGACAGCGCGGCCGCGCGTTCGCGCACGGTCGGCAGGTGATAGACGTAGTGCGGCCGGCCCGGTTCTGCCAACGCCAGCAGCGAGTCGCGCGCGCCCTGCCACCACTGCGGCGCGCGCTCGCGGCGGCCGTGGGCGATCTCGCGCCAGCTCGGGCCGAACACGGTTTCATCAAACACCGGCATCGCGCCGCTGTCGATCAGCTCGGCATGCAGCACCGGCAGCAGACCGTCGGCGTCGGCCTCGTCGATGACGAAAGTCAGGTTGAGATCGTTCGACGACTGCGAGATCAGGTGCACGCGTTCCTTGCCGAATGTGGCCCACACATCCGACAGCTTGTGCAGCAGCGAACGCATGCCGCGGCCGACGAGCGTGATCGCCGCGCAGGGCGCGATGACCTTGACCCGGCACACTTCGGCCAGATCGTCGCTCAGCCGCGCCAGCACGTCGGTGCTGACGAGGTTCTCGCTCGGATCCAGCGACACGGTGACATTGGTCTCCGACGAGCCGATCAGATCGACCGACAGGCCGTGACGCTTGAAGCGTTCGAACACGTCGGCGAGGAAGCCGACCTGCTGCCACATGCCGATGCCTTCCATCGACACCAGCACGATGCCGTTGCGGCGGCTGATCGCCTTGACGCCCGGCACCGGCTCGGCGCTCGCGTCGATCGCGGTGCCCGGCAGATCGGGGCGTTCGGTATCGAGGATCGCCATCGGCACGCCGCCATCGCGGCAGGGCTTGATCGAACGCGGATGCAGCACCTTGGCGCCGGTGGTCGCGATTTCCTGCGCTTCGGCGTAATCCAGTCGCGCGAGCAGGCGCGCGTCGGGCACGTCGCGCGGATTCGCGCTGAACATGCCCGGCACGTCGGTCCAGATCTCGACGCGGCGTGCGCCGAGCAGCGCGCCGAAATACGCCGCCGAGGTGTCCGAGCCACCCCGGCCGAGGATCGCGGTACCGCCGTCGCCATGGCGGGCGATGAAGCCCTGGGTCAGCAGCATCCGCGGCGCCTGCGCGGCGAAGCGTGCGCGCCAGTCGCCATCGGGTTCGCGCTTGCAGTTCACCGACAGGCGCAGCGCCCAGTCGCTCTGGTTCGGCAGCGCCACCGCGTCCAGCCAGTCGCGCGCATCGCACCAGCCGAAGTCCAGACCCTGCGCCGCGAGATACGCCGCGCCGATCGTCGAGGACAGCAGCTCGCCCTGCCCCAGCACCTCGGCCTGCCAGTCGAGCGAGCGCGTCGCCGCGCGCGCATCGGCGGCCAGCGCCTGCAAGGCGGCGAGACGCGTGCCGAGCACGGCATCGACATCGAGCTCGAGTTCGGCGACGAACGCGCGATGCCGCTCGACCAGCGCGGCGACGCGCGCGGCCGAATCCGCGGCGCCGTCGGCGATCGCGGTGAGTTCGTTGGTGACGCCCGACAACGCGGAGACCACCACCAGCACGCGCGCGTCCTGCTCCAGCGCCCGGCGTTTCGCCAGTCGGCCGATGGTGTCCCAGCGGTGGCGACGCGACACCGAAGTGCCGCCGAACTTGAGCACGATCCAGCGATCGTCAGGGGGTGAGGACATCGAGGTGGGGTCTCGGATGGAGGGCGAAAAACAGCGCGAAGACCGGCATGCGGTGACAACGCGCGCGATGACAGGCGATTCTAAAGCAACCCCCCGCCGCACGAGAGACCCGATGCTTCGTCGTTACCTGCAGTTGGACGTGTTCGCCGACCGGCCCGGCGCCGGCAATCCGCTCGGCGTGGTCGTCGATGCCGACGGGCTCGATGGCGCGGCGATGCAGGCCATCGCGAACTGGACGAACCTGTCGGAAACCATCTTCCTGCTGCCGCCCGATGCCGACGCGGACTATCGCGTGCGCATCTTCACCCCGCGCCAGGAACTGCCTTTCGCCGGCCATCCCAGCGTCGGCGCGGCCTGGGCGGCGCTGGATCAGGGGCTCGCGACGCCGCGGTCCGGTGCGCTGGTGCAGCAGTGCGCAGCCGGTCTGCTGCCGGTGCGCATCGACGTGCGCGACGGCCTCACGCGGCCCAGCGTGCGCGCCCCACGCGCGGTGCATCGCGCCTCGCCGGACGGGATCGAGCCCCAGCTCGACGCCGTACTGCAGGCACTCGGCGCGATCGATGCGCCGCATGCGCTGCTCGACAACGGCCCGCGCTGGTGGTGCGTGGATCTCAGCACGTCCGCCGCCGTGCGCACGCTCGCGCCGCCGCTGGCGGAGATCGCCGCGCTGTGTCTGGCCAGCGACGCCGTGGGCGTCGCGGTCTGCGGGCGCAGCGACGCGGCCGATCATGCGCTCGTGGTGCGTGCGTTCTGCCCCGCCGACGGCGTGCCGGAAGATCCGGTGACCGGCAGCGCGAATGCCGCGATCGCCGCGTGGCTGCACATGGACCGGGCCGAGGATGGCCGCGTCGTCCGCTACGTCGCCAGCCAGGGCCGCGAGCTGGGCCGCGATGGGCGTGTCGAGGTCGACATCGACCCGGCCGGCGAGGTCTGGATCGGCGGCGCGGTGCAGGCGGTGATCCGCGGAACATTCGACTGGTGAGCGGGCCGCTACACTGTCGCGCCGCGTGACGCCCCGCCATGACTACCCGCCGCTTCGTCCAGGTGGACGTATTCGCCGACCGGCCCGGTGCCGGCAATCCGCTCGCCGTGGTGTTCGATGCCGACGGCCTCGACGACACCACGATGCAGGCCATCGCCCGCTGGACGCGCCTGCCCGAGACCACGTTCGTGTTCCCGGCCACGTCCGACGATGCCAGCTACGGCATCCGCATATTCTCGCCGCGCCGCGAAGTGCCGTTCGCCGGTCATCCGAGCGTCGGCACCGCGCACGTGGTGCTCGAAGCCGGAATCGCGGCGCCGCGCGATGGCCTGCTGGTGCAGGACGGCATCGCCGGCAAGCTGCCGCTGGAAGTCGTCGGCGAAGGCCCAACCCGCACGATCGCTGTGCGCACACCGCGCGCGTCGGTCGTCGAGACCGCATCGGCGGACGATCCGCGTCTGCGCGACGTGCTCGCGGCGATGCCACTCGGTGCGCTGCCGCCGGTACTGATGGATGGCGGGCGACGCTGGTGGCTGGCCGAGCTCGCGAGCGAAGCCGACCTGCGCGCGGCGACGCCGGACTGGACTGCGATCGGCGCACTCGCCGAGGCCACCGGCAGCATGGGTCTGTGCGCATTCGCGCGCTCCAGTGACCCGGTGCATCACCTCGCGGTGCGCGCTTTCGTCGGTTCGACCGGCCATTTCGAAGACGCCGCTTCGGGCGCCGCGAACGCGACGCTGGCCGCGTGGCTGGCCGATCGCGACGCCCTGCCCGGCAGCGATGGCCGCTACCGCAGCAGCCAGGGCCGCGAAGTCGGCCACGACGCGATCATCGAACTGCACGTCGACGGCAACGGCGATGTCTGGTCCGGCGGTCGCGTGCAGACCGTCGTGCGCGGGACGATCGACTGGCGCTGAGCGTCACGCGCTGCTGTGCAACGTTACGCCGGCAGCACACCGCCAGACACGACAACGCCGCGCCGGTTGCCCGACGCGGCGTTCTGCGATCATCACTCAGCTTTCGAGTTCGGCGTCCAGCGACAGCGGCACCGCGGACAGCGCCTTCGACACCGGACAGTTCTGCTTGGCGTCATCGGCAAGTTCGCGGAACTTCGCCGCGTCGATGCCCGGCACCTTGGCGCGGGTCTTCAGGCGGATCGAACTGATCTGCGGACCGCCGTCCATCGACAGGTCGACGTCGGCGCGCGTGTCCAGCGATTCCGGCGGAAAACCCGCCTCGGTGAGCTTCGCCGACAGCGCCATCGTGAAACAGCCCGCGTGCGCGGCGGCGATCAGCTCTTCGGGATTGGTGCCCTTCTCGTCGCCGAAACGGGTGCCGAACGCGTAACGCGTCTCCGACAGCAGGCCGCTCTGCGGCGTCGACAACGTGCCCTTGCCGGACTTCAGATCACCGGTCCAGTGGGCGGTGGCGTGACGGGCGATACCCATGTGCGTGCTCCTCGTGAGTTGGATCGTGGATGGTGGACCTCCGTCCGTTACGCGCGCGTCCCTGTGATGCGACGCAGCACCTGCACGCCGACGGCGGATGCACGATGATCCGGCCATGACACTCCCACCGTCCCTCGCTGCCGTGCTCGCCGACGCGGTACTCGCAGTCCATGTCGGCATCGCGGTATTCGTCGTCGGCATGACGCTCGCGCTGCTGGTCGGCGGCCCGCTCGGCTGGCGCTGGATACGGCGCCGCTGGCTGCGCTGGCTGCACGTCGCGCTGGTCGTGGTGATCGCCGTGCAGGCCTGGCTCGGGCGTCTGTGCCCGCTGACGATCTGGGAACAGTGGCTGCGCACGCGCGCCGGACAGCAGACCTACGACGAATCCTTCGTCGCCCACTGGCTGTCGAAAGTGCTGTTTTTCGAGGCGCCGTGGTGGATTTTCGTCGCCGCCTACAGCGTGCTCGCATTGCTGGTCGCCGGCGCCTGGATCCTGTGGCCGCCACGTCGCCGCACTTCGCGCCAGGACCGCTGAACGCAAAAGCCCTGTTTTTTTGCGGTTTCCTATTGGCGCACGTGCCACGATGCCCTACATTCCGCTTGCCGGCTCGCTCGGCCCGGACAACTCAATCATCACTCGACGAGGGAACCACACGCTCATGGCAACGAAGAAGGCCCCCACCAAGAAAGCCCCGGCCAAGAAGGCTGCTGCGCCGAAGAAGGCCGCCGCCGCAAAGCCGGCAGCACCGAAGCCGATCAAGGAAGCCCTGAGCAAGTCGGGCCTGGTCGCACACATCGCCGAATCCACCGGCGTCGTGGCGAAGGACGTGCGCGCGGTGTTCGCAGCGCTCGAAGGCGCCGTGCACGGCTCGATCAGCAAGAAGGGCGCGGGTTCGTTCACCCTCCCGGGCCTGCTGAAGATCACGTCGGTCAGCGTGCCGGCCAAGCCGAAGCGCAAGGGCATCAACCCCTTCACCAAGGAAGAGCAGTGGTTCGCCGCCAAGCCCGCCTCGGTCAAGGTCAAGGTGCGCCCGCTCAAGAAGCTCAAGGACGCCGCTGCCTGATCCAGGTCGCTACGTGTCTTTCGATCGGGACGGCCTTGGCCGTCCCGATTTTGTTTGCGGGTTCCCCCGACGGCTGGGCCGCCCCGATTTCGTTTGGGGACGGCGCGATGCGATGTCTTCGCCCGCCTGCTGCGAACATGACGCTCACCCGGTTCTGAACGATTCGTCCGGCGAAGCGAACCGTGCACATCCGGTGAACGTTGACCGCCGCATGCTCGGCGCCGTTTTCTCCCTACCGATGGATATCGAACGATGAGCTTCCAGGGCTTCCTCAATCATCTGCTCACTTCGCAGGCCGGCGGCAAGCCCGGCAGCAGCCTGCTCAATGCGGATTTCGGCAAGGGCGCGGCCACCGGTGGCGCGCTGGGCCTGCTGCTCGGCAAGAACAAGAAGACCCGCAAGGTCGCAACCTATGGCGGCCTCGCCGCGATCGGCGTCATGGCGTACAAGGCCTACGGCGATTACCAGAAGCAGCAGGCCGGGGCGGCGACCGTCGCGCCGCAGACCGTCGACCGTCTGCCCGCGCCGCAGGTCGACATCCACAGCCAGGCGATCCTCAAGGCGCTGGTCGCGGCCGCGAAAGCCGACGGCCACATCGACGCACGCGAGCGCGAAGTCATCGAAGGCGAGTTCAAGCGCATCGACGAGGGCGCCGACGTGCAGCGCTGGCTGCATGCGGAACTGGAAAAGCCGCTGGATCCGGCGGAAGTGGCCAGCGCCGCGACCACGCCCGAGATCGCGTCGGAAATGTATCTGGCCAGCGTGCTCGTCGCCGACGAGACCAGCTTCATGGAACGCAGCTACCTCGACGAACTCGCGCGTCAACTCAAGCTCGCGCCCGAGCTCAAGACGCGGCTCGAACAGGAAGTGAAAGCGAACGCCGACGCGCGCTGAGCCCGTCTCGTTTGTCCTGGACGGCCTGCCTCGTGCAGGTCGTTCTGCATTGCGCGACCCGCTGCACTGACTCCGGCTTCGCGCACGGTCTGCGACGCTGACGTCATGTCCGAGCCCGATCCCACACCCGGTTCCACCCCACCTGCCGCACCGAAACCTGTGCGCACGCCGCGCCGCGATTACACGCCGCAGCTGCGCGCCACGCTGGGCTTCGTGTTCTGGGCGGGCCTGTTCGCCGCTGCCGGCTACTGGGCCTGGCACCAGCCGTTCATGGCAAAACCGCGCGCGATTGCGGCGCTGTCCGCGGCGCCGGCGCCGGAATCGCTGCCGATGCCGGTCGACGGCGTGCGCGCCTCGCGCGTCGCCGACACCTACGGCGCGCCACGCGGACGCGACCGCCAGCACGAAGGCGTCGACATCTTCGCGCCCCGCGGCACGCCGGTGCGCAGTACGACCGACGGCCTCGTCGTCGGCGTGCGCGAAAGCGGCCTCGGGGGCAAGCAGGTGTGGGTCATGGGCCCGGGCCGGCAGCGTCATTACTATGCGCATCTCGACGGCTTCGCGGATCTGCTCGAAGTCGGCGATCTGGTGCGGCCGGGCGATGCGCTCGGCGTCGTCGGCGACACAGGAAACGCGCGCGGCACGCCGCCGCATCTGCATTACGGCCTCTACGCCAGCGACGGCGCGTTCGACCCGCTGCCGCTGCTGCGTGCACACGGTGCCGACAACGGCGACGCGGCGCGCTAGCATCCGGTCGATGCCGCGCACGCGGCGCAGGGGAACATCCGGATGTCGCATCGCGCCTGGTGGCTGGTCATCGCGACCATCGTGTTGCTCGGCATCGCCGTCGCGGTGCAGGAAGGCCTGCGCCGCGATGCGGACGATGTGCCATCGCCGGATTCGCCGGCCGCCGCGTCGACTGCGTCCGCCCCATCGCCCGATGCCGCGGCCGCGGCCGCCAGTGCCGGACTGCAGGCGGCGCACGATGCCGCGATGCAGGACGCCGTCTCGGCCGTGCACGCCTATCTCGCCGCACTGTTCAAGGACGACCGCAGCGAAGCCGATGCAATGTGGATCCACGGCCGCCCCGCATCGCAGGGCGAAGCGGACCTGCGCACGCTCGAAGACGTGACCGGCTTGCGCGTCGATAACGCACGGCCACAGCCACTCGACGCCACGCCGGTCCCCACCGCGCTGCGCATTCCGGTGCATCTGCGCATCGGTGGACAGGGTCCGTTGCGCCGCTACAGCGGGCATTACGATCTGCGCCGCGAGGGCGAGACCTGGCGCATCACCGCGGCGTCCATCGATCCGTCACCCGCGCAGCGCTAATCTGGGCCGAGCGACGCGCCTCTTCGGACACCCTGCAATGGACAAACGGTTCTGGATCTGCGGCCTCACCATCTCCGCCACCGCGCTGGCGCTGGGCTTTTTCGTGCACGGCCTGCTGCTGCGCGACGACTATCTCGCCCTCGCCCATCTGTTCCGCCCGCAGGCGGATGCGAACGCGCAGGTCGCCTGGATCCTGCTCGCCTATCTGTCGCTGGGACTGGCGATGACCTGGCTCTACCGCTGGCTGCCGCCGCCGCATCGCAGCAAGCGCTGGCACGGCGCACGCTTCGGCCTGGCGATCGCGCTGGTGTCGTTCGTGCCCTGGCATCTGCTCGCGCATGCAGGCCAGCCGTTTCCGCTGACGCTGTCGCTGAAGCAGATCGTCTTCGACGTGATCGCGATGCTGCTGCTCGGCCTGCTGCTCGCCTGGCTGCAGCCGCACCGCCGGCCGCTGGCGCCTGCGCCGGACTGACGCGCCGCTAATCCCGTATTCACGGCGCCTGCGTAGGGTGCCTCCATCGCCGTTCCGGAGCGTGCCATGCGCCGTCCCCTGCAGTTGTCCGCCGCAGCCCTGCTGCTGCTCGTCGTCACCGCCTGTACGTCGCTGGGTGTGGTCTCGGCCTGGCTCAACGACCAGGTCGCTTTCACCACGCCGCAGCTGCAGCGCCAGCTCGACACGCGGTTCCCGCGCACCTTCGACAAGCTCGGCGGGCTGGTGTCGGTGACGCTCGACAATCCGCGCCTGACGATTCCGCAGGGCGATCGCCGGCTGCGGCTGGACTTCGATCTCGGAGTCGGCGGCGTGGCCGCGGACGACCGCCCGGGCCGTCTCGCGCTGGTGAGCGGCCTGCGCTACGACCCGGCGACCCGCGGCCTGCATCTCGAAGATCCCGAGCTGCTGCAGTTCGATCTGCCCGGGTCCAATGCGCTGCTCAAGGGCGGCGCGCGCGGCATCGTCAACAGCCTGCTGTCGGAGTACGCGCGCAGCGAACCTGTGTATCGCCTCGATGACGATCTGCTGTCGAAGCTGCCTTCCGGCAAGCGCATCGGCAACGTCGACATCGCCGATGGCCGCGTGGTGGTGCACCTTGCGCGCTGATCGCGGCATCGTGCATCGCGGCGCCGCGCTGGCCGTCGCATTCGCGCTGGTGTGTGCACTCGGTGCCTGCGACCGCGACGCAGCACGTGCGGATGCCGCGGCGTCCGGCCAGGCCGCCGACGGTCCGCTGCCGCAGCCGCAACAGAACGCGGGCGGCGTCACCGGCCTGAGCGGAGAGCCGGGGCCCGGCAACATTCCGCTCGGCGGCGAACAGCCGCTGCCCGAAGCCGGCATCGAGGAAAGCGCGCTGCTGCCGCTCGAAGACAATCCGGAAACCGGTCTCACCGGCGTGCCGGGCGAGACCGCCGTCGCCGGTCCCGAGCCGACGCCCGAAGAAGCCTCGGCGGTGATCCGCACCTATTACGCCGCGATCAATGCGGTCGACTACGCGCGCGCCTATGCCCTGTGGTCCGACGGCGGCCGCGCCAGCGGCCAGTCGCCCGAACAGTTCGCGGCCGGTTTCGGCGACACGGCGGTGGTGATGGTCGACATCGGCGCACCGGGCGCGGTCGAAGCCGCCGCGGGTTCGCGTTTCATCGAAGTGCCGGTGTCGCTGCGCGCCCAACAGACCGACGGCAGCAGCCGCCGTTTCGAAGGCCGCTACGTCCTGCGCCGCGCGATGGTCGACGGCGCCAGCGACGCGCAACGCGCGTGGCGGATCGCGTCGGCGGATCTGCGGGAAGTGTCTCCGACGCCGTGACGCTCGAGCCCCTCTCCCTCCGGGAGAGGGGTTGGGGTGAGGGTTGCTTTTGACTGTGACCCTGAGCACGGGGCTCTCGGTAGAGCCCCTTCACCCCACCACCGGCATCCGCCGATGGTCCTTCCCTCCCCCTGGGGGGCGGGACATAGGTGTCTTCCGCCCGCAGCGGAAGACAGCTTTACTTCTTGGGCTGCAGCATCGTGCCGGTGCACTTTTTCGAACCACAGCGACAGCCCCACAGTTTCTTGAGCTTCGGGGTGTGCCGCTCGGCGAGGGTGATGCCGTAGTTGTAGGCCAGCTCTTCACCAGCGGCGATGTCGCGCGTCGCTTCGATGAAGACCTTGTCCTTGTGCCGGCGCTCCTTCGGATCTTCCTGCACGACGGCTTCGCAGTTCGGCGCGCAGCTGTGGTTGATCCAGCGCGCGATGTTGCCCTCTTCGTTCGCGTCGATCACGTAGTCGTCGTTGAGCGTGAACAGGAACGTGTGGCCGTCCTCGTCGATGTCGCCGTACTGGGCATCGACATCGTCGTGCGTGCGCAGCAGACCCTTGTAGCGGACGATCCGCTCGCCCTTGGCGATGGCCTCGGTCGCGAACACACCGTTGCCGTGGATGCTCGACAGACGCGCCTCGATCTTCTTCGTCGTCTTGGGCTTCTTCGGCGTCTTGGGCATTGCGGATTCCACGGCGGAGTGAGTCCGCATTGTGGCCAACAACCCGTCGAGCCGCCAGCGCAGGCGCCTCGCCGCCGCGCCCCGCGATGAACGCCCGCCGCCCGCCACATTGAGCTGCCGGACGCAAAAGCGTACAATTTTGGTCCGCTTTTATCCGACGCGTCTCCGGTCGCCCCCGCCCGCAATGCTCCGTGTCACCAAGCTCACCGATTACGCCACCGTCGTCCTGACCGTGCTCGCCGCACGGCCGCATGTGGTGATGAGTGCGGCCGATCTGGCGGAACAGTCTGGCCTCGAAGCGCCGACGGTCAGCAAGCTGCTCAAGCCGCTGGCGCAGGCCGGTCTGGTCGAAGGCTTCCGCGGCGCCAACGGCGGCTATCGCCTCGCACGCGAGGCCGCGGCGATCAGCCTGGTGGAGATCGTCGAGGCCATGGAAGGGCCGCTCGCGATGACCGAATGCAGCCTGCACGACGGTCAGTGCGGCATTTCCGAGCAGTGCGGCGTGCGCGGCAACTGGCGCCGGATCAACGACGTGGTGGCCGATGCGCTGCGCGCCGTGAGCCTGGCGCAGATGCTCGACGACGCGCCGCGTCCTCAACCCATTTCCACCGCCGGTGGGGCGAAGCGCATCGACGCCCGCCTCGCCCGCGCTTAGACAGTAGGCAGCCCCCATGGCCACCGACATCGCAGAACCGATTGCGAACGCAGAAATCCACGAACAGCTCGGCCGTCGCTACGACGCCGGCTTCGTCACCGACATCGAGTCCGACAGCTTTCCGCCCGGCCTCGACGAGGACGTCGTCCGCGCGTTGTCGGCGAAGAAGGAAGAGCCGCAGTGGATGACCGACTGGCGCCTCGCCGCCTATCGCCACTGGCTGACGATGCCGGTGCCGCACTGGGCGAAGCTGTCGATCGCACCGATCGATTTCCAGGCCGTCAGCTACTACTCCGCGCCCAAGGCCAAGTACGCCTCGCTCGACGATGTGCCCAAGGAACTGCTCGACACCTACGACAAGCTCGGCGTGCCGCTGCACGAGCGCGCGCGTCTGGCCGGCGTCGCCGTCGACGCGGTGTTCGATTCGGTGTCGGTCGGCACGACGTTCAAGAAGGAACTCGCCGAGAAGGGCGTGATCTTCTGCTCGATGTCCGAGGCGATCGCCGATCACCCGGAACTGGTGAAGCAGTACCTGGGCAGCGTGGTGCCGGTCGGCGACAACTACTTCGCTGCGCTGAACTCGGCCGTGTTCTCCGATGGCAGCTTCGTGTTTATTCCCAAGGGCGTGCGTTGCCCGATGGAACTGAGCACCTATTTCCGCATCAACGCCGGCCACACCGGCCAGTTCGAGCGCACGCTGATCATCTGCGAGGACAAGGCCTACGTGTCCTACCTCGAAGGTTGCACCGCGCCGATGCGCGACGAGAACCAGCTGCATGCGGCGGTCGTCGAGCTGGTCGCGCTGGAAGACGCCGAGATCAAGTACTCGACGGTGCAGAACTGGTACCCGGGCGACGAGAACGGCAAGGGCGGCATCTACAACTTCGTGACCAAGCGCGCGGAATGTCGCGGCGATCGCAGCCGCGTGGTCTGGGCGCAGGTCGAGACCGGTTCGGCGATCACCTGGAAGTACCCGTCCTGCGTGCTGCTCGGTGACGACTCGAGCGGCGAGTTCCATTCGGTCGCGCTGACCCATCATCGTCAGCAGGCCGACACCGGCACCAAGATGATCCACGTCGGCAAGCGCACCAAGTCGAAGATCGTCAGCAAGGGCATCAGCGCCGGTCGCGGGCAGAACACCTATCGCGGCCTGGTCAAGATCGGCGCCGGCGCCGAAGGTGCGCGCAACTACACCCAGTGCGATTCGCTGCTGATCGGCAAGCAGTGCGGCGCGCACACATTCCCGTACATCGAGGTCAAGCACCCCGGTGCGACGGTCGAGCACGAAGCGACGACGTCCAAGATCAGCGACGACCAGCTGTTCTACTGCCGCACGCGCGGCATCAGCGAAGAAGACGCGGTCAGTCTGATCGTCGACGGCTTCTGCAAGCAGGTGTTCCGCGAACTGCCGATGGAGTTCGCCGTCGAGGCCAAGAAGCTGCTCGACGTGTCGCTGGAAGGTTCGGTCGGCTGACACCGCGGCCGGCCCACGGGCCGGCGATGCACCCGTTCTTCGACGCAGCGTCATCGCGCCGGTTCTCTTTCTCTTTTTCGAATCCCGACATCCATGCTCAATATCGACAACCTGCACGCCTCCATCAACGAGCGCGAAATCCTCAAGGGCCTTTCGCTGCACGTGAAGCCGGGCGAAGTCCACGCGATCATGGGGCCCAACGGCGCCGGCAAGTCGACGCTGGGCAACCTGCTCGCCGGTCGCGACGGTTACGAGGTCACCGACGGCACCGTCGCGTTCCAGGGCCAGGATCTGCTGGCGCTCGAGCCCGAAGAGCGTGCCGCGGCCGGCGTGTTCCTCGCGTTCCAGTATCCGGTCGAGATTCCGGGCGTGAACAACACCTACTTCCTGCGCAGCGCACTCAATGCGCAGCGCAAGGCGCGCGGTGAGGAAGAACTCGATTCGATGCAGTTCCTCAAGCTCGTGCGCGAAAAGCTGGCCGTGCTGCACCTCGACGACCGCCTGCTGCATCGCGGCGTCAACGAAGGCTTTTCGGGCGGCGAGAAGAAGCGCAACGAGATCTTCCAGCTGGCCGTGCTCGAGCCGAAGCTGGCGATCCTCGACGAGACCGACTCGGGTCTCGACATCGACGCGCTGAAGAACGTCGCCGACGGCGTCAACGCGCTGCGTTCGCCCGACCGCGCCTTCATCGTGATCACGCACTACCAGCGCCTGCTCGACTACATCAAGCCCGACGTCGTGCACGTGCTGGCCGACGGCCGCATTGTGCAGACCGGTGGTCCGGAACTCGCGCTGCAGCTCGAAGAGAAGGGCTACGCCTGGATCAAGGACCGCGTCGCGCCGGAGACCGCTGCCTGATGAGTGCCCTGCTCGACTCTCTTGCCGCCGGCTTCGATGGCGACGCCGCCCATCGCGCGGCCCTCGACGCGACGCTTGCGACCGGCCTGCCCGGCCCGCGCAGCGAAGCCTGGAAGTACACCTCGCTGCGCGCATTGGAACGTCGCAGCTTCGTCGCGCCGCAGGCCGATGCCGCTGTCGACCCGGAACTGCTGGCCGCGATCCCCGCGCCGCGTCTGGTCTTCGTCAATGGTCGGCTGTCCGCAGCGCTGTCCGATACGGGCGCCACCGTCGCCGGCCTGTCGATCGGCACGCTCGCCGATGCCGGCACGCTGCCCGACATCGACAATCGCGACGACGCCGTGTTCGCCCGCCTCAACGGCGCACTCGCCCATGACGGCGCATCGGTCTCGGTCGATGCCGGCGCCCGCATCGAGGCCCCCGTGCATCTGGTGTTCGTCGGCGCGCCTGCCGAGGGCGATCTCGCCTGGCATCTGCGCCACCACGTCGTGCTCGGCGAAGGTGCGACGCTGACTCTCGTCGAACATCATCTCGACACCGGCGCGCACCGCCATCTCGACAACACCATCATCTCGCTGCGCGTCGCGGATCGTGCCGAACTGCACCACGTGCGTCTGCAGCACCGCGGCATCGGCGCGACCAGCTTCCTGCGCACCGACGCCGAGCTGCAGGCTGCATCGGTCTACACCCGCGTCGATGTCGAGGCCGGCGGCGCGCTGTCGCGCCACGAGGTCGACGTGCGCCTGCTCGGCGACGACGCGCGTCTGACCGCGAACGGCGTGCTGTTGGCCGGTGGCCGCGCGCATGTCGACACGCGCTTGGGCATCCGCCACATCGCGAAGAACACGAGCTGCGAACTCAAGTGGCGCGGCATCGGCGACCAGCGCGGTCGCGTCGTGTTCCATGGCGGCATCACCATCGATGCCGGCGCCGACGGTACCGACGCGCGCCTGTCGAACAAGAACCTGCTGCTGTCGCCCACGGCCGAGATCGACACCCAGCCGGTGCTGGTGATCCATGCCGACGAAGTGCAGGCCGCGCATGGCGCGACGGTCGGCCAGCTCGATCCGGGCGCGCTGTTCTATCTGCGTTCGCGCGGCCTGCCGGCGCCGGATGCCCAGCGCCTGCTGACCGCCGCATTCGTGCGCGAGCCGCTGTCGACGATCACCGATCCCGAGCTGCGTGCGCACGCCGAGGCCGGTCTCGATCGCGTCCTGTCGGGACTCGCCCTCGTATGAGCACTTTGCCGCCGCTGACGCCGCCGTTCGATGCGCCCAGCGCGCCGGTCGCGCATGACGGCAGCGTCGACTGGGCCGCGGTGCGTGCGGACTTCCCGCTGCTGCTGCGCGAAGTCCACGGCAAGCCGCTGATCTACTTCGACAATGCCAATACCGGCCAGAAGCCGGCATCGGTGATCGATGCGGTCGATGGCTTCTACCGGCGGCAGAACGCCAACGTCAGCCGCGCGGTGCACCAGCTCGGCACCGAGGCGACCGAGGCCTACGAGGGCACGCGCACGAAGCTCGCGCGGTTCCTCAACGTGCGCAGCGACGAACTCGTGCTGTGCAGCGGCACGACGTTCGCGATCAATCTGGTCGCGTGGTCGTGGGCGCTGCCGCGGCTGAAGGCCGGCGACACGATCCTCGTCTCGCGCATGGAACACCACGCCAACATCGTGCCGTGGCAGCTCGTCGCCGAGCGCACAGGTGCGACGGTGCGTGTGGCCGAAATCCTTGAGGACGGCACGCTCGACCTCGACGCCCTGCGCCGCGCGATGACGTCCGAGGTCAAACTGCTCGCGCTGACCCAGGTCTCCAACGTGCTCGGCACGGTGAATCCGGTCCGCGAGATCTGCCGCGAGGCGCGCAAGCGCGGCATCGTCACAGTCATCGACGGCTCGCAGGCCGTACCGCATCGCCGCGTCGATGTCGCCGCGCTCGGCTGCGACTTCTATGCGTTCACCGGCCACAAGATGTGCGGGCCGACCGGCACCGGCGCGCTGTGGGCGCGCCGCGAACATCTGCAGTCCATGCCGCCGTTCCTAGGCGGCGGCGAGATGATCAAGGAAGTCAGCTTCGAGAAGACGGTCTACAACGACCCACCGCACCGCTTCGAGGCCGGCACACCGAACATCGCCGGCTTCGTCGGTCTCGGCGCCGCGGTCGACTATCTCGAGCGGCTCGGCATGGACCACGTCGAACGCCGCGAAGCCGAACTGCTGGCGCACCTCACCGAATCGCTGCAGGAGATCGATGGCCTTCGCATCTTCGGCACCGCGCCGGACAAGGCCGCGGTCGTGGCCTTCCTGATCGAAGGCGCGCATGCGCACGATCTCGCCACGCTGCTGGATCTCGAAGGCGTCGCGATCCGCTCCGGCCAGCACTGCGCGCATCCGCTGCTGCAGTTCTACGGCGTCGCCGCCACCTGCCGCGCGTCGCCCGCGTTCTACAACACGCACGAGGAAGTCGACGCCTTCGTCGCCGCGTTGCGCAAGGTGCGCACGCTGCTCGGTTGAGGCGGGGCCTGCGTCGCCGCGCATCCACGCGCGCAGGCGCACGGCCATCGCGGGATAATGCCGCCGTCTCGACTTCAGCCGCCGCCATGTCCGCTCCCGTGTTCCGTACCGCCACGCCTGTCGATGTGCCCGCCCTCGTTACCCTGGTGACGTCTGCCTACCGCGGCGAATCCAGCCGCAGCGGCTGGACCACCGAAGCCGACCTGCTCGATGGCGCGCGCATCGATCCCGACGTACTGGCGCACGACATCGTCCGCCCCGACAGCCGCGTCGTCGTGATCGATGGCGACGACGGACGCCCGCTCGCCTGCGCGCATGTCGCGATCGAGCACGGCGTCGGCTACTTCGGCATGTTCGCGGTCGATCCGACGTTGCAGGGCCGCGGCACCGGCGACGCGCTGCTGCGCGAGTGCGAACGCATCGCCCGCGACGAATGGCACCTGCCCGGCATGCGCATGACCGTCATCGACGTGCGCGATGCGCTGATCGCGTTCTACGTGCGCCGCGGCTATTGCCGCACCGGCGTGCACAAGCCGTTTCCGTACGGCGACACCCGCTTCGGCAGTCCGCGCCGCGACGACCTGCGCTTCGAAGTGCTGGAGAAGACCTTCGGAGTCACCCCATGAGCGAAACGTGGACCTTCGTCTGCGCGACCGGCGAGCTGCTGCCCGGCGAGATGCGCACCACCTTCGACGAGATCACCAGCGTGCCGATCATCGTCTTCAATCTCGATGGCGATCTCTACGCGCTCGAAGACCAGTGCAGCCACGAGGATTTCGGCCTGTCGAGCGGCGGCGAGTTCGATGCGGCCCTGGGCACGATCGAATGCGTGCTGCACGGCGCGAAGTTCGACGTGCGCGACGGCCGCGCCCTGTGCGCCCCTGCGTACGAGCCGGTAGCGAAGTTTCCGACCAAGGTCGAGCACGGCGGTGTCTGGACCCGCGACGACCGCGATTGAGGCAAGCGGACACAGGATCGAGCGTCTTGGCGGCTTCATTCGCTGCTAACCGGAATCGTTAACCTTTGATGTCGAGAATCATTCTCGGTTAAGATCCCGTGATTGGGCGAGTGTGCCCGCAGGGGAGCGCAGGCGTGCCGCAGGGCATCCGGTCACTGACGGAACAGTTCGGCGCACGTGTGCGCCCGGGTATCGATGGCGTGCGCGCCCTGGCGCTCGGCCTGCTGTTCCTGCTGCTGTGGGCGGCCACGCTGGGGCCGGCCGCGATGGCGGTGACCCTGCCCGACGGCGCGTCCGCACAAAGCGCCCACATCGAACACGGGGGCGAGACGCCGCCCGCGCCGGACACCACGCCGTCGCTGTCGTCCAGCCGGTCGACGCCGCGTCTGCTGCTCGCGGCCGACGTTGCGTTCGCTGCCGCAGCGATGCCGGTGCCGTCTGCATCGCGACGCCGACGTATCGCGCGTCGTCTGCATCCAGCGGTTTCCCCGCCCCGCCACGGCCCGCCACGCCGCCAGCACCGCGGCCGCGCGCCGCCCCGCTGATTCCGGATACCGCCGGCCCGTGCCGGCGCCCCGCATCGCGCATGCCCGCCACCGGGCGTGACGCGCTGCGGCCTGTCGCATGTCCGCATGCGCACCCCACTCCGGCCAGCCGACGCCACGCCGCGTTTCGATACCGTCCAACGAGACCTCCATGACCCGTTTCCCGATCCGTCGTCCGCTCGCCATCGCCCTGCTGGGCCTGCTGTCCGCGCCCGCCTTCGCCGAACCCGCGACGGCCAATCCGGCCACCGACTTCGACACCATCGTCGTCACCGCCGCCGGCTTCGAGCAGAAGCTGACCGATGCGCCCGCGAGCATCAGCGTCATCACCCAAGAAGACCTGACCAAGCGCCCGTACATGACGCTGCTGGATGCGGTGCGCGACATCGAAGGCATCGACGTCGGCGAAACGCGCGACAAGACCGGCCAGGGCTCGATCTCGATGCGCGGCATGGGCTCGGACTACACGCTGATCCTCGTGGACGGCAAGCGCCAGAACAACCACGGCGACATCTACCCGAACAACTTCGGCGGCAACCAGTTCAATCACATCCCGCCGCTGGATGCGATCGAACGCATCGAAGTCATCCGCGGCCCGGCGTCCACGCTGTACGGCGCCGACGCGATGGGCGGCGTCATCAACATCATCACCAAGAAAGTGCTCGATGCGTGGCACGGCTCGGCGACCGTCAGCCGTTCGTTCGAGGACAGCGAGTTCGGTGACGACACCACGGTCGATGCCTTCGTCACCGGCCCGCTGGTGCCCGGCGTGCTGAACCTCAGCGCGCGCGCCAGCTGGTACGACCGCGACGCGTCCAACCCGGTCTATGCGCCGATCACCGATCCTGCGGGCGTCGAACGCACGCGTCCGCTGGGCTTCGGCGGCGGCGGCAAGACCGTCGACAACACCAACAAGGCCGGCGGCATCACGCTGGCCTGGATGCCGACCGAGAACCAGAGTTTGACGCTGGACTACGACACCTCGCGCCAGGAATACGACAACGCGATCAAGATCAACGATCAGGGTCTCGAGGAATACCCGGTCGGTACGGTCGACAACATCAACAGCATCTTCACCGCCGGCAACTTCTGCCTCGGCGCCGCCGGCGCGAATGCGAACGCCTGCCGCGCGAACGGCGGTACCTGGGCACGCCGTGCCAACCCGCGCGTCGGTTACGGCGCGGTGCAGGAGTTCACCCGCGATGCCTGGTCGCTGACCCACGAAGGCCGCTGGGGCTTCGGCAACAGCTTCATCTCGTTGTCGCACGTGGCGACCAACAACGACGGCCGCACCATGCCGTTCACCGTCGACGAGCGCGCCGAGCTGCTGCGGATGATCGACGGCACGGGCCCCTACGCCGGCCTGTCGCTGGCCGAGCGTCGCGCGCTCGCCGAATCGACGTTCCTGCCGCGCCCCAAGCGCACGCTCGAAAGCGCGCAGTACACGCTCGACGCCAAGCTCGACATTCCGTTCCAGCTGGCCGGTGAACACATCGCCGTGCTCGGCGCGCAGGTGATCCAGGGCGAACTGACCGACGGCATCTTCGGCATCGAGAGCGGCACGCCGGGCCTGAAGCAGGAACACAACATGTACTCGCTGTTCGCCGAGGACACCTGGACCATCACCGAGCCCTTCGCGCTGACCGCCGGCCTGCGCTGGGACGACCACGAGGTCTTCGGCAACCACCTGAGCCCGCGTCTGTACGGCGTCTACACCGTGAGCCCGCAGTGGACGGTCAAGGGCGGCGTCAGCACCGGCTTCAAGACCCCCAAGACCACCCAGCTCTATGACGGCGTGACCGGTTTCGGCGCACAGGGCACCTCGCCGATGTTCGGCAACCCGGATCTGCAGCCCGAGACCAGCACCAGCACCGAACTGGCGGTCTACTGGCAGAGCCCGGACGGCCACAACGCCAACCTGACGCTGTTCCACAACGAGTTCGAGGACAAGATCGCATCGCAATCCTGCGGACCCGGCACGACGCTCACCTGCACCAGCGCCGGCGAGTACGCCGACATCGGCTACGCCTCGAGCAGCAAGACGGTGAACATCGACAAGGTGGTGATCCAGGGCGCCGAGGTCGCCGGCCGCTGGCAGATCAGCGAGGCCTTCGGCTTCCGCGCGAACTACACCTTCACCGACAGCGAGCAGAAGAGTGGCGGCGAAGCAGGCCTCCCGCTCGGCAACAGCGCGCGCCACATGGCCAACGCCACGCTGGACTGGCAGGCGAGCGAGCGCTTCAACCTGTTCCTGACCGCGGAAGCCCGCTCCAAGCGTTATCGGGGCCTGCACGTCATCACCAGCGAAGTGCTGACCTACAAGGACTACGAAGTGCTGCACCTCGGCGCGTCGTTCAAGCTCAACGAGTCGGTCACCTTCAACGGTCGCATCAACAACCTGCTCGATCGCGACTTCACGACCTACGACACCGAGTTCCGTGATCTCGATGGCGACCCGGGTTTCGACGGCACGAACGAGATCCTGTACTTCGACCACTACAACAACAAGGACAAGGCACGCGGCCTCTGGCTGAGCGTCAACGTCCGCTTCTGAGTGATACGAGGCCACGGCGCCCTGCACGGGCGCCGGGTGACGCATCGGAATCAGGCGCCCGCTCCGTCGATCCGGAGCGGGCGTTTTCGTCTCACGCGCAGAGGGATTAGTCGTAGCTAATCTTTGGGAGCTCGGTTCAAAAAAAAGGAAGGAGACGCCCGCTCGCTTGGCCGGGACGCGCGTTCCACTGCACGACGCCGCTCGGCTTTTCTGATCAAAACGCACTGGCAAGGCGAAAGGGAATAGCGTCGTCGAGCCCATTGCGAGCGCGTGCATCGCCGAGAAGCCTCTTTTTCGCCGCGGGCACAGCGAACACGTGCCCGCGACAAGCATCTTCTTCGTTTCGGCACTGCGAGCGCCTGCGTTTCCGACGAGCGCCTTCTTCGCGACGCCTACGCTGTGACCGAAACGCCTGCGGATATTGGAGTACGGCTCAAAGAACTCAAGGCGCAGTCGCTTGTCCATGCCCAGCTGCCGGACCGTCGCCAGAACGTCCGGGGCTTTCGTCGCGGCAGCAGTCGACACAAGCATTCAAGGCCCCTCTCCCTCCGGGGAGAGGGGTTGGGGTGAGGGCCGAAGATCGCAGATCTGCAGCAGCCGTGAGTTCGACAAAGCTGCAGATCGGATGCATGTGGATATCCACAACGGCCGCCCAATCAGTGCGCAGCTGGGCAGTGCCGCTACACCTGCAGATCCGGAGATCGAATCGGCGAAAGCGCGACAGGCTGGAACCGGGTCAACACCACTTCCCCACCCCCGTCCAGCACGTAGCGGCACCGTCTGTCCGGCGCGCGCAGCACAAGCGTGTCGCCACGTTCGAGCACTCGCGTATCCCCCGCAACGAGTCGCGCATGACCCGCCAGCACGTGCAACAGCCAGCAGTCGCCGGGATCGACGAAGACCACCATCGTTCCCACCAGCGGCCGATGCCAGGTCGATGCCTCGATCCGGTCCGGACGCCACATCAGATTCAGGGCACTGACGCCGGGCCCTGCCGGCTCGCCCCGAAGCACCCGTTCGCCGGAAAAACGCAGCCGCGCATGTGGCGGTTGCAGATCCGAGACCTGCCCATCCTCGAAGTGCAGCGTCAGTCCATCGCCGGTCAACAGCATCAGCTCCCGCTCGACACCCTCGAACTGGGAGAACGCCGCGGTCCGTTCGATCTCCGCGATCGACAACCGCCAGATCCAGGCCTCCGCACCCGCGCCGGGCTCCGCATGGATCTCCCTAGTCCATCCCAGACCATTGCGCCAGCGCGCGCGCTGCGCCTCGTGCGCATCGATCCGCTGGACACACGACGGCTCGCCTGAAGTTGTTTCGTGCATGCCACAAGTCTAGAACCCCGGAAGCGCAAATCCGCGCGCTTCCGATATGCCCCCGCGCTCGATGCCACACGCAAGGGCTGGCGAAGTGCGGGGCCGCGCGGACTTCTTGAGACAAGCACTTCGCGTCCCGCCAGCGCACCTCGCCCGCCGGTGCCCAAGGCGGCAGGCCTCGGGAGCCAGATTCAAGCAAGAGGCCTAAAGCGCAAGCCCTGAGCCGCAAGACGCACGGTTCGAAGATTGAGGTCGAATGGTGGCGCGGCCAGAAATGCCTGCGCGCCGCCGCGCCTGGGACTGGGACTGGGACTGCTTCAGGCTATCGATCGAACCTGGATCAAAACCGCTTGGCCAGCCAAGCGCTTCCGATCCAGGCGGTGCACACCGAATGGCGGAAGACGGGGCCGGCTCAGAGCGCACTCCGGATACCGTCGCCCAAAACAGGGTCGCCCGCTTCGCATCCAATGCGAGGCGGGCGACGGTTACGTCCCTGTAGCGGCATCCTGCCGGTCCCGTGGAGCGTCCTGCTCCTCGCCTGACGCCGGCACTCCCTGTGCCGACGTCAGCGATGGGTCAAAGTCAGCGCAGTTGCGCTGCCCCCTTGGTCCCGGCTGAAGCGGGCGGGCTCGGTGCCCGCGTCGCGCCTGCCTGCGATCCGGCCGCACCGATCTCGATGCGATCGACGTTGTGCTCGACGGTCCGCAACCCGATGCCTTTCACCTGCGCCAGTTGCTCGGCGCTTCGGAACGGCCCGTTTTCATCCCTGAAGGCCACGATGGCTTCCGCCTTGGCCTGCCCCACGTTGTGCAGCACGCGTGCCAGCGTGGCTGCATCCGCGGTGTTGATGTTGACCTTTTCCACGCTTTCGTTTGCGAATGCGGTGCCTGCCAACAGCAGTGAGAGGCACAGCGACGCAAGCACGGCTCGGATCGACTTCATGTCCTGAACTCCTTGGTATTAGGGGGATTCCATTCCCGACTGGCGATTCATTCGTCCTTGCCGGTACAGCCAGTCTTCCCAACACCAGGCAGCCAGAATATCCGCGGCACTGCTGGGCCGTAGCCAGCCGAACGCCCGAGCAGTTGTAGGAAAATTCCTACACGCGGGTCCGCGATAGAATCGGGGTTTTACGCACACTGGAAACCCGAATGGACAGCAGCCAGACCGACCGTTTTGTCGGCGCCAAGTGGGACGACGAAATCGTCCCCCAGCTCGTCGAATACATCCGGATCCCCAACAAGTCGCCGATGTTCGACGCCGACTGGGTCGCCAACGGCCATATGGAACGCGCGGTCGAACTGATGTCGGGCTGGGCCAAGGCCCAGTCGATTCCCGGCATGGTGCTGGACGTGGTCCGCCTGGAAGGCCGCACGCCACTGATCTTCATCGAGATCCCGGCCGCGAACGGCGGCAGCGACGACGATTGCGTGCTGCTCTACGGCCATCTCGACAAGCAGCCGGAGATGACCGGCTGGGACGACGATCTCGGCCCGTGGAAGCCGGTGCTGCGCGACGGCAAGCTCTACGGCCGCGGCGGGGCCGATGACGGCTACGCGATCTACGGCTCGCTGACCGCGATCCTGGCGCTGCACGAGCAGGGCCTGCCGCATGCGCGTTGCGTGGTGCTGATCGAAGCCTGCGAGGAGTCGGGCAGCTACGACCTGCCCGCCTACGTCGACCATCTCGCCGAGCGCATCGGCAAGCCGTCGCTGGTGGTCTGCCTGGACTCGGGCTGCGGCAACTACGACCAGCTCTGGTGCACGACGTCGCTCCGCGGGCTCGCCGGTGGCAATCTGACCGTCAAGGTACTCGACGAGGGCGTGCATTCGGGCGATGCATCCGGTGTCGTGCCGTCGAGCTTCCGTCTGCTGCGCCAGCTGCTGTCGCGTATCGAGGACGAAGTGACGGGCCGCATTCTGGTCGAGGGTCTGCATGCCGACATCCCGGCCGAACGCCTGGAACAGGCACGCCGCGCGGCCGAAGTGCTCGACACTGCGATCTACGACAAGTTCCCGCTGACCGGCGCGCTCCAGCCGATGTTCCCGAAAGACGCGGAGGGTCAGGTGTCGGAAGACCTGTCGGAGCTGGTGCTCAACCGCACCTGGCGCCCGGCGCTGTCGGTGACCGGCGTCGACGGCATTCCGTCGTTGCAGTCGGCTGGCAACGTGCTGCGCCCGCACACCGCGGTGAAGCTGTCGCTGCGCCTGCCGCCGACCGTGGACGGCAAGCGCGCCGGCGAACTGTTGCAGGAGGTCCTGCTGGCCGATCCGCCGAACGGCGCGACCGTGACGCTGGCTCTCGAAAAGGCCGCCACCGGGTGGAATGCGCCGGCGATGTCCCCGTGGCTCACGAAGGCGATCGACGACGCCAGCCAGGCGTTTTTCGACAAGCCGGCGATGTACATGGGCGAAGGCGGCTCGATCCCGTTCATGGGCATGCTCGGCGAGAAATTCCCCGGCGCGCAGTTCATGATCACCGGCGTGCTGGGCCCGCATTCCAACGCGCACGGCCCCAACGAGTTCCTGCACATCGAGATGGGCAAGCGCGTGACCAGCTGCGTCGCACGAGTGATCGTCGAGCACCACCACGCCGGTCAGCGTGGCGAGACGACGGGGGCCGCCGTGGTCGCCGACAGCGGCACGCGGCACGGCGATCACGGCTGCTGCTGAGGTGTCCAGCGGGCCGGCGTGATCGCCGGCCCGCGTCGGGCTTCATTCGGTCCTGGCCAGATAGTCGATGACCTGCGTCGCCAGTGTTGCGGTGTCGTTCCGAACCGTGTCCAACACCAGTTCCGCCGCTTCAGGTGCCTCGTAAGGCGCGTCGATTCCGGTGAAATTCGGCAGCTCTCCGCGACGCGCTTTCGCATACAGACCCTTGGGGTCGCGTCGCTCCGCTTCTGCGAGCGGCGTATCGACGAAGATTTCGATGAAATCGCCCGCGCCGAACAGCGCGCGCGCCGCCGCCCGCTCTGCGCGATAAGGCGAAATGAAGCTCACCAGCACCACCAGCCCGGCTTCGGTCATGAGCCTGGCGACCTCGGCCACCCGCCGGAGATTCTCGACACGATCGGCCTCGGTGAATCCGAGATCCCGGTTGAGTCCCTGCCTTACGTTGTCGCCATCCAGAAGATAGGTATGGACGCCACGCGCGTGCAGCGCACGTTCGACCTGGTTGGCGATGGTCGACTTGCCCGCACCGGACAGGCCGGTGAACCAGATGCAGCGCGGCCGCTGGCCTTTCATCGCCGCGCGTGCCGCCCGGCCGACATCGAGCACCTGCCAATGCAGATTGTCCGCGCGCCGCAGACCATGCCGGATCATCCCCGCCCCCAGGGTCGCGTGACTGACCGGATCCATCAGCACGAACGCGCCGAGTACGCGTGTATCGGCATACGGCGCAAACACGATCGGTGCATCCAGCGCGAGCGTCACGCGGCCGATGTCGTTCGCTGCGAGTTGTTTGTCAGCGAGCGGCTGCAGCGATGCAGGATCGAGCCGGTGCTTGAGCTCGCCGATGCGCGCGCCCGTGACCCGTCCCGCGCTTCGGCACTGATAGCGCCGCCCGGGCACCAGCGGCGCGGTGCCGAACCAGAACACGTCGGCGACGAACTGGTCGCCGTGCGACACAGACGAATCCTCGGGCACGAGGACGGCACCGCGCGCGGCATCGATCTCGTCAGCGAACCGTACAGCCACCGCATCACCATCGACTGCGTAATCGGCCGCCTCGCCCGCTACACGCAGTGCGGACACTGCAGCGATCGCGCCTTCAGGGGCGACGCGCAGCCGCGTGCCGATCTGCAGAGCCCGGCCACGCCATGTGCCGGCATACCACCGTGTGCCGCCAGCCTCGCGCAGCAGCATCTGGACCGGCAGGCAGTCGAGCGCCGTGCGGGGCGACATCGCCTGCAGCACTTCAAGTGCCTCCAGCACCGTCGAACTTGCATGCCAGGCGAAACGAGGCGAACGCACCGAGACGTTGTCGCCGTCGGCCGCCGCCACGGGCACGGCCTGCACCGAATCGATGCCCAGAAGTGAAGCGTGCGCGCGGTACTCCGCTTCGATCGCATCGAACGGTGCACGTGCGAATGCGACCCGATCCATCTTGTTGACCGCCAGCACGACATGGCGCACGCCGAGCAGCGCGGCGATTGCCGTATGCCGGAGCGTCTGCGGCGACAGGCCCTTCTCCGCGTCCACGAGCAGCACCATTGCATCGGCGGTCGAAGCACCGGTCGCCATGTTGCGCGTGTATTCGACGTGGCCTGGACAATCCGCAATCAGAAAACGTCCGCGTGGTGTTCGCAGATGCCGCCAGGCGACGTCGATGGTGATGCCCTGTTCGCGCTCGGCGGACAGGCCGTCCAGGAGCAGCGCGTAATCCGGCGATCCGCCGCGTGTTCCGTGCAGAGCACTCGCGTCCGCAAGCGCGGCCAGTTCGTCGTCGGGCACGTTCCCCGCGGCCAGCAACAATCGACCGATCAGCGTGCTCTTGCCGTCGTCGACGCTGCCGCAGGCGACGACGCGCAGCATGCGCGCGTCCATCAGAAGTAACCCTCGCGCTTCTTCGCTTCCATCGAAGCCCCCTCGGTGCGGTCGATTGCACGGCCTGCGCGCTCGGAGTTTCTCCCGTCCTCCATCTCCGCGAGAATCGAATCGATGTCGGTCGCCGAGGACTCCACAGCCCCGGTCAGGGGGTAGCAGCCGAGCGTGCGGAAGCGAACCCGGCGCAGGTGTGGCTGTTCGCCGGCGCGCAGCGCGTATCGATCATCGTCGACGACGATCAGCATGCCGTCGCGCTCGACCACCGGACGTTCAGCGGCGAAGTACAGCGACACGACCGGAATCCTTTCCTGTCGGATGTAGCGCCAGACATCGCGCTCGGACCAGTTCGACAGCGGAAAGACGCGGACGCTTTCACCGCTACCCACCTTTGGGTTGTAGAGATCCCAGAGTTCCGGGCGTTGTCGTCTCGGGTCCCAGCGCTGGGCATCGTCCCGGAACGAGAACACCCGCTCCTTGGCCCGCGACTTTTCCTCATCGCGCCGGGCGCCCCCGATGGCGGCGTCGTAACCGCCGTCAGCGAGCGCCTGCTTCAGTGCCTGGGTCTTCATGACATCGGTATGCACCGCAGCGCCGTGGCTGAGCGGCCCGACGCCATCGCGGATGCCGTCGGTATTCACATACACGCGCAACTCGAGCCCGGTCTCGGCGATGCGTCGGTCACGGAACGCGATCATCTCGCGGAACTTCCAACGCGTGTCCACGTGCAGCAGTGGAATCGGCGCACGCGCGGGTGCAAAGGCCTTGAGCATCAGATGCAGCAACACCGAGCTGTCCTTGCCGATCGAGTACAGCATCACCGGGCGTCTGCACTCGGCGGCGACCTCGCGCAGGATGTGGATGCTCTCGGCCTCGAGGCCGGCGAGATCCCCGTCCACCATCCGCATATGCCACTCCCGTGAGCCCCGAACGCACGATTGTGGCGAAGCGCTCCCCATGCGGCAACGCCGTGTTGCATACGCGGGATACTGGGAGGCCTATCGGCAGATGCGTCGGTGCGAGCATGGCGGTAATGTCGATGCTCACCCCCCCCCCCGCTGGAATCGGCCATGTTCCGAGCGCTGTCATGTCTGCTGCTCCTGGCCGTGCTCTCGCCAGCAGTTGCCGAGGACTTTGTCCTCCGCAACGCGTCCTACGACCCGACGCGCGAGTTCTATGTCGATTACAACCGGATGTTCGCGGCCCATTGGCGGCAGGGCGGCGGTGGCGATGTCGAGGTGCGGCAGACGCACGGCGGCTCCGGGGCACAGGCCGATGCGGTGATCGCGGGCGAGCCTGCAGATGTTGTGACGCTGGCGCTTTCGGCGGATGTGGACCGGATCGCGTCCGCGGGACTGCTGGATACGGACTGGCGTAGGCAGATGCCGCACGGCAGCGTGCCCTACACCTCGACCATCGTCTTTCTCGTCCGCAAGGGCAATCCGAAACACATCGCCGACTGGGGCGATCTCGTCAGCGATGTCGCCGTGGTGACCGCGGACCCGAAGACGTCCGGCGTCGCGCGCTGGAGCTATCTGGCGGCGTGGACCTGGGCCGCGCGGACGTATCGCGATGGCGGGCGTGTGCTGGACTACATGCGCGGGCTCTACGGCAAGGTGCCGGTGCTCGACCGCGGCGCGCGCGGGGCCCGCGACACCTTCGTCGACCGCGGCATCGGAGATGTGCTGCTGGCATGGGAAAACGAAGCGCTGCGCGTGCTGGCCGATCCGCAGACCAGCCAGGCCTTCGAGATCGTCTATCCGAGCATCAGCATCCGCGCCGAACCGGTGGTCGCGGTGGTCGATCGCAACGCCGACACCCACGGCGTGCGCGCGGTGGCCAAGGCATACGTCGAAACGCTGTACACACCCGCGGCGCAGCGGCTGGTGGCGCAACACCATTTCCGCCCGATCCTGCGCGATGGCGTGCCGGCTTCGCAGCTGGCGCGTTTCCGAGCGCTGCCCATGGTCACCGTCGACGACGCGTTCGGCGGCTGGTCGAAGGCGCAGGCCACGCACTTCGCCGATGGCGGCCTGTACGACCGCATCCGCGCCACACCGACGCGCTGAACGTCAGCGCGCGTCCTGCGCAGGCGTGGCCGGCAGCTCGCCACCGCGGCGACGCATGATCCAGTTGAACAGCGGCGTCGCCATCAGCGTGGTGACGATGGCCATCAGCACCAGGATCGAGAACAGCCCCTGTTTGATCACCCCGGCCTGCAGGCCGATATTGATCAGGATCAGTTCCATCAGGCCGCGCGCGTTCATCAGCGCGCCGATCGCCTGCGCATCGCGCGGGCTCTCGCCGGCCATGCGCGCGGCCGCCCAGCAGGCCAGTCCCTTGCCGGCGAACGAGACGAGCAGGATCGCGCCTGCGGCGAGCAGCAGCTGCGGCTCCAGCACCATGCCCAGATCCGTCTTCAGCCCCGAAAAGGTGAAGAACATCGGTAGGAAGAACACGACGACGAAGGGTTGCAGCGTGTCGCGGATCTTCTCCACCAGCGCGCCCTTGGGCATGCATGCGCCGAGCAGGAAGCCGCCGAAGACGGCATGGATGCCGATCGCGTCCATCAGCCATGCACTGAGGCAGAACAGAATCAGCATGACCGCGAGCATCGTCGCGCTGAGCGGTGCATCGGGACGCACGACATCGGCGAGCCTGCGCAGCAGCTTGCGCCCGATCAGCAGCATGAAGACCGCATAGGCGATGCCGCCACCGATCGCCCACCACGCGCTGTCCCAGCTGCCACCGAAGCTGGCGAGCACGATCGCGAGAATGCACCACGCCGCGGCGTCATCGACCGCACCTGCGGTCAGCGCCAGCGTTCCCAGCGGACTGCCGGCCAGGCCGCGTTCGTGGATGATCCGCGCCAGCATCGGGAAGGCGGTGATCGCGATCGCCGCGCCCAGGAACAGCGAGGCGTCCGACACGCGCACGTTCTCGGCGAACAGATTCGGAATGCCCAGCAGCCAGGGCGCGATCAGGAACGCCAGTGCGAACGGCACCACGATGCCGGCGATGGAGACCGCGAACGCGCCGCGGAAGCGCGACCGGAAATGGTCGCCGCGGAATTCGGTGCCCACCAGGAACATGTAGAGACCCACGCCGAACTGCGCGAACACGTACAGCGTGTCGAGCGTCTGCGCGGGAAACAGCGCCGCCTGCAGATCGGGCAGCAGCCAGCCCAGCAGCGACGGACCGAGGGTGACGCCGGCGATCATCTCGCCCACCACCTGCGGCTGCCCGAGGCGCTGGGCCAGGCGGCCGACCAAACGACAGACCAGCAGGATCACCGCGGCCTGCAGGAAGAAGAAGACGGACAGCTGTGCGGTCGGCATCGAAAGAGCTCCAGCGCCGTGGCGGCGCGCGGCGATGATGCGCTGCTGCGACGCGCGGGTAAACGGATTTCCGCAGCCCGGAACGCAAAAAGCCCGCACATGGCGGGCTTTCGACGTACCTGCAATGGTGGCCGGGGAGGGAATCGAACCCCCGACACGGGGATTTTCAATCCCCTGCTCTACCAACTGAGCTACCCGGCCACTGCGGGAGGCGCATGATACGGGGCGGGCTCGCGAACGGCAACCGTTTTTCGAAAACTCGTGTCGAGTGCCGCATTCGAGGCCATTCCGCGCAGCGGCTCGCGACCGGCGACGCGTTAACATCGGCCTCCACCCGCAACCGGAGTGCCGCGCATGAAACCGTGGAAACTGCTGACGATCGCGCTGCTGGCCGGCGTCCTCGCCGCCTGTGTGACCGGCCAGCGTCGCGTATCGGAACCCACCGCGAGCATCCAGCAGCTGAGCGTCGGCGCCGACGGCACCTGGTCGGTCGATCTGCGCCTGCAGAACTACAGCAGCATTCCGATGCGCTTCGAATCCATCCGCTTCGCAGTGTCGGTCGATGGCGTGTCCGCAGGCACGCTCGAAGACGCCACCACGCTGACGATCGGTCCCGAATCGGCCGACATCCTGAGCTTGCGCCTGGCGCCGTCTGCCGAAGGCCGGTTGCACGCTGCCGATGCGCTGGCCGCTGGGCGCTCGCTGAACTACCGGATCGACGGCAGCATCCGCGCCGCGCCCGATGACCGCAACAGCGCCAGGGATTACACCGTACGCCGCGACAGCACCCTCAATCCCGTGCCGGGCCTGCCCGGCGTGATGCGCTGACGCCGCCACCTCCTTTCACCGATACGAACACGCAAGCGAGCCAGACAGACGCATGAGCACCTACCACGCCCCGTTGACCGACATCCGTTTCGCGCTGCACGACGTGCTGCAGGTCGAGTCCCTGTTCTCCACGCTCGGCTTCGACGATGCGAACCGCGAGACCGTCGACGCCGTGCTCGACGAGTGCGCGCGCATGTGCGAGACCGTGCTCGCGCCGCTGAACCGTATCGGCGACGAACAGGGCGTGCGGTTCGACAAGGCCACCGGCGCGGTCACCACGCCCGACGGCTTCAAGGCCGCCTACGACCAGTTCGCCGAGGGCGGCTGGACCGGCATGAGCGCGCCGACCGAGTTCGGCGGCATGAACATGCCGCATGCGATCGGCATCTGCCTCGAGGAAATGATCGATGCCGCCAACCTCGCATGGAGCAACTTCCCGCTGCTCTCGCACGGCGCGGTCAACGCGCTGCGCCACCACGGCGAGGACTGGCAGAAGGAGGTCTTCCTCAAGCCGCTGATCGCCGGCACCTGGACCGGCACCATGTGCCTGACCGAGCCGCAGTGCGGTACCGACCTCGGCCTGCTGAAGACGCGCGCCGAGCCGGTCGCCGACGGCAGCTACGCGATCACCGGCACCAAGATCTTCATCACCGCAGGCGAGCACGACCTCACCGACAACATCATCCATCTGGTGCTCGCGCGCCTGCCCGACGCGCCCGCGGGCAGCAAGGGCATCTCGCTGTTCATCGTGCCGAAGGTCCAAGTCGCGCGCGACGGGACGGTGGGCGAGCGCAACGCCGTGCGCTGCGGCGCGGTCGAACACAAGATGGGCATCCACGGCTCGGCGACCTGCGTGATGAATTTCGATGGTGCGCAGGGTTATCTCATCGGCCAGCCGCACAAGGGCCTGATGGCGATGTTTACGATGATGAACACCGCGCGCCTCGGCGTCGGCGTGCAGGGCCTGGGCCTCGCCACGCGCGCCTACGAGAACGCGCTGCGCTACGCGCGCGAGCGTCTGCAGTCGCGGGCGCTGTCGGGCCCGAAGCTGCCGTCGAAACCGGCCGATCCGATCCTCGTCCAACCCGACGTGCGCCGCATGCTGCTGACCTGCAAGTCGCTGACTGAAGGCGGCCGCCTGCTGGCGTACCACGCCGGTTCGCTGGTCGACAGCGCCGAGCTCGCAACCGACGATGCCGCGCGCCAAGAGGCCGACGATCTGCTCGGCTTCCTGACGCCGATCGTCAAGGGCTGCCTGACCGAGTGGGGCAACGAGTGCACCTATCACGCCCTGCAATGCGTCGGTGGCCACGGTTACATCGCCGAGCACGGCATGGAGCAGCTGGCCCGCGACGCGCGCATCACCACGCTCTACGAGGGCACGACCGGCATCCAGGCGCTGGACCTGATGGGCCGCAAGACCCTGCAGCTGCAGGGCGCGGGTTTGCGCGTGTTCCTCGGCATGATCGAACGCTTCTGCGTCGAGCACGCGAACGATGCGGCGCTGGCCGAGTTCATCGAGCCGCTGCGGGCGAAGGCCGGCGAGTGGCAGGCGCTGACGCGTTCGATCGCCGAGCGCGCCGCGGCTGATCCCGAGGAAATCGGCGCGGCCGCCTACGACTACCTGTTCTACTCCGGCTACGTGGCGCTGGCCTACTGGTGGGCGCGCAGCGTCGCGGTGGCCGATGCGTCGTCGCGTCCGGAGACCTTCAAGGCCGGCAAGCGCGAGACCGCCCGCTTCTACTTCACCCGCATCCTGCCGCGCACGCTGAGCCACGCGGCGGCGATCGCGAGTGGCCCGGCTTCGCTGCTGTCGATCGCCGACGAGGCCCTCGACAGCTGAGGTCCTGCGCGCACGTCGCGACTGCCAGCTGGCGTCGCGACGTGCGCGTGATCCATTGCACAAAGTGTCATCGATCGGGTATATGCTCGGTCGCAATGGAGGCAGACAGCGCGATCACACGCCTGATCCCCACCGGCGCTGCAAACGCGCTGGATTCCGGAGTCTCCTCCGCACTTTCTGATCACGCCCCGCGTCGCGATGCAGTCCGCCTGCTCGCCCTCGACGCGCACGGCCGTGCCCTCAACTGGATCAGCTGGCAGGACGCGGCGTGCCTGTACGCGCGTGGCGCGGTCGCCTGGACGCTGGGCGATCCCTGCATGACCGTGCACGGCGGCATGTGCCGCGCGACCGGGCAGCAGAGCCGCATGGATCTGCATCCGATCATCGCCGGCCGCAGCCACGTGCGCCCGAGCGCGATCGATCCGACGCCCGCACTGACCAACACCGCCCTGTTCGCCCGCGATTACCAGTTGTGTCTGTACTGCGGTCGGCGTGCCGGCCGGCAGACGCTGACCCGCGATCACGTCGAACCGCTGTCGCGCGGCGGCCTCGACATCTGGGAGAACGTGGTCACCGCGTGCTTCCAATGCAATTCGCGCAAGGGCGCGCGCACGCCGCAGGAGGCTTCGATGCCGCTGCTGGCAGTACCGTTCCGGCCGAGCTGGATCGAGCATCTGATTCTCAGCAACCGCAACATCCTCGCCGACCAGATGGCGTTCCTCAGCACCCATCTGCCAAAACGCGATCGCGGCGGATGACCGCGCGCCACGTGTCGCGTGCGCTGCACAGCATGCGCGGCACTGGATACACTTCATGGATAGCGCGCCTCGCGCCGCGTCGCCCGGTATCTCCTGCATGACCCTGACCATCGCCCTGAGCGGAATGGACACCGCCACCGAAACCGCGTTGCGCGCGGCCTTCGCCGGTGCCAATGCCCAGCTCGGCGAACCGTTCCTGCTGGTCGCCGAATCCGATGCCGAACACGTCATCGTCGACATGGACAGCATGTACGGCCCGATGAGCTGGCTGCGCCTGCACGCTGCGGGCAAGCAGATCGTCGGCCTGACCTCGGCGCCACGCGTGCAGACCCATTTCCGTCTCGGGCGTCCGTTCGACGACAACGCGATGGCTGCACTGCTGCGCGAAATCGCGGCCATGCAGGACATCGTGCTGGGCACTCAGATCCCGACGCGGGCGCCTGACGTGCCTGCAGCTGCGGCGGCCGTGACGCCTGTCGCCGTTGCACGCGAAGCAGAGATTCCGCAGGCCGTGCCCGAGGACGCGTCAGCGGTTCCGACCGTCGAGCCCGAGGTCACGATTCCCGGGCCTGAAGACGTGCTGGACACAGCACCCGCTGCGGAACCAGAGCAACCAGCAGCACCTGAAGACGCCGCGGTCGCGCCGGAGCCGGAGCCCGAACCGGAACCCGAACGCGCCCTCCCCTTCGCGACCTGGATCGATGCAGGCGTGCTGCGCGGCCGCCGTCGCTATCGGCGAGAGACCGGGCCGACGCTGTGGCTCGATTTCGATGTGCAGCAGTACCACGGGCCGACCACGCTCAAGCCGTTGAGCCAGTACTTCGACGGCCCGATCGAGCGCGATGCGATCGAGTCCGTCGACGATGCGACCTGGTCGCGCGAGGCGCAGGCGTCCGGCGCGCCGCAGCCGCTGCTGCGTCTGGTCTGGCTGGGCGGCCTGCTTGCTGGCAACGGCACGCTCGCGCCAGAACACGATCCGGATGCGCGCTACCAGCTGAACAAGTGGCCGCAGACCGAGCGCGAGTATCCGCGTCATTTCCGCATCGCCACCGCGATGATGAAAGGTCCGGCCACGCTTGACGAGATCATCAAGGCCAGCGGCCTGCCGTCGGACGAAGTGGTCCGGTTCGTGAACGCCAACCTCGCCACGGGCTACGCCGAGCCGCTGGTCGAAGCGACCGAGGCGGTCGACGAACCCGCACGCACGGGCGGTTTCTTCTCTCGGCTGCGGCGTCGCTGAAGGCCCTGAACGCCCGGTTTCCATGACAGGCCGGTGACGCCAGCCGCGGGGCCGCGGCGTACAATTGGCGGATGATCGACTCCACGCGCTATCCGCGCCTCGCGCGCATCGACGCGCCGTCCGACCTCCGCCAGTTCGACGAAGCCGAACTGCCCGCGATCGCCGACGAACTGCGCGCTTATCTCATCGAATCCGTCGGCAAGAGCGGCGGCCATTTCGGCGCCGGCCTCGGCGTGATCGAACTGACGACGGTCCTGCATTACCTGTACGACACGCCGTACGACCGCGTCGTCTGGGACGTCGGCCATCAGACCTATCCGCACAAGATCCTGACCGGCCGCCGTGACCGCATCCACACGGTCAAGCAGAAGGACGGCGTGGCGCCGTTCCCGAAGCGCGAAGAGTCCGAGTACGACACCTTCGGTGTCGGCCATTCGTCGACCTCGATCTCGGCCGCACTGGGCATGGCGATCGCCAACGCGCAGATCGGCAACGACCGCCGCGTGGTCGCGGTGATCGGCGACGGTGCGATGACCGCGGGCATGGTCTACGAGGCGCTGAATCACGCCGGCGGCATGGAGCCCGAGCCCGACGTGCTGGTCGTGCTCAACGACAACCGCATGTCGATCAGCGAAGCCGTCGGCGGGCTGACCAAGATGCTGGGGCGCGCGACCGGCAACCGCACGCTCAACGCGCTGCGCGAGGGCGGCAAGAAGCTGCTCGGCGACAAGAACAACCCGACTGCGAAGTTCGTGCGTCGCTGGGAAGAACACTGGAAGGGCATGTTTGTGCCGTCCACGCTGTTCGAGGAGATGGGCTTCCATTACACCGGCCCGATCGACGGCCACGACGTCAAGGCGCTGGTCGACACGCTCAAGACGCTCAAGGGCCTCAAGGGCCCGCAGTTGCTGCACGTCATCACGACCAAGGGCAAAGGCTACGAACTCGCCGAGGGCGACCAGATCGGCTACCACGCCGTATCCCCGTTCGATCCTGTCAAGGGCCTGGTCGCCAAGAGCGGCGCGAAGAAGCCGACCTATACCGACGTGTTCGGCGACTGGATCTGCGACATGGCCGCCGCCGATCCGCTGCTGCTCGGCATCACGCCGGCGATGCGCGAAGGCTCGGGTCTGGTGCGTTTCAGCAAGGCCTACCCGGCGCGCTATTTCGATACCGCGATCGCCGAGCAGCATGCGGTGACGCTGGCCGCAGGCATGGCCTGCGAAGGCGCCAAGCCGGTCGTCGCGATCTACTCGACGTTCCTGCAGCGCGCCTACGACCAGCTGGTCCACGACGTCGCGGTGCAGAAGCTCGACGTGCTGTTCGCGATCGACCGCGGCGGCGTCGTCGGTCCGGACGGCGCCACGCACGCCGGCAATCTCGACCTGAGCTTCCTGCGCTGCGTGCCGCACATGGTGATCATGGCGCCGGCCGACGAAAACGAATGCCGCGCAATGCTGACGACCGGCTTCCGCCACGAAGGCCCGGCCGCCGTGCGCTACCCGCGCGGCAGCGGCCCCGGCGTCGCGATCGACACGACACTCGATACCCTGCCGATCGGCAAGGCCGACCTGCGCCGCCGTGGCGCGCGGATCGCCCTGCTGGCGTTCGGCGCGATCGCGCCGGCCGCCGAGCAGGTCGGCGAGGCGCTCGATCTGACCGTCGTCAACATGCGCTTCGTGCGTCCGCTCGACCGCGCACTGCTGCTCGAACTGGCGAAGACTCACGATGGTTTCGTGACGCTCGAGGACAACGTGGTCGCCGGCGGCGCCGGTTCGGGCGTCACCGAGTTGCTCAATGCGGAAGGCGTCACGATGCCGGTGCTGCACCTCGGGCTGCCGGATGCGTTCCAGCATCACGCCAGTCGCGAGGATCTGCTCGCCGAAGCAGGACTCGATGTCGACGGCATCCGCGACGCGGTCCTGCGCCGCTGGCCGGAACTGCGCAGCGGCGGCGCGGCATTGCAGGCCGCTGCCGCGGGATAAGCGAACGGGCCCGCGTCTGCGGGCCCTTCTTTTCAGGGTGTCACGGCGCCCGCTGATGCATCGCCGTCCGCGTCTTCGACGACGTCCGATTCGTCTGGCGCGAGCACGGTGTAGCCACGCGCGCGCAACGCCCCGAGCTGTCCATCGGCGCGCAGCAAGGAATCGATCGGCACCGTCGCGAAGACGACGGGGTGTTCGGCCATCGCAGCGTCAACCTTCGACAGCCAGGCGGCGCTGACCTTCGACTGGATATCCGCCATGCCCAGTTCGCGCGCGGTCTCGCTCGCGGTCCACGCAGACAGACAGGTCATCACCTGCGCCCGCGCATCGGGCATGCCGCGCAAGCCATCGAGATCGCCGACCGCCCACGCGTTCGCGCGTGCGGCGATGCGCGGCAGATCGTTCTCGATGATGTCCAGCGTGCCGCGCACACACGCGATGTCCTCGGGCTTGAGCGTCTCGCGACGGAACATTGCCAATGCACCACGCGGATCGTCGATCTTCATCTGCAGGATCGTCGGCGTGACCGCCATGCCACGCGCCTTCAACGCGTCCTCGATCACGGGACCGATGATGTTGCCCTCGCGGAGGCCGTTGCGCTCCAGCGCCGCGCGATACAACTGGTAGACCGCGATGAAGGGCCGCTTGCGCTCGATTCCGCGATCGCGTCCGATGTAGCGCTCCTTCAGCGCCGCCCAGCTCGCATAGAGATCCGGTGGCAGCAGCTGGTCGAGTGTGGCGCCATCGGGATTGCGCATTGCCCGGAATGCAGACGGCGCAAGCGTCAGCTTGCCGAAGAACCCGATATCGGCGCCCCATTGCGCCCCCGGCGGACCGAGTGCGACGCCCGCGTCTGCCAGGACCTCGCGCACCTCGTGCGCGCGCCACGTGATGTCCGCGGGCAGCGGCGACTGTGTGCCGAGAATGTAGAGCGTGTGCCCGTCATCGCGCCGCACACGCCACAGGCCGGGGCCGGGCTGCACACCGGTGACCACGACGGTGTCCATGTCGCGCACAGCGGACGCATCGGACCGCGCCATGGGCGCGGGCGAGGTCGGCGCCGCGTCCTGCGCTTGCGCAGTCGCGCACATCAATACCGACGCAATTGCGAACGCGAGTATCGGGACACGGAAGCACTTGTCCATCGCCAAGCCTGTTCAAGAATATGAAGACTGAGCATACGAAGCCGCGCGCGGGAACGCGCATGACATTCGGCATGGCGATCGCGTTCCGTTCAGCGTCGCGGGGCGTGCGCCCATCGGCATGCTTGAAGCCCACGCCTCGCCTACGCCCGCTTCGTTACGGTGCGATATCCCGCCACCGGAATCACCGTCATGACGATCGACACCGACCAGCGCCGCGTCCTGCGCGACATCGACGCGACGACCCCCATCAGCGAATCGGAGATCGACTGGGCCGTCAATGCGGGCTACGCCGTGCTCGCCGAAGATGGCGACATCGATCTCACGCAAGCGGGTCGCGCATTGCTGGATGCGGCCTGACCAACACCCCGGCATGCCCACAAACAGAACGGCCCGCGCTTGCGCACGGGCCGTTCGGATGTCGCGTGTTTTGGTCGGGGTAGCCGGATTTGAACCGACGACCACTTGTCCCCCAGACAAGTGCGCTACCAGGCTGCGCTATACCCCGGAATCTGGAAATTATACCGTCTGGCGGGCGTTTCGCCCATCCATGTGACGTGGCCCACTCAGCGCTTCAGCAACTGCAGCACGTCCTCGAGTTCCATGCGCACCTGGCGCACGATCTGGCTGCTCAACGCGGACTCCTGCTTGGCGCCCTCGCCCTCCAGACGCAGGCGCGCACCACCGATCGTGTAGCCCTGCTCGTACAGCAGGCCGCGGATCTGGCGCACCATCAGCACGTCGTGGCGCTGATAGTACCGGCGGTTGCCGCGGCGCTTGACCGGGCTCAGGCTCGGAAATTCCGTCTCCCAGTAACGCAGCACGTGCGGTTTGACGTCGCACAGCTCGCTGACCTCACCGATGGTGAAGTAGCGCTTCGCCGGAATCGGCGGCAGTTCGCGGTTGCTGCCCGGGTCAAGCATGCGCGGCGCCCACCGAGCCGGTATAAGCCTCGACGCGTTCCTTGAGCTTCTGGCCCGGACGGAAGGTCACGACCGTGCGTGCGGAGATCGGAATCTCCTCACCGGTCTTGGGGTTGCGGCCCGGACGTTCGTTCTTGCGGCGCAGGTCGAAATTGCCGAAGCCGGACAGCTTGACCTGTCGACCCTGCTGCAGCGCATCGCGCAACACGTCGAAGAAGGCGTCGACGAATTCCTTCGCCTCGCGCTTGTTCAAGCCGACTTCCTCGTAGAGCTTCTCGGCCATGTCCGCCTTCGTCAGTGCCACGCAGCAATCCCCCTGTGAGGCCTCAGCCCCGGATCTTCGCGTGGTGTTCGCGCGCGAGCGCGGCCACCACGTCCGCGACGACGGCATCGACATCGCGATCGGTCAGAGTGCGTGAACTTTCCTGCAGAATCAAGCCCATGGCGAGACTCCTGAACCCCGTTTCGACCCCCTGCCCGGCATAACGGTCGAACAGGCGCACGTCGGCCAGCAGCGGACCGGCGGATGCGCGGACGGTAGCTTCCAGCGCTGCCCAGTCGACCGATTCCGGCGCGACGATCGCCAGATCGCGGCGCACCGACGGGAACTTCGACAGCCCGGTCACGCGTGGCAGCGGACGCGCCTGCAGCGCGGATGCGTCCAGTTCGAACGCGACCACCGGCACATCGATGTCGAGCGCGCGCAGCAGACGCGGATGCAGCTCGCCGATCCAGCCCACGCGCGCGCCGTCGCGCAAGACATCGGCCGAGCGACCGGGGTGGCCGTGCGCCGTGGTTGAACGCTCGAATGTCAGCGTCGCGCCCGCGACTGCGGCCAGCGCTTCGAGATCGCCCTTGAGATCGAAGTAATCGACCGGACGCGTGGCATCGCCCCACTGTTCGGTCCCGGCATCACCGGCGACCGCGGCAGCCACGCGCAAGGTCTCGACCGGTGCGGCGCCGGCAGCGTTCGCCTGTGCGAAGACTTTGCCGAGTTCGAACAGGCGCACGCGCGCCTGCTGGCGCGCAAGGTTGCGCGCGAGCGTGGACACCAGGCCCGGCAGCAACGCGGTGCGCATAACGCCGAGTTCGGCGCTCAGCGGATTGGCCAGCGGCACGCTGCCGGCATCCGCCTGCCAGGTCGCGAGCAGCGACGCATCGACGAAGGCGAAGTTGACCGTTTCCAGGTAATCGCGCGCGACCATCTGCCCGCGCAGCTCGGCCTCGGCGACACGGGTTTCGCTGGGCGCCGCGATGCGCGTCGCGCCGCCGGGCAGCGTGGTCGGCACACGGTCATAGCCGTGGATGCGCACGACTTCTTCAATCAGGTCTTCCTCGATCGCCAGATCGAAGCGACGCGTCGGCGCGGTGACCTGCCAGCCTTCGACGTCGGCGACGACGGTGAGCCCCAGCGCGCGCAGGATGCGTTCGATCTCCGCATCGTCGACCGTCAGGCCGAGCACACGCGTCAGGCGTGCGCGACGCAGCGCGATCGTGCGCGGCTGCGCGAGGTGCGCGTCGAGTTCGGCGGTGGTCACCGGACCGGCGCTGCCGCCGGCGACATCGAGAATCAGGCGCGTCGCATACTCGATCGCGGTCCGCGGCAGCTCGGGATCCACGCCGCGCTCGAAGCGGTGCGCGGCATCGGTGTGCAGGCCCAGACGGCGGCTGCGGCCGATGATCGCGTCCGGCGCGAAGTGCGCGGATTCGAGGAACACGTTGCGGGTGCCGTCGGTCACGCGCGTATCGAAACCGCCCATGACACCGGCCAGCGCGACAACGCGGTCGGCGTCGGTGACCGCGAGGAACTGTTCGTCCAGCGTCACGTCGCGACCGTCGAGCAGTTTGAGCGTTTCGCCCGTGCGCGCACGGCGCACGCCGACCGGGCCTTTGAGCAGGTCGCGGTCGAAAGCGTGCATCGGCTGACCGAGTTCGAGCATCACGTACTGGGTGACGTCGACGAGGAAGCTGACCGGACGCACGCCGCTGCGACGCAGACGCTCGGCCATCCACGACGGCGTCGGACGCGTCGCATCGATGCCTTCGATCACCCGGCCGAGATAACGCGGCGCATCGGCGCCCGCGTCGAGCACGACCTGCAGCGATGCGTCCGTGCTGGCCGGCACGGGCGGTGCGTCGAGCGGCACGACTTCACTGCCGCAGGCGGCGGCCACGTCGAACGCGATGCCGCGGATGCCGAAGCAGTCGGCGCGATTCGGCGTGAGCTTGAGCTCGATGCTCGCGTCGGGCAGTCCGAGGTAGTCGGCCAGCGGCGCGCCGATCGGCGCGTCGTCAGGCAGTTCCAGCAGACCGGATGCGTCGGCGTCGATGCCCAGTTCCTTGGCCGAGCACAACATGCCATTGGAATCGACGCCGCGCAGCTGCGCAGCTTTGATCGTCAACGTGCCGACGGTCGTGCCGATCAGTGCCAACGGCGCGACCAGGCCCGGACGCGCGTTCGGCGCGCCGCAGACGATCTGCAGCATCTGACCACCGGCATCGAGCTGGCAGACCTGCAGACGGTCGGCTTCGGGATGCTTCTCGGCCGAGACGATGCGCGCGACGACGACACCGTCGAGCGCCTCGCCCAGCGGCGTGATCTCTTCGACTTCCAGGCCGATCGCGGTCAGCGTCGCCGCCAGCTGGTCACGGGTGGCATCGGTCTTGACGTGCTGGCGCAGCCAGTTCTCGGAAAATTTCATGGCGATCTCTTGGAATCGTCGTCCCGGCACTGCGGGACCTGTCGCGACGGATGACGCGGAGAAGATGCAGACGCGCTGCGGCTGGACTTACGCGAACTGGCGCAGGAAGCGCACGTCGTTGTCGAAGAACGCGCGCAGATCGTCGACGCCGTAGCGCAGCATCGCGAAGCGCTCGACACCCAGGCCGAAGGCGAAGCCGGTGTAGCGCTCGGGATCGATGCCGACGGCTTTCAGCACGTTCGGATGGACCATGCCGCAGCCCAGCACTTCGAGCCAGCGCGTGCTGCCATCGGCCTGCTGCCAGGCGATGTCGACTTCGGCGCCGGGTTCGACGAACGGGAAGTAGCTCGGGCGGAAACGCATCTCGAAATCGCGCTCGAAGAACGCGCGCACGAATTCGCTCAGCGTGCCCTTGAGATCGGCGAACGTCGCGTGCTCATCGACCAGCAGGCCTTCGACCTGGTGGAACATCGGCGAATGCGTCTGGTCGCTGTCGGAGCGGTAGACCTTGCCGGCCGCGATCATGCGCAGCGGCGGCGCGTGCTCGCCCATGTAGCGCACCTGCACGCCCGAGGTGTGCGTGCGCAGCAGACGGCCGTCGCCGAAATAGAACGTGTCGTGCATCGCGCGCGCCGGGTGGTGCGGCGGGAAGTTCAACGCCTCGAAGTTGTGCCAGTCGTCCTCGATCTCGGGACCGTCTGCGAGCTCGTAGCCCAGGCGCCCGAAGATGTCGGCGATGCGCTCGAGCGTGCGGCTGATCGGATGCACGCCGCCGCGCGCACCGTCGCGCCCCGGCAGGGTCACGTCGATGGTCTGCGAAGACAGCTTCGCGTCGAGGGCGATGTCGTCGAGTGCGATCTTGCGCGTCGACAGCGCGGTGCCGATCACGTCGCGCGCGCGATTGATCGCCTCGCCTGCCGCTTTCCGCTGGTCGCCCGGCAAAGCGCCGAGCGCCTTGAGCTGCGACGTGATGCTGCCGCTCTTGCCGAGCAGTCCGACGCGCAGCGCTTCGAGCGCCTCGGGCGTCGCGGCCGCCTCGATATCGGCAAGCGCCTGGTTCGAAAGGGAGTCGATTTCGCTCATCGCACTGCTGGCCCGTCGCTGATGGGGGAATGCGGCGCCCGGAATGTCGGGCGCCACAAACAACAATGGGGAAGGACTTGCGCCCTTCCCCACGTGACCGCCGGACGGATCCGGCGGCAATACCGCTTTACGGTGGAGACGACGGCCTCAGGCCGCCAGCGCGCCCTTCGCCTTCTCGGCGAGCGCGGCAAAGCCGGTGGCATCGTTGACCGCGAGGTCGGCCAGGATCTTGCGATCCAGGGTGATGCCGGCCTTGAGCAGACCGTTCATGAAGCGGCTGTAGCTGATGCCGTTCAGACGTGCAGCCGCGTTGATACGCGTGATCCACAGCGAACGGAAATCGCGCTTCTTGAGCTTGCGACCGATGTACGCGTACTGGCCGGCCTTGATGACGGCCTGCTTGGCGACGCGGAAGACCTTGCGACGGGCGTTGTAATAGCCCTTCGCGCGGCCGAGAACCTTCTTGTGACGACGGCGTGCCTGGACGCCCCGCTTGACTCGAGCCATGGTTCAGTCCTCCTCAGAGATACGGCAGCATGCGGGCGACGCGAGCGCTGTCGCATGCCGGAATGATGTTCGTCTGACGAAGACCGCGCTTCCGCTTGGTCGTCTTCTTCGTGAGGATGTGGCTGCGATTTGCGTGACCGGCCTTGAACTTGCCGGACGCCGTCTTCCGGAACCGCTTGGCGGCGCCCCGGTGCGTCTTGATCTTGGGCATTGCGAGAGTCCTTGTGGGATACGAGTACTGACTGGGCGGTGGCCGACGCCACGCTTTCCGTCCTGCCCATGCCGGTGTTAAGCCTTTGATCCCAAGAGGGAATCCAGGCGGGTCCTGGATGAATCTGCCACCCCGGCGACCCGGGGAGCCGCGCATTATGCCGTGCGGGGATTCGGCTTGCAAATCATCGGGTTGGCGGAAGGCGCCGATACTACCAGTTGCCCTGCCGAGATCGCGCCCTTGGCGTGATCCAGCAACCGGGACGCCGAATCGTCTCCCGCCCGATCTGGAACGGAAAGAGGCGCCTCGCGGCGCCTCCTCCACCTTCGGCGGACTTCCGGGGAAGCGGCCGAGGGCATCCGCACGCAGCGCGGATTACTTCTTCTTCGGCGCGATCATCATCACCATCTGCCGGCCTTCGAGGCGCGGACGCGACTCGATGACGATGTCCTCGCCCAGGTCGGCCTCGATGCGCGACGCCATCTCGCGGCCCAGCTCCTGGTGGCTCATCTCGCGGCCACGGAAGCGGATGTTGACCTTGATCTTGTCGCCGTCCTCAAGGAACCCGCGCATCTTGCGCAGCTTGATCTGGTAGTCGCCTTCGTCGGTGACCGGCCGGAACTTGAGTTCCTTGATTTCCTGCTGCTTGGTCTTCTTCTTGGCCTCGTTCGCCTTCTTCTGGAGGTCGAACTTGAACTTGCCGAAGTCCATGATCTTGCAGACCGGCGGATCCGCGTTGGGCTGGATCTCGACGAGGTCGAGCCCCTCCTCCTCGGCAGCCTTCAGCGCATCGTCGCGCGACAGGACGCCGATCATCTCTCCGTCGGAACCAATCACGCGCACCCGCGGTACGCGGATGTCCTGGTTGCGCCGATTCTGCTTGTTGTCAGGGGTGCTAATACTGCGATCTCCGAAATGGAACATACCGCCGGCTCGTCAACCAACGGGGCGACCGGCGCGTCCATGTTGGACCGGCGCCGGTGAAGGACTCATGCTGGAACGGGCGCCGCGCGAAGGCGGGCAACGAAGTCGTCGATCGGCATCGAGCCCAGATCTTCACCGGAACGCGTCCGAACGGCGATGGTACCGGTTTCCTTCTCGCGATCCCCGATCACGAGCAGATACGGTACCCGTTGCAGCGTGTGCTCGCGAATCTTATAGCCGATCTTTTCGTTCCGCAAATCGGCCTCGATGCGGACCCCTTGATTTGCAAGGGATTTCCGAACCGTCTCCACGCAATCCGCCTGGGCGTCGGTGATGTTCATCACCACCGCCTGCACCGGCGCCAGCCACGCCGGGAAGGCGCCCGCGTGGTGCTCGATCAGGATGCCGATGAAACGCTCCATCGAGCCGACGATCGCCCGGTGCAGCATCACCGGCACCTGCTTCTGGCTGTGCTCGTCGACGTACTCGGCACCGAGGCGGCCGGGCATCATGAAATCGACCTGCATCGTGCCGAGCTGCCAGGTGCGGCCGATCGCATCCTTGAGGTGGTACTCGATCTTCGGGCCGTAGAAGGCGCCCTCGCCCGGCAGCTCTTCCCACGCCACGCCGCAGGCCGACAGCGCATTGCGCAGCGCAGCTTCGGCCTTGTCCCAGGTGGCGTCGTCGCCGAGGCGGGATTCCGGACGCAGCGCGATCTTGATCTGGATGTCGTCGAAACCGAAATGCGTATAGACCGCCAGCGCCTGCTGGTGGAACGCGGTCACTTCCGATTCGATCTGCGATTCGGTGCAGAACACGTGGCCGTCGTCCTGGGTGAAACCGCGGACGCGCAGGATGCCGTGCAGCGCGCCCGAGGGCTCGTTGCGATGGCAGCTGCCGAATTCGCCGTAGCGGATCGGCAGGTCGCGGTAGCTGTGCAGGCCCTGGTTGAAGATCTGCACGTGGCCGGGGCAGTTCATCGGCTTCACCGCGTACGTGCGCTTCTCCGACTCGGTGAAGAACATGTTGTCCTTGTAGTTGTCCCAGTGGCCGGACTTCTGCCACAGCGACACGTCGAGGATCTGCGGGCAACGCACTTCGCCATAGCCGCTGTCGCGGTAGACGCCGCGCATGTGCTGCTCGACGACCTGCCACAGCGCCCAGCCCTTCGGATGCCAGAACACCAGACCCGGCGCTTCTTCCTGCAGATGGAAGAGCTCCTGCTGCTTGCCGATGCGGCGGTGGTCGCGCTTCTCGGCTTCCTCGATGCGCTGGATATAGGCCTTGAGCTGCTTGGCATCCGCCCACGCGGTGCCGTAGATGCGCTGCAGCTGCTCGTTCTTGGAATCGCCGCGCCAGTACGCACCGGAGATGCGCGTGAGCTTGAACGCCTTGAGGAACCGCGTATTCGGCACGTGCGGGCCGCGGCACATGTCGACGTATTCCTGATGGTGGTAGAGCCCCATCTGGGTGATGTCGGCGGACATGTCGTCGATCAGGCGCAGCTTGTAGTCCTCGCCGCGGGCCTTGAACGTTTCGATGACCTCGGCGCGCGGCGTCATCTTCTTGATGACGTCGTACTCGGTGTCGATCAGTTCGACCATGCGCTTTTCGATCGCGGCCATATCTTCGGGCGTAAACGGGCGCTCGCTGTAGATGTCGTAGTAGAAGCCGTCGTCGATCACCGGGCCGATGACCATCTTCGCGTCCGGATACAGCTGCTTCACCGCGTGTCCGACGAGGTGCGCGCAGGAGTGGCGGATGATCTCCACGCCTTCGGCGTCCTTCGGGGTCAGGATCTGCAGCGTCGCATCGTGATCGATGACGTCGGACGCGTCGACCTGGCGGCCATCGACCTTGCCGGCAACGGTGGCCTTGGCCAGGCCCGGGCCGATCGACTGGGCGACCTCGAGAACGGAAACGGGCTGTTCGAATTCGCGGCGGCTGCCGTCGGGGAGCGTGATCGTGATCATGGGAACCGGGATCTGAGAGTGTCGGGAGCGGGCCGGTGTCGGTCCGCGAGCCGCGTGGCGGCCACAAAAAAAGCGCCGGAGGGCGCCTTGTGCAGGAGGCCTCGGGGCGGTCAGCGCTGGGCGGTGGTAGTGCGCATGTCGCACGCTCGGCCGGCGTTGCCGCGGGCCACCTGTATGCGGGAGAACGGACGTCGATGGTAACGCAGAAAGCGGCCGTGGCGCGCTTCGGGCGGGATCGCCGCGGTCTGGCGCCTGACCGGCGGCGCGCAAGGCCTCGGGGTGCTGCGGCCGGCACGCGAACCGCTGCAACCCTGCCCCGAAGATCGTGCTCCGGACGCCGTCTTCGCCCCGCGTGGCATCATCGGGGCGGTTTTTTCCGTACCTGCGCGATGACGATCAAGGGCAAGCCGACTTCGCTGGACATCGCGCACCTCGCCGGCGTGTCGCAGCCGACTGTCTCGCGCGCGCTGCGCGGGCATCCATCGGTGAACCGCGAGACGCGCGAGCGCATCCTCGGGATCGCGCGGGAGCTGAACTACAAGGTCGACAAGAACGCGTCCAACCTGCGGCGTCAGCAGTCGGGCACGCTGGCGCTGCTGCTGTTCGAGGATCCGACCAGCGACCAGTCGCACATCAACCCGTTCTTCCTGCCGATGCTCGGCTCGATCACCCGCGCCTGCGCGCGGCACGGGCAGGACCTGCTGATCTCGTTCCAGCAGCTCTCCGACGACTGGCATGCCGACTACGGCGACAGCCACAAGGCCGACGGGCTGATCCTGCTCGGCTACGGCGACTATCTCGCTTATCAGGGCAAGCTGCGCACGCTGGTCGAACAGGGCACGCAGTTCGTGCGCTGGGGCGCGGTGCTGCCGGGACAGCCGGGCATCTCCATCGGTTGCGACAACGCCGGCGGCGGTGCGCAAGTCGGCGCGCATCTCGCCGACCTGGGGCATCGCCGCATCGCGTTTCTCGGCGATGCGTCCAGCCGCTATCCGGAATTCCTGGATCGCTGGCTGGGGTGCGAGTCGGCGCTGCAGACGCGCGGCCTGCCGATGGAGCGTGCGCTGCAGGTCGATGCCGAGAGCGCGGAGGATTCGGGCTACGCGGCGGCGCGCGAGCTGCTGCGGCGCGGGCTGCCGTTCGACGCGGTATTCGCGGCGAGCGACCTGATCGCGATCGGCGCGATGCGCGCATTCGCCGAACACGGACTGCGGATACCCGACGACGTCGCCATTGCCGGATTCGACGACATTCCCGCCGCGCGCATGACCACGCCTGCGCTGACGACCGTGGTGCAGGACACGTTGACCGCGGGCGAGCTGCTGGTCGACACGCTGATGAAACTGGTCGTCGGCGAACCGGCGGAGAGCCTGCGCATGCCGACGTCGCTGGTCGTGCGGGAGTCGACGGCGCGGCGTTGATCGCCTGCCGGGTCGCGCGCCCGGTCAGTCGGTGGCGACGTCGGGCCCGCCCAGGCGCCGGTCCATCGTCTTGTGCAGGCGAGCGCGCAGCGCATCCGGCATCGCGACTTCGTCGCGCACCAGCACGCGCACGCCGTGCGCCGGTACATCCAGCGACACGCCGCGCTCGGCCGTCACGCTCCCGGCGTCCATCGCATCGCGCCACACGCCGTCGGCGATCTGCGCCGCTTCCAGCCGCGCCTGCCACGGCACGTCGCCCTTGTTGAGCAGCACGAGCGCGGTCTGGTGGGCATCGCCATCGCCGAGCACGCGATAGAACGCGGCGTGGTCGCCCTCGAGATCGAGCACCAGCTGCAGCCCGCGCTGCAGCGCCGGCGTGTCGCGGCGCAGATTCGCGATGCGGGTCAGCGCGGCGTGGATCGGGCTCTGCGCGCCGGCATCGACGCGATCCTGTCCGTAGTACGCGCGGTTGCCGGCGTGCTCGGCGCGGCCGCGCATGAAGCCGGTTTCCGAGCCGTAGTAGACGACCGGAATGCCGCGCGCGGTGAACAGCCAGTTGTGCGCGTCGATGAAGCCGGTGTCGGTGGCCGCCATGCGCGGCATATCGTGGTTGTCGTAGAAGGTCGCCAGATCGTAGGGACTGGCATACGGCCCGCGTTCGAGATGCAGCGCCGGCGCGAGGCGCTCGAAGCCGGCGTCGCCGGCGAAGACCGCGTCCATCGCCTGCTTCATCGGGAAGTCGAGCACGCTGACGCCGCCGTTCGAGGCCCAGGTGTGCTCGGCGATCTTGTCGGCGTTGTAGTCGAAGGCCTCGCCGAACATGAAGAAGTCCGGATGCTGGCCGCGGATGCGGTCGGCGAAGCGCTTCCAGAACGCGTGCGGCATCCAGGCGATGGTGTCGATGCGGAACGCGTCGGCGCCCTGCCCGATCCACTGCTCGTAGGCGCCGGCCAGATATTCGAACACCGCCGGATTGGCGGCATCGAAGTCCGACAGCTGGGCGAGGTTGCCGTCAAAGATCGAACCGTCCTTGGCATCGACCACGCCGGTCGCGTTGTAGAACGCGTGCAGCGGATTGCCCTTGGGGTCGAGCTGTTGCGGCGGCAGGTTCTGGTGATCGGCGATCAGGCGGCCCTGCGCATCGAAGATCTGGCCGAAGCCGGGCTGCTGCGTCGGCATCGTCCACGCAGGCGATCCATGATTGCCGACGATGTCGAGCACGGTCTTGAGCCCCGCCGCGCGCATGCGGTCGGTAAAGCCGCGGAAATCGAGACCGGCGCTCGGCAGATGCTCGTCGACGCGATAGAAATTCGTGCCCCAGTAGCCGTGGTAACCGGTCTTGCCGCGATCGGTCAGCGAGCTCCCGCAGGCGACCGGATCGCCACCGGTGAAGGCCTCGTCCGGGTTGTCGACGATCGGCGTAATCCACACCGCGCCGAAGCCCATGTCGCGGATGTAGCCGGCGTTGTCGAGCACGCCGCGGAAGTCGCCGCCGAGATAGCCGATGTTGCCGTCGATGCCGTCCGGGCAACGCACCGGGATGTCGAAGGTGCGATGCGCACCGCCCTGCTCGCGCTGGTCGTTCGACGTGTCGCCGTTGACGAAGCGGTCGGTGACGACGAAGTAGACCGCATGCGCGGCGAAGGGCTCGCGCGTGCCGTAGAGCGCGTCGCCGGCCGGGGTGTCGCTGGCGCGGACGTCTCCGGCATGGCTGCAGGCGCTCAACAGCGCGGCGATGGCGACGGTCAACGCTCGGGTCATGCGGTCACTCCTCGGTTTCGATGTCATCGCACCGCCTGCTCCGACAGTGGCCGTGAGACGCGCAGCGCGCACAGCCCGGCGATCGCCAGACTCGCGCCGCCCAGCATCAGCACGCGCATCGGCGCGCCGCCGAACACGTGGCCGAGCAGGAAGCCCAGCGTGCTCACCGCGACCAGCTGCGGGATGACGATGAAGAAATTGAAGATGCCCATGTACACGCCCATCTTGTGCGCGGGCAGGCTGTCGGACAGCAGCGCGTAAGGCAGCGACAGGATCGAGGCCCAGGCGAAGCCGACGCCGGCCATCGACAGCAGCAGCCATTGCGGATCGCGGATGAAGGCGATCGACACGAGACCCGCGCCGCCCAGCCACAGGTTCACCAGATGGGTCATGCGCAGGCCGAGGCGGCGCGCCATCCACGGAATCGCGACCGCGGCGATCGCCGCGAAGCCGTTGTAGGCGGCGAACAGCACGCCGACCCAGTTCGCGCCCTCGTTGTAGGCGGCCGATTGCGGATCGGTGGTGCCGTAGTGGGTCTGCGCGACGGCGGCGGTGGTGTAGATCCACATCGCGAACAGGCCGAACCACGAGAAGAACTGGACGACCGCGAGCTGGCGCATCGTGGTCGGCATCGCATGCAGGTCACCGGCGATCGCGGCGATCATGCCGCCGCCCAGTGCCACGGCCAGCAGCCGCAACAGGCCGTAGGCCAGCGGCAGCGCGGCGAGCACGTAGAGCATGCGGTCCCAGCCCATCGCCCAGACCAGCGCCACGCCGGCGATACCGGCGAGCAGCCACGGCACTCCGCCGATCGCGCCCGGCACCGGCACGTCACCGCCTGCCACCGTGCCGGTGGGATGCGCATCGTCGAACGCGGCCAGCGCCTCGGGCGGATACTCGCGCGTGCGCAGCACGGTCCACAGCACTGCGCCGATCAACACCGCGCCACCGAAGTAGAACGCGTAGCGCACGGTGTCGGGCACTTCGCCCGGTCCTGCCGTATTGGCGACGCCGAACTTCGCTAGCACGAACGGGAGCGCACTGGCGACGACAGAGCCGACGCCGATGAAGAAACTCTGCATCGCATAGCCGGTCGGCCGCTGCTTCGGCGCGAGCTGGTCGCCGACGAAGGCGCGGAACGGTTCCATCGACACGTTGAGCGACGCATCGAGGACCCACAGCGTGCCGGCCGCGATCCACAGTTCGGGCGAGTTCGGCATCACCAGCAAGGCGGCAGTCGAGAACACCGCGCCCCACAGGAAGTACGGACGGCGACGGCCGAGGCGTGTCCAGGTGCGGTCGGAGAAGTAGCCGATCACCGGCTGCACCAGCAGGCCGGTCAGGGGCGCGGCGATCCAAAGCCCCGGCACCTGCTCCATGTCCGCGCCGAGCGTCTGGAAGATGCGGCTGACGTTGGCGTTCTGCAGGGCGAATCCGAACTGGATGCCCAGAAAGCCGAAACACATGTTCCAGATCTGCCAGAACGACAGCTGCGGTTTCGCGTTGCGCATGTGCTGCGACTCCCCTCCCAAGGACCGCTGCATCGCACCAACGCCGGTGCGTGCATGGCTGCATGGTAACGAGCGCGTCGCGACGCGCCGCGAGTTGCATACGTATTCATCGCATGCAGGCGCCTCGCGTGCTTTCACCGGCGCCGTGCGATGCACTACTTTCGCTGCGCGCCCGGCCGGCGCGAGACGAGAGCGGCGATGAGCGAAAGTCCCTGGTGGCGCGGTGCGGTGATCTACCAGATCTATCCGCGCAGCTTCATGGACAGCGACGGTGATGGCGTGGGCGACCTGCCCGGCATCATCGCGCGGCTGGATCACGTGGCCTCGCTCGGCGTCGATGCGATCTGGGTGTCGCCGTTCTTCCGCTCGCCGATGGACGACTTCGGTTACGACATCGCCGACCAGTGCGACGTCGATCCGATGTTCGGCACCCTGGCCGATTTCGACGCGCTGCTGGCCAAGGCGCACGCGCTGGGCCTGAAGGTCATGATCGACCAGGTCTTCAGCCACACCTCGAACGCGCACGACTGGTTCCGCGAAAGCCGCGAATCGCGCGACAACCCCAAGGCCGACTGGTACGTCTGGGCCGATGCGAATCCCGACGGCACGCCGCCGAACAACTGGCTGTCGATTTTCGGCGGCCCGGCGTGGAAGTGGGAGCCGCGGCGCCGGCAGTACTACCTGCACAATTTCCTGTCGAGCCAGCCGGATCTCAACTTCCACAATCCCGAGGTGCAGCAGGCGACGCTCGACTACGTGCGATTCTGGCTCGACCGCGGCGTCGACGGCTTCCGCCTCGATTCGATCAACTTCTGTTTCCACGACGCGCAGCTGCGCGACAACCCGCCCAAGCCCGAGGCGCTGCGCATCGGTCGCGGCTTCTCGCCCGACAATCCCTACGCGTTCCAGTACCACTGGTACAACAACACGCAGCCGGAGAACATCGGCTTCATCGAGCGCCTGCGCGTGCTGATGGACGGCTACACCGATGTCGCCGCGCTGGGCGAGATCTCGTCGGAGGATTCACTGGCGACGACGGCCGAATACACCAGCCCCGGCCGCCTGCACATGGGCTACAGCTTCGAGCTGCTGGTCGACGATTTCAGTGCCGGCTACATCCGCGACACCGTGCAACGCCTCGAAGCCGCGATGGACGGCTGGCCGTGCTGGGCGATCTCCAACCACGACGTGGTCCGCGCGGTCACGCGCTGGGGCGGCGGTACCGCAGGCGCGGCGTTTGCGATCCAGATGATCGCGCTGGTCTGCACGCTGCGCGGTTCGGTGTGTCTGTATCAGGGCGAAGAACTGGGCCTGGCGGAAGCGGACGTGCCCTATGAGGCGCTGCGCGACCCCTACGGCATCACCTTCTGGCCGAACTTCAAGGGCCGCGACGGTTGCCGCACGCCGATGCCGTGGACCGGCGAAGCGGACGCTGGTTTCTCGACCGGCACGCCGTGGCTCCCGATTCCCGACGCGCATCGCGCGCAGAACGTGGCCGCGCAGGACGCCGACGGCGATTCGGTGCTCGCGCATGCGCGCCGCTTCCTGCAGTGGCGGCGCACGCAGCCTGCGCTGCGTACGGGCAGCATTACGTTCCTCGACGCGCCGGAACCGGTGCTGGCCTTCGTACGCGAGCAGGACGCGGCGCGCGTGCTCGTCGTGTTCAATCTGTCTGCATCGCCTGTCGAATGGCGTACGACACAGGCCGCGCATCCGCTGGACGGGCATGGCCTGCCGATGGGCGAACTGCGCGACGGCAGTCTGCACATGCCCGCGCACGGCCTCTACGTCACGACGCTGGACGCTGCCGGCTGAGGGACATCAACCGTCGCGCGCCGCGCTGTCCGGCCACGTGCGCAGGATCGATGGCGACACGCTCACGCGCCTGCAGGCGCGCGCACCCGCGCCATCCGGCAATGCGATGTGGAACAGCGGCGCCAGGCCACGCAGGGCACGTGCGCAAGCGCGATGCCGTGCACGCTGCAAGGTGGTGATGCCCAGCATCCGCTCCGCCCAAGGCGGCAGCAGCGCCGCGCCCGCACCGAGGAACAGGCCGCGCGAGATCGCCGCACCCGGCACCGGCAGACGGATGCGCGACAGCACCTGCAGCACTTCGCGCGCGCGATCGTCGTAACGCAGCTGCGGGCGCACCGCGTCGAAGTACGCCGCCACCGCCGCGCGGCTCGCCGGAATCTCCACAGCACCCAACGCAGCCGCCACGCGATGCCCCTCGGCGTAGTAGCGGTCCTGCGCCCACGCCGGCATGTCGACGCCGGCGTACATGCGGAATCCCTGCAGGAATGCGTAGGCCTCGCTGGCATGCACCCACGACAGCAGCGCGGGATCGTCGGCCGAGTACGGCATGCCGTCGGCGGTGGTCCCACGCACGTGCATGTGGATCGCGCGCACCCGCGCGATCAGCCGCCGGACCTGCTCGGTGCCTGCGAACGAGGTGCCGGCGACGAAGCCGGTCGTGCGACGCAGCCGGCCGACGAGATCATCGCGGAAGTCCGAATGGTCCCAGACGCCCGCGAGCACCTGCGGATGCAGGGCCTGCAGCATCAGCGCGCACAGGCCGCCGGCGAGCATGCCCGGGAAATCCGCATGCACGCGCCAGGTCGCGCTGTCCGGCCCGAACAGGCCGGGGTCGCCGGCCGGCGCGTCGTAATCGATGCCGCTCTGTCCGCGCGGAAACACGCCCAGCACCCAGCGGCGCAATGCGGCGGCGAGTGGCGCGGTCAGGGGCGAAGACATGCCGCGATGCTAGCCGACGCGCTGCGATGGGCCGGTCGTCGGCGATGCGCGATCGCTTCAATCGCGCGGCTGCGGCGCACGACGTAAACGGTTTCCATGGACACCGAAACACCACGCGGCGCAGAGCCGCGCCACCCGCGATGACATCGCTGCAAGCGCGAGGCAATGAATACGTATGCAGCGCGCGTCCGGCCGGCAAACGCGCGACTACCATGGCCGCGAACCGATCCACGCCCTGCCCCACGGCGGTCGTCGACGGCACAAACGAAGACACACTGCTGTCCGCTGGACACCCTTGGGAGGGGAGATGTCGAAGCTCGATCGCAACCTGCTCAGTGCCGCGCTGTCGTCGGCACTGCTGATGCTCGCCGCTGGCGCGCACGCACAGACCACCACGAATTCCTCGAACACCGCCGCCGCGGACGAGGCCACCGAACTCGATGCGGTCAAGGTCACCGGCATCCGTCGCGGCATCGAGAGTGCAATCTCGATCAAGCGCGATGCGACCTCGATCGTCGAAGCGGTATCGGCCGAAGACATCGGCAAGCTGCCCGACGTCAGCATCGCCGAATCGATCGCGCGCCTGCCCGGCCTGTCGGCGCAGCGCGTCGCCGGCCGCGCGCAGGTGATCAGCGTGCGCGGCCTGTCGCCCGACTTCGCGACCACGCTGCTCAACGGCCGCGAGATGGTCAGCACCGGCGACAACCGCAGCGTGGAGTTCGACCAGTACCCGTCGGAACTCGTCAGCGGCGTCACCGTGTACAAGACGCCCGACGCCGGCCTGTTCGGCCAGGGCCTGTCGGGCACGCTGGACATGCAGACGGTGCGGCCGCTGAACTTCAACGAGTCGGTCATCACCCTCAACGGCCGCTACCAGCGCAACTCGCTGGGCGAAGCGGCGAAGACCGATCCCTTCGGCAACCGCATCAGCGGCAGCTGGATCGGCCAGTCCGCGGACCGTCGCTTCGGCTTCTCGATCGGCTACTCGCACAGCGATACGCCGATCCAGGAGAACCAAGTCGGTCTGTACGAACCGTGGAAGACCGATGCGCGGTCCGGCCTGGCCCCCGGCACCTGGGCCACCGACGGCATGAAGGCCCTGCGCCGCACCGGCTACACCAAGCGCGACGGCGTGATGGCGACGCTGCAGTTCCGGCCGTCGAACGCGTGGACCAGCACGCTGGACATGTTCCACTCGCGCGCCGAGCAGGAAGACACCGCGAACCAGTTCGAGGTCAACACGCAGTTCAACGGCTCGTTCCCGTGCAACCCGGCATGCGTCTACAGCAACGTGCGCACCAGCGAGAACGGCAGCTTCGCCGGCGGCACGCTGAGCGGCGTGTATCCGCTGGTGCGCGGCATGTACAACCATCGCGAAGACCGCATCTCGGCCGTGGGCTGGAGCAACGAGTTCAACTTCGAACGCGCACGCCTGTTCACCGACATCAGCTGGTCGAAGGCCAAGCGCTCGGAGATCAGCCTGGAGAACAACGCCCAGCGGTTGCCGAATCCGTCCTTCGACACGATCGAACTCGACATCCGCCGCGATGATTTCACCCAGCTCGCGCCGGGCCTCGACTACTCGAACCCCGAGCAGCTGTTCCTGACCAACACGATCTACGGTTCGGGATACGGCAAGACCCCGCAGGTCGAGGACGAACTCAAGGCCGCGCGCATCGGCCTGACGGTGCCGGCGCCGGAATCGATCGCCTGGCTGGCCGATTTCGACTTCGGCCTCAACCATACCGACCGCGAGAAATCCAAGCGCCAACCCGAGGGCAATATCCTCCTCGGGCCGCAGGGCGATACCGCCATCGCCAGCGATCTGCAGTACGGACTGGTCGACCTGGGCTTCGCCGGTGTCGGCTATATCCCGGCCTGGAACGTGCCCGCCGCGGTCGCGCGCTACATGGTGTTCGAGCCGACCGAAGACCTGAACTACCTGATTCCCAAGGCGTGGACGGTCAGCGAGAAGATCACCAGCGCCTTCGCCCGCGCCAACCTCAGCACCGACTGGGGCGCGACCACGGTCACCGGCAACGTCGGCGTGCAGATCCAGCGCGTCGACCAGTCGTCGGCATCGCGCTACTTCGACTCGACGCAGCCGGCCGGCAGCAACGTGCGCCCCTTCGAGGCGGGCAAGACCTACACCGACGTGCTGCCGAGCATGAACCTCGCCTTCCAGCTGCCGAACGAGCACACGCTGCGCGTGGGTCTGGCGGAACAGGTGGCGCGTCCGCGCGTCGACCAGCTGCGCTCCTCGCTGGAGTTCGGTGTCGACACCGCGACCGGCCGGCCCGGCGGCAGCGGCGGCAATCCGCTGCTCGATCCGTGGCGCGCCTACGCGTTCGACGTGTCGTGGGAGAAGTACTTCGGCAACCGCGCCTACGTGGCCGCGGCGTTCTTCTACAAGGACCTGCGCACCTACATCTACACGCAGACGCGCGACGACTACGACTTCTCCGATTTCGTCGCCAGCTACGTGCCGCCGCCGAACTCGCCGCCGGTGCAGACCATCGGCAACTTCACCGCGCCGCAGAACGGCGAAGGCGGCACGTTGCGCGGCCTGGAGCTGACGGCCTCGCTGCCGTTCGATCTATGGACCGAATCGCTGCGCGGTTTCGGCATCGTCGCCAGCGCGAGCTTCAACGACAGCAGCATCCAGATCTTCGATCCCGAAAGCGCCAACAGCGTCGGCAGCGGACCGATCGACCTGCCGGGTCTGTCCAAGCGCGTCTACAACCTGACGGCGTATTACGAACGCGACGGGTTCGAGGCACGCGTGAGCCAGCGCCGGCGTTCGGATTTCATCGGCGAGATCGGCAACTTCGACGGTGCACGCACGCTGCGCTACGTGGTCGGCGAGAACATCACCGATGCGCAGATCAGCTACAGCTTCGGCGAGGGCTCGTCGTTCGACGGCCTGACCCTGCTGCTGCAGGCCAACAACCTGACCAACGAGGCCTACCGCACCTACGCCGGCACGCGCGACCGGCCGCTCGAGAATCTCGAATGGGGTCGCACGTATCTGGTGGGTGTGAACTACAAGTTCTGAGTGCGCGACACCGGGATTGAAGAAGGGGCGGTCTGGAGGCCGCCCCTTTCTCGTTCAACGACGGCCGGGTCGCACGCAGCCCGCGTCGGCGAGCATCGCCTCCAGACGCGCCTGCACGGCTGCGCATTCGCCGTCGTCGCGGGCCCGCACGAGGATCTTCGCCGACAGCGCGTCGAACTGCTTCCAGAACACGTCCGGCTCGCGCAGCTTCTCGCGCCAGACCGGGATCATGCCGGCCAGGGCATCGAGTGCGCTCTCGAGTTCGATGCGCAGTCCCATCAGTCCGCTCCGCCGGCGGGTCGACGCGGCCAGTGCAGCACGACCTCGTGCACCGCATCGTCGGTGTGCAGCGCGATCTGCAGATCGGCCTGCGCCTGACCGTCGAGCGTGAGCTTCGGCGACTCCGCATCCGTGCGCGTGACTTCGATGCGATACACCGCCGCGCCGTGGCGCAGCTGCATCCGGTAGCCGGGCCAGTCGTCGGGGATGCAGGGCTCGATCCGCAACGTGTCACCGCGACGCTGCAGACCCAGCAGCGATTCGCTGAGCAGGCGATACATCCAGCCGGCCGAACCGGTGTACCAGGTCCAGCCGCCCCGTCCGACATGCGGCGCGACACCGTAGACATCGGCTGCCATGACGTAAGGCTCGACCTTGTAGACCGCCGTGCCGGCCGCGTCTTCGGCGTGGTGCACCGGATTGATCATGCGCGCGAGTTCCCAGGCGCGCTCGCGATCGTCGAGCGCGGCGAAGGCCATCGCCGTCCACACCGCTGCGTGCGTGTACTGGCCGCCGTTCTCGCGCACACCGGGCACGTAGCCGCGGATGTAGCCCGGATCGTGCGCGGTCTTGTCGAACGGCGGATCGAGCAGCTGGATCAGGCCCGCCTCGCGCTTGACCAGATGCGTGTCGAGCGCGGTCATCGCCTGACGCGCGCGTGCCGGCTCGGCAGCGCCCGACAGCACCGACCAGCTCTGCGAGATCGAGTCGATCCGGCACTCGTCGCTGGACTGCGAGCCTATCGGCGTGCCGTCGTCGAACCAGGCGCGCCGGTACCAGCCGCCGTCCCAGGCCTCGGCTTCGAGATTGGCCTGCAGGCGCTCCGCCGCCGCGACGCACGTCGCCGCGAACGTGGCATCGCCGCGCGCCGTCGCCACCGGAATGAAGCGCTGCAGCACGTCGTAGAGGAAGAAGCCCAGCCACACGCTTTCGCCGCGGCCGCCCTCGCCCACCCGGTTCATGCCGTCGTTCCAGTCGCCGGTGCCGATCAGCGGCAGGCCGCGTTCGCCGACCAGTGCCATGCCGCGCTCCAGCGCGAGCACGCAGTGGTCGTAGAACGACTGCACGCGGCCCGACGTCACCGGCAGGTCGTAGTACGACTCCTCGTCGGCATTGACCAGGCGGCCCTCGATGAAACCGACGCGCTCGTCGAGCACGCTGGCGTCGCCGGTGACTTCCAGATAGCGGCAGGCCGCGAGCGGCAGCCACAGGTAGTCGTCGGAGCAGCGCGTGCGCACGCCGCGATCGGCCGGCGGATGCCACCAGTGCAGTACGTCGCCCTGCGGGAACTGGTGCTCGGCGCTGAGCAGCAGATGGGCGCGGGTCAGCGCCGGCATCGCGTGCACGGTCGCCATCGTGTCCTGCAACTGGTCGCGGAACCCGAACGCACCGCCGGACTGGTAGTACCCGCTGCGCGCGACGTAGCGGCAGGCCAGCGTCTGGTACAGCAGCCAGCCGTTGACCAGCAGGTCGGTCGCCGGCTCGGGTGTCTCCACCCGCACCGCGCCGAGCGTCTGCAGCCAGTGCAGACGCACGCCGTCGAGCGCATCGTGCGCCGGCATCGAACCGCGCAGCGAAGCCGCCAGTTGCAGCGCGGCGTGCATGTCGTCGCCGATGCCGAGCCGGAACACGGTTTCGGTCGCCTGCTCCGGTGCGAGATCCACCAGCACCTGGATCGCGGTGCACGGATCGAGTCCTGCGCCGAGACGGCCCGACAGACGCTCGCGACGCAGCGCATCGGGATCACGCAGGCTGCCGTTGCGGCCGAGGAATTCGCCGCGGTCGGCGGTGAACGTGCGGCGGTCGCCATCGACATCGAAGAACGCGACGCGTCCGCCGAACTCGGTGTTGTAGGGATTGCGCGCGGTCAGCACGCCGGTCGCGGCGTCCTGCTCGGTGACCACGTGCATCTGGGACTTCACCCGGATGTCGCCGAGCACCCACTCCACGTAGCCGGTTGCCGACAGGCGGCGCGCACGTCCGGACAGGTTGCGCAGCTTCAGCACCGAGAACTTCACCGCATCGCGCAGGCCGACGTAGATCCACAGCTCGCTGGCGATGCCGTCCTCGACATGCTCGTAGACGCTGTAGCCGAAACCGTGACGGGTGCGATACGCACCGCGGCCGCGCATCGGCAGCGGCATCGGCGACCACACATGACCGCTCTCCTCGTCGCGCAGGTAGAACGCCTCGCCGCCGGTGTCGGACACCGGATCGTTGTGCCACGGCGTCAGGCGGAACTCGTGCGCGTTCTCGAACCAGGTGTAGCCCGGCCCGCTCTCGCTGACCACGCTGCCGAGCTTGGCGTTCGCCATGACGTTCGACCACGGCGCGGGCGTGGTCGCGTCGTCGTCGAGCACGATCACGTACTCGCGGCCGTCGGCGGCGAATGCGCCGAGGCCGTTGTCGAACAGCACCGCGTCGGCAACCGCTTCGAACGGCCACGGGTCCTCGTCGTGCGCGTCGGCGACGCGGGACGGTGGCAGGCCATGGAACCCGGCAACCGGCGCGACGGGACCGCCCTCGCCCTCGTCCACGGGCGGCGTGCTCGTGACCAGCAGCGGCGTACTGCGCGCCGGCGTCACATGACGCGCGACCTGCGCGGCCAGCGTGCCGTACTGGTCGCCGACGATCACCCGCGCCACCGACTGGATCAGGATGCGGTCTTCCTGCGAGATCTGCTGCGCAGGCCGCACGAAGATGCCGCCCGGCCGATCGAGCACGTTACCTTCCGGCCCCGCCGAAACGAGGCCGAGGATCTGTTCCTGCAGTTCCTGCCGGTAACCCACCTGGTCTTCGTTCCAGATCACCAGATCGACCTGCAGACCCTTGAGGCGCCAGTACGCATGCGCCTGGACCATCTGGCGGACGAGTTCGATGTTCTCGGCAACCGCGATCTGCACCAGCACGATCGGCAGATCACCGGAGATCGAATGGCCCCAGAGACCCGACTGCCCGCGCCGGTTCTGCAGCAGCACGGCGCTGTCGGCGCGCAGGAATGGATGCGCGAACGTCAGCAGACCCGCAATGCGTTCGTACAACTGCGCGTCGCCCTGGGTGGCGTTGATCTGCCGGCGCACGACCTGGCTGTGGGTCCACGCGAGATCGAACACGCGGTCCGCGAGGCGCCGGTCGCGGTACTTGTCGAGCAACGCCGCGCACGCGTCGCGATCGCCGCCCACACCGGTGACCAGATCGAGGATCGCGATCTGTTCCGGCGCCAGCGTCACGCGTACACGGATCGCGACCACCGGATCGAGCACCGAGCCGGCGGTATCCGACAGCGGACCCGTCTGGCGCATCGCCAGCGGATCACGCGGCGTCAGCCCGCGGCCGATGAATCGCGCGCGGTCGGTTTCATAGGAAATGTCGACGATGTCGGCATCGTGCGCAGCGACGAGATGGAACATCCACGGGGGGATTTCGTCATGTGCACGCGGGCGCCGCGTGCACAGCAGCGCCTGCTTGTCGCGCACGATTTCGGTCTGCACGAAGAGATTGCTGAAGGCAGGATGCAGTTCGTCGGCGATCGCCGGCGCCAGCACGACTTCGGCATACGTCGTGATCTCGATCGTGCGCGGGCGGCGCGAGCGGTTGCTCAGGCGCAGGCGACGCAGCTCGATGTCGTCCTCGGCCGAGATCGCGATTTCCAGATGCGTCTCGATGCCGCGCCTGCGACCGCGGAACTCGGCCTTGGCATCGGAGAAGATCGCCTCGTAATGCTCCACCGGCACGCAGGTCGGCTGGTGCGCGGCCGACCACACGTCGCCGTTCTCGACATCCTGCAGATAGCAGAAGCTGCCCCAGTGGTCGCGCGTGCCGTCCTCGCGCCAGCGGACCACGGCCATGTCGTGCTGGCGCAGGTAGCCGCCACCGGCACTGGTGAGGAGCGCATGCATGCGCCCGTTCGACAGCATCTGCACGGCGGGCCGCGTGGTGTCGGGCGTGCGGAACACGCGCAACTGGGTCTCGTCGCCGGCGCTGCTGGTGCGCACGCCGACCGATTCGACCTCGTGCGGCCGGAACACGCCGGTGCGCGGCACGCGTTCCTGCAGCAGCAGCAAGGTGGCCTGGAACTCGGCATCGGCGACGAAGCGCTTCTGCATCGGCTGCTCGCGCAGCAGGTGATCGAGCGCGAGGAACCCCATGCCCTGGTGATGCGCCATGAAGGAGCGCACCACCGCGTGCGTCTGTCCGCGCGGCAGGCGCGAGGGCGTGAAATCGATCGCCTCGAACAGGCCGAAACGTCCGGAGAAACCGGCCGCATCGAGCCGCTGCAGGTTCTGCGTCGCCGCTTCCGGCGCGACCATCAGCGCCATCATCGTCGCGTAGGGCGCGATCACCAGATCCTCGCCGAGTCCACGCTTGAGCCCCAGCCCCGGCACGCCGAACGCGCGGTACTGGTAGTTCATGCGCGTGTCGACGGTGTTGTAGCCGGATTCCGAAATACCCCACGGCACATCGTGCTGTCGGCCATAGGCGATCTGCGCCTGCACCGCGTGACGCGCGGTCTGGTCGAGCAGCGTGTCCGGATAGCTGGGCATCACCAGCTGCGGCATCAGGTACTCGAACATCGAGCCGCTCCACGACAGCAGCGTCGCGTCGCCGTCGACCTCGGTCAGCAGGCGGCCCAGTGCGAACCAGGTGTCCTGCGGCAGCTGGCCCTGCGCGACCGCGACGAAGCTGCACAGACGGGCCTCGGAGGCGAGCAGATCGTAGTGGCCCTGATCGAGGCGGCGGTTGTCGACGTCGTAACCGATCGACAGCAGATGCCGCGCACGGTCATAGAGAAAGCCGTATTCCATCAGCGAGAACTGGCCTGCGACGTGCGCCAGACGTTCGAGCTCGTGGACCTGCGCGCAGGCCCGGGCGCGCACGTCCGCTGCGATGCCGGGCGCGCACAGCGCCCGCAGTGACGGCACGCCGTCCTCCGCGGTCAGGCTGCCGGATGGCGCGGTCGATGCCGGCAGACAGGCCGCCAGCGCCTGACGCGCTTGCTCACAGGCATCGATCAGACGCGCCGACCAGTGCGCCGGTGCATCCTCGAGCGGATCGTAGGTGTCGACCGGTGGCGACAGCGCAGCCAGCGGCAATGCGAGCGCCGCCAGGGCGTCCACCGTCGCCAGCGCATCGCGCACGGTGTCCGGCGGCGTCGCCAGCGCGACCGCGAGGCGCGACTCGAAGGCATCGATCGCGACCTGCCAGGCACGATCCGGATGGTCCTGCACATCGTGCAATCCACGCAGCACACCCAGCGTGTGCGCCAGACCCGCAAAGGTCTGCGGCGCCAGCACCGGCGCGTCGATCAGGCCGAGCAGGCCCTGCCGCAACGTCAGCAGATGCCCGGCGAGATTGCCGCTGTCGACGGTGGAGATGTAGCGCGGCGGCAACGGCGCCAGCGTTTCGGTGTCGTACCAGTTGTAGAAATGCCCGCGATGGCGCTCCATGCGATCGAGCGTGGCGAACACACGCTGGGTGCGCTGCACCACCGCGGCGGTCTGCAGATAGCCGAAATCCCAGGCGCCCAGATTCGCCAGCAGCGACAGGCCGATGTTGGTCGGCGAGGTGCGGCGTGCGACGACCAGCGATGGATGCTCCTGGATGTTGTCAGGCGGCAGCCAGTGGTCTTCCTCACGGATGTTGACCTCGAAGAACGCCCAGGTGCGACGCGCCAGACGGCCGAGGAAATCCAGTTGCACCGTCGACAACTGCGCGCTGCGCTGCGGCGGTGCGCGCCCCAGCCATGCCATCAGCAACGGCGAGACCGCCCACAGCAGCAGCACCGGTCCGGCGATCCACAGCGCTGCGGGATTCGTCCGCATCACCAGCAGGCCCACCAGCACCGACAGCACCGGCGCGCCCCACATCGCGCGCAACTCCGCGGCCATGCCGCTGCCGAGCGAGCGCTCCACTTCGCTGGACGGATTCCACTGCAGCAGATGGCGGCGGCTGACCAGCGTGCGCCACAGGCTCAGCGCGATTGCCGACAGACTAAACATCGCCTCGTAGGGCAGGCAGGCGAAGTTGATCGCGGCGCGAACGAGGCCGCGCCCGGTCGCATCGCCGACCTGCAGCATATGCGTGTCGAGGCGCATGTCTGCCGGCTTCGACAGCAGATCGCGCAACGCTGGAATCAGCACCGGTGCGAAGAACACCGTCAGCAGCCAGAACGTCCACGCCAGTGGCCCGGCGAGCGTGGCCCAGCCGAATACCAGCAGCGCGAGCGCAGCGGCCGGCACCAGACTGCGACGCAGATTGTCGATCAACTTGCCGCGCGACAGCCACGACAGCGGATTGCGCACGCGGCCTTCGTGCTCGGTCGGCACCCACGGCATTACCCAGGGCAGCAACTGCCAGTCGCCACGGATCCAGCGATGGCGGCGCTTGACGTCGGCGGCGTAGCGCGCCGGGTAGTCCTCGTACAGACGCACGTCGCTGACCAGACCGGCACGCGCGTGGCAGCCTTCGAGCAGGTCGTGGCTGAGGATGCGGTTGTCGGGGAAACGTCCGTGCAAAGCCTGCTCGAACGCGTCGACATCGTAGATACCCTTGCCGACGAACGAGCCTTCGCCGAAGAGATCCTGGTAGACGTCAGAGACGGTGCGCGTATACGGATCGATGCCCGGCTCGCTGCCGTACATGCGGGCGTAGCGGCTGATACGCCGGCCACTGAAACTGCTGCCGACGCTCGGCTGCAGGATGCCGTAGCCACGCGTCACGCGATTGCGTTTCGGATCGAACACCGCGCGGTTGAGCGGATGCGCCAACGTACCGACGAAGGCGCGCGCAGCGTCGCGCGGCAGGCGCGTGTCGGTATCCAGGGTGATCACGTAACGCACGTTGGCCAGCACTTCGGTGCGGCCGACGATCTGCTGGAACGCGCCCGTGCCGGCGCCGCGCAGGAAGCCGTTCAACGCGGCGAGCTTCCCGCGCTTGCGTTCTTCGCCGATCCATCGCCCCTCGCCCGCGTTCCAGGTGCGCGGCCGATGGAACAGGAAAAAGCGGTCGCCGCCGGGCGCTGGACTGTCGGCGAGATAGCGCTGGTTGAGACCGGCGATCAGCGCGGACGCATGCGCCAGCACGGCAGCATCACCGGGCAGCGTCTGCTGGTCGGCATCGAGATCATCGCTGAGCAGCGCGAAATGCAGATGCGGATCGCGGTTGGCGAGGAACCGCACCTCCAGCCCTTCGACCAGCGTATCGACGCTGGCGATATCGCCGAACATGCAGGGCACGACGACCAGCGTCCGTTCGTTCGCGGGCAGGCCGAGCGAGAAATCCAGCCGCGGCAGCGGCTTCGGCGCCACGATGACCGTGGCCAGCCAGTTGGTCAGCGCAATACCGAGTTCGCTGAAGACCAGCAGGCCCAGCAGGATCAACAGCCAAGCCGGCGCCCAGGGCACGAGATGCGCGCCGGATTGGCCGAGCAGGCCAGTCGTCGCCAGCACGACGACGACGGCGATCAAAGCGAGATAGACCGGCAGCGGCACCGTGCGCGGCGCCATGCGCGCCTTGCGGTGTCCGTGCGACGAGGCGAGCGTCGACACGGTGCGATCGATGCCGTCATCGACGAGGTAGTAGCCGACGTGCGCTTCGATGCTGTCGGCCGGATGCGCCTGCGCAAGTTGCACGGTGGTCTGTGCGACCTGCACCTCGCTGGCACCGGAACGCTTCGCGATCGTCTCGACCGCGTGGCGGTAGTGATCGCGGGTGGCGAAATCCATCAGGCTGTAGGTCGCACCGGGATCTTCGCGCAATGCAGCGTCGACGAGACTCATGGTCTCGACGTACTCGCGCCAGTCCATGTTGGCGAGGAAGCGCAGGCTGCCGATGCTGTTGCCGATCGACACCTGATCGGCCGCCTGCTGCTGGCTCTCGGCATGGACCAGGGCGTCGATCCGCAGGCCGCTGTCGGTCAACCACTGCTCGATCCAGGTCAGCGGCATCGAGAGCAGCGCGCCGCGGCCGTGCAGGCCGCGCGTCAGTTCGGCCACGAACGCACCGGTTGCCGGCGGCTGGCTGCGTGCCATGTCCGCAACGATCAGCACGACATCCTTCGGTGAATTGGCCGCGGTGGCATTGAGACGCTCGGCCCATTGGCGCGCGCGGCGATGGTCACGGCCGTCCCGGATCACGCCTGCCGCCATGCGTCGCAGGTTCTCCAGCACCGCGAGGCGCAGCATGATCGGAATCGCCCACAGCTCGCCGAGCGTCAGTGGCGTCACCGACTGGTAGGCCGCGACGAAGCGGCTCAGCGTGACGGCGTCCACCTGGCCGTCGCCGTGCGCGACCGCTTCCATCGCGAGGTCATAGACGCGCGGCAGGCCCGCCGATGCGCCTTTCGACAACGCCGGCAGCTCGCGGCTGTAGCCCTTGGGCAGATGGCGCCGCGCCAGACGCACCTGCTCTTCGATCAGGTGGTAGTTGTCGAGCAGCCACTCGCCGGCCGGTGTGATCCGGATGTCGTCGCGCACCATCAGCGACAGGAACGTGCGCGCGTCTTCGAGCAGCGCGGCGTTGTCGCTGAGTCGTGCGAGCAGGCGGTCCGGCACGCGGCCGGCATGGATGCGATGCGTCAGCGCGAGCGCCTTGCCGTGCAGTTCCATCTGCTCGGCGCTGAAGAGCTGGGCGCGGATCGGCGCTTCGGATGCGAGGTCAGCAGACGTGACCGGGTGCGACAACAGTCCGAACCGACGGCGCAGACGCGCCCAACGGCGGGACATCCTCGAAACAGGGTGCATGGAGGATCCTGTCAAGCCGGCGGCCTGCTTGCCGCTAGGCTGCGCCTCGACCGCCCGCGGCGGCGTGATGAAGACAGGTGCATGGAAGGCCGACGATCAGGCGCCACGAGACGATCTCGTGCGATAGGTCCGCCGCTCTCCAGACACGCGAATACGACCGAAGCATCGGTCTTCTGGATTCGAAACGGATCCGGCGTGACGGGGCGCTCGGCCAATCCTGCGTCACATCGGCGCGGAGACGATCTCCATCCACGCCGGAACTTCGTTCCACCTCACCCGTTGCATCCAGGGTTGAAGGTGGTGGGCGGTACAGGGTTCGAACCTGTGACCCCTACCATGTCAAGGTAGTGCTCTACCGCTGAGCTAACCGCCCGAAGGGTGCGAATCATACACCGGATTCGCGCATTGTCGAATACCCGCACGCAAATTTTTATCGGACCAGGCTGGCGTCCTTGATCTGGCGGATCTGGTCGCGGATGCGGCCGGCGGCCTCGAACTCCAGATCGCGCGCGTGCTGGTACATCTGCTGTTCCAGCGTCTTCAGGCGCGCGGCCAGCTTCTCCGGCGACAGCGCGCTGTAATCCTCGGCCGGCTCGGCAACCTTGCGGCTCTTGCCACGCCCCTTCTTCTCCGTCTCGGGCTCGGCGCGGGCACCTTCCATGATGTCGTCGATCGCACGCGCCACCGACGTCGGTGTGATGCCGTGCTCGGCGTTGTACTCGACCTGCTTTGCCCGGCGACGGTCGGTCTCGTCGAGCGCCATCTGCATCGAGTTGGTGATGCGGTCGGCGTAGAGGATCGCCTTGCCGCGCAGGTTGCGCGCCGCGCGGCCGATGGTCTGGATCAGCGAGCCACCCGAACGCAGGAAGCCTTCCTTGTCCGCATCGAGAATCGCGACCAGCGACACCTCGGGCATGTCGAGACCTTCGCGCAGCAGGTTGATGCCCACCAGCACGTCGAACTTGCCCAGGCGCAGGTCGCGGATGATCTCCACGCGCTCGACGGTGTCGATGTCCGAGTGCAGGTAACGCACCTTGATGTCGTGTTCGCCGAGATATTCGGTGAGGTTCTCGGCCATGCGCTTGGTCAGCACGGTGATCAGCACGCGGTCGCCCATCTCAACCCGCTCGCGGATCTCGCCGAGCACGTCGTCGACCTGGCTGGCGACCGGGCGGATCTCGACCTGCGGATCGATCAGGCCGGTCGGTCGCACCACCAGTTCGGTGATCTGCCCTTCCGACTTGTCCAGCTCGTACTTGCCGGGCGTCGCCGACACGAAGATCGCACGCGGCGCGCGGCCTTCCCACTCCTCGAACTTCAGCGGCCGGTTGTCCATCGCCGACGGCAGGCGGAAGCCGAAATTCACCAGCGTTTCCTTGCGCGAGCGGTCGCCCTTGTACATCGCGCCGATCTGCGGAACGGTCACGTGCGACTCGTCGATCACCAGCAGCGCATCAGGCGGCAGGTAATCGAACAGGCACGGCGGCGCCTCGCCGGGCATACGCCCGGTCAGGTGCCGCGAATAGTTCTCCACGCCGTTGCAGTAGCCGACCTCGGCCATCATTTCCAGATCGAACTGGGTGCGCTGCTGCAGCCGCTGCGCCTCGACCAGCTTGTTTTCGGCATAGAACTGTTCCAGTCGTGGCGGCAGCTCGGCCTTGATCGCCTCCACCGCTTCGAGCGTCGTGCGGCGTGTGGTGACGTAGTGCGACTTCGGGTAGATCGTGTAGCGCGGCAGCGTGCGCTTGGTCTCGCCGGTCAGCGGATCGAACTGGGTGATGCGCTCGATCTCGCCGTCGAACAGCTCGATGCGCAGCGCGTCCATCTCCGACTCCGCCGGATGGATGTCGATGATCTCGCCGCGCACCCGGTAGGTACCGCGCCGCAGCTCCGTGTCGTTGCGGCTGTACTGCATCTCGGTCAGCCGCCGGATGAGCTCGCGCTGGTCGATGCGCTCGCCGCGCACCATGTGCAACACCATCCGGAAGTACTCGTTCGGATCGCCGAGGCCGTAGATCGCCGACACCGAGCACACCACGATCGCATCGCGTCGCTCGAGCAAGGCCTTCGTCGCCGACAGCCGCATCTGCTCGATGTGCTCGTTCACCGAACTGTCCTTCTCGATGTACGTGTCCGACGACGGCACGTAGGCCTCGGGCTGGTAGTAGTCGTAGTAGCTGACGAAGTACTCGACCGCGTTGTGCGGAAAGAACGACTTGAACTCGCCGTAGAGCTGCGCCGCCAGGGTCTTGTTCGGCGCCATCACCAGCGTCGGCTTCTGCACCTGCTGGATCACGTTCGCGATCGTGTAGGTCTTGCCGGACCCCGTGACGCCGAGCAGCGTCTGGTGCGCCAGCCCGGCCTCGAACCCCTCGACCAGCTTTTCGATCGCCTGCGGCTGATCACCCGCCGGCTGGTAGGGCGAGACGAGCTGGAACGCGGCGGGATGGATGACTTCGTTCATGGCGAGGGACGATCCGGGGAAGCACGGGACATGGGGACGAAAGCGGATGGCGACAACGGAGGCCCGATGCCACCAGCCAGTTGCGGTCAGGGCCCGGACATCCTCGCGATGCCACCGCTCACGGTAGCAGTGGGCGGCTTCCGACCTCCACGCGGGACGCCGGCCGGCTGCAACGCCGTGCGATCAGGCGGACTCTGAACGACCTGCAGGATCGCAGGTGCCCGGTGCAGGACCTGAGACGGGCACAGCGAACGGACATAATGGGACGCTCGCAGCCGCACGACGAAGGCACCGCCCAGCGACAGGACAAGGATGTCCGCATGCGACAGCAACATGGACTCACTCTCATCGAGCTGATGACCACGCTCGTCATCCTCGCGCTGCTCGGCACGTTCGGACTCTCGGCATTTGCCGAGACACTGGCCCGGCACCGGGTCCAGACCGCTCTGCACCTGATCAGCGCGGACCTCGCAATGGCACGGAGTACGGCCATCATGCGCCGGAACCAGGTCGTCGCCTGCCCCGGCGACGCCCTGCTCGGCTGCCGCCCGGACGCGGATTGGGGCCACGGCTGGATCGTCTTCACCGATCCCGACGGCAACCGGCAACCCGACACGGACGACGACCTCATCCGGGTCGCCAACGCGCCGTCCGGTGCGCCCCAGAGCATCCGCCTCGCATCGACCAGAACCTTCGTCCGCTATCAGCGCGACGGACGCAGCGCGGGCACCAACCTGACCGTCAACGTCTGCCGCGGTGACGCGCTAGGTGGACAGGTGGTGGTCAACAATCTGGGACGCGTGCGGAGCGCGCGGCCTGCGCGCCAGCAACCGTGCCCAATCCGATGATGCAGAACCCGATCTGCTGCGGACACGCTGGCCGAAACACCCACATGGGAGCCGCAACAAAAAAAGGTCCGCATTTCTGCAGACCTTCTGATGCTTGGCGCCCGAAGTTGGACTCGAACCAACGACCCCCTGATTAACAGTCAAGTGCTCTAACCGGCTGAGCTATTCGGGCGGGGAGCCGTATTTTAGTCGGTAAAACGCCAGCGTCAAGCCAAACTGCGAAAAACAATGCGATGCCCTCTATCGCTCCAGAACGCGCCTGCACTGGAGAAGCCGAAGAACCCGGCCTACCAGCAATCAGCGGCGGTGCCGGTAGGCGAGGGATTCCCCTCGATCGTCTTCTGCCCGAGATGATTCAGGACCAGCACTCTGCATCGTGGATCTTTTTGCGCAGTTGTCGGCGTCGCTTTGAGCAAAAAAGTCCTCGGTGCAGCGTTGTCCAAGGTCAACGACACGTTGTAGCGCGTCGTCCCTTGTCGAGGTGACTTCTGATCCGCAGCACTCAGCGAGAAACCCGCATATGACCCATTGACCGTTCTGTATCGTTCGGCCCGCTGTGCGAGGTCAACCAGGTCAGCCTTGGCTTGACCGCGATGGCCTTTGCGGACTGCATCCTGATACGACGGGAATGCAATCGCGCCCAAGATCGCGACGACCGCCACCACCACCATGAGTTCGATCAGCGTGAAGCCGCCAGATCGCTTGGCCGCCTCACACACGCTTTGGATTTCCCGCTGGTTGCGCATGCTCATCTGATTTGCCGCCATGATTGACGTCCACATGGACGAGGAAGCACGAACGCACCTGGATAGATCACCACCTGACATTGCTCGAACGTCGGACAATTCATCGTGGCGGGGTCGCACACTGAAGCAGGCTCCACCGGGGTTACTGCACTGATCGCGGCAACCGAATTACTGGTCACCGGAGCGCCGCCGCCCTCGATCTTGATCGCCCCGCAATCGGCTCCCGTGCATGCCGGCTGCTGCGAAGGCAGCACCTGCACGTTCGCCAGCGCACCCGATCCCGACAGCAGATCCAGTGCGTACACGAAGTTGTCGCCGCCCGGATTGCAGCTGTCTTCCGAAGGCGTGAACGTGGTGAAGAACACCCTGCCGCTCTGGATTCTCGGGGTCGCAATGAACCGCTCACCGAGCGGGCGATTTCTGGCTGGCGTCACGCTCGTGTCGTAAACCTGCAGATCCAGATACCACCCGCGTTTCGCGTTGGCACCGGAGTACGCCACGCGGGTACGACTGATGCCGCGCACGACGGAACCGTCGGCACCAGTCGTCGAGCCCGTGATGGACTGCGCTTGCAACGCGGCCCGCCCGGTTGTCACCGCAGTTCCGTTGTCGAACACGGCATACAGTGACTGGACGGAAGGATTGCGCTGGACATCGTTGTCGCCGGGCTGTGACCCACGGTCGAAGAGATACCGACCTGTGCCGAAGTAGACCATGACCCCGGTGCCGGGGCCCGCGGCAACCCGAATACCACCCGTGATCGGCTGTGGTTCCGAACCGATCTGCGCATTGAACAGGGGACGTCCAGAATTGGCAACGCCCCAAGCGGCATCGTCGGTGGAAGCAAGGTCGAACTTCCAGAGATTGCCCTGCAGATCTCCACCGTAGATCGTGTCGACCTTTCCGTTACCGGACTTGTCGATCGCGGTGACCTGCCCCAGGCCATTCATGGGCGCGGTTCTGGACGCACACTCGTTACCCACCAACTGCGTGACCGTACAGATCAGGCCGTCGATGAGGCCCCCGATGATCGGAAGCACGCCGCGCGAAACGGCCGGCACACCGTCATCGGCGGTGATCTTGCGGATGAGGGCACCGGTGTAGGCGTCCAGAATGTAAAGGGACGGATCGCTCCGGCTTCCGCCGTAGCCGTTTCCGAAGAGAACACCCCAACGACCATTCTCCAGCGGCACGATCAGCGGCTTGCCGTAGACATAGCCGATGTCATTGTCGACGCTGCTGTTGCGCTCCCAGAGGATGCTGTCCTGATTCATGGTCGATGCTGTGGTCGCATTGCCGGAACCACTGATATCGACCGCGAAAACGGAGCGCGCGCCTGCACCGGTCGACCCGACGAGAACCGTCCGCCAGTCACTCGCGCCACCGGTTCCGATCTTCACGTCGCCGATGCTCAATTGCCCGTCGACGTAATAGCGGTGGTCGTAGAACTCGTCCGTTTTGGCGAGCTGCGCCATGTTTTTCAACACTGCATTGGGGACGAAGGCAAAACGTTCGCGCCCTGCCCCTTCTTCGGCGCACGTCTGCTGGGGATTCGCACTACACCGGGTGGTACCCGCATAGAACCCATGGAGCATGCCATCGTTGGCGCCGACATATGCCATCGCGCCTCGTGTTGCCTTGATATCCAGATAGCCCCGGGTGGCGCCATTGCGCGCGTATCCGGAGAACATTGGATCGGAGTGCATGCCGTATCCGAAATCGGCGCGAGGCGACGAGACGACAGGCTCGGAGTTGATGATGCTGCCGAGCACGGAAGAGCGCGTACGCAGGGTATTGGATGCTCCGCCCGCCGCGGACTCTCGCGTCCGGTCGCCTCGCAGATAACTCACGATGTTGTCTGCGGAATAACCCCTGATACCGTAGTGCCCATTGTCGATGTCGGCCTGGTAATAGCCGATCGCACCACGCCGATCCGCCTCGTTCGCACCGAGGTTAGTCGAGCGGAATTCCACCCGGGTATTTGCCGGAAGGGTGCTCGTCCCAGCGCCTGCCGAACGCAACGTGTAGATGGGGCGGTCTGCGGGCGGCTGCGTCGCGAGCTGTGCAGCTGCACTCCAGAGCGCCGCGCCCGTGGAACCTGTCGCATTGATTGCCAGTGCGGTTAGATTACCCGTCCAGTCCTTACCATTGCGCTCGCGACGGAACGTGGGCTGCAAGGTGAAAGAATCCGCGCCGACACGCGCACCACTCAACGTCCGGCTTCCTGCTTCGACGTCACGGCTGGCGATGTCGTCGAACGCTTTCGACAGCTGGTTGCGCAGATTCAGCGGATTCGTGACCAGGAAGTAATTATCCGGATCGCCGTGGCCAGGTGTGCCCGGTGCACTCGTATCCCAGTTCGCCGGGTCGGGGGCACCGTACTTCGCCGCATACCACAGCGGATCCTTCAGCTGGATCGCCGGTGCACTGGTACTCGGTAAGAACTCACGCTCCGATTCGAACCCGAGACCCTGGTTGCAAGGACTTGAACCCATCTGTCCTACGCAGCCTCCAGCCCAACGCCCTGGCGGTGTGTTGAGCAAGTACGCGGACGAAGACTGGCTGCCGTTGTCACGGTCCCGCACCTCGAGATACACACCGTCGCGGGTGGTACCCGAGATGATGTAACCCATGTTCTGGTTCGCGCTACCCGCCGCATACTCGGAAAACATCCGGACCGTCAACGTATTGTTGGCGTTGGCTACGATCTCGTAACGTGCGATCGCATCCATGTCATGGTCGTTGCCCTGTTCGACGTCCTCGTAATTGATGCGGAACACGGCACGTGGACGCCCGCCATTGACCGACGAATCGACGGTCTGCTGCGGAAAGTTCTCGTACTCTTCCACGTAGAAATCGACAATCGTGTTCGTCGGCTTTCGGGTGCCGTCGCCGAACGTGCCACTTACGGTCTTCGCGAACGGCACGAGAGTGACGGTCCCGGACCCGATTGGAAACTCGATGCGCGGGAGCGGCGAGGCGAGCGCGATCGAGTACGTGCTGATCGACTGGTTATCGGCTGCGGCATTGACATCCACATTACGTGCGAAGCGGGCCACGCTCGCCGAATAGTAGGTGCCCATCTTCCCGGGCTCTTCCGGGGACAAACCTCGGATGTTGCCGAAGCTCGTTGCCGACTTCACGGTCGGATTTCCATCGACCAGCGTGCCTGCCTCGCCGATGAAGACATTCCGCGCGCCGGCGCCGAACTCCGCGGTCCAGATCGCCTGACCCTCGCTCGCTGCGTCGAACGCGGAAATGGTGGCGGGCGTGTCGCCTGTCGACACGGCAGAGCCGGCAAAAGCGCTTCCTGGCAGATCTCCGTCGTAGCTGGGATTTATGTCACTGATGATGGTCTGGTACGGTCGCGCACAGGATGGATAATTAAGACCGGTGCCCGCGCTCGCATAGGGATTACGCCAATCCGGTGTTGGCAGACCGAGAATCTGGTCTTCGTTGCCGGCTGTGCTGCCGCCGGTCGCGAAACGGGGCGTCGCGCCGGATGCACCTGCGTAATAACGAAGACTTTCATACAGCATCTCGGCGATTGGGTTACCCCACATCCGGCACTCGCCGTTGACGATCGCGCGGTTTCCGATCGAGGGGCAATTGCCGTTGCCTGCACCCCAGTTCCAATTGGAGTCGCGTGTCAGGTTGTCGGTCGTTCCATCGTTATAGGCGCCACCAATCATGCGCAGACGGTCGATGCTGCGCGCAATACCCTCCACGTCGGACCGGAACACACCAGTGTTCTCGTCGATTTCGGAAGCGAAATTGGAGATATTCCGGCGCAGGACCCCACCTTCGAGGTTGTTCCGCTGCGAGCCCGTGATCAGCCCGAAGTACATGCGCTGCGACTCGCCGTAATCGTGGAGGATGCCGGTCGGCTTCGCGTTTCCACCCGGATACACCTTGCAGGTGGTATCCCTTAGCTCCTCGTCGGCCGGGCAGGTCTCGACCCGAACGAGATAGTCGTCGCGACTCACCCCGCCCGTCGCCGGCGTCAGGTTGTATGTAGCCAGGGTCAAATCGCGAAGCCCCGTCTGCCCGCTGTTTCCGACACCGGGAACGACCTCCCAAGCACCCCACACAACGCCGACCTGTCGGCGATACCGCAGAATGTACTTGTCACCGCCAGCTGCTTCTTCATGGCGAAACCGGATCTCGTAACTCTCACCGCGATCGAGATCCAAAGCACTGGTCGCGTAGTTGTTGCAGTTGCATACGTCGTGACCACCGTAGTAGCCGGCCTGCCCGCCGTTGAGCAAAACGCCGTTTTTACGGATTTCGAAATCGACGGCGTCGTCACCATCCACTGAGAACTGGTAGTTACCCCCGAGGAAGGCGGCATTTCCGACCTGAAACCTGCCGGTCACGACCGTCAAGTAGTTGTCATCGACACCGAAAGGGTTGCAGTCATTGCTGGTGCAATTGATCTGCTGAATCGATCCTGTGCCGAACAGGTTCGCCGTCGTCGCAAAGTTGCGCTCCAGCGTGTCGAACTCGCCCCTATTTGCAGGATGTCCAGGATGCGCTGGCGCAACGCCGCCGGACGTACAACTAACGCGTTGGTTCGATGCATTGAAGCAGTTATTGCCAGCGACCGGACCTTCTATCGACAACCAGTTCCATACGCGATACGGCGACTGCTTCAGAACTCTGAACAGGGGCGCCTGGTAATTCGGGAACAGGAACGAATTGGCGATACCCGTGGTCGTTGTCACCGCGAAGAGGTGGTAACGCCCATTGCTGGGAAGAGCCAGCGGCGCATAGTCCGCAATGTTATAGCCGTCTCGCGCGACACTCTGATACTCCTTGCCCCAGCTGTGCGCGTCCTGTGGAAAGAACGCACCCTGCAGGATGGTTTTGGACGCTGTGTCCGTCTGTCTCCAACCGCCGTACAGGACACGCCGCAGGGCGTCCATACGCGACGTCGTCAGATAGTTGAGAAAATCGCCGCTCCACTCGTTGCCGCGACGTCCGCAGGTCTTGTCCGGTGCCGCTGATGCCGGCACGAAGTGTCCACCGCTTCCGGCGTCCCAGCGGTAGCAGGCATACGAATTGAAATAACCGTAGTAGTCGATTTTGAAGCGTGAGGATCCGTCCGTGGGAACTGGCGACTTGCGATCCCACCCTCGATACCCGGTGTCGAGGCTGCCATCGCCATCAAGATCCGAGGCATCGTTGTAGGCCTCGTAATAAATCTTGTGATCTTTGCCCATCACAAGCATGTTCAACGGCGGTACTGCATCCCGCAGATACAGCGGGGACTGCGCGATCGGCGGCGGTGCGCCTGCAATGAAGATCGGATCGGACCGCAACTGCATGCTGACGAGCCCAGCACCAACCAGTACGACACCGGCGACACCGACACGAACGATATTCTTGCTTGCCATTTCTTAGACCTCCCGCACTACGGGATGAATACGGTGTCGACGGTCGCTTCGGACGTCGGGAGCAGTGCGCGATCGCGCGCGTAGGATGTCACCTGATAAATCTGGTCGGTACGTTCGGCTTCGTTCGACGGTACGTCGAGCGCGCCCCATGCAAAACAAAGGTCCAGCCGACGTACATGCTGCTGCGAGTCCTGCAACCAACCCTGGAAATCAGGCGCGGCGGTGCAGTTGGTTGGCGAGACGTTCGTGGCAGGATTGCCGCCGGCCAGCACCTGCGTCTTGAGCTCACCTTCCCGCAAGCGTGCGTTTCCCTCGGCATTCTGGAACGCGGAATTGGTCGCAACGTAGTTCGCGGACATCCGTTCCTGCAATCCGGCGATTTGCAGCGCAACAATGCCAAGTAGCGCCATCAGAATCAGCAGCACTAGCGCAACGTAGAGCACAGCGCCTGATTGGCTTGAACGCGCGACGGGTGAGAAATGCCTGTACATAATCAATTCCCGAACAACCTGTTGCGAAGCGCGATGGTGTCTTCGTAGACGGCGCGATACCTGCGGTCATCCGGGGGGGCGACCATCACACCCACCGCCGTGAGGCGGGTTGCGTTCGGCGCGGCCGCCCTCTGCTCCGCCGCTGCCGAATCCGGACTGCGTGCCACGAGTCCGACCTGAACCATGCCGACGCGACGCCAGGCTTGTGCGTAGTTCGCCTGGGACGCCGCATTGCCACCGGCGTTACCCGAAGGCTGGAGATTCGCCGGCAGTACGCTCTGTCCGATATTTCCGGTAGGCCTGGCAGTCAAACTTGTGTTGCTGTCCTGGCCATACTGCAACTGCAGGGATTCGATGCCTTCGACCAGCTCCTCCTTGATCGAGCCTACCGCGGCGGCGCCGGGACTCGCGGTGTAGCGCAGGCGAAAGAGAGCTGGATTGTCATTTGCGTTCAGGCCCACGTAGTACACCACGCTCTCTGCGCGATAGAGCATCGCCTGACCGATGGTGAACTGAGGGATCGTGTCGAACGTCGTCTGATTCAGCCCACCTGTCGCCACCGATATGGTGTTCCCGGAGACGCTGGTCGCGCGGAACACACCAGCCTGCATGCAATCCGCGATACCGAAGAGGCCCGGATTTGTCACGCCCTCCGTCAGGCGCGCAGTTGAGTCGACCGTAATGCTAGTAGGAGCGCCGGGCGTGAATGACGCAACCTGTGCACCAGTTGGAGCGAAGTACCTCAGCACCAGAACATCACTGCCACGCACAAGGCGACCTGGCGCCGAGGTGAGGAGTCCGTAGAGGCCCGCGTTGATCGCAGGTTCCCAGTCGTTCGTGCCAGAATCTGCGAGCGTTGGCAAGGCGACCAGCGAAAGCGTGTTGCCGCTCGCGGTATCCTTGGCGTTGTAGCCTTCGATGGCACGGTCGAAGCGAAGCGCGAAAGGCGCACCCGAGTAGTCGGTCGCCGGCGCCGCGCCGGTCCCGAACTGCTGATCAGCAGTGAGGAAAGTGGAAATCAGTGCTGGACGTGACGTGGTGACATTGCCTGGCAGGAACCGGGATTGGTCGTTCACACATCCCATGTGGCCAGCCATACGGATGTCGCGCTGAAGAATATCGATCGCAAATCGACCGTTCTCCTGTGTCCGCGCGAGTCCACTCGAAAGCTGATACGCAGTACGTGATGCAGCGAATACCTGGACGAGCGCAAGTATCAGCAGTGTGCCAATCGCCAACGCGACCATCAGCTCAACAAGCGACACGCCCCTTACAAGACGAATCTTCAAAGTCGCGTCCTCAGTTCGACGTTACCTTCCTCATTTCCGGGAAGGCCGTCTTCTCTCCAGACGACAGTGACAACTACCGTCGGCAGTGCCACGTCGACGATCGCATACGCGTCCGTGCCCAGTCGCTCCTTCACTTCACAGCGCCAACGTAGCGCATTCGCACTTGCGGACAAGCTGGTAGGAGCGCCGCAGCCCGTTGCAGGATCGAACGGCGTAGCGGTGTCACTGAAATCTGTCTGACCCATGCTGTAGGCAGTCGCGAGAGAGCGATTCGTTCGCATCGTATCGAGAAGCTCGCTGGCCAAATTAACGGCCATCGTTCGCTGGTTGGCGCTTTGCGTGTAGCGCAAATTCATGGTCTGCAGTAGCCCGAGCCCGAGAAGGCCGATTGCCAGAACAACCAAGGCGATCAACACCTCGATCAGGGAAAAACCGCTCTGGATCCGGCCCGAGACATGCTCAGTCGCCTGTACTTTCCGCCGCGTCTGTTTCATGGCGCACAGTCCGCCTGCGTTGTCTGGATCTGGCCCACCGCGTTGACACGCATCTGCCGCACCAATTTCCGGCCTGCCGGACAACTGTCGGGCCGCATGTTGATCAGCGCCGGTGCGGACGCGCGCCCTCTCGAATCGAAAGCAATGGTTCCAGTCGCCGCCCCGGACACGGTGGCGACAATCCGCATATTGGGATGCGCGTCAATGACGCGGACGATTTCGTCGCCCGCATCCAACGTGCCATTGGCGACTCCCGCGTTCGCCCAGACGAGCCAACCGGCGTTCCAGTCATTGCCACAGGTGGCGCCGTCGGAGGAGGCGCATACGCCACCACCCCGTGTCGTACGGATTGCTTCGTTCCGAGCAAGCGAGAGGCTTCCGACGATCTCATTGCTCAGAGTGGCGACCCGGTTGCGCTGAAGCGTATCGCGGAAGCTGGGCAGCCCTACAGCGAGCAGCACTGCGACGATCGCGATGACGACCATCAGCTCTACCAGCGTGAATCCCCTTACCCGAACGTATCGCATGCCCGCTCCCCCTGACGGCACTAAGGCCCGCCATGAGTCTAGGAGAACGCTCGTTCCGTTCAAGCCCAAGCAGACAAGCGGGCGCCCTGTCAGGACGAGCGGCCCACCCGTCGAGAACCGCCTGTCACCGGGAGGTCCCGGATTCGCTCATGCTCGGGTTTGCAGGCGTATCGGGCCAGCGTCTTTACGGGCCTTGTCAGGCCACGACTTCGTAGCAAGGCCGGTAATCCCCCGCGATCTTCATCCGCCGCTGCTCCACGAACGCGCGCAGCAGGGCGTCGAGCGACTGCATGATGTCGCGGTCGCCGTTGATCCGGAACGGGCCGAATTTCTCGACACGGCGGAGGCCGTCTTCCTTCACGTTCCCGGCGACGATGCCGGAGAACGCGCGGCGCAGGTCGGCGGCGAGTTCGTGGGGGCGGCGGCCGTGGTGCAGGTCGAGGGCGGCCATGGCTTCGTGGGTCGGCACGAAGGGCTGCTGCAGGTCCAGCGGGATCGACAGCGACCAGTTGAAGTAGAACGAGTCCTTGTGGCCGACCCGGTACTCCTTGACCTTGCGGATGCCGGCCGACATGCGGCGGGCGACCTGTTCGGGATCGGCGACGATGATCTCGTAGCGCGAGGCGGCCTCGTCGCCGAGTGTCAGCCGGATGAACTGGTCGATCTGCTCGAAGTACGGCGCCGACGCGGTCGGGCCGGTCAGGATGAAGGGGAACGGGATGTCGCGGTTCTCCTCCTGCAGCAGCAGGCCAAGCAGATAGAGGATCTCCTCCGCCGTGCCGACGCCGCCGGGGAACACGATGATGCCGTGGCCGAGACGCACGAACGATTCGAGACGTTTCTCGATGTCCGGCATGATCACGAGCTGGTTGACGATCGGGTTCGGCGATTCGGCGGCGATGATGCCCGGCTCGGTGATGCCGATGTAGCGTGCCGGGTACTGGCGCTGCTTGGCGTGGGCGACGTTGGCGCCCTTCATCGGCCCCTTCATCGCACCCGGCCCACAGCCGGTGCAGATGTCCATGCCGCGCAGGCCCAGCTCGTAGCCGACGAGCTTGGTGTAGTCGTATTCGACGCGGTTGATCGAGTGGCCGCCCCAGCAGACCACCATGTTCGGATCGCCCGGCTGCAGTAGTCGCGCATTGCGCAGCAGGCCGAAGACCGCATTCGTGATGCCGGCCGAGGATTCCAGGTCGGTGGCGTATTCGGGGCCCAGCTCGATCGCGGTGTAGGCGAGGTCGCGCACGACCGCGAACAGCAGCTCGGCGACGCCGCGGATGATCTGGCCGTCGACGAAGGCCATTGCCGGTGCGTTCGCCAGCTCGATGCGGATGCCGCGATCCTGCTGCAGCACCTGGATGTCGAAATCGGGATACAGCTCCTGCGCAGCGCGCGGGTCGTCGGACGCGCTGCCGCTGGTCAGCACCGCGAGCGCACAGCGGCGCAGCAGGTCGTGCATGCCGCCGGTCGAAGCATCCTTCAGACGGGCCACCTCGTCGCGGGACAGGACGTCCAGACCGCCCCGGGGGTAGACGTAGGCATTCACCGTGGGCAGCGCCGTCGCCGCCCCAATCTCGTTGCTCATTCGTGCTTCGCTTCTCTTAGGGGTGCGGCACTGTAGCGCAGGACCCCGCACATAAGAAAACGGCCGGGTTTCCCCGGCCGTTTTCGACTTCACGACATCAGATCACGATCAGAAGTCGTAACGCAGACCCACCTGCACCGACCACTGCGAGATGCCGTTGGTGTTGCTGTCGGCGTCGGTCGGAACGGCGAGGTTGCCCGGCTGACCGAACGAGGTGCCGCTGCGGTAGCCGTAGACGTACTTGCCGGTCGCACGGTCGATACCGACCAGCGTGGCGGCCGCCTGGTTGGCGTTGAAGCCCCAGTCGAGGACGTGGCCCCAGTCGTTGTTGATCAGGTTGCCGACGTTCTGGATGTCGATCCAGACCTTCGACTTGTGACCCTTCATGAAGCCCGGCAGTTCCTGGCTGATACGCACGTCGAAGGTGTTGACCCAACCGGCGCGGAACTCGTTCTCCGGCGCGTAGGTGCCCTTGAACTTCGACAGATCTTCCTGCGTGGCGAGCCAGTCGAAGAACGCGCGCTCCATCGCCGGGTTGGCGGTGAACACGCCCGCGTTGTTGACGGTGCCGAACAGCACGTCGCCCGGGCCCGAGGGCACGTAGAACAGGTCGTTGAAGGTACGGCCGTCGCCGTTGGCATCGCCGGCGAAGATGTAGCTGTACGGACGGCCGCTGCGGCCTTCGTAGAACAGACCGACCTGGGTCTTGTAGTCACCGAAGAACGCGTGCTCCCAGTTGATCGCACCCGAGAACCGGTCACGGATCTCGTAACGCGCGCGGTGCAGCGCTTCCTCGTTGGTGGTGAAGTTGTACTGGCTGCCGAAGCCCGAGCCGGCGGTCGAGCTGGTCAGCGCGCCCACTTCCTTGGTGTCGGTATAGGTGTAGCCCACGCTCCAGGACCAGTCGCTGTCCGGCGTCCACGGCTTGGCCAGCGACAGGGTCATCTGGCGGCTGCGACCCTTGTCGGTGTTGCGCAGCAGGAAGACGTCACCGAAGTAGGCGTTGCGACCGAAACGACCGTTATTGGTGTTGCTGAAGTTGTAGACGCTCGGATTCCAGAACAGGCGACGGCCGTCGTAGCCCTCGAAGCCGGGACCGATGTTGAGGCTGTTGTAGAACAGGCCGTTACGGGTTTCGGTGACCAGCAGTTCCGCCGACGCGACGACGCCCCACCACGGCGTCTCCTTGTCGAACGCGATGTTCGCCTTCCACACCGACGGGAGTTCGAAGTCCTTGTCGATGACGTTGACGTTGCGCACCGCGGCGCCCGGGGTGTTGGGCACGTTCTGGTTGAAGCCGTCCGCACTGTAGGGCACGCCCTGCCAATCGGTCAGGTTCTGGTACGAGGTGTAGTTCAGACCGGTGCTCTGGTAGGCGTTGCTCACCCAGACGGTCGGCGCATCACCCTGGAACATGCCGACGCCACCGCGCAGCTGCGTCTGCAGGTCGGTGTCGAAGGTGTAGTTGAAGCCGAAGCGCGGCTGGATGATGAACTTGTTGTTGAAGGTGAAGCTGTTGTCCAGACCGAAGCCGCCGGTGTGGCCGGCGCCGCACTGGGCGACGTTGGCCGCACCCGGGGCCGCCGCGAAGCACGCGTTGAACTGCGGATCGTTGCCGGTGCTCGGGCGATCGCCGCGCACGCCGAGCGTCAGCGTCAGGTTCGGGGTGGCATACCAGGTGTCCTGGACGAAGAAGCCCAGGTTCTGGTTGCTGAAGATCGCCGGGATCGCGTTCGGGTTGGCAACGTTCGTGTTGAGGTCGTAATCGAAGTACTGGCGACGCTCAATGTTGCCGAAGTCCTTCGCAGCGCCAGTGCCGGGCACGTAGAAGCTGTAGTTGCCCCACGCGTCCTGCAGGAACTGGTTGTAGATGTCGTTGTCGGCGTATTCGAAACCGAACTTGATGTCGTGGTCGCCGACGGTCCAGGTGGCCGAACCGAAGTAGTTCCAGGTCTCGGTCGTCAGCACGTTGCCCATAGAGCTGCGCTCGGTGCCGAAGCGGATGTAGTCGCCCGAGGTGATCTGGTTGCCGGCGATGCCGTCATCGAAATAGACGGTGACCAGCGGCGCGTTGGTCGGGGTCTGGCGGATGGCCGAATAGTCGCGGTAGGAGACCTTGAACTCGGTGGAGAAGTTGTCCGACCAGTCGCTGAAGACCTGACCGACGTAGCTCTCGACGGTCTTGGCGTGGTTGAACCAGGACGAGCTCAGTACCAGCGCGGACGCGCTGTTGCCATCCGCGCGCAGGCGATTCTGCTCGAGCTTGCTGTAGCGGATGTTGGCGCGGTGGTTGTCGTTGATGTTCCAGTCGATCTTGACCGCGTATTCCTCGAGATCGGTATTGCCGGTCGCACCCTCGTACCAGCCAGGGTCGAAACCAAGATTGTTGCGGGCAAGATCGACGACGCGCTGCAGGTCGGCGGCGTTGAAGTCGGCCGTCGAGTTGAACAGCGGCGTGCTGCTCAGGTCCGGACCCGGCTTGGAGCGTTCGAACTTCTCGTAGTTCGCGAAGAAGAACAGGCGATCCTTGATGATCGGGCCGCCGACGGTGAAGCCGTAGGTCTCTTCCTTGTCGTACTCGGAGAACGGGGCGCGGGTCAGCGGGTGCGAACCGAACCAGTCACCGTCACGCATGTAGCCGTAGACCGAGCCGTGGACTTCGTTGGTGCCCGACTTGGTCACAGCGTTGATGTTGGCACCGGCGGCGCCGGCGATGGTCACGTCGTAGCTGGACAGGTCGATGTCGAGGGCTTCGATGGCTTCCATCGAGACCGGCTGGCGCTGGGTCGGCATGTTGTTGCCTTCCAGACCGAAGGTGTCGCTGGCCGAAACGCCGTCGATGGTGATCTTGTTGAAGCGCGGATTCTGGCCGCCGGCGCTGATGCTGCCCGAGGCGCGATCGGTGAAGGCCACGCGCGGGTCGAGGCGCATGTAGTCCTGGATGTTGCCGCCCATCGACGGCAGCGATTCGATCGTGCGCTGGTTGACCGCGGTACCCGAACCCATCTTGGTCGTGCTGAACACCTCGGAGCCGCCGACTGCCGTCGCGGTCACCGTGGCCAGCGTGGTCATGTCGCCGGTCAGGGCGGCATTGACGGTGCTGATCTGGTTCAGCGTCAGATAGACGTTGTCTTCGGTCCGCGTCCCCTCGCCCGGCTTGGTCACGGTGATCGTGTACGGGCCGCCGACGCGCAGGCCGCGGGCGTTGTAGCGGCCGCTCGCATCGGTCGTGGCGCGGCTGACGGTGCCGGACTCGGTGTGCACGATGGTCACGTCTGCGCCGGTCACCGGGGCGCCGCCAGCGCCGGTCACCTGGCCGCCGACACCGGCGGAGGTGCTCTGCGCGAACGCGGGAGCGGCTGCAAGGGCAACGATCAGGCCGAGCGACAGCTTGGAGAGTCGGGCGCGATGCGAGTGGTTCATGGGTTGTATAGCCTCGATACGTGGATTGCGGCGCAGGCCGGATGGCGAGCGACGGTCAGGTCTTGAAACAAGAATGGGGGCCCCGCCACGGCTCGCGGCGAAGCGCCGTGGTTAACAACAGGTTAACACGGTAAACAATCGAAGTGACAGTGCCATGACAGTAGTGGGCAGGCGCAAACCACTGACCGCATTGACTTTTATGACCAGCTGGAACAAAGACGCGTAAGTCCTTGTCGCACTGTGGTCACGCCGCACTCACATGGGCGCGAGGCCGGCCCGGAGGTAGCTGACGAGACCGTCGAGCAGCATCTGCACCGAGATCGCGACGAGCAGCATCCCCATCAGCCGCTCGATCGCGGTCAGCGCCCGCGCACCGAGCAGCTTGTAGAGATAGGTGGCCGAGAACAGGATCGCGGCCGTCGCGCCCCACGCTATCAGCAGCGCCAGGCTCCATTCCCCGAGCCGGTCGGGCTCGTTGCTGCCCATCAGCATCACGGCGGCCATGCCGGACGGGCCGGCGACCAGCGGGATCGCCATCGGCACGATGAAAGGCTCGCCGTCCGGAATCTCGCCCATCAATCCTTCGGGCGGCGGGAAGATCATGCGGATGCCGATCAGGAACAGCACGATGCCGCCGGCGATCGCCACAGATTCCTGCCGCAGGTGCATGACTTCCAGCGCGTACTTGCCCGCCCACAGGAACGCCATCAGCACGATCAACGCGATCAGCAGCTCCCGGGCCAGCACGATGCGCTGGCGCTGCGGGGTGAGCCGCCGCAGCATGCTCAGGAACACCGGGATGTTGCCCAGCGGATCCAGGATCAGGAACAGCAGCAGCGCGGCCGAGGCGATGGTCATGCGGAGCGCGCCGTATCAGGTGCCCACAGCTGCCCGCGATGCGACGCGCCGGCGGGCGACAGCAACGCGACGCAATGGGCCGCGACTTCAGCCGGCGACCGGGCGATGCGGTCCTCTGCCTCGACGTGGGCCCTGGCTCGCAACGGCGTGCGCATCGGTGGCGGCAGCAGGCCACTGACGCGGACGGGGGCATCGCCGAGTTCGGCCTGCAGCATGCCGACCAGCGCCGACAGCCCGGCTTGTGCCAGTCCGTAGCCGCCCCAGTAGGCAGCGCTCGTACGCGCGGGATCGTCGATCGCGAAGACGACCGAGGCGCCACCGGCGCGGCGCAACACAGGCAGGCAGGCCTGGGTCAGCCACCAGCGTGCGGTGAGGTTGACGTGCAGCGCACGCGCGAACGCTGCCGGATCGGTCAGTTCGAGCGGGGTCAGTCCATCGAAGGACGCGGCGACATGCAGGATGCCGTCGAGCCGGCCGAATTCCGCCTCGATCCGCGCGGCGAGTTCAGCATGATCGTCCGGGCTGGCGCCTTCGAGATCGAGCGGATACAGCGCGGGCGCTGCGCCTGCCTTCTGCAGGCGATCGTGCAGACGATTGAGTTTCAGCACGCGCCGACCGAGCAGCACCAGCGACGCACCGGCCTCGGCGCACGCCAGCGAGGCCGCTTCACCGAGGCCGCCGGCAGCGCCGACGACCAGCACGACGCGTCCGGCCAGGGCGCCCGGCAGGGCCTCGGCAGCGGCCGTGCTCACGCCGCCAGCACCTCGGCCACCATGCGCGACAGCTCGCCGGACTCGTGCAGTTCGAGGGTGATGTCGCAGCCGCCGATCAGTTCGCCGTGGATGAAGAGCTGCGGGAATGTCGGCCAGTTCGAGAACCGCGGCAGGTTGGCGCGGATCTCGGGCGCCTCGAGGACGTTGATGGTGCGGTAGTCCTTCGCGCCGGCTTCGTGCAGGGCTGCAACCGTGCGACTGGAAAATCCGCACATTGGAAAACGCGGCGTGCCCTTCATGAACAACACGATGGCATGGCCGTCGATTTCGGCCTGGATGTGTTCGAGGATCGACACGGTGACGCTCCCTGTGGACCACACCGCGGGCGCGGCGCCGGCGGGGATCGGGTTTCGGAATTGGTGCATTCTATCGCGTCGCCGCCATCGACCAACGGACCGCCGTCCATGCCCCTCGAACTCGCCGCCCTGCCCTACGACCGCACCGCGCTGGAGCCGCATCTGTCGGGCGACACGCTCGACCAGCATCACGGGCATCTGCAACGTGGGCACATCGAGCGGCTCAACGCCCTGCTCGCAGGTGGCGAACTCGCCGACGCGCCGCTGGAGACCATCGTGCGCAAGGCACAGGGCGCGGCCTTCGATCATGCGGCGCAGATCTGGAACAACAGCTTTTACTGGCATTCGCTCAAGCCTGCCGCCGCTGGTGGCGGGGGCGAGCCCAAGGGCCGTCTCGCCGAGGCGATCACACGCCAGTTCGGCGACTTCGCCGGCTTCCGTTCGCGTTTCGACGCACTGGCCCTGGCGACGTTCGGCGCGGGCTGGGTCTGGCTGCTGCAGCGGCCCGACGGCCGCCTCGCGCTGGCGGCGACCGCGAACGCGGCCACGCCGATCACCGGGCAAGACACGCCGCTGCTCGCGATCTCGCTGTGGGAACACGCCTGGTATCTGGACTACCGCGACAACCGGCAGAAGTATCTCGATGCGTTCTGGCAGCTGGTGAACTGGGATGCGGTGGCCGCGCGTTTGCGTTGACGCTGCGTGTCCAGGGCGACGCGGTCTACGACGACGCGACCGGCGCCGCTGACGGAGCCAAGGCGTCGCCCACCACCGCATCGGCGGGCGCAGGTCGCCCGATCAGATAGCCCTGCACGAAGTCGCAGCGCGCGTCGCGCAGCAGCGCGAGTGTGGCCTCGTCTTCGATGCCTTCGGCCACGACGGTCAGATCGAGATCGTGCGCCAGCTCGATCATCGTCCCGACGATCCGGCGTGCCCGCACATCCTCGACCATGTCGCGGACGAAGCTGCGATCGATCTTGAGCGCGTCGATCGGCAACCGGCGCAGATACGCCAGTGACGAATAGCCGGTGCCGAAATCGTCGATCGCGATGCGGATGCCGCCCGCGCGCAGCTGGCCCAGCAGATGACTGCAGCGCACGATGTCGCGCATCAACGCGCTTTCGGTGATCTCGAACACCAGCGACTCGCCGGGCACGTCCCACAGCCGCAACAGATCGAGGACCTGGTCGACGAATCCCGGCAGTTGCAAGGCATCCACCGACAGATTCACCGCGATCCGCGTGGCCTGCCCCGCCCTGCGCAATGTCGCCAGGTGACGCAGCGCGACATTGACGTTCCAGCGCGTGAGCTCGCCGATCATGCCGCCGCGTTCGGCGACGTCGATGAAGACGTCTGGCGGAATATTGCCGAGCTGCGGATGCGTCCAGCGCGACAGCGCTTCGTAGCTCCGGATGCGGCGATCGGGCAGCCCCGCGATCGGCTGCAGATGCACGACCAGCTGATTGTCGGCGATCGCCGCGCGCAGATCGTCGTGCAGGGTATCGAGTGGAATCGGGGGCGCCTTCCAGAACGCGTGCCGCTCCACGCCATCCACGGCGTCGTCGCAGGCACGATCGGCGCGCCGACACAGCAGTTCCGCGTCGTCACCATCCTCCGGCGCGATCGCGATGCCCGCCACGACCGTGGCCTGCGCCCGCTGGCCGCCGAAGTTGAGCGGTTGCTGCAGGGCACGCACGAACTTGGCCGCGCCGAGTGCAGCGTGCGCGCGGCCGCGCAGCGCAGGCAACAGCACCAGGAAATCGTGCTCGCCGATCCGCAGCACGCGATCGCCCGGCCGCACCGCGGCTTCCAGTGCGGTCTGCATCGCATGACCCAGCGCTTCGCCCGCCGCGTAGCCCAGTGCGAGCTCGATCTCTCGCACGCGCTGCGCGCGCAGCACGACCACGCCCAGTGGCGCATCGGCCCGGGCCGTCTGCAGGCATTCGGCCACGTCGGCCAATGCCGCGGTACGGTTCAACACGGAACGGGCCCCATCCGCGTCACAGGAACAGATCGACCGGATCGAGGCCGTAGGCGCCCGGCGCGAGCGCGCTTGCGATCCGCACGGGGTCGTCGCTGTTGGCGCGCACCATGAGATCGAGCGAGTGGAACTGCGACAGCACCTGTTTGTCCGGATCGGTCAGCACCATCACCCGCGGCTGCAGGCGTCGCGCCGCGTTCTGGGCGGTGACGATCGCGACTTCGCCGCTGCTCAGCTCCACCAGTGCGCCGATCGGATAGACGCTCATGCACTGCATGAACTGCTCGACGATCTCGGCCGCGAACTGGCTGCCACGGCCGCGGTACAACGCCTGCAACGCGACGTGCTGCGCAGCTGCCGGCTGATGCGGACGTTCGCTGGTCATTGCGTCGTAGGCGTCGACGACCGCGGCGACCCGGCCCAGCAGCGGAATCGCGTCGCCTTCAAGCCGGCGCGGATACCCGCTGCCGTCGATCCATTCGTGGTGGGTGCGGATCATGTCGCGAACGTGTTCGGGCACCGCGCCGCCGGCATCGACGATCGCCAGGCCCTGCTCGACGTGCGCCTGCATCCGCCGGCGCGCATCGTCGTCGTACGCGGTGTTACTACCGAGCAGATCGGGATCGAGCCGCAACTTGCCGACGTCGAGCAGCAGCGCGCCGCTGGCCATGTCGATCAGCAATTCCTGCGGCAGTCCGACGTGGCGACCGAATGCCGCGGCCAGCGCGCTGCACGACAGCGCGTGCCGGTATTCGTAGGCACCGCGCGCGCGCAGTGCGTCGAGCCACAGAAAGGCGTCGGCGTTGCGCACCAGGCTGCGGACCATCGGCTCGACCGCACCACGCACCTCCTCGACCGCGATCGCGCGGCCCTCGCGCACGTCGTCGAGCACGCGTTCGGCGAATGCCGCGGCCTGCGCATGCGCTTCGCGCGCCTGCGGCAGTTCCTGCTCGAACTCGATCTGTTCGGGATAGGTCGCCGCGCCCTGCAGGGCCGATATCTCGTCGTTGCCGTAGGCGCGCCAGCGCGGTTTCAGCGGCGCGGCGGGCTTCGGCGGTGCAGCATCCAGCACTTGCAGCGCCGGGCCGACCGGCGCAAGGCCGCGTTCGACATCGACGAAGACATGCGCGCACAGACCATCCAGCGTCCGGATGTCGTCCTCGGACTCGATCAACACACCCTGCAGCAGGAACGGCGTGCCTTCCCACGGCCGGTCCAGACGGCAGACATACATGCCCACCTTCAGCTCGCGCACCGCGAGCCTGCGTTCGTCCAGCGTCATTGTTGCGTCGGCCCTCCCGGCCATCGACCCGGCCACCCCCTCGGCTTCACCCTTCCGGTCGCGCCTGGGGCGGCAACACGCGAAACGGCGAACCGGCGCGACGGGTCAGGTCCGGCCGGATGCACAGCCTACAGCCTGCGGCCGTCGATGCCGCGTGGTGGCCGGCGGATTTCGCGATGCAGACCGGAAACGTCAAACGCGCGTCGGGCGACCGACTTCGTGGTGTCGAACCGCCTATGATCGGGAGCCGACCCGATGCAGGAGCGTTCGCCATGCCGTCCCGTCGCCGTTTTCTCAGTGCAGCCTCGCTTGCCGCCGCCGGCCTGGCGCTGGCTCCGATCGCGGCCTGCAGCCGCGAGGCCGCCGCGCCGTCTGCAGGTGCGGGCGCTGCGCCGCCGCACGCCGCCCACCCTGGCCCGCTGATCAGCTGCACGATTCCATCCACCGGCGAAACCGTGCCTGCCATCGGGGCGGGCACGTCCGGCAGCTACGAGATCGCCCTGGATTCGCCTGACTTCGCGCGCCTGCAGGACACCGTCCGCGTCTTCTTCGATGGCGGCGCCACGCTGTTCGACACGTCACCCAATTACAGCAACGCGGACGCGGTACTCGGCGCTCTGCTCGCCGCCGGTGGCTGGCGTGACCGCTGCTTCCTGGCGACCAAGATCGCCGCCGACGACCGCGCCGCGATGGAACGGCAATGGGCCGAAAGCCGGCACCGCCTGCAGACCGATCACGTCGAGCTGCTGCAGGTCCACAACCTGCGCGCGCTCGACATCGCCTGGCCCTACGCGCAGCAGCTGAAGGCCTCCGGCGCAACGCGATACATCGGCCTGACCCACTATCTCGAAAGCGGCCATGCCCCGCTGGTCGCGGCGATGCGTGCGCACCGCCCGGATTTCGTGCAGGTCAACTACTCGGTCAATGCACCGCAGGCCGCGCAGACGGTGCTGCCGGTCGCGCAGGAACTGGGTATCGCCGTGCTGATCAACCGCGCCTTCGACGACGGCAAGCTATTTGCGCGGGTCGAGGATCTCACGCTGCCGGGCTGGGCGGACGACGTCGGCGTGACGTCCTGGTCGCAGCTGTTCCTGAAATTCGCGATCAGCCACCCGGCGGTGACCGCGGTGATCCCGGCGACCGGTCGGCCCGACCGCCAGGCCGACCAGCTGCGCGCCGGCACCGGGCCGTTGCTGAGTGCGGCGCAGCAGGCCGAACTCGTCGCGCAGTTCGCCTGAGGCGCGGGCCAAGATGTCCGACGGCAGGATCGCCGACCTTTTCAATCTCCGACGCGGCGAGGCCGCGCTGGTGCTGGTCGCGGGTCTGTTCTTCTTCTGCATCCTGACCGCATTGATGATGTTGCGACCGGCGCGCGACGCGCTGGGCATGGAGCGCGGACTCGACAGCGTGCGCTGGCTGTTCATCGGCACCGCAGTCGTGACGCTGCTGGTCAATCCGGTGTTCGGCTGGCTGGTCGCGCGCCTGCGGCGGCTGCATTTCATCTCGGCGACGTATGCGTTCTTCGCGCTGAGCCTGGTCGGGTTCTGGGCGCTGCTCGTGTTCGCACCGGGCGCCGTCGGCGCGCGCAGCGGGCAGGTGTTCTACGTCTGGTTCAGCGTGTTCAACCTGTTCGTGACGATGGTCTTCTGGGCGCTGCTGGCCGATCGCTTCAGCAGCGATCAGGGCAAGCGGCTGTTCGCGCTGATCGCGGTCGGCGGCACGCTCGGCGCGATCTTCGGCCCCTGGCTTGCCGCGCAACTGGCCGAGCCGCTGGGCACGCCGGCGCTGCTGCTGGTCGCCGCAGGATTTCTCGCGGCGTCGATCGTGCTGGCCTGGTGGCTGGTGCGGCTGCGGTCCGACGGGCCACGCGATGCGCCGATGCAGGACCCGGAGGCCGTCCGCATCGGTGGCAGCGCACTGGCCGGCATCCGCGCGGTGTTCGCGTCGCGCTATCTGATGGGCATCGCCGGCTACGTGGTGATCATGACCATCGTCGCGACCTTCATCTACTTCACCCGTTTGCAGATGGTGGCCGCAGCCGAAACCGATCTCGATGCGCGCACCGGGCTGCTCGGCAATATCGACATGTGGACCCAGGTCGCGGTGCTGGTGCTGCAGGTCACCCTGACCGGTCACATCATCCGCCGACTCGGGCTGGCCTTCGCGCTGGCCTTGCTGCCGATCGCGATGGCGGTCGGCTTCATCGGTCTGGCGATCTACGGCTCGTTCCTGGTGCTGATCCTGCTCGAAGCCACCAACCGCGCGATCCAGCGTGGCCTGACCCGCCCCGCGCGCGAGACGCTGTTCACCGTCGTCGGCCGCGAGGACAAATACAAGGCCAAGGCCTTCATCGACACCTTCGTCTACCGCGTGGGCGATGTGGTCGGCGCGCAGACCGAGGGCGTGCTCGGACGCCTGGGCCTGGCGCTCGGCGGGCTGGTGAGCGTGGTCGTGCCCTTGGCGCTGGTCTGGGCGGCGTTGGGCATCTGGCTGGGTCGGGCGCAACAGCAGCAGGCCGATGCGGAATCCCTGCACCCGAACCGGGGCGCCGCCCCGCGTTGACCGGCGCCCACCCGCGGCGGACATCGGCGATGGATAATGCGCGCCCTTGCCGGCGCCTCCCGATGCAGCCCACGACGAAAGCCCACTGGCAGATCCACTTCTGCGTCCTGCTGTGGGGCTTCACCGCCATCCTCGGCAAGCTGATCACCCTGCCCGCGTTGCCGCTGGTGTGGTGGCGGATGTTGCTGGTCGCCGGCACGCTGATGCTGCTGCCGCGTGTCTGGCGCGGCGTACGCGCGTTGCCGCCGCGCCTGCTGCTGGCCTATGCCGGCGTCGGCGCGCTGGTCGCGCTGCACTGGCTGACCTTCTACGGCGCGGTGAAGCTCGCCAACGCCTCGGTTGCGGCGACCTGCATGGCGCTGGCGACGGTGTTCATCGCACTGATCGAACCGCTGGTCGCGCGCAGCCGCTTCTCGTGGCGCGAACTCGCGCTGGGCATCGCCGTGTTGCCGGGCGTGGCGCTGGTGGTCGGGGGCATTCCCGACGGCATGCGCGTCGGCGTCGCGGTCGGTGCGCTGTCGGCGCTGTTCGTCGCCTGCTTCGGATCCTTGAACAAGCGCCTGGTCGAACGCGCCGATCCGCTCACGGTGACCGCGCTCGAACTCGGCGCCGGCACGCTGACGCTGACCCTGCTCGCGCCGCTGATGCCGCTGCTGTTCCCGGCCTTCGCCGGCAGCCTGCTCACCCTGCCAAGCCTGCACGACGGCGCCTATCTGCTACTGCTCGCCTTCGCCTGCACGCTGCTGCCGTTCGCGCTGTCGCTGGTCGCGCTGCGGCACATGAGCGCGTTCGCCGCGCAGCTCGCGGTCAATCTGGAACCGGTCTATGCGATTGCGCTCGCCATCGTGCTGCTCGGCGAACAGCACGAGCTGACGCCGCGCTTCTATGCGGGCGTGGCGATCATCCTGGCCGCGGTGCTGGCGTATCCGCTTCTGTCGCGGCCGCGCCGCATCGTGCATCCGGAGAACCTTGCCGCCGGCGAAGCGAAGCAGATCGCGGACTGAAACCCGGTTCGCTGCGGTCCACCAGCCCACGGGCGGGTTTGGTCGGGCTGCGCGGCCTCAGGCCAACGCGCAGACCCGGTCGCGCCCTTCGTGCTTCGCCTTGTACAGCGCCTGGTCCGCGCGGGCGAGCAATGCGGACGCATCCTCTCCGGGCTGCAACGCCGCCACGCCGATACTGATCGTCACCGGCAATCCGGTCGGCATCGCGGAGACCGCTTCGCGCAGGTATTCGGACTCGCGCGCGGCATCGGCCAGGGCGCGATCCGGCAACAACCGCACGAATTCCTCGCCGCCGAATCGCGCCACGCGCCCGCGTGCGGCCTCGGTCGACAACAGCATCGCGCCAAGCGTCTGCAGCACGCGGTCGCCTTCCGCATGGCCGTGCAGATCGTTGATCGACTTGAAGTGGTCGATGTCGACGATCGCCACCGACAGCGGCGTGCCGAGCGCATGCGCCTGGGTGATCGCCTGGTCCAGCGTGCGCGAGAACGCACGACGGTTCGCGAGACCGGTCAGCGGATCGGTCGACGACTGCTCCTCCAGATCCGCATTCTGGTTCTCGAGTTCCTGCTGGTAATGCAGCAGCTGCTGCTCGTACCAGCCGCGCTCTTCCAGCTGCAGACGGAGTTCATGGCTGATCCGATGCAGTTCCATCAGTCGCGACGCCTGACGCGAGAGCGCCTCCAACGCCGCACGCTGCACTGGCCCGAGTTCGCGGGGCTTGTGGTCGAGCACGCAGAACGTGCCCATCGGCTGGCCGTCAGCCGCGCGCATCGGTGCGCCGGCATAGAACCGGACATTGGCTGCACCGGTGACCAGCGGGTTGTCGCTGAAACGCACGTCCTCGCGCGTGTCGCGCACGATCATGGTCTCGTCCGGTTCGAGAATCGCGTGCGCACAGAACGCGATCTCGCGAGGCGTTTCGCTCCCGTCGACGCCATGCGTCGATTTGAACCACTGGCGATCGCGGTCGACGAGCGTGATGACCGCCATCGGCACATCACAGATCGCCGCGGCGATCGTCACGAGGTCGTCGTACTCCGCTTCGCGCGGCGTATCCAGAATGCGGTACGCATCGAGCGTGGACTGTCGCGCAGCCTCGTCGGCCGGCAGCGGCGGTCGAATCATGGGTCGCTGATGCCTGTGCAGCAAACGCTTCGTACAACCATTGCAGCCTCCCTGAATGCATCGCATGTACGGTAACGCACACAGACTGACTGCAGCCACCCGCATGATCGCCCGCATGGCGTCAGCGTGATCTTCCGCACACAGCGCGCGCGTTCGGACGGATCACCGATAATGCAGGCCCGCATCACGAGATCGACCATGCCCGCGCCAATCGAATTTCCGCTGGAACGCGACCACGTCGAACTCAACCAGTTGCTCAAGCTCGCGGGACTGTGCGACAGCGGCGGCGCCGGCAAGGCCATCGTGGCCAGCGGCGCGGTGTTCGTCGATGGCGTGGTCGAACTGCGCAAGACCTGCAAGATCCGCGCAGACCAGACCGTCGAGCTCGACGGCCAGGTGATCCGCGTCGTCGCCGCGCACTGAGGCGCGGATACACGAACGGCGCCCGCAGGCGCCGTTCGGCAACACTCACCGACTGTCGGCTCAGCGGACGCTGTAGCCCGACACGCGCCAGGTACGGTCTTCGTCGAGACGGAACGACACCAGCTCGCGCACGGCCTGCGGCTGGCTGGCGAACGTGGTCGGCGACGCGACGTTGATGTAGATGCCTTCCGGCACCGCTTCGCCGGCGCGGAACTGCGAACGGCTGACGACCGGCTGGTCGCGCTTGGTCGGCGCGCCGAGGCGGTTGCGGTCGATGTTGAGCTGACGCACGAATTCGTCGCGGGTCACCGCGCGCTTCATCGTCGCCGAGGCGCCGTCCCAGACTTCGCCGGCACGGTTGCCGTCGATCATCTGCATGACCTGCACCGCGGCTGCGCCCATCTCGGCGTCCTGGCGCGCGACCTGCGCCTGCTGCTCGGGCGTGAGCTGCTGCTGCGCGGCGCCGCCGGGCTGCGCTGCGGGCTGGGCGGCAGGCTGTTGTGCGTGTGCAGCGGAGGCGAAGGCGACCAGCAGGGCAGCCGACAGCGACAGGCGTAGGGTGTTCATAATCGTGACGTTCCTCGCAGAACTGCTTGAAGTGGACCGAGTGTACGCATTGCATCGCGGCCGGCAAGCGTCCCGCACGCAGGGCTCTCCCGGGGTCGACGGGTCACCTGCAGCAGGTATGCTCAGCCGCTTCTCTGCTGCCGTGTGATCCATGGATCGAGCTCCGGACATCGCAGGCGATCGTCGATGACGGCCACCGTCATCGGCGCGTTGCTGATCGCGGCGCTGCTGGCGTGGGCGGTCGTGGTGTTCAACCGGCTGGTGCGGTTGCGCAACCAGGTGCGGACCGCGTGGGCCGACATCGACGTGCAGCTGATGCGCCGTCACGATCTGGTACCGCAGCTCGTCAGCGCGGTACAGGCCTATGCGGATCACGAACGCGCCACGCTCGATGCGGTGACCGCGTTGCGCACGCGGGCGATGGACACGTCCGATGCCGCGACGCTGTCGGATCTCGAGCAGTCCCTCGGCGCCGGCATCCAGCGCCTGATCGCGTTGCAGGAGGCCTATCCGGCGCTCGCCGCCAGCGATGGTTTCGCGCAGCTGCAGGCCGACCTCGTCGACGTCGAAGCGCAGCTGCAGTACGCGCGACGCTTCTACAACGGCGCCGTGCGCGATCTCAACGATGCGGTCCAGCGCGTACCCGACACCGTCGTCGCGCGGTTGACGGGCATCGGCGCGGCCGGTTTCTTCCAGGCCGACGACGGCAGCCGGCAGCCGGTGCCCGTGGAGCTGACGCGCTGATGCGGTGCGCGCTGCTGCTGCTCGCCTGCCTCGCGCTGCCGGCGTGGGCGCAGGAGCGGATCCTGCGTCACGACGTCGACGTGCGCGTACTCGCCGACGGCCGCCTCGACGTCACCGAACGGATCGAACTGCGCGCGGAAGGCCGCGCGTTCCGTCACGGCCTTGCCCGCGATTTCACGGTGCGTGATCGCGATCCGCATGGCGACGTCGTGGTGACCGATCTGGAGATGCGGGACGTGCTGCGCGACGGCCGCGTCGAGCCGTGGCGGATCGAACGGGTCGGCCGCGTCCTGCGCCTGCGTACCGGCGATGCCGGGCACCTGAAGGTACCGTCGCAGCCGGTGTACACGCTGCACTACCGCACCACGCGACAACCGTTGTTCGGCGACACGCGTGATGCGCTGTCGCTCGAGGCGATCGGCAGCGACCAGTCCGTGCCGGTCGAACAGGGCTCGGTCATGGTGACCCTGCCGCGGCCCGTCGCGGTCGACGCGCTGCGGGCCGAAGGCATCACCGGCGCGGCCGGACGCGATTTCCACGTGGCCCTCTCGGCCGCGGGCACCGCGCGCTGGACGCTGACGCAGGCGCTGCCGCCGCACACGGGTCTGCACGTGCGGCTGTCATTCCCCAAAGACGTGATCGCGGCGCCCGCGCCGCGCCAGCGCGCCCTGTGGTGGCTGCAGGACAACGCCGGACTGCTGGTCGCGCTGGCCGGACTGCTGGTGCTGGCGGCGTACTGCGTGCTGCGCTGGCGCCGTGTCCGCCATCCGCAGGCGCTGGGCGCCGTGCCCGAGCGCCTCGAACCACCCGCGGGTTTTTCGCCCGCGGGCCTGCGTTACCTGCGCCGCATGCGCTACGACGCGCGCAGCTTCGCGTCCGACCTGCTGGCCAGTGCGGTCGACGCACACCTGTGCCTCCATCGCACACCGCAGGGCGCGCGCACCGGCTGGCGGATCGAACGCACGCGCGAGGGCGCGCACACCCTGCCGACGATGGAACAGCGCGCGCAGCTGACCGCGTTGCTGCCAGCGCCCGATGACGCGGTGGACCTGCGCAGCCGCGAGCAGGCGCGGGTCGCGCAGGCCTGCAAGGCGCATGAACTCGCCCTGCGCAAACGCTTCGTGCCCGCACTGTTCCGCGCCCACGGCGGCAGCATCCTCGGTGCGCTGGCGATCGCGCTCGCAGCCGCGGTACCGGCGCTGTGGCTGGCCTGGCACGCGCCTTCGCTGCCGGCGACCGTGCTGGTGGTCGTACTGATGGCGCCGATGCTGCTGGCGTTCGCCTTGCTGGTGCGTGCGCCCACGCGCGAAGGGCGGCAGCTGCTCGCGGAGGCCGAAGGTCTGCGCCGTCATCTGGCGGGCGCGGTGAAGGCGGGACGCCGGCACGGCGATGCGCACACGGGCCCCACGCTCGATGCCGCGCGCTACGTGCGGCTGCTGCCGTACGCGGTGGCGCTCGATGTCGAAGATGCGTGGACGAAAGCGTTCGCCGCGACGGTCGGCGACGACCGGGCGATCGAAGCGGTCGCCGGGATCGCCTGGTATCGCGGCCTCGCGGTGACCGATCTGGCGCGCTTCAGCCGCTCGATGGGCGACAGCCTCGCTGCGCGGATCGCGGCGGTCGCCACTCCGAAGAAGAAGAAAGCCGCAGCCGCGTCGACGCCGCCTCCGGCCGAGCCGCCTCAGCCTTCCAGATAGCGCGCGCCCGGCCCGCGTGCACCGGCGACATCCTCGGGGTTACGCAGCGGGCAGGCCTTCAACGACAGGCAGCCGCAGCCGATGCAGCCGTCGAGCTGGTCGCGCAGACGCGTGAGCTGGTCGATGCGCGCATCGAGTTCCGCGCGCCAGCGGCGTGACAGCCGCGTCCAGTCGGCGGTGGTCGGCGTGCGTCCGTCGGGCAAGGTGTCCAGGGCTTCGCGGATCGACGCGAGTGGAATGCCGGCACGCTGCGCGACCTTGATGATCGCCACGCGCCGCAGTACCTCGCGGCCATAGCGTCGCTGGTTGCCGGCGTTGCGGCCGCCGTGGATCAGGCCCTGCCGTTCGTAGAAATGCAGCGCCGAGACCGCCACGCCGCTGCGCGCGGCCAGTTCGCCGACCGAGAGCACCTCGTCCGCCCGCCGTGCACGCGTCGCCATCGCTTGACCTCAACATTGGTTGAGGTCATAGCCTGCGCGCCATTCCTCCTGCTGTCCACGGCCGCCCGATGACCTTCGACGATTGCACGCCGCTTCCCGTGCCCGGTTCCGACGATGCCGGCATTCCGGACGGGATCGACGACGAGACCATGCTCGCCCTCGCGTTCGAACGCTTCGGCGGGCCCGAGGTGCTGTCGCTGGTCGAACGTCCGATTCCCCTGCCCGGCCCCGGCCAGGCCCTGGTGCGCGTGCTGTCGGCGGGCTTCGGTCCCTGGGACGTGCTGGAGCGTGAAGGCGCGCTGGCGCCGTTCGCTGCCGGCGCGCCGGTGTTTCCGTACGTGCCCGGCGCGGAGGGTGCGGGCACGGTGGTGGACGTCGGCGCCGGCGTGCAGCGTCTGCGCGAGGGCGACCGGGTCTGCGGCCTGCTGCCGCTGCGCAGTCCCAAGCACGGCTTCCATGCGCAGTTCGTCGTCGTCGATGTGGACCATCTGTGGCCGGTGCCGCCGCGTCTGACCCTGCCGCAGGCGGCCGCGCTGCCGGTGGATGGCGGCCTGGCGATGCACGCGGTCGCGGTGGCGCTGGCACTCGGCCCCGGCGATACCGCACTGGTGTTCGGCGCAAGCGGCGGCATCGGTCACATGGCACTGCAGTTCGCACGTCAGCGCGGCGCGCGCGTGCTGGCGATCGCATCCGGCGCCGACGGTGTGGCGCTGGCCGAACGCCTTGGCGCCGACATGGCCATCGACGGTCGACGCCACGCGCTGGCACCGGCTCTGCGGATCTTCGCGCCGGACGGCCTGGATGCCGCGCTGTTGACGGCGCAGACGCCCGATGCGGGCGTGATCGTCGATGCGCTTCGCTCCGGCGGGCGTATCGCCTGGCCGCGCGGCGTCACGGCGCCTCCGGCGCGCGACGACGTCGCCGCGTCGACATTCGGCGCCGGCGCGGGTGCGCGCCAGGTGCATGCGGCCTGCCGCGCCGCGACGCGCGGGCCGTTCCATCTGCACATCGACGCGCGTTTTCCGCTGGCCGATGCCGCTGACGCCGCCCGCGCGATCGCGCGTCACCATCTGGGCCGCATCGTGCTCGACGTGCCCTGACCGCACGCAGCGTTCGGCCTGCGTCGCGCCATCGGCGACCGCCATCGCGGACAATAGATCGCCTGTCCCGCGCGCACGTCGCGCCGCCCCTGGATTGCCCATGCTCCGCTGGTTCGAAAACCGCATCGATCCCTTCCCGCCGTCGATTCCGACGCAGCCGCCGACCACGCTGTTCGCGTTCTGCATGCACTACGTGCGCGGCAGCGGCCGCTGGCTGCTGTTGATGGCGGCGTTCACCGCGCTGATCGCGGTGGCCGAGGTCGTGCTCTATGCCTACGTCGGCTCGCTGGTCGACCGGCTGACCTCGCACACGCCCGCCACGTTCATGGCAGCCGAAGGCGGGCGCCTGGCGTTGATGGCGGTGCTGGTGCTGATCGGCCTGCCGCTGCTGACCTGGCTCAACGCGATGGTCATCCACCAGACCCTGCTCGGGAATTTCCCGATGCGGATCCGCTGGAACGTGCACCGTTACCTGCTGCGGCAGTCGATGAGCTACTTCCAGGAGGAGTTCGCCGGCCGCATCGCCACCAAGCTGATGCAGACCTCGCTGGCCGTGCGCGAGACGGTGATCAAGCTGCTCGATGTCGGCAACTACGTGATCGTCTATTTCACCGGCGCGATCATCGTCGCCGCCGCGGCCGACTGGCGGATGATGCTGCCCTTCGTCGGCTGGCTGCTGCTCTACGCCGCGCTGATGTGGCGCTTCGTGCCGCGGCTGAGCCGGATCTCGGAACGCCAGGCCGACGCGCGCTCGGTGATGACCGGGCGCATCGTCGACAGCTACACCAATATCGCGACGGTCAAGCTGTTCTCGCATTCGCAGCGCGAACAGGCGTACGCGCGGGAAGCGATGGACGGCTTCCTGCACACCGTGCACGGGCAGATGCGGCTGGTGACGATCGTCAACGCCGCGAACTACATGCTCAACATGCTGCTGGTCGGATCGGTCACCGGGCTCGGCCTGTGGCTGTGGCAGCAGGGCGCGATCAGCACCGGCGCGATCGCCGTCGCCATCGCGCTGGCGCTGCGCATGCTGGGCATGTCGCAGTGGATCATGTGGGAACTGTCGGCGCTGTTCGAGAACATCGGCACCGTGCGCGACGGCATCAACTCGATCTCGCTGGCGCCGACCGTCGAGGACGCCGACGATGCCAAGCCGCTGGCGAAGATCGCCGGCGACATCCGCTTCGAGCACGTGGATTTCCACTACGGCCAGAACGACCGCAGCGTCATCGAAGGTCTGGACCTGCACGTGCGGCCCGGCGAGAAGATCGGCCTCGTCGGCCGTTCCGGCGCCGGCAAGTCGACGCTGGTCAACCTGCTGCTGCGCTTCTACGACCGCGAGGCCGGCACGATCCGCATCGACGGCACCGACATCGCGACGATCGAACAGGATTCGCTGCGCGCGCAGATCGGCATGGTCACCCAGGACACCTCGCTGCTGCACCGCTCGGTCCGCGAGAACATCCTCTACGGCCGGCCGGATGCGAGCGAAGCCGAGATGATCGAAGCCGCCAAGCGGGCCGAGGCGCACGACTTCATCTTGACGCTGAGCGACGCCAAGGGCCGCACCGGCTACGACGCGCACGTGGGCGAGCGCGGCGTCAAACTCTCCGGCGGCCAGCGCCAGCGCATTGCCATCGCCCGCGTGCTGCTGAAGAACGCACCGATCCTGGTGCTGGACGAAGCCACGTCGGCGCTGGATTCTGAGGCCGAAGCCGCGATCCAGGAAAACCTCTACCGCCTGATGCAGGGCAAGACGGTCATCGCGATCGCGCATCGCCTGTCGACGATCGCGGCCATGGACCGCCTGATCGTCATGGACCGCGGGCGCATCGTCGAACAGGGCACGCACGAAGTGCTGGTCGCCGGCGATGGCGTGTATGCGCAGCTGTGGAAGCGGCAGTCGGGCGGGTTTCTGGCGGAGGGGTGAGGCGTCGCGATTGCGCTTGCCGGCGTACAGCGCGAACGGTTCCGAGTACAGGATCCGAGTCTTGAACTAGAGCCCCTCTCTCTCTGGGGTGAGATGGCACGCTTGCGAGCCGCTGGCTCGCGTGCCGACGAACGCGATCGCGGCAACGCGAGGGCCGGGGCGCGGAGCGGGGGTTGGGGTGAGGGCGAAAGGTCGCAAATCTACGGCGCTCGAGAATAAACACCGGTTCTCAAAAATAGCTTGAGAGCCCTGCCCTCACCCGACGCGCTGCGCGCGTCGACCTCTCCCAAAGGGAGATGTGCTCAATTCATGGCGGGCGGCTAGACACTGAGATTGCAGGCTTCAAGCAATTCTTTGCGGCAGATACCACTCCTGAAGCTTCGAGCCACAGCAACGCCTGCCCAGCACGAAATCCCCAAGCACCAATTAAGGAACCGGCGCTTCCGCCTCTTCATCCGCCGCCGCATCGACCTCGTCCGCAGGCGCATTCTCGGCCCGCGATTCGGCAGAGACGGCCGCAGGTGCAGGCGCCGGCGTCGCACGCGTCGGCGTCGCAGGACGTGCGACCGGACGCGGCTCGCCGACCGGCACGCCGAGGATGCGCAAACGACTGGCATTGCCGGCCGCGGCGGTCAGCGCGCCGACCAGATCGAACTCCGACAACGGGCTCTCGGTCGGGCACTGCTCGTCCGGGAAACCGAACTTGCCGCGCAGTTCGAGGCCGCAGTTCGCCATCTGCTCGACATCGCGATCCGGCGCGTTGCAGGTGGTGTCGAACGCGCGTGCATACGCGTCACGGCGGGCGACGAAATCCTGACCGCACTTGCGCATCAGGCGCAGGCGATCGAGATCGTCCTGGGCCGGGTTCACGCCGTCGAGGCCGTAGAGCTTGAGTTCGTCCGGGGTGAGGATGCGCAGGCTGCGGTTGGGCACGGCCATCATCAGGTCGGCCACCGCAACCGCGGCGCCGTTGCGCTCGAGATAGTCGCGCACGCGGCCGTAGACCGCGCGCAGTTCGCGATTGAGCTCGGCGCGAGTGGAAGCAGTGGAGCTCATGCGGATGATGCGATGGATGCCGACGCGTCCGCCGATCAGACGCGTGTCGCCGCCGGCGAGCAGGAACACGCAGGAGCTGTGGCACACCGCGCCCTCGCGCACCCAGATCGTCCAGCGCGTCTCGGCGATCACGTCGCCGGCGCGGATGGCCTCTTCCACCATGCCGCCGCTGGAGTCGATGTCGAGCACGCGCTTGTTGATCGACAGTTCGTCGGCCACCACCGCGAGCCGCTTCATCAGACGGGTGAAGTCTTCGGTCACCCGGCCCTTGAAGCGCAGCCGGAACACGCCGCGCTCGGCGCAGTCCGCCATCGCCTCGCGCAGCGCGTCGTGGTCGAACGCGGTCAGCGGGGTGCCGTCGCCGGCGTTGGCGTAGTCGAGTTCGCAGCTGATCGAGGCCGTGCCCGCGGGCAGCGTCATCGGCGACCAGTCCACGCCGCCGGTGTCGGGCTCGGCCACCGGCACGGCCGGCACCGCGTCGACATCGACCGGCGCGCTGCTGACCGCGCCCCCTTCTTCCGGGCTCGCGACCTCGACCGTTTCGACCGGCGGCGCGGTGTCCTCTGCAGTGCGCTGGCAGGCCGCCAGTGCGATGCAGGCGGTCAACAACAGCGGCAGTGGCAGGCGCCGGATCGGCATCGGAAGACAGGTCCTGTGGGCGGGCACGCGCGGCGCGCGACAATGTCCGACAGTCTAGGGGTTGCGCCCCGCGCCGGACGAATGCGGAATGAATGTGGGCCGCATCACGGCGACCGCCAGGTCCTGCTTCGTCGACCTGCGCGGCGCGTCAGCGCGGCGCCAGCCCACGCAGCAGCGCAGCGTGGAATTCGTCCGGCGCCTCGACCTGCGGCGAATGGCCGAGCGCGGGAAACTCGACCAGTTGCGCGTCGGGAATCGCATCGGCGGCCCGACGGCCCAGCGCCGGGTAGTCGCCCAGCCGCGCCGCGACGTCCGCCGGCGCGCGGTTCGCGCCCGGCGCGGTGCGGTCCTTGCCGCCGATCATCAGCAACGTGGGCACGCGCAGCTTCGGAAACTCGTGGACCACCGGCTGGGTGAACACCATCTCCGAGGTCTGCGCCTGGTTCCAGGCGACGATCTCGCGGTCCGGCCCGGCGTACATGCCGGCCAGCATGTCGACCCAGCGGTCGTAGCGCGGCGCCCACTGGCCGTCGTAATAGAACTTCAGCTGATAGGCCTTGATGCTGTCGAAGGTGGTCTTGCGCTCGCCCTCGGCCATCGTGTCGATGCTCGCGTACGGCACGCCTTCGGCCTGCCAGTCCTCGAGACCGATCGGGTTGACCAGCACCAGCTGCTCCACCGCGTCGGGATACTGCAGCGCGTAGCGCGTCGCCAGCATGCCGCCCATCGAATGCCCGATCAGCACAGCGCGCTCGACGCCCAGTGAGTCGAGCAGGCCATGCGTATTCACCGCGAGCTGCGCGAACGAGAACTGGTAGGCGCGCGGCTTGGTCGATCCGCAGAAGCCGATCTGGTCCGGCGCGATCACCCGCCAGCCGGCCTCGACCAGCACGGTGATCGTGTCGTCCCAGGTCGGCCCGCAGAAATTCTTGCCGTGCAGCAGCACCGCCGTGCGGCCATTGCCCGCGCCTTCGGGACGCACGTCCATGTAGGCCATCGACAGCGACTGCCCCTGCGACGTGAGCGCGTGCGCCTGCCGCGGATGCGGATAGTCGAAGCCTTGCAGTTCACCGCCATACGGCGACGCGGACACGGAGGCAGCCGACAGCGCGGCGAGCGACAGGGCGAGCGGAGCGATGCGGGTCATGGCGTGGTGTTCTCTTGCGGGGGCGACGATGATGCCATCGCGCCGTCGGCGGACGACCGGCGGCGCGCGTGCTCGAAACCCGTTCGACGCGGTCTGGTGATCAGCGCTCGGGCACGGTCCACAGATAGATGCGCGTGCCGTCGACCTCCTGGGTCTGCTCGGGTTCCCACTGGTCGGCCATGTCGAAGGCGTGGCTGACGATACGCGTGCCGGGCTTGAGTTCGGCCAGCAGCTTGGGCCGCAGCTTCACGTTGAGGCTCTGCAGCAGATACAGCGTGACCACGCTGGCCTCGCTGATGTCTTCCTCGAACAGGTCCGCTTCCTTGAAGGTCACCAGATCGGTCACACCGGCCGTCTGAGCGTTCGCATTCGCTTCGCGCACGCGCACCGGATTGATGTCGATGCCGACGCCGCGCACGCCGAAGCGCTGCGCGGCGGCGATCGGGATGCGGCCGTCACCCGAACCCAGGTCGTAGAGCACATCGCCCGCCTTGACGCCGGCCAGGTTGAGCATCGCGTCGACCACCGGCTCGGGCGTCGGCACGTAGATGACATCCGGTTCGCGCGACGGCGGCGGCGCGCCCTCGGCGTGCGGCGAGTCTGGACCGATCTCGGCGGTCACGGCGTCCGTGGTGTGCATCGCGGGGTCTTCGCCGGTCGCCGCGCTGGTCGCAGCACCGTTCGCCGGCTCGTAGGCGTTGACCGCCTTGTCGGCACAGGCCAGCAGGAAGGGCGTGCAGATGGCGAGTGCGATTAGGGTCTTCTTCGACTTCATGGCGGCGTCTCCTCGGGATGCGAGGTCGGTTTGAACAGCAACAGCAGCAGGCCGCCGACCGCGAGCACGACGACGCCGACGAGCGCCCCGCGTCCGGTGTAGGCCAGGCTGGAATACAGCAGATAGGCGCTGGTCGCGCAAAACAGCAGCGGCAGCACCGGATACAGCGGCACGCGGAACGGACGCGGCAGATCGGGATCGCGCCGGCGCAACACGAACAGCGCAACGCCGACGAGCAGGAAGAACAGCCAGAACACCGGCGCGGTGTATTCCACCGCGACCTCGAAGCCGTCGCGCGCGAACGCGCCGAGACCGACCAGTGCGAGTGCGAGCACGCCCTGGGTCACGATCGCGGCGCGTGGCGTACCGCTGCGCGCATCCCAGCGACCGATGAATCCGAGCGCCGGAAAATCGCGCCCGACCGCATAGACGCTGCGCGCGCCGGTGATCAGCGTCGCGTTCGCCGAGGTCAGCGCGGCGGAGACGACGATCACGCTCATCAGCACCGCGCCCGTCGGCCCGAACACACGGCCCATGACTTCGGCGGCGACGGCGTTGTGTTCGGCCATGCCGCCGAGGCCCAGCACTTTCAGGTAGGCGAGGTTCACCAGCACGTAGAGCGACGCGACGGCGATCAGGCTCAGGATCAGCACGCGCGGCATCCACTTCTTCGCATCTCGCACTTCGGAGGTCACGTAGACGGCTTCGTTCCAGCCGCCATAGGTCAGCAGCACGAACACCAGAATCAGACCGATCGCGCTGTCACCGCCGCTGCCGGGAACCGGCGCGATGTCGGTCGGCGCGAACATCAGGCCGGCCACGACGATCACCAGCACGCCGATGATCTCGGCGATCGTCAGCCAGGTCTGCACCGCCGCGCCCTGGCGTGTGCCGATCCAGTTGACGAGGGTCAGCAGCACGACCGCCGCACCGGCATAGAGCGCGGACGACCACGGCCCGAGATCGAACAGCTGGCCCATGTAATCGCCGACGATGAAGCACAGCAGCGCGATTGAGCCGGTCTGGATCACCGACACGCGCGCCCAGGCGAACAGGAAGGCGGGGCGTGGCCCGTAGGCGCGACGCAGATAGGTGTAGTCGCCGCCGGCCTGCGGGTACGTGGTCGCGAGTTCGGCGTAGCACAGCGCCCCGACGATCGACAGGAGGCCGCCGACGACCCAGGCCGCGAGCATCACGAATTCGCTGCCGGAGGCACCGGCAATCAACGACGGGGTCCGGAAGATGCCTGCCCCGACGACGATGCCGATGGTGATCGCGAACGCATCGCGCGCACGAAGCGTGGCGCGCGGTGATACAGGGTCGGCCGTCACTGGCCGGCGTTCGCGTAGGTCCATGGGGCTCCAGAGTGGCGCGGACTGCTCGCCAGTGATGGCGATTCGGGACTGCTGGGCCGCCCGATTCAAGCATCGTCGCGATTCAGGTGATGTGAACGCGATGCGACGGACTGTCTGCATGCGCCTTGGTGTCGCTGCGCGACACGCATGCATCAGGCTCAGTCGAAGCCGCTCTCCGCGATCGCGAGGTCCACATCGTCGGGCACCACCACCGAATCGATGACCGCCTCGTCGCGCATCGCTTCCAGCACGCCGAACAGGCTGCGCAGATCCTGCGCGTTGTGCAGTCCCACGCGCCGCAGCTTGTCCGCGCTGCCGCCGCGCAGGTAATCCAGCCATGCCGCAGGCGCTTCGCTGCCGGGCAGATCGTCCTCGCGCAACACGCCGAGCAGTTCGCGCTCGACCGTGGCCAGCTTGCAGTTCGCCCACACGCCGCGATAGCGACGCCGCACCGGATGCAGCAGATCGACATGACGCAGTTCGATCAGCGGATCGCGCAGGCGTGCGAGGCGATAGCGCGTGGTCAGCAGCGGCCGGTCGTAACTGCGGCCGTTGTAGCTGACCAGTACCGTCGACGGTCGCAGCCATTTCGAAAACGTCTTCAGCATCTCGCGCTCGGCGCCCAGCGTGGTGATGCACAGCTGTCGGATGCGCATGCGTCCCTCGATGAAATCGGCGGCGCCGATCATGAAGGCACGCGTGCCGGTGCCGCCGGCAAGACCGGTGGTCTCGGTGTCGAAGGCCAGCAGATCCGATCGTTGCGCCGGCTCGTGGCGGATGTCGTAGAGCGCGAGTTCGGCATCGTGGTGTGGCCACGGCGCGGTCTGTTCGAGATAGCGCAGGCCGGGCGCGATCTCCTCGCCGGGCAGCGCGCGATCGATCGGTCCGGTCGGGCGCGCGACCGGCGTCGGCACGCGCAGCTTCATCAGCTTGCGCAGCTGCGCGACGACCTGTTCCGGCGAGCGCGCGCCATCGGCGCGCGGCCATTGCGCGCGTGGCGCGGTCGTGGGCATCGGCGGCGTCGGCGTCACCGACGGCAAGGCAGTCCCAGCCTGGCTGCGCAGCAGGCCGAGGCGTTTGGCGAGTGCACTCATTCGGGCAGCTGTGGCGTTTCGACGAGCAGTTCGATCACCCGCGCCGCCAACTGGCGCGGCGTACGTTCGGCATCTTCTTCGGACGCGAGGATCGGACCGACACAGGCCGGACAGCCGGCGCGGCAACTGCAGGACGCAACCAGCGCCGCAGCCTGCGCAAGCAGTTCGTCGCGCCGCTCGTACAGCGGCGACGACAGACCCACGCCGCCCGGGTAGTTGTCGTAGAGATACAGCGTCGGCGTGAACCGGCCGATGCCTTCGAAGTCCAGCGCCGCGCCATCGCCATCGCGCAACTGCCCGCGGCCGCGCTGGTCGGCGGTCGCGAACCAGGTGCCATCACCACTGCCCACCGCCTTCTGCAGATCGCGGCTCTCGGCCATCACCGCGACCTGCGCCACCAGATGCAACGCATACGACGCACCGAGGAAGCCATCGAGCGCTTCGTGGCGTGCATCGAACGTGCGGTCCAGTGCCTGCTGCGGCAGCTGCCACCACACCGCACTCGTATGCAGTTCCTGGTCGGGCAGGTTCACCGGCCCGTAGCCGATGTTCTCGTGGGTGTGGAAGCGGATCTTCTTGTAGCCCGACACGCGCCGCACCACGTGCACCTCGCCGATGTGCGCACTGCCCTGCCCCGCGTCGGCCTGCTCTTCGTCATCGAGCACTTTCAGCTTCGTGTAGTCGATCGCATCGGTGTAGTAGTCCACGTTCGTCCGCGTGACATAGGCCTTGCGGCCTTCCCAGTCGAGGCGTTCGACCTGGAAGGGCTCCGACTGGATCATGTGGATCGCGCCTTCGTACAGCGTGAGCGCGGCGGCCGAGTAGTCGACCTCGGCGATGATCGTCTGGCGGCCATCGGTGCGGTCGACGACGACGAAGTTGCCGTCGGCGACCGAGCGCAGGTTCACCGCCTGCGCCGGATAGCTGTCGGCGATCCACTCCCAGCGATCACCCTCGTGGTGCAGCACGCCGGATTCGGCCAGCACCTCGAGCCACGGCAAGGGCGCGACCGGTCCGAACATGTCGCCATCGACGAAGGGCAGTTCGAACGCGGCGCAGCGGATGTGGTCGAGCAGGATCAGCGGCTGATCGGGTTCGATGCGCGCGTGCTCGGGATTGGCGTCGGCGAAGAACTCCGGATGCCGCACCACGTACTGGTCCATCGGTTCGGAACTCGCGACCAGCACGCCGACCGACGGCTGCTGCCGGCGACCGGCGCGGCCGAAGCGCTGCCACGTCGCCGAAATGCTGCCCGGATACCCGTTGAGCACGACGACATCGAGACTGCCGATGTCGACGCCGAGTTCCAGCGCCGACGTGCTGACGATGCCGTCGATGTGCCCCGCGCGCATCTCGCGCTCGGCTGCGCGGCGCTCGGTCGGCAGATAGCCGCCCCGGTAGGCGCGGATGCGCTTGGGCTTGCGCGGGTCGTGGTCGAAGACTTCCTTGAGGTACTTGGTCAGCACCTCGACCATCAGCCGTGTCTGGCAGAACACCAGCGTCTTGAGCCCGGCGCGGATCGCCATGCGCGCGATGCGGTTGGACTGCGACCGCGCGGATGCGCGCAGGCCCAGATCGGGATTGATGACCGGCGGATTCCACAGCAGCACGTGCTTGTCGCCGCGCGGCGCGCCGGATTCGAGGATCGATTCCAGCGCGGCATCGTCCACTTCCACCAGCGCGCGGCCGTGCTCGCGCGCATTGCCGATCGTCGCCGAGCACAGGATGAACTGCGGGGTCACGCCATAGAACGCGCAGACACGCTTGAGCCGCCGGATCACATTGGCGACGTGCGAGCCGAACACGCCGCGATAGGTGTGGATCTCGTCGATCACCACATAGCGCAGATTCTCGAAGAACTGCGCCCACTTCGTGTGATGCGGCAGGATCGCCTGGTGCAGCATGTCCGGGTTGCTGACCACGATGTCGCCGTTGATGCGGATCGCCTGGCGCGCATCGCCGGGTGTGTCGCCGTCGAAGGTCGCTGCGCGCAGCCCGAGTTCGCCGGCCGCGTTGAGCTCCAGAAGTTCCGCCACCTGGTCCTGCGCCAGCGCCTTGGTCGGGAACAGGTACAGCGCCTTGCTGCGCGCGGTGATCGCCGCCGACAGCACCGGCAGCGTGTAGCACAGCGATTTGCCCGAAGCGGTCGGCGTGGCCACGACGAGATGGCGGCCCGCCTGCGTGGCGGTCCAGGCTTCCGCCTGATGACGATACAGCCGGTCGATGCCTCGGCTGCGCAGCGCGCGCGCAAAGGCTTCGGGCACATCGTCGGGCAAGGGCGCGTAGTCGCCGGCCTGCCCGGGCAGCAGCAGCGTGCCGGTCACGCGACCGGGATATTTCGCCGCCAGCTTCGTCGCCAGCGCGCTGCCGGAGACGCCATCGCCTGTGGTTGCCAGTGCTTGGCCGGTCCTGAGAATCGCGTTCAAGGGCCTGCTCCGGCGCTTTCGATATCGGGGCGCAAGCGTGGCCGGGGCGCGTCTCACCCGGCGAGACTGCAGGCGCACACGCGGCAAACGCCTGCTTCACGGCCGGGGGACTTCGCGTCGCCCAGCATCGGTTGTTCCACTCCCCCGGAGATACCCCGATGCAGAATCTCGACGGCAAGAAGATCGCCATCCTCGCCACCGACGGTTTCGAACAGTCCGAGCTCGAAAAGCCGCTTCAGGCGCTCAAGGACGCCGGCGCGCATGTCGACGTCGTCTCGCCGGGCGACGCCGGCTCCATCAAGGGCTGGGACAAGAAGGACTGGGGCCGCAGCGTCGATGTCGACGTCGCGCTGTCCAAGGCCAATTCCGACAGCTACGACGCACTGGTGTTGCCCGGCGGCCAGATGAACCCCGACGTGCTGCGTGCCGACAAGGACGCGGTGGCCTTCGTGCGCGCGTTCGGCGATGCCGGCAAGCCGGTCGCGGCGATCTGCCACGGCCCGTGGCTGCTGGTCGAGAGCGGCCTGGCGAAGGGCCGCAAGGTCACTTCGTGGCCATCGGTGAAGACCGACCTCGTCAACGCCGGCGCACACTGGGAAGATTCGGAAGTCGTCGTCGACGGCAACCTCATCACCAGCCGCAAGCCGGACGACATTCCGGCGTTCAACGAGGCGATCGCCAAGGCGGTCGCCGGCTGACACCACGCAAGGAGACCGGACGATGACGATCGAACTGCAGATGCTCGGCTGGGCGATCGTCCTCGGCCTCGTCCACATCGGCGTGGCCGCCGCGTTCGCGACGGCACAGCGCGGCGTGCGCTGGAACGCCAGCAATCGGGATGGCGCTGACATCCCGCCGTTGACCGGCGCCGCGGTGCGTACCGCGGCCGCCAGTCGCAACTTCCTCGAAACATTTCCGCTGTGCGCCGCCGCAGTGCTGGCGGTCGTCTTCGCAGGCCGCGCCGATGCCGGCACCGCACTCGGCGCGCAGGTCTATGTCTGGGCACGCGTTGCCTATCTGCCGGTGTATGCCATCGGCATCCCGTACCTGCGCAGCGCGATCTGGGTGGTCTCTCTGTGGGGCACCATCCAGGTCATCAAGCCACTTTTCTGAGTTGCAATGCAGCAACACGGTTGCACGACTGCGCGCGTCCGCGCAGTCGCACTCCCTCGCGGATTTCGCGCGTCCGCGACACGCCGCAGCCGTCGCTGAACGCACGTGCGTTGTCATCGAAATCGACTGTCGGGTTCACGGAAACGAGACGAAGCGGACCGTAGCCTGCGCGCTCCCAACCGGCAGTACCTCCGCATGAAGCACGACTCGGACCGCACCCTCGTGATCTCGCTCGGCCGCAACGGCCGCGCGTCCTATCCCGAACGTCCGTGGGAAGACATCGAGCCCGTGTTGCGCCGCATGTGGGAATTCGACGGCCGCCTCCGCGCCTGGCACGACGTCCGCGCCGAAGTCCAGGCTGCCTGGCGCGCTAGCGACGATCTGGTGACCCCGCGCGCACGTCGCGCGTTCGAACGCAATCGCGCTGCCTAGCCTTCCAGCCTATTGAGCCTGCTCGTCAGCGGCCTCGCAGCGCGTTCCGCCTCGCAAGCTCCTACCTCGATGTGGACTCGCGCTTCCTACCGTGGGTAGTTGGCGCGCTCGCCGTACATCCATGCGTCTGTACTCCAGCGTGTGGTGCGTGTTGGCGTGCAACGGTCGCCCAAGGTCAAGCCACCTCCCCACCTGCCCGTGGTGCATTGCAGCATCTGGATACGTCGTCCCGCGCGCCCCGACATCCCGACCCCGCGACTTTTCGTTCAGGAATCGGACAGTTTCTTTCCAGATCAATACTTTGCAAATCTTGGCGCCTCGCTTGCCTCCTGGTGGATACAAATTTCTCCCTAACGCGGGTTTTATTATTTTTTAACGCCGTATAGGATCGGTCCGCCGACGTCCCGCGTGCTTCATCCGCAGGCCTGTCATTGGCGCTAGGGGATTTTTGTATTCATCTGTGGAGAGAGACATGGCTTTGAAGACCAACACACTGCGAGACGCGATCACGTTCGCGCTCGTCATCACCGGTGCGGCTGCGGCGGGTAGCGCATCTGCGCAGGCAACGCCTGCTGCCGGCGATGCCACGACGCTCGACCGCATCAACGTCACCGGTACCCGTATCCGTCAGGTTGATACCGAAACCGCCCAGCCGGTCGTTCTGATCGACCGCGCGACCATCGAACGCCAGGGCTTCCAGTCGGTCGCCGACATCCTGCAGAACATCTCGGCAGTCGGCACCCCGCCAATCAGCCGCGCGTCGCCGCTTTCCGCGGGTGAGAATGCCGGCGGCACCTTCATCAGCCTGCGCAATCTCGGCGCCGAGCGCTCGCTCGTGCTGGTCAATGGTCGCCGCATGGGTATCTCGACGAGCGGCCTGGCGGATATCTCGCAGATCCCCGCGGTGGCCGTCGAGCGGATCGAAGTCCTGAAGGACGGCGCGTCGTCGATCTACGGCTCCGACGCCATCGCCGGTGTGATCAACATCATCACCCGTTCCAACTACGAAGGTGCCGCTGCCAGCGCCTATTACGGCCAGTACAGCGAAGGTGACGGCGCGATCACGAAGGGCGACTTCATCCTCGGATTCAGCGGCGACCGCGGCTCTCTGACCGTCGCAGCCGAGTACGCGAAGGAAGATCAGGTCCGTTCGGCCGACCGTCCCTACAGCGCGTTCCCCCGTTCGAGCCTGCATCCGACCGATAACTGGACTGCCGTTGGACAGTTTGGTGGCTTCGTGAGCGTGGCTGCTGATGCGTTGCCAGGTGTCACCTATCCAGCTACCGGCGGCGTGCGAGTGGTCGGCAATCCGGACGGCTCTTTCAGCAATCAGAACACCGCTGTAGGCGCATGCGCACCTGCGACGCTGGCTGCTCCAGGTCCCGGAATTTGTGTGCCCGGTTCGATCGCTGACAAGAGCAATACGAACCTCCAGACCGACCTGCGTACGCCCCTCGAGAAGAAGTCGTTCTACGTCGACGGCGTGTTCGACGTCACCGACGATGTGCGCTTCCGCACGAACCTGCTCTACAGCAACCGCGTCTCCGATCGCACCGTTGCCGGCTACCCGATGCAGGCTGCTTCGTTCAACACCCCGATGTCGGTGGCGAGCGAGTTCAATCCTGTCAACCGCCCGATCACCAACTGGTGGCGCCGTACCTGGGAAGTGCCGCGCATTTCGTCCGCTGATCTGACGACCTACCGTTTCCTGGGTGCTCTTGAAGGTTCGTTCGAGATCGGTGACCGCTTCTTCGATTGGGACGTGTCCTACACGCACAACACCAACAAGCTCGTGCAGGATTCCTACGGAAACCTGAACCTCGCCAACGTCCGCGCTGCGGTCGGTCCGTCGTTCGTCAACACGGCTGCTGGACCGACGCAGGGCCAGGTCGTGTGCGGCGCGCCCGGCGCAATCATCGCGGGCTGTGTGCCGTGGAATCCCTTCCTGGAGTTCGGCGCAATCGGTCCGGGTGGCCTGACCGACAATCCGGCGCTGCAGAACTACCTGTTCCAGAACGAGCATTCCACGGGCGAAACGAAGACCAACGTCTTCTCCGCGAATATTGCAGGCACTGCGTTCACCCTTCCCGCGGGTGATCTCGGCTTCGCGGTCGGCGTGGAAACGCGCAAAGAGCAGGGCGAGTTCGTGCCCGATGCTCTGGCTGTGACGGGTGGTTCGACCAACCTTGCCGGCGGCCCGACCGGTGGCGGCTATCGCGTCAACGAAATCTACGGCGAACTCGAGATTCCGCTCCTCGCCGATCTGCCGTTCGCGCGCGAACTGTCGGTGAACGTTGCGAGCCGCTACTCCGATTACGACACCTTCGGTGATACCACCAACGACAAGATCGGGTTCAAGTGGAAGCCGTTCGATTCCCTTCTGCTGCGCGCGACGGTGGCTGACGGTTTCCGGGCACCGACGATTTCCAACCTGTTCGGCGGTGGATCGCAGACCTTCACGAACTACACCGATCCTTGCGACACCAACATCGGCAGCTCGGCAAACAACGCGGTGACGCGTGCAAACTGTCTTGCTGATCTGGGTGCGATCGCGAACACTTTCCGTCAGGTCGGTCAGGGCAACACGCCTGTCACCGCGCCGAACCAGCAGACTCCGATCGCGTTCACGTCCGGCTCGAATTCCGCGCTGACGCCCGAACAGTCGAAGTCGCAGACCATCGGTTTCGTGTGGAGCCCGACGTTCGCCGAAGGCCTGAATCTGGCACTCGACTGGTGGAAGATCCGCATTTCCGACACGATCGTCACCGACGCGCCGACCAACATCCTCAACGATTGCTACATCCGTGGCGATGCTTCTCGCTGTGAAGCGAGCGCGGCGAGTGCGTTCACGCGTGATCCGGTCACCGGCCAGATCAACTCGTTCCGTTTCAGCAGCATCAACGCCGGCTTCCGCAAGGTCGAGGGCTTCGATTTCGACATCAGCTATCGCCATTCGACGGAGAACTACGGCAACTTCGCGCTCTCGTCCAACTCGACGTACACCGCGAAGGATTACTTCACGAGCACGAACACGCCGCAGTTCCCCACCTCGTCTGTCGGCTTCACCAGCACGTTCCGCATCCGCTCCAACTTCAACCTGTCCTGGGACATGGGTGACTTCGGTGTCAGCTGGACCGCTCGCTACTACTCGTCGATGAAGGAAGGCTGCACCTACTTCACCCCGAGTGCTGCAGGCGTCCCGCCGGTGACCGAGCCGCATCTCGAGTGCAACGCGATCACCTACGCGCCCACCGGCGGTCTGCTGGCCGACGGCGTTACTCCCGCAAGCGGGCTTTCCCGTCGCCGCGAAGTGGGTTCCAACACGTTCAATGACGTGCAGATCCGCTACAACGCGCCGTGGGACGCCACGATTGCGATCGGCGCCAACAACGTGTTCGACAAGGTGGGCCCGGTGATGTACACCCAGCCGAGCGCCAATGTGTCGTACTACGGCGGCTTCGATATCGGTCGTTTCCTGTACATGAAGTACACCCAGCGCTTCTGATTCCGGACACGCTGACAGCAGTACGAACACGGCCCCGTAAGGGGCCGTGTTTTTTTGCGCCCGGTGATCGTGAGGCCTACGGAACCGGAAGATATCGCTTAAACGAACGCCATCTCGTCTCTGGTAGCTTCCGCTCCAGTCGAAGACACGGCATCAGGCATAGCGCCTTCAAGCGCTGCCGCGTTGCCTGATTAATCAGCGCGTCTGCGCGCCCAGCAACGCGCGCAACTCCGCCGCCGGCATCGGCCGGCCGAACAGCCAGCCTTGTGCGTACAGCGGGTAGTCGACCGCGCGCAGCCAGTCGCGCTGGGCTTCGGTTTCGACACCTTCGATGACCACCTGTAGCCCAAGCGTGCGGGCGAGGTCGATGATCTGTGGGACCAGGCTGACCTTCACCGCGTCGGTGCCGATGGTGCGGGTGAACGAGCGGTCGATCTTGAGTGCATGCACGTCGAGCTCGGCCAGGTACGCCAGGCTGGAATATCCGGTGCCGAAATCGTCGATGTAGACGTGGTGGCCGAGTTCGCGCAGGCGCCTGGTGCCGGACACGGCGATGTCGCGGGCGGCCGTGGAGTGTTCGGTGAGTTCGATGCCGATGCGGTCGCGTGCGATGCCGGCGGCGTCGAGCGTCTGCGCCATGCCGGCGTGGAAGTGACTGTTGTCGAGATCCGCCGCGGAAATGTTGACGTTGATCCGGAACTCGCCCGGCGCGGCCAGCACGTCGCCGAAATCCGCGGCCACGCGGCGCAGCACGAGTTGGGTGATACGGCCGATGCTGCCGTTCTCCTCCGCGATCGGGATGAAGCGCACGGGCGAGACCATGCGGCCGTCGCGGTCGCGCCAGCGCACCAGCGCTTCGGCGCCGACCAGGGCGCCATCGGAGATCCGCACCACCGGCTGGTATTCGACGTCGAGTGCGTCCTGATCGATCGCGCGCAGCAGGCGGCCTTCGAGCGGATGCCGGCGCAGATGCGCCAGCAGCAGCGCCAGTCCGACTGCGGCGCCTGCGCCCGCGCCGAGCACCGTGCACACCAGCAGCAGCGGCCACTGGCTGTCGGACAGCGCAGCCTTCGACAGCGTGCTGGCGACACAGACCGCGTGCTCGCGCGCGCACATCGGATAGACGAGCACGCCGTCGCGATCGAGCGGCCGACCGGCGCGCAGCATGCTCGCGTCGAGTGGCGTGGCGGCGCCGTACAGCGGCAGGAAGCGGTCACCGTCGTCGACGTAGCCCATCGTGAAACCGATGTCCGGCGCGGGTCGAAGCCGGAACGCCAGCGGATCGAGGACCACCCGGGTGTCGCCCAGCGCCAGCACCGGCGCGCGGCTGCCGCTGGCTAGCAGCTGCAGTTCCATCGTCGCGACCTGCAGACCGTCGCGGGTGACCAGTTGCGGCCGTTCGACGGCAATCGGTACGGGCAGGCGGAACAGACTCGCCGTGCAGCGCAGCTGCCCGTTCTCGACGCGACCGATGTCCTTGACGAAGTAGGTGCGATACACCGCTTCGCGCATCTGCTCGAATTCGCGATCCGTGCAGCGCGCCTGCGGCTGGCGGTTGAAGGTGTCGAGTGTCTGGCGCGACTCGTCGGCGAGTTCCCGTGCGCGTTCCAGCAGCATCGTCGCGTAGCCGCCGAGGCGCTGCTCGGCGATGTGGATCACGACCTGCCACGACACGTACGCCGCCAGCAGTGCACCGGCGAGCGCGAATCCCGCGATCGTCGCCGTGCGGAGAATCCGCTGTCCCTTCGCCTGCGCGTCGTCCACCTCGCCTCCCCGACATCGGCCGCGTCCGGCAGACGTCCGCAGCACTATAGCCGCGCGTCGGGAGCACCGGTCGTCGCGAAGGGTTTACATCCGCTTGCCGGCGGCGTGACATTCGCGCGCGCAGGCTGCAGCTCCACCCGAGGAGACTCACATGAGCACGTCCAACCCCACGCGTCCGGCTGCCCCATCGGACGAAAAGAAACTGCGCGATCACGACGATCTGCCGGACACCGACGGTCCGCCGCTGCGCGATCCGCGCTCGCAGTCCGCGATCGACAACATCGGACTCGACGACCAGGCCGATCTGCTGGATGCGGAACTCGACGATCAGCTGGGCGATCGCGATGCAACGGGCCGTTCGTTCGCGGACGACGTCCGCAGCGATACCGGTGTGGAGACCGGCGAGCCGAAGTAAGGCCCGCCGGGTTCACATGCAGACACGGGCCGGCACTGCCGGCCCGTCCTGTTTCAGCGGCGATACACCGCGGCGTTGATGCAGGCGAAGATGCTGACCACGAACCAGCCGAACGGCAGCAGCGACACCGTGAGCAGCCAGGTGATCACGAACGCGATGCACGCCGCGGCGAACCAGAGGATGGCCGACAGGATGCGGCCCTGTACCAGTTGGCCGAGTCCGGGGACGAAGAAACTGCAGATCGCGGCGATGACGTTGCCAGCCGAACCCTGTGCGCTCATGGAGATGCTCCGGTAATTCTCGAAGGCCGCGATCCTCGCCGATCAATCTGAATGGGCACGTGAAGGCCGTGCGCGTCAGCCGCAACCCCGTTCGCGATCGACGTGCGTTGACGACAGCACTGCCCAAGGATGTCGCCATGTCCCGTCTCCGCTTCTGCCTCCGTGCCCTGCTCTGCCTGACCGTACTGCTGCCGACGATGACCACGGCGCAGCGTGTGCCCGACCTCATCGCACCGCCATTGCTGGTCGCCGATGCCGGCGAATCGCCGGTGCGGCTCGAATCCGCGTCGATGCGCGTGGACACCGGCGCCGGTGTCGCGCGCACGACGATCGACCTCACGCTCCGCAATCCCACCGGCCGTGTGCGCGCAGGCAATCTGCAGTTCCCGCTCGCGCCGGGCCAGCAGATCGTCGGCTTCGCGCTGGACATCGACGGCACGATGCGCGACGCGGTACCGGTCCCGAAGGATCGCGGCCGCGAGGTCTTCGAGACCATCGTCCGCGAGGGTGTCGATCCGGGCCTGCTCGAACAAACCGCGGGTGACGCGTTCCGGCTGCGCGTCTATCCGTTCGCCCCCGGCGGCACCCGCCAGGTGCGGCTGGTGCTGCTCGCACCGCTGCAGCGCGACGGGCGCCTGGATACGGTGATGCTGCCGCTCGCATTCGCGCGCCAGATCGACCACATCGAGCTGACGCTGGCGACGTCCGGTCGACCGGCGCTGTCCGGCCTCGTCGGCACAGCCACACTGACGCGGGCCGGCGCGGAATATCGCACCACGCTGCACGCAGCGAACATCCCGGACGCCGGGATCGCGACGCTGCGGGTGCCCTACGAACGCCGACCTGCCGTGCAACTGCAGCGCCGCGACGGTGCGACGTGGTTCGTGGCCGAGGTGCCGGTGGACGCGCCCGATGCACCGCGCGCCCTGCCGCGTCACGTCGCGCTGCTGTGGGACAGCTCGATGTCGGGCCGCACGCGTGCGCACGCACTGGAGTTCGCGCTGCTGGATACGTACTTCCGCGCGGCCGGCGACATCGAGGTCGAGCTGCTGCGCCTGCGCGATGTCGCGGACGCGCCGCAGCGGTTCCAGGTGCGCGATGGCGACTGGCGGACACTGCGTCGGGAACTGGAGTCGACGGTGTACGACGGCGCCACCGCAGCCGGCGGCTGGAGCCCTGCAGCGGACACGGACGAGTTCCTGCTGTTCGGCGACGGCCTGTTCAACCACGGTGCCGATGCGTTTCCCGCGTTCGCCGAAGGCCAGCGTCTCTACACCGTGCAGTCCGCCAACGGCGACGCCTCGCGGCTGGCGGCGCTGGCACAGGCGCGCCATGGGCGCGCGATCGATCTGCGCGATGCCGGCGCACTGCCCGCGGCGACGCGCGCACTGCTGCAAGACGCGCCGGCTCTCGTCGCCATCGACGGCATCGGCGCGCGTGATCTCGTCGCCGAATCGAACGTGGCGATGCCCGGCGTCGTGCGCATCGCGGGGCGCCTCGATGCATCGCGCGCCGACCTGACCCTAGAGGTGCGCAACGGCGGCCGCACGCAGCGCATCCCGCTGTCGATCGATGCCGCGCGCACGCCGCGGGGCGAACTCGCGGCATTGCAGTGGGCGCGTTTCCAGCTCGCAGCGTTGCAGGCAGAACCCGAGCGCAACCGCCAGCGCATCGCCGCAATCGGGCAGCGCTTCGGACTGGTGACCCCGGGCACGTCCCTGCTGGTGCTCGAACGCATCGAGGATTACGTGCGCTTCGACATCACGGCGCCGGCGGCCATCGCCGAAGCGGTGGCCGCTGCACGCCTGCAGACCGCGGCCACGCAGGCGCGCGACCGGCAGACACGACGCGATGCCGTCGCGCGCGGCTGGGCCGAGCGGATCGCGTGGTGGGAACGCGTGTTTCCGAAGGATGCACCGCCGCAGATCGCCGCAGCGCAGGATGTGCAGGCGTCCAGCCGCGCGCTGCCGATGCCACCACCACCGCCCGCACCCGCCCCTGCCGCCGCGCCGATGATGATGATGGCCGAAGCCGCCGCGGCGCCGATGGCGATGCGATCCGCGCCGGCGCCGCTCGCACTCGGTGCGCGTGCGCCGGCGGATGCGTCCGTCGCTGCGTCACCGTCGACCGCGACGATCCGCCTCAACCCCTGGCAGTCCGACGCGCCGCTTGCTCGCCGTCTGCGCGAGGCGCCCGATGGCGAGGTCTACGCACGCTATCTCGATGCACGCGACGCCGAGGTCCAGGGCACCGCGTTCTATCTGGATGCGGCGGACGTGCTGCAGCGTCGCGGCGAGACCGGCCTCGCCCTGCGCGTGCTGTCCAATCTCGCGGAACTGGATCTCGACAACCCCCATGTGCTGCGCGTGCTGGCCTACCGACTGCGCGACATGAAGCGCGACGACCTCGCCGTGCCGGTGCTCGAACGTGTGCTGGCGATGCGGCCGGAAGAGCCGCAGAGCCTGCGCGATCTCGCACTCGCACATGCGGCAACCGGAAACCGCCAGCGCGCGATCGATCTGCTGGCCGAGGTCGTCGACGGCGACTGGAACGGCCGCTTCGCCGAGATCGAACTGACCGCGCTGGCCGAACTCAACGCGCTGGTCGCAACCGCGCCTGCGCCGCTCGACACCTCGGCCATCGATCCGCGCCTGCTGCGCAACCTGCCGCTGGACCTGCGCGCGGTACTGAGCTGGGACAGCGACGACAGCGACATGGATCTGTGGGTCACCGATCCCGATGGCGAGAAGGCCTACTACGGCAATCGCCTGACCCGTCAGGGCGCGCGCATGTCACCGGATTTCACCCGCGGCTACGGCCCCGAGGAATTCGCGCTGCGCGATGCCAAACCCGGCACCTACCGTGTGGAAGCGAACTTCTTCGGCCAGCGCCAGCAACTGGTCACCGGCGCGACCACGCTGCAGCTCTGGCTGAGCACCGGCTTCGGCACCGCGACGCAGGCGGACCAGCGCATCACGCTGCGGTTGTCGGACGCGCGCGAGACGGTGTTCGTCGGCGAGTTCGAAGTGAAGTGATGCGACGCACCTGCGCGCGGCTCACATCGCCGCGTGCAGGCCCGGCGACAGCAGAGGCGCGAGCAGCATCCAGACCGCCATCGCGACCATCATCAGGTTCTCGGTCAGCGACACGAAGCCCAGCGGCACATTGCTGCCGCCCCCGACGCAAGCGCATTTGAGCGTGCGCTTCTCGATGTAGACCGCCTTGAACACCGAGACCGCACCGATGCCGCCGATCACCAGCGCCAGCGGCGCGGAGAACCAGGTCAGCGCGCCGGCCACCATCAATACGCCGGCGAGTCCTTCGGCGAAGGGGTACAGCGTCGCGTATGGCACCCAGCGCTTCGCCAGCAGGTCGTAGTTGAGGAACATGCTGGAGAAGGTCTGCACGTCCTGCAGTTTCAGCAGCGCCAGCACGCACATGCTCAAGCCCACGAACCATTCGGCCGCGCGCACCGTCAGCACGCTGCCGTAGACCGCATAGGACAGCGCGAGCGCCATCAACGCCGTCATCGCGAACAGTGCGGCGACTGGCCGGTACGTCGCCGCCTTCGGATCGCGCACCTCCAGGCCCAGGAAGCGACGCAGGTCGTCGTGGCCGCCGATGCGCACGCCATCGATGAAGATCTGCGGCGTGGTCTTGACGCCGTGCGCGGCCTTGAACGCATCGGTGGCCTCGCGCGTTTCCAGCCAGTGGTCTTCGACGTCGTAGCCGTGGCTGCGCAGCATATGCCGCGCCTTCAGGCCGAACGGACAGACATGGCCGGGCATGACCATGCGATGGAGCACCGCGCGCGGGCGGGGGGCGGACGTCGTCATCGGAAACTCCTCGGATCGACGCCTTGCCGGCGCCGGATACCGCCCTGTATACCGTCCGTATCAGGGTACGGAGTCAAGCGTGGACGCGATGACGATTTCCGCATTGGCGGATGCAGGCGGTGTCGGCGTCGAGACGATCCGCTTCTACCAGCGTCGCGGTCTGCTCGACATTCCGTCGCGCGGCGCGGGCATCCGCCGCTACGGCGAGACGGACCTGCGCCGGCTGCGCTTCATCCGCAGCGCACAGGCCGCGGGCTTCACCCTCGACGGGATCGCCGAACTGCTGGCGCTCGATGCGACCCGCGATCGCAGCCGGGTGCGCGCTCTGGCCATCGAACGCATCGCCGCCCTCGATGCCCGCATCGCCGAACTGCAGCAGGCCCGCGACGCGCTGGGCGCGCTGGCGCACCGCTGCGGTCGGGGCGGTCGTGGCCCGTGCCCGATCCTGGGCGCGTTCGACCCGCCATCTACGCCCTGAGCGCATCCGGACCCGGCCTTCGCTGAATACGCTGCAAGAGGATGTCGAAATCCGGGACGCTACCGCGTCGTCCCGATGAAGCCTGCAGCAGACTGCCGCAGTACACCCGCGCGACCCGCGCACCGACAGGAGTTCCGCCATGTCCTACATCGATGGTTTCGTTCTCGCCGTCCCCACCGCCAACAAGCAGAAGTTCATCGACCACGCCACCAGCGGCGATGCGTTCTTCATGGAACTGGGCGCCACGCGCATCCTCGAATGCTGGGCCGACGACGTGCCCGACGGCACGCTCACCGATTTCCGCAAGGCGGTGCAGGCCAAGGACGATGAGACCGTGGTGTTCTCATGGGTCGAGTGGCCGGACAAGGCCACGCGCGATGCCGCGTTCGTCAAGATGATGGACGGCAGCGATCCGCGCATGGATCCCGAGAAGAATCCGATGCCGTTCGATGGCAAGCGGATGATCTACGGTGGGTTCAAGCCGGTGGTGGAGTTGGGCGGGAACGGCTGAGGTTGATGTCGTTCTGTCGTCGCAGCCATTGAGGACGACGCGGGCGTGCGTTGCATCACGCGCGTGCCGGCCGGCCGTTTCCGTGTAGGAGGACGCGAAGATCAAGATGGATCCCAGCGTGCGCTGGGATGACGGACGGAGTATTCAATGCATGCGGCGGTTACAGAGCACTCCGCCAAGTCCGCACAGCCGTCGCGCGACCTCTCACGGCCGTCATCCCAGCGCACGCTGGATCCATTCGCGCTGTGCAGTCAAAGCGCACACCGCACCCACAGGTCACAAGCGCCAGCTTCGCCAGAACAAGAGGGCGCGCCACTGGCGCGCCCTCTTGTTCTTAAACTGGAACGACGCGAATCTCAGCCGACGCGGAACCGGTCGGTGTCGTCACGGCCGCTGTTGTCACGGAGATAGCTGCCACCAGCGTAATGGTCGTGCGAGACGTACGCGTCCTGCACCGCGGCCTTCGCGCGATCCCAGTCCAGCGGCGAATTGCCACGACGGTTGGTCCAGTCGCTTTCGAGCTCGGCTGCCAGACGGTCGTCCCAGGCGCGATCCGCATGACGGGTGCGCGCATAGGCACCGTAGCGGTAGGCCGGCTGGTAGTGGCTGTAGTCGGCATCGGCGTCGCGATACGGCGCGCGCTCGAACGCGTCGGCGTAGTAGGCATCGCTGCGCTCGTATAGATCGTAGGTGCGGTCGGTGCGATCCCATGCATCGCGGACGGCAGGACGTGCATCCTCCCAGCCCAGACGCGATTCACCGCGGGCCGATTCCCACTCCTTCTGCAGCGTCGCTTCCGACTCGCCCCAGTCGCGGGTGCGCTCCGCTTCGCGGGCCTGCAGACCGAGGCCGTAGGCGGGTGCATAGTCGCGGTCGTAGTCGTGATCGGCCTTGACGTAGTCACGTTCGCGGTGCGCGTCACGCCAGTACTCGGTTTCGCCGGTCGGATCGATGCGCTCGGCGACGCCCTTGCCGACGGCTGCGCCGGCGACGACGCCGATCGCTGCACCGATCAGGGTGCCGACGGGTCCGAACACCGTGCCCGCCGCAGCGCCAGCAGCCGCGCCGCCCGCGGCACCGCCCACGCCCACACCGATCGGATGCGCGCCAGGCGTCTTGGTGATCGGGTCGCGGTTGAGATCGCGGCCGCCGTCCTTGATTTCGTCTTTGTGGCTCATCTGGGGAATCTCCGCTTGCGTTGGGTTCGAACACCCACCGTGCGGGGCCGCAGATGAAACCGCCGTCGCGAAATCCCGAATGCGCAGGGAAACCGTTCAGTCCCAAACGCCGTGATGGATCAATCGTCGGGGTGCATGCGGTCGGGCGATTCCGGATTCGGTCGCTGCAGCTTCGGCAGCGCACTGACGACGAGCAGCGCCATCACCGTCGTCGCAAGCGCGACCATTTCCTGGCCCATGCCCGCGGCCATACCGATCGCTGCGGTCATCCACACGCCGGCCGCGGTGGTCAGGCCCTCGATGCGTTCGCCCTTGTCGAGCTTGAGGATCGCACCGGCACCGAGGAACCCGATGCCGGACACGATGCCCTGCATCACGCGCGTCACGTCGCCGCCTTCGATACCGCTCAGCAGCGGCGCGAGCACGAACAGCGCCGAGCCGATCGACACCAGGATGTGGGTCTTGAGTCCCGCCGCGCGGCCCTTGTGCTCGCGCTCCCAGCCCACCATGCCGCCGAGGATCGCCGCGACGAGCACGCGCACCACGATCGTCGTCGAGGTATCCACGTCGGGCAGCGCCAGCTCGCGTGCGACCGCGGCGCCGATCTGGTCGAGCACACTCACCGCCGCGTCGCCGTGCATGCGTTGTGTGGATGGCGAAGGTTCGCGTGCGGCATCGGGGATGGACTCGGCATCAGGTGAATGGACGCTAGCGTCTGTCCGGTTGGCCTGCGGTGATGACGGTTCGATGACGGTCGCGTGCACCATCGCAACGGAGCATCCCGCCGCGCGTGCCCGCGCCACGCTTGAAAAGCGCGGCCCGGCCCAGCAGTTCGGGCGTTCACTGCCAGGAACCTCCCCCGATGCCGACCCTGTTCGATCCCCTGACCGCCGGCGCACTGTCGCTCCCCAACCGCGTCGTCATGGCGCCGCTGACCCGCAACCGTTCGCCGGACGCGATTCCGCCGCCACGCACCGCGCTCTATTACGCGCAGCGCGCGACAGCCGGCCTGTTGGTCACCGAGGCCACCGCGATCACCCATCAGGGTCAGGGCTACGCCGATGTGCCGGGTCTGTACGCGCCGGCGCAGCTCGCGGGTTGGCGCCGCGTCACCGATGCGGTGCATGCCGAAGGCGGTCGCATCGTCGTGCAGCTGTGGCATGTCGGACGCATCTCGCACACCTCGCTGCAGCCTGATGGCCAGGCGCCGGTGGCGCCGTCGGCGATCGCGGCCAAGAGCAAGACCTTCATCCATGACGCCGATGGCAATGGCGCTTTCGTCGACACCTCCACGCCGCGTGCGCTCGAACTCGACGAGCTGCCCGGTATCGTCGAGGACTATCGCCGCGCCGCGCGCGCCGCGATCGACGCCGGTTTCGACGGCGTCGAAGTCCACGCCGCGAACGGCTATCTGATCGACCAGTTCCTGCGCAGCGGCAGCAATGCGCGCACGGATGCCTATGGCGGCAGCATCGAGAACCGCGCGCGGTTCCTCGGCGAGGTCATGCGCGCCGTGGTCGAGGAGATCGGTGGCGATCGCACCGGCATCCGCATCTCGCCGGTCACGCCGGCCAACGATGCACACGATCCGGATCCGCAGCCGCTGTTCGCGCATGTGGTCGAAGTGCTCGCCCCGCTCGGTCTGGCTTTCGTGCACATCATCGAAGGCGCCACCGGCGGTGAGCGCGATTACACCCAGGGCAATGCCCCGTTCGATTACGCCGCACTGAAGGCGACGTATGCGAAGGCGGGTGGCACGGGTGCGTGGATCGTCAACAACGACTACGACAAGGCGGACGCGGAAGCGGCGATCGAATCCGGTCACGCCGATGCGGTGGCGTTCGGTCGCCCCTTCATCGCCAATCCGGATCTGGTGCGACGTCTGCGTGAGGATGCGCCGCTCAATACGCCGGATCAGGCCACGTTCTATGGCGGCGGCGACGCCGGCTATACGGATTACCCGACGCTCGACTGAGCGCGGCATGCGCGCCCCCCGTGCAACGGGGGGCGCCGCGTTTAAAAAACAAAAACCCTGATGATAAAAAACAAAA
>JASCOC010000081.1 GCA_029959605.1 Lysobacteraceae bacterium PS02340 | reverse complement strand
AGAGCGACATCGGCGTGCCGGCGATCCTGAAGCTTGTCGACGCGCTCGACACCTTCATCCCGGAGCCGGAGCGTGACGTCGACAAGGCGTTCCTGATGCCGGTCGAAGACGTGTTCTCGATCTCGGGACGCGGCACCGTGGTCACCGGCCGCATCGAGCGCGGCGTGATCAAGGTCGGCGAAGAAATCGAAATCGTCGGTATCCGTCCGGTGCAGAAGACGACCGTCACGGGCGTCGAAATGTTCCGCAAGCTGC
>JASCOC010000080.1 GCA_029959605.1 Lysobacteraceae bacterium PS02340 | reverse complement strand
AGACCGAGACCAGCGGCAAGTCGGCGGTCGCGATCGGCGGCATCGCCGACGTGCTCGAAGACCAGCTCGGTGAAGGTTTCGCGGGTTCGGATCTGCAGAACACGCGTGCCTCGGGCCGCATGGCGACCGCGATCGGCGCCGGCGCGCAGGCGATCGAATACGCGTCGACCGCCATCGGCGGACTCGCGAACGCCAGCGGTATTCGATCGGTTGCGATCGGCTACGTGACCCAGGCAACCGGTTACGACGCCACTG
>JASCOC010000007.1 GCA_029959605.1 Lysobacteraceae bacterium PS02340 | reverse complement strand
GCGCGCCCCCCCCCCCCACCCCCCCCCGGGGGGTGGGGGGTGGACCGCAGCCGGTCTCCTCCCCCGCCGGCTGCGGTCCACCCCTCTCCCCCGGTTCCGATGCCCGCTTCGCCGGTGCGTCGCGGACGCCCCCACCCGTCCTCAGGAGCGTTGCCATGTTGGAAGCCGATCTCAAGGCGCAGTTGAAGGCCTATCTGGAGCGCGCGGTGCGCCCGATCCACATCGTGGCGTCGGTCGACGACGGCGCGAAGTCGCGCGAGCTGCTGTCGCTGCTCGAAGACCTGAAAGATGCGAGCGCGAAGATCACCGTCGACACCGCCGGCACCGATGCACGCACGCCTTCGTTCGCACTGACCTCGCCGGGCACGGACATCGATGTGCGCTTCGCCGGCCTGCCGATGGGGCACGAGTTCACCTCGCTGGTGCTGGCGCTGCTGCAGGTCGGCGGCCATCCGTCGAAGGCGGCCAAGGACACGATCGAGCAGGTCGCGGCGCTCGATGGCGACTACCTGTTCGAGACCTATTACTCGCTGTCGTGCCAGAACTGCCCGGACGTGGTGCAGGCGTTGAACCTCGCCGCCGTGCTCAACCCGCGCATCCGCCACGTGGCGATCGACGGCGCGCTGTTCCAGGCGGAAGTCGAGGCGCGCGAGATCATGTCGGTGCCGACGGTGTTTCTCAACGGCCAGAAGTTCGACCAGGGCCGCATGACGCTGGAGCAGATCGTCGCCAAGCTCGACACCGGCGCGGCCAAGCGCGAAGCGGCCAAGATCGCAGCGAAGAAGCCGTTCGACGTGCTCGTCGTCGGCGGCGGTCCGGCCGGCGCGGCGGCGGCGATCTACGCCGCGCGCAAGGGCATCCGCACCGGCGTGGCGTCGGAGCGGTTCGGCGGCCAGGTGCTGGACACGATGGCGATCGAGAACTTCATCTCGGTCAAGGAGACCGAAGGCCCGAAGATGGCCACCGCGCTCGAGCAGCACGTGCGCGAGTACGACGTCGACGTCATGGACCTGCAGCGCGCGACGCAGCTGCTGCCCGCCGACGATGAAGGACTGGTCGAGATCAAGCTCGAGAACGGCGCGTCGCTGAAGTCGCGCACCGTGGTGCTGTCGACCGGCGCCCGCTGGCGTCAGATGGGCGTGCCCGGCGAAGACCAGTACCGCAACAAGGGCGTGGCCTATTGCCCGCACTGCGACGGCCCGTTGTTCAAGGGCAAGCGCGTGGCGGTGATCGGTGGCGGCAATTCCGGTGTCGAAGCCGCGATCGATCTGGCCGGCATCGTCGCCCACGTCACCCTGATCGAATACGACGCGCAACTGCGCGCTGACGAAGTGCTGCAGCGCAAGGTGCGCAGCCTGCCGAACGTGCGCATCGTGACCAGCGCGCAGACGACCGAAGTGCTCGGCGACGGCGCGAAGGTCAATGCGCTGGTCTACCGCGACCGCGTCGGCGGCGACAGCCACCGCGTCGAACTCGAGGGTGTGTTCGTGCAGATCGGCCTGCTGCCCAATACCGAATGGCTCAAGGGCGTAGTCGCGCTGTCGCCGCGTGGCGAGATCATCGTCGACGACCGCGGCCAGACCTCGGTGCCCGGCGTGTTCGCCGCCGGCGATGCGACGACAGTGCCCTACAAGCAGATCGTCATCGCGATGGGCCAGGGCGCCACGGCGGCGCTCAGCGCGTTCGACCACCTGATCCGCGTGCCGGTCGTCGAGACGGCCGAGGCCGAAGCGGCGTGATCCCGCGCGCGGCCCGCGCTCTGCACGTTCCTGCATCGCCTGCGCGATCCGGGACGTGCGTGGAGCGCGCGCCGTGAACCTGCGCGACCTGCGCTATCTGGTCGCGCTCGCCGACGAGCGGCATTTCGGCCGCGCCGCGGCCGCGTGTTTCGTCAGCCAGCCGACGCTGTCGACGCAGATCCGCAAGCTCGAAGAAGAACTCGGCGTCGCACTCGTCGAACGCGCACCACGCAAGGTCATGCTGACGCCGATCGGCGTGCAGGTGGCCGACCGCGCGCGCCGCATCGTCGGCGACGTCGAACAGATGAAGGCGCTTGCCCGGCGCAGCATGGATCCCGAAGCCGGCTCGATCCGGCTTGGCCTGTTTCCGACGCTGGGCCCGTATCTGCTGCCGCATGCGGTACCACCGCTGCGCGCGCGGTTTCCGCAGCTGGAACTGCTGCTGGTCGAAGAAAAGAGCGACGTGCTGCTGACGCGGTTGCGCGACGGTCGCCTGGATGCAGCGATCCTCGCGTTGCCGGTCGACGAGGACGCGCTGCACGCCGAATTCCTGTTCGAGGAACCGTTCCTGCTCGCGGTATCCGATCAGCATCCACTGGCCGCACGCGAACGCCTGAGCCTGCAGGAGCTGTCGTCGCAGAAGCTGCTGCTGCTCGAGGACGGCCACTGTATGCGCGAACAGGCGCTCGATGTCTGTCGTCTGTCGGGCGCCGGCGAGCACGCCGAATTCCGCGCTACCAGTCTGGAAACGCTGCGGCAGATGGTCGCCGCGAATGTCGGCGTGACGCTGCTGCCGGTGCTGGCGACCAAGCCGCCGGTCGCGCCGTCGCCGCATCTGCGCCTGCTCGATTTCAGCGACACCCGCCCGACCCGGCGCATCGCCCTGGTCTGGCGCCGCAGCTCGGCCATGCACGCGTTCCTGCTGGAACTGGCGGGCGTGCTGCGCGATCTGCCGCCCGCGTTGTTCGAGCACGCGGCGGCCTGAGTCTTCCCGCGTACGCGGGACACGGCACAATGGACCCCGGGCGGCGCACTGCGTCGCCTTTCTCATGGGCGTCGTTCGAGCGCCCTTCCAACCCGAGGAACTCTGATGTCATCGCACTCCACCAGCGGCCTGCCGCCCTCCGACGCCCCGTCGATCCGTTTGACCCGTCACGACCTCGCGCGCCTCGACGCGCTGCTCGCTTCACCGATCCACCGGCAACACCCCGGCGCAGCGGCGCTGCAGCGCGAACTCGATCGCGCCGACCTGCTGCCGGACGATGCGCCCGCGGACGCGACCGTCGGCATGCATGCACGCGTGACCTGCATCGACGATGCCACCGGCGCCCGACACACCCTCACCCTCGTCTATCCGCACGAAGCGGACGTGGACAGCGGCCGCGTGTCAGTCCTCGCGCCCGTCGGCACGGCCCTGCTGGGATTGACGATCGACCAGCGCATCGACTGGCCGGTCAGCGGCGGTCGCACCCTGCGTCTGCGCGTACTGGAAGTCGCGCCCGCCGATCATTGATCGCACCGCGTGCGGCGCCTACCCGGGCGCCGCACGGTGTACCGCAACGACTCAGAGCGGCACGCCGACCTGGCAGGCCACGCCCGTACCGCCGATGCCGCAATACCCGCCGGGATTCTTGTGCAGGTACTGCTGGTGCTCGTTCTCGGCGTAGTAGAACGGCGGCGCCTCGTCGAGGATCTCGGTGGTGATGTCCGGATAGCCCGCCGCCTGCAGCTTCGCCGCGTAGGCGTCGCGGCTGCGATGCGCCAGCGCGGCCTGCGCAGCCGTTGTGCAGTAGATCGCGGACCGGTACTGGGTGCCGGTGTCGTTGCCCTGGCGCATGCCTTGGGTCGGATCGTGGCTTTCCCAGAAGGTCTGCAGCAGCGTCTCGAACGCGACCTGCGCCGGGTCGTAGACGACGAGGACCACTTCGGTGTGGCCGGTCTGGCCGGAACACACTTCGCGATACGTCGCGTTCGGCGTCACGCCGCCGGCGTAACCGACCGCGGTCGTGACCACACCCGGCATCGACCAGAACTTGCGTTCCGCGCCCCAGAAGCAGCCCATGCCGAACTGCACCTGCTCCAGACCTTCGAAGGCGTCCTGCAGCGGGCGGCCGTGCACCGCGTGCGCGTTGTGCAGCGTCACCGGCGTGTCGCGACCGGGCAGCGCATCCTGGGGCCGCGGCAGACGCTGTTTCCAGGCTCCGATTCCGAGCATCGCGATATCTCCGGGTCGCGGCAGATTGCCGTGCGTTCTGGATGCGGGCGGCCGCGCCCGCTTCCAAGGTGTCAAACCCGCTGCTGCGGGATCCGTGTGCGGCCCTTCAGGCTCGCGAGAAAGATGCCGGCCAGCGTGAAAGCCAGACCCAGCCATTCGCGCGGCAGGGTCTCGCGTTGCAGCACGAGGATGTCGAGCAGAAACGCGCAGACTGGCTGCACGAGCAGCAGCAGGCCGACGAGTGCGACCGACAGGTGCTGCATCGCACGCGAGATCAGGATCCAGCTCAGGCAATGGCCGAGTGCGGCGAGCAGCAGCAACCAGCCCAGCGCCTGCCAGGTCGGAATCGCGAACGACACGCCTTCGGCGACGCCGGCCAGCCCCAGCAGTCCCGCGCACAGCAGCGACACCATCGCGAGCACCTGGGCCACCGGTGCGGAAACGGCTGCGCTCGACGCGCAGATGTTGCCGGCGTGCTGCACGTGACGCAGACCGACGTTGTAAACCGCGTAGCACAGCCCGGTCGCGAGCCCGAGCCACACGCCCCAGCGGTAGTCGGCCGGCAGCGTTGCCCAGTCCGCGCCGAGCATCAGCCACAGGCCGAAGAACGCCAGCGCGATGCCGGCGACGAACCGCAGGCCGACGCGCTCGCCGAACAGCAGCACGCCGGCCAGCGCCATGAAGAACACCTGCGCATTCGCGAGCAGCGTCGCCAGGCCCGGGCCGATCAGCAGGATGCTCCGGTGCCACAGCCACAGGTCGGCGGCGAACGCGGTGGCCGGCAACAGGGCCAGCCACCACATGCGTCGCGGCAGCGGGCGCCAGTCGCGGCGCAGATGCACGAACAGCGCCAGCAGCACGCCGGCGAACAGCATCCGGTAGAAGGCCGAGACCGTCGGCGGCGTGCCGGCCAGACGCACCATCAGGCCGTTGGTGCCGATCAGCGCGGCACCCGTCAGCATCCACGCGAGTGCGGCGCGACCGGCCGGAGTGTCGTGCATCGGAAAGACTCGCGTGGGGGACGCGCAGCGTAGCAGCGCCGTGCGGCGGTCTTGAGCTGCGGCAGCCCTCAACTGAAGACGGCGGGCGCCACCTGCACGCAGTTGCGGCCCTGGCGCTTGGCCGCGTACAGCGCCTTGTCGGCGCGGGCGATCGCCGCCGCCGGCTCGTCCTCGCCGCGCTGCCGCGTGGCGATGCCGATGCTCACCGTCAGCCGCACGCGCTGGCCTTCATGGCGGACTTCGCAGTTCTCGACCGCGGTGCGCATGCGCTCGCCGAGCGCGCGTGCCTCGGCGCCGTCGCGGCCCGGCAGCACCGCGATGAACTCCTCGCCGCCGTAGCGCCCGAACATGTCGGCCTCCGACAGCACGCTGCGCAGCGCGGTCGAGACCTCGCGCAGACATTCGTCGCCGCAGGCGTGCCCGAAGCGGTCGTTGACCGACTTGAAGTGGTCGAGATCGATGAACAGGACAGAGACCGGCCGGCCGCTGCGCTCGGCTTCGGCGAAGGTGCGTTCGATCCAGACGTCGATCGTGCGGCGGTTCATCGTGCCGGTCAGCGCGTCGATCTCCGCCGAACGGCGCAACTTGACCGCGGCCGCAGCCTGGTCGACGTGCAGTTGCACCACGCGCGCGAGTTCGCCGATCACCGACATCTCGTCGGTCGTGAAGCCTTCGCCGCCGGCGCGGCGCAGCAGCAGCACGCCCCAGCCCGGCGCGCGCACCTGGAACGGAATCAGCGCTTCCATGGCCACGACCGGCCCGCCCGCGGACGGACGCACCGGCTGCTGCAGGGCCAGACCGGCGGTCGCCTGCCGGCGCAGGATCAGCCCGCGCCGGTTGACCTCGTGTTCGACCGACGGCAATGCATCCGACGGCTCGACCAGCAGATGGTCGCGGCCCTGGTAGCCGCGCAACACCGCGATGCAGGACTGGGTGGGCACGAGCGGCAGCAGGTGGTCCATCAGCAGTCGGAAGCCCTGCCACGGAATCTCGCCCGGATCGAGCCCGTTGAGCTGGGTCTGCAGGGCGGTCGACAGATCCGCGCGCGCGGCCTCGCGACGCATCTTCCGCTCGGTGTCCTGGCGGGCGAGCCGGTCCTGGTCGCGCTGGTCGCGGTAGTCGCCGATGCGATGGGTCAGCGCGAGTGCGAGCAGCAGCGCGAAGGCCACCGCGGCCCCCTGGTAGCCGTAATGCAGCAGCGGGCCGTCGGGCGCCAGACCGTGTCGCGCCAGCGCGACCCACACGCCGGTCAGCACCATCAATGCGGTCGCCACCGTCAGCCCCCAGGCCATGGAGACCCCGCGCCGCGCCGCGTCGGCCAGCATGCCGAAGACGGCGATGCCGGCGAGCGTCCAGCCGACGGCGCTCAGCGCCTGGGAGACCTGCGCCAGCCACGGCAGATTGAGCAGGAACAGCGCTGCCAGCGCGATCAGCCCGATACCGACGCCGCGCACCAGGCGCGCGTGGCGATAGCGGCGCCCGCGCATCGTGTAGGCCTCGATCAGCCACAGCGCGGCGGCCGCGTGCACCAGCGTCAGCGCTGACAGGCCCTGCAGCTGCCACAGGCCGAAGAACCGCACGCCCGGCAGCCCGTACAGATGACCGTTCATCGCCTGCAGCAGCAGCACCAGCGCGACAGTGAAACCGAACAGACCGATGAACAGCCGGTCACGCGAGGCATAGGCCAGAGCGAGCGCCAGCGCGGCCAGGGTCAGCAGACCGCCATAGACGGCGCCTGCCAGCGCGACCCCGGAGCGTTCGACCCGGCGGATGTCGGTCGCCTGGGCCAGCACCGGGCGCAGGCTGCCGTGCAGACCGCCATCGATCTCGGCCTCGATCACCATCGGACCGTGCGCGTTGCGCGGCAGCAGGAACGCGTAGCCGGCCGGCAGGATGCCCTCGTCGGCGCCCACGCTGAAGAAGTCGAGCGCCTCGCTGCACCAACCATCGGCGGCGACCAGCTGCAGCCGGTTCACCGGCTCGCGCGGGAACCACAGCGCCCAGCGCGTCGTTGCCTCGGCCGGCAGTTCGAAGCGCAGCTCGACCACGCCATCGGAGGGCGTCCCGATCTCGATCGGGCGGATCTCGCCGGGTCGCAGTTGGGTGGCGGACACCAGCGCCGCGAACAGGCCCATCAGGAGCAGCAGGCATGCCGTCAGCACCCAGCCGTGGCCGGGCATCGCACGCGACGCGGTTACCTCCATCGGTAAGCCCGCCCGTCGACCGCACGCAGTCGTGTCTGGATGTCTCCGATGCCCCGATGCGCCGGATCGCGCATGCGCCGCCCCCTTGGTGTCCCCTGCTCCATCGCAACTCGCGTGCCACGGTTTCCGTACCGTCGTCACGGAATTATGGCAGGAGCCCATCACAGAAATCGCGACCACGCCGTCACGCCCGGCGCTGGCGCGTCGCATGTGGACCGTCCGCTACACTGCACGGCTCTCCCGCAGCCGCCGTCCGAGCCTCCATGTCTTCCGCCGAATCCGCCGCTCCCCCGACCGATCCCGCCGTCCCGGCACGCCAGGACTTCATCCGGCAGATCGTCCGAGAGGATCTGGCCAGCGGCAAGCACGCCACGGTGCGCACGCGCTTCCCGCCCGAGCCCAACGGCTACCTGCACATCGGTCACGCCAAGGCGATCTGCCTGGATTTCGGCATCGCCGCCGAGTTCGACGGCCGCTGCAACCTGCGCTTCGACGACACGAACCCGGAGAAGGAAGATCTCGAGTTCGTGCGCGCGATCGAGGACGACGTGCGCTGGCTGGGCTTCGAGTGGGCCGAGCTGCGCCACGCCTCGGACTACTTCGAGGTCTATTACCGCGCCGCCCGGAAGCTGATCGAACAGGGCGACGCCTTCGTCTGTGATCTGACCGCCGAGCAGGTGCGCGAGTACCGCGGCACCTTGATCGAGCCGGGCCGCAATTCGCCGTTCCGCGACCGCAGCGTCGACGAGAACCTCGACCTGTTCGCGCGCATGCGCGCGGGCGAGTTCGCCGACGGCACGCGCACGCTGCGCGCGAAGATCGACATGGGCAGCGGCAACATGAATCTGCGCGACCCGGCGCTGTACCGGATCAAGCAGGTCGCCCACCAGAACACCGGCGACGCCTGGCCGATCTATCCGATGTACGACTTCGCCCACGCGCTGGGCGATTCGATCGAAGGCATCACCCATTCGCTTTGCACGCTGGAGTTCGAGGATCACCGCCCGCTGTACGACTGGGTGGTGGACCGCGTCGACCTGGCCGGCAATCCGGACCTGCTGGCGTCGCTGACCGAACGCGGGCTGCCGGTCGTGGCCGCGAAGCCGCGCCAGATCGAGTTCTCGCGCCTCAACATCAACTACACGGTGATGAGCAAGCGCAAGCTGACCCAGCTGGTCGGCGAAGGCCTGGTCGACGGCTGGGACGATCCGCGCATGTACACGCTGCAGGGCCTGCGCCGGCGCGGTTACACGCCGGCGAGCCTGCGTCTGCTGGTCGACCGCGTCGGCATCAGCAAGCAGAACTCGGTCATCGATTTCTCGGTGCTCGAAGGCGCGCTGCGCGACGATCTCGACGCGCGTGCGCCGCGCCGCATGGCGGTCATCGATCCGCTCAAGCTGGTGCTGACCAACCTGCCCGAAGGCCATGCCGAGACGCTGAGCTTCCCGAACCACCCGAAGGACGAGGCGCAGGGCGTGCGCGAGGTGCCGTTCTCGCGCCAGCTGTGGATCGAGCACGACGACTTCGCCGAAGTGCCGCCCAAGGGCTGGAAGCGTCTGGTCCCGGGCGGCGAAGTACGCCTGCGCGGCGCCGGCATCGTGCGCTGCGACGAGGTGATCAAGGATGACAGCGGCGCGGTCGTCGAACTGCGTGGCACGCTCGATCCCGAATCGCGTCCGGGCATGGAAGGCGCCAACCGCAAGATCAAGGGCACGATCCACTGGGTCAGTGCGGCGCATGCGGTCGAAGCCGAAGTCCGTCTTTACGACCGGCTGTTCGTGGTCGAAAAGCCGGACGACGAGTCGACCGGCAAGACCTACCGCGACCATCTGAACCCCGAGTCCAAGCGCAGCGTGACCGGCTACGTCGAGCCGGCCGCAGCATCGGCAGCGCCCGAACAGTCGTACCAGTTCGAGCGTCTGGGCTACTTCGTCGCCGACCGCGTCGACCACACGGCCGCCAGGCCGGTGTTCAACCGCAGCGTGACCCTGCGCGATACCTGGGCGGCGGACAAGGCCGGCGGTTGAGGCCACTGGAACACCCTGCATCCCGTGCGGGCTGATCGACAGGTCGCCCGGGTGCATTGCGGATCGCAGGTCACGCTCCGCGCGCTCGCGCAACGCAGAACCGCACCGACGGACAGGACGCCTCGCCGATGACGTTGATCTCGATGCTGCTGTATCTGCTGAACCAGCATCCGTTCTGGATGATTCCGGTGTATCTGGCGTTCGGCATCGGCATGACGATCTGGCGTCGCAACGCAGGCTGGGGCATCGCCACCTTCCTCGCGTGGATGTTCGCGATGTTCTGCATGCAGTTCATCAATGCCGTCTTTCTCAACGCGGTCGGTACGCGCGGCACCGCCGTACTGATCGACGCGCGCCAGACCAGCTCCAAGCTCAACGACACCTACGTCTGGACGTACGAGGGCGTGCTGCGCACTGCAGACGGACGTGACGTGGCGTTCGGATTCGACACCATGTCGGCGACGCTGTATCCGCTGCGCAACGCGATCCAGATTCCGGCGCTGGGCCAGCGCTTCGAGGTCAAGTACGTGCCCGGCTTCGCGCGCAATGTGGTGATCCTGACCGACGCGTCCGAACACGGCCGAGACCTGCAACGCCGCGAGGACGTGCAGGCGGTGATGCGCGCACGGCGCCAGTACGACGCCAGCCCGACCAATCCGGCCTTCATCGCCAAATATCGGATGGCGCTGCGGACGTACCTGTCGCAGCACCCCGACGCCGACGCGCCCGACCACGTCCGGTTCCGGCGGGCGCTCGACACGCTGGACGCGCTGGAGCGGTAACATCCCCGGCATGATCCGCCTGCGCGCCCTGTCGTTCCGCCTGTTGCCCGCCCTGCTGTTGCTGGTGCTGGCGGCATGTGCGGCGCCTGCACCGCCGGTCGCCGAGGCCGCGCCGCCCGCAGGTGCGCCGGTCATCGATCGGCCCGTCGCGCCGTCTGGCGTGCCGGATCTCGACACCAGCTGCCGCGTCGACAGCGATTGCGCGGTGAAGAACGTCGGCAGCTGCTGCGGCTACCAGCCGGCCTGCGTCAATGCGAATGCGCAGGTCGATCCGCAGGCGGTGCAGGCCGACTGCGCACGCCGGGGCATCGCCGGGGTCTGCGGCTTCGTCGAGATCCAGTCCTGCGCCTGCGTCAACTCGCGCTGCGAGGCGCCCGCGCCGGGCAGCCTGCTGCGCTGATCCCCGCTTCTTTTCCGGAATGTCCAATGCTGTATGCCCAGGTCCACCTGACCCTGCCCGCGTGGGTGCACGAACACGTCGACGTGTCGCGCGCCTACGTCGGCGATGACGCCAAGGTCGCGCTCGCGATCGATCTCTCGCGGATGAACATCGAGGCGCAGAGCGGTGGCCCGTTCGGCGCCGCCGTGTTCGGCAGCGACGACCGCATCATCGCCGTTGGCGTGAATCGGGTGATGCCGCATACCTGCTCGGTCGCGCACGCCGAAACCATGGCCTACATGCTCGCGCAGCAGCGCCTGCAGACGCCGCGCCTCAACGAGCGCGGCGGCCCGGTCACGCTGGCGACGTCGTCGCAGCCCTGCTGCATGTGCTACGGCGCCACCGTCTGGGCCGGCATCGACCGGCTCCTGATCGGCGCACGCTCGCAGGACGTCGAGGCGCTGACGCCGTTCGACGAAGGCCCTCTGCCCGAAGACTGGATCGGCGCGCTGAACCAGCGCGGCATCGAAGTCGTGCGCGATCTGCTGCGCGACGACGCGCGCGCGGTGCTGCGCGCCTACGGCGAAACCGACGGGGCGAAGTACTGACATGAGCGACATCGACACCGATCACGCCGACGCCGTGGCCGAACCGGCCGACGGCGCGACCTCGCCCCTGCATGCGATCAGCGGCCTGCTCTGCTACTGCCGCCCGGGCTTCGAACCCGATCTCGCCGCCGAGCTCACCGAGCGCGCGGCCGGCGTGCACGTCGCGGGCTACGCGCAGACCAAGCGCGGCGACGGCTACGTGCTGTTCCATTCCGACAACGGCCCGTCGCTGACCAGCGAACTGCCGTTCCGCGAACTGATCTTCGCGCGCCAGAAGCTGATGCTGCTGGCCGAACTGCGCGATCTCGACCCGACCGACCGCATCACGCCGATCTTCGAAGTGCTCGCCGGCCGCGGCCGCCATGGCGAACTGATGGTCGAGCATCCCGAATCCGACGAGGGCAAGCAGCTCGCCGGACTCGCCCGCAGTTTCGGCAATGCGCTGCGTCCGGCGCTGCGCAAGCGCGGCTTCCTGAGCCAGAAGGACGAGACGCGCTTCCCGCGCCTGCATGTGTTCTTCGTCTCGGGCACGCACGCCTACATCGCGCAGTCGGTGGTGGGCGACAGTGCGCCGTGGGCGATGGGCATTCCGCGCCTGCGCACGCACGCCGATGCGCCGTCGCGTTCGGCGCTGAAGCTCGAGGAAGCGTTCATGGCGCTGCTGACCGAACGCGAGCGCAATGCACGCATCAAACCCGGCATGCGTGCGGTGGACCTGGGCGCCGCGCCCGGCGGCTGGACCTGGGTGCTGACGCGCGAACACATGCGCGTGGTCGCGGTCGACAACGGACCGATGCAGGCCGATCTGATGGACACCGGCCTGGTCGACCATCACCGCGTCGACGGCTTTCGCTACCAGCCCGTCGGCGCCGTCGACTGGATGGTCTGCGACATGGTCGAGCAGCCGCGCAAGGTCGCCGAGCGCATGGCGACCTGGTTCCGCGAAGGCTGGTGCCGCAACGCGGTCTTCAACCTCAAGCTGCCGATGAAGAAGCGCTGGCAGGAAACGCTGCTGGCGCTGGACCTGTTCGCCAACAACGCCGGCGAGCACGACAACCTGGTCATCCGCGCGCGTCAGCTCTATCACGACCGCGAAGAGATCACGGTCTACGCCAGCGTCGACTGATTCGAACACCGGAGCGCGCGCCATGGCAGCAGGCTGGATCACCGTCGTCGCCCCGTACCTGCCGGAAATCGTCCGGCTGGCGCGGCCGATCTTCACCCGCACGCCGCCGCCCCTGGTCGATCTGGGCCAGCAGCGCCGCAACGACGTGATCGATGCGCAGATCACCGAACTGCAGGACGCCGCGAGCCAGAACGCCGACTCGATCGGCAAGCTGGCCGCGGACATGCAGAAGACCATCGAAGTGCTGCAGCTGGGCGCGGCGCGTGTCGAACAGCGCCTGCTGCGCGCGCAGGTCCTCGCGGTGGTGGCCAGCACCGTCGCGGCGCTGGCCTTCGCCCTCGCCGCCTGGGCGCTCACGCGCTGACGCAGCCGCCACATCGGCGCTGCATACTGCGCGCGCCCTTCCCTCCGGATTGACCCGCATGGCGTCCAGCCTGCTCACCCTGCTCGACGATATCGCCACCGTGCTCGACGACGTGGCCCTGATGACCAAGGTGGCCGCGCGCAAGTCCGCCGGCGTGCTCGGCGACGATCTCGCCCTCAATGCGCAGCAGGTCACCGGCGTGCAGGCCGACCGCGAACTGCCGGTGGTCTGGGCGGTCGCCAAGGGCTCGGCGCGCAACAAGCTGATCCTCGTCCCGGCGGCGCTCGCGATCAGCGCATGGCTGCCGTGGCTGGTCACGCCGCTGCTGATGGCCGGCGGTCTGTTCCTCTGCTACGAAGGCTTCGAAAAAGTGCTGCACAAAGTGCTGCACAAGGCCGAAGACGACGCCGCCAAACCAGGCCGCACCGCGGCGCTCGCCGGCGCGGAGGTCGATCCGGTGGCATTCGAGCGCGACAAGATCCGCGGCGCGGTGCGCACCGATCTGATCCTGTCGGCCGAGATCATCGCGATCACGCTAGGCACCGTCGCCGGCGCCGCGTTCGCGACCCAGGTCGGCGTGCTGGTCGGCATCTCGGCGTTGATGACGGTCGGCGTCTACGGCCTCGTCGCGGGCATCGTCAAACTCGACGACGCCGGCCTCTACCTGAGCAAGCGCACGTCCAGCGCGGCGCAGGCGATCGGTCGCGGCATCCTGCGCGTCGCGCCGTGGCTGATGAAGACGCTGGCGATCGTCGGCACCGCAGCGATGTTCCTTGTCGGCGGCGGCATCCTGACCCACGGCGTGCACGATGTGCAGACCTGGATCGACGATGCGGCGACCGGTCTGGGCGCACTCCCCGAAGTCGGCATGGTGCTCGGCGCGATGCTGCCGACGGTGATCAACGCGGTGGTCGGCATCGTTGCCGGTGGCATCGTGGTGGGCCTCGTCGCGCTGGTCCGGCGCATGCGCGGCAAGCCCGCGCTCGCGCACTGACGGCGCGCGCTCAGCAGGGCAGGACGAACGCGCCGAGCCAGATCAACAGACCGGCGAGCCACAGTCCCAGCATCACCACGCAGGCACCGAGCAGCCACAGCGCGCGCACGCCCGGTGACAATCCGCGGGTGCGCCGCCATGCCAGCAGCGGCGCCGCGAGCCCGATGCACAGGGCGAGCGCGAGCACGCCGTAGCCGAGCGCCACGAACCAGACCGGGTTGATCGACTCGACCGGGCATCGGGTCATCGCGAACGCCGGCGATACCGCGCATGCCAGCAGCGTGGCGGCCAGCGATCGAAGGGATGGACTCAAAGTCCCGCCGCCCGCTTCCACAACAGATTGCGCAGCGGCGGCACGGCCTGCGCAATGCCGAGCGCGTGGCTGCGCAATAGCACCGGCAACAGCGATTCGTTCGAGTACGCGCGGTTGATCGATTCGAAGGCGTGCGCGGCGACCGCGCTTTCGCTGCGGCGCGTGCGTGCCCAGCGCGCGAGCCGCTGCGGCGCATCCCAGCGCGCGCCGCGACGACGCGCGTCGGCAACGCTGTCGGCCAGCCCGATCACGTCGCGCAGGCCGAGATTCACGCCCTGCCCGGCCAGCGGATGCACGACGTGCGCCGCGTCGCCGATCACCAGCACACGGCCCTGCAGCTGCGCATCGGCCAGTTGCCGTCGCAACGGAAACGCGGCGCGCGGCGAGACCGGTGTCAGCGTGCCGAGCCGGCCGCCGGACGCGCGCGTCAGTGCATCCGAGAACGCCGCGTCGTCGAGCTCGCGCATGCGCGTCGCTTCGTCGGCGGGCAGTGTCCAGACGATGGAGCTGCGGCCCTGTCCGACCGGCAGCAACGCCAGCGGACCGGTCGGCAGGAAGCGCTGCCACGCAGTATCGCGATGCGGTTCCGTGCTGTCGACATAGCCGACCACGCCGGCCTGCGCATAGTCGTGCGCGCGGGTGCCGATACCGGCGAGCGTGCGCAGCGTCGACGCCGCGCCGTCGGCGGCGATCGCCAGACGCGCCTCGATCCGGCTGCCCGCGTCGAGGCGCAGGGTCACGCCGTCGCCATCCTGTTCCAGCGCTTCGACCTGCGCCGGCGCACGCACATCGACGCCGGCCGCTGCCAGCCGCGCCCACAGCCGGTCGACCAGCAGGGCGTGCTCGACGATCCAGCCGAGCTCGCGCATGCCGAGCTGGTCGGCGTCGAACACCAGTTCGCTGCCACCGCCTGCATCCCAGACCTGCATGCGCCGGTAGGGATGCGCGCGCGTGGCGCGGATGTCGTCCCAGGCGCCGACCGAACGCAACAGCCTGGCGCTGTCGTGCGCGAAGGCATAGACGCGCAGATCCGGACTCGCCGCCGACCACGCGGCGGGCGCGCGCGCCTCGACCAGCACCACGTCAAGATCCTGCGCTGCCAACGCCAGCGCACACGCGGCGCCGACCACGCCACCGCCGACGATCACGACATCGCGTCGCTCGCGGCGGCTCATGCGGCGACTCCCCGGCACAGCGCCGGCACGTCGCCGCGATAGCCCATCGCGCCGCCGGCGAGCATCGCCTGCAATGCGGAGTCGCGATCGATGGCCAGCAGGCCGAGACTGCGCAGCGGCCGCAGCAGGCGCGCGGGATTGGAGGTCACGCGGGCGAGCCCGTCGGAGAACGCCAGCGTGCGCGTGCGGTCGTCCTGGCGACGCGCGACGTGACGTTCGAGCAGGCCGGGCGCGCCCGGATCGGCGGCGCCGGCGATGACTTCGGCCAGCGTGAGCGCATCGCGCAGACCGAGGTTGAAGCCCTGGGCGCCGATCGGATGCAGGCTCTGCGCTGCATTGCCGACCAGCACGGCCCGCGTGTCGATACAGCGTGCGGCGACCACGCGCCGTGCCGGATGCCGACTGCGCGGCCCGACCGAGAGAAACCGCCCCGCGCGCCAGCCGAAGGTGGCCTGCACCCGCCCGAGAAATGCCGCGTCGTCGAGTGCGGCGACCGCATCGGCCGCGTCGCTGGCGACGCCATGGACCAGGCCGTAATGCCGGTCGCCGCGCGGCAGCAGCGCGGTCGGCCCGGTATCGGTCAGGCGCTCGAAGGCGCGGCCATCCGGCGCACGCGCCGCGCGCAGGCGCGCGATGAACAGGGTTTGCGCGTAATCGTGGGTCTCGGCGTCGATCCCGAGCGTCCGCCGCACCGCACTGTCGGCGCCGTCGGCCCCCACCACGAGCTGCGCCCGCACGCGCATGTCGCCGCCCGGACCGCTGAGACGGACCACGCGATGACCGTCCTCGATGCCGTCGAACCCCGCGAAGCGCGCCGGCCGGTAGCGCACCAGCCGCGGCAGCTCCGCCAGACGCGCTTCGAGCGCTTCGCCGAAATCACGTGCGACGACCACCTGCCCGAATGCCTCGCGTCCGTAATCGGCCGCGGCCAGCTTCACCCGGCCGAAATCGCCGGCGCGGCTGACGTGGATCTCGCGGATCGGCCCGCCCGGCGCGCGCAGCTTCTGCAGCACGCCGAGCGCGGTGAGCGCGTTGACCGTCGCCTCGGCGAAGCTGAGGTTGCGTTCGTCGAACACCGCCGGCATCGACGCCGGCGGCGTGGCCTCGACCAGGGCGGCATCGACCCCCGCGCGGTCCAGTGCGATCGCGAGACTGGCGCCGACCAGACCGCCGCCGACGATGAGGACCGGATGCACCGGTGCTGGATGTGTTTCGACCATGGCCGCGATGATACGCGCCGCCCCCTGCGCCCCGCGCTGCGGCTCCGCTAGAATGCGCGTTCGACCCGACGTTGCACCGGAGCTGTCCGATGACCCTCACCGCCCGCCGCGCCACGATCTTCGCCCTGCTGGCCGCGCTGATGGCCGCGACCCGGCTGCACCACTTCGCCGCGATCCCCGATGCCTCGTGGGCGGTGTTCTTCATCGGCGGCTTCTATCTCGCGAGCTGGCAGCGCTGGGCGTTTCCGGCCCTGATGGTGCTGGCGGTCGCGGTGGACTGGTTCGTGATCACCAGCCAGGGCCTGTCGTTCTGGCAGCACTACTGCGTGTCGCCGGCCTACTGGTGCTTGGTGCCTGCGTACTTCGCGCTGTGGGCCGGCGGTGGCCTGCTGCGTCGCCACCTGTCGGCGTCCGCGCCGGTCGCGATCGGCCAGCTGGTCGTCGCGCTCGTGGCGTCGGTCGCGGTCTGCCATCTGCTGGCGCAGGGCAGCTTCTACTGGATCAGCGCTTCGGTCGCCGATCCAACGCTGGCCGGCTGGTGGAAGAACTACAGCGACTGGCTGCTGCCCTACATGCGTACCGCCGCGTTGTACGTCGGTATCGCTGCGATGGCCCACGTGCTGCTGACGCGCGTGCTACCCAAGCCGGCGACCGCCGCCCGTCCACTGCACGCCGACTGACGTCGCGCGGATGGGCAACCGTCTTTCGAAGATCTACACCCGTACCGGCGACGACGGCTCGACCGGGCTCGGCGACGGCGCACGGGTCGGCAAGGATTCGTTGCGCGTGACCGCCTATGGCGCCGTCGACGAAGCGAACTCGACGATCGGTCTGTTGCTGGCCGCCGACGTGCCCGACGACATCCGCAGCCTGCTGACGACCGTGCAGCACCAGTTGTTCGATCTCGGCGGCGAGCTGTGCATTCCCGGTCACGCCGCGATCGAGGACGCCGATATCGCGCGCCTCGAACAGCAGCTCGACCACTACAACGACGATCTGCCGCCGCTGAAGGATTTCATCCTGCCCGGCGGCGGCGAAGCGGCGGCGCGCTGCCACATCGCCCGCACCGTGGTCCGCCGCGCCGAGCGCGAATCGGTGGCGCTGGCGCGGGTCGAGGATGTCCGCCCGCAGGCGGTGCGCTATCTGAATCGACTGTCGGACCTGCTGTTCGTGCTCGCCCGGGTGCTGGCACGCGCCAGCGGCCACGGCGAGGTGCTGTGGCACCACGAGCGGCGGCGCTGAGCGATGCACCATCCGGTCGGCTTCGGCGGCGGCGACCCCCGACGGGTGCCGGTGTTCTCGCATCCGAGCCTGCTGGATCACGACACCGGGCCCGGTCATGCCGAGCGCCCCGAGCGTCTGGCCGCCGTCATCGAAGCGCTGCGCGCCGCCTTCCCTGATCTCGACCTGCGCCAGGCACCACCCGCGACCCGCGGCCAGCTGCTGCGCGTCCACGACGCCGCGCTGCTCGCGACCGTGCTCGATTCGCAGCCGACCGGCCGTGTTCCGCTCGACAGCGACACCGTGCTCTCACCCGGCTCGGCCCAGGCCGCGCTGCACGCGGCAGGCGCCGGCGTCGCCGCGGTGGATGCGGTGCAGGGCGGCACAGAGCGCCGCGTGTTCTGCGCGGTGCGCCCGCCCGGCCACCACGCGACCGGCGACATCGCGATGGGCTTCTGCCTGTTCAACAACATCGCCGTGGCCGCGGCGCATGCGCTGGACCGCTACGGCCTGACTCGGATCTCGATCGTCGATTTCGACGTGCACCACGGCAACGGCACCCAGGCGATCTTCGAGGCCGAGCCGCGCGTGCAGTACGTCAGCTCGCACCAGATGCCGCTGTTCCCCGACACCGGGCGGCGCGACGAGCGCGGCATCGGCAACATCGTCAACCTGCCGCTGACCGCCGGCACCGGCAGCCGGCGCTTCTGCGAGGCCTGGCGCGAACGGCTGCTGCCCGAGATCGACGCCTTCGCCCCGCAGCTGCTGATGATCTCGGCCGGCTTCGACGCCCACTGGCGCGATCCGCTGGCGCAACTGCAGCTCGACGCCGAGGATTTCGGCTGGTTGACCGGCGAACTCGTCGCCATCGCCGAGCGGCACTGCGAGGGCCGGATCGTCTCGATGCTCGAAGGCGGATACGACCTGCAGGCGCTGCGCGAAAGCAGCGTCGCCCACCTGCGCGCACTGGCCGGCTGACCTCGCTTCAGCCGGCACCGCAGCCGGCCCGGAATCGCCGAGATCGCAGGTGAACAGGATGTCTTCGGGCCGCATTGCCGCTGCCCGGTGGATCGGTCATGCTGGCGCCCGTTTTTCCCGCTGAACGGATCGACCGTGCGCACAGCCCTCCGCTTGCTTCCCCTTCCGTTCTGCATCGCGGTTTCGCTGTCCGCCAACGCCGACGACAGGCTCCGTCCCAACTACTGGGCGCTGTGCCCGATCGAGGACGCCGTCCCGGCCTTCACCGACGCGCAGGCGCCGGTCGGCACGGTCGAGCAGCGCGAAACCCAGCCCACCGACATCGACGGCGACGCCTTCGACGGGCTGGCCGGCGTGGACAGCGACTTCACCGGCAACGTCACCGGCAACGTGACCCTGCGCCGCGGCGACCAGTTCCTCGGCACCGACGATCTGCAGTTCTCGCAGGATGACGGCACCTTCGTCGCCGACGGCAACGTGCGCTACCAGGACCGCGGCATGCGCGTCGTGGCCGACCGCGTCGAGGGCGATACGATCGCCGAGTCCTACCGAATGGACAGCGTGCAGTACCAGCTGACCGCACGCCGCGGCAACGGCGGCGCCGATCACATCCGCATGGACGGCACCGTCGGCGCCCTGCTCGGCTCCACCTATTCGACCTGCACGCCCAGCGACCGCTGGTGGGAACTGAAGGCCGGCCAGATCGACATCGACACCGACATGGGCATGGGCACGGCGCGCAACGCGACCCTGCGCGTGGGCAAGGTGCCGGTGCTGTACGTGCCGTGGTTCCGTTTCCCGATCGACGAACGCCGCCTGAGCGGCCTGCTGTTCCCGCGCATCTCGCAATCCGGCCGCAACGGCTTCGACTACACCCAGCCGATCTATCTGAACCTCGCGCCCAACTACGACATGACACTCGAACCGCGCTTCATGAGCCGGCGCGGCGTGCAGCTGGGCACCGAGTTCCGCTTCGCAACCGATCGCACGCGCGGCGAACTTGACGTGGCCTATCTGCAGGGGGACAAGCTCGTTGAAAGTGAGCGCGAACTGGAGGCCGAACAGGTGCCGATCGTCGAAAACCGGCGCAAGACCGATCGCGCGTTCCTCGGCTTCGGCGGTTCGCTGGACATCAGCCCGACTTGGCAGGGCCGGACCAGCCTGACCTGGATGAGCGACCCCCGATATCTGGAAGACTCGAGCAACAACGTCGACGGCATCTCTTCGGTGAGCGCCGCCAGCCTGATCGGTGTGTTCGGGCAAGGGCGGTCCGGCGAGCGGGGATTTTGGAACGCGAGCGTGCTCGCGGACTATCAGTTGCTGACCGATTACACGCTTCCCGAGCGCATCCTCCCTTACAACCGAATGCCTCAGGTTTCGTTCACGTGGCAACGTCCTTACGGCAGCTGGATTAGCGCCGGCGTAGACGCGACCGCGACACGATTTTCTCATATCGATGACCGCGCTCGCCCGGGCGGCAGCCGCCTTGACCTCAAACCTTACATTTCGCTGCCATTCGAAGGTGCCGCTTGGTTCGTGCGTCCAACGCTCGCTTTCCGGCACACAAGCTACGCGTTGGGCCGTCCGCTTGCTGATGCCCTCGCAGACCAGCGCGCTCGGGCAGAGCTCGGTATTCCTGGCAACGTGGCCGTTCCCGCCGAGACGCTAGCGCTCTACCGCGACAGCTCGCCGAGTCGCAGTCAGCCGATCGCCTCGATAGACGCAGGACTGTTCTTTGACCGCAACACCAATTGGGGCGGCGAAGCGTATCTCCACACGCTCGAACCTCGGCTGTTCTATCTGAACTCGCCGTACCGAGATCAATCCGCGCTGCCGCTGTTCGATACCACACCCCTGACCTTCGGCTGGGGCCAACTGTTCCGCGACAACCGGTACTCCAGCGCCGACCGGCAAGCGGATGCCAACCAGGTGACCATGGCCGTCAGTACCCGCCTGATTCGCGAGTCCGACGGTCAGGAGAAGCTGTCGGCCAGCCTCGGCCAGATCATCTATCTGTCCGATTCACGGGTGACGGTGCCGGGTGAAGCACAGGTCGAACAGGGGCGCTCGGCCTGGGTCACCGATGCGACCTATGCGATCAACGACCGCTGGACGGTCAGCGCGGGTTACCAGTGGGATCCGAAGTTCCGCCGCGAAGATCTGATGTCGCTACGCACGCGCTACTTGATCGGCGACGAGGGCATTGTGAATTTCGCATATCGTCGCCGTGCCGATCTAATCGAGCAGGCTGACCTGTCGTTCCTGTATCCGATCAGCCCGGCTTGGAGTCTTGTGGGCCGTTACTATTACTCGTTCACCGACGAACGTCTGCTCGAAGCCGTGGCCGGTGTGCAGTGGGACAGCTGCTGCCTGGCGGCCCGGGTCGTCGGCCGTCGCTACCTGCGCAACCGCCAGGGCGAGCTGAACAACGCCATCATGTTCGAACTTGAACTAAAGGGTCTGGGCTCGGCCGGCCCCGACACGGAAGACCGTTTGCGCCGTGCTATTCTCGGTTATTACCGCGATGACCTCTATCTCGTGCCGCCGTCCGAGCTGCGCAACAGCGACGACGATGAGACCCTGACCCCCGGCCTGAGCCAATGAAGACACTGATCTATTCCCTCGCGGCCGCTGCCGCGCTGTTCGCATCGACTGCGCACGCGCAGGACCTCCAGCCGCTGGACCGCATCGCCGCCGTCGTCGACGAGGACGTGATTCTCGCCAGCGAACTCGAGCGCGCCGTCACCAACATCCGCGGCCAGTACGCGACCCGCCAGGACCAGCTGCCGCCGCAGGAAATCCTCGAGCGCCAAGTGCTGGAGCGTCTGATCACGATGCGCCTGCAGACCGCGAACGCGCAGCGCACCGGCGTGCGCGTGAGCGATCAGGAAGTCGATCAGGCCATCGCCGCGATCGCCCAGCAGAACAACTTCACGATGGATCAGCTGCGCCAGCAGCTCGCAGGCGACGGCATGTCGTTCGACGACTTCCGCGCGTCGCTGCGCGAGGAGCTGATGATCCAGCGCATGCGCCAGCGTTTCGCCCAGACCCGCATTTCGGTCAGCGACGCGGAAGTCGATGCGGCGCTGTCGGCCGAGGCGACCGGCGCGCAGTACCGTCTGGCGCACATCCTGGTGGCGCTGCCGGAAGGCGCGACCCCCGAGCAGATCCAGACCGGCCAGCAGAAGGTCGACGGCATCAAATCGCTGCTCGATCGCAACGAGATGGAATTCTCCGCCGCCGCCGTGCGCTACTCCGACAGCCCGAACGCGCTGGAAGGCGGCGATCTGGGCTGGCGCCGCGCCGATGAAATCCCGGCCGCATTCGCGACCGCGGTGACGAGCCTGCAGCCCGGCCAGACGATCGGCCCGATCCGGGGCCCGAGCGGCTTCCAGATCCTGCAGCTGGTCGATCGCCGCGAAGCCGCGCAGTCGACCGATGCCGGTTCGGTCACCGAATACCAGGCGCGCCACATCCTGATCCGCAGCGAGCCGGGCAACGACGCCGCCGCCAAGGGTCGCGCGGACAGCCTGCGTGCCCGTCTCGTCGGCGGTGCCGACTTCGCCGAAGTCGCGCGCGAGAGCTCGGAAGACAACGCCACCAAGGCCAACGGCGGCGATCTCGGCTGGTTTACCCAGGACGAGTTCGGCCCGGACTTCGGCGGCCAGGTCGCGGCGATCGGCGACGGCGACATTTCCGAGCCCTTCCGCACCCAGGCCGGCTGGCACATCGTCCAGCGCCAGGCCACGCGCCAGGCGGCCGGCAACGACAACAACCGGCGTGCCCAGGCCCGCGAAGCCATCGGCCAGCGTAAGCTGGAAGACGAATGGGACCGCTACGTACGCGAGCTGCGCGGCGAAGCCTATGTTAGCGTCCGCGTCGGCCCCAACCGCGATCCCGAGATCGGCAGCGGCGGCTGAGATGCGACCCGTCCGGTTGGCGCTGGTCCCGGGCGAACCGGCCGGCGTCGGGCCGGAACTCTGCGTGCGCGCTGCCTGGCGCGCCTGGGACTGCGACCTGGTCGCCATCGGCGACCGTCCCACCCTGCAACGCGCGGCCGACGCGATCGGCCTGTCGATCGCCTTCACCGACGCCGAAGCCACCGACGTGGCGCCGGGCACGCTGCGCCTGATCGAACTGCCGCACGCCGCGGCCACCGCCTTCGGCACCCCGGATCCGCGCAACGCCCGCAGCGTGCTCGACGGCTTGCTACATGCTGCGGCCGGCTGCCGCGACGGACGCTTCGACGGGATGGTCACCGGCCCGGTGCACAAGGCGGCGATCAACGCCGGTGGCGTGCCCTACACCGGCACCACGGAGCTGCTGGCCCACGACGCCGGCTGCGACGTCGTGATGATGCTGGCCAACCCGACGTTGCGTGTCGCACTGGCGACCACGCACCTGCCGCTGCGCGCCGTGCCCGACACGATCACCGCGCCGCTGCTGGAACGCGTCATCAACATTCTCGACGCCGCTTTGCGCGCGGACTTCGGCATCCCCGCACCGCGCATCGCCGTGCTGGGCCTCAATCCGCACGCCGGTGAAGCCGGACATCTCGGTCACGAGGAGATCGAGACCATCACGCCGGTGCTCGAGCGCCTGCGCGCCCGCGGCCTGCTGCTCGAAGGCCCGCTGCCGGCGGATACCGCGTTCCTGCCCGCACGTCTGGCGAACGCCGATGCGGTGCTGGCGATGTATCACGACCAGGGCCTGCCGGTGCTCAAGTACAGCGGCTTCGAATCGGCGGTGAACCTCACCCTCGGCCTGCCCTATCCCCGCGTCGCCGTCGACCACGGCACTGCGCTGGAACTGGCCGGCAGCGGCCGCGCCGATCCGTCGAGCCTGTTCGCCGCGATCGAACAGTGCGCCGCGCTCGGCCGCAACCGCAGGCACGTCGCGTGAGCCCCGACGACACTATCGGCTGGGACGACTTCATGCGCGTCGATCTGCGCGTGGGTCGTGTGGTATCGGCCGAGCCGTTCCCGCAAGCCCGCCGTCCTGCCTACATCCTGCATGTCGATTTCGGCCCCGAGCTCGGCGTGCGCAAGTCCAGCGCGCAGATCACCGCGCAGTACACGCCCGAGGCGCTGGTCGGCCGGCTGGTCGTGGGCGTGGTCAATTTTCCGCCGAAGCAGATCGGCCCGCTGATGTCCGAATGCCTGGTCACCGGCTTCCACGACGCCGACGGCCACGTGCGCCTGTGCGTGCCCGACGGCGATGTCACGCCCGGCACCCGCCTGCTGTGATCTTCCCCTCCATCCGTTTCGGCTTGACCACACGATGATGCGTTCCCCTGCCGCGCCCGGCACGTTCTCCGAGCCGCCGAAGAAATCCCTCGGCCAGAACTTCCTGCACGAGCGGGGCGTCGTCGATCGCATCGTGCTGGCGGTCAATCCACAGCCCGGCGACCGGCTCGTGGAGATCGGCCCCGGCCAGGGTGCGATGACGTTTCCGCTGCTCAAGCGCCACGGCGCACTGACCGCGATCGAGTTCGACCGCGATCTGCTCGAGCCGCTGACGCTGCAGGCCGCCGCGCACGGCGCACTGGAGCTGATCCACGCGAACGTGCTCGACGTCGACTTCACCGCGCTCGCAGGCGACGCAATGATCCGGCTCGTCGGCAACCTGCCCTACAACCTGTCCTCGCCGATCCTGTTCCACGCGCTCGACCATGCGGCGGTCGTGACCGACATGCATTTCATGCTGCAGAAGGAAGTCGTCGAGCGCATGGCGTCCGGCCCGGGCAGCAAGGTCTACGGCCGCCTCAGCGTGATGCTGCAGGCCTATTGCGAGGTCACGATGCTATTCGTCGTCGGCCCCGGCGCATTCCGCCCGCCGCCGAAGGTCGATTCGGCCGTCGTGCGTCTGAAACCACGCCCGGCGCACACCGTCGGCATCGACGATCCGCGACGCTTGTCCGACATCGTGAAAGCCGCCTTCGGCCAGCGTCGCAAGACGCTGCGCAATGCGCTGTCAACGCTGATGGACAGCGATGCGATCACCGCCGCCGGCATCGATCCGCAGCTGCGCGCCGAGCAGCTCGCGGTCGAGGATTTCGTGCGTCTGGCGAATCATCCGGTGACGACGTAGTCGATGCATTCATGGCCTGCGGATACACTGTCTCCAGCATGGACGAGACAGCCGACTACACACTCGAGATCCAGATCGCGACGCGCTTCCTCGACGAGGAATCGACGCCCGACGACGACCGCTACGTGTTCGCCTACACCATCCGCATCCGCAACACCGGCCGACTGGCCGCGCAGCTGATGGCCCGCCACTGGGTCATCACCGACGCCAATGGACGGATCGAGGAAGTGCACGGCGACGGCGTGGTCGGCGAACAGCCGCGTCTGGAACCCGGCGAAGCCTTCACCTACACCTCGGGCGCGGTGCTCTCGACCGCGGTCGGCACGATGGAAGGTTCCTACGACATGGTCGGCGACGACGGTGCGCAGTTCGATGCGCCGATTCCGCCGTTCACGCTCTCGATCCCGCGAACCCTGCACTGATGGCCGTCTGGGCGATCGGTGATCTGCAGGGCTGCTACGGCCCCACGCAGCGACTGCTCGAAGCGATCCGCTTCGATCCGGCGGTCGATCGCCTGTGGTTCTGCGGCGATCTGGTCAACCGCGGTGGCGAGTCGGTCGAGACGCTGCGGCTGGTGCATTCGCTGCGCGACAACGTGGTCAGCGTGCTCGGCAATCACGACCTCTCGCTGCTGGCGATTGCCGAGCGCCGCGAGGAAGACCAGCGCAAGGTCAACGCCGATCTGCAGGGCGTGCTGTTCGCACACGACCGCGATGTGCTGCTCGACTGGTTGCGCGCGTGCCCGCTGCTGCACGTCGACCGCGAACTCGGCTGGATGATGCTGCACGCCGGCCTCGCGCCGCGCTGGGACGTCGATCTCGCACAGCGCCATGCGCGCGAGATCGAGAACAAGCTGCGCGGCCCCGGCTACAAGAAGCTGCTGCGGAACATGTATGGCGATCGCCCCGCGTGGTCGCCGAACCTGACCGGTTACGACCGCGACCGCGCGATCATCAACGTGTTCACGCGCATGCGCTACTGCTCGCCGCGCGGCCGCATCGCGTTCGAGGAAAAGGGCACGCCCGGCACCCAGCAGCCCGGCATCTATCCCTGGTTCGAAGTGCCGGGCCGTGCCGAGCGCGATCTGAAGATCGTCTGCGGCCACTGGTCGACGCTGGGCCTGTTCCTCGGCCTGGGCGTGCATGCGCTCGACACCGGCGCGGTCTGGGGCGGCACGCTCACCGCGCTGCAGCTCGATGCGGAGACGCTGCGTGTCGTGCAGGTGCCCGGCCGCGACGTGTCCGGCCTGCCCCCGCGCAAGGTCCAGGCCTGACGCCGATGCGGGCGGTGTCACGGCTCGCAGCGCTCCTGCTGCTCGCCTGCGTCGCTCTGCCGGCAGTCGCGCTACCCGCACTGGTGGACGCCGCGCGTGCGCAGATCGGCGTGACCGTGCGCTACGACCCTGCCTATGTCCGTCTGTCCTATCCCGGCGGCGACGTGCCCGACGACCGCGGCGTCTGCACCGATGTCGTCGTGCGCGCGCTGCGCACGCAGGGGCTGGATCTGCAGCAAGCGATCCACGAGGACATGCGCAGCGCATTCGCCGCGTATCCGCGCGACTGGGGCGCCGACGCGCCCGATCGCAACATCGATCACCGGCGCGTGCCCAACCAGATGCGCTGGTTCGATCGGCAGGGCTGGCAACGTGCGATCGGCCGGCGCGCTGCGGATTTCCGCCCCGGCGACATCGTCGCCTGGCGTCTACGCAGCGGCCAGCTGCACATCGGCATCGTGTCGGATCGCCGCAGCGCAGCCGGCACGCCATTGATCCTGCACAACATCGCCCGCGGTACGCGCGAGGACGACCTGTTGTTCAACCACACCATCATCGGCCACTACCGGCCGACGCGTCCCCTCGCACGCGTCGCGCGCTGATCAGGCGCGGCGGTACTCGACGAACTCGAAGGCATGCGCATGGCGCGCATCGGCCGCGTGCGGGGTGCGCGAGATCTCGCGCCACGCCGCGGCGTCCCAGTCGGGAAAGAACGCATCCGCGCCGTCCACCACGGTGTCGACATGGGTCAGTTGCAGCGCGTCCGCCAGCGGCAGCGTGAGCGCGTAGATCTCGCCGCCACCGATCACGCACAGCTCGCGGGCGTCCTGCGCGCGCGCCGCGGCGATCGCCTCGTCGAGCGTCGCGACGGCCTGCATGCCGTCGAACGGGACGCGTCCGCTGCGGGTCAGCACCAGATTGGTCCGGCCGGGCAGCGCGCGTCCCAGCGATTCCGCGGTCCGTCGCCCCATCAGCACCGGCTTGCCGAGCGTGAGCGCCTTGAAGTGGCGGAAATCGTCGGGCAGATGCCAGGGCATCGCATTGCCGCGGCCGATCGCACGGTGGCGATCCAGCGCTGCAACGAGGACCAGCGCAGGCCGGCTCATTCGGCGTCCAGCGCGTCGCGCAGGTGCCCATCGGACGCGAAGTCCCAGTCGCCGCCGAACTCGACGTCGTCGACACGCCACTGCGCGTGCTCGCAGCGCATCAGCGCGTGATCGCGCCAGCGCGCATCGGTGGGCCCGGCATGGATCATCTCGATCGCCACGCGCGTAGGCCGGGCTGGATCGGCCTCTGCCGACAGCACTGCAGTCGGCCCTTCGAACAGACTGGTGAACAGGCTGCCTTCGATGAAGGACGGCTTGTCCCCCGGTGATGCCACGATTCCGGCCTGCTGGCGGACACGTGCCTGCGCGATCGAAGCCTGCATACCGGACGACAGCAGCGGGCCGAGCGTGCGCATGTCGTCCGTCGATGGCAGCCCGCGGGGATTCAACGTGACGACCTGGCGGTAGAACGTCTGCGCGGCATCGACCGGCGATGCACCGGCGCACGCAGCGGATGCCGCCGTCACCGCAGCATCGCGCGTCGACATCTGCTGGCAGCCCGCAACACCCAGCCACGCGACGAGCGCCAGCGCGATGCGCGCGATGTTCATACCGCGATCGGCGCCTTGATCGCGGGCGCCGGATCGTAACCTTCGATCGCGATGTCGTCGAAACGGAATCCGAACAGATCGGTCACGTCAGGATTGAGCCGCAACGTCGGCAGCGCGCGCGGCGTGCGGGTCAGCTGCTCGCGCGCCTGCTCGTAGTGGTTCGAGTACAGATGCGCATCGCCCAGCGTGTGCACGAAATCACCGACGCCCAGGCCGGTGACCTGCGCGACCATGTGGGTCAGCAGCGCATAGCTGGCGATGTTGAACGGCACGCCGAGGAAGATGTCGCCGCTGCGCTGGTAGAGCTGGCAGCTGAGCTTGCCGTCGACGACGTAGAACTGGAACAGCGCGTGGCAGGGCATCAGCGCCATCTCCGACAGCTCGCCGACGTTCCAGGCACTGATCACCAGACGACGCGAATCGGGATTGCGGCGGATCTCGTCGACCAGCCACTGCATCTGGTCGATCGTGCGGCCGTCGGCCGTCGTCCAGCGCCGCCACTGCTTGCCGTAGACCGGGCCCAGTTCGCCGTCGGCGTCGGCCCATTCGTCCCAGATGCTGACCTTGTTGTCGCGCAGGTAGGCGACGTTGGTGTCGCCCTGCAGGAACCACAGCAGCTCGTGGATGATCGAACGCAGGTGCAGCTTCTTCGTCGTCACCAACGGGAAGCCGGCATTGAGGTCGTAGCGCATCTGCCAGCCGAACACGCTGCGCGTGCCCGTGCCGGTGCGATCGGACTTCTCGGCGCCGTGCTCGAGGACGTGCTGCAGCAGATCGAGGTACTGCTTCATCGCGATCTCCGGATCATGCGGGGCGATGCGTGCATCGCTTACTTCGTGTCGACGGTCGCCGCGGGCGGCACCGGCTGCAGGGTCGGCGCGCTGCGCGAACGCCACAGCAGGAACAGACCCAGCGCGATCAACGGCAGCGACAGCACCTGGCCCATCGTCAGCCAGCCGAACGCCAGATAGCCGAGCTCGGCATCGGGCACGCGGACGAACTCGACGATGAAGCGGAACACGCCGTACAGCAGCGCGAACAGGCCCGACACCGCATACCGCGGCCGCGGCTTGCGCGAGAACCACCACAGCACGACGAACATCACCAGGCCTTCTAGAAACGCCTGGTAGAGCTGCGAGGGATGGCGGGCGAACTGGTCCAGAGCGCCGGTCGCGAATTCGCTCTGCAAGCGCTCGGCCGACCAGCCGCGGAACGCGGGATCGGTCGGGAATACGACGCCCCAGCCGGCCTGCGTGTACTTGCCCCACAACTCGGCGCCGATGTAATTGCCGACGCGGCCGAGACCGAGACCCGGCGGCACCCATGGGGCGACGAAGTCCATGACGTCGAAGAAGTGCAGACCCTGCTTGCGCGTCCACCACCACGCCGCCACCAGCACGCCGAGCAGGCCGCCGTGGAAACTCATGCCGCCGTCCCAGACCTTGACCAGCATCAACGGGTCGCGCAGCAGATCGCCGAAGGCATAGAACAGCACGTAGCCGATCCGGCCGCCGAGGATCACGCCGAGGATGCCGTAGAACAGCAGATCGCCGAACTGTTCGACATTGACGCCCGGCAGGCGCCCGGCGCGGATGCGGCTGCGTCCGAGCAGCCACGCGGTGCCGAAAGCCAGCAGGTACATCAGACCGTACCAGTGGATCGACGGATGGAAGGGGCCCACCTGTGGCAGGTGGACCGCGATCGGATCGATCTGGTGGAGGATCGTCATCGGATCAGCGCGGCATCGGATCGGTCGGCTCGTCCACCGGCGGCGTCCGCTCGCCGCGCACGCGCATCGCGTTGCGCTTGGCCCACAGGTTCAGCATCTCGACCGCGGCCGAGAAGCCCATCGAACCGTAGATGTAGCCCTTCGGAATGTGCAGGCCGAACCCGTCGAGCAGCAGGTAGATGCCGATCAGCACGATGAAGGTCAGCGCCAGCATCTTCACCGTCGGGTTCGCGTCGATGAACTTGCCCAGCGGCTGCGCCGCCAACAGCATTACCGCGACCGCCAGCAGGATCGCGCAGACCATCACCGGCACGTAGTCACCGGCCATGCCGACGGCGGCGATCACCGAGTCCAGCGAGAACACGATGTCGATGACCGCGATCTGCGCGATCACCGCGCCGAACGAGGCCGTCGCCTTGCCGACCGTGCCGTGCGCTTCGCCGTCCTCGCCCTTGAGTTGCTCGCGGATCTCCATCGCGCCCTTCACGATCAGGAACAGACCGCCGAGGATCAGCACCAGATCACGTACCGAGATGCCGCGTCCGAACAGTTCGAACAAAGGTTCGGTCAGCCCGGCCAGCCAGGCCAGCATCAACAGCAGGCCGATACGCGTGATGCACGCCACCGCGATACCGAACTTGCGCGCGAACTCGCGCTGCTCGACCGGCAGCTTCGACACCGCGATCGAGATGAAGACCAGGTTGTCGATGCCGAGCACGATCTCGATCGCGCTGAGCGTGATCAGCAGGATCCAGACCTGCGGGTCGGTAATCAATTCCATCATCGGTGACACATCCTCATTGAGATTCGATCGGCATGGCGCGTGGCCGCCACCACGCTCACAGCCAGCGCGGCAGCAGGATCAGGCCCCACACCACCACTACATTGACCATCGTGACGAACACCGCGGCCGAGCCCATGTCCTTGGCCCGGCCCGCGAGTTCGTGGAATTCAGGGCCGTAGCGCTCGATCACGGCTTCGATCGCCGAGTTCAGCAGTTCCACGGCCAGCACCAGCAGACAACTGCCCAGCAGCAGCGCGCGCTCCACACCCTCGGCGCCCAGCCAGATCGCCAGCGGCGCGAGCACGACCAGCAGATACACCTCGAGCCGGAACGAGGACTCGTGCAGCCAGGCGGCACGCAGGCCCTGGCAGGACCAGACGGTCGCCTGGAACATGCGCACGAACCCGCGTGGGCGATGACCGATACTGTCCGCCATCGTTCACGGCACCCGTCGGACGGCACGACGCGCGGCGCGCGCCACGCTGCGGCCAGGCGCGGGCCGCGGAACAGTCGGAGACATGGTGGGCCGGAGGCGTCGGGCAGTCGCGTTGCGGCAATTCTGACACATCGTCCGCAAGGCGACGGCGGTCCCCGGTTTGCATTGCCGGGCGGCGGCTGTTTGACTGGCCGGCGGATTTTCCAGGAGCGACACCATGCCCATTCGACATCTGTCCCACCGCTGCCGGGCACTGTGCGCCGCCGCCCTGCTCGCCGCCGGCGTGCTCGCTGGCTGCGCCACCGGCAACGGCGTGCCGGCCGGTCTGGACCCGGTGTCCTCGCCTGAATGGGCCACCGACATGGCGCGCTTCGCGGCCGAGGACGCGGCGACACCGCCGCCCGAGCGCCCGATCGTGTTCACCGGCAGTTCCTCGGTGCGGATGTGGGACACGCTGGCCGCCGATTTTCCGGAAGTGACCGTGCTCAACCGCGGCTTCGGTGGCTCGCAGGTGCGCGATGCGATCTGGTATGCCGACGAGGTCGCCCTGCGTTACCGGCCGCGGCAGATCGTGCTCTACGCCGGCGACAACGACATCGCCGAGGGCCGCTCGGCCGCGCAGGTCCTCGCCGACACGCAAGCCTTCGTCAACCGCATCCGCACGACCCAGCCGGGCACGCCGATCGCCCTGCTCGGCATCAAGCCCAGCCCGTCGCGCGCGCACCTGCTCGGCGTGCAGCGCGACGCCAACACCGCACTGCGCGACTGGGCCGCGACCCAGCGCAACGTCGCCTACATCGACGTGTTCACCCCGATGCTCGATGCCGACGGCGTGCCGCGCGAGGATCTGTTCATCGCCGATCGCCTGCACATGAACGCCGCGGGCTATGCGATGTGGAAGGACATCATCGGTCCGTATCTGGTGCGTTGAACCGGGCGGTCGCACGCGGCCACTCGCAGACACTGCAACGCCCGGCGTCGCCGGGCGCCGCGCATTGGAACGTCGCAGCGCTCCTCTCGGGGGAGAGCGAGCGGCCATGCGACCCAATACGGGAATCGAACGACCCGTCGCACGTCACCGCGACCCGCGCGTTGCGGATTCTGCGCGATGGAAATGATTCCCGCCTGCGCTTGAAACGCTTACACGGCGATTTCCGTGCCGCGGCGCACAGCGCGAGCGAGCGACAGGTGTGCACGGCACCCTGTTCATTGACACGTGCAACCGTCCCGGCCAGCGTCGGTCGACCGGCGCAGCGCACATGCGCGTCGCCCGGGACAGGAACAGGGGGAAGACCGCGGTAGCCACCCTTCATCAAGGAAATCACGATGATCCACAAGCGCCTGCTCGTTCTCGCCGTAGCCTCCGTCCTCGCCTCGCCCGCGTTCGCCGCGGAACTGCGCAAGGTCGACAACGCGATTCCCGGCCAGTACATCGTCGTCTTCAACAGCGACGAGATCCGCGAACGCGTCGATGCCGACCGCCTGGCCGGCCGACTCGACAAGGCCCTCGCGGCTTCGCCCGATGCGGCCGTCGCCGCCGAGGTCGAAAAGCGCGTGGTCGACGTCGCCGCCCAGCACGATCTCAAGGTCACCCAGCTCTACACGCACGCGCTGCACGGCATGGTCGTCAGTGCCGATGACCGCAAGCTGGCCAGCCTACTCAACGATCCGCGCGTCGATTTCGTCGAACAGGACGGCTTCGTCGAACTGTCGGCCACGCAGACCGGGGCGACCTGGGGCCTGGACCGCATCGACCAGCGCGACCGTCCCTTGAACGGAACCTACGTCTACGATCCGCTGGCCGCGAACGTGCGTGCCTACATCATCGACAGCGGCATCCGCACCGGGCATACGCAGTTCGGCACGCGCCTGCTGTCGGGCTATTCGGCGATCAACGACGGTCGCGGCACCAACGACTGCAACGGCCACGGCACGCACGTCGCCGGCACGGTCGGCGGCACGACCTGGGGCGTGGCCAAGCAGGTGCGTCTGGTCCCCGTGCGCGTGTTCGGCTGCACCGGCGGCAGCGCCAACTCGACGATCATCGCCGGCATCGACTGGGTGCGCGCCAACCGCGTACTGCCGGCCGTCGCCAACATGAGCCTCGGCGGCCCGGCATCGACCGCGACCGACAACGCGACCAACAACCTGATCAACAGCGGCGTCACCGTCGTCGTCGCGGCCGGCAACAACAACGGCGCCAATGCCTGCAACTACTCGCCGGCGCGCGTGGCCAATGCAGTGACGGTGGGTTCGACCACGTCCACCGATGCGCGGTCTTCGTTCTCCAACATCGGCAGCTGCGTGAACATCTTCGCGCCGGGCAGCTCGATCACCTCGGCCTGGTCCACCAGCACCTCCGCGTCGAACACCATCAGCGGCACCTCGATGGCCTCGCCGCACGTGGCCGGCGCTGCGGCGCTGTATCTGACCAACAATCCTTCGGCCTCGCCGGCGACGGTGCGCAACTGGCTCTACAGCAACTCGACACCGAACCGGGTCAGCAACCCCGGCACCGGTTCGCCGAACCGCCTGCTCTACACGCGCTGATCGCGCGAACGCATCACGAAAAAGGGCGCCCTCGGGCGCCCTTTTTTTCTGCCGGCTCTACTGTTGCCGCAGCGCATCGATCGGATCGAGTTCCGAGGCCTTGCGCGCCGGGTAGTAGCCGAAGAACAGGCCGGTCGCGACCGAGAACCCCGCGGCCAGCAGCACGATCTGGCTGTTGAGCGCGGTGGGCAGATCGCTGAAACGGCCCACGAGCAAAGCGCCGCCCACACCGATCGCGATCCCCAGCACGCCGCCGCCGAGCGACAGCAGCATCGCTTCGGCGAGGAACTGCCGGCGCACGTCGGTCGGGCCGGCGCCGACCGCCATGCGCAGGCCGATTTCGCGGATCCGCTCGGTCACCGACACCAGCATGATGTTCATGATGCCGATGCCGCCGACGATCAACGAGATCGTCGCGACCGCGCCGAGCAGCAGCGACATCAACCGTGTGGTCGCAGTGCGCGTGGCGACGATCTCGGAAATGTTGCGCACGCTGAAATCGTCTTCGGCGCCGGGCGCGATGCGATGCCGTTGCCGCAGCAGCGCTTCCACTTCGCCCTGCACGTAAGGTAGATCGTCGGCGTTGCCGACCGTCAATGCGATCTGCATCACCGCGCCGGCCGGCATGCCCATCGCGCCGAGCAGACGACGTCGCCCGGTTTCGAGCGGCACCATCATCACGTCGTCCTGGTCCTGGCCGAAGCCGCCCTGCCCCTTCGAATTCAGCACGCCGACGACCACGAACGGCGTACGCCCGATGCGCACGGTCTGGCCGACACCGCTGTCCTCGCCGAACAGTTCGCGCCGCACGGTTTCGCCGATGATCACGTTCTTGCCAGCGCCGCTGTAGTCCTGCGGCTCGAAGCCCGAGCCGTCGACGACCGTCCAGCCGTTGATCTCGAAGAAATCGGGTTGCACCCCCTGCCAGCTGCTGGCCCAGTTCTTCTCGGCGAACACGATCTGGCTGCTGCCGCGCAACGAACCCGACACCAGCTGTACTTCGGGAATCTCGCCGCGAATCGCCTCGGCGTCGCCCTCGTTCAAGGTGAAGAAACTGCTGCTCGCCTGACGCGCGCCGCCGGGCGTACGCCGCGATCCCGGCGAGATGTCCAGACGCTGCGAACCCAGGCCCGACACCATGCGATCGATCTCGGCCTGCGTGCCCTGGCCCACCGACACCATGACGATGACCGCCGCGATGCCGATGATCACGCCGAGCGAGGTCAGCGCGCTGCGCATCCAGTTGCCGCGCAGCGCGAAGATCGCGGTGCGCAGGACGTCGAGATAGGTCATGGCGCGGCTCCGGTCTGCGCGTGCGCGCGGGTGTCGTAGGGGCCTTCCTCGTGCAGCTCGCCGTCGCGCATGACGAAGGTGCGATCGGCGTGCGCGGCGACTTCGGGATCGTGGGTGATCAGCACGACGGTATGGCCGTCGTCGCGCAGCCGTTTGAACAGGGCGAGGATTTCCTCGCCTGTCTTGGTGTCGAGCGCGCCGGTGGGTTCGTCGGCGAGCAGCACCGGCGGCCGGTTGATCAGCGCGCGCGCGATCGCCACGCGCTGCTGCTGGCCACCCGACAGTTCGCTCGGGCGGTGCGTGCCGCGGTTTTCCAGTCCGACCGAGGCCAGTGCCTCTCGCGCGCGCTCCGCGCGCTCCTCGTTCGGCACGCGCGCGTAGCCGAGCGGCATCGCGACGTTCTCGAGTGCGGTCATCCGCGGCAGCAGGTTGAAGCCCTGGAACACGAAGCCGATCTTGTCGCGGCGCAGCTCGGCCAGCTGCTCGCGGTCGAGCGTGGCGACGTCGATGCCGTCGCACAGGTACTGGCCGCCGGTCGGCGTGTCGAGGCAGCCGACGAGATTCATCAGCGTCGACTTGCCCGACCCCGACGGCCCCATGATCGCGACGAACTCGCCGTGCGCGATCGACATGTGCACGCCCTTGAGCGCGACGACTTCGGCTTCGGTACCGGCCGAATAGATCTTCTCCAGCCCGCGGGTCTCGATGACCGGCGGCCGGCTGCCGGCCTGCGGCGGAACGGCGATCGCGCTCATCGGGTCGCCGCGCGCTCGCCGGTGACGATCAGATCACCTTCCGCGATGCCGCCCGAGGCCTCGGTCATGCTGCCGTCGCTGGCGCCCAGCCGCACCGGCACCGCCTCGCGGCGTCCGTCGACCAGACGGTAGACGGTCACGCGGGTCGCACCGACGGTCGCCGCCAGCGTGCGGTTCCACTGCGCGCGCTGGTTGGCGTCGAGCGTGGCGGTGAAGTCGGCGAAGGTCTGCTGGAAGCGGTCCATCATCCGCTGGCGGATCTGCGCCTGCACGCTGGGATCGCTGCCGCCACCGCCCATCGTCATGCCCGGCGGCGGTCCGCCACCGGCATTGCCGCGCTGACCGCCGGGCGGACCGCTCGGGCGCGGCGCCTGCTGACGTTCGCGCATCGCCGCGAGCGCACTGTCGAACGCGGCCTGCTGCGGCGCGGTGAGCTGCATCGCGGCGGCCGCGGCGGCGAGATCATCGGCCAGTCCGCCACCGCGCGGCGCAGCGCCGCCTTCCGGACGCGCGGCCGCGGCGATGTCGGCCGCATCGGCCGGTCGGTAACGCAGCGCCGCGTTGGCGATCTTCAACACGTTCTCGCGGTTGCTGACTTCGATCTCGGCATTCACCGTCAGGCCCGGCAACAGCGTACCGTCTGCGTTGTCGACCGCGACGACCACCGGATAGGTCACCACGTTGTTCGTCGTCGTCGCCGCCAGCCGCACCTGCTCGACGGTGCCGTTGAAGCGGCGGTCGTTGAACGCGTCGGCGGTGAAGGTCACGCTCTGGCCGACCTGCACCTGGCCGATATCGGCTTCATCGACCGCGAGCTCGATGCGCATCTTGCGCAGGTCCTCGGCGATGGTGAACAGCTCCGGCGCCTGCAGGCTCGCGGCGACGGTCTGGCCGGGTTCGATCGACCGCGTGAGGATCGTGCCGTCGACCGGCGAGCGGATCACCGTGCGCTCCATGTTGATGCGCGAGGTCTGCGTGGACGCGGTCTGCTGGACGATCTGCGCCTGCGCGGCGTTCGCCTGCGCCTTGGCCTGATCGAGCGCCGCGCGCGCAAGATCGACATCGCTGCGCGCGACCAGCTGCTGGCCGGCCAGCGAGGCCTTGCGGTCGTAATCGAGCTGCGCGTTGCGCAGGCTGGCCTGAGCCTGCGCCAGCGACGCGCGCGCACTGTTGACCTGGGCCGAGCCCTGTTCGATCTGCGCCTGGAACGTCGCCGGGTCGATGCGCGCGAGCACCTGGCCCTGTTCGACCGGATCGTTGAAGTCGACCAGCACGTCGGTGATCTGGCCCGAGACCTGGCTGCCGACCACGACCGTCGAGGTCGCGCTGAGCGTGCCGGTGGCCGAGATCACCACGCGGATGTCACCACGTTCGACCGGCGTCGTGCGCCAGGCACCCTCCGCGGCGGCGGCATTGCGCTGGGACCAGAACCAGATGCCGCCGGCGACGACGGCGGCGATCACGATGACGGGGACGAGGCGCGAGACGGCGCGGCGACGGGGCTTGGGACGGGTCGACATGGGTCCGGTCTTGATGGGCAACTGGAGACGCTAACGCATCGCGTGGCGTGGAGTTGACCGTGGCGCGGACTTTTTTTGCGTCGCGCGCGCGATCGCCGACATCGCGTCGGCGTCGATTCAGACCAGCCGGTCGCCGAGCACGATGGTGACCGTGGTGCCCTCGTCGGGCGTGCTGTCGAGCGCGACCGGCCAGCCGAAGCGCGTGCCGAGGCGGCGCACGATCGACAGACCGATGCCCTTGCCGGACTGCGAGAACGGATCGGCGCGGTAGAACGGGTCGTACACGCGCTTGAGCACGTCGGGTGTCATGCCGATGCCGGTGTCGCGGACGATGATGCGGTCGCGCTCGACGATCACGTCGACGCCGCCGGTTTCGGTGAACGCCCAGGCATTGCGCAGCAGATGCCCCAGCATCACGCCGAGCACGCGCGGCGGCGCGTCGAGCCGCGGCCGGCCCTGGATGTCTAAGGCCAGCGACAGCTGCTTGCCTTCGAACAGCGGGCGCACCTTGTCGAGTTCTTCCTCGACCACGTCGACCACTTCGAAGACTTCGCTCTGTGGCATGACGCCACGCTCGCGTGCGAGCACCAGCAGCGCGTCGATCACCGCTTCCATGTCCTGCGTCGCGCGCCGGATGCGCAGCAGCGGGCGCTGCTGGTGCGGAGGCGTGGCCGGGTCGGCGGCGATCATGTCGCTGGCGACGCGGATCACCGTCAGCGGCGTGCGCAGTTCGTGGCTGGCGTCGCGGGTGAACTCGCGCTCGCGGCGCACGAAGGCGCCGATGCGATCGCCGAGCCCGTGCAGCGCGCTGGTCAAGGCCTGCGCCTCGCGGCCGGCATCGTCCTGGGTGGTTAGCGCCGCGGGCACGCCATCGTCGTTGTCGGACGGATTCCAGCGGCCCACTTCGTCGGCCAGCCGGTGGATCGGCAGCACCATGCGTTTGGACGTGCGGTAGGTCATCCACGAGACGACGAACATCGTCGCCATCATCAGCAGCGCGAGGCCGCCCGCCGCCAGCGCAAGGATGCGATCGAACAGCGACAGCGACGCGGCGAGATACAGCGTGCCGGCTTCGCGCCGATCGACCAACAGAACGCCTTCGGTGTCGCGCCGCGGCGAGAAACCTTCCGGCGCGCCCTTGAACCACAGCAGATTCGCGACCGCGCGATCGCCGCCGATGATCGCCTGCAGTTCGCCGCCATCGGCGGGCATGAAGTAGCCCTGCAGATTCACGCCGAACGGCGGCGGATACGCCGCGTCGGTGGCCTTGGCCTGCCACCAGGCGTCGGCCTCGGCCTGCAGCCACTGCCGCGCGACGACCTCGCGGCCGATGAAGGCCGCGGTCATCACGCAGACGATCAACGTCATCCCTGCGATCACCGCCTGGAAGGTGAACGCATCACGGATGCGGTTGGGCAGCCCCTGGGGCATGGTCGAGCGTCGCGTCGTCGGCTCAGGCCGGCGACTGCTCGATGTCGGCGATGCGGTAACCGGCGCTCTGCACGGTGTGCAGCAACTGCTTGTCGTACGGCTTGTCGATGATCTTGCGCAGGTTGTAGAGATGGCTGCGCAGGGTGTCGGAGTCCGGCAGGCTGTTGCCCCAGATCTCGCGCTCGATCTCCTGGCGGTTCACCACGCGCGGCGATTCGCGCATCAGGATCGTCAGCAGCTTCATGCCGATCGGCGACAGCTGCAGTTCGGTACCGCCCCGCGTGGCGCGCATGCTGGCCGGGTCGAGCACCAGATCGGCGACCTTGAGCACTTCCGAACCCACCTGGCGGCGCTCGCGGCGGATCAGCGCACGCAAACGCGCTTCCAGTTCCTGGATCGCGAAGGGTTTGGTCAGATAGTCGTCGGCGCCGGAACTCAGGCCGGTGAGCTTTTCATCGAGCGTGTCGCGCGCGGTCAGCATCAGCACCGGCGTCGACTTGCGCGCATCCTCGCGCAGGCGCTTGCAGACTTCGATGCCGTCCAGACGCGGCAGCATCAGGTCGAGCACGATCACGTCGTAATTGTTCTCGGTGGCCAAGCGGTAGCCGTCCAGACCATCGGCGGCGTAGTCCACCTCGAAGCCGCGACCTTCCAGGTATTCGCCGACCATCTCGGAAATATTGCGGTTGTCCTCGACGATGAGGACGAGGCCTCCGGGTTCCTGACCTGCGCGCATGTACGACTCCGTAGCTGGGGTGCGTGTGGATTAAGCTTTGTGAATTTCCCACTTTCACGGTGCAGGATTTGTGAAGATTTCGTGGATCGCCCGCGTCGTGGCGGGCTTGGCGCTACGATCTGCGCCGTCCCCGCCTCCTCGGAAATTCCGTCATGCCCGGCTACGAGCGCTATCTGCCCATTCTTCTGCTGGTGGGCTCGAACATCTTCATGACGTTCGCCTGGTACGGGCATTTGAAGTACCGCAGCGTGCCGATCCTGACCGTCATCGTCGTCAGCTGGGGCATCGCGTTCTTCGAATACATGCTGATGGTGCCTGCGAACCGGATCGGCGCCGCTGTCTATTCCGCGCCGCAGCTCAAGGGCATGCAGGAGGTCATCACCCTGCTGGTGTTCGCGGGCTTCTCGACCTGGTATCTGGGCCAGCCGCTGAAGTGGAACCACTGGGCCGGCTTCGCGCTGATCGTGGTCGCAGCCTGGCTGATCTTCCTCGAGTGACCCGCGGTCAGAAGCGGATACGGCCGGTCAGGATGTCCTTGAACATCACCCAGTCGCCGATGAAGGAATAGATCGGATGCTTGAACGTGGCCGGCCGGTTCTTCTCGAAGAAGAAATGACCGACCCACGCGAAGGCATAGCCGCAGACCAGCGCGGCCCAGAGCCACATCGGATTGCGCTGCCAGATCGCCACGCCGGCCAGCGCCAGCACGCCGCAGCTGCCGATGAAATGCAGGCGTCGCGACACCGGGTGCGCGTGCTCGCCGAGATAGAACGGATAGAACTCGCGAAAACTGGCGAAGCGGCGCATGCGTCCTCCCAGAGCAGGCGGTGTACGCGCCATTGATCGCACCGGCGCCCGCGTGCGTCAACCGCTGTCAGGTGCTGCGCGGGGCGAACATGATCACCGCCATGCCGCCGAGGCACAGCGCGGCGCCCAGCAGATCCCAGCGGCTGGGCACGATGCCGTCGACGCGCCACAGCCAAAGCAGCGCGACCGCGACATAGACCCCGCCGTAGGCCGCGTAGACGCGCCCCGACGCGGTGGGATGCAGGGTCAGCAACCACACGAACGCGGCCAGCGCCGCGGCAGCCGGCAGCAGCAACCAGGTGCTGCCGTCCTTGCGCAGCCACAGCCACGGCAGGTAGCAGCCGACGATCTCGAAGAACGCAGTGGCGAGGAACAGCAGCAACGTTTTCATGGCACGCGTTCGGCCTGCTTGGCGCGGTTCCAGTAGGCGTCCTGCGCGTCCAGCGACTGGCCTGCGAGCGCACTGCCCTCGGCCTCGGCCATCGCTTCCATCGCGCGGAAACGCCGCTCGAACTTGTGGTTCGCGCGTCGCAGCGCCGCGCCGACATCGACCTTGGCGTGCCGTGCGAGATTCGCCGCGACGAACAGCAGATCGCCGAGTTCTTCTTCGAGTCGATCCTGCGCCGCCGTGTCGTCCGGATCGGCAGCGACCGCATCGAACTCCACGCGGACCTCGTCGATCTCCTCGTGCAGTTTCGCGATCACCGGCTGCGGTCCCGGCCAGTCGAAGCCCACGCGCGCGGCGCGCTGCTGCAGCTTCACCGCACGCTGCCATTCCGGCAGCCCGCGTGCGATGCCGGCCAGTGCCGACGTGTCCGTTTCGCCCGCCGCGGCACGCTCCGCGCGCTTGATCGCGTCCCAGTTGCGCAGCACGGTCTCGGCATCGTCGGCGGACACATCGCCGAAGATGTGCGGATGCCGGCGGATCATCTTGTTGCTGATCGCATCGACGACATCGCCGAATGCGAACGCGCCCTGCTCCTGCGCCATCTGCGCATGGAAGACGACCTGCAGCAGCAGATCGCCGAGTTCATCGCACAGGCCCGGCAGATCGCCGCGATCGATCGCATCGGCGACCTCGTAGGCCTCCTCGATCGTGTACGCGGCGATGGACGCGAAATCCTGCTTGACGTCCCAGGGACAGCCGCGCTGCGGATCGCGCAGACGCGCCATGATGTCGAGGATGCGATGGATATCGCCGGGGGCATCAGTCACGTCGAACTCCTGGAAGACGGGCGCGGATTGATTGGACCGCAACGAGCGATTGTGGGAGCGCGCTTGCGCGCGATCCGGTCGCGCCGGGAAAGCCACATCGCGCGCAAGCGCGCTCCCGCGGAATCCTGTCGTGTGCGCGATACGCGCGTCCTCAGGCCGCGAGCCAGTCGCGCCACGGCAACGACGGATCGCCGAGCGCGATGAAATCGCCGTTGAGGATCGTGTCGCGCTGGTTGTAACGGAACGGCCGGCCCTGCGGATCGAGCACGGCGCCGCCTGCGCCTTCGAGGATCGCCTGGCCGGCCGCGGTGTCCCATTCGCTGGTCGGGCCGAAGCGCGGGTAGACGTCCATGCCGCCTTCGGCGAGCCGGCAGAACTTCAGCGACGAGCCCAGCGGCACCGGCGTGACGTCGCCGATCCGCTCGAGCAGTGCGGTCGTGCGCGGATCGCGGTGCGAGCGGCTCGCCGCCACGCGCAAAGCGACCGGCCTCGCAGGATCGTGGCGCGGCGCCTGCAGTGCGGTGTCGCGATCGCCGTCGCGCACGAAGGCGCCGTGGCCCGGTGCGCCATGCCACAGCGCACCGGTCACCGGTGCCTGGATCACGCCGAATACCGCGACGCCGTGCTCGATCAACGCGATGTTGACCGTGAACTCGCCATTGCGTTTGACGAACTCACGCGTGCCGTCGAGCGGATCGACCAGCCACATGCGCGTCCATGCGCGGCGCTCCGCAGCGGGTACGACGACGGCGGATTCCTCGGAGACGATCGGAATGCCGGGCGTCAGCGCGCGCAAGCCATCGACGATGACCCGGTGCGCTGCCAGATCGGCCGCGGTGACCGGGCTGGCGTCGGCCTTGCGGACGACGTCGAAATCTTCGGCGTAGACGGCGAGAATCGCGTCGGCCGCGGCGCGCGCGATCGCGATGACGCCGTCGCGGACCGCAGCAGTGACGGGCCCGGCGGCGTCAGCCACCGTGGTGACGCAGCCAGTCGCGGACGATGAACAGCGCGGCGATCGAACGGCCTTCGGAGAACTCGTCGAGCAGGATCAGCTCGTGCAGCGCATCGAGCTTCCACGGCACCACGTCGAGTTCTTCGGGCTCGTCGCCGGCCAGACGCTCGGGGTACAGATCGCGCGCGACGACCAGCGTCGCCTGGTGGCTCATGTACTGCGGCGCCAGCGAGATCGAGCGCAGTGCTTCGACGCTGCGTGCGCCGTAGCCGATCTCTTCCTTGAGCTCGCGGTTGGCGGCTTCGAGCGCGGTCTCGCCGGCGTCGATGCGGCCCTTGACCAGGCCCAGTTCGTAGCGGTGGAAGCCGGCGGCGTATTCGCGCACCAGCAGCACGGTCTCCGCATCCAGCATCGGCACCACGATCACCGCACCATGGCCGCGGCCGTGCAGGCGTTCGTACAGCCGCCGTTCGCCGTTGGAGAACTCCAGATCGAGCCGTTCCATGCGGTACAGCGCCGCTTCGTGCTCGGTGACGTCGTGGATGGTCGGCAGCGTCTTGCTCATACCCGCGGCCTCCCGTCTGCACGGTGGCGGCGCTGCGGAGCGATAATGGCGGGATGACTGGACAGATTCACGATGCGGCCATTCTAGCCGACGGCAACGACTGGCGGACCCGCGACCTCGCCGCGGTCTGGCATCCCTGCACCCAGATGCGCGAGCATCCCGACATCCAGCCGATGCTGCCGATCGTGCGCGGCGAAGGCGCCTGGCTGATCGAGGCCGGCGGCCGGAAGATCCTCGATTCGGGCAGCAGCTGGTGGACCAACCTGCACGGCCACGCCGAGCCGCGCATCGCCGAGGCCATCGCGACGCAGGCGCGCACGCTGGAGCAGGTGATCCTGGCCGGCTGCACGCATCCGGCCGCGGTCGAACTCGCCGAGCACCTGCTCGCCGTCGCCCCGCGCGAGCCGGGACGCCCGCCGCTGACCAAGGTGTTCTATGCCGACAACGGCTCGGCCGGCGTCGAAGTCGCGCTGAAGATGGCGTTCCAGTGGTTCCAGAACCGCGGCGACGAGCCGCGCCGGACCAAGTTCGTCGCGCTGCAGAACGGCTATCACGGCGAAACGCTCGGCGCGCTCGCGGTCGGCGACATTCCGCTGTATCGCCGCGTCTACGCACCGCTGCTGTGCGAAGCGGTGTTCGCACCCTCGCCCGATGCCTACACCGCGCGCGCCGGCCAGAGCGCGGCAGGCCACGCCGAAGACGCGGCCGATGCGCTGGCGCATCTGCTCGACGCGCACGCCGGCGAAATCTGCGCGTTGATCCTGGAACCGCTGGTGCAGTGCGCCGGCGGCATGCGCATGCACGACCCGGTATATCTCAAGCGCGTGCGCGAACTCTGCGACGTGCACGGCGTGTTCCTGATCGCCGACGAGATCGCGGTCGGCTTCGGGCGCACCGGCACGCTGTTCGCATTCGAACAGGCCGGTGTCCAGCCCGATCTGCTGTGCCTGTCGAAGGGCCTGACCGGCGGCTTCCTGCCGCTGTCGACGGTGCTGGCGACACAGGCGCTGTACGACGGCTTCCTCGACGCCTCGCGCGAACGGGCCTTCCTGCATTCGCACAGCTACACCGGCAATCCGCTGGCCTGCGCCGCGGCATTGGCCTCGCTCGACATCTTCGGCACCGACGACGTACTGGCGCGCAACCGCGACACGGCCGCGAAAATGGCCACGCTCGCAGCGCAGATCGGTGCGCACCGGCACGTCGCCGATACGCGCCAGACCGGCATGATCGTCGCGTTCGAACTCACCCGCGACGGCGACAAGACCACGCCCTTCGATCCTGCGCTGCGCCTCGGTTTGCGCGCGTATCGACACGCGGTCGAACGCGGCGTGCTGCTGCGTCCGCTCGGCGACATCCTGTACTGGATGCCGCCCTACTGCATCGACGACGCACAGCTGCAGCTGCTGGCCGACGTCACCGCCGACGCCATCGAGGCGGGCACCGCATGCGTGTGATCCGCGCCTTCGTCGATCGCCCGCTCGCGACCGGCCAACCGGTCGAGCTGCCCGACGACGCGGTCGCGCATCTGGTGCGCGTGCTGCGCCTGCGCGAGGGCGATGCCTGCGTGCTGTTCAACGGCGACGGCGTCGATCACGACGCGCGTCTGGTCCGCGTGGACAAGCGCAGCGCGGTGGCTGAGATCACCGGCAGCCGCGCGATCGATCTGGAATCGCCGCTGTCGATCACCCTCGTGCAGGGCATTGCGCGCGGCGAGAAGATGGACTGGATCCTGCAGAAGGCGACCGAGCTCGGCGTCGCCGCGTTCGTGCCCGTCTCCAGCGACCGCAGCGAAGTGAAGCTCGACGCCGAGCGCGCGGCCAAGCGCCTGGCGCACTGGCGCAGCGTGGTGGTGTCGGCCTGCGAACAGAGCTGGCGTTCGAAGATTCCGGCGGTCGCGCCGCCGCGTTCGCTCGCGGCCGCGCTCGCCGATCTGCCTGCCGATGCGTCGCGCTGGCTGCTCGATCCCGATGCGGCATCAGGTCTCGCGACGATGACGCCACCGTCCGGCGGCATCGTGCTCGCGATCGGTCCGGAAGGCGGCTGGTCCGCGAACGATCGGGCGGCCTTGATCGCCGCCGGCTTCGATGGACTGCGGCTCGGACCGCGGATCCTGCGTACCGAAACCGCCGGCATGGCCGCCATCGCAGCGCTGCAGGCGCGGTTCGGTGATCTCGCCGGCTGACCGCCGGCTCTGAGTTCAAGCATTTCCGGCAGCTGAGCGCCGGCGGCGACTCAGGCGGCGAGCGCCTCGCGCACGGACTGTTCGATCAGGTCGATATCGGGAATCAGTGCCACGTCGTCATTGAGGCGTACGCGGGCGCGCACCGCGAACGGCAGCGCGTCGCCGTCGCCGTCCGATTCGTCGAGCAGATTCGCTTCGGAAATCGTGACCAGCCGCGGGAAGCCTTCGGTCAGCAGCGCGAAGAACGGCAGGCGCGCGTCGCCGCCCAGCGTCTTCAGCACGACGACCTTGCTGGCCAGTTCGGCGCGTTCGTCGCCCTGCTTCGACAGCACCGGAAACGCGACCAGCGGCAGACGCCAGCCGCGCCAGCGCAGGCGCCCCAGCAGCCAGTCGGGCGCATTCGCGACCCCTTCCGGCGGCGAGTACGAGAGCACCTCGGAAATCGTCGCATTGGGCAGCAGTAGTTGCGTGGCACCGGCGCGGATCAGGACGCCGCGGATTTCTCGATCTGCGCTCACAGCGACAACCCTCCGGAATCGAAACGGCGCGCGCTCGGCATCCAGCGCGCGATCAGCCAGTCGGCGATGTCGGTCGGACTGCCCGACGGACCACCGCGCTGCGCGACGGCGCGCGCTGCGACCGGGTCGTAGCAGCCTTCTTCGCTCTGGCCGCCGACCAGCGCGCCCTGCCAGGCAGGTCCCATCGCCACGTCGACGAGCGATGCATCGGCGCCGCTGAGAAACAGCAGCGCGCTGTCGTCGGGCGGCACCGCATCGGCGAGACTGGTGATGTCACCGGCTTCGGCGAAACGCAGTGCGCCGCCGGCCGCGCTCGGCATCAGATCCGGTGGCAGGAAATAGACTTCGCCCGGCGAGACCGTCATGCCCGCCTCGGCCAGCTGCACCGGCATCGCGGTCGCGCGTTCCATCTGCCGCACGAGCCGGTCGTAGCGACCGCCATCGAGCTGCAGCCGCACCAGCACCGGGCGCGGAAACCCTTCGGGCAATGCACCCAGCAACTGGCGCACCGCGTCGGGACCGCCCAGACCGCCTTCGATCAGCACGACACCTTTGACCGGTCCGTGGCCGTAGCTGTCGGTATCGGTGAGGCTCAAGCCGGAAATCCGCGATTCCAGATCGGAGAGATCGCGCTGCAGCGTCTTGGCCGGCGTGGCTGCAACCGGCGCGTCCTCATCAACCGGCGCCGCAGCGCGAAAGGACGGCAATGCATCACCATCGAGCAGCGTCAGCGGTTCGGATGTCGACTCGACGACCGGTTCGGGCGCGGGCTCGACGGGCGCATCGATCGATGCATCCGGCGCGATCGTATCCGTCAACGGCGGCTCGACCGGCGCGGTCGACTCATCCGACCACGCGGCCAGATTCTCGTCGAGATCGCGCACTTCGCCGGGCGGCGCGGCCGGCGGGGTGTAGCTGGTCTCGTCGTAATCGGCGAGTTCGAAATCGAAACTGAATTCCACGGCGGGCGTCTGCACGCTGGGCGGTGCATCGAACTCGGCCGCGACCGGGTCGAACGCGAGATGCGTCCCATCGTCGGGCGTCGATTCCGGTGCAGACGGCACTTCGATCTCCGGCGTCACCGGTGCTTCCGGCGCGACGAAGGCGGCGGCTTCCGTGTGCGCATCGAACTCCAGCGTCAGCGGGGACGCGTCGACCGGCACATCGCCGAGCGCCGACGGCGGCAGTACATCGCCGACCCCGCGCAGCTTCGCGGCGAGATGGCGCACCCAGCGCGCGGCATCCCAGCCGGTTCGCTCGAGCACCAGCGCAGCTTCTTCGAAGATCACCGTGCGGCCGGGCGCGGCGAACGCCGGCTCGAAGGGTTCGAGCGCGTCTTCGTCGACGGGATCGAGCACCACCACGAGCACGGAAGGCGCCAGTGCTTCGAGCGCATCCGGCGCGTGCTGCGCTGGATCGAGCGTGGCGACTAGTTCGGCGCCGGCTTCGGTCAGGCCTTCGACCACGCGGTCGCAGGCGGCACCTGCGCGCGCCAGCACGACGGTACGGATCGCGTCAGTCATCGTCGCGCTCCAGCTTCAGCAGCTCGTAGACATGGCGCAGCAACTCGGGCTCCTGGTAGGGCTTGCCGAGATAGCGGTCCACGCCGATCTCGAACGCACGCTGGCGGTGTTTCTCGCCGGTACGCGAGGTGATCATCATGATGTGCACGTCGCGCAGACGCGGATCGGCCTTCATCTGCGTCGCGAGTTCGTAGCCGTCCATGCGCGGCATCTCGATGTCGAGCAGCATCAGATCGGGCACGCGCTCGTCCATGCGTTCCAGGGCATCGAGGCCGTCCTTCGCGGTCACGACCTCGAAGTTGTGGCGCTCCAGCACGCGGCCGGTGACCTTGCGCATCGTCACCGAATCGTCGACCACCATCACCAGCGGCACCGCGCGGCGTTCGATCGCCGGCTCCGCCGCGTGCACGGGTGCATCGAACTGCGCAGTCTGCGTGCCGTAGCGACGCACCAGCGGCGCGATGTCGAGGATCACGACCACGCGGCCGTCGCCCATGATCGTCGCGCCGAAGATGCCCGGAATCGACGTGATCTGCGGCCCCACCGGCTTCACCACGATTTCCTTGTTGCCGACGATTTCGTCGACCGCCACCGCCGCGCGCAGCTCGCCGGCGCGGATCAGCAGCAAGGGCATCTGCAACTGGCCTTCGGCGCGCGCCGACGGCTGGCCGACGAGGCGTCCGAGGTCGTACAGCGGATAGTCTTCGCCGCCGTAGCGGTAGATCGCGCCGGGCTTCGCCTCGGCACGCGCGATGCGACCGACGCCGCGCACCGATGCGATCGGCACTGCGAAACTCGTCTCGCCGATGCGCACGAACGCGGCCTGGGTGACGGCCAGCGTCTGCGGCAGGCGCAGCGTGAACGTCGTGCCCGCGCCATCGCGCGAGCGGATGTCGAAAGTGCCGCCGAGCTGGCGGACTTCGCTGGCGACGACGTCCATGCCGACGCCGCGACCGGCCAGGCGACTGACTTCGGTCGCGGTCGAGAAGCCCGGCTGCAGGATCAGCGCATCAAGATCGATATCGGCGACCTCGGCATTCGCCTGCAACAGCCCGCGTTCCTCGGCGCGGCGGCGGATCGCGGCGCGGTCGAGACCGGCGCCGTCGTCGCCGACTTCCAGCACGACTTCCGAACCCTCGCGGCGGACGGCGATGTGGACGCTGCCCTCGTCGGCCTTGCCGGCCTTGCGACGCGCATCCGGCGCCTCCAGCCCGTGCGCGACCGCATTGCGCAGCATGTGTTCCAGCGGCGAGACCATGCGTTCGAGCACGTTGCGATCCAGCTCGCCCTGCGTGCCTTCGAGGCGCAGCTGCACCTGCTTGCCGGTGTCCTGCGCGGCCTGACGGACCACGCGACGCAGCCGCGGCACGAGGCCGTCGAACGGCACCATGCGCGTGCGCATCAGACCTTCCTGCAGATCCGAACTCACCCGCGATTGCTGGGTCAGCAGCGTCTCGTACTGCCGGGTCTGGTCTTCGAGCATCTGCTGCAGGCTGCCGAAGTCGGACGCGGTCTCGCTGAGACCACGCGAGAGCTGCTGCAGTGTCGAGAAGCGGTCGAGTTCCAGCGGATCGAAGGTGGTATCGGTGTCCTCGCCCTCGCGCTGGTAACGCGCGACGATCTGCGCTTCGGTCTCGCTGTCGAGGCGGCGCAGCTGGTCGCGCAGACGCGTATTGGTCTGCGCCAGTTCGTTCATCGCCCCGCGGAACGCGCCGAGCTGCTGCTCCAGACGCGCGCGGTAGATCGCGACCTCGCCGGCGTAGGTGACCAGCTTGTCGAGCAGGTCGGCGCGGATGCGCACCTGCTCCTGCGAACCGCGCAGCGCGCTCTCTTCGTCCTCTGCGGTACCGCCGTCGAGTGGCAGCGGTGCGGACAATGGCGCGAGTTCGACCTTCGGCGCCTCGTCGGAGGGCGCCGGCGACGCGGCCTGCGATTCGCTCGGGCGCTTGCCACTGAACGCATCGACCAGCGCCTGCGACGGGCCGATCGCGCGCCGGTCGCCGGCGCGGGTCACCATCGTGTGCAGGCGATCGAAGCCGCGCTCGAGCAGCATCACGTCGCCGCGTCGCAGCGTGCGCCGACGCTCGGCCACGGATTCGAGCAGGGTCTCCATCGCATGACCCAGCTCGCCGATTTCCATCAGGCCGGCCATGCGCGCGCCGCCCTTGAGCGTGTGCAGATCGCGCTGCAGACCGGCCACCGCGTCGCGGTTGTCGGGCGCGACCCGCAGCTGCGCCAGCAGGCCGTCGGAATGGTCGAGCAGGTCGATGCCTTCTTCGACGAAGATGTCGATCAGTTCCGGATCGAGACCCTCGAGCGCGAGCGCGGTATCGGGATCGTCTTCGCTGGTCGGCAGCTCGTCGGTGGGCAAGGAACCGGTTGCATCGGCCGGAATCCCGGCTTCGGCGGTGTCTGCCGGCGCGACCGTCTCATCGTCGATCGAATCGACTGGAGCAACTTCGAGCTCGGAAGGTGGCACGGCTGCGACGTCGTCGACTTCAGGGTCGATAATCAACGCGTCCGCTTCGATGTCTGCCGCAGACGCTGTGATGTCGATGGTTTCCGGGTCGGCGTTGTCGGCCGGATCCGAGATCGCATCCGAAGCGTCTTCGACATCGATGACGTCGGAGACCAGCGCAGCTTCGGCAACGTCTGTCGATTCGATCTCCAGCGGCGTCGCCACGTCCTCGTTCGATGGCGCTTGGACATCGGACGCAGCGCCGACGATCCCGACTGCATCGACGTCGTCTGCAGCAGCGTCAAGGGAGTCTTCTGCGGACAACGCGCTCGCCTCTGCGGCAACCGCCTCGGCATCGCGCAGACGACGTGCGGCTTCGTCCTGATCGAAGCGGGCACGCTCGGCGACCAGCACACTGGCGTCGATGTGGGCCTGACGGCGCAGTTTCTCGAACGCTTCGATCGCGATCCGCGCAGCATCGGCCTGACGCGCATCCTCTATTTCGATGTTGTCCGACGCAGCCTGATCCGTCGCCGCAGCGGTGTCGTCCGTCTCCGCAGCCTGCTCGGCCGCCAGACGTGCCTGCTCCCGCTGCTCGGCTGCGACGCGCTCGGCTTCGACGCGTTCCGCGTCTGCACGTTCGATCTCGAGGCGCGCGAGCGCAGCCTGCTCGGCTTCGTCCTGCGCAGCCCGCTCGGCGGCGAGACGCTCCGCTTCCAGCCGCTCGGACTCGACACGCTCGGCTTCGATCCGGGCCGCTTCCACCTGTTCGGCTTCAGCCTGTGCGAGACGCTCGGCAGCGAGGCGTTCCTGCTCCAGACGCTCGGTCTCGACACGCTCTGCGTCGAGGCGCGCTGCTTCGGCCTGTTCGGCTTCGGCTTGCGCGAGACGCTCGGCGTCGAGACGCTTCTGTTCCAGACGCTCGCGCTCGACGCGTTCCGACTCGGCGCGTTCGGCCTCTGCAAGCGCGAGGCGTTCTGCGTCCACGCGGTCCTGTTCGAGACGCTCGGCCTCGACACGCTCGCTCTCTGTTCGCTCAGCTTCGAGCCGCTCGCTTTCCGCCTGCGCAGCGCGCTCGGCCTCCAGATGCTCGGCGTCCTGCGCCACCTGCCCGGCATCACTGTCTTGGTCGAGTGCGATCGACGTGGAATCGGACAGATCGTCCAGCGCATCGATGTCGTCGGGCAGATCGAATTCGAACCGCTCGACCGGCGCTTCGGGGAGGCGGTCGCGCAATGCGCCGACCTGCTCGGCCAGTGCGGTCATGACCGCGATGCGTGGCTCGGGTGCGTGCAGCTGGCGCAGCGCTTCGCGGGCGGCGACGCAGACCGCGTCGAGCACCGTTGTGACATCGGCGTCCGGCGCGGTGCCGGCGGCGACCAGACGACGTGCGTATTCCTCGGCAGGACCGAGCAGCAGGCCGATCGCGGGCACTTCGGCCATCGCGAACGCGCCGTGCATCGTGTGCAGCGCGCGCAGCAGACGCTCGCCGTCGGCGGGTGCGCCGGCATCGATCGCACCGAGCCAGTCGCCGACGGTCTGCAGATGGCCCTGCACCTCGTTGTCGAGGATTTCGAGCAGCAGCGCGTCGACGGACGCGGGCACGGTCTCGATTTCGTCCGACGCCGCGACGGGCGCCGTCTCTGCGATTTCGGACGTCGCGTCGTCGGCACTCGCGACCGGCGCGACGTCGGATTCGACGGCCACCGGCACCGGCGCGTCTTCGAGATCGACCTCCACGGTATCGGTGGCCATCGCGAGCGCCGCGGGCTGCACCGGCAAGGTGTCGTCGCCGGCAGCGATGCGCGCCGCATTGGCCTGCATGGTGTCGAGGTCGGCGCACAGCGTGGCTTCGCCGCGCAGCACCGCCTGCAGTTCGGGCAGCGCATAGAACGCCTGGTCGACCATCTCGACCACGGCCGGCGTGGCCGGGCGACCGTCGATGACGCGGTTGAGCATGGTCTCGATCGACCAGCTGAACTCGCCGAGCGCCTTCGCGCCGACGAGTCGACCGCTGCCCTTGAGCGTGTGGAACACGCGCCGGATCGGACGCACGAGTTCGATGTTGTCCGGCTGCGCGCGCCACGGCGGCAGCAGCGCGTCGAGATTCTCGATCTCGCCGGCGAATTCCTCGAGGAACACCTCGCGGATCTCGTCGTCGATCTCGTCGCCGACGTCCTCGAAGCCACCGGCGACGTTGCGCGCCGGCGTGGGCGCCGGTGTCGGCGAGGGGGAGGTGTCCACCGACACCGGAGCGGGCGCCTGCTCGCGCTCGGCCACCGGCGGTTCCCACACCTCAATACCGCGGGCGAACTGGTCGAGGTGAAAGCCGGCCGTCGCACTGTCGGCCTCGTCGAACGGGCTGTCGTCGACGATGGCCTCGTGCGCGACGCTCGCTTCCGGCAGCGGCCAGTAGCCGAGCGCTTCCAGCGAGCTGCGCGCGATGTCGAGAATGTCGGCGCGGTTCGGGCGCTGCTCGCGCAACGCTTCGAGGTAGTACTCCAGGCTCGCCAGCGCATCGGCGAAGGTGTCGAGCTGGCGGCCGTTGGGCACGCGCTGACGCGCGATCAGCTCGCGTTCGGCGTACAGGCGCACGCCGGCCAGATAGCTCGCGGCCTGTGGCAGCTCCAGCATCGCCAGCGCACCGCCGACCTCGGCCAGCAGACGCGGCACTTCCTGCAGCTCGGCGTGATCCCAGCTGGTTTCGACGAACGCGACCAGCGCCTGACGCGCGTCGGAGAAATTGGCGATCGCCTCGCGGACGAGCACCCCCATCGACTGCTGCGCCTCGACGGCGAGCGTGTCGTCGGAACCATCGGTGACCTCGGCGCCGAGACGCGAAACCTGGTCGTCGAGCGTCGCATCGACGTAGAGCAACGCACCGGCGACGTCGAGCAGCGTGTCCTCGCTGGCCGGCATGGCACCGCCGACGATGCCGCGCATGGTGTCGCGCTGCTGCTGCACCACGGTACGCGCGGCGCCCAGGCCGAGCATGCCGAGCGTGTCGGCGACGCCGGCCAGCACGTCGACCTGCGGTTGCAGACCGGCGATGTCGGTCGAGCCGGTGCGCAGATGCAGGTCCAGCGCGTCCTTGACCCGCAGCAGGTCCTCCTTGACCGCGGCGGCGACGGTGCCGAGCAGCGCGCGGTTGCGGCCACCCAGACTGCCGCGCGCGTGTTCAAGTTCGGCCTCGCTCGGCAGTTGCGCCTGCAGGTCGAAGGCATCGCGCAACGCGTCGAGCGCGGGATGCGCGGCGTCGCTGTGGGCGACGTGATACAGCAGCTGACGCGTGGGTTCCTGCGCGCCGTCGGCGCGCGTCGCGTCGAGACGCGGCGCCTGCGCGTACTGGCGCACTTCGCGTTCGACGCCGGCGAACACCTGGCGCAGCGTGGGATGCAGGGCCGGCGCAAACGCGCCGTCGGCCAGTGCGTCGGCAACGCGCGAGGCGACCCACAGCATGCGGCGCTGGGTTTCGGTGCCGGCCTGTGCGGCCAAGGCGGACAGCCCGGTGACCAGCGCACCGGTATCACCGGGGCTGCCGGTCGCCGGCCAGGCCTGCAGCGCGACGCGCAACTGGCGCAGCGCGGCGTCGGGATCGATACCGGCATCTTCGACCGGAGCGGTGTCGGGCAACGCACGCGCCAGATCCGGCGCGAACAGGATGCTTTCGCTCAGCCCGGTTTCGCCACGCGCGGCGCGCAGCTCGTTGAGCAGCGGCAGCAGCACGATCGGAATGTCGCGGTGCCCGCCCTGCAGCCGTTCGAGATAGTCGGGCAGCAGCAGCATGCCGCGCAGCAACGCGGCGGAGGCGATGTCGCGGTCGGCGGTCGCACCATCGCGGAGCGCATCGGCGAGCCGCTCCATCTCCTCGACGACCATCGCCGGCGCGTATAGCTCGACCATCCGCAACGTGCCCTGCGCTTGGTGCAGATACCCGGCGCACAGGCGCATGCGGCCCGGATCGTCCGGTGCTTCGACGAAGCCTTCCAGTTCGATGCGTGCCTGGCGCAGCACTTCGTCCAGCTCCGGCTTGATCCAGCCGAGCATGGTGTGGTCGATGGCATCGCGCAGACCGCTCATGCGGCGGCTCCGCGAAGGGCGCCGCGCGCGTCAGCGCGAATGAAGCAGACGGTCATGGAATCCGTTCCGTGGCTCAGGCCGGCAGCTTGAAGTCGGCGACCGAGCGACGCAGGTCGGCGGCGAGCTGCGCCAAGTTGCCGATCGACGCCGCGGTCTGGTTCGCACCCTGCGAGGTCTGCTTGGTGATCGACTGGATCGTGTGCATGGCCGTGGTGATGTTGGTCGCGGCCGAGGACTGCTGATGAGCAGCCGAGGAGATGCCCTGGATGAGGTCGGCGAGGCTGGTCGAGACGCTTTCGATCTCGCCCAGCGCGGTACCGGCGTCTTCGGCCAGGCGCGCACCGGCGACCACTTCGGAGGTCGTCTGTTCCATCGACGTCACCGCTTCGTTGGTGTCGGACTGGATCGTCTGCACCAGCGTTTCGATGCGGCGGGTCGCATTGGTCGCGCGTTCCGCGAGGCGCTGCACTTCGTCGGCCACGACCGCGAAACCGCGGCCGGCTTCACCGGCGGAGGCCGCCTGGATCGCGGCGTTGAGCGCGAGGATGTTGGTCTGCTCGGAGATGTCGTTGATCAGTTCGACGATCGAGCCGATCTCCTGCGAGCTTTCGCCCAGCCGCTTGATGCGCTTCGAGGTTTCCTGGATCTGGTCGCGGATCGAGTCCATGCCGGCGATCGTCTCGCGCACCACGCCCGCGCCCTTGGTCGCGATCTGCACCGAGCGCTGCGCCACGTCGGCCGATTCGGCGGAGTTCTTCGACACCTGGTCGATGCTGACCGCGATCTCGTTGATCCGGTCCGACGCGGAGTTGATTTCCTGCTCCTGATGCTCGGCCGCTTCGGCCAGATGCATCGCGGTGGCCTGGGTTTCCTGGGCGCTGGAGGCGACCTGCACCGAAGTGTCGTTGATCGTCTGCACGAGGCTGCGCAGCTGCTCGATCGCGAAGTTGATCGAGTCGGCGATCGCGCCGGTCATGTCCTCGGTGACCGTCGCCTTGACCGTCAGGTCGCCCTCGGCGAGCGAACCCATTTCGTCCAGCAGGCGCATGATCGCCTCCTGGTTGCGGTTGTTGAGTTCCATCGTGGTCTCGTAGCGCTCGCGCTGCGCGCGATTCAGCGAGACGAGCAGACCGGCGATGGCGACCAGCGCGATCAGGCCGGCGACGATGCTGATCCAGATGTTGCCCAGGATGCTGCGGTCGGTCATCGAGCCGAACGCGGTGAAGGCGTTGAACAGCGATTCGCTGTCGGCCAGCAGCTGGTCGGAACCGGTCACCAGCGCACCGGCGGCGGCCTGCGCCTGGAACAGCTGCTCGCTGCTGCCGAGGATGGCTTCGAGCTCGGCGCGCATCCGCGCCCAGGCTTCGTCGGCGCGGGTCAGCGCGGCGAGCGCGTTGCCGTTGGTCAGCGCCTGCAGTTCGCGCGACGGGTCGCCCTCGCGCAGGCCGGTCATGACCTGCTGGAAATCTTCCGCATTGCGACGCAGGCCCTGGCCCGCGATCGCGGCGCCTGCGCCGCCGGCCTGCACCTCGGTCACGCGGCGTGCCATGTCGCCGGCGATCACCACCTGGCGCAGCGCCATGTAGACCTGCGAGGACGGCGAGCCGCTGCTCGACATCGCACGCACCAGTTCGTCGAGCAGCGCCTGCAGCTGCGGCACGCCCTGGCTGAAGCGCTGGGCCTGACCGGCGAATGCGGTCACCGCCGTCTCGCTGTCGGCGAGCCGTTGCGCGCTGGCGCCGAGCGGCGTCCAGGTTTCAGTGACCTTGGCGACGGCGCCGGACACGCCGGGCGTGTCGCCGTAGCTGGCGTTGAGCTGCTGGATGTCGCCGTCGATCTGCGCGCGCGTTGCCTTGAACGTGACGAACGCCGCCGCGTTGCCGCGGACCGCGTCGCTGCCCTGGTTGGCCAGCCGCTGGCTGTCCACGCGCAGGTTCGAGGCCGAGGTACTGGCGCCGCCGAGGGCCGAGGCCTTCCACGTGCCGTAACCGGTGTTGAGGACCAGGATCGCGCCGGCCACGACCAGCACCACGACCCAGAAGTTCGTGCCGAAGGTGCGACGTTTGATGGCGAGAGTATCGGCGGCTGTGCTCATGCGGGCTGTCCGTTCCTGATGCTGGGTGCGACGGCGGCCATCAGGCCGCGGCGTGTCGAAATTCCGGGGTGCGACCGAGACGTTCGAGGCTGAAGACGCCCCAGGTCGCGTTGGCATGCGCATACGCGCGTTCGACGAAGTGACCGTAACGGCCTTCGGCGATGCGGTCGGCCGAGACCTCGTCTTCCTCGAGGAAACTGCGCTGGCCGAACAGTTCGTCGATCGTCAGCGCGACGTCGCCGCCGGGCTGGCGCACGATCAGCACACGCTGGCTTTCCTGCAGCACCGTGCGCTCGCCCTCCAGGAACTGCTTGAGGTCGACGATCGGCAGCAGGCTGCCGCGGATGTTGGCGACGCCGAGCACCCAGGGCTGCGCGCCGGGCACCGGGGTCACCGGCGGCATCGGCAGGATCTCGATGACCTCGTCGAACGACGAGGCCAGCATGCGCCGGCCGATCCGGTAACCCACGCCGCGCCACAGGCCGGGCGCGTCGAGCTGGTCGGGCAGGCCGATGCTGTGCGCCAGGCTGCGCCGCTCGTACTCGGCCAGAAGTGCGAACGCGCCCGTGGCGGGCGCGTCGACGGATTGCGTGGTGGACATCAGCCCGCCAGAACCGCGTTGACCTGACTGATCAGCGCGTCCTCGGTTGGCGGCTTGACGATGTAGCCCTTCGCGCCCTGGCGCATGCCCCACATCCGGTCCGTCTCCATGCCCTTGGTGCTGATGATGACGATCGGAATGCCGGAGGTTTCGGCGTCCTTGGCCAGCGCACGCGTGGCCTGGAAGCCGCTCATGCCCGGCAGCACCACGTCCATCAGCACGAGGTCGGGGCGCTCGCGCTTGCACGCGATGATGCCGTCCTCGGCGTTGCCCGATGCGGTGACCTCATGCCCGTGGCGTTCCAGCCACTGCGTCAGCACAGCGGTATCGGTCGGCGAATCCTCGATCAACAGGATGCGTGCCATGCCCTGCTCTCCCCTGATCAGGCGGTGACGTGCGTACGGATCGCGTCGAGGAGTTCCTCGCGCGTGAATGGTTTGGTGACGTACTGCTCGGAGCCGACGATGCGGCCGCGGGCCTTGTCGAACAGGCCGTCCTTGGACGACAGCATGATCACCGGCGTGTTGCGGAACACCTGGTTGTTTTTGATCAGCGCGCAGGTCTGATACCCGTCCAGGCGCGGCATCATGATGTCGACGAAGATGATCTGCGGCTTCTGGTCGGCGATCTTGGCGAGCGCCTCGAAACCGTCGACGGCGGTGACGACGTCGGCCCCTTCGCGACGCAGCAGCGTCTCGGCGGTGCGCCGGATGGTCTTCGAGTCGTCGATCACCATCACCCGCAAGCCATCGAGGCTGCCGGAGGACGGCTTGTCGTCACTGGTCATGCATTCTCCCCTGGTGCGCGGCGCGGGACTTCGCGCGCCGGTGCAGGACGGAGTTATACCGCGGCCCGGCGTCGGCCTGTCAAGATTTTCACGCGCTTTGTGCGCAGCGCCTCGAAATGCGGCGGCGCGGCGCGGGAACGGCCCCTGATAAGATCGTGCGTCCCCTTTCCGCAGGTCGTACGCATGTCCCTGGATGTCGTCGTGGTGATGGACCCGATCGGGTCGATCAAGATCGCCAAGGACTCGACGTTCGCGATGCTGCTCGAAGCGCAGCGCCGCGGCCATCGCCTGCATTACGTGATTCCGGGCGGCCTGGCGATGACCGGTGGCGAGGCAGTCGCGCGCACTGCACCGCTGACCGTGCGCGAAGACCCGAACGACTGGTACACCCTCGGCACGCCCGCGCTGCGCCGCTTCGGCGATGGCGACGTGGTGCTGATGCGCAAGGACCCGCCGGTCGATCCGGAGTTCGTCGGCGACACGCAGATCCTCGGCGTGGCGCAGCGGCAGGGCGCGATGATCGTCAACGATCCGCAGGGCCTGCGCGACATGAACGAGAAGCTGGGTGCGCTGGCGTTTCCGCAGTGCTGCCCGCCGACGCTGGTCAGCCGCGATGCGGCCTCGCTCAAAGCCTTCGTCGCCGAACATCGCGACGCCGTACTCAAGCCGCTCGACGGCATGGGCGGTCGCTCGATCTTCCGCGCCGTCGCTGGCGATGCCAACCTCAACGTGATCCTGGAAACGCTGACCGACGGCGGCCGCCGCCTGGCGATGGCGCAGCGCTATCTGCCGGAGATCGTGGATGGCGACAAACGCATCCTGCTGATCGACGGGGTGCCGGTCGACTATTGCCTGGCGCGGATTCCGCAGGGCGACGAGTTCCGCGGCAACCTCGCGGTCGGCGGCCGCGGCGAGGCGCGTCCGCTGAGCGAGCGCGACCGCTGGATCGCCGCGCAGGTCGGCCCGACATTGGCCGCACGCGGCATGCGCTTCGTCGGTCTGGATGTCATCGGCGACTGGCTGACCGAGGTCAACGTCACCAGTCCGACCTGCATCCGCGAGATCGATGCGGCCTACGGCACCAACATCGCCGGCCTGCTGTTCGACGCGATCGAGCGCGGCCCGGTCGCGACGCACACGCCCTGACGCGCACCGCGCCGCCGACGATGCAGGCCGCCCCGCCGCCTCCGCAGATCGACGACGGCGCGCGCCTCGGTGCGACGTTCGTCCTGTCGCTGCTGGTGCACGGCCTGCTGGTGCTGGGCATCGGCTTCGCGACCGAGGACGCCGCGCCGGTGATGCCGACGCTGGACGTGATCCTGACCGAGACCACGAGCCCGCTGACCCAGGCGCAGGCCGACTTCCTCGCCCAGGCCAGCAACCAGGGCGGCGGCGAGCACGAACAGACCAACCGCCCGCGCGAAGCGCAGATCGGCCAGGTGCCGCAGGACACGACCGGCGTCGCGCCGATGGAACTGCGCGCGCAGTCGCCGGATGCGCAGCCGCCGCCGCTCGACCGCGTGGTCGCCAGCACCCGCGGCGAGACGGCGCTGCCGGTCGAAGATCCCACCACGCAGACCGATCCCTCGACGTTGCCGCGCGGGCCCGAGAAGATCGAGCGCGATCTGGAGATGGCGCGACTCGCGGCCGAGATCCACATGCGCTCGGAGCGCTACGCGCGCAGGCCCAAGCGCAAGTTCGTCTCGGCGAGCACGCAGGAGTACGCCTACGCCGCCTACCTGCGGCAATGGGTGGACCGCGTGGAGCGTGTCGGCAATCTCAACTATCCCGACGAAGCGCGGCGCCGGCAGTTGGCCGGCGAACTGGTGATCAGCGTGGCGATCCGCCGCGACGGCTCGGTGGAACGGGCCGACATCATCCGCAGCAGCGGCACCGCGATGCTCGACGACGCGGCGCTGCGCATCGCGCGGCTGGCCGAGCCCTATCCGCCGCTGCCGACGACGGGCGACGAGGTCGACGTGCTCCACGTGACCCGGACCTGGAACTTCCTGCCGGGTGGCGAGCTGATCGACGATCGGTGAGGTCTACGTGCGTTGGCAGTTCTTCCATGAAGTTTTCTTCTGGAGAGGCCCTGCCGTCACTCGACGCGCTTTGCGCGTCGACCTCCCCGAGAGGGAGAGATGTGCTCCAGTGCGGCTTCGAGCGTCAGGCGACAGCCCTCTGCCCGGGTGTCCTGAGACAACGCTGATCAAGTCTCTCTTCGTTCGTCATTCCCGCGAAGGCGGGAATCCGGTGCCTTTTCTTCAATGGCTTGAGAGCTCTGGATTCCCGCCTTCGTGGGAATGACGACTTTTCAGCGGTGCCCTAAAGCTTCCGCCAACCAAAACCATCACCCGTGCGCCAGAACACGCCGCGTGCCTGGCCGTAGATCGCCGCGGCGGGCACGAAGCCGAAGTAGCGGCCGTCGATGCTGGCGCCGCGATGATCGCCGAGCACCAGCACTTGGCCGTCGGGCACCTGCAGTGCCTCGAGATCGGGACCACCGCCGGCATCGAGATTCAGCGTGACCTGCACGTCGCCGAAGTCCTCCGGTGCACCGGGCTGATCGGCGAGCGGTGCGCCGTTGATCGCCAGGCGGCCATCGACGAGATCGACGCGGTCGCCACCGACGGCGACCACGCGCTTGATCAGGCGGATGCCGTCCGAGGGCGAGCGGAACACGACGACATCGCCGCGTGCCGGCGCATCGCCACCCCACACCGCCCACTGCGTGAACGGCACGCGCAGGCCGTAGGCACGCATGTCGACGACGACGCGGTCGCCCGGCAGCAGTGTCGGTTCCATCGAACCGCTGGGCACGTAGTAGTGGTTGGCCAGCGACGAGCGCGCCACCAGCAGCAGGCCGAGCAGACAGACCAGCGGCAAACCTTCTCGGCGCAGCCAGCCACGCAGGCGTGCGCCACGCTGACCGGCGCGCCAGGGCGAAGGTGGTGGGGACGTCGCGGTCATGTCGCGCTCTCCATGCAGGTCCGGTGTCAGACCGTGCCCGGCGTGCCGGGTTCCGCCGCGCGACGGGAGGCGCGCAAGGCGATCTGTTCGACGAGGGTCAGCGCGACGTTGTCGCGCAGGTAGGCGGGCTCGACACGCTCGGGCGCGATCGCCTCACCGCGCGCGAATGCCGCGGCAGCGATCTGCGCCAGATCGGCCGCATGCGGCAGCGCGGTCGCGTCGATCCACGCAAAGCGCGCGCGCAGACGCGACTGCAATGCACCATCGACAGCCGAGAAGCCGGTGCCGACGCCTGACCACGCGGCCGCATCGCCCGGCAGCTCGACGGCGTCGGGCGTGGACACGCGCGCGGCGCCGAGCGCGCGCAGACCCTCGGCGTCGTGCACGAAGGCCTGGCTGTAGACCTCGCCCATGCGCGCATCGATCGCGGCCAGGACCGGCGTGCCCGGCGTCGCCTGTGCGCGCATCGCCAGCACTTCCAGCGTGGAGAGCGCGACGACCGGACGATCGAGCGCCAGTGCGATGCCCTGCACCAGCGCGATGGCCAGACGCACGCCGGTGAATGCACCGGGCCCCCGGCCGACCGCCACCGCATCGAGCTGGCTCCGCGCGATACCGGCTTCCGCCAGCAACGCCCCAGCCCACGGCAATGCGAGTTCGGCGTGCCGGCGCGGTGCGATCTCGAAGCGCTCCAGCACGCGGCCGTCGTCCCAGATGGCGACGGAGCAGGCCTCGGTGGCGGTTTCGAACGCGAGCAGTTTCATCGGGACAGAGGTTCGGGAAGCGGAACGGAGGATTCGGACGGCGCGTCCGGCGCCATTGTCGCAGGCACCGGCACTTCGCGGTTCGCGAAGAACGCGGCGACAGTCGACAGCTCCCGGGTCCGCGGCAGCGGCGGCAGGGAGTCGAGGAACACGCCGCCGTAGCTGCGGCCGAGCAGGCGCGGGTCGCACAGCACCAGCACGCCGCGGTCGAGTTCCGTTCGGATCAGGCGGCCCACGCCCTGCTTGAGCGCGATCACCGCCTGCGGCAGCTGCTCGTCGCGGAATGGATTGCCGCCCGCGCGGCGGATCGCATCGAGCCGCGCCTCGAACACCGGATCGTCCGGGGCGGCGAACGGCAGCTTGTCGATCACCACGACGCTCAACGCGTCGCCGGCGACGTCGACACCTTCGCGGAAACTCGCCGCGCCCAGCAGCACGCCGTTCCCCGAATCGCGGAAGCGCTGCAGCAGCACGTGGCGCGGCGCCTCGCCCTGCACGAACAGCGGCCAGGGACACGCACGGCTGCCATCGCGCAGCAGCGCCGCGGTTTCGCGCAGGGCGCGATGCGAGGCGAACAGGAGGAACGCGCGTCCGGCCGAGGCTTCGAGCACCGGGAGCACCGCATCGACGACGGCACGCGTGTAGTCCTGCGCCGACGGTTGCGGCAGCTTCGGCGGCAGATAGCACAGCGCCTGGTGCGACCAGTCGAATGGGCTCGGCGTCAGCAGGGTCTGCGGCGCTTCGATGCCCAGGCGCTCCGCGATGTGATCGAAGTGGCCATCGACCGCCAGCGTCGCCGAGGTGAAGATCCAGGCCGCGCCCGAGGCTTCCCGATGCGTGCGCAGCGGTGTCGAGACATCCAGCGGGGTGCGCTGCAGGCGGAAGCCGCGCGGGGTGAGTTCGTACCACAGCACGCCGTCGTCGAGCGGTAGCGAATCGGCATCTTCGACGGGCGGCGCGTCGTCGTCGAACATCGACTCCGCCGCCGCGCTGCCGTCGTTCCAGCGCCGCAGCTTCGTGACGAAAGCTTGCGCGCGCGCGTGACAGCTGTCGAAGCCGGGTGAGGCTTCGCGCAATGGACCGAGCGCATCGCGCAGATGCAGCAGCGCGTCGTCGAGCGCATGCAGCGCGTCCTCGACCGCAGGTTCGTACAGCGCGCGATAGCGGGTGCCACGTGGCGGCAGTCCGTCCATCGCGGTGCGCAGCGCGCGCGTGGCCTCGTCCAGCGCATGTGCCGGGGACTGCAGCACCGGCAACGCGCCGGGCACGTCCTTGCACTCGGCGATCGCGTCGCGCGCCAGCTCGACCAGCGGCCGCGCGCTCATGCCCTCGCCAAAGAACTGCGCGGCGAGTTCCGGCAACTGGTGCGCCTCGTCGACGATGAAGAGCTGCGCCCCGGGGAGGATTTCGCCGAAGCCTTCCTGCTTCAGCGCCAGATCGGCCAGCAGCAGATGGTGGTTGACCACGACCACGTCCGCGGCCTGCGCCCGCTGGCGCGCCTGCACCAGGAAACACTCGCTCCAGAACGGGCAGTCGTTGCCGAGGCAGTTGTCGACGGTCGAGGTGACCAGCGGCAGCAGCGGCGTGTCTTCAGGCAAGCCGTCGAGTTCGGCCATGTCGCCCATGCGTGTGCGCCCGGCCCAGGCAACGATCCGCTGGAACTGATGGATCTGTTCGCGCGAGGCCAGCCGCGGTTCGCCACGCGCCTGCTCGAGGCGATACAGACACAGATAGTTGGCGCGGCCCTTGAGCAGCGCACTGCGCAGGCCGCTGCCGAGCGCATCGCGTACGCGCGGCAGATCGCGATGGAACAGCTGGTCCTGCAGCGCGCGCGTGCCGGTCGAGACGATCGTCTTCAAGCCCGACAGCAGCGCCGGCACGAGATACGCGAAGGTCTTGCCGGTGCCGGTGCCGGCCTCGGCCAGCAGCGTGGCGCGCTGGTCGATCGCATCGGCCACCGCCATCGCCAGCGATTGCTGGGCGACGCGTGGCCGGAACGCGGGAATCCGTTCCGCCAGCAGGCCGCCGGGGGCGAGGGCCTCGCGGCTGCGGTCCGCGAGGCGGGCGTCACGCGCGTCGAGCACGGACCCGGCCGGTGGCGCGATCAGTAGCGATTGGGCCCGGCGACACGGCAGCCATCGACCTGGCCGCGCGCCTGGGTCGCGCCTTCGGCGTCTCCGGTCGACAGGCGCACCTGTTCAAGGGTGATCCAGTGGCGACGGCACAGCGGACCGACCTGCGCACCGAGCGCGTAGGCGCGTTCGGCCAGCTGCGTGGCCCTGGGCAGATCGTTCTGCAGGATCGCCAGTTCCGCGCGCTCCTGCAGCAGGGCGGGATCGCTGTCGACGATCGTCATGGCTTCGTCGAGTGCGGCGACGGCGCCCGCCAGGTCGCCCTGCGCCTCCAGCGTGACCGCGCGTGCTCGCAGGTCTTCGACCATCGGATCGCGCAGCGGCTGCACGGCGAGTTCGCCGTCGCCATCGCCGGCGGATGCACGGATCGTCTGGACCATGGTCGCCGGCGGGATGGTCGAGACCGGCGCGGCGTCGGCGGTACTCGGCGACGGACTGGCGCAGGCGGCGAGCACGAGCGCGGCCGACAGCGCGGACAGACGGAATGCGAGACGGGACGGATGCATCAGGGCGACTCCTCGACAGGCGGTGCGGGTGCGGGCGCAGGGGCCGGCGGTGCGGTGTCGGCCGGCAGCGCGGCCTCCTCGTCACGACCGAAGCCGAAGAACTCGCGCCAGCCGCGGCGCTCCTGCTGCACCGGCGCGCCGGTCGCATCCACGAGATTGCCATTCTCGTCGACGAAGGTCTGGTTGGGATCGTAGGTCGGGCACGGCTGGTACGGCGGCGCGTAGCCGGCGACGAAGGCGAATCGACGCGCATCGGGGCAGTCGGCGTCGGTGCTGTTGGACTGCGCGACCCATTGCCATTCGAGACCCGCGTCGCCCACTTCCAGCGGCTTGCTAGGCAGACGCGCGAAGATGCCCGACCACACGCGCATCGCGCCGGTCGCGCCGTAGAGACCGGTCTGCTCGTTCTGGTCGTTGCCGACCCAGACCACGGCCAGATGATCGCCGGTCCAGCCGGCGAACCAGCTGTCGCGGCCGTCGTTGCTGGTGCCGGTCTTGCCGGCGGCGTTGAGCCGGCCGAGGCCGTCGCTGACCAACTGGCGGCCCGTGCCCGAGGTCACTGCATGCTGCAGGGCCAGCGTCACCAGACGCGCGGCGATCGCGTCGCCTTCCTGCGCAGGGCGCGGCGCATTGTCGTACCGGTTGACCACCCGGCCCTGCTCGTCGATCACGCCGCGCACCGCGCGCAGCGGCTGGATCTCGCCGCCGGAGGCCAGGAACTGGTAAAGCTGCGCCATCGCATACGGGCTCTGGTCCATCGAACCGAGCGTCAGCGATGGATTGGGCGTCGCGCGCACGCCGGCGAGCACGTGCACCAGGTCGGCCAGCGCCCGCGCGCCGACGGCCTCGCCGATGCGCACCGTCGCCTGGTTGTAGGAGCGCGCCAGCGCATCGATCATCCGCACCGTGCCGTGACTGCGGCCGTCGGAATTGCCGGGCGACCAGCGCTGTCCGTTCTCCAGCGTGATCGTCACCGGTGAATCGTCGACCCAGCTGGCCAGCGAGTACTGCGCGGGATTGCCGAACGCGAGCAGATACACGAACGGCTTGAGCAGCGAGCCGACCGGGCGGTGCGCCTCGACGACGCGATTGAAGCCGTGCTCGACCGGATCGCGACTGCCGACCGCGGCCACCACTTCGCCCGAATGCACGTCGGTCACGACCAGGCCGGCCTGCAGCGGCGGCCGCTTGCCGGTGCTCAGATCCTTGATCGTGCGTACCGTCGAGCCTTCCGCGTACGCCTGTGCCGACGGCGCCATCGCGGTCATCACCGACAGGCCCGCGCCCTGCAGCTCGCCGGTCGGATAGTCGCGCGCCAGCTGGCGACGCACGAGATCGACGTAGGCGGGGAAACGGTTCGCGGCGATGCTGCCGGGCGTCTCGGTGACGCCGAGCGGGCGTTTGGCGGCGCGGTCGTGCGCAGCCTGGTCGATCAGACCGGATTCGAGCATCTTGCCGAGCACGAAATCGCGGCGCGCCAGCGCGCGTTCCGGATTGCGGCGCGGATCATAATGCGAGGGCCCGCGGATGATGCCGACCAGCAGCGCGACCTGCTCGGTTTCCAGGTCGTCGAGGCGGCGGCCGAACCAGAATTCAGCGCCCGCGGCGACCCCGTGGATCGCCTGCGCACCGCGCTGGCCCAGGTACACCTGGTTGAGATAGGCCTCGAGGATCGGGCCCTTGCCGTAGCGCGCCTCGATCAGCATCGCGTACAGGATTTCGTTGAACTTGCGCGTGTAGGTCTGCTCGCGACCGATGCCGAGCAGACCGCTACGCGCGAGCTGCTGGGTCAGCGTGCTCGCACCCTGCCGCGTCTCGCCGGCGCGCAGGTTGATCATCGCCGCGCGGGCCATGCCGCTGAGGTCGATGCCGTGGTGATGCGCGAAGTCCTTGTCCTCGACCGCCTGCAGCGTGTCGGTCAGCAACTGCGGCACTTCGTCGAGGCGCACCAGCCGGCGCTCTTCCTGGCGCTGGCCGTAGAGGGTGGCGATACGCGCCGGATCCATGCGCGCGACCTTGAGCGCGCGCTCGCCGTCGCCATCGCGCAGCCGCGACACGCGTCCGCCCGACAGCGACAGCTGCACCCGGCCGGACGCGACCGCGCCGTCGACATCGCGATAGCCGCGGCTGGAGATCGTCCAGCGCCCGCCCTCGCTCGCATACGTGCCCGGCTTGACGCCGTCGCCTTCGCGATAGCCGGCGGCGTCGAGCTCGGTCTTGAGCGTCGCGGCGTTCATCGCCACGCCGGGCGTGATCTGCAGCGGACGTGCATAGACGCGCGTCGGCACCTGCCAGGTCAGCGCCCCGAACTTCTCGCTGACCTGATGGTTCAAGTACAGCGTGTAGGGAATCAGGAATCCCAGACCGAGACCGACCAGTGCGAGCACCGCGGTGACCGCGCGCCGACGCCAGGCGGGCAGCGCGTCGTCGTTCAGATCGTCGGTGTCGTCGTCTTCGTAATCGATCCGGGCCATGGAATTCCTGCACCCGCGGCGGCGGGTCGATGTGGATGCCACAATAGCGCCGGGCAGTCTATCCCAGCGCTCCGGCGTGGACCGCAGGCCGCCTCCCGAACAGTCAGCTGGAGTTACGAACGCATGTCGTTTTCCCTGGCGGGCGCGCGGTTCCAGTTGGAACGCGCGCTCGGCCTGTGCCGCCGCGGCCTGGCCAGTCTGCGCACCCGCGGCCCTGCCGCGACGTGGCAACGTGTCAGTGCGCAACTGGGGCTCTTCGCGCCCGCTTCGGCCGATGCGTTGCTGGCAGCGGACACGTCGCCATTCGCGCCGTTTGCCCTGCCCGTCTCCGACGCGCCCGACGTCAGCATCGTCATCCCGGTGCACGGCCACGTCGACCAGACGATCGCGTGCCTGCGCGCGATCGCAGCACACCCGCCGCGCACGCCGATCGAAATGATCGTCGTCGACGATGCGAGTCCGGACGATACGCGCGCGCTGCTGGCGCAGGTCGATGGCCTGCGGCTGCATGCGCTGCCGGCGAATCTCGGTTTCATCGGCGCATGCAATGCAGGCGCCGCGATCGCACGCGGCCGTTTCCTGCTGTTCCTCAACAACGACACGGTCCCCCAGCCCGGCTGGCTGGATGCATTGCGCGCGACCTTCGATGCGCACGCCGACGTCGGCATCGTCGGCGCGCAGCTGGTCTACCCCGACGGTCGTCTGCAGGAGGCCGGCGCGATGCTCGCGCGGGATGGACGCGGCGAGAGCCGGGGCCGGTTTGCCGATCCCACGCATCCCGCATTTGCTTGGTGCGCGGACGTGGACTACGTTTCAGGCGCAGCGCTGATGCTCGAACGCAGCGTGTTCGAACGCCTCGACGGATTCGATCCGCGCTATGCGCCGGCCTACTACGAGGACACCGACCTCGCGTTCCGCGTCCGCGATGCAGGGCTGCGCGTGCTGGTGCAGCCGGTCGCGCGCGTCGTGCATCTCGAGGGCGTCAGCGCAGGCACCGATCCGGCCCGCGGCATGAAAGCCGCGCAGGCGCGCAACCTGCCCGTATTCAAAGCCCGCTGGCGTGACGCGCTCGCATTGCGGCCGGTCGATCCGGTCGACGCGGGCCGGCTGCCGCGCCCCGGCACGCCCCAGGTGCTGATCGTCGACAACCTCACGCCGCGCCCCGACCGCGATTCGGCGTCGCTGCGCCTGGTCAACCTGATGCGGCTGCTGCGCGAGGCCGGTGCCCATGTCGTGTTCCTGCCGGCCGACCGCCGGCACGCCGGCGATGCGACGCGTGCCTTGCAGGCATTGGGCATGGAAGTCTGGTACGACCCGCATGTCGGAGGTGTCGCCCGCTGGATGCGCGCCCACGGCGACCGCTTCCAGCATGTCCTGCTGTGCCGGCACTACATCGCACGCGAATTCCTGCCGCTGGTGCGTGCGCACGCACCGCAGGCGCGCGTCGTGTTCGACAGCATCGATCTGCATTACGTCCGCGAGCAGCGCGGCGCGGACGTCGCGCAGGACGCCTCGCTGGCGCGCGCCGCCGCACGCACGCGCTCGCTGGAGCTGGACGTCATCGCGCGAAGCGACCATACCCTCGTGGTCAGCGCGGCCGAGGCCGAAGTGCTGTCCAGCGATGCGCCGGATGCGCGCGTCACCGTGTTGTCGAATCTGCACGAGGTTGCGGGTACGGGCGCGGCATTCGCCGAGCGGCGTGATCTGGTCTTCGTCGGCGGCTTCCGCCATCCACCGAACGTCGATGCGGTGCGCTGGTTCCTGGTTGAGGTGTTTCCGCGTATCCGTGCAGCGTTGCCCGACGTCCGGTTCCACTGCATCGGCGGCTACGTGCCGGAGACGATCGCCGCGTTCTCGGACGCGCCCGGCGTGCACATCCACGGCCACGTGCCCGACATCGCGCCCTATATGGATGGCTGTCGCATCGCCGTCGCACCGCTGCGCTTCGGCGCGGGCGTGAAAGGCAAGGTCAATCTGAGCATGGCGCACGGCCAGCCGGTCGTCGCCACGCCGTGCGCAGCCGAAGGCATGCACCTGCAAGACGGCGTGGACGTCCTGCTGGCCGAGGAGTCGAACGCATTCGCGGATGCGGTGATCGCGCTGTACGGCGACGAAGTGCTGTGGTCCCGCCTCGCCGGCAACGGACTGGCGAACGTACAGGCGCACTTCTCGCTGGACGTGGCGCGCGACACGGTGCGTCGCGTGTTCTTCGACAGCTGAGTCTTCGACAGCCGACGCGCGAAGACGGTCAGCGGTTGATCGACGCGGCGCGCAGCCGGCGCGCGAATTCCGAATGTCCCGGCACGCCGGCGTCGATATCGCGCGCCGATGCCAGCGCGGCCTCCGCGCCCGTGAGATTGCCCGCACCCAGGCGCTCGTCGCCGATCGCCAGCCAGCGCTGCGCCAGCCGCCTGCGTGCTTCGCGCACCGCGCTACCCTCGTCGCCAAGCACTTCGCGCGCATCGAGGCACGCACGCGCACGCGCAAGACTGTTCGCGCGCAGGCCTGCGTCGAAACACTGCCGCGCCGACGGCAGCAGGCGTGACGAGGCGCGCGCGACCGCCGCATCGTCGGGCGCCACCAGACGCGCGGCCCGGATCTTGTCGTAGGCACTGTCGCCGGGCGGCGTCAGCAGATCGCCGCGCGCTTCGGCGGCTGCGGCCTGTCGCAGGAGAGTGTCCACGCGCTGCCGGCGTTGGGCGGGGGGCAGCTGCGGCCCGAGGCGCGCGTGGCGTGCGCGCGAGCGCTCGACGTGCTCGCCGGCCGTGCGTACGGCTTCACTGTCGGCCGCGAGCGCACGCGCTTCGCGCAGTTGCGCGTCGGCGTCGGCGAAATTGAAGTCGCGCGCGAAGCGCTCTGCGCGGGCTGCATACGCAGCGCCGGCATCGTGCAGGCCACGTTGCGCGCGTGCATCGGCCGGATCGAATGCGAGCAGCGTGCGCCATTCGGCGACCGCGCGCTCGACGCGGCCCGCCTCCAGACTGCGCGCAGCGCGACGGCGCAGCACGTCGAGTTCTTCGGTCAGGCGCGCGTCGGTGTCGGGCAGATCGACGTGGCCGGCATCGTATTCGCGGACGCGTGCGATCAGGTCGGCCGCTTCGCGCAGACCGCCTTCGCGCAGACGCCGCCGCGCGTCCTCCAGCAGCGACGCCAGCGCATCCTCGCGACCGCGCAGGGCATCGGCATTGTCGGGCTGCAGCGCCAGCACGCGGCGATACAACGGCAACGCACTCTGCTCGCCTGCATCCAGATGGCCGGCCGCCTGCGCGGCCTGCGCCTCGGCGACCAGGCGATCGAGCCCGGCACCGGCCGCTTCCCGCTGACGCAGCGCGGTCGTCACCGCATCGACGTGCTCGCGCGGCGCCGAGAGTTCGTTGGCGAGTCGCAGCGCCGCGTGCGCGTCATCGAAACGGCCCGCCTCGACCGCGGCCGCTGCCTGCACCACCGCCGCGCGCGCGACCTCGGCCAGACCCGCGCGCGGACGGACGTCGTCGGGATCGAGCGCGAGAGCGGCTTCGTAGAGTTGTCGGGCGCCGTCGCCATCGGGCGTGCTCAGGCGCCCGGCGGCGGTCGCGACTGCAGCCTCGTCGAGCAGCGCCTTCGCGCGGGTTTCCGGCCACAGCCGGTCGACCAGGAACAGGCGGACCAGCACGACCAGGACCACCACGAGCGCGAACACACCGACTGCGATCCACCACCCGCGTCGACGCTGCAATGCCTCGGCCGCCGAGGCGCGCGCGCGCGAGGACGCACGCGCCAGACGCTCGCGCGGGGGCGGTGCGGGATGATCAGGCATGTCGGATTCGCGTCGCACGCGGCGCAGTATGGAAGCCCCCAATGAACGGCCGCGTCACCGGCGCGCGGCGTCCACGCCGGGCATCCCGTCGAGCTTGCCGAGCAGACGCGCGAGCTGGCCGTAATCCGCGACCCGCACGCGCAGTTGCAGGCGCACGCGCGACAGCCCGAGCGACTCGCTCTGGATCGACAGCACGTGCACATCCTCCTGCGCGATCGCGTTGCTCAGATCCTTGAGCAGATGCCGGCGATCGACGGCCTCGACGACGATGTCCGATGCATGGCCGCCACTGGCGCGCCCCCACTCTACCGGCAACACGCGCTGCGGCTCGTGCGCCGACAGCCGCAGGAAGGCCGGGCAATCGCGGCGGTGCACGGTCACCCCGCGCGCGCGGGTCAGATAACCGGCGATCGGCTCGCCCGGCACCGGCCGGCAGCAGCGCGCGACCTGCACCAGCAGATTGTCGACGCCGACCACGTGGAATTCGGAATCGGCGGCCTTGGGCAGGCGTCGCGGTTGCCGCAGCGGCAGCGTCGGCGCGGCGTCGTCGGCCGGCGCCTCGCGTTCGCGCTCCAGCTCCAGCAACGCACGACCCACCTGGTTCGGACCGACGTCGCCGAGCGCGACCAGCACGTGCAGGTCGTCGACGGTGGCGACGTTGAAGCGCGACAGCACCGGCGCGAGATCCGCCTGCAGCAGGCCGAGGCGGCGCAGGTCCTTGTCCAGCAGCTCGCGACCGGCCTGCAGGTTGCGCGCGCGGTCGAGCTTGTGGAACCAGTTGCGGACCTTCTCGCGCGAGCGCGCGCTGGCCAGGAATCCGTTGGACACCACCAGCCAGTCGCGACGCGGCGACGGCGTCTTCGCGGTCAGGATTTCGACCCGCTCGCCGCTGTGCAGCACGTAATCCAGCGGCACGATGCGGCCGTCGACCTTCGCCCCGCGGCAGCGATGCCCGACCATCGTGTGCACGTGATACGCGAAATCCAGCGGCGTCGCGCCCTGCGGGAGGTCGACGATCTCGCCCTTGGGCGTCAGCACGAAGACCCGGTCCTCGACCAGTTCGGTGCCGAGCGCGCCGGCCAGCGACGGATCACCCTCGCCCGCCGGTTCCGTGTGCGCATCGAGCAGACGGCGCATCCATTCGATGCGCCGTTCCAGCGCGGCATCGCCGGCCGACGACGAGCGCTGCGAACCGCCGCTCTCTTTGTAGCGCCAGTGCGCGGCGACGCCAAGTTCGGACGCCTCGTGCATTTCGCGGGTGCGGATCTGCACTTCCAGCGTCTTGCCGTCCGGCCCGACGACCGCGGTGTGCAGCGAGCGATAGTCGTTGTGCTTGGGCCGGGCAATGTAGTCGTCGAACTCGCTGGGGATCGGCGTCCACAGCGCATGCACCACGCCGAGCGCGGCATAACAGGCAGGAATGTCGTCGACCAGCACGCGCACCGCGCGCAGATCGTAGAGCTCGCCGATCGGCACCTGCTTGCGCTGCATCTTCTTCCAGATGCTGAAGATGTGCTTGGGCCGGCCCGCGACTTCGCCGCGCACGCCCTGCGCGGCCAGCGCCTCGCCGAGTTGCACGCGGACCGCTTCGATGTGGCGCTCGCGACCGGTGCGCTTGTCGTCGAGCAGGCCGGCGATACGGCGATACGTATCCGGCTCGAGATAGCGGAACGCGAGGTCTTCGAGTTCCCACTTCAGCTGCCAGATGCCGAGCCGGTTCGCCAGCGGCGCGTGGATGTCGCGGGTCAGCGATGCCAATGCGCGACGCGCCTCGTCATCTTCGTTGCGCGCGGCGGCGCGCATCAGCGCCAGCTGGCGTGCCAGCAGCACCAGCACCAGACGCAGGTCGCGGATCAGCGCCAGCAGCAGGCGCCGCAGGCCTTCGGGATTGCCCTCGCTCGCGTGCTCGGCATGCAGCGACCACACCTGGTGCGCGGCGGCCAGCCCCTCGATCAGCGGAACGATCGCCGGCAGTCGCGCCACCAGCAGGGGCCGCCACGCGTGCACCGCATCGGCGAGCGCGGTCGCGACGACCTCGACGTCGGCGCCGAGCAGGCCCAGCGAAGCGACAGTATCCAGCAGCACGGCCGCATCGTTCGCCGCGATCTCCGCATCGTCCGGCAGCGACGCCAGCAAGGCGCGCAGCGACGGGCCGGACGCGGCCATCGTCGGCAGCGCCAGCAGGCGGTCGCGCAGGTTGTCCGGAGGCTCGGGCATCGGCCGCTCGATGCGGGCAGGACGGTCTACACTAGCGGCGCCCCGACCCGAGGAACAGAGCATGCGTGCAGTCCACAGTGTCTTGATCGCGGCGGCGCTTGCCGCAGCCGTGCCCGCATTCGCGCAGCAGACGCGGATCGAGGATCGCCTGACCGCTGCAGAGTTTCGCGATGCGGGGCTGGGCAAGCTCAGCGACGCTGAACTCGCGCGACTGAACGAACTACTGGCGCGCGGTGCTGCGCCCTCTGCGGCCGCAGCGGCTGCGCCGGACGTCGAAGCGCGCATCGCGCAGGCGCGCGAGGAAGGCCGTCGTGAGGCGACGGTCGCGGCGGAGCCGGCGGTGCGTCCCGCGGAATCGCGCGAGCCGGTCCAGAGCACCATCCCCGGCGCGTTCACGGGCTTCGCACGTGGCCGCGAATACACGCTGGCGAACGGCCAGGTGTGGCGGCAGACCGACAACGCGTCGATCGCGGGCGCACGCGGCCAGGATGTCGGCGTCCGGGTCCGGCCCGGCCTGCTGAGCGTCTGGTGGATGCAGGTCGATGGCTACAACGCACAGGCCAAGGTCGAGCGGGTGCGCTGAGCGATCCGCCGCCGCTTCTTCAAGGATCCACACGATGCGCGCAACTCCTGTCCTGATTCTCGCCCTGTCGCTTGCAGCTGCCAGCGCCGCCTGGGCACAGACGTCCACGCTGGAAACCCGCATGGGGGCCACGCAATTCCGCACGTCGGGCCTGCACAAGCTCGATCCGGCCGAACTGCGCGCACTTGAGCAATGGATGGCCACCCAGACGACGGCCGCGCACGCACCTGCCGAAGCACAGCTTGCCGAAGCGCGTGCCGAAGGACGCCGCGAAGCGGCCCAGCTGCGTACGCCATCGGAATCGGCACCCGAGCCGGTGAGCAGCACACTGACCGGCCGATTCGAAGGTTTCAGGCGCGGGCGCGAGTACACGCTCGCGAACGGCCAGGTCTGGAAGCAAGTCGGCGAGACATCAATGGAAGGCGTGCGTGCCGAGGGGCCGGCCGTCCAGATCGAGCCTGCCCGTATGGGCGGCTGGTGGATGCGCGTGGCCGGTTACAACCTGCGCGTGCGCGTCGAACGCATCAAGTAAGCGCCGCCACCCGCGTCGCCAGTTTCTTCGGCGACACGCCGCCTTTCGCGCCCAGTTCCTGGGCGAACAGCGACACCCGCAACTCTTCGATATCCCAGCGCAGCGCCTGCCAGTCGGGTGCATCGCTGCGGCCGCGCGCGGCGGCTTCGGCGAGCGCGTCGACGAAGGGTTTGACGTCGAGCATGCGCTGCTGGTCGCGTTGCGGATCGCGTTGCGCCCGTTCGGCGCGCAGCGACAGCGCATGCAGCCAGCGCGCGTATTCCGACAGCGCCGTCGCCGGTACCGTGCGCAGGAATCCCGGCGGCACCAGCGCGTGCAGCTGGGCCTGCATGTCGTCGAGGTTCGCGCGCGCCCAGCCCATCAGCTTCGACTCGAGCTTCGCGCGCACGTCGGCGACGCGATCGAGAATGGCTTCCGCCTGCTGCAGGCGCGCCATCGCTTCGCCGAACAGCGCCTTGCCGACGGCGTCACGATGCGCGACAAACGCATCGGCATCGCGGATCGTCTCGAGTCCGTCGGTGAGCAGCGCGGCGAGCGCACCGTCGACGAGATCCTCGCGCAGACGGTCGCCCGGCTTGCCGTCGCGCGGCGCGGCCGATTCGATCGCGGCGTAGAGCAACGCCGTTTTCGGCGCGACCGGCAGCTGCTTGCGCGCATGCCGCACGCGATCCGCCAGCGCGATCGTCAGCAGGCGTCGCACGCCCTGTGGATGTAGGCGTCGCGCGTGCGCGGCATCGGCATGGACCGCGAGCGACGCACTGTCGCCGTCGTCCTGCAGAGCGGGATAGGCCGGCAGGCCGCCGGCGCCGGGAATCGACACCGGAACTGGCGTCTCCGGAAACGTGGTCAGCCCACCCTGCTGCAGGCCGTCGGCGGCATGCGACGCGAACGCGCGCGCAGCGCGCTCGCCGAAGCGGCGGCGCAGGTCGTCGAGATCGCGCGACTCGGCGAGCACCGTCGCGCTCTTGCGGTCGCGACCGGTGTCGACGAGACGCAGGTTCGCGCGCAGATGCGGCTCCAGAGCCGCCTCGTCGAAATCCGACGCGGTGATGTCCACGCCGGCGAGCTTCTTGAGGAATCGCGCCAGTGTGCCGGTGAACGCGTCGGCATCACCGTCGCGCCAGGCCTGCGCGAAGGCGCGCGCGAAATCCGGCGCCGGCACGAAATTGCGGCGCAGTGCCTTGGGCAGGCTGCGGATCAACGCAGCCGCCTTATCCTCGACGAACCCGGGTGCCAGCCATGACAACCGCACCGGATCGATCGCATTGAGCAGATGCAGCGGCACCGAGACGGTCATGCCGTCGTCGACCGCGCCGGGCTCGAAGCGGTACGACACGGCGAGCCGCGCGTCGCCGAGCGCAATGAAGGCCGGGAACAGATCGGCGTCCACGCCATCGGCGACCAGCAGATCGTCGCGGCTCCACGTCAGCGCCTGCTTCGCAGCGTCGGGCGCCTTGCGCCACCACGCATCCAGCGCCTGCGCCGACAGCACATCGGCGGGCAGGCGCTGCGCGTACCACTGCGCCATCCAGTCTTCGTCGACGACGAGTCCCGAGCGGCGCTGCTTGGCTTCCTCTTCGCGCGCGCGTTCGAGCGTGCGCAGGTTGCGCTCGACGAACGTCGCGCGTGTATTGATCTCGCCGGTCACCAGTCCGTCGCGCAGGAACAGCGCGCGCGATTCGTCCGGATACAGCCGCCCGTAATCGACCGGCTTCTTCGGTGCAAGCACCAGACCGAACAGGCTGATCTGTTCGCTGCCGACCACGCGCCCCTGCGACCGCGACCAGCGCGGATCGTGATGGCGCCGCGCGAGCAGGTGATCGAGTTCACTGATGACCCAATCGGGCTCGATCGCGGCGTTGGTCAGTGACCAGACCTTCTCGGTATCGAGCAACGTCGCAGACAGGACCCACGGCGGCGGCTTCTTCGACAGCGGCGAGCCGGGAAACAGCTGGAAGCGCCGTCCGCGCGGACCTTCGTACTGGCCGGACACGCGGCCACCACCACCGGGGTCGGCGCGATGGCCGACCTGGGTCGGCAGGCCGGCGATCAGTGAGCGATGCAGCGCGATGAAAGCGGCGGCGTCCGCACGTGCAGCCATGCGCGGATCCGTGTCCACGACGGCGGCGTCGCGTGCTTCGATCGACCAGCCCAGATCCTCGCACTGCAGCCGCAGCTGGCGATGCAGTTCGCGCCACTCACGCATGCGCAGGAAGCCGAGGAAATTACGGTCGCACCATTTGCGCAGCTGCGACTGGGTGAGGTCGGCGTGCGCCTGCCGGTAGCCGTCCCACAGTTTCACGATGCCGACGAACTCGGACTTCGGATCGGCGAATTGCGCGTGCGCCGCATCGGCCGCGCCGCGCTGGTCGGACGGCCGCTCGCGCGGATCCTGGATGCCGAGGAACGAGGTGATCGCGAGCATCGCATCGAGACAGCCATGCGCATGCGCGGCGACGAGCATGCGCGCGAGCTTGGCGTCGACCGGCAGCTTCGCCGTCGTACGGCCGGTCGCGGTGAGCCGGCGTTCGCCGTCGATCGCGCCGAGTTCGGCCAGCTGCTGCCAGCCGTCGGCGACCGCACGCGGATCCGGCGGCTCGACGAACGGGAAGGATTCGATATCGCCCAGGCCCAGCGAGAGCATCCGCAGGATCACGCCCGACAGCGATGCGCGGCGGATCTCGGGATCGGTATAGGCCGGACGCGAGGCGAAATCCGCTTCCGAGAACACGCGGAAACACGTACCCGGCGCGATACGGCCGCAACGCCCCTTGCGCTGGTCGGCGCTGGCCTGGCTGACCGGCTCGATGTGCAGACGGTCCAGCTTCTGCCGCGGGCTGTAGCGCTTGACGCGTGCAAGTCCCGGATCGACCACGTAGTGGATGCGTGGCACCGTCAGCGAGGTCTCGGCGACGTTCGTCGCCAGCACGATGCGCCGCTGCGGCCCGGGATTGAACACGCGGTCTTGGTCTTTCGCCGACAGCCGCGCATACAGCGGCAGCACTTCGGTGTGCCGGTATTTGCGGCGCTCGAGCGCCTGGTGCGCATCGCGGATTTCGCGCTCGCCAGGCAGGAAGATCAGCGTGTCGCCGGTGCCGCGCATCTGCATGATCTCGTCGCAGACCGCCACGATGCCGTCGAGCACGCTGCGCTCGCCGGCGTCGTCGCCTTCGCCGTCCAGCGGGCGGTAACGCACCTCGACCGGAAAGCCGCGGCCTTCGACATCCACCACCGGTGCGCCGTCGAAATGCTCGGCGAAGCGCGCGGTGTCGATCGTCGCCGAGGTCACGATCAGCTTGAGATCCGGGCGCCGGCCCAGGAGCTGCTTCAGATAGCCCAGCAGGAAATCGATGTTGAGGCTGCGCTCGTGCGCCTCGTCGATGATGATCGTGTCGTAGGCCGACAGCCAGCGGTCCGACGCGATCTCCGCGAGCAGGATGCCGTCGGTCATGAACTTGATCGCGGTCGCATCGCTGACGTTGTCGTTGAAGCGGACCTGGTAACCGACCAGGCCCCCGCTCGGCACCTGCAGCTCTTCGGCCACGCGCTTGGCCACCGTACGCGCGGCGATGCGGCGTGGCTGCGTGCAGCCGATCAGACCGGCGGCGCCGCGGCCTGCGGCCAGGCACAGCTTGGGCAGCTGCGTCGTCTTGCCCGAACCGGTCTCGCCGGCGACGACGACGACCTGGTGCGCACGGATCAACGCGACGATTTCCTCGGCCTTGCCGGCGATCGGCAGCCCCGGATCGACTTCGGCACGCGGCAGTTGCGCGGCGCGCGTCTCGCGCTGCCGGATGGAGGCCTGCAGGCGCGTTTCGAACGCCTCGCGCGCCGACGCATCGCCGGGGGCGCGCCGCCAGCGACCGAGCAGTCCGAGCAGGCGGCCGCGGTCGCGCGTCGATGCGCGCTCGATCGCGGCCTGCGCGTGTTTCAACGCGCCGTTCACCGCCTGGTCGCTGGAATGCTGCGTCACGCCCGAACCCGCCCTCAAGTCACATATCCACAACGGATGCGCCCATATTGTGGGCGCAATCCCTTCATTACCGGAGTCCTGTCATGGCCAAGACCAAGCCGAGCAAGTCCAAATCGTCCAAGACACCGGTCGCCCCGGCCGTCGCGTCGCCCGACGCGCAATCCAAGGCGCCGGCCATCGATATCGGGATCAGCGACGCGGATCGCAAGGCGGTCGCCCAGCATCTGTCGGTGTTCCTGGCCGATGCCTACACGCTGTATCTCAAGACCCACAACTTCCACTGGAACGTCACCGGGCCGATGTTCAACGCCCTGCACGTGATGTTCGAGGGCCAGTACACCGAGCAGTGGAACGCGCTGGACGAGATCGCCGAACGCATCCGCGCGCTGGGTTACAACGCGCCGGGTTCGTATGGCGAGTTCATCCAGCTGTCGTCGATCAAGGAAGAGCCGGGCCTGGAGAAGGCGCCGGACTGGCGCGAGATGGTGCGCCAGCTGGTCATCGGCAACGAGGCCGTGTGCCGCAGCGCACGCAAGGCGCTAGATGTGGCCGACGATGCCGACGACGATCCGACCGAGGACCTGCTGACCCAGCGTCTGCAGACGCATGAGAAGAACGCCTGGATGCTGCGCTCACTGCTGCAGTAAGCATCGCGTTCCGCTTCAAGAAAACGCCCGGCATCGCCGGGCGTTTTCGTATCCGCGTGCCGCCAGCCTTTAGACCGTTTTCAACGGCTCGGGCGCGTCATCCTCGCCACGCGAGACCAGCGCCGCGATGCCGAGATCGCCGGTCACATTGACCGTGGTGCGGCACATGTCGAGGAAGTGGTTGACGCCCAGCACCAGGCCGATGCCCTCGGCCGGCACGCCGACCATCGTGCAGATCAACGCCACCACCGGCAGCGAACCCGACGGCACACCCGCCGTGCCGATGCCGCCGAGGATGCAGACCAGCATCACCAGCACCTGCTGCCAGATCGACAGATCCACGCCGAAGAACTGCGCCAGGAAGATCACCGTGACGCCTTCGAACAGCGCGGTGCCGTTCTGGTTGGCGGTCGCGCCGACCGTCAGCACGAAGCGCGACACCTTGCGCGGCAGCTTCAGATTTTCGTCGGCGATGCGCAGCGCGGTCGGCAGCGTGGCGTTGCTCGACGCGGTGGAGAACGCCATCAGCATCGCCTCCTGCACGCCGCGGAAGAACGCCAGCGGCGACCAGCCACCGACGAACTTCAGCGCCAGCGAATACGTCACCAGCATGTGCAGCGCCAGCGCGCCGACCACCACCAGCACGTACGCGCCCAGACGCAGCAGCAGATCCCAGCCGAACAGCACGGCCAGGTTGAACATGAAACAGAACACCGCGATCGGCGCGAGGCGGATCACCAGGCCGATCAGCGTCATCGACACTTCGAACAGACCTTCGATGCCGCGCTTGAGCGTCGCGGTGGCCTCGGACTTCGTCAGGACCAGACCGATGCCGAACATCAGCGCGAAGAACATCAGCGACAGGATGTTGGCGTTGTCCGACGCGGCGCCCACGACGTTCTGCGGCACGATCGACATCAGCATGTCCATGCCGGTCGCGCCTTCCTTGCTGTCGCGCACGATCGCCTCGGTGCGCTGCGCGCCTTCGGCCAGCAGCTGCTGCGCGAGGGCGGGGTCCACGCCGTCGCCGGGGCGGAACAGGTTCACCATCACCAGTCCCACCACGACCGCGATGCCCGACAGCACGACGGTCCACGCGAGTGTGCGCCAGCCGATCCGGCCGAGCGCGGCGACATCACCCATTTCCGACACGCCGATCACCAGCGCCGAGAACAGCAGCGGCACGATCAGCATGAAGATCAGGCTGAGGAACAGCGTACCGAGCGGCTCGGTGACCCAGCCGACGAAGCTCTCGATCAACGGCCGGCACTGCCACGACAGCTCGGCGCCGGTGCAGGCGGCCGATCCGGGATCGGCCAGCGTCCAGGCGGTCAGGCCGGTGTAGTGGGCGATGAGGCCGAGGATCAGACCGGCTGCGAAGCCGATCGCGATCTTCCAGTGGAGCGGTATGCGGGAACGTACGAGAGTGTCGGAATCGGCCATGGCGTGGAGACCGCGGGAAAGCGCGGAGGCTAGCAGGAAGCGGGGCTCAGCGGCGCGGGTACAGCGGCGGCAGGTCCGGGCCGCGCGGCGCACGCGCGGGCGCATCCCGCCACGAGGCGCCGCCGCGGAACGCCGCGCGCAGCGCCTCACGCGCGCCGGGCAGATCGCCCCCGGTCCAGCGCGCCCGCTGCCAGAGACCGACGGCCTCGCGCTGGGCGGGCACATCGAGACGTGCCGCGAGCGTGTCGAGATCCGCCGCGGGCGGGTCGGACAATGCGCGCAAGGCGGCTTCCACCTCCGCCGGCTCGCCGGTCTGCAGCACGTGCATCAGGCGGCGTTGGGCATGGCCTGCCGAGCCCGACGATTGCGGAGACACCGGCGCATCGCCGGCTGCCGGCGAGGCGGCGCCTGCGCGTCGAAGGCCGATCGGCTGCTGATGGTACAGCCGCCACGCCAGCCAAGCGGTTGCCAGCCACAGCGCACCGAGCAGGGCGGCGAGCGCAGGCCACAGATGCGAAGCACCGGCATCGGACGCCATCGTGATGACGGGCGACGCCGCCGCGTCGACGTCCTGCGCCGCTGCCCCACCGGGCATCACTTCACCGGCCGAGACCGCCAGCGACACCGCAGGCGGACCACTGGTCCGCGCCGCGCCGGCGCGCACGTCCCACCAGGCGATCCGCGGACCGGGCACCTGCAGGCTGCCCTCGGCGCGCGGCACCACCGAATAGCGTCGGGTCAGCCGCACCCGCGGCCGGCCGTCCTCGAAACTCTCGTCGTACTGCGGCGGTTCGGCGAACACCTGCGCGCCCTGCAACGGCGGCAGACCGATTTCAGGCAGCTGCGTGCCCACCGCGCCATCGAACACAGCCTCCAGCACGAAGGCGCTGGCCTCGCCGGCGCGACCTTCCGTCGGCGCCTCCAGCCAGCGCGCCTGCACGCCATACAGCGGCAGCCACGGCTGCGGTGCGTTCGCGGGCATCGCGCGCACGTCGAGCACGCTGGGCGGTCCGTTCGCCGACAGTTCGCGCGGCCCGCGATTGAACACGTCGTCGAACATGCCGCCGCCCGCGCCGCGCCCCTCGAAGCGCGCGCCGGGAATCGACAGCGTGCCGCTGCGCTCGGGCACGATCTGGTAGCGGCGTTCGACGACGCTGTAGCGGCGCCCGTCGATATCGCGGCTGTATTGCACGTCGCTGCCGATGCGCTGCATCGACGCGCCTTCCGGCGAGGGCTGGTCGAGGCTGCCCGACACCAGCGGCGTCGCGTAATACAGCCGCAACACGTAACCCACCGACTGCTGCACGTAGGGCGACTGCACGTCGATGTCGGCTTCGATGAAGGCCGGCGCCCCATCCCGCGCGGCCGTGACCGCAGCCGGCGCGACGCTCAGCGACAGTGGCGCAGTGCGTGCACCGCCCACCTGCAAGGCCGGCACCGTGAGCACACCTTCGCGGCGCGGCCGCAGCGCGACGCCGTAGAGCGAACGGGTCACGCGGCGGCCACCGGTGATCTCCACCTCGCGTCGACTGGTGTGGCCGCTGACGTCGAAATCGCGCGCCAGTGGCGTCCAGTCGGGTGCGTCGCCTGCACCGTCGGTTTCGACGTTGAGCGTGGTCGTTTCGCCGAACGCGATGCGGTCGCGGTCGAGCCATGCGCGCGTCTGCGCCTGCGCAATGCCGGCCAGGCACGACAGCACCAGCATCGCGACCAGCCACGCCGCGGATCGCGCGCCCTTCGAACGCACAGCCTTCATCGGTCGCCTCCCGTTGCGCGACGTTCGTGTTCGAGTCTGAACTTGGCTCGCAGCAATCCGCCCGGATCGTCGGGCACGCGCCGCAGCCACGCAGCGTTCGCCTGCGCGCGCTCGTCGCCGGTTTCGGCACCCGTTGCGCCGGCGTCAGCTGCGTCTTCATCGGACGGCTCTGTCTGGCCTTCGAGTGCGCGCTGCATCTGTTCGCGCTGCTGCGCATCCGCGTCGCGCTGCGCCTGTGCGTCCGCCGGCGGCGGCGTGTCGGATGCCTGCGGTTCCGGGGCGTCGGGCGGCGGACGCTGATCGCCTTGCCCCTGCGCATCGCCGGGCTGGCTGTCCGAAGGATCGCCGGCTTCGCCCGGCTTGGATTGGCTGTCACCGTCGTCGCGCGGTTTCTGCGGCGCGCGCGGATCCTGCCCCTGCCCCGGTGGCGGCTTGCGGCTGCGCGCGGCTTCGACGGCGGCGCGGTTCGCCTGCGCATCGGCCATGCCCGGCTGCTGCGACAGCGCTTCGTCGTACGCCGCGATCGCTTCGTCGAAACGGCCCAGACGCGCCAACGCATTGCCGCGGTTGTACGCGGCGTCGGCGCCCTGCAATCCGGTCCAGGCTTTCAAGGCTTCGTCGTAGCGTTCGCCGCGATAGGCCGACGTGCCTGCGCGCATCCGGCCGTCGGCGACCTGGTCCGCACGCTGCCAGGGGGTTGCGACGGGCGCCTGCGCTTGCGCAGGCACCGGTAACAGGGCCGGCAACAGCGCCAGTACCGCCACGCAGGCAAAGCCGGATCCGCGGCGGAAGGCCAGCAGCACCAGCGCGAGCAGCGGCAGTACCAGCCAGTAGCCTTCGTCGAGCACGCGGCGCACGCTCGCATCGTTGCGCGCAGACGCGGCGCCTGCACGCGCCTCCGGCGTCAGCACGCCGAGCGCCCGCAGATCGCCATCGTCGATCGACAACGCGTGGTAGCGGCCGTCGCCTGCGGCCGCGAGCGCGCGCAACGCAACGGTATCCAGACGTGCGTGCGCGAGCGCACCATCGGCGTCGCGATAGGCCGCACCGGCCGCGGTGCCGAGTCCGAGCACGGAGACCCGATAGCCCATGCGCGCGGCGATGCCCGCTTCCGCGACGGCCGCCGTATCGGCAGCGCCGGTCACCAGCAGGATGTCGCCGCGCAGCGCCTGTCCCTGCCGCAGCAGGCGCGTCGCGTGCGCGATCGCGCGATCGGCGCGCTGACCATCGACTGGCATGATCTCGGGCGACAAGGCATCGACATACAGCGCCACGTTGCGCGCATCGTCGGTCAGCGGTGCGACGGTGAAGGCATCGTCGGCGTAAGCGACCAGCGCGACCTGGCTCGCGCCACGTTCGGCCAGCAACTGCGCGAGCTTCGCGCGCGCCTGCAGCAGCCGCGAGGGCGGCAGATCGCTGGCGGTACTCGCAGTCGACAAATCGATCACCACGACCAGCGGCGCCATGCCCTGCGTATCGAGCGGCACCGCGACCTCGCGCCAACCCGGCCCGGCCATGGCCAGCACCGCCAACAAGCCGGCGAGCAGCCACGCGACGAGCCCGAACAGACCGCGTCGATCCGGACGCGCTTCGAGCAGATGCGTGAGCAGATGCGGATCCACGGCCTCGCGCCAAGCCTCCGCACTGCGTCGACGTCGCCACCAGATCCAGGCCAGCAGCGGCAACGCCAACAGTGCCCACAGCCAGACCGGGCGCGCGAACTGCACTGCATCGAACGGCAGGTTCATGCGGCCGCCTCGCGACGCAGGCGCAGTTGCGGCAGCAGCGCGAGCAACAGCAACCCGCACGCAGCGCCGAGCGGCAACGGATAGCGTTCGATGCGCGGGCGCAATGCGGGTCCGGGCTGTTCGACCGGTTCGAGGCGATCGATCTCGCCGTAGATGCCGGCGAGTTCACCGGTATCGCGCGCACGGAATGCACGACCGCCAGTGGTGTCGGCGATGCGTTGCAGCGCGGCCTCGTCGATCGCCGGTTCGCTGCCGGGCATCTGGAAGCCGAACAGGCCACCGGCGCCGGCATCGCTACCGAACGCGATCGTGTGGACGCGAACGCCGGCATCGCGCGCCAGTTCGGCGGCCTTGTCGGGCGTCAGTGCGCCGGCATTACTGACGCCATCGGTCAGCAGGATCAGCAGTCGCTGGCCACGCGGCGCATCCTGCAGCCGCTTGACGGCGAGGCCGACCGCATCGCCGATGGCGGTCTCGCGTCCGACCAGACCGACGACGGTCGCGTCGAGCTGCTGGCGCACGCTCTCCCGATCCAGCGTCATCGGCGTCATCGCGTAGGCGCGTTGGCCGAACACGATCAGGCCGATGCGATCGCCGGCGCGACGCTCCAGAAAATCAGCGATGACCGCCTTCGCTGCAGTGAGCCGGTCCACGGGCCGTCGCCCGACGAACATGTCCTCTTCGCTCATGCTGCCCGACAGATCGACGGCGAGCATCAGATCGCGCGCGCTGCGCGGCGGCTGTTCGACCTCGCCCCACTGCAGCGGGCGCGCGGCGGCGATACACAGCAGACACCAGGCGGCCCACAACAGCCAGGGCGTCTTCGATGCGCCGGCTGCGCTGCCGGAGGTCGCCAATGCGGCGAGTCCGCGATAGGGCACGCGCAGCGCACCGCCACGACTGTGCGACGTCGGCAGAAGACGCCGCACGAGCCAGGGCAGCGGCATCGCCAGCAGCCACCAGGGCCACGCGAACATCTCGCGCAGGGCCGGCAGCCATGCGGGCAGCTCCCCGGTCATCGGCGGCGTCCCAGCATCAGCGCGACGAAGCGCGCGCGTGCGAGCGCGTGCAGCGCCGGGGTGTCGAGCGCGTCGGCATCACGCCGGAACGCGCCGTCGCGCATGGCGATGCCCACACCTGTGGTGAACGGCGCGCCCGGCAGACCGGTGTCGAGAAACGACAGCCAGTCGTCGCTCTGCAGGCGATCGGCATCGCGTCGCTGCCGGCGCGCTGCGCGGCGGAGCAGCGACGACATCGCCGCGATCCGCCCAACCGCATCCGGCGCCGCTGCGACCTCGCTGTCGAACAACTGCTGCCAGCGCCGCCGCTGCCAGGCGCGGAACAGCCGCCAGCCCACGACGGCGCAGACCAGCGCCAGCAGCGCGGCCGACAGCCACCACCAGCCGGCCGCCGGCGGCCACCACGACGGCGCGGGCGGCTGGTGGATGTCGCGCAGCACCAGGTCGGGCATCGTCGCCATCAGCCCATCCGGCCACGGGCGAACGCGGACAGCCAGGCATCGCTCGGCGCATCACTGGACAAGGACTCGACGCCGATGCCGGCGCGTCGAAGATGCGCGATCGCCAGGTCGCGCGGCGCATCGAAGGCCGCGCGCCAGCGTCCACGCTGCGCGATGCCCGACAGGTCGAGATCGATCCGGCCGTCGTCACTCGCGAATCCGAAGCGCCCGCGCGGCGGCACGCGTTCGAGCGGATCGTCGAGCAGCAACACCAGCGCATCGCAGTGCGCCCCCACCGCCGCCCAGTCGCGCGACGGCACCGCGGCGGCACTGGCCGCATCCGCCAGCACCAGCAGGCGCGAGCCGGGCCGCAGCAGGCGCCGCGCGTGGTCCATCGCCACGCCCAGTCCCGCATCGCCTTCCGGCGCTGCCGCATACCAGCGTGTCAGCGCGTGCAACACGCGCAACGCACCACGCGTGCCACCAGCGGGCGGCACCGGCGCTTCGATGACCGAACCACGCAGGGCCGCGATGCGATCGCCATCGGCGGCCGCCGTCCAGGCCGCGATCGCACCTGCTCGGGCGGCCTGGGTCGACTTGAAACGCACACGCGTGCCGAAGTAGAGCGACGCCGCCGTATCGGCGACGATCAGGGTCAGCCGTTCGCGTTCGCGCTGGAAGGTCTTGGTGTGCGGGCGCCCGGTGCGCGCGGTCACGCGCCAGTCGATGTGGCGCGCATCGTCGCCGGCCACGTAGTCGCGCGACTCCGCGTACTCCATGCCCTGTCCGCGTTGCGGCGACGGCGCAAGAGCCCGCACACCGCTGCGTGCACGGCGCACCGCGCCGCGCTGCCGTGCGACCGGACGCAGCGCGACCAGTTCCGCCAGCGACGGCCGCACGCCCGGCGCGACGTCCGCCTTGTCGGCATTCACGGCAGCGGCACCCGCGCGATCAATGCCTGCACCAGACGCTCGCCATCCCAGCCCTCGGCCGTGGCCTCGTAACTCGGCAGCACGCGATGGCGCAGGACGTCGGGCGCGACGGCGCGCACGTCATCGGGGGTCACGAAATCACGGCCGGCGAGCCAGGCGGTCGCGCGCGCGCAGCGTTCCAGCGCGATCGATCCACGCGGGCTGGCGCCCCAGGCGATCCGGTCCGCCAGCGCCGCGTCGTAGCGGCCGGCGTCGCGTGACGCGAGCACCAGCTCGACCAGATAACGCTCGACCGCAGGCGCCACGTGCATCGCCAGGACTGCGCGCCGCGCCTCGAACAAGTCCGCCAGCGGCATGCGCTCGACCGGTGTCGAGACGTCGTCGAGCTGGGCCAGCGCACGATCGCGCGCGAGTTGCAGGATGCGCGCTTCTGCGTCGGCTTCCGGATAGCCCACGCGCACATGCATCAGGAACCGGTCCAGCTGCGCTTCCGGCAGCGGGAACGTGCCCTCCTGCTCGATCGGATTCTGCGTCGCCATGACCAGGAACAGGTCCGGCAGCCGATACGTCTGACGCCCCACCGTCACCTGCCGCTCGCCCATCGCCTCCAGCAGGGCGGACTGCACCTTGGCCGGAGCCCGGTTGATCTCGTCGGCGAGCAGCAGCGGGTGGAAGATCGGCCCGGCCTGGAACTCGAAGCGCCCATCCTGCGGCCGCCAGATCTCGGTCCCGGTCAGATCCGCGGGCAGCAGATCGGGCGTGAATTGCACGCGTGCGAAATCCGCGTCCAGCCGCGCGGCCAGCGCCCGCACCGCAGTCGTCTTCGCCAGACCCGGCGCACCTTCGACCAGAAGGTGCCCATCCGCCAGCAGCGCTACGAGCAACCGCTCGACCAGCGCCGACTGCCCGATGATCTCCTCCGACAGCGCATCGCGCAGCGCCACGAACCGCGCATGCAGCCCGTCCGCAGTTCCGTTCACCAGATCCATCGCCATCCTCGATCACCGGCGCCCATCGCGCAGAGGCCCAGTTTGACCGGAACCCGCGCCATCAGTTCACAACGCCAGCCAAACCGGCGACCCGGAAATGCGAACGGGGCCCGAAGGCCCCGTCGCTTGACGACTTACAGATTGCACCGATCAGTTGACCGGACGCTGGGCTACGCGCATGACCTTCGGGGTCACGAAGATCAGGAGCTCGGCTTTATCCTTGGTCCGTCCACGGCTCTTGAAGAGATTGCCGACGATCGGCAAGTCACCAAGAAATGGCACCTTCGAGAGCGAAGCGCGATCGGCGAACTCGTAGACACCACCGATCGCCACCGTTTGACCGTCGTCGATCAGCACGGCCGTAGTCACGTTCCGTTTGCTGATGAGCGGAATGGATCCAATGCCCGGATAGTCGGTCGTACCCGTGACCTCGTCTTTCTTGATGTCCATCGCGAGGAACACCCGTCCATCATTCGTGATGGTCGGCGTTACTTTCAACTCCAGCAAGACGTCCTTGAACTCAACTGTCGGGATGCTGTTACTTTGGCCACCAGTGATCGTCAGATAACCGACTTCCTGTCCTTGGCTGATGACCGCTTCACGCTGGTTGCTGGTCACGATGCGTGGGTTGGAAATTACTTCACCCCTTTGCTCCGTCTGCAGTGCTTGCAGCTCTACAGCCCAATCGATCGTATTCCCGAGAATCGTGAAGGCGAGCGACGGACCCGCCTCGATCGGCAGGTCGACATTCAAGCCGATAGGTGAAAGAGGACCTCCTTGTTCCGTGGTACCCAAGGCGCCACCGACATTGACCCGCTGCTTGCTCGCGCTGACACCGAAACGTGCACCCAGATCGCGTGCGAAGGACTCATTCGCGATAACGATGCGCGCTTCAATTACGACTTGATCGACCGGCTTGTCGAGCATGCCGACAAGACGCTTGATCTCGGAAACCCGGTTCGGGATATCGATGACCAGCAAGGTGTTCGTACGGCGGTCGAAGCTCAAACTACCGCGCGACGAGAGAAAGCCGCGTTGCTGGGATGTACTACCACTACTGCCACCAGCGCTGCTTTTGCTCTCTTCCGTCAGCAACTTCGCAATATCTTCCGCATTGCCGTAACTGATCGGGATGTACTCGGTCGTCATCTCCGCACGCTCTTCGATCGCCAGGCGCGCATCTTCCTTGGCCTGCTCGAATGCAGCGATCTCGCTCTGCGGCGCGACCCATACCACGTTGCCGCTGCGGCGCTTGTCCAGGGACTTGGCCTGCAGGACGATGTCCAGCGCCTGATCCCAGGGCACGTTCTGCAGGCGCAGCGTCACGTTGCCGGTCACGCTGTCGCTGGCGACGATGTTGAGGTTCGACTCGTCGGCGATCAGCTGCAGCACCGTGCGCACCGGCACGTCCTGGAAGTTGAACGTCACCGGCGCGCCGCTGTAGGCGCGCACGTCCGATACCGTCGCCGCAGTTGCCTGGCCCATCGTCGCGGCCGTCGATGCTGCGCCCACAGCGCGCTCGCTGGTGGCAGCGCCGGTGCGCGGGATGATCTCGACGATGTAGTCGCGACCGCTCTGGTACGCCATCGGCTCGAATTCGCCGCGTGCGCTGAGCACGACCTGCGTGCCGTCCGCGCCCTGGCGGGCGTCGATGCGCTGCACGGGGGTGGCGAAGTCGGTGACGTTGAGCGGACGCTGCAGAGACGCCGGCAGCGTCGCCCCGCCGAGGCTGATGACGACATTCCCACCCTGCGTGCGCAGGTCGGGCGCGGCGCCGTCTCCATCGAAGCGAAGCACCAACTTGCCCGAGCCGCCGTCACCGCGACGGAAATCGATATCCGTCACTGCGACCGCCCCGGCCGGCTGCGCTGCGGCAGTCGTTGCCTGCAGCAGAGGCAGCAGCGACGCATGCGTCGGCGCCTGCGCCGCATGGGCACCACTGAACGTCGCCACCAGTCCTATGGCAAGACCGAGCGCGCCGGCACGCACCGATTTCATCCGGCCCGACTGCAGGCTTCCCGCGTTGCTCACGGTCATGTTGCTTCCCCTCATCATTGTTCGTTCAGCGCGAGCGAAGCCGGACGTTCCAACCAGCCGCCGGCGCCATCGGGCACGAGCTCGACGAGCTCGATGCGATTTTCATTGACCGAAGTGACGCGGCCATCGTTCTGACCCAGGTAGTTGCCCGGGTTAATGCGGTAGGTCACCTTGTCGGGCGCGAGCACCAGACCGACGATGCGGCCCCCGGTGCCGATCGTGCCCACCATCGACATGCTGTCGAGCGGATACTGCTCGGTAATTTCCTTGCGCCGGTTCGAATCCGGTCGCGGACCGCTGCCGCCGGAGTCGTCGGTGAATGCATTGCTGAAGGGGTCGCGGATGCCCTGCGCCGAGTACTCGAACGTCTCGAACTGCTGCATCACCGGCAGCGGCTCCAGCGCCGGTGCTGGACGCTGCTTGACCTCTTCGGCCCAGACTTCGAGATTGGGCGCCTCGCCCGGTTCGCTGGTGACGCCGCGGCCGCAGCCAGAGGTCACCAGCGCCATCGACAGCAGCGCAACGCCACGCATCATGTTGCCCGTCCTGACGGCCATCACGGCGTCCCCTCCGTCGTCTGCGCGACCTGGGCTTGCGCGGCGGTCTCTTCTTCGTCCAGATAGCGGTAGGTCTTCACGGTACCGGAAAGTTCGAGACTGGAATTCGGCCCGATACCCGCCAGACCATCGGTACCGCCAGCGCGCGGCTTCAGCGAAATGTCGTGCATCGTCATGATGACCACGCGCGGCAACGATGCGACACCGCTGACGAACGCGCCGAACTGGTGGTAGGTGCCGACCATGCGCAGGGCGATCGGCTGCTCGGCGTAGAACTCGCGCGGCATTTCCTCGCCCGGCTTGAACAGGTCGTTCTGGATGCCGGTCGCGATCGCGGTCTGCGAAATATCGACGATCAGATCGGGCATCTCCGTCTTGCTCGGCAACTGCCGCAACATCTGCTGCAACTGCTGTTCCATCTGAGCCAGCTGCTGCTTGAGCGGCTCGAGGTTCGCGGCCTTCCCCTGCTTGGTTTCGAAATCGGCGCGCAGGGTGGACTCCTGTGTCTCCAGATTCGTCAGCTCGTCGCCCTTCTCACGGGTGATCACGTACCACAGCAGGAAGAAGATCAGCAGGCCCACGAGGATGCAGGCGCCGATCTTGTACTCGCGCGGCCAGGATCCCGTGTTGTTGAAGTCCAGCTCGCGCAGCGACATCTTTTTCTTGCTCACGACGCGACTCCTTCTGCAGCGGGCGCAGCGACCGGCGCAGCCTCGGGCAGGGTGTCGGCCGGCGCAGCCGGGTCGGTGCCCTCGGCCGCGGCGGCTTCCTTGGCGGCCGGCGTCGACAGCTGCACACTCAGGGTGAACGCATACGGCAGGCCCGGCACGCCGTCACGTGCTTCGATCACCGACAGCTGCGGGCTGGTCATCCAGCCGGATCCGTCGAGCGAACGCATGTAGGTACTGACGCGCGCGTTCGACTGCGAACGCCCTTCGAGCGTCAGCGTCTGGCCCTCCTGCTTGAGCGACGTCAACAGGACCCCATCGGGAATCGTGCGAACGAGCTGGTCGAACAGATGGACCATCTGCGAGCGGTTGCCCTGCAGCTCCTCGATCACGGCCTTGCGCGCCAACAGGCGGGCACGCTGCGATTCGAGCGCTTCGATCTCGGTGATCTGGGTGTCGACCGCGGCGATCTGCTGCTGCAGGAACGCGTTGCGCTCGTTCTGGCCGTCGATCTGCGCGTTGTAGTACATGTTGACGAGGAACCACAGCGCCACGCCGGTCGCCGCAGCGATGCCGACCATGACACCGAATTCCTTCTGCCGCTGCTTGCGCCGTTCGGCGCGCCACGGGAGGAGATTGATCCTGGACATCAGTCGAAGCTCCTCAGGGCCAGGCCGCAGGCGATCATCAGCGCGGGCGCATCCTGGGCCAGCGCGTGCGCCTGCACGCGCGGGCCGAGCGTCATCTGCGCCAACGGATTGGCGAGCACGGTCTGCACGCCCAGCTGCTCTTCGACCATGTCGGCCACGCCCGGGATCGATGCGCAGCCACCGGCCAGCACCACTTGGTCGACACGATTGAAATCACTGCCGGCGTAGAAGAACTGCAGCAGGCGGCTGACCTGCTGGACCATCGCTTCCTTGAACGGCTCGAGCACTTCGACCTCGTAGCTCTCCGGCAAGCCGCCCTGGCGCTTGGCCAGCCCGGCTTCCTCGTAGCTGAGGCCGTAGCGACGCATCACCTCGTCGGTGAGCTGCTTGCCGCCGAACACCTGCTCGCGCGAGTACAGGCTGCGCCCGTTGCGCAGTACATTGAGCGTGGTCATCGTCGCGCCGACATCGACCAGCGCGACCACGCCGTCCGACGGCATGCTCAGCGTGCCTGCGATCATGGCGAACGCGTTCTCGACCGCGAACGCCTCGACGTCGATGACCTTGGCGGTCAGTCCGCCCAGCTCCAGCGCGGAGGCGCGCAGCTCGACGTTCTCCGAGCGCGAGGCCGCGAGCAGCACCTGCACCATCTCGGCGTTGCCGGGCATCGGCCCGAGCACTTCGAAGTCGAGGTTCACTTCCTCGATCGGGTACGGAATGTAGTTGACCGCTTCGAGCTCGACCTGCGATTCGAGATCGTCCTCGTCGAGGTCGGCCGGCATCGGAATGGTCTTGGTGATGACCGCCGATCCCGCGACCGCGGCCGACGCATGCTTGGCCTTGGTGCCCGAGCGCGACACCGCGCGGCGGATGGCCTCGCCCACGGCCTCCACCTCGACGATGTTCTTCTCGACCACCGCATTGGGCGGCAGCGGTTCGACCGCGTAGTGCTCCACGCGGTAGCGATTGCCCTGGCGCGACAGCTGCAGCAGCTTGACAGCAGTCGAGCTGATGTCGACGCCGATGATCGGCACCTGGCTTTTTGTGATGAGCCCCACGGAATATCCCCTTTGCCACGGGCGTTTAGCCACGCCTCGTGTCCCGGCGCATTAAATAGCGGACTTTCCGGGTATTGGCAACACGCGCCTTCGATTCCGGAAAGCTGAACCACCGGCGGGCACGGCCGGTGCAATCCGCCTGCAAGCCCCGTTCCACGCCGACGCACCGGCGCCCCGCGGACACCTCCCCTATACTTTGCCGCCATGAGCCCAGCCCCCACGTCGACGCCCAAGCCCCGCCCCTCCCGCTTCCGCCGTCTGCTGCGCTGGACTCTGGTCCTGGTGCTGGTCCTCGGCATCCTCGGTGCGATCACCGGCGGCATCCTCTACGCGGCGGTCGCGTCCAAGCTGCCCGACGTCGAAGCGCTGCGCGACATCGAGATGCAGGAGCCGATGTACGTCTACGCGCGGGACGGCCGGCTGATCGCGCTGTTCGGCGAAACGCGCCGCTACCCGGTCGACATCGAGGATGTGCCGGAACGACTGAAGCAGGCGTTCCTCGCGACCGAGGACGCACGCTTCTACGAACACGGCGGTATCGATTACCGCGGCGTCGCGCGCGCACTCTGGCTGCTGGCCACGACCAACGACCGCCGCGTGCCGGGCGGCTCGACGATCACCCAGCAGGTCGCGCGCCAGTTCTTCCTGAGCTCGGAATACAGCTTCACGCGCAAGTTCGCCGAGATGCTGCTGGCGCGGAAGATGGAGCAGAACCTCAGCAAGGACGAGATCTTCGAGCTCTATCTCAACAAGAGTTTCTTCGGCAATCGCGCCTACGGCGTCGCGGCGGCCGCCGAGTTCTACTACGGCAAATCGCTGGCCGAACTCGATCTCGACGAGATGGCGTCGCTGGCGGCGATCCCGAAGTTCCCGTCCAGCGGCAATCCGCTCAGCAACCCCGAGCGTGCGAAGGAGCGCCGCGACGTCTACGTGCTCGCACGCATGCAGGAGCTCGGCTTCATCAGCGCGCAGGACGCCGCCGCCGCACGCGCCGTCGACATGCACGCCAGCCCGCACGAGCGCCCGATCGAAGTCTTCGCGCCGTACGTGGCGGAAATGGTGCGGCTGGAAATGGTCGCCCGGTACGGCGGCGACGTGCTGACCCGCGGCTACCACGTCACCACCACGATCGACCCGACCATGCAGGCGGCCGCCGAGCTGGCCGTGCGCAACGGCCTGACCACCTACGACCGTCGCCACGGCTGGGTGAAGCCGGCGGACACGTTCGAGCTGGCAGCCGGCGAAGACGCCGAGACCACCGCGCGCCGCCTGCGCGGCATCGCGCCGCAGGGTGGCATGCTGCCGGCGGTCGTCGTGCGCAGTGGAGACGGCACGGCCGATGTCGTGCTGTCAGATGGCAGCACCGTGACGCTCGACGCTGCCGCCAGCCGCTGGACCGGCAAGAATCCGGCTGCGCTGCTGACGCGCGGCGATCTGACCCGCGTGCGTCGCATCGAAACGCCGGCCAAGGCCCCGGCCGACACCGAGCCCGACGCGCTGCCGCCGCCGGTCGTCACCTGGCAGCTCGAACAGTTGCCGCGCGCGCAGGCGACGCTGGTCTCGATGGAGCCCGACGACGGCGCGGTGCGCGCATTGATCGGCGGTTTCAGCTTCGCGGGCAGCAATTTCAACCGCGCCACGCAATCGCGTCGTCAGCCGGGTTCGAGCTTCAAGCCTTTCATTTTCGCCGCGTCGTTCGAGAAGGGGTTCAACCCGGCCTCGATCGTGCTCGACGCACCGGTGCTCTTCAGGATGCGCCGCGGCCAGGACTGGCGCCCGCAGAACTCCGATGGCAGGTTCGTCGGACCGATGCGCCTGCGCGAGGCACTGGTGCAGTCGCGCAACCTCGTGGCCGTGCGCCTGCTCGATGCGATCGGCGTCGACTATGCGCGCCGCTACATCAGCCATTTCGGCTTCGAGGAATCGCAGTTGCCGCCGAACCTGTCCATCGCACTCGGCACGCCGTCGCTGACGCCGCTGGACGTGACCCGCGGCTACGCGGTGTTCTCCAATGGCGGCTTCCGCGTGACGCCCTGGTTCGTCGACGAAGTGCGTGACCGTGAAGGCACGCTGGTGTTCAAGGAAAACCCGGCCCGCGCCTGCCGCGGCTGCGGCACGGCTGGAACGCCGGGCCAGCCGTCGACGCCCGGCCATGTGGTCGATGGATTCAATCTCGGCCCAGCTGCCGAACAACGCGAGGTCACCGAAGCGCCGGTCGAAGCCCCGAAGCCGCCCGAACCGCGCGCCGACGGCGCTGCTCCGGTGATGGCGCCGCGCGCGATCGACGAGCGCGTCGCCTACCAGATGATCTCGATGATGCGCGACGTCGTGCGTCGCGGCACCGGCACCGCCGCACGCGTGCTCGAACGCGAAGACGTCGGCGGCAAGACCGGTTCGACGAACGACCATCGCGATGCCTGGTTCTCCGGCTTCGGCGGCAATCTCGTGACATCCGTCTGGGTGGGCCGCGACGACAACCGCTCGCTGGGCTTCCGTGAGTATGGCGGCCGCGCAGCCCTGCCGATCTGGATCGACTTCATGCGCGTCGCGCTCGAAGGCGTGCCCGAGGCCGCGAACGAGCCGCCGGAAGGCATGGTGCGCGTCGCGGTGACGGCGGGTGGCCGCCTGCTGCCGACCGCGTCCGAGGGCGGCATCATCGAGTACGTCAAGGCCGAAGACCTGGAGCGTATGGAGTCGGAGATCGATCTGCAGATCGACGATGTGCCGGCCGAGGAAGCGTTCGACATCTTCTGATCACTGCGGATGTGGCCGGCACGCGCGCATCGCGACGCCGGCCGATCGAGGCGCCGCCCGGCGTCGTCGCGAGCTCGAGGCATCCAGCAGCTGAAGCGGATCGCGCCGTCTCTTGACCCGTCACGATGCGGGCGTAAAGTCGATCCTAGGTGATCGACGACAGGTGACGCGCATGCATCGCGCACGTCAGCACGCGGAAACACAGACCCGCGAACGCCGCCATCGCCTCGCGCACGAGGCCGCCCGCCTCATGGCCGAAGGCGGCATCCGCGACTTCCACGTCGCCAAGCTCAAGGCGGCGAGTCGACTCGGCATCCACGACGATGCGTCTCTGCCGCGCAACCGGGAGATCGAGGACGCATTGCGCGAGCACCAGCGCTTGTTCGGTGGCGAACGCCAGACCGCTGCGCTGCGCGAGCGGCGCGAAGCCGCCATCCGCGCGATGGGGTTCTTCGAACGGTTCTCGCCGCGGCTGGTCGGCCCCGTGCTCGAAGGCACGGCGGATGCGCATTCGGCGGTCACGCTGCATGTGCATACCGACGACTCGGGCGGACTCGCGCGCTTTCTGGACGATCACCGCATACCGGCCGAGAGCCGGATGCGCCGACTGCGTCTGGACCGGCAGCGGGCGGGGGATTTCGATGTCTGGGTGTTCGCGGCCGAAGATCTGACCTTCGACCTGACGGTATTGCCGGAGGCGAGTCTGCGACAGGCCCCGCTGTCCACGATGGAAGACAAGCCGATGCGCCGTGCGTCCCGATCGCAGCTGGAGCAGCTGATCGCACTGGAGCACGGCGCCGGCTGAGTCGGCGCGCCGTCGCATCGATGGCGCGTCGTTGTTTACTCCATGACGATCTGCGCACTCTGGCCCGTGCCGAAGACGCGCGCGCGTGCACCGACGCGCAGGCCATCGGCACTCGCGGCGCGGATCGCCGACTCGCTGCCGTCGTCGAACTTGAGCATGACCATGTAGGCGGTCACCGTCGGCACGCCTGCTGCCGGCGCGGCGGCAGCGCCTTCGACGACATCGCGCGCCGCGCCGCTGGCGACCTCGTAGGCCTCGTAGGAGTACTCGCCGGTGACACGGGAGGCCGCCCGCCCCGCCATCCGACCCAGCGCGCGGCCGAGCGCGCCGGTGGTCTGCGACGGCTTCGTCTGTTGCTGGACGGCCGTTGCGGCGACCTGCATCGGGCTGATCCCCGTGATCAGGCCACTGCGGAACGACATTTCCTGCGCAGCCACGTTCGAAGCAGTGAACGCCATTCCGCAAGCGAGCGCTGCGCTCCACATCCATCCCATCTTCATTCGAGCATCCCCGTCGAGTGAGCCGAGCGCTGCGCCTGTCTGGTACGTAGAGTGCGGGCAGCGCGTGTCGAACCCAGTCTGCCGAGCGCATGAGGGGCCGGCTGCTGGAAAACACCTGAGACGGATGTCGGGATTCCCGTAGAAACAGCTGGTCTCCCAGATACGACGAAGGCGGCCCGGAGGCCGCCCTGTCGTGGCACCCGGGATCCGAGGATCCCGCAGTGTGGTCGAGTCGATCAGCGCTGGTCGGCGCCCTTGTAATCGCGCACATCGTAACCGGTGTAGATCTGGCGCGGACGGCCGATCTTGGCTTCCGGATCGACCTGCTGCTCGAGCCAGTGCGCGACCCAGCCGGCAGTACGGCCGATCGCGAACATCACCGTGAACATTTCGGTCGGGATGTTGAGCGCCTTGTAGATGATGCCGCTGTAGAAATCGACGTTCGGGTAGAGCTTGCGCTCGACGAAGTAGTCGTCCTTCAGCGCCGCTTCTTCCAGCTTCATCGCGACGTCGAGCAACGGATCGTTGACGCCCAGCTCGCCGAGCACCTTGTGGGTCATCTCGCGGATGATCTTCGCGCGCGGGTCGAAGTTCTTGTAGACGCGATGGCCGAAGCCCATCAGGCGGAACGGGTCGTTCTTGTCCTTGGCGCGCAGGACCGCCTTCTCGACGTTGTCGGCAGTGCCGATTTCGGCCAGCTGCTTGAGCACCGCTTCATTGGCGCCGCCATGCGCGGGGCCCCACAGCGCGGTGATGCCGGCCGCGACGGACGCGTACGGATTCGCACCGGTCGAACCGACCAGACGCACGGTCGAGGTCGACGCGTTCTGCTCGTGATCAGCGTGCAGGATGAAGAGCAGGTCCATCGCCTTGGCGACGACCGGGTTGAGCTCCAGCGGCTCGCTCGGCACTTCGAACATCATGTGCAGGAAGCGATCGACGTAGTTCAGGCTGTTGCGCGGGTAGCGGATCGGCTGACCGATCGAATAGCGGTACGCGGCCGCGGCCAGCGTCGGCACCTTGGCGATCAGACGGATCGCGGCAAGGCGGCGCTGTTCGGGATCCTGCAGATCCAGCGTGTCGTGATAGAACGCCGACATCGACGCGACCGACGCGGCGAGCATCGCCATCGGGTGCGCATCGTGACGGAAGCCCTGCAGGAAGCTCTTCAGCGACTCGTGCATCATCGTGTGATGCGTGACCTCGTGCTCGAACTTGGCGAACTCGTCCGCGGTCGGCAGCTCACCGGCCTGCAGCAGATACGCGACTTCGAGGAAGCTCGACTTCTCGGCCAACTGGTCGATCGGGTAACCGCGGTACAGCAGCACGCCTTCGTCGCCGTCGATGTAGGTGATGGCCGACTTGCAGCTGGCTGTGGCGGTGAAACCGGAGTCGTAGGTGAAGCAGCCGGTTTCCTTGGGCAGCTTCGAGATGTCGATGCAGGGATTGCCGAGCGTGCCGTGCAGAACGGGCAGCGTCACCGTTTTGCCGGCGGCATCGAGCGTGACCTGGTTGAGCTTGGCGTTGGATTCAGACACTCTGGAGGCTCCTCATTTCTCCGGACAGCTGCGCCATCCGGCCTGGCGGGCGGCGCGTGCCGCAATGCGTCAATTATCGCATAGCGATTCCATGCGCGCCGGTATGTGGCATTGCACGAAAGTCGAACACGGCGAAGCGCACCGCGGCGGCGGACAGCGGCGAAACGCGAGGAACCGGAATGCAGACGGCCGCCCAAGGGCGGCCGCTGGTGTCGTCGGACGATGCGCACCGCGTTCGCGGCACGCACCATTCCACACGCGCTTACTTGGCGTAGCGCTTGCGGAACTTGTCGACGCGACCGCTGGTGTCGATGATCTTGTTCTGGCCGGTGTAGAACGGATGCGTGGCCGAAGAGACTTCGATCTTGATCAGCGGATATTCGTTACCGTCCTCCCACTGGATCGTTTCCTTCGCCGAGGCGGCGAGGGTCGAGCGGGTGAGGAACTTGAAACCGTCGGACGTGACGTCCTGGAAGACGACTTCGCGGTAATCGGGATGGATGTCGGCCTTCATGGCGGCACCAAAGTTGCGCAAGGGAAGAGCGGCATTTTAACCATCGAGCGGACCCGGGCGCAAGCCGCCGGACGCATTCCGCTCAACGGCCCAGCACGCGGCGGATCCGCGCATGGAACCGGGCCGCGTCGTAGCGCATCAGGATGCGGGCGTTGTCGGGCCGGCCGAGCTGGCGGTTCCAGTCCACGACCGTCGCACCACGGGCCGGCCCGTGGTCGAGCACGACATCGAGCGGACGCGTAATGACCTCCTGCGCGGACCCGGGTTCGAGCACCCAGGCCATCGCCAGCGCATCGGCCGAATGCCAGTCGTCGCCGCGTCGGTCCGCGGACCATTCGCGGGTCTTGCGCGAGATCGCCTCGTAGAACCGGCCGATCTCGCCGCCTGCCTGCATCCAGCCGAGCACCGCGTCATGCGGCAGGCCGTGGGCAACGGTGGCCTCCCAGTCCGACAGGTCGAACACCGGGAACGCGTCGAAGACGATCTTCGCCGCTTCGGGGTCGAAGTAGGCATTGAACTCGGCGCTGGGGGTGATGTTGCCGTGGCCGGTCACCGCACCCGACATCGCCACGAAACGCGCCACACGCGACGGCAGGCTCGGATCGAGCTTCAACGCCAGCGCGACATTGGTCAGCGGCCCCAGGGCGACCAGTACCAGACGGCCGGCATGCACGTGCGACAGACGCAGGATCGCCAGTGCGGCATGCTCGTCTTCGACCCCACGCGACGCCGGCGCGTAGCCGATGTCGCCGAACCCGTCGTTGCCGTGGACGTAGGCCGCGTCGGGTGCGGCGTGCAGCAGCGGCGACGCAGTGCCTGCGAATACGGGCACATCGGTGCGGCCGACCACCTCGCAGAGCTTGAGCGCATTGGCGACGGTGTGATGCAGGCCGACGTTGCCGGCGGCGATGGTCAGCCCGATGACGTCGTGCGCATCGTCGTCGAAGGCCAGCAGGAGCGCGAGGGCGTCGTCGACGCCCGGGTCGGTATCGATCAGCAGCGGGATTTTATCGGTCATGCCGCATTATCGCCCGCGTCGTCCACGGCGGCGACCGCCGAGAACGGAAACGCCCGGCCAACGCATCGACCGGGCGCTTCGGACTCCCACGGACGGGCTTACCACTGCATGCCGGCGCCCACGGTCACCCCCACGTCGTTGCGGGTATTGGTGGTGCCGCTGAACTTGTAGACCCAGCGCCCGCTTTCCGAGATGGTGGTGATGCCGACCGCCAGGCCGGCCTCCTGCTCGTAACCGCTGACCGCCGCCGCCACCATGCTCCGGCCCGGCTGATAGGCCTGCGGCAGGCCCGCCACCGCCATCGCCGACGCCACGCCTGCGCGGTAGCCGCGATCGATTTCCCAGACGTCCGACTGCATCTGGTTCAAGCGCGCGTCGGTGTAGTCGTTCGCCGATTGCAGAGCCCGCTCGATTCCGGCGTTCATCTGGTTAACATTCACCGCGTCGGTGCCTGCGGTACCGGCGGCCACATTCGTCAACTGGCGTTCGCCGCCCACGGACCCCACCGACACCGTATTGGCGCGATCGGCCACGGATCCTTGGCCCAATGCCACCGAATTGCCGGCGTTGGCCTGGGCACCCTGCCCGACCGCCACGCCGCCCGATGCCGCCACCGTGGCACCTTCACCGACGGCGACCGCATTCGGCGCTGTCGCGGCGATCGTCGCATTGGCGCCGACAGCGGTGCCGTTCGCGGCCTGCACGGTCGCGCTTCCGCCGATCGCGGTCGCGTTGTCGCCGACCGCGGCGCTGTCACCACCCACGGCCACTGCCTGGTCACCGTCCGACACCGCGGCAGCGCCGACGGCGCCGCCGCGCGAACCGTCGTTCACCGCGGCGTCGCCGGTGCCGTCACGCGGCCCGTCGACGCCGACGAGCGCATCGGTGCCGCCCGGCGAGGGTGCCGGCGGCAGGCCGTCGATCCGGCCGTTGACCGCATCGAGACCACTGTTGAGCGCCGCGAGTGCGGATCCGACGTTGTCGTAGAACGCGCCCTGGATCGCGTAATTCGGCGCGACGAGCGTGCCGAGCGGCGTCACCGACGCACCGCCACCGAGCAGGCCTGCGATCGCCGAGTGCGTCGCGAACAGCTGACCGCCGTTGATAGCCTCGGTGCTGGCGGCGGAAATCGCACCGCCGGCCACGTTCGTCAGCGTCGTACCGTCTGCGCCGCCCCCAAGCGTGATCCGGCTGTAGTCCGGGTCACCGTTGACGTCCTCGTCGTAACGCACCGCGAACACGCTGTCGGAATTCACGTCGACGATCGCATCGCGCAGCTGCGCGAGATTCACCGCGTCTGTATCGACCGTGCCGGCGGCGACGCCGCTGAGGCGTCGCGCGTCGCCGGCATTGTTCGCGAAGTCCACCTGCGTGCCGCCCACCTGGTTGCCCACGCCAATCGCCAGCGTGGCGGCGTCCTGCTGCACCAGGCCTGCGGTGCCGGCCAGAAGGCCCGCGATGTCGGACGTGTTGGTGGTGGTGCGGCCGTCCAGATTGGTGATCGCCGAGCCCACGTTGTCGACGCTGACCGTGGTGCCGGTGTTGCTGCCGTCGTCGAGCACGTACGTCGGGCCGGTCACCGCGCCCGTGGTCGGATCGATCCCCGCACCACCACCCAGCGCATCCACAACCGGCGTGAGCTGCGCGACATTGACCGCCTCGTCCGCTGCCACGCCGGCTTCCACGTTGGCCAGTGTCGTACCCGTCGGACCCGCCAGCGTGATGCGCGCGAGGTTCGGCGCACCCGCGCCGTCGTCGTCGTAGCGGACGGCGAACGCGCCGATCGCGACGGCATCACCGAGCGCTTCATCGACTGCATCGAATGCCGCCCCGACGTTGCCGTAGCTGGCACCGCCGATGCTGTAGGTCGGCGCGGTGACGGTGCCATCAGGGTTGACGGTCGCGCCGCCCCCCAGATGCGTGGCGACCGATCCGCTGGCGCCCTGCAGCTGCGCGAGGTTCACCGCATCAGCCGCGTCGGTGGCAGCGGCGACGCCACTAAGGCGACGTGCGCCGCCGCTCGCGTTGGCAAAACTGACCTGGCTGCCGCCCGTCTGGCCCGCGATGGTCACCACGTCGGTGGCCGGGTCCTGTCGCACGAGACCGGCGCTGCCATCGAGCAGCGCGTTGACGTTGCTGGTGTTCGTCGTCGTGCGCGTGTCGAGATTGCCCAGTGCGCTACCGACGTCGTTGAAGTCCTGCGTCGTCGCGGTGTCGCTGCCGTCGTCGAGCGTGTACGTCGGACCGGTCACCGCACCGGTCACCGGATCGATGCCGGCGCCGCCGCCAAGTGCGTCGACCACCGGCGTCAGCTGGCCGACGTTCACCGCCTCGTCGTCAGCCACGCCGGCGGCGACATTGCCGACCGTGGTGCCGTCAGCGCCCGCCAGCGTCAAGCGTGACTGGGACGCGTCGTCGTACTGCACCGCCAGTTCGCCGAGGTCGGTGATCTGGTTTTCGACCGCCGTCAGCTGCCGCAGGTTCACCGCGTCGGTGTCCTGCGTGCCATCGCCGACGTTGATGATCTGCCGCTGCGCGGCAGCAGTGCCGACCGATACCGCGTTCGCGCGGTCGGCGAGCGAGCCAAGACCGAGCGCCACGCTGTTGGCAGCCGTCGCGGCTGCGAACTGGCCGACCGCAGTCGAATCGGCGACGGTGGCCTGCGCACCTTGACCGAGCGCGGTTGCACGCACACCCGTGGCGATCGCGTTCATGCCGACGGCCGTGCCGCTGTCGCCCGCGGTTGCGTTGCGCCCCATCGCCAGACTGTTCGAGCCGGTCGCCTGCGCGGCCGAGCCGAACGCGGTCGACTGCGGACCACTTGCCAAGGCGTCACCGCCCACGGCCGTGCTGTTCTGCGCGGTCGAGCGTGCGTTGTTGCCGATCGCCACCTGATTGACGCGGGTCGCATCTGCCGCGTCACCGGTCACGGCGTTCAGGCCGATGGACACGCCACCGGCGCCGTTTGCGATGGCATTGGGACCGATCGCCACGGTATCCGCGCCCAGCGCCTGCGCGACGGCGCCCGCCGAGTTCACCCGGAAGAAGCGCGGGGCCCCACTTCCATCGATTTCTTCGATCAGAGCGGTATTGGTGATGACACGCGCATCGAGATTCCCCAGCGCCGCGCCCACGTCACCGTAGCTGATCGTCGTGCCGGTGTTGGCGCCGCTATCGAGCGTGTAGGTGGGCCCTGTCACCGCGCCGGTCACGGGATCGACCGTTGCGTCGCCCCCCAGTGCCTCCACCACCGGCGTCAGCTGGCCCAGGTTCACTGCATCACCGGGCTCAATGCCCGCCGCGAGGTTGCCGATCCGCGTGGGTGTGCCGGCAGCCCCCAGTGTGATCCGGGCGAGATTCGGATTGCCTGTACCGTCGTCGTCGTAGCGCACCGCAAAGGCGCCGACCGAGACGACGTCGTCGAACGCCGCGTCGACGGCATCGAACGCAGCCCCGACATTGGTGTAGCTCGCGCCGGCGATCGTGTAGCTAGGCGCCGTCAACGTGCCGTCCGGGTTCGCAGCCGCGCCACCGCCCAGCTGCGCGGCGACGGACGCGCCCACTGCCTGCACCTGGCCAAGATTGGCGGCATCCGTCGCGACGGTCGCGTTCGCGACGCCGCTCAGACGACGCGCGACACCGCCCGTACCGGTGAAGTCGACTTGCGTGCCGCCGGTCGCCGCTCCTACGGTCAATGCAGCCGTCGGATCGGCCTGCTGCACCAGTCCTGCCGTACCCGCGAGCAGATTGTTGATGTTGCTGGTGTTGCCCACCGTCCGGCCATCGAGATTGCCGAGCGCATCGCCGACGTTGTCGAATTCCGACGTCGTGCCAGTATCGGCGCCATCGTCGAGGGCATACGTGGGCGCGATCACGGCACCGGTCGCCGCGTCGACGCCCGCACCCCCACCGAGCGCGTCGAGTGCGCTGGTCAGCTGGCCAACGTTGACCGCTTCAAGCGCGTTGGCGCCCGCTGCGACGTTACCGATCACAGTGCCATCAGTGCCCCGGAGCGCGATGCGCGAGAAATCCGGCGTGTCGGGATCATCCACACTCGCGTTGTAGGTCACGGCGAACACACCCGGGTCACCGATGCCACCGCCGAGATCGGCGAGCGCGTTGTCGACTGCCGTGAATGCCGATCCGACGTTACTGAAAGTCACGCCGCGAATGGTGTACGACGGCGCAGACAGCACCCCCGCCGCACTGAACGTCGCACCGCCGCCGAGGCGGGACGCGATATTCGTCCCCAGACCGAACAGCTGGCCACCATTGACCGCCTGCAGACTCGCGCTGCCGAGCGCAGCCGGCGCGACGCCATCCAGGGTACGGGCCGCGCCTCCCAGTGCGCGGAAGTCCACGAGCGTGCCGCCGGTCTGTGCGCCGACCGTCAGTGGCGCCGCGACGCCGGCTTGCTGCACCAGGCCGGCCGTGCCGCCGAGCAGGTTGTTGATGTTGGTGGTATTGCCCTGCACGCGCCCATCGAGATTGCCGAGCGCCCCGCCGACATTGTCGAAACTCGCGGTGCCGCCCGCGCCATCAGCGAGTGTGTACGTTGGACCAGTCACCGCGCCCGTCACCGGATCGATGCCCGCGCCGCCGCCAAGCGCGGTGACGGCCGGCGCCAGCTGGGACACGTTGACCGCATCGGTCGGCGCGATGCCGGCGGCGACGTTCGCCAGCGTCGTGCCACCCGTCACGCCATTGCCGAGCGTGATCCGTGTGAGATCCGGATCACCCGCGCCATCGGTGTCGTAACGCACGGCGAACAGGCCGACTGCGGTGGCATCGGCGAGCGCGCCGTCGACGGCGTCGAACGCATCGCCCACCGTCGCGTACGCGGTGCTGCCGATCGTGTAGCTCGGCGCCGTGATCAGACCGTTGCCACCGACGGCTGCGCCGCCGCCGAGATGGGACGCAACGGCAGCGTTGGACGCGAACAGCTGCCCGCCGTTGAGCGCTTCGGTGCTGCCCGCCGTGACCGCGCCGCCAGCCACCCCGGTCAATGTGCGTGCGGCGCCTGCATTGTTCGCGAAGCCCACCGCGGTGCCGTCGGTCTGTGCGCCGACCGTCAGCGCGGCGCCGGGCGCCACCTGGCGCACGAGTCCCGCGGTACCGGCGAGCACTGCATTGATGTTCGTCGTGTTCGTGGTGGCACGGCCATCGAGATTGCCCAACGCCGTGCCGACATCCGACGCGGTGACCGTGCCGCTCTCGAGGCTGTAGGCCGGCGCGGTCACGGTCCCGTCCGCCGTCAGGGTCGCGCCGCCGCCCAGACGGGTCGCCAAGGTGCTGCCCGTGTTGAACAGTTGCCCGGTATTGACAGCCTGCGTGCCCGCAGCTGACAGGGCGCCCGCGCTCACGCCATCCAGGCTGCGCGTCGCGCCCGAGACATTGGCGAAGCTCACTGCGGTGCCGCCGGTCGTGCCGGCGACGCTCACTGCCAACGAACCGGGGTCCTGACGCACCAGCCCAGCCGTCCCGTTGAGAAGATTGTTGATGCTGGTCGTGTTGCCGGTCGTTCGGCCATCGATATCCGCAACCGCGGCGCCCACGCTGTTCGCGGTCACGGTTCCGCCCTGCAATGCGTAGCTCGGTGCGGTGATCGCGCCGTTTGCCGTGACCGTCGCACCACCGCCCAAGCCGGCTGCGACCGACGTGCTGACGCCATGCAGCTGGGCACCGTTGATGGCCTGCGTGCTGACGGGTGTCACCGCACCCGGCGCAAGGTTGGAGATGGTCGTACCACCTGCGCCCTGCAGAGTGATGCCGGTGCGTGCAGCCGTGTCGTAGCCGACCGCAAGCGCGTTGACGGCATTGACCTGCGAGATCGCGCCCTGCATCTGCTCGACGTTGACGGCATCCGTCGCCTGCGTACCCGCCGCGACGTGCGTGAGCTGGCGGCTCGTTGCGCCCGCACCGATGGAGACCGAACCGACCGACGAGCGCACCAGGGACGTGCCCGTCGCGGTGTAATTCGTGAGTGCGCCCCGATCGGTCACCGCGCCCGCACCGAGCGCAACGCTGTTGGCATGCGTCGACGATGCATTCGCGCCGAGGATGACCTGCCGGTCCGCGGTGCCGTTCGCGCCATGGCCGACGACGACGGCATTGCCGAGCCTCGCCGCGTAATTGCCGTCAGGCGCGCCGGCGCCGGTCCAGGCGGTAGCCGGAAGCCGGTGCGTCGCATTGGTGCCCATTACAACGGTGTTCGAACCGTTTGCAGCAGCGCCGTCGCCGATGATGACCTGGAAATCCTGCGCGGGCAGAGTCGACCACGAATACGTGCTCACCCCAGGGACACAGACACCGATCACGCCCAAGATGGTGCAGGTCGGCGAGTTGTTCGCCGCGCCGTACTGCGCATTGGTCACAGTCAGATAGCTTTCCGACAAAGCGCGACCAAGGATGGTCGTATGATCCGAAGGTCGATTCCCATTGAGATCGAGCACATTGGGGAGCGTCAGGAGGTCAGTGCCCAACAGATTGACGCCGGTAAACGAGTATCTAAAGTTTGCACGCTAGATGGTCAGGCACTCATCCGGCAGCAACTGGCCGTTTCCCAGCAATCCGCACTGCTGGTAATTGCCACCGATCAGAAACTGTTGCAGATAGTTGACCAGGCCGGGCAACGTACCGCCCGTCAGCCCACCTGGATTGATCACGCCCATCGGCGTGACGGAACCGCCCCCCATGATCGAGCGCGACTGGGCGGCTGTAGACATCATGTCGCTGGTGAACAGCAGGGAAGACGCCCGGTCGTTGGCAGCATCGTCCTGCGACTGCAGGTGCTGCTCGACGGCTTTTGCGATCGTCTCCGCGTCGTCGCGCGTCGCAGCCGTCTCGTCCTGCGCGGACGCGTTACCTGCGCACAACAGTGCTGCCGCCAGAATCGAGATCGCCGGCATGCAATGCGCGCGCCCTGCCTGCACATCGGCGCCGCGCCCCCTTGCAAGTTCCGATGCCACCACCACGACGCCCAGCGCCCGGTTCCACACCTTGCGGAAAATGCGATTCATCTGCGTCCTCTCCCTCTGCGTTGCCTGGTGGGCGACAGAGGGACGCGGCAGCCGCTTCGAGGCGACGTGCCGGACAGCCCCCTGTCCGTCTAATCGATCGCGAAACACGTGGACGTGTCTCGACGCGATCAGATAATCAGGGGGTCGAAAAAGCAGGAATCAGACTATTCTCAAAACCGGGGGCGCATTCCGGTATGTCGTCAGGAGGTCAAGCCGTGATCGCGCGCGTACGCATACAGTTGGCTGTTGTTGTCGAGACCCAGCTTGTGCATCGCGTCGTTCTTCTGCCGGCTGATGGTCTTGACGCTGCGCGAGAGACGCACCGCGATTTCGCTGACGGTCAGGCCGCCGACGAACAGGCGCACGACCTCGGCTTCGTGGGGTGAGATGCGGACCTGCGGCTTGTCGAGTCCGCCCGCCTGATCGAGCACCGCGCGCATCGCGCGGCAGAAATGGATGCGTCCCGAGGCAACTTTCTGGATTGCGGTGAGCAGTTCGTTGCGGGCCGAAATCTTGTCGACCAGGCCGCGCACACCGGCATCCACCATCGCGCGCAGCATCGCCGGATTCTCGACCTCGGTCAGCACGATGATCGGCAGTGCCGGAAACTGGCGGCGCAGGGTCAACAGCAGCGGCAGTCCGTCGCAATCGCGAAGCTGCGGGCCCCGCATCGAAAAATCCGTGACCAGCAGATCGCCTGGACGTGATGCCTCCAGCAGTTTGAGCAGGACGGCACCGTTCGAAGCTTCGCCGGCGACTACGAACGGCTCGCCGGCCCGTTCGATTTCGGCGCGCACACCGGCGAGCGTAAATGGATGATCGTCAGCGATGAAAATACGCAACTGGGTTTCCATCTGTCCCTCCCTGGGCATGTCGGGGGCCGGACCCGCCTTCCGGTGATGTCTAACGTCTCAGAATTATCCCGTCCGCTGCAGGGATACCGGGCAGCAAAATGTGACGAAAGGCACACTTGCTGCGTGAATTCCTACGGTATTTCTCGGATGTGATGAAACTGTGAAGACTCCACAGCCGCCGTTGTACCAGATACACAACCTATTCAGGCGGCTGCGTAGCGGGTGGCGCTCCCGATCCAGCGCGACACCACGCGATCGGCCAGCGCCGGTTGCGCAACGAGCATCGCGTCGCCGATCCGATGGACATCCGGCAACAGGTCGGCGTCGCGCGCGAGATCGGCCAGGCGGAATTCGGCCAGGCCGGTCTGGCGGGTGCCGAGCAGTTCGCCCGGGCCGCGCAGCGCGAGGTCTTTTTCGGCGATGACGAAGCCGTCGCTCGTCGTGCGCATGGTGTCCAGACGCTCGCGCGCCATCCGCGACAGCGGCGCCTGGTAGAGCAACACGCAACTCGATGCGGCGCTGCCCCGCCCCACGCGGCCGCGCAGCTGATGCAGCTGCGCGAGACCGAGACGCTCGGCGTTCTCGATCACCATCAGCGAGGCGTTGGGCACGTCGACACCGACTTCGATGACGGTCGTCGCCACCAGCAGATCGACTTCGCCCTGCTTGAACGCGCGCATCGCGTCCTGCTTGGCAGCCGGCTTCATGCGTCCATGCACGAGCGCGACACGGAGCTCGGGCAGCGCGGCGGAGAGCTGTTCGAACGTCGTCTGCGCCGCCTGCGCGACGACTTCATCGGAATCGTCGATCAACGTGCATACCCAATACGCCTGACGACCGTCGGCGCAGGCGTGGCGGATGCGTTCGATCAGGGCGGGCCGTCGCTCGCTGCTCAATACGACCGTCTGCACCGGCGTGCGACCGGGGGGCAGTTCGTCGATCGCGGAGACGTCGAGATCGGCGTAGGCCGACATCGCCAGCGTGCGCGGAATGGGTGTCGCGGTCATCACCAGCTGGTGCGGCACGCGATCTCCGCCCGCGCCCTTGTCGCGCAGCGCGAGGCGCTGGTGCACGCCGAAACGGTGCTGCTCGTCGACGATGGCGAGCGCGAGGTCGTGGAAGGCGACGCTGGCCTGCATCAGGGCGTGCGTACCGACCACCAGCGGCGTTGCGCCAGACGCGATGTCGGCCAGCACCGCCGCGCGCGCGCGTCCGGTGACCTTGCCGGCGAGCCAGGCCACACGCACGCCCAATGGCTCGAACCAGGCCCGCAGGTTCTGCGCGTGCTGTTCGGCCAGCAATTCGGTCGGCGCCATCAACGCGGCCTGACGACCGCCATCGATCGCAGCGGCAGCCGCCAGCGCGGCGACGACGGTCTTGCCGCTGCCGACATCCCCCTGCACCAATCGCAGCATCGGCTTGCGCCGGGCCAGATCGATCAGCAGCTCGCGATGCACACGGGACTGCGCGCCGGTCAGCGCGAACGGCAGCGAGGCCTGCAACGCGGCGGCGAGCGCGCCCGGGCGCAGCGCCGGCGCACGATGCGCCTGCAGCGCGATGCGTTGCCGACGCAGGCTCAAGTGGTGGGCAAGCATTTCCTCGAGTACCAGCCGACGCTGGGCGGGATGACGACCCGAGGCCAACATTCCGATGTCCGCGCCGCTCGGCGGCCGATGCACGTACAGCAGCGCATCGCGCAGCGTCGGCATGCCGAGCGACTCCAGCGCGTCACCGGGCAACAGTTCGAGCGCGGCATCGCCGGGCAGCCGGTCGAGCGCCTGTCCGACCAGCCGACGCAGCATCTGCGGGCCGACGCCTTCGATCGCGGGATAGACCGGATCGAGGCGATCGTCGAGCACCGTGATCGCGTCATCGTCGAGCACGCGATAACTCGGATGCACGATTTCCAGACCCTGCTGACCGGGTCGCGGCGTGCCGAAACAGCACAGCCGCGTGCCCACGGCGAGCTGCGCGACCTGGGCGGCACGGAAATGGAAGAAGCGCAGCACCAGCGTGCCGCCGGACCCGTCGGAGATCGCGACGCGCAGCATCGGCCGACGCCGGAACCCCTTTTCGACCGCTTCGACCGTGCCTTCGATCTGCGCCGGCACGCCGCCGCGCAGATGGCGGATCGGCGTGACGTGGGTGCGGTCCTCGTACTGGCGCGGCAGATGCAGCCACAGATCGCCGATCGTCGCGAGCCCGCGCGCAGTGAGCTTCTCCGAGACCTTCGGCCCGACGCCCGACAACGCGGACACCGGCGTCTGGCCCGCATCGGCGAGCGTCGGCGCGTGGATACCGGACCGGCTCATACGGGGGCGCTGGCCCTCAGCCGAGCACCATCACCGCATCGACCTCGAAGCGCGCGCCCTTCGGCAACGCCGGCACTTCGATGGTGGAGCGCGCGGGATACGGCGATGCGAAGTATTCCGCCATCACCGCGTTGACCTGCGCGAACTCGCCCAGATCGGTGACGTACAGCCCGACGCGCACGATGTCTTCGAGGCTGCCGCCGGCCGCGATGGCCACCGCCTTGAGGTTGTCGAACGCGCGACGCGCCTGTGCGGTGATGTCGCCGGCGACGATCTCGCCGGTGGCCGGGTCGAGCGGAATCTGGCCCGAGAAGTACACGGTGTCGCCGGCGCGGACGGCCTGCGAATACGGACCGATCGCGGCGGGCGCATCGGTCGTGGAAATGGGCGTGCGGGGCATCGTGGAACTCCGGCGACGGGAAAGCCCGCATTCTAACGGGCGCATGCCGCGCCGCGGTTCGGATTACATCCGCTGGACGCCGTGCACAACCGGCAGGCGGCGTGTCCGCCGGATTACTTCGGCCAGGTGCTTGCGGCCCTTGACCTCGATCGAGAAGCGGATCGCGGCGATGGTGCTGTCGCGTTCCAGATACTCCACGCCGTCGATGTTGGAATGCACGCGTGCGATCGCCGCAGCCACCTGCGCGAGCACGCCGGGATGGTTCTCGACCTCGATGCGCAACGCAACGTTGTAGTCGCCGACGACCTCGCGGTCCCAGTCGATCGCGACCCAGCGCTCGGGCGACTTGCGGAACTCGGCGACGTTCGGGCAATCCACGCGATGCACCACGATGCCGCGGCCGGTGGTGTGGTAGCCCATGATGTCGTCGCCGGGAATCGGCATGCAGCAGTTGGCGAACGTGATCACACCGCGTTCGTCGCCGCGGATGCGGATCGTCTCGCCGGCGCGCGCGATCTGCTCGGTCGGCACGCCGCCATCGTGCTGCGCGAGCGCGAGCGCCACCTGCGCCGGCATCCAGTTGCCCAGCGCGATGTCGGCCATGAGTTCTTCGAGCCGCGGATATTTCGCTTCGACCAGATACGCGTCGAGGCGCTCCTGCGGCAGCCGGTCGAGCGAGGTGCCGAGCAGTTCCAGCGCGCGGTCGAGCATGCGATGACCGAGCTGCACCGCGTCCTCGTGCTGCAGATGCTTGAGCTGCGCGCGGATCGCGGTGCGGGCCTTGCCGGTGACGACGAATTCCAGCCACTGCGGACGCGGCATCGAGGATTTCGCGGTGACGATCTCCACCCGCTGCCCGCTCGACAGCATCGTGCGCAGCGGCACCAGCTTGCCGTCGACGCGCGCGGCCACCGCCTGGTTGCCGATGTCGGTGTGCACCGCGTACGCGAAATCCAGCGCGGTCGAATTGCGCGGCAGCGACATGATGTCGCCCTTGGGCGTGAACAGGTAGACCTCGTCCGGGAACAGATCGACCTTGACGTTCTCGAGGAACTCCAGCGACGAGCCGGTCGCCCGCTGCGATTCGAGCAGCCCGGCGATCCACGTGTGCGCGCGTGACTGCGCACTGTTCGGACCGTCGCCGCCGTGCTTGTAGGCCCAGTGCGCGGCGATGCCGCGCTCGGCGATCAGTTCCATTTCCTCGGTGCGGATCTGCACTTCGATCGGCGCGCCGTAGGGCCCGAACAGCACCGTGTGCAGCGACTGGTAGCCGTTGGCCTTGGGGATCGCGATGAAATCGCGGAAGCGCCCGTCGAGTGGCTTGAACACCGAATGCGCGATGCCGAGCGCGTGATAACAGTCGGCCGCGTTGCCGACGATGATCCGATAACCGAACACGTCCATGACCTGGGTGAAGGTTTTGCCTTCGCCCTGCATCTTGTTGTAGATGCTCCACGGCGATTTCACCCGCCCCACGAGCCGGTACTGCAGGCCTGCGCTGGTGAGCCGCTGCGCGAGTTGCGCCTCGATGCTCGCCAGCGCTTCGCGACGTACCAGCGGCTGGTTGCGGATGCGCCGCTCCAGCACCATGTGCCGGATCGGATACAGCGCGTGGAAGCCGAGATCCTGCAGCTCGGCCTTGATCTTGTTCATGCCCAGGCGCTGGGCGATCGGCGCGTAGATGTCGAGCGTTTCGCGCGCGATGCGCTCGCGCGACGGTCCCGGCTGCGCGCCGAGGGTGCGCATGTTGTGCAGGCGGTCGGCGAGCTTGATCAGGATCACGCGCAGATCGCGCGCCATCGCCAGCATCATCTTGCGGAAGCTCTCCGCGTCCGCTTCCTGGCGACTGCCGAAGTTGAGCTTGTCGAGTTTGGTGACGCCTTCCACCAGCTCGGCGACGGTCTCGCCGAATGCCGAGGCCAGCGCTTCGCGGGTCAGCGGCGTGTCTTCGATGGTGTCGTGCAGGATCGCCGCGACGAGCGTCTCGATGTCGACCTTCTGCTCGGCCAGCACCACGGCCACCGCGACCGGATGAGTGATGTAGGGCTCGCCGGACTTGCGCATCTGGCCCGCATGCGCGGCCGCACCGACCGACCAGGCACGACGCAGCTGCGCGCGTTGTTCGTCGGGCAGATACTGCGCCGCCCACTCGAGCACGCGCATGTACTCGGGCACCGCGTCATCCGCGGGGATATCGGGCAATACAGGGGCAGTGGCGGGTGCGGCGGGCGTCATCCACGAAGCCTACGGGCACAGTCGTACTTTGGGAACCACATCCGCATACGGCAACGCGGCTGCGCGCGCGTACCGCACAAACGCAACGACCCCGCCGGAGCGGGGTCGTCGGAATACCGGGCGGCGCGCCTCAGGCGCGCGGCAGGCGGATCAGAGATCGTCGCCCTTGCCCATGTCCTCGTCGGCCACGACTTCGGCAGCGGCCCATTCCAGCGCCTCGCGTTCCTTACGCTCGCGCTCGGACTTGTCGACGGCGTCGATGAATGGCTGATCGATGCGGCGCGCGGCGATCTCGCGCAGTGCCAGCACGGTCGGCTTGTCGTCGTTCTCGCTGTTGTCGAGCTGCGATTCCACGCCATTGGCGAGCTGGCGGGCGCGACGTGCGGCCAGCATGACCAGCTCGAAGCGGTTGTCGACGACTTCCAGGCAATCTTCTACGGTGATGCGGGCCATACGGGCTCCCGGCGACCGGATCGGCCGCGCGAATTGACGAAAAAGGGTCGCGCATCGTAGCGCCGGGCCCATGCCGACGCAAGCGCCGGCTATATGAATCAATCAGTTAGCCTGCGTTCGACGCCGGGACAGCCGCTTCTTCGCGCAGCAGACGCGCGATCAGCGCGGCGTGGCGCTCGGCCTGGCGTTCGCGGCGCAGCCGGCTGGCGCGGAAGATCGCGCACATCTCGGCCACGGCGGTGTCGAAATCCTCGTTGACCACGACGTAGTCGAACTCGTCGTAGTGCGACATCTCTTCCTGCGCGGCCGCGAGCCGCTGGGCCATCACCGCCTCGCTGTCCTGGCCGCGCTTGCGCATGCGCTGGTCCAGCGCTTCGCGCGACGGCGGCAGGATGAAGACGCTTACGGCTTCGGGCACCTTGTCGCGCACCTGGCGCGCGCCCTGCCAGTCGATCTCCAGCAGCACGTCCTTGCCGGCAGCGAGCTGCGGCTCAACCGACTGGCGCGCGGTGCCCTTCCAGTCGCCGTGCACCTGCGCGTACTCGAAGAAATCACCGGCATCGATCATCTGCTGGAACACGTCCTTGCCGACGAAGTGGTAGTGCTCGGCATGGCGCTCACCCGGACGCGCAAGGCGCGAGGTGAACGAGATCGACAGGGCGATGTCCGGATCGCGCGCCAGACAGGCGTTGACGATGCTGGATTTTCCGGCGCCCGACGGCGCGGCGACGATGAACAGCGTGCCGCGCATCGGCGGCGTGTCCGCGGAATGATGGGATTCGGGGGTCACGCCCGTCTCCAGCGCTCGAAAGGCCGCGCATCGTACCGCTTTACGCGGGCCCGCGCCGGAGACCGGCAGGCCCGGGCGGGATCACTCGATGTTCTGGACCTGCTCGCGGATCTGGTCGATCAGCACTTTCAGTTCGATCGCCGCCTGCGAGCTGCGGCGGTCGACTGACTTCGAACCCAGCGTATTGGCCTCGCGATTGAATTCCTGCAGCAGGAAATCCAGGCGCCGGCCCTGGGGTTCGCGCTGGCCCAGCACGCGGCGGATCTCGACGACGTGGCTGTCGAGGCGATCGAGCTCCTCGTCCACGTCGAGCTTCTGCAGCCACAGCACCAGCTCCTGCTCCATGCGACCCGGCTCGACGGGGTGCGGCAGATCGTCGAGCCGCGCCTGCAGCTTGGCGCGCTGGGCCGCGCCGATCTGCGGCATCAGCACGCGAATCTCGGCGGCGATCGCGGCGATGCCGTCCACGCGCTCCAGGATCGCGGCGACCAGCTTGCCGCCCTCGCGCTCGCGCGCGGCGACGAAGTCTTCGAGCACGGTGTCGAGCAGCGCCAGCACTTCGACCTGCAGCGCCGCTGGATCGACGCCGCGCGACTGCAGCACGCCAGGGAACTGCAGCAGTTCGGTGAGGCTGGCGCGCAGTTCCGGGAATCCGCCGCGCAGATCCTGGGCCAGATGCTGCAACTGGCCCAGCAGCGCCTGGTTGAGCTGCAGCTCGCCGCCGCCCTCGGCGCTGCGCAGACGCAGGCCCAGATCGACCTTGCCACGCGAGACCTTCGACGCGATGCGCTCGCGCAGTGCCGGTTCGGCCGCCCGCATCTCTTCGGGCATCCGCGTGCCGAGTTCGAGGAAGCGGTGGTTCACCGCGCGCAGTTCGCAGGCCAGCGTGCCCCACTCGGTGCTGCGCTCGCCTGAAGCGAAGGCGGTCATGCTGCGGATCATCGGCAAGTTCACTGCGGAAAACGGCGGACGAGTATGCCACCGCCCGCCGGGGCGATTCCGGCGCCACTGCTAGAATCCATGCCCGCTTTCCCCCTGCAGGCTCCCCATGTCCGACTTCACCCGTCCCAGCGGCCGCGCTGCCGATCAGCTGCGCGCCGTGCGCTTCGAGCGCGGCTTCACGCGCCATGCCGAGGGCTCGGTGCTGGTGAGCTTCGGCGACACCCGCGTGCTGTGCACGGCCAGCGTGGAGAACCGCGTGCCGGGCTTCCTGCGCGGCAAGGGCGAGGGCTGGGTGACGGCCGAGTACGGCATGCTGCCGCGCGCCACCAACACCCGCAACGATCGCGAAGCCGCGCGCGGCAAGCAGGGCGGCCGCACGCTGGAAATCCAGCGCCTGATCGGCCGCAGCCTGCGCGCCTGCGTGGACCGCAAGGCGCTCGGCGAACGCACGATCACGCTGGACTGCGACGTGCTGCAGGCCGACGGCGGCACCCGCACCGCTGCGATCACCGGCGCCTACATCGCGCTGGTCGATGCGATCGGTGTGCTGCGTGGCCGTCGCGAGATCACCCGCGATCCGGTGCACGGCGCGATCGCGGCCGTCTCGGTCGGCATCTATCGCGGCGTGCCGGTGCTCGATCTCGACTACGCCGAGGACAGCGACTGCGACACCGACATGAATGTCGTGATGAACGACGGCGGCGGCTTCATCGAGGTCCAGGGCACCGCCGAAGGCCATGCATTCCGCCGCACCGAGATGGACGCGATGATGCAGCTGGCCGAAACCGGCGTCGCCCAGCTCGTCGCCCTGCAGCGCGAGGCGCTTGCGGGATGAAGCGGCGCATTGCGCTGACCACGTTGCTCGTCGCCGATTACGACGCGGCGATCGACTGGTACACGCGCGCACTGGGCTTCCGGCTGTTCGAGGATCGGCCGCTCGGCGACGGCAAGCGCTGGGTGCAGATCGGCCCCGGCACTGCGGACGATGCCTCGCTGCTGCTGGCGCAGCCTGCCGATGACGCGCAGCGCGCGCGCATCGGCAACCAGACCGGCGGCCGGGTCGACCATTTTCTCTACACCGATGATTTCGAACGCGACCATGCATCGATGACCGCGGCCGGCGTGACCTTCCTCGAAGCGCCGCGCGTCGAGCCTTACGGCACCGTCGCGGTATTCGTCGATCTCTACGGCACCAAATGGGATCTGCTGGAGCCTGCCGCATGAAGACCCTCGTCCTGGCCAGCGGCAACGCCGGCAAGCTCCTCGAACTGCGCGCGATGCTGGCCGATCTGCCGCTGACGGTTCTGCCGCAGCGCGAGCTTGGCGTGGACGATGTCCCGGAGACCGGCACCACCTTCGTCGAGAACGCTCTGATCAAGGCGCGGCATGCATCACAGGTCACCGGTCTGCCGGCGCTGGCCGACGACTCGGGTCTGATTGTCGATGCCCTGGGCGGCGCGCCCGGTCTCCACAGCGCGCGCTACGCCGGCAGCCCGACCGACGATGCCGCCAACAACACCAAGCTGCTGCAGGCACTCGAGGGCCTGCCCGAGGCACGGCGCACCGCCCGCTTCTACGCTGTGATCGTGCTGCTGCGCCACGCCGACGATCCGCAGCCGCTGATCGCCGAAGGCAGCTGGGAAGGCCGCATCCTCGACGCGCCACGCGGTGCCAACGGGTTCGGCTACAACCCGGTGTTCCTCGATCCCGCGCGGGGTCTGACCGCGGCCGAGATGCCGCCCGAGCAAAAGAACCGCATCAGCCACCGCGCGCTGGCGCTGCAGGCGCTGCGTGACCGGCTGGCGTCGTCCGGCCTGCTCGCCTGATCGGGCGCCGCGCGCACGTGCGCATGCCGCCCTGAGTGTCCCTCGATGCTGATCCCGCCGCCGCTCTCGCTGTACGTGCACCTACCCTGGTGCGTGCGCAAATGCCCGTACTGCGATTTCAATTCGCACGAGTTCAAGGGCGGCACGCCGCCGTTCGACGCCTACGTCGATGCGCTGCTCGCCGATCTTGACCAGGACCTGCCGCTGGTCTGGGGCCGCACCGTGCACAGCGTGTTCTTCGGCGGTGGCACGCCGAGCCTGTTTCCGGCCGATGCGATCGAACACATCCTGCAGGGCGCGTCCTCGCGGCTGCGTTTCGCGCCCGAGGCCGAGATCACGCTGGAGACCAATCCCGGCACCGCCGAGCACGGCCGCTTCGAGGATTACCGGCGCGCCGGCGTGAACCGGATCAGTTTCGGCATCCAGACCTTCGACGACGCCACGCTGAAGAAACTCGGCCGCATCCACGACAGCGCGCAGGCGGCCGCAGCCGTCGATCTGGCGCGCAACGCCGGCTTCGACAACTTCAATCTCGACCTGATGTACGCCCTGCCCGACCAGACGCTGGCGATGGCCGAGGCCGATGTACTGCGCGCGATCGATCTCGCGCCGACGCACATCTCGCATTACCAGCTCACGCTGGAACCCAACACCGTGTTCGCTGCGCGCCCGCCGACCGGCATCCCCGACGACGATCTCGCCTGGGACATGCAGGAGCGCTGCCAGGCGCTGCTGGCCGAGGCCGGCTATGCGCAGTACGAAGTGTCCGCCTACGCGCGCGCCGGACGACAGTGCGCGCACAACCTCAATTACTGGCGCTTCGGCGACTACCTCGGCATCGGCGCCGGCGCGCACGGCAAGCTCACGCTGGGCAGCGAGCAGACGATCCTGCGCCGCTGGAAATCCAAGCACCCCGTCGCGTGGCTGGCAGGCGCCGGCACGCAGGCCGGCATCGGCGGGGATGAGCGCATCGAGCCGGCCCGTCGCCCGTTCGAGTTCATGCTCAACGCCCTGCGCCTGGTCGACGGCTTCACCCTCACCGGCTTCGAGGCCACGACGGGCCTGCCGCCTTCGACCATCGAAGCCGCGCTGGCCGTTGCCGTCGACAGGGGCTGGCTGGAGCGCGACGGCGACCGGGTCGTGCCCACCGAGCTGGGCCGGCGCTTCACCAACGACGTCGTCGCCCTGTTCCTCGAAGACTGAGAACCCGTTCGATGTCCTGCTGCGCTTGCCCGCTGGCGCGCGTGCGGTGCTCGGAAGGAATCGCAGCATGGCGATTCCTGACAGCGCTTGCCGCTGGCCCGAAGGGTGGGCGCCATGGATGGCGGCCACAATGCTCACGTACCGCCCGTACGCTGCGCTTCCTGCGCTCCACCACGCGCCAATCTGGCGGCGCTCGCGACGGACCTTGAACAGGTTCTGGGGCCGGCGCAGCCGCCTGCCGCAGCGCAGCAGACAGGTGGCCGGAGACGCCCGGTCATCGCGTTATCCAGAACCGGACGCCCCGCCCGCGCGCTGGCGTCCGCCTGTGTGCGCACGCCAGTGGTGACGGCCGCGCGCGCATGCTAAAGAATGTGATCGATGCCCAGCCCGGCAACCGGAATGCCTGCGACCGCACACTACCCACCACCGCCCCGTTCGCTTGCCGCGGCAGGCCTGCCCCCGCGCGTGCGCCGCACGCTCGAGCGTGCGCTGTCGTTTGTGTCCAACGAACTCGATGGCGGCCTCTCAAGCCTCGTGTCCGAGTTCGAACAGGAACTGTTCCGGCTCGCCGACCATGCGCGCAATCCGGGCCTCGAATCGGGCTACATGGCCACGCTGCGTGCGTTCCGTGCCAACCGCGCCGACCTCGTGCCGCGGTTCCTGCTCGCGCTGGAAGGCTCGATCGCGGCCATCCGCACACCTTCGCCGCCACCGCCGCCGACGCCACTGGACACCGCCTCGTTCGGGCCGCTGAGTCTGGTCGAAGACACGGTGATGGACGAGGGCACGGTGCTGCGCGAGATCGCGAGCCGTCAGGAGGGCCGCGCGAATCTGTCGCTGCACCTGCTGGGCCAGCGCTTCGGCGTGCTCGCCGCCTCGCCCGCCTTCGATGCCGAGCGTCTGCCGCTGGGGCCGCAGTGCCTGTGCCGGGCGATCGCCTCGGCCGCGCGCATGCTCGAGATCGAGCACGACGCGCGGCTGCTGCTGTACCGCATCTTCGACCGGGTGGTGATGCCCGGTTATGCCCGTGTCCTCGAGCGCCTGGATGCGCAGCTCGCCGACGACGGCATCCTGCCCTCGCTGACGTTCGTGCCGATGCGCGCGCGGGCCGAGGCCGTCGAACCCAAGGAAGCTTCCCGCGTGGCAAGGAATGCCGAAACCGTTGAAATGCCACGCCCGCAGGTGGACGACGCCCAGCGTCCGTACACCGGCTGGGGCGAACCCGAGACCGTCGACGACGACGAGGCGGACGATGCGCAGTCGCACGAGGCTGCCTACGCGCGCCTGCAGGCGCTGATGTCCGGACGCCGCGAACTGCTGCGCAAGTTCCAGCCGCGCACCGACTCGCCGCTGCCGCGCCGCCAACTGGCGACCAGTGAAGTGTCCGATGCGCTGCGGCAACTCCAGCAGCAACCGCAGGGCGGTGGCCGCACTCTGGTGGAGATCAAGCGGTCGCTGCTCGCGCAGGCACGTCAGCGCAGCGGCGAAGGCGCGATGCTGGCGCCGCAGGACGAAGACGCGTTCGAACTGCTCGGCATGCTCTACGGGCACATCGAACAGGAAATTCGCAGCGAGGCGCCGGCCGCGCCGCTGGTGCGCGAACTGCAGATCCCGGTGCTGCGTGCGGCGCTGCAGGACCATTCCTTCTTCACCCGCCAGCGCCATCCCGCGCGCCAACTCCTCAACACCGTCGCCGAGAGCGCCGCCAACTGGCACGACGACACCGCCTTCGATCCGCGCGTGCAGGCCGCCCTGCGCGCCGCCGTCGCCTTCGTGGTCGGCAACTACGAAGGCGACGTGGCCGTGTTCGCCGAGGGCAATGCGCGCGTACAGGCACAACTGCAGACGCAGGCCCGCACAGCCGAGCTGCAGGAGCGTCGCCACATCGAAGCGGCCCGTGGTCGCGAGAAGCTGGCCGCCGCGCGCGCGCGCGCCGACGAGCTGATGCAGGGCATCGTCGGCGACCGTCGCCTGCCGCGCTTCTCGCGCGCGCTGCTCGACCAGGCCTGGGCCGACGTGCTCACGCTGACCCTGCTGCGTCACGGCGAATCGTCCAGCGAGGCCGAACACCAGCTGGGGATGACCCGCCGCATCGTCGAAGCATCGCTCGACGCGGTGCCGCGCGAGGACGAAGCACTGCAGTCCGATGTCGAATCCGCGCTCGGCCAAGTCGGCTACCACGGCGAGGAGGCGACCGTGATCGCCCAGCGCCTGACCAGCCATCGCAGCGACGAGGACGATGCCGCGTCGCGCACCGAACTGGCGATGAAGCTCAAGGCGCGCGCGCGTCTGGGCGAGGAAGCCGGCGCCGCACGCCGCGAAAAGCCGCCGGTGCGCACGGCCGAGGAGCAAGCGCAGTACGACCACCTGCGCACGCTGCCGTTCGGCACCTGGATCGAATTCACCACCAACCAGCAGGGCGACATAATGCGCCGTCGCATGTCTTGGTACAGCCCGATCACCGACCACGTGCTGTTCGTCAACCAGCGCGGCCAGCGCACCGGCGAGCAGTCGATGGACGCCGTCGCGCGGCTGATGGCGACCGGCAATGCCCGCGTCGTGACCGCCGACCGCGGGCACCTCGTCGACCGCGCCTGGCAGGCCGCGATGGGCGCCCTGCGCAGCTTCGCCGGCCGCGGCGAAAGCCGCACGTCGGAGGCGACGGCATGATGCAGGAGTTCCGCCGCGCCAAGCGTCGCAAGGCGCCGGACGTGATCCTGGTCACCGACGCGATGACCGCCCGCGTCATCGGCCGCGTCGGCAACCTGTCGGAAACCGGCATGCTGCTGATCGCCAGCGAGCCGTTCGTCGAGGACGCGCTGTATCAGTTGTCCTTCACCCTGCCCGATGCGCCCGACGCGCCGGTCGAAATCGGCGCGCATCTGTTGTGGCTCGACGATGCGACGCTTGCCGGGGCGAGCTGGGCGGGCTTCCGCTTCATCGCGACGACGCCGTCGCTGGCGCACCGGTTGCAGGGGTGGGTCAATGCGCCGGGGAGTCATTACGCCTGACGTTCGGTGCCGCGGCCACAGGACGCGACGCGTCTGCTTTTGATCTTCCAACCCGGCAGTCCATGTGAGCAGACCCATCGGGTTTGTGAGCTCGCTATCGCACGCCGATCCAGGAAAGGCGAGCGAAAGCCAACAGCGCAGCACGCCTGCAAGCAAAGGCCCGAGGCCGCAAAACAACGCACCTGCGTCAATACGGCAGAATAGGCCGATCCACTCGCCGCCCCGGGATCACGATGTCCACGCCTGCTTCGTCCGCCGCCAGCCTCTACGCCGACCACCTCGCGACGCTGCAGGCGCGCACCGCCACCGCGCTCGAGCGCGCGGGTCTGGAACATCTCGTCATTCCCAGCGGCACGCTGCACTACCAGATGTTCGACGATCGCGATTACCCGTACGCGGTCAATCCGCAGTTCAAGGCCTGGCTGCCGCTGACGCGCAATCCCGGCAGCTGGCTGGTGATCACGCCAGGCGCGCGACCGAAGCTGGTGTATCTGCAGCCGCGCGATTACTGGCACGTCGTGCCGGAAGCGCCGTCGGGCTACTGGGTCGAGCACTTCGACATCGTCGTGATCCGAAAGCCCGAGGACGCGCAGCAGCATCTGCCGAAGAATGCCGCGCGGTGCGCGATTCTCGGTGAGCCGCAGAGCGCGCTGGGCCACTACGGTGCCTACAAGCCGAACAACCCGCAGGCGGTCATCGACCACCTCGACTACCACCGCGCGTTCAAGACGCCGTATGAACTGTCGATGCTGCGCGAGGCGTCACGACGCGGCGTGCGTGCACATGCGGCCGCCGAGCGGGCATTCCGCGCCGGCGCCAGCGAGTTCGGCATCCATCTGGCGTACTGCCAGGCCGCGGGTCAGGACGCGAACGAACTGCCCTACGGCAACGTCGTCGCGTTGAACGAGCACGCGGCGGTGCTGCACTACACCGAGCTCGGACGCCTGCCGCCCGATCCGGTGCGCAGCTTCCTGATCGATGCCGGCGCGAGTCATGCCGGCTACGCCGCCGACATCACCCGGACCTACGCCACCGATACCGGCAGCGAGTTCCAGGCGATGATCGACGCGGTCGACACCGCGCAGCAGGCGATGGTCGCGCAAGTGCGCAGCGGTACGGACTACAAGCAGATGCATCTCGACGCGCATCTCGCGCTCGCCGGCGTGCTGCGCGACTTCGGTCTGATCAAGGTCTCGCCGGAGACCGCGCTGGCGACCGGCATCAGCGCCGCGTTCTTCCCGCATGGCCTTGGGCACGGCATCGGCCTGCAGGTGCACGACGTGGCCGGCTTCGCCGCCTCGGAGACGGGCGGCGTCATCGCCAAGCCCGAGGGTCACCCGTTCCTGCGCCTGACCCGCGTGCTGGAACCGGGGATGGTCGTGACCATCGAACCCGGTGTCTACATCGTCGACATGCTGCTCGAGGACTTGAAGGCCGCCGGCCACGGCGACAGCATCGACTGGGATCGCATCGAAGCCTTCCGACCCTATGGCGGCATCCGCATCGAGGACGACGTGGTCTGCACCGACGGCGCGCCCGAGAACCTCACGCGTGATGCGTGGGCGGACGAGAACGCGGCCGCCTAATCATGACGGGCGCGTCGCGCGTCCTCTGACACCTGAAGACGCAGCGCGCGCCATGCGCGCTGCGGACCGAACACGCGCGCTTATCTGCGCGCCATGAACGCCTCGATCTCGTCGGCCGTACGCGCCAGACCGGTCGTCAGCACTTCATGCCCCGTCTTGGTCACCAGCACGTCGTCCTCGGTGCGGATGCCGATGCCGCGCCATTTCGCATCGACGCTAGTGTCGTCGGCCGACACGTACAGGCCGGGTTCGATCGTGAACACCATGCCGGGCTCGAGCAGGCGCGATTCACCCTCGATGCGGTAGTCGCCGACGTCGTGCACGTCGAGGCCGATCCAGTGCCCGGTCTTGTGGCGATAGAACCGCTTGTAGCTGCCGTCGGCGATGCGCGTCTCCAGCTTGCCCTTCAGCAGGCCGAGCCGCAGCAGGCCGTCGGTCAGCACTTCGACCGCGGCGTTGTGGCCAGCCTCGTAAGCCACGCCCGGGCGCGCTTGCGCGAGCGCGGCCTGCTGCGCGGATTCGACGACGTCGTGCAGGGCGCGCTGCGCAGCCGTGAAACGGCCGTTGACCGGGAAGGTCCGGGTGATGTCGGCCGCATAGCCGCGATATTCGGCACCGGCATCGATCAGCACCAGATCGCCATCGCGCGCCTGTGCGTTGTTGGCGCGGTAATGCAGCACGCAGGCATTGGCGCCCGCGCCGACGATGCTCTCGTAGGCGGGGCTCGCGTCGTGGCGTCGGAACACGTATTCCAGTTCGGCCTGCAAGGCGTATTCGTGGATGCCGGGCCGCGCCGCGCGCATCGCCGCGGCGTGCGCGTCGACGCTGATCTTGGCTGCGCGCCGCATCAGCTTGAGTTCGCCGGCGTCCTTGAACAGACGCATCTCGTCGAGCAGATGGCCCAGTTCCAGGAATTCATGCGGCGGCTGCGCACCGACCCGCACCTGCGCACGCACGCGGTTGAGCCAGCCGATCAGCTGCAGATCGAATTCGGTGTCGCGACCAAAGTGGTAATAGACGCGCGTGCGGCCTTCGAGCAGGCCGGGCAGGATCTCGTCGAGATCGTCGATCGGATACGCATCGTCCATGCCCAGCGCCTCGACGGCGCCCTCCGGACCGACGCGCGGACCGTCCCAGCCTTCGCGCTCCAGGTCGCGTTCGCGGCAGAACAGCAGCGCTTCACCGTGCTTGCGGCCCGGCACCAGCACCAGCACCGCATCGGGTTCGGCGAAGCCGGTCAGATACCAGAGGTCGGAATCCTGCCGGTAGGCGTGATGCGTATCGCGGCTGCGCACCCGCTCGGGCGCGCTGGCCAGCACGAGGATCGCGTTGTCGCCGACCAGCCGCATCAGCTGGCGCCGACGCTTCTGGTAGGTGGCCGCGGTGATGCCGGTCGCGCTCGCCATGTCAGTTCAGCCGGTTGCGGTGACGCGGCCCCAGTGCGGCGTCGCCGTGCAGCAGCAGCGCGGCCACGCGCACGAATTCCTCGATCTCGGTCAGCGCGTCCTCCTCCACCGCATCGTCCTCGTCGTCGGGATCGGGCTGCGCGGCCGCCAGACGGGCGAGGTCCGCCAGCGCCTCGTTGCCCTCTTCCGACAGCGACGCGCGTTCGCCCGCGGCGAGACCGAAGCCGCCGAGAAATCCACGGCACCAGTCGAACAGGGCGGCGCTGCGCACCGACAGCGGTTCGCCGTCCTCGGGCAGCAGCAGTGCGAAGGTGAAGTCGCGGTCTTCGAGCTGGTTGGCCGTCGCCACACGCAGCCGGTCGAGCGCACTGCCACTCGCGGGCGCGGGCAGCGTCGTGTCGGCCAGCACCGGCGCCAGCCAGGCGACCGCATCGTCGCCACCGCCGGCCAGCCAGCCACTGAGACCGCCGTGCAGTTCGCTGCCGTGCATCGCCAGTTGCAGGTGGCGGATCTCGGCGTCGACTTCGGCAAGGCTGGGCAGGGTTTCGGACACGGTTGGCGTTCTCGGGCAGGGGTGCGCCATTCTACCAACGGCCATCCTGTGACCGGGCGCACGCTTGTTGCTGGACCGCCCGCATGCCTACACTCGCGGTCGCCGACCCCGGCACGGAGCGCCGCCGCTTGATCGAACCCAGCCAGCTCCACGTGCCAGGCGCCGCGGTGCTGATCGCGTTGCTGGTGCTGCTGGTGGTCATGGTGGTGCGCCGTCACAACAGCGAGCATGCCTACCTCGCCGAGATCAACGAACGCCGCGACCGGCTGAAGCTCGCGCTGTGGGCGACCGGCGAACGCTACTGGGATTACGACGTCGGCAGCGGCCAGCTGCGACGCCTGCTCGAAGACGAGCCCAATGGTGATGGCCGTCTGCTCGAAGACAGCCTGCCGGTCGACGAACTCGTGCATCCCGACGATATGGCGCTCGCGCGCGAGACGCTGCGTCGCTACCTCGACGGCGAGTCCGGCCGCTACCAGGCGCAGGTCCGCGTGGCCGACGGCACCGGCGGCTGGGCCTGGGTGCGCGTGCGCGGCCGCGCGGTGGAGCGCGACGACGACGGCAACGTGCTGCGCATCGCCGGCACCGCGCTCAACGTCTCCGCCACGCGCGAGGCCGAACGCGAGCGCCAGATCGCCGCCACGGTGTTGCGCAGCATGGGCGAAGCGGTCGCGGTGATGGACGCGGATTTCCGCTACGTCTCCGTCAATCCCGCCTTCCTGCGCATGACCGGCTACACGGAGACCGAAGTCCTCGGACGCAGCGCGTCGCTGCTCGACAGCGAACAGAACGACAGCGCCTTCTACCGCCGCATCCGCACGCAGGCCGGGCGCCAGGACCACTGGAGCGGCGAGCTGTGGCAGCGCCGCAAGGACGGCGACGAACTGCTGACCGCACTCGAGCTGCGCACGGTGCGCGATGCCGACGACGACAGCGTGCTGCACGTGTGCGTGTTCAACGACATCACCCAGCAGAAGCGCACCGAACAGGAACTGCGCTATCTCGCCAACTTCGACACGCTGACCAGCCTGCCGAACCGCTCGCTGCTGTCGGAGCGTCTGTCGCGGGCGATCGTTCGGGCGCATCGCGAAGACACGCGGCTGGCGGTGCTGTTCCTCGATCTGGACCGATTCAAGGACATCAATGATTCGCTGGGCCACGCGGCCGGCGACCGCATCCTGCGCGCGGCCGCAGTGCGCCTGCAGCAAACGGTCGGCGAGCAGCACACCGTGGCGCGGCTCGGCGGCGACGAGTTCACCGTCGTGCTGGAAGACTTGGAGACGCCCGACGATGCAGAACGCATCGCGCGCGAGATCATCAATGCGTTCGAGGCGCCGCTGCTGCTCGACGACCGCCGCGAAGTGTCGATCTCGCCGTCGATCGGCATCAGCCTGTACCCCGATCACGCCCAGGTGCCGACCGAATTGCTCAAGCAGGCCGACACCGCGATGTACCAGGCCAAGGCCGCCGGGCGCCGCACCTTCATGCGCTACAACGACAACATGGATCTGGCGGTGCGCCAGCGCGCGACGATCTCCGGCGCGCTGCGCAAGGTGCTCGACCGCGGCGAACTGCGCCTGGTGTTCCAGCCGCGCCTGTCACTGTCGCCGCCGCGCATCACCGGTGTCGAAGCGCTTCTGCGCTGGTCGAGTCCGGAACACGGCGACATCCCGCCGGCCGAGTTCATTCCGATCGCCGAGGAAAGCGGGCTGATCCTGGAGATCGGCGAATGGGTGCTGCGCGAGGCCTGCCTGGTGCTGCAGCGCTGGCGCCAGCACGGCATGGACGCGCTCAATGTGTCGGTCAACGTGTCGGTGCTGCAGCTGCTGCGCGGCGATTTCGTCGGCGTGGTCGGCCGTGTGCTCGACGATGTGGGCATCCCGCCGCATCTGCTCGAACTCGAGCTCACCGAAAGCGTGCTGATGGCCAACGCCGAGCAGACCGCAGAACGCCTGCAGGCCTTCCGCGCGCTCGGCGTGTCGCTGGCGATCGACGATTTCGGCACCGGCTACTCGTCGCTGGCGTATCTCAAGCGTCTGCCGATCACCACGATCAAGATCGACAAGGCCTTCGTCGACGGCCTGCCGCACGACGCCGAGGACGCGGCGATCACCCCGACCATCGTCGCGATGGCGCACTCGCTGGGCCTGCGCGTGGTCGCCGAAGGCGTGGAGACCCAAGCGCAGATGCGCTTCCTCGCCGAGCGCGGCTGCGACGAGATCCAGGGCTTCTGGCTGTCGCCACCGCTCGACGCGCTGCAGTGCCTGGCCTTCATGCGCAACTGGCGCCCCGACGGCCTGCTGCTGGCGCGCGACGCACCGCTGGCCGTGCTGCCTTGACCGCCACCGGCGCGCTGCCTATGGTGCGGCCATGACCGAACCCGACGTCATCGCCCAGCTGCAGAGACTGACGTCGCGCCTCGACGCGTTGATCGAACGTGTCCGCATCCTCAGCGACGAGAACCGCAGCCTGCGCCAGCAGCAGGAATCCATCGTCGGCGAACGCGCCCAGCTGCTGTCGAAGAACGAGCAGGCCCGCTCGCGGGTCGAGGCGATGATCGCGCGGCTCAAGTCGCTGGAGCAGCACACATGAGTGCCACCGAAGCCGTCAGCGTGCGCGTCCTGGATCGCGAATACACCGTCGGCGTCACGCCCGACGAACGCGACAGCCTGATGGCGGCGGCCAAGCTACTCGATACGCGGATGCGCGAAATCCGCGGCGCCAACCGCATGGCCGCCGTCGATCGCATTGCGATCCTCGCGGCACTGAATCTCGCGCACGAACTGCAGCTGCTCGGCGACGGCCAGTCGCACGGCTCGCGCGCGATCTCCGATTCGGTGGCGGCGCTGCACCGCAAGCTCGACGTGCTCGATGCCGAGCAGCGCTGAGTCGCACGTCTTCGCGACGCCTCCACGCAACTGAATCCCCGCCGCCGCGCGACACGTCGCGACCGACGAACGGAACACGTGTCGCGGATCGATTGGCTATACTGCGCCTGCGTTCTCTGCCGTGTTCGACAGCGTGCAAAACATTCGCCTTGTCCCTTAATAACGACACCGGGGACGTCAGGAAACCGGGAGTGCCAGTCCGCCCCCGAGCGGAAAGCCCAAAGGAATCCCAGCGTTCCCACTTGAACCCCGGGTTCAAGGTCGTTTCGCCTGCATCGGCATCGGCGGAGAACGTATTTTTCGAGCCTGCCCGCCGCGTCGCCGGCACTTCCGACGACGAGCCCGGCCGCATGACCGACCGCCCCGCCCTCCGCCGACGCCTGCGCGACCAGCGCCGCGCCCTGCCTGCGCCCGCGCGCATCGCCGCCGCCGAGGGCCTCGCGACGCAGCTGTTCGCACTGCCCGCATTGCCCGAATCCGGCTACGTCGCCGGCTACTGGGCCAGCGATGGCGAGATCGGCCTCCACGTCTTCCAGATGCGTCTGCCCGCCGGGCTGATCTATTGCCTCCCGGTGCTGCATGACGAAGTGCTCCGCTTCGCGCCTTGGCGCGCTGGCGATCCGCTGGTCACCAACCGCTACGGCATTCCCGAACCCGACGTCGAGCCGGCGTCCGCACTCGACGCGAGCGCGATGGCACTGGTCGTCACGCCGCTCGTCGGCTTCGACGCGCGCGGACACCGCCTCGGCATGGGCGGCGGCTGGTACGACCGGAGCTTCGGGTTCCGTCGCGCGCAGGCCGCGCCGCCGCTGCTCGTGGGCGCCGCCTTTGCGCTGCAGCAGGTCGAGGGGCTCGACGCCGCGGATTGGGATGTGCCGCTCGACGCGATCTGCACCGAATCGAACACGCTCCACCCGCCCACAGCTGCCTGACCGAGACGCGATGAGCACCCGCAAGCGCTACTGGCTGATGAAGTCCGAGCCCGACGACTTCTCGATCGACGACCTCGCCCGCGTGGGCACCGAGCCCTGGACCGGCGTGCGCAACTACCAGGCGCGCAACTTCATGCGTGACGGCATGCGCGTGGGCGACGGCGTGCTGTTCTATCACTCGAATGCGGACGTGCCCGGCATCTACGGCATCGCCGAGGTCGCATCGACCGCGTATCCCGACCCCAGCCAGTTCAAGAAGTCCTCGAAGTACTACGACGAGAAGGCGACCGAAGAGACGCCGCGCTGGTTCCTGGTCGATGTCGGTTACGTGCGCACGCTCGCCAACCCCATTCCGCTGGCGGAAATCCGCGAGCACAGCGCCGCACTTGGCGAAGAGTTCGCGCTGATCCGCAAGGGCGCGCGCCTGTCGGTGCTGCCGGTCACGGCCGCGCAGTGGAAGCTGCTGTTGTCCCTGGAGAAGAAGCGATGAGCGAAGGCAAGCGCCTGGCCGCCGAGAAGGCGATCGAGTACGTGGAAGACGGCATGATCGTCGGCGTCGGCACCGGCTCTACGGTCGCCTATTTCATCGACGCGCTGGCGCGCATCAAGCACCGCATCGACGGCGCGGTCTCGAGCTCGGACCAGAGCACCGAGCGCCTGCGCAGCCGCGGCATCGACGTGCTCGACCTCAATGCGACCGGTCCGCTGGCGCTGTACGTCGACGGCGCCGACGAATGCGATCCGGGCAAACACCTGATCAAGGGCGGTGGCGCGGCGTTGACGCGCGAGAAGATCATCGCCGAGGCGAGCCGACAGTTCATCTGCATCATCGATCCCGCGAAACAGGTGCCGGTGCTCGGCACATTCCCGCTGCCGGTCGAAGTGATCCCGATGGCGCGCAGCCTCGTCGCCCGTACGATTCTGGAAACCACCGGCGGCCAGCCGGTGTGGCGCGAAGGCGTGAAGACCGACAACGGCAACTGGGTGCTCGACATCCACGGCCTGTCGATCACCGACCCGGTCGCGCTGGAAGCGAAGCTCAACCAGATCCCCGGCGTGGTCAGCGTCGGCCTGTTCGCACGCCGCAAGGCGGACGTGGTGATCGTGGGCACGGCGACGCCGACGGTGCTCTGACGCCTATGGCGCTTGCAGGGTGACGTTGATCGGCACCAAGGACACCAACGCGAAGAGCGCGAACAGCGCGACGTTCAACAGCAGTCCGATGCCCAGCGCCAGCCACCAGGGTCGCTGTCGTATTCCCGCGCTACGTCGTGCCGCGATCGCACCGCCTTGCCACCACCGTGTCAGGGCGAGGATCGTTACCAGCCACGACACCATGAGCGGCCAGCGCACGAGTGCGGGTGACACCTCGAGCCTCGTGATCGCCCAGCCGAACAGCACCAGCACGCCGATGGCGATCACCGGCGTCGCGATCGCCGCGCCAGGCCGGCCCATGGCGCGGAAGTTGAGCGCCATGACGATGGCGCCCCCGACGAGGATCCCGAAGATGCCTGCCAGCAGGATGCCGACGTAGCCGAACATCGGCGCCATCTCGCGAGCCGGTGCTGGATCGGATACAGGCGCCGCGTAGGGGTTGTACTCGGAGCTCATGCTTCGTCCGTGTAGCGCGTTCGCGACAGGCTAACCCACCTGCGGATGCCCACGAAAAAGCCCGCCTTCCGGCGGGCTTTTTCTTAACTGCAGGCAGCCTCGACTCATTCGACGTCGAGGAAGCTCCGCAGCTGCTCACTGCGCGAGGGATGACGCAGCTTGCGCAGCGCCTTGGCCTCGATCTGGCGGATCCGCTCGCGGGTGACGTCGAACTGCTTGCCGACTTCCTCGAGGGTGTGGTCGGTGTTCATGTCGATGCCGAAGCGCATGCGCAGCACCTTGGCCTCCCGCGGGGTCAGGCCGGCGAGCACGTCGCGGACCGTCTCCATCAGGTTGGTGTTGGTGGTCGCGTCGATCGGGGACTCCACGTTGGTGTCCTCGATGAAGTCGCCCAGGTGCGAGTCCTCGTCGTCGCCGATCGGAGTCTCCATGGAGATCGGTTCCTTCGCGATCTTCATGACCTTCCGGATCTTGTCCTCCGGCATATCCATTTCCTTGGCCAGCTCCTCCGGCGTGGCCTCGCGGCCGTACTGCTGGAGCATCTGGCGGGAAATGCGGTTGAGCTTGTTGATCGTCTCGATCATGTGCACGGGGATGCGGATCGTGCGCGCCTGGTCGGCGATCGAGCGCGTGATCGCCTGGCGGATCCACCACGTGGCGTAGGTCGAGAACTTGAAGCCGCGACGGTGCTCGAACTTGTCAACCGCCTTCATCAGGCCGATGTTGCCTTCCTGGATCAGGTCGAGGAACTGCAGGCCGCGGTTGGTGTACTTCTTGGCGATCGAGATCACGAGACGCAGGTTGGCCTCGACCATTTCTTTCTTGGCCTTGCGGGCCTTTGCCTCGCCGTAAGCCATCGCGCGGTTGATCTCCTTGAGATCGCCCAGGGTCACGCCCATCGCCTTCTCGATCGCGAGCGTGGCTTCCTGCTCGGCGACGATCTGGTCGCGCACGTCCTTCAGGCCGGACGACCACTTCTGCTTGCGCTTGATCATCTCGTCCGCCCAGCCCGTATTGGTCTGGTTGCCGTCCCAGGCGCGGATGAAATCCTTGCGCGGCATCTTGGCGACGCGGGTCGACAGGTCGAGGATACGACGCTCGTGGTCCTTCAGCTCGGACACGACCTCGCGCAGCTTGCGGACCAGCAGATCGGTCAGCGGCAGCGGCAACTTGAAGGTCATGAAGACGTCGGCCATCTCGGCGCGCAGCTTGATCGACGCCTTCGCGGTTGCACCGTTCTTGGCGTACGACTTCTGGAACTTGTTGAACAGGTCCGCCATCAGGTCCATGCGACGCAGGACTTCTTCCGGATCCGGACCGGTCGGGCCGGTGCTCTCTTCCTCGTCGGAGGAATCGTCGGATTCTTCCTCGTCGGTCTCGGCCTCTTCCTCGGCCTCGACGACGGCCGGCGCATTGCCCGCGGCCGCTTCTTCCTCGGCCGCGAGTTCTTCGAGCAGCTGGTCGTTGAAGCCGGCCACGACTTCGGCCAGGCGCTTCTTGCCGCCCTTGTGCAGTTCGTATTCTTCGAGCAGCAGCTGGACCGACCACGGGAAGCTGGCCACCGAGGCCATCATCTGGTTGAGGCCTTCCTCGATGCGCTTGGCGATGGCGATTTCGCCTTCGCGGGTCAGCAGCTCGACCGTACCCATCTCGCGCATGTACATGCGCACCGGGTCGGTGGTGCGACCCCCTTCGGTATCGAGCGAGGTCAGCGCCGCCGCGGCTTCTTCCGCGGCGGTCTCGTCGACTTCGCGGTTACCGCTGGACTCGCCGGCCAGCAGCAGCGTTTCCGCATCGGGCGCCACTTCATGGACCGCAATGCCCATGCCGTTGATCATGCCGATGATGTCTTCGATCTGCTCCGGATCGACCATGTCGTCGGGCAGGTGATCGTTGACTTCGGCATAGGTCAGATAGCCCTGCTCCAAGCCCTTGCTGATCAGGATCTTGATGTCGGACTGCTGGGCGGGACGTTCATTCGCCATGTGGCGCACCGTCTGAAAAGTGAACCCGTAATTGTACCACCTGCGAGGCCGGGATCATGCCCTGAGCAGGAAGGTGACCGGGCCGTCGTTGACCAGGCTGACTTCCATATGGGCACCGAAGCGGCCGGTTTCCACCCCCCGGTGACGGGACCTGCAAACGGCGACCAGCCGGTCGAAGATCCGTTCAGCCGCCTCGGGCGCCGCCGCGGTGCTGAAGCCGGGCCGGTTGCCAGAGCGGGTGTCCGCCGCGAGGGTGAACTGGCTGACCAGCAGCAGGCCGCCGCCGGTCTGGGCCAGCGACAGATTCATGCGGCCGGCATCGTCGGAAAACACCCGGTAGGCGAGCAGGCGATCGGCCATGCGTGCGATCTGGGCCTCGCCGTCGCCGGGCTCGATGCCGGCCAGCGCCAGCAGACCAGGCCCGGTCCGGCCGATGACCACGCCGTCGACGCGGACGGCGGCTTCGCTGACGCGCTGGATCAGGGCGAGCACGGCAGACCCACTCGGCGAGCCCGCTTCAAGCCCTCCCCTGCGTGCGGGGGAGGGTTGGGTGGGGGCAGCCCGTCAGACCGGGCGGGAACCTGAAACAAGCGCGAAAGCATCAATTGCTGATATTCATCTGAGACCGGATCCGATGCCCCCATCCCAACCTTCCCCCGCATGCGGGAAAAGCGGTCAGAAACCGCAACTCGTCTATGAACGCACTCACCCTTCATACCGGTTGCTGATCGGGTACCGCCGCTCACGCCCGAACGCACGACGCGAGATCTTCGGCCCCGGCGCGGCCTGGTGGCGCTTCCATTCGCTGATGCGCACCAGCCGCAGCACGCGGTCGACGGTGGCCGCATCGAAGCCGGCAGCGACGATCTCGTCGCGCGACTCCTCCTGGTCGACGAAGCGGCGCAGGATCGCGTCGAGCACGTCGTAGGGCGGCAGCGAATCCTGGTCGAGCTGGTTGTCGCGGAGCTCGGCCGACGGCGGCCGCGCGATCACCGCGGGCGGAATCACCGGCGCGCCGCCGACGGTGTTGCGCCACTTCGACAGGCCGAAGACTTCGGTCTTGTAGAGATCCTTGATCGGCGCGTAGCCGCCGCACATGTCGCCGTAGATCGTCGCGTAGCCGACCGCGTACTCGCTCTTGTTGCCGGTCGTGAGCAGCAGGCCGCCGTGCTTGTTCGACAGCGCCATCATGATCGCGCCGCGGGTGCGCGACTGCAGGTTCTCCTCGGCGATGTCGACGTCCTTGCCTTCGAACGCGTCCGACAGCGTGTCGAGAAACCCCTGGAACGGCGGCTCGATCGGAATGGTCAGCATGCGCACGCCCAGCGCCTCGCATTGCTCGGCCGCCAGATCGTTGCTCAGCCCCGCCGTAAACCGGGACGGCATACGCACCGCGGTGATGTTCTCCGCGCCCAGCGCATCGACCGCCATCGCCAGCACCACCGAAGAATCGATGCCGCCCGACAACCCGACCCAAGCTTTGGAGAACCCGTTCTTGCCGCAATAATCGCGCGTGCCACGCACGACCGCGCGCCAGGCCAGCGCGTCGATGCTCTCGTCGCCGTCGTCGACCCACACGACCGGCGAGAACGCGCGCGTCGCGGGATCGAAATCCACCACCAGCCACTGGTCGTCGAACGCGATCGCCGCCGGATGCACGGTGCCGTCGGCATCGGCGACGACGGACGCGCCGTCGAACACCAGCGCGTCCTGCCCGCCGACGACGTTGACGTAGGCCAGTGCCACGCCGCTCTCGCGGGTGCGCTCGGCCAGCAGCGCATCGCGCTGGCGATGCTTGCCGCGCTCGTAGGGCGAGGCGTTCGGGACCACGACGACGGCCGCGCCGGCGGCCGCGGTATCGGCCAGCGGCTCGGGAAACCAGAGGTCCTCGCAGACGAGCACGCCGACCGGCACGCCGCCGACATCGACGACGCAAGGCTCTCCATCGGGATCGACATGGAAGTAGCGGCGCTCGTCGAACACGTTGTAGTTCGGCAGCTCGCGCTTGCGATAGGTGCGCTCGAGCTTGCCGTCGCGCAGCACGCTCGCCGAGTTGTAGAGCACGCTGCCCGCCGATTCCGGCCAGCCGACCACCGCGACGATGCCGCGCACGTCCTTGGCGATCTGCATCAGCGCCGCTTCGCAGTCGATCAGGAACGCGGGCCGCATCAGAAGGTCTTCGGGCGGATAGCCGCTGATCGCGAGCTCCGGAAACACCACGACGTGCGCGCCGAACTCGTCGCGGGCCGCCGCGATCATCTCCGCGATGCGCTCGGCATTGCGGCCGACGTCGCCGACCGGAAAGTCGAACTGGGCGAGTGCGATACGCAGGGGATCGGTCATGGCGGCAGGCACGCGGTCGGGGGCGTCCATCATAGCGGCCGTGATCGCAGGACCCGCGCAGATGCATGTCGCAGCAACGCCATCGCGCCACAAAAAAGGCCGCCCGAGGGCGGCCTTTTCGAATCACGCGGAAGGCGTGATTACTTCACGAGCGCAGCGATCGCTTCGCCCAGGTCGCCCGGCGAACGGACGGTCTTGACGCCCGCCGCTTCCATCGCCTTGAACTTGCCTTCGGCCGTGCCCGAGCCGCCCGATGCGATCGCACCGGCGTGGCCCATGCGCTTGCCGGGAGGGGCCGACGCACCGGCGATGAAGCCGACGACCGGCTTCTTGACGTGCGCCTTGATGTACTCGGCGCCGGCTTCCTCGGCGTCACCGCCGATTTCGCCGACCATGATGATGCCCAGCGTCTGCGGATCTTCATTGAACAGCTTGAGGCAGTCGACGAAGTTCAGGCCGTTGATCGGATCGCCGCCGATGCCGATGACGGTCGACTGGCCGAGGCCCGCCGCGGTGGTCTGCTTGACGGCTTCATAGGTCAGCGTGCCCGAACGCGACACGATGCCGATCTTGCCAGGCATGTGGATGTGGCCCGGCATGATGCCGATCTTGCACTCGCCCGGCGTGATCACGCCCGGGCAATTCGGACCGACCAGGGTCACGTCCGGATGCGACTTCAGCACGTTCTTGACGCGCAGCATGTCGAGCACCGGGATGCCTTCGGTGATGCAGACGATGACCTTGATGCCTGCCGCGGCCGCTTCGAGGATCGCGTCGGCCGCGAACGGCGGCGGCACGTAGATCACCGAGGCATCGGCGCCGGTGGCGTCGACGGCTTCGCGCACGGTGTTGAACACCGGCAGGTTGATGTGCGTGGTGCCACCCTTGCCCGGCGTGACGCCGCCGACGACCTGGGTGCCGTATTCCACCATCTGGGTGGCGTGGAAGGTGCCCTGCTGGCCGGTGAAGCCCTGCACGATCACCTTGGTGTTCTTGTTGATCAAAACGGACATTCGTTTGAGTCCTTCGCTATCTATGGGTTGTACGGCTTCGGGCCGGCGCAGCGTTCCGTGATGCGGAACGCCGCTTGCGCCACCTCTCCAGAACCCCCGCATCGCCTCTGGCGATGCCGCCCCCTTGACTCAAGGGGGCTGTGGACTCCGGAGGGCCTTGCCCGCAGCCGTCGAAAAATCAGGCGGCGGCGGCGACGGCCTTCTTGGCGCCGTCGTTGATGTCGTCGGCTGCGGTGATCGCCAGGCCCGAATCGGCCAGCAGCTGCTTGCCCGCTTCGACGTTCGTGCCTTCGAGGCGCACGATCACCGGCACCTTGACGTCCACTTCCTTGACCGCGGCGATGATGCCTTCGGCGATCATGTCGCAGCGGACGATGCCGCCGAAGATGTTGACGAAGATCGCCTTGACCTTGTCGCTCGACAGGATCAGCTTGAACGCTTCGGTCACGCGCTCCTTGGTCGCGCCGCCGCCGACGTCGAGGAAGTTCGCCGGCGAACCGCCGTTGAGGGCGATCACGTCCATCGTCGCCATGGCCAGGCCCGCGCCGTTGACCATGCAGCCGATGTTGCCGTCCATGGTCACGTAGTTCAGGTCGTACTGGCTGGCACGCGCCTCGGCCTCGTCTTCCTGCGTGGCGTCACGCATCGCCGCCAGATCCTTGTGACGGAACGCGGCGTTGTCGTCGGAATCGACCTTGCCGTCGAGCGCGTACAGGTCGCCGTTGTCGAGGATGGCCAGCGGGTTGAGTTCGACCAGCGCCAGGTCCTTCTCGTTGAACAGGGTGTACAGGCCGCCCATGATCTTGGCGAGCTGGTTGGCCTGCTTGGCGGTCAGACCGATCTTGAAGCCGATGTCACGGCCCTGGTAGGCCTGGAAGCCTTCCACGAAGTTGACGTTGAGGCTCTCGATCTTCTCCGGCGTCTCGGCAGCCACCTGCTCGATGTCCACGCCACCCTCGCTCGAGACGATGTAGGTGATGGACTGCGTGCCGCGGTCGACCAGCACCGACAGATACAGTTCCTTGGCGATCTCACCGGCTTCGGTGACCAGCACCAGATTGACAGGCAGTTCGACGCCGGCGGTCTGATAGGTCGCCATCTTGGTGCCGAGCATCTTGGCCGCAGCGGCCTTCACGTCGTCGGTGGTCTTGCAGAACTTCACGCCGCCGGCCTTGCCGCGACCGCCCGCATGGATCTGAGCCTTGACCATCCAGGGGCCATTGCCCAGGGAGTTCGCTGCTTCGACTGCTTCGTCGGCGGTGGACGCGACGCGCCCTGCCGGCACGGGGATGCCGTAATCGGCAAACAACTGCTTCGCCTGGTATTCGTGGAAGTTCATGTGGGGTCCGTACGGAGGAGGAAATGACACCGGTCGACGGGCGGCGCTGGGCGCGCGGCGGGCCGACGGGGTCCGCTATTCTCGCCCATGCGGCGGCGGCGGGCAAAACCACCCCACCCGGCCGCCCCGGGCGCCCGCCTATACTCGGCCGTCCGGCTCCGATGGAACGCGCCCGTGCCCCTGCTTGCAGCCTCCACGCTGTCCCCGTCGCTGCTGCAGCGCGAGCTCTCGCTGTTCGCGCTGTACCGGGTGCTGGAAGCCGCCCTGCTGGCGCTGCTGGTGTTCAGCCCCTGGGGCGCGACGCTCGGCGACGTGATCGATACGCCGGTCGCGATTTCGGTCGGCATCGGCTATCTGGTGGCCTCGGTCGGCCTGCTGCTGCACGCCCGGCGCGCGAAGGCCGACTTCCCCAGCCATGCGGTCGTGGGCGTGGTCGTCGACATCGTCGTCGCCACGCTGATCACCCATGCGATCCCCGAAGTCGCACCGGGCATCGCGATGCTGCTGCTATTCAACATCGGCGCGGCCTCGCTGTTCGTGACCCTGCGCACCAGCCTGCTGATCGCCGCCGGCGCCTCGCTGGCGCTGCTGATCGAGCGTCTGGTCGGCCTGTTCGGCACTGGCACGTTCGATCGCCCGTTCGCGGAGATGCTGATGTTCGGGCTGGGCTTCTTCGCCGCCGCCTCGATGACCCGTCAGCTGGGCAAGCAGGTCCGCGATTCGCAGGCCCTGGCCGACCGGCGCGGCGCCGAGGCCGCGAACCTGGCCGAGATCAACGAGCTGATCATCCGCCGCATGCAGACCGGCGTGCTGCTGGTCGACGGCACCGGCCACATCCGTTTGACCAACGAAGCGGCGACCCTGCTGATCGGCGACACCGAAACGCCTGGCGAGGACGGCCTGCACGGCCGCACCCTCGGACAGCTCGCCCCGCCCCTGGCGATGCGCCTGGCCGAGTGGCTGCGCAGCGGCAGCGTCGACAGCGCCCCGTTGACCCTGCGCGAACACACCGACGTGATGCCCCGCTTCGTGCGCCTGCTGGCCGAGAGCGACAGCACGCTTGTCTTTCTCGACGACACCTCGCTGGTCTCGCGCCGCGCCGAATCGCTGACCCTTGCCACGATGGGCCGCTTCTCCGCGAGCCTCGCGCACGAAATCCGCAATCCGCTCGCCGCGATCAGCTATGCCACCCAGCTGATGGAAGAGTCGAACCAGATCGGCGAGGCCGACCGCCGCCTGCTGCAGATCATCCACCAGCAGTGCGTGCGCACGAACGGCATCGTCGAAAGCGTGCTCGGCCTCGCCCGTCGCGAGCGGGCACGACCCGAACACGTCGACCTGGTCGCCGCCGCGCATGCGTTCGTACAGGACTACCGGATGATCGTCAGCGAGGAGAACGCCGAACTGAAGGTCAGCTGCGACCAGCCCACGCTGCGCGCGATCTTCGACCCGCGCCACCTGCAGCAGGTCCTGACCGCACTGGTCAACAACGCCGTCCGCTATGGCCGCATGCCCGGCGAACCGGCGCGGATCACCCTGCGCCTCGAGCAGGCCGGCGAGTGCCCGACGCTGAGCGTCCTCGACCGCGGCCCCGGCATCCCGGACGCCGTGTCCGCCCAGCTCTTCCGCCCGTTCTTCACCACGTCGGAAAGCGGCACGGGCCTGGGCCTCTACATCGCCCACGAGCTGTGCCGGGCAAACGAAGCGCACCTCGAGTACGTCGCGGTCCCCGGTGGCGGTGCCTGTTTCCGCGTCACGCTGGCGGCGCGGCAGACATTGTTGCGGAACTAGTCCACGGCATCCCGCCCCCCCCCCCCGCGGCAACGGAATCATCGCCGCCACGGTGACCGTTTGGATTTACTGCCGCTGTAGAGGGCACCTCTCCCTTTCGTCATCCCAGCGCACGCTGGGATCCATTTTCGCCGCGACCAAAGAGAAACGCGGCGCCTTGCCCGGGCGGCAGCCTCGCCTTTCACCTCATTCTTTTTAATCGAGAAACGCTTCTGTAATCGTGACCCGGGGCGTCCAACGCCACGCGCGAAATCAGGGTGGACCCCAGCCTGCACTGGGGTGACGGCCTCTCGGCCCGATCCGTTGCATCTAGCGAGCACGCCCCACAGTTATGAGACCTCAGCCTGCTCCGCTGGGGGCTCTCCGAACACCCGAATCCCGACCCGAATACCTGCACCCCATCCCTCCACCATCGTGACGCGCGTCACCAGTGTGACCCTCGTCACTTTTGACAGAATCTGTCACTATGCGTCACACCTCAGTTCCGTTTGTGTGGCGAATCGATGAGCGAAACTCGCAGCGTCCTGATCGTCGACGACGAACACGATATTCGTGAACTGCTGGTGCTCACGCTGAGCCGGATGGGGCTGCGCACCGAAACCGCGCCCACCCTCGCCGCCGCCCGCGAACTGCTGGCCTCGGCGGCCTACGATCTCTGCCTGACCGACATGCGCCTGCCGGACGGCTCGGGCCTCGAGCTCGTCAGCGAGATCAGTACCCGCTACCCCGGCATGCCGGTCGCCATGATCACAGCCTACGGCAACGTCGAGGCCGCGGTCGAAGCATTGAAGGTCGGCGCGTTCGATTTCGTCAGCAAGCCGGTCGACATCCACGTGCTGCGTGGCCTCGTCCGCCAGGCGCTGGAACTGGGTGAACGCGCCAAGCGCACCACCGAAGAACAGAGCAGCCGCCTGCTCGGCACATCCGACGTGATGGTTACGCTGCGCAATACGATTGCCAAGGTCGCGCGTAGCCAGGCGCCGGTCTTCATCCAGGGCGAATCGGGCACGGGCAAGGAGCTGGTCGCTCGTACCATCCACGCCCAGGGCGCGCGCGCCAACGGGCCGTTCGTGCCGGTCAACTGCGGCGCCATCCCGACCGAACTGATGGAAAGCGAGTTCTTCGGCCACAAGAAGGGCAGCTTCACCGGCGCGCACAGCGACAAGCCCGGCCTGTTCCAGGCTGCCGACGGCGGCACCCTGTTCCTCGACGAGATCGCCGAGCTGCCGCTGCCGATGCAGGTCAAGCTGCTGCGTGCGATCCAGGAAAAGTCGATCCGCCCGGTCGGCGCCGCCGCCGAGATCCAGGTCGACGTGCGCATCCTCTCGGCCACGCACAAGGACCTGTCGCAACTGGTCAACGACGGCCGCTTCCGCCATGACCTCTACTACCGCATCAACGTCATCGGCCTGAACGTCCCCGCGCTCCGCGAGCGCACCGGCGACCTGCCGCTGCTGTCGGACGCCATCCTGCGCCGACTCGCCCAAGCTATGCACCGCACCGCGCCGACGCTGGCGCCGGACGCCGTCGCCGCACTCGAAACCTACGGCTTCGCCGGCAACGTCCGCGAACTGGAAAACATCCTCGAACGCGCCCTGGCGATGGCCGACGACGACCAGATCACCGCCACTGACCTGCACCTCCCGGCCGCCCGGAACACCCAGCAGGCCGCGCAGCCCCAGCCCGCCTCGCCCTACGCCACCGGCGTCCACCAGGCACTTCCGCAGAATCACGGCCAGCCTCGCGACCCGCGCACCGTCAGCCCCTACGAGACTGCCGGCACCGCCTTGCCTTCCTTCATCGAAGACATCGAGCGCGCCGCGATCCAGCAGGCCCTGCAGGAAAACCGCTACAACAAGACCAAGACGGCGGCGGCGCTGGGCATCACGTTCCGGGCGCTGCGGTACAAGTTGAAGAAGCTCGGGATCGATTGAGTGCGCCAGTTGCGCTTGTGCGACTTGATGGATCGCAGTTGCTGGGGGTAGCGAACATTGCGGTAACGGCGCAAACCGAATGCAATGTTCTAGCGTCGCCTAGGGCTTGTGGACCGATCGGCCGGCTGCTGGATGGGACCGAAAGATGCCGGCCCTCGATCCTTCACGCACTTACAAAGTGCTGCGTAATGGTTTGACAAGGCCGACGCAGACCGCGACGCTCCCCGTCCGCCACCGGGCGACGGGACTACTCGATGTTTAGCGACCAGCCCGTTGGGCGTCGGAACTTGATGCTTGCGCTGGCGTGCGTGCTTTTGCTGCGCCTGCTGCATATGCAGTACGCGCTTGCCGGCCCCTTGACCTGGCAGATGGGCGCCGATGAAGACTTCTACTGGCGCTTTGCCCACGACGTAGCCTTCGGCTCGGGCGGCCTGCAGGACGGATGGGCCTTCATGGATCCTCTCTACGCCTACCTGCTCGGCGCGATCCTGAAACTCGGCGCGGGCGCGTTCCCGATCTACGTTCTCCAGATCGCAGTCGACTGCCTGAGTGCGTACGGCATGTACAGGATCGCAGCGCTGCTCGGACGACCTCGCGCCGGGCTGATCGCGATCTTCGTCTACGCCATTACCGGAACAGCCATTGCCTACACGATGGCGCTGCTCAAGGCCACCTGGGTGGCGGCATTCGTCGTCTGGTGGATGTATGGCGCACTGAGTTTCTGTAGGAACGGTCGCCTGGCGAACTGGCTCGGATTCGGTGTGCTGTGTGGAATTGGCGTTGCGCTTCGAGCGAACCTGCTGCTGATGGCGCCGCTCGCACTGCTTTGCGCCGGCTGGCTCCGATGGCGTGAAGGAGATACGCCCAAGGCCATCTCTCTGGGCGCAGCCTGCCTGCTTGCAGGCTTGGCGATGCCGCTGTTTCTACTGGTCGCCCGCAATGCCGCCATTTCCGAAAAGTACTCGCCGATGCCCAACAACGGCGGCATCGTGCTGCACCAGATCTACAATGTGGAGAATCCGGAAGGCCGTGCCGGCGTGCCAAGCTTCGTGGGCCGCTACTCCGCACCAGGGGAGATCTGGGACGGTTATCGTGCCGAGGCTGAGCGCAGAGCAGGCACCCGCCTGACGCCTCAGGCGGTCGATGCGTATTGGCGAGAACAGGCCTCCACCTACATCGAGTCGCACCGCCTCCAGAGCGTCGGCAACGCGGTTCGCAAGCTCCGGGAGGCGAGCGCCTATCCCGAGGTGCCCAACACCCGCAACTATGTGGACGAGCGCATCGTCTCTCCCTTGCTGCACGCGCTTCCCCTGCCATTCGGCTGGCTTTTCGCGCTCGGAATTCCCGGTCTTGCGCTTCTGACATGGCGTGACAGCCGCGGAATCATTCTGCTCGCACCACTTGCGATGGGTGCGCTGACGCTCGCCGTGTTCTTCGCCGAAGACCGCTTCCGCTTCAATGTGATCGCACCCTTTGTTGTCGGCACGGGGATCTGGATCGATGCGCTCTGGAGAGCCCTTGCGACACGTCAATGGCGCTCAATCGCGGCTGGCATCCTCATCACGAGCCTGCTTGGCGCCTGGACGCTGTCGCAGGCCCGCCTCTTGATTCCTGAATTCCCGAGCGACTGGACGCGACTGGCTTGGGGTTACCTGAAGTCCGGACAAGAAGACAAAGCCCGCGCGATTCTGCAAGCGCAACCGCCGGGCACACCCGGCGTGGATGAACTGCTGGGATACCTAGCCGTTCGAGAGCAACGGTGGGATCTCGCGATTGCGGCCTTCGAACGCGCAGTGGAATTTCGTCAGGATCGACACGAGGTCTGGCACAACTTCAGTTTGGCGCTCGAAGGCGGTGGGCGGACTGAAGACGCCTTGGCCGCCGCGGCACAGGCTCTTCGACTGCGCCCGGCCGAGCCCGGTTACCTCATCCACGCCGGTGATCTGCTGCTGGCGCTCAAGCGCCCCCAGGAAGCGGAAGTTGCCTGGATGTGCGCATTGAACGAGGCCTCGCCGCCTCAACGCCAACTGGCTATCGAGCGCTTGGGCGGAGCAGGCCTTCGGAAGAGTGACGCAGTGGGTCACCTCAGCTGCCCCAAGTGACTTTGCGCGTCACTTCCTAGAGTTTGCGACCTCGTCTCCTTGGGCACGACAGTTGGCACGCATCCTGCGTGAACGAACCCGCACGTGCTCCTGCACGGCCGTCCAAGGATCGGCACCCGCCGGGCCCGAGGCACGTGAAATCTTCCACTCCTAGGGGATACACCATGAAGACGCTGCAGAAGGGCTTTACCCTGATCGAACTGATGATCGTCGTTGCGATCATCGCCATCCTGGCCGCCATCGCGCTGCCGGCCTACCAGGACTACGTTGCCCGCTCGCAGGTGACGGAAGGCATGAGCCTTTCGGCTGGCGCGAAGACCGCCATTGCGGAGTACTACGCCAACTATGCAGCGTGGCCGGGCACGAACGCCGCAGCTGGCGTCGCTGCCGCCGGGTCGATCACCGGCAAGTACGTGTCGAGCACGACCATCGGCACCAACGGCGTGATCACCGTCGCGTACAACAAGACGGCAACGAGCGCGAAGATCAAGGCCAACGATCTGACCCTGACGCCCACCGATCAGGGCGGCAGCATTTCCTGGAATTGCGCCGGTTCGATCGCTGCGAAGTACCGCCCGAGCTCCTGCCGTTAATTAGCAGCGAAGTTCTGGACGAGGGCCGCCATGTGCGGCCTTCGTTCTTTCTGGGCAACCCATGGCGCGTTGGGGTCTGTCATGCAAGGAACTAATGCGCCCGAAAGGATTTGCGCTGATCGAACGGAGCACCCTCATTTCGCTTATTCCCGTACTGACCTCTCTCGCGCCGACCGCGCCCCAGCACCGCATTGCATACGGCCAAGTGGCCGAAAGCCTGGTCATCGGCGGCGGCGCCGAGCTCGCCGAGGGCGGGTGCCCACGGAGTCACGGCGCAAGATTGAGCTACCACGCGGCAATGAGACTTGCTTCTCCACAGCCAGTTCGTGATCGTCCTGTTTCACCAACCTCGTTGGAAACGAAGCTCGTTTCAACAACTGCTTCGCAATGGCGATGGAGAGCCATGGCGCTAGGGTGATCTCATCGCTTTGGATATGCGCAACAAGTGTAGCCTTGAATCAAGAATAAGAACCCAACCCGCGCTATCGTCGTCGCTCCTGCAGCTAGCGCACCGTTCGATGTCCCGTTACATATCCGCCATCCCGGGTCGCGCATTTTCGTTAAGCGCAGCTGCCCTGCTGATTCTGCTGTCATTCGTCGTCTTCAGCGGCGGTCTGGGCGGTGGGTTCCTCTTCGACGACTATCCGAACCTCGTCAGCGATCCCCACTGGCGTCTGACGACCTTGACGCTAGACGGATTGCGCGAAGCGATTGGAAACGGGTTCTCGGGCTTAGGCGGCCGCCCCCTTGCTCTCCTGTCGTTCGCGCTGGATCACCTGCGCGCTGGCCCCGACCCGTCAGCACTCAAGCTGACGAATGTGGCCATGCACGCCCTCAACACGGTGCTGGTCTTCCTGCTCGTGCGCATGCTTGTGGGATTCATCCCTGCCCGCCATGGCGCGACTGCCAAGCGTGACTCACTGTTCGCCGCCTGTGTTGCAGCCTTCTGGTCGATCCATCCGCTACAGGTCTCCACGGTGCTGTACATCGTGCAGCGGATGGAAATCGGTGCCGCAACCGGAATTCTGCTGGCTTGTCTCGCGTACATGCAGGGTCGTCGACGCCAGATGGACGGACAACGGAGCTGGACCTGGTTCGTCGCTGCGTCGCTAGCCACTCTAGCCGGCTTGGGCTTCAAAGAATCAGCGGTTCTGGCGCCTGTCTTCATTGCCTGCATCGAAATCTGCGTGTTGCAGTTCGCCGGTCCCGATCGGGTGTCCCGCTGGCTCAAACTCCTCTTCACAGGCGTGGCAATTTCGGCCGGTCTGGTGTTCGCGTTTGTGGTGTTGCCGTATTTTTCCGCTCCCGGACGCTTTGCGTTTCGCGAGTTCGATCTCCAGCAGCGCCTGCTGACGCAAGGCCCGGTGCTGGTGCACTACCTCAGCCAGATTCTCCTGCCAGTGCCCGACCGGCTGGTGTTCTATTACGACAACTTCCCGATCTCACGCGGATTGCTGACACCTGCCTGGACACTGATCGCCTGGACCATCCTTGCAGGACTCGCCGCATCGGTCGTGCTCTGCAGAAGACGCTACCCGTTGGCCGCATTGGGCATCGCGTGGTTCTTCGTAGGGCATCTGCTGACCAGCAACGTAGTGCCGCTTGAACTCGCATTCGAACACCGAAACTACTTGGCACTGCTTGGCGTGCTGCTGGTTTTGGCCGAAGTCAGCACGCGCGTCCTGCGCCGCCTGCATCTCGACGCATGCGTCACTCTGGTAGCGGTGGTTCTAGTCGCTACAGTCACGCTGACTACCTTGCAGGTGATGACCTGGGCCGACCCCATGCGGTTGGCAACTTCGCTGGCAGGCCGCAACATCGAATCAGCCCGCGCGTCGTACGCGCTGGGACGCCAGCTGTTCGAACAAAGCCGTGATGACACACAAAGTCCCAGCTGGAGCCTCGCCCGGGAGGAGTTCCTGCATGCCGCCCGCTTGGGCGCGCGCTCACCGCTGCCCGAACAGGCCCTGATCATCATGCACGCCCGCGACGGCACGCCGCTTCCGGAGGACATCTGGCCGCGCCTGCAGCGCAAGTACGCCGCGTATTTGCTTACCCCCGAAGCGGAGGGCGCGTTGTGGCAGCTGGCGAACTGCCGGCAACTAGAACAATGCCCGCTCGACGCACAAGCATTGTTCGAAACCTTCATCGTCGCGCTCGACCGCAATCCTGATTCTGCTCGACTGCATTCGATCTATGCGACGTTCGCCTACACGGTTCTGCAAGATTCAGACTTGGGCACAGCGATGATGCGAGAAGCAGTCGCGCTCGCGCCGAACGACGCGCAGTTCAGGGCTAATCTTGCACGCATGATTGTTTGCCTACCTCAGCACGAACCCGAGTGGGAAAGCTTGGTCGCGACCGTGCGCGCCGCCAATCGCGACGGCACCTATGCGGACGATCTCCGTGAGATTGAACTGGGACGCAAAGCTTGCAGTTCGCAATCTGCCCGGATGCAGACTTCTCGTAAAAATTGAAACTCCTGTCATCGCTTGCGGTGCTTCCCGCGCGCAACGCGAACGCAATGCTCGCTTCACCTCATCCAGGTCTTGCCCTCTTCCCGATCGACTGACGTTCTACTACTACAGCTTTCCGATCTACACAGGACCTGCGGTCGCCGTCTTCGACGCTTGTCGGTTTTCTGGTTGTCAGCGACCCCTGTTTGCTGATGGTCGCGCCGTCGCTTCGCGTTGATCGGTTTCGGTATCGGATGGTTCTCTCCGACACATGCGCTCACCAGTAATGTGGTGCCACCGCAACTCGTCTTCGAACATTGGACCTACCTGGCATTGCTCGGCATTGCGCTCGTGGTCGGCCTAGTGCCCAGAGCGCTGACACGGACACTCGACTTGGAGTCGCGACGCACACTCGCTACGACGCCTGCCATCGTGCTCGCAACCCTCTTTGAACTGCAGGCGCCTATATGGACGGATCGGTTCCGCCTTGCGCGCCACCTCCGCAATCCGAGATTATTAAAGGCAAGCTACTGCCTCGAAATGCTGATGGCGCAGTGCGCCTGCAATAAGGTTTTGCCGCTTCACGCCACGGCGGTGACAATTCGAGCATGCGAGTCGACTTCCTTCGCGCTCCCCGTTGCCCGCACAGGCGACCGAGCAGATGCTGTCGACGTCAGGCCGCCAACTGCCGACGACGGTGCGGGACAGGTTCCGCGAGAGATTGTCGGACGGCCGCGCGGGTCCGGAACAGATCGGCGCGCTTCACGGTGTATTGAAAGACCCGTATCCGCTATTCGTGCTGGTTCGACGACGCTCGAATTCTTCGCGCTTTCTTGGCCGCCTTGGAGGCGGATCCCGATGTCGCAATACTTGACTCTTAGAATGCGAAATTCGCATGAAACGTGATGACCGAACAAGCGCTTGTAGTCGAATTTAGTCAGAACGCAGCAAAACTTGCGCCCAGTGACGCGTGCTTCGCGAACATTCTTTCGGCTTCCCTCGCCCCTTAAAAAATCTTGATTGACCTTCGTTAACCTCCCTCCATTGGCACGCACCCAATGTTCGTATGCCTCTGGCATATCTGATGCGGGTGTTCCTGTGAATGGCTTCACCCTCTTCAATTCCTGAATATGATCAATCGATCACAGTTGGAATCAGAGGCAGCAGCACCCGGATCTCGTTTCAAGAAGATGCGAATGCGCTGGTTGCGATAGCGCGCGCGAACTGCGCGCGGCAGACCGGGCAAAGCGCATTACGGGGACTGCTCCAGATTGGCTGATCGGCAACTGCCCGGCTCGTGCCGATAGTTCTGCAGAGAGTGGGAATCTGAGGAAACCTGCGTTGCCGACCTTTCCCGATCAGGAGACACAACCGTTCTCGATAACTGATCTCTCAAGTTTGGCTTGGACAGGTCCGGTTTCTGCCAATGCCAGCTAGACTCGCCCGATGAAGACCGCACTGATCACAGGCGTGACCGGCCAGGACGGGGCCTACCTCGCCGAACTGCTGCTCGCGAAGGGCTACGACGTGCACGGCATCAAGCGCCGCGCGTCGTCGTTCAACACGGAACGCGTCGACCACCTCTACCAGGGTCCGCACGAGCAGGATCGCCGCTTCACGCTGCACTACGGCGACTTGACCGACGCGACCAACCTCATCCGGATCCTGCAGCAGGTGCAGCCGGACGAAATCTACAACCTGGGCGCGCAGAGCCACGTGCAGGTATCGTTCGAGACGCCGGAGTACACCGCGAACGCGGATGGCCTGGGCACCCTGCGCCTGCTGGAGGCGATCCGTATCCTCGGGTTGGAGCAGAAGACGCGCTTCTACCAGGCCAGCACCTCGGAGCTCTACGGCCAGGTGGCCGAATCGCCGCAGACCGAGCGCACGCCGTTCCATCCGCGATCGCCGTACGGCGTCGCCAAGCTGTTCGCCTACTGGATCACGGTGAACTACCGCGAGGCATACGGGCTGTACGCCTGCAACGGCATCCTCTTCAACCACGAATCGCCGCGACGCGGCGAGACGTTCGTGACCCGGAAGATCACCCGAGCGCTCGCGCGCATCCACTTGGGCCTCCAGGACCGACTGTATCTCGGCAACCTGGACGCACTTCGCGACTGGGGCCATGCCCGCGACTACGTCGAGATGCAGTGGCTCATGCTGCAGCAGGAGCGCGCCGAAGACTTCGTCATTGCTACAGGTGTGCAGTACTCGGTGCGCGACTTCGTGACCCATGCGGCAGAGGTCTTGGGCATGACGCTGACGTGGGAAGGCGCGGGTGCATCCGAGCGCGGCGTGGTGGCGACCGCGCCGGCGGATTCACAAGTGAAGCCGGGCGCGACCATCGTTGTGGTGGATCCGCGCTACCACCGGCCCGCCGAGGTGGAGACGCTGCTGGGCGACGCCACCAAGGCGCGAGAGCGACTCGGCTGGGTGCCGAAGACCACGTTCGCCGAGCTGGTTCGCGAAATGGTCGAAGCCGATCTCGTCGACGCGAGCCGCGAGGATCTCGTCGCCAGGTCCGGCTACAGACTGCCGCAGCCGCACGAATAGGCCGCGTCGTGGACCTCGACTCACGTATCTTCGTGGCGGGCCATCGGGGCCTCGTCGGCGCGGCGATCGTCCGCCACCTGGCGGCGGAGGGCTTCGCGCACGTCATCACGCGCACCCGTGCCGAACTGGACCTCACGGACCAGGCCGCGGTCGAAGTCTTCTTTTCGGAGGTCCGACCCGACCATGTCTTCCTCGCGGCGGCGCGCGTCGGTGGGATCCATGCGAACTCCACTTGGCCTGCCGAGTTCCTGCGCGACAACCTCGCCATCCAGACCAACGTCATCGACTCCGCGTTCCGGAACGGGACACGACGGCTGGCGTTCCTCGGCTCGTCCTGCATCTACCCCAAGCTGGCCGAACAGCCGATCCGCGAGGATGCGCTGCTGACGGGGCCGCTCGAACCCACGAACGAGTGGTACGCCATCGCGAAGATCGCAGGCCTGAAGCTCTGCCAGGCCCATCGCCTGCAGTACGGACACGAATCCGTGATCGCGATGCCGACCAACCTCTACGGTCCCGGCGACAACTTCCATCCCGAGACCTCGCATGTCGTGCCGGGGCTCATCAGGCGTTTCCACGAGGCGAAGCTGGCCGGCGCGCGCAGCGTGACGATCTGGGGCACCGGCATGCCGCTCCGCGAGTTCCTGCACGCGGACGACCTGGCCGACGCCCTGGTGTTCCTGATGCGGCAGCCGGAGTGCGGCGAGCTGACCAACGTGGGTTCCGGCGAGGAGGTTTCGATTGCGGAGCTCGCGCGGACGGTCGCACGCGTTGTCGGGTTCGACGGCGAGCTCGTCTTCGACGCCACGAAGCCGGACGGCACTCCACGCAAGCTGCTCGACTCGTCGCGTCTCCGCGCATCGGGCTGGAAGCCCCGCCGGTCGCTCGAGGAAGGTCTCGCCGAGACGTATCGCTGGTTCGTGGAGTCGCGACAGGGCCCGGAGGCGACATGAGCTTCACAGCACGGCTCGTCGGACCATACCGCGCGGTGCGCGACTGGATACAGGGTCGCCAGGAGGCCGAGGAGACGCGCGCGCTGCTCGGCTCGATCCGCAGCGCGCAGGTGCGCGCGATCCAGTCGCCTGCGTCGCTCCACGAACTCGAGTTCCGGGTGTTCTCGCAGTTCGGCGACGACGGCATCCTCCAGTGGCTCGTCTCCCGGCTCCCGGAGATCCCGAAGACGTTCGTCGAGTTTGGCGTCGAGGACTACATGGAAGCCACGACCCGCTTCCTGCTGGTCAACGATAACTGGAGCGGACTGGTCATGGACGGGTCGGAGCGCAACATGGCCCGGCTCCGAAGTCGCCCGTGGTACTGGCGCTACGACCTCACCGCACTGCCCCGCTTCCTGACCCGCCACAACGTCGACACCGAGATCGGACAGTGGCTCGGCGAACGCGAGCTGGGGCTGCTGCACATCGACGTGGACGGCAACGACTACTGGCTGTGGGAAGCGGTCACGTGCGCGCGTCCCGCGATCGTCGTCGTGGAGTACAACGCTTCGCTCGGCAACGAGCGTCCCGTCTCGATTCCCTATGCCGACGATTTCGACCGTCTGTCCGCCCATGCCTCGGGCCAGTATTTCGGCACGTCGCTGCTGGCCTTGCGACACCTGGCCGCAGCACGCGGCTACGCGTTCCTCGGCACCAACAGCGCCGGCAACAATGCCTACTTCCTGCTCGAAGCGTTCGCCGATCGGCCCGACTTCGCCACCTTGACGGCTACGGCAGGTTTCACCGCGCCGAAATTCCGGGATGGACGCGACGCGGAAGGGCGACTCGATCATGGTGACCACGAGGCACGCAAGCGTGCCATCCGCGGACTCCCTCTCCACGACGTGGTGTCCGGCCGGGTCGAACCCGCTCCATGAGGTCGCTGATCGGACCACGGGGACGCGTGCTGGCCCTGTCGGGTTCCTGGTCACTTGTCGCGAAGATCTGCGCGGCAGCGAACCTCTTCGTGTCGCTGCCCTTCGCGCTGCACGCGCTCGGCGCGGTGGAGTTCGGTCTTTGGGCGACCCTCGTGTCATTCGTGACGCTCACCGGTTTCCTGGACTTCGGACTCGGCAATGGCGCGATGAACCTGGCTGCCTCCGCGCACGCGCGGCAGGCACACGGTGAGGTCGCGACCGTCCTCAGGGCGGGCAGTGCGACGCTCACTCTCATCGCGATGCTGTCCGCCGTCGTCTTTACGGCGATCGCACTCATTGCACCCTGGCGGGACTGGCTCGGCGTCGACTCGGTCGGCATCGTCGATGTCGGCCCGGCCGTGTTCGTCGTCGTCGCATCGATCGTGGCTTCCGTGCCCCTCAATCTCGCCGCGAGGATCCGGCTGGGTCTCGGAGAGGGCAGCGTTGCGTTCGGCTGGCAGGCGGCCGGTCACCTGGGCGCGCTGGCTTCCGTGGCCATCGTGGCCTCCACTGTGCCATCGCTCGCCACGCTGACGGCGGCGGCCGTCCTGCCGCCGGTGTTCGCCGCCGCCGCGAACACGCTCCATCTCTGGCGGAGTGGAGACATCAGGAACGCGACGTCACCGGAGCCGGCTGCGCTGCGATCCACGTCTCGAAGGATTCGCGAGGAAGGATTCGCGTTCTTCCTGCTCCAGCTGGCGATGGCCCTCGCCTTCATGTCCGACCTCCCTCTCATCACGGCGATCCTCGGCGCGGAACGCGCAGGCGAATACGCCATCGTGCAGCGTGTGTTCTCGGTCGTGCCGTTGGCGTTGACGCTGCTCTGGGCACCGTTGTGGCCCGTCTACCGACAGTCGCTCGCGAAGCGGGATCTCGCCTGGACGAGTCGAACCTTCCGCTGGACGACGCTCGCCGCGGTCGGCTTCGCGTTCGCTGGAGCCGGCATCATCGCGATTGCATTCCGTCCGATCGGCACGCTCTGGCTGTCGATCATGCCCGTCGCGAGCACGCTTCTGCTCGGCGGCTTCGTCGTCTGGTGTGTACTTGAAGCCGCCGGCAACTCCGTCGCGGCCTTGTTGAACGCCGCCAGCGTGCTGCGCTACCAGGTCGTCACGTCCGTCGCCTTCGCGATCGCGTGCTTCGTGGCCAAGATCTGGGCTGTCTCGAATCTGGGAACAGATTGGATTCCATGGGTGACTACCGCCACGTATCTCTTGGCCACGGGCCTGCCACTCGTGCTGTTCTGGCGCACTCTGAAGACCGCCATCCGGAACGGGCGCTACTGAAGCCTGGCGCCTCGCTCAGCGAGCGCATCCTCGACGAGTCGCCTGACGAGTCCGTGGAAGTCCAGCGTCGGGTTCCAATCTGTCGTCTCGCGCAGACGCGATGCATCGCCCACGTGCGCGAGTGGCGGCCGCTGCAGCAGTCCGCCGTTCTCGACCACGCAGTCCTGCCAGCGCACGCCGAGCAGATCGGCTGCGACTTCCACCATTTCACGGACGCTGTGCGCCTCACCCGAAGCGATGACGCAATCCTGCGGCTCCTGCTGCGCGAGCATGAGCCGCATTGCGCGGACGTAGTCAGGCGCGAAGCCCCAGTCCACTTTTGCCGAGAGGTTCCCGAGTTCTAGCGTTTCTGCTTCTCCACGCTGCACGGCCATCAGACCATCCACGACACGCCTGGAGACGAAGTGCGGCTTGCGCAGCCGTGATTCGTGGTTGAACAGGATCCCGCAGGCGACGCGCAGTCCATGTGTCCTTCTGAAGAACGCCGCGACCTCCATCGCCGCAGCCTTGGACAGTCCGTAGGCACAGGTCGGCGCCCTTGCGCTTCGTTCGTCCTTCAGACCGTCGGCAGTGCCCGCGAAGATGCGGGACGACGATGCATAGAACACCGCGGGCCGCTTCGGCAGGTGCACCGTGACCGCGAGGAGTTCCTCGAATGCGCGTGTGTTGATCGCCCAGCTGCGCGCGCGGAGTTCGGCGGCGTCGTCGATCGTCTGCTGCGCGCTGTGATGATGCGCCGCGAGGTAGTACACCTCGTCGGGCTGGAACGTCGACATTGCGCGCTCGACCTGGCTCGGATCCTCAATGTCCACGCCGGAGGCGGATCCATCGGACCGGCCGACCGGCAGCACCTCGACACCGGATGCGCGCAGGTGCTCTCCGAGCAGCAAGCCATCCTGTCCGGAGGCGCCGACGATCACCGCACGCATCAGTCGCCCACGATCTCGATCTCGGGCATCGGGAAGATCAGCTTCCCGCCCTGCGCGAGGAAATCCCGCTCACGCTGCACGATCGAGGACTTGAAGTGCCAAGGAAGCACAAGGAAGTAATCCGGCTTGAGCGCCTTCGCTTCCGCCTCGCTGATGATCGGGATCAGTGTCCCGGGCGTGTATGCACCGAACTTGTCGGGGTTCACCTCGGCGATCGCGGGAATGTGCGTCGCGTCGAATCCACAGAACTGGAGCAGGACGTTGCCCTTGGTCGAAGCGCCGTAGCCGAGGACGGACTTGCCATCGCTCACGAGCGTTTCGATCAGGCGCCGCAGGTCAGCGCGATGCTTGAAGACCCGCTCCTCGAACTGCCGGTACGGCTTCGGCGTGTCCAAGCCCCAGTTGATTTCCTGTTCGAGGAGCCAACGCACGATACCACCCTCGCCGACCGCGCTCGAATCACGATGGCACGCCGTCACGGCAAGGCTTCCGCCGTTGATGCTGTTCATCTGTACGTCGAGGACGCGCAATCCGTGGGCTGCGAGGAGTCGATCGATGACGCCGAGCGAGTAGAACTCCAGGTGTTCGTGGCAGACCGCATCGTAGGCGTTCGTCCGCAACATCGCGGGCATGTAGCTCTGCTCGAAGTGCCACACGCCGTCCGGCGCCAGCGAACGCGCAATGTCCGACACGAACGCATTCGGATCCTCGAGGTCGTAGAACATCGCGATCGACGTGATCACGCGTGCTTTGCGAGAGCCCGTCGCCGCGAGGAATGCATCCGCGCTGTAGAAGTCCTCGACGACGATCGCGTCGGCCGGGTAGTACTCCCGGAACTTCTTCGACGTCGGATCCATGCCCACGCGCACGAGTCCCGGCGTCGCGTACGACTTCAGCAGCGTGCCGTCGTTGCTGCCGATATCCAGCACGACGTCTCCGGCGACCGGAGCCTTCCGGCGTTCGAGCCCACGCACCTTGCCCTCGAGGTGGGCGACCATCGACGCGTTGAGCCCGGAGCGATACCCGTAGTTTTCGCCGTACATCTCCGGGAGGCTGTACGAATGCTTCAGCTGCATGAGGCCACTGTCGGGGCACCAGACCACCTCGAGCGGCCCCTTCGTCACCGGCGACGCCGGGGTCTTGGGAAAGATGCCGGTGAGGCACTGCTCGCCGAGATCCAGCACGGAGACCAGATGACGGCTGCCGCTGATCCGGCAACGGTCGATCTCGACGTAACTGCCTGCCGCGATCATCTCAGACACTGGTCATCACCCTTCCCGGCGACCGGCCGGCTTGCGCATGGATTCGAGAAGATTCGGAAGGTAGAACCTGCTGACCTTCATGTCGAGAAAATGCACGTTCGAATCCTGGTACCGGAAGCTGCAGAACACGAGTCCGACGAGATTCGCGAGGACGCCCGGAAACAAGGCGATGGCTGCACCACGCAGGCGGTCGTGAATTCTGCTCACCCTTGGACGAACCCAGTGCGCGTACTGAGCCCAGCCATACGTGCCTTTCGCACGATAGAAGAAGAGGCTCTTGGTGCTGGTCCAAGGCGTAGCCCGATAGGTCTTCCCTCGGACGGCTTCGTCGACGGCGGGCAGGTTCGCGACCAGCTCCGTCCAGCGGACCATCCGGATCTCGAACTCCCTCGGCCGCCACTGGGTATTGCCGAAGCGCACGGTGACCAGCGGCTCCGCAATCGCGATCACGGGAGCTGGCAGCGTGTCCCGGAAGATCACGCCAACGTGCACGAAGAACGATCCGTAGTATGGATCACGCGGCGCGGCTGTCCAGATGTCGCGACGGATGACCACTGCGCCGATATAGGAGAGATACCCAGACATCTCTTCGAACAGTCGCTGGAAGTCCGACACCGCGTAGACGCGGTCCTGCTTCGAGCGCATCCGGTCCGGGTCGATGAGCACGCGCAGCTCCGAGTCGCGCAGCTCGGAGTTCACGATCAGGAGGGCCGGCGCCGTCTCCAGGTAACGAAGAACGGTCCTGACAGCGTGCGGTGCGAGCACATCGTCGTCCGACATCAGCCAGCAGTATTTGCCCGCCGCCTCGACGACCGACTGGTCGAAGTCGCGATCGATCCCGCCATTCTTCTCTTTGAAGACGTAGCGGATACAGGGATATCGCGCCTGCAACGCACGCACCACGTCGCCGGTACCGTCGGTCGATGCACCGTCGACCACCACGATCTCGACCCCGGGACCGCATTGCGGCAACAACGCCTCGAGTGCCGCACCGATGTACGGTGCGCGATTACGGGTGGCGATGCAGATCGATAGTTTGGGTGTCATGTCATCCAACCGGCGCCGATGCGCCCGCAGTGGTCTCGAAACGAGGATGATGTCGCCCTGATCCGCGGCATCTTCCGCTCAATGGTAGCGATCCCTTGGCGCGCATTCTCTTCGTCGGCAAGCGTTCTCCCCAACAACGCGACCTCGTGTCCCGGCCCTACGGGCGCTTCCACCATCTCCCGGCAGCGCTCGCGGATCTCGGCCACCACGTCCGGGTGCTGCTCTGCAGTCACTCCGGAAGCGAGGACGTGCGCGAGCAGGACGCGGGCGTGGTGCGCTCGACGCATGATATCCGGCGCGCCGGCCCGCTCGGCTGGTACCGATCCCTGGTCGAAGAGGCCCTCGCGTTCGGTCCGGACCTCGTCTTCGGCATGTCCGACGCCTGGTACGGCTGGCTCGCCGCCCGGCTCGGTCGAGCGTGCGGTGTGCCGCACGCCGTGGACGCCTACGACGATTACGAGTCGTACATGCCGTGGAATGTCCCACTGCATCTCGCGTGGCGCCGGTCGATCCGCGATGCACTTCTGGTCACCGCGGCCGGGCCGCAACTCGCGGCACATCTCGATCGTCACCGACGGGCTGGTGCGACGCGGACGGCCATCGTTCCGATGTCGGCCGATCCGGCTTTCCAGCCCGGCGAGCGGGTGGCGGCACGTGCGCGGCTCGGCCTTCCGCAGGAGCGTCCGCTCGTCGGGTACACGGGCGGCTGGTCCGTCCAGCGCGGCACGGAGCTTCTGACGGATGTGTTCTCGCGCGTCGGCACGGTGGTCCCGGACGCGCGCTTCGTGGTCAGCGGCAAGCCGCCTGCGGATGTGGCGGGTCGCGCGAACGTCATCGCGACGGGCTACCTCCCGGACGACGCGATGCCGGATCTCCTTAGAGCGATCGACGTCGCCTGCGTCGTCACGGCCGACACTGCGTTCGGGCGCGGCAGCTATCCGTCGAAGCTCTACGAAGCGATGGCCTGCGACGTTCCGATTGTGGCCACGAGAACGGAGCCCGTCGAGTGGATCCTCGGTGGTGACCCGTCCCATCTGGCGGCAGTCGGCGATGCCGACGAAATCGCCGGGCGCATCGTCACGTGGCTCCGGCGCACCGGCGAAACGCCCATCTATCCGCCGCGCGCGACGTGGGATCAGGCGGGATCGACGCTGGACGCACTGGTGCGCGCCGCACTGGCCTGAGACCCGAGCAGTGCCGCGGCGATCACTGCACTCGGCCTCTCCGGCGGCAGCGCGCGGATCCGCCATGCACCGTCGCGGTGCCGTTCGACGAATCGCGCGATGACGTCGGGATCGAGACCCGACATCTCGACGCAACCACCGTCCAAGCCGTCCCGCCGCTCGGTGGCAGACCGCAGCAGCAGGGTCGGCAGACCGAGCAGTGCCGCCTCCTCCTGGTTGCTACCGCCATCGGTCAGCAGGAAACGGCTGCGGAGCATCGTGCCCACGAACGTCACGTAGTCGCTGCGCGGTGTCAGCCGGATGCCGGGCTCTCTTTCGAGCCTCTCGAGCCAGCCCGTCTTCGCGAGCTTTCGACGTGTCACCGGATGCAGGACAAACCAGACCGGAAGCGCTTTCGACGCTGCCACGATCGCATCGAGCAGGCTGTCCATAGTCGCGCGACTTGCCAGGTTCTCGCTGCGATGCATGGTAGCAATGGCATAGCCACCATCTCCACCGGTATCGCGGCCTTCGGCCTGCTTCTCGAGCGCGAAGCGCAACGCGTCGAGCATTGTGTTGCCGCGAGTGTCGAGGAGTGAACCACCTACGCCCGAAAGATTCGCTATCGCGCGCACGTCCGGCGCGCAGTGCATTACCGCGATCCGCGAGACGAGCCGGCGGATGATCTCTTCGGGGAACGGATTCAGCAACTGCGGCGATCGCAGGCCCGCTTCGACGTGCACGACAGGGACGCCGGCGATCCGCAGCGCGACCGCCGTGAGCAGCGTCGAGGCGGTATCCCCGTGCACCACGCCCCAGCGCGCGCCGCGCCACTCGCTTTTTCGGATCCGCTGGAAGGCCGCGATGCAGAACGCGATCGCCCACTGCACGATGCCGCCGGCGCTGTCGGCTTCATTGTCCGGCACCATGTTGTCGTCGGCGGTTGGAAGGCCGAACGCCTGCTCGAGCTCCGCGAACGTCTCGGAATGTTGTCCGGTGTAGATGAGGCGATAGCGGAGGCCCACTCGGCGGAACTCCAGCAGGAGCGGCGCCGTCTTGATGTATTGGGCTTTTGTTCCGACAAGTACCAGCGCGTCCACGTCAGCGGTCATCGCTGCACCACTCTCAACCCGGGCCATCTGTTTGCTTGGTGGAGAGATAGGTCAGATTGGTGATCTGTTCGGAAATCAAACCGATCAGAAATACGATCACAGCTGCGCTCAGGAGCAGTACGCTCATGTTTGTGAAGCGACCCGACGTCGCAAACGTATACCCGTAGTGCGCGACGCCGAGCGTGGCAAAGCCCAACGATGCGGGTGCGAACAATTTCACCGGCGAGTACAGGGTCGCGATCTTGAAGATGATCAACAGGAACCGGATACCGTCGCGAATAGGCCGGATGTGGCTTCGACCGATACGCGTGTGTACAGAGATCGGTACGTAGGCGACCGGATAGGCACTGCGGAAGAACGCCATCGTCGAAGTCGTGGGATATGAAAACCCGTTGGGCAACAAGTGCAGGAACTCGCGGAACTTCGAGGCGCGTACCGCGCGAAAGCCAGAAGTGAGATCGGCGATGCGATGCCCGGTCATCCAACTGGCGAGCCGGTTGTAGAAGTCGTTCGCCAGGCCACGGCCCCGATTTGCCTGGCCAGAGGCGTCGCGCGCGCCCACTACCATGTCGAAACCGGCACCCAGCGGTGCGAGCAGCGCGGCGATGTGCGCCGGATCGTGCTGCCCGTCAGCGTCCATAAAAACGATCACCTCGCCCGTGGCTGCCCGCGCGCCCCGCTTGATGGCAGCGCCGTTGCCCATCGAATATGGGGCGCTCACCACGCGCACCCCTGCTTCCCGCGCGACCGCAGCAGTGGCATCGGTGGAACCGTCGTCCGACACGATCACCTCCGCCTCCGGAAACAGCGTGATCAACGCCGGCAGCGTCCGCCGAAGACCATCGGCTTCGTTCTTTGCTGGCAGTACGACCGATATCCGCATGCACGCTCCCCAAGTCCCAGCGCGAGGGTACCGCGCGTTCGCCGGGCCGGAAAGCGGACCTCGCCGCGGGATGATGGAAACGCCCTCCATCCAGCCTGCCTTGCAGTAAAGTTGCGCGCAGGCACTCGGGAAACAGGACAATGAACGCAGTCACCACGCCCAATCTGGTCGGCATCACCGGCATCGCGAGGCGGCTTGTTCTCGATGGCGCCCTGGATGAGACCTCTGCCCGAGAAGCGCTTGAGAAGGCCACCGCGACTCGCAAGCAGATCGCCACGTATCTGCGCGAGCACAAGCTGGTCAGCGCAGCCCAGATGGCGGCCGCACAGTCGGTGGAGTTCGGCATGCCGATCCTCGACGTCTCGGCCGTGGACTCGCAGTCCACAGCGGTCAAGCTGGTCAACGAGGAACTGCTGCAGAAGCACATGGTGCTGCCGCTGTTCAAGCGCGGTGCCCGCTTGTTCGTCGGCATCTCCGACCCTACGAATACGCCGGCGCTCGACGAGATCAAGTTCCACACCAACCTGACGGTCGAACCGATTCTGGTCGACGAAGAGAGTATCCGGAGAACCCTGGAGATCTGGCTGCAGTCCTCCGACAGCTTCGGCGAGGAGCTGGACGGCGCCGACGGTCTTGATGCCTTGGACACCGGGGGCGATGACGACCCCAGCAAGATGGACAATGTCGTCGACGGCAAGGACGACACGCCGATCGTCAAATTCGTCAACAAGGTGCTGGTGGACGCGATCAAGCGCGGCGCCTCCGACATCCACTTCGAGCCGTACGAGACCGATTACCGGGTGCGTTTGCGCATCGACGGGATCCTGAAGCAGGTCGCCAAGATGCCGGTCAAGCTCAACGGCCGAATCACCGCGCGCTTGAAGGTCATGGCGCAGCTGGACATCGCCGAGAAGCGGATTCCACAGGACGGCCGCATCAAGCTGAATCTGTCCAAGACCAAACAGATCGACTTTCGCGTCAGCACCCTGCCGACACTGTTCGGCGAAAAGGTGGTGTTGCGTATCCTCGATGCCAGCGCCGCCAAGCTGGGTATCGACAAGCTTGGCTACGAGCCGGACCAGCAGAAGCTGTTTCTCGACGCCATCCACAAGCCCTACGGCATGGTGCTGGTGACCGGCCCGACCGGCTCGGGCAAGACCGTATCCCTGTACACCGCGCTGGGTATCCTCAACGACGAGACCCGCAACATCTCGACGGCCGAGGATCCGGTGGAAATCCGCCTGCCGGGCGTGAATCAGGTCCAGCAGAACAACAAGCGCGGCATGACCTTCGCGGCGGCGCTGCGCTCGTTTCTGCGACAGGACCCGGACATCATCATGGTCGGCGAAATCCGCGACCTGGAAACGGCCGAGATCGCGATCAAGGCCGCGCAGACCGGTCATATGGTGCTGTCCACCCTGCACACCAACGATGCGCCCCAGACCATCGCGCGTCTGATGAACATGGGCATCGCGCCTTACAACATCACTTCGTCGGTGACGCTGGTCATCGCTCAGCGTCTGGCGCGGCGGCTGTGCTCCAAATGCAAGCGGCGGGTCGACCTGCCGGACCACGCCCTGCTGGCCGAGGGCTATTCGGAAGACCATGTCCGTGCCGGCATCGAACTCTACGAGGCGGTGGGCTGCGAGGAATGCACCAATGGATACAAGGGACGAGTCGGTGTGTATCAGGTCATGCCGATGAGCGAGCAGATTCAGGAGATCATCCTTCAGGGCGGCAATGCGCTGCAGATCGCCGAGGTCGCGGAACGCGCTGGTGTCAACGACCTCCGGAAATCGGCGCTCGAGAAGGCGCGACAGGGCCTGACGAGTCTGGCGGAGATCAACCGGGTGACGAAGGACTGAATCACCTGCGGTCTTGGCACGCATGATGCATGCCCCCCCAGAACCGCACCCCCAGCCTGGTCGCTCTCAATCCTGACCCGCGCCTCACTTCTAAGTCCCGACCGACACTTTTTCTGGCAACCGGCTAACATGCGACCGTAGTCCGGCTGGGGAAGGCCGGCCCTTGGGGGAACACCCGGATGTCCATCAGTCGAACTGCAGCCCGCAAGACCGTCGCCAAACCGGCGCAACCCGTCCGGCTGGGCGTGGAACTGGACACCTTCATCTGGGAGGGCACCGACAAGCGCGGTGTCAAGATGAAAGGCGAGCAGCAGTCCAAGAACGTCAACATGCTGCGGGCCGAGCTACGACGTCAGGGCATCCAGCCCGGCGTCATCAAGGCGAAGTCCAAGCCTCTGTTTGGTGCGGCCGGCAAGAAGATCTCGGCCAAGGACATCTCGGTCTTCAGTCGACAGTTCGCGACGATGATCAAGTCCGGCGTGCCAGTGGTGCAGGCTCTGGAAATTGTCGGCAACGGCAACAAGAATCCGCGCATGGCGAAGCTTCTGAACACGATGCGCATCGACATCGAGGGCGGCTCATCGATCAATGAGGCGCTGGCGAAACATCCGGTGCAGTTCGACGAGCTCTATCAGAATCTGGTGCGTGCTGGCGAGTCGGCGGGTGTACTCGAAACAGTGCTCGATACGATCGCGACTTATAAAGAAAACACCGAGAAGCTGAAGGGAAAGATCAAGAAGGCGCTGTTCTATCCGATTGCGGTGATCGCGGTTGCGATCATCGTCAGTGCGATTCTTCTGATCTTCGTGGTCCCGCAGTTCGAATCGGTATTCAAGGACTTCGGCGCCGAACTGCCCGCGTTCACTCAGATGATCGTGTCCGCGAGTCGCTTCATGGTGGCCTGGTGGTGGATCGTCCTGCTTGCTCTCGCCGGCACCATCGCCGGCTTCATGTTCCTCTACAAGCGTTCCGTTCCGCTGCAGCACGGGATCGATCGTCTTCTGCTCAAGATTCCGGTGATCGGGCAGCTGCTGCACAATGCGGCGATTGCTCGCTTCGCGCGCACGCTCGCCACGACGTTCAAGGCGGGTGTGCCCCTGGTCGAGGCGCTCGAGATCGTCGCGGGCGCTACGGGCAATACGGTCTACGAAAAGGCCGTGCTTCGCATGCGCGACGACGTATCCGTTGGTTACCAGGTCAATATGGCCATGAAACAGGTCAACCTGTTTCCGCACATGGTGGTGCAGATGACGGCAATCGGTGAGGAAGCCGGCGCGCTCGACACCATGTTGTTCAAGGTCGCCGAGTTCTACGAGGAAGAAGTGAACAACGCGGTCGATGCACTCAGCAGCCTCCTGGAACCGATGATTATGGTCTTCATCGGCGGGCTCGTCGGCGGCATGGTCATCGGCATGTACCTCCCGATCTTCAAGCTTGCAGCAGTGGTCTGATGTGCGCAGTGAGCTGGTGATTGCATAGATGGCGTTCCTCGACCAGAACCCCGCACTGGGCTTTCCGCTCGCCGCCGGCTTCGGCTTGCTGGTCGGCAGCTTCCTCAATGTCGTGATCCTGCGCCTGCCGCGGCGCATGGAGTGGCAGTGGAAGCGTGATTCGCGGGAAATGCTGGGGGAGCCGGAGCTGTACGATCCGCCGCCGCCGGGGATCGTCGTCGAGCGATCGCATTGCCCGCATTGCGGTCATCAGCTGTCGTGGTACGAGAACATTCCGGTCGTGAGCTGGCTGGCGCTGCGCGGAAAGTGCCGCAGCTGCAAGGCGCCGATTTCGGCGCAGTATCCGGCGGTCGAACTGTTGACGATGCTGCTGTTTGTGGCCTGCGTGTGGCGCTTCGGATTCGGCTGGCAGGGCTTCGGTGCATTGGTGTTGACCGGATTCCTGGTCGCGGCGTCCGGTATCGACGTGCGGACGCAGCTGCTGCCCGACTCGCTCACCTTGCCGCTGATGTGGCTGGGACTGATCGCGAGTCTCGACAACCTCTACATGCCCGCGAAACCGGCCCTTTTAGGCGCGGTGGTGGGCTACGCGAGCCTGTGGACGGTCTGGTGGCTGTTCAAACAGGCGACCGGCAAGGAAGGCATGGGGCACGGCGACTTCAAGTTGCTCGCCGCGCTCGGTGCGTGGTGCGGGTTGAGCGGGCTGCTGCCCATCATCCTGCTGTCGGCGGTGGCCGGCGCGATCATCGGGTCGATCATGCTCGCCGTGCAGGGCCGCGACCGCTCGACGCCGATCCCGTTCGGGCCGTATCTGGCCATCGCGGGCTGGGTGACCTTCATGTGGGGTCACGATCTGGTCGACAGCTACAAGCAATTCGCCGGCCTCGGCTGACCGCAGCGTCGCGATGAGCGCGTTGATCATCGGCCTGACCGGCGGAATCGCCTCGGGCAAGACCGCAGCGACCCAGGCGTTCGAGCGACGCGGCATCGTGGTCGCGGATGCAGACCTCGCGGCACGCGAGGCCGTCGCGCCGGGTAGTCCGGGACTGGCGGCGGTCGTCGATGCGTTCGGGGCGGAGGCGCTCGCAGAGGACGGTGGTCTGGATCGCGCCGCGATGCGGCGCCGGATCTTCGAGAATCCGCAGGCCCGTGTGCGACTCGAAGCCATCATCCATCCGCGTGTGCGCGCTGCGTTGCGGGCCGCTTGCGAGGCGGCGCCGGGGCCCTATGCAGTGGCGGCAATTCCGTTGCTGACCGAGGGCGGCCGCGCGGCGTACCCGTGGTTGCATCGTGTGCTGGTGATCGACGTGCCGCGCGATCTGCAGCTGGCCCGCCTGCTCGCACGCGACGGGATCGACGAGATTCTCGCCGAGCGGATGGTCGCTGCGCAGGCCTCGCGCGATGCGCGCCTGGCGGTTGCGGACGATGTGATCGTCAACGACGGCACGCTCGAGGCGCTGGATGCTGCGGTGGGTGTGCTGGACAGGAAGTATCGCGGGATGGCGGCGTCGGGTTTGTAAGCCGGGGGCGGCGTTCCTCTGCCTGAGCGCCGTTGGAGACCTGTCGACGTCCGTACAATGGGAAGAGCGAGGCGGCACCCCTCGTTCGCTGGAAGCCCTACGTCGAGCGACGTGCGGCTTTGCCCGTCCATATCGATCGCGCGGCACAGAAGAGTAGACCGCTTCAACGCGATACTTCGGCAGCAGACGTCTCTATCCGCGTTGTTCGATTACGGCGACGGCTTTCCGATGCGATTTGCCCGCGCTCATGAAGCGCGTGCCGCTTCGATCGGGCCAGGCGTTATCGCTAGCGTCTGCCCTCACCCCAACCCCTCTCCCGGAGGGAGAGGGGCTCTGGAGCGCTGCTTCGGCTAGTGATGTGTGTCTCCTGCGCATCGCGTAGCGCGCGTCAAGGACTGCCATCGCTATGCAACTTCCGCCCGCACTTTCTTGGGGCGTGAAGGCAGCCGACGCGCGCATGTCTCTTGAGGCCAGGGGGAGTTGCGGCCGAGCTGGCTCGGGCTGGACCCGAAGTCTCCTTCGCTAATAGGTCGGACGCTCGCGGCGTCTATATCGGACGGGCGCGATGGGTTTCGCTTCGCTTTACCAATCCTACGGATGCCGGCGCAACGCGCCAAGCGCTCAGCCCGACGCCCACAGGCTCCGGATCGCGGCGATGCCTTGTGCGCCGTGGCGGCGGGCTTCGGGGATGTCGTCGGGACTCATGCCGCCGATGGCGTAGATCGGCAACGCCGTGGTTTCGCGCAGGTGGGCGAAGGCGGTCCAGCCGATGCCGGGTGCGCCGGGATGACTGGCGGTCTCGGCGACAGGGCCGAGGACGACGAAATCGCAGCCCAGGCGGGCGGCGTGCGAGAGGTCGTCAGCGGTGTGGCAGGACGCTGCCAGCGGCGTGCCTTCCGGGACCGGGCGCTCGGCGAGTGTCTGGAGACCGGACGCCTTCAGATGGACGCCAACACCCGCCGCCAGCGCAGCTTCGACGGGGCCGTTGAACAGGAGTTGCGCGTCACGTCTCCGGCAGCGGACGGCTGCCTGCTGCAGGAGCGCGTGCTGGCGCGCGTCCGCGATGCCCGGCAGGCGCAACTGGATGCGCCGGATACCGCGCCGGAGGGCGTCATCGAGCGCCAGCAGCCAGGGCGCGTCCGCGTCGCCCGGGGGCGGCGTCACGAGATAGCGGTCAGGGGCCTGCAGCGCGGCGACGACGGGCAGATCTGCCGGCGGCATCGAGTAGCGGCCGAGCTTCTCGGGCGCGACCCAGGCCAGCGCCTGCCCTTCGCGCCCCTTGGGCACGCCGTCCCAGTGGGTGACGTGACGGACGTCGAGCCGCAGGCGCTTGGTCGGATACCGCTGCGGCACCGCCATCAGCGGCGGGCCGACGGTGACGCGGATGCCCAGCTCTTCGTCGAGTTCGCGGATCAGGGCGGCCTCGGGCGTTTCGCCGGCTTCGCGCTTGCCGCCTGGAAACTCCCACAGACCCGGCATGTCGCGATTGGGCGTGCGGCGCGACAGGAGGATCCGGCCACGCTTGTCGGTGATGACGCCGGCGACGACCTCGATGACGCGTTCGCTCATGCCGCTCGGAAGTTCGGAGAGGGCGGTCAGGTTAGGCGGGGTGCGGGCGGTTTGCCAGCCATCGCGATGGTCAGGCTCGGATCCGATGTGATGGTCGGTCCCCGGCGCCCTGAGCTCCAGGCAAGACCGGCTTGCCGGGTTCATGGGCGCCTTGTGCTCAGCCGACGCGGTTTCCGCGTCGACCCTGGCTCAAGTCTCTCCCGGAGGGAGAGATGCCGAGAACCACTCCCCGGAACTCAGCTCAACTGCCCGTGGCAGTGCTTGAACTTCTTGCCGCTGCCGCACGGGCACGGATCATTGCGGCCGACCTTGTCGCCGTCGCGGACGATCGGCGCCTGCGCGCCCTGCGACGCGGCGGCGGCGCGCACGTCTTCCGCTTCTTCGTCGGCGCCGTAGCCACCGGCGTCGGCGTGCTGGAACTGGGCCTGGTTGAGCTTGGCTTCGACCTGGCGACGCTCTTCGGCTTCCAGCGCGGCGATCTCGTCCTCGCTGCGCACGCGCACGCGCGCCAGCATCGTCACGACGTCGTGCTTGACCTTGTCCAGCATCTCGGAGAACAGCTCGAAGGCTTCGCGCTTGTACTCCTGCTTCGGCTGCTTTTGCGCGTAGCCGCGCAGGTGAATGCCCTGGCGCAGGTAGTCCATGCGGCCCAGGTGCTCCTTCCAGCCCTGGTCGAGCACGTTGAGCATGATGTGCTTCTCGAGCATGCGCATCGTCTCGTCACCGAGCGAGGCTTCCTTCTCGGCGAACAGGCGATCGACTTCCTTCTGCACGTGCTCGGCGATCTGCTCGGAATCGAGCTCCTCGCTGGTCTTGGCCATCTCGGTCAGCGGCAGACGCACGCTGAACTCGCGGTCGATCTCCGACTCCAGACCCGGCAGGTCCCACTGTTCGTCGATCGACTGCGGCGGCACGTAGCGGCCGACGATACCGGCGACCACATCGGCGCGGATGCCGTCGACGTTCTCCTGGATGCTTTCGGCATCCAGCAGTTCGTCGCGCTGGCCGTAGATGACCTTGCGCTGGTCGTTGTTGACGTCGTCGAAGTCGAGCAGGTTCTTGCGGATGTCGAAGTTGTGCGCTTCCACCTTGCGCTGCGCGTTCGCGATCTGCTTGGTGACCAGCGGCGATTCGATGATGTCGTCTTCCTGCAGGCCCATGCGCGCCATGACCTTCTGCACCCAGTCGGCGGCGAAGATGCGCATCAGGTTGTCTTCGAGCGACAGGTAGAAGCGGCTCGAACCCGGATCGCCCTGCCGGCCCGAACGGCCGCGCAGCTGGTTGTCGATGCGGCGCGATTCGTGGCGTTCGGTGCCGATGATGTGCAGGCCGCCTGCCGCCTTGACCGCGTCGTGGCGCACCTGCCACTCGCTGCGCAGCTTCGCCTTCGTCGCGTCGTCGACCGGCACACCGGTCTCGGCTTCCAGCGTCGCCAGTTCGGTTTCGAGCGAACCACCGAGCACGATGTCGGTACCGCGGCCCGCCATGTTGGTGGCGATGGTCACAGCGCCCGGACGACCGGCCTGCGCGATGATCGTCGCCTCGCGCTCGTGCTGCTTGGCGTTGAGCACCTCGTGGTGGATGCCTTCCTTGCGCAGATGCTCGGACAGCAGTTCCGACACCTCGATCGACGTCGTGCCGACGAGCACCGGCTGGCCACGCTCGTTGGCGGCCTGGATCTCGCGCGCGACCGCGCGGTACTTGCCGGCACGGTTGAGGAACACCGCATCGGGTGCGTCCTTGCGGATCATCGGGCGGTGCGTCGGAATCACCACGACTTCGAGCGAATAGATGCTCTCGAATTCGAACGCTTCGGTATCCGCGGTACCGGTCATGCCCGACAGCTTGCCGTACATGCGGAACAGGTTCTGGAACGTGATGCTGGCGAGCGTCTGGTTCTCGCGCTGTACCGGCACGCCTTCCTTCGCTTCCACCGCCTGGTGCAGACCATCGGACCAGCGACGACCCGGCAGCGTGCGGCCGGTGAACTCGTCGACGATGATGACTTCGCCGTCGCGGATGATGTAGTGGTCGTCGCGCTGGTAGATCGCATGCGCGCGCAGGCCGGCATTGAGGTGATGCACGACGTGGATGTTCTGCGGCGCGTACAGGCTGTCGTCTTCGCCGAGGATGCCGGCCTTGCGCAGCAGTTCTTCCGCGTGTTCCTGGCCGGCTTCGGACAGGTGGACCTGTTTGGCCTTTTCGTCGACCCAGAAGTCGCCGTCGCCGTCCTCGGCTTCCTGGCGGACCAGCGACGGGACGATGCGGTTGACCTTGATGTAGAGCTCCGGCGAATCGTCGGCCGGGCCGGAGATGATCAGCGGCGTGCGTGCTTCGTCGATCAGGATCGAGTCGACCTCGTCGATGATCGCGTAGTTGAGGCCGCGCTGGTACCGGTCCGCCTTCGACAGCGCCATGTTGTCGCGCAGGTAGTCGAAGCCGAACTCGTTGTTGGTGCCGTAGGTGATGTCGGCGCGGTAGGCATCGCGCTTGGCTTCGCCGTGCGGCATGCCGGGCCAGATCACACCGACGGTGAGCCCCAGCCAGTTGTAGAGCTTGCCCATCTGCGCGGCGTCGCGACGCGCCAGATAGTCGTTGACCGTGATGACGTGGACGCCCTTGCCCTCGAGCGCATTGAGGTAGGTCGGCAGCGTGCCGACGAGGGTCTTGCCCTCACCGGTGCGCATCTCGGCGATCTTACCCATGTGCAGCACCATGCCGCCGATCAGCTGCACGTCGTAGGGCCGCATGCCCAGCACGCGCTTGCTGGCCTCGCGGCAGACCGCGAAGGCTTCGGGCAGGATCTTGTCGAGCGTTTCGCCCTTGGCGACGCGGTCCTTGAACTCGGGGGTCTTGGCCTGCAGTTCGGCGTCCGACAGCGCCTCCATCTGCGGCTCGAGCGCGTTGATCTTCACAACGATCTTCTCGAGCTGTTTGACGAAACGGTCGTTGCGGCTACCGAAGACGCTGGTGAGCAGGCGATTGAGCATTGGAAGTCCGGGTTCTGGAGACGGAACGCGGCCCGGGGCGGTTTCCCCCGAATCCGCAAACAAGAAAAAGGGCGCCTGGCGCCCCTCGATGGCAACACGCATTGTAGCTTGGGGAGCGCAGCGGCGTTTTCAAGCGACTCGCCGCTCGTGCGCGACCGACCGTCGATCGCACACGACGTGGCGAGCGGGACGTCATCTGCGTCAGCGGACTGAAGCCCGCCCGGGCGGCGTGGGGGCGGGTCGGATGGTGGCGATCAGCGCAGACCGGAGCGCGTGATCTGGTCACCATCTCGAACGCGATACCCGCACGCTTGCGAGCGGGAGGCTCGCCCTGTCCCGGCCTTTGACCCATGAAGGGTTCACTGCTCCGCACGCGGAGGCAGGCAAAAAAACTTACTGCCGGCTGACGCCCATGTCGCCGAGGAACTTGCGCGGGTTCTGCACGCGACCGTTCTCCCAGACTTCGAAGTGCACGTGTGCACCAGTCGAGCGGCCGGTCGAGCCGGCCTTGGCGATCTCGTCGCCGACGCGGACCAGGTCGCCCACCTTCACCACGTTGCGCGAGTTGTGCGCGTAGCGGGTCACGTAGCCGTTGCCGTGGTCCACTTCGACCACGTTGCCGTAGCCGCTGCGCACGCCCGAGTAGCTGACCACGCCATCGGCGACGGTCATCACGCGGTCGCCGGTGCGGGCGTCGAAGTCGATGCCCTTGTGGAACTGACCACCGCGACCGAACGGGTCGGCGCGATAGCCGTAGGACGAGGTCACGTAGCTGCTCGCCACCGGCGAGCGCGACGGCAATGCGTTCTGCTCGATCCGGCGATCGAACAGCAGCGCTTCGAGCACGGAGAGCTGCTGGCCGGAGTTGGCGAGATCGCCGTCGAGCGCGTCCATGCCGCCGATCAGCTTGCGGGCCGGCATGTCGCGCGCCGGTTCCGCACCACCCTGGCCGACCGGACGGTCGAAATCGAACTCGCCGTCTTCCAGGCCCGCGCCACGCGCGAGGCGGTCGCCCAGGGCATTGAGCCGGTTGGCCTGCGCCTGCAGTTCGCCCATGCGGGCGGCGAGTGCGTTGATCTCGCGCTGCGCGTCGCGGCGGGTGTCTTCGATGCCCTGCTCGTTCGCCGAGGCCACGCCGTGCATGCGCGCGACTTCGGCGGCATTGAGCGCGGCGCCGCCGCACAGGCTGGCGACCGCGACGGCGGTCATGACGGTGAGGGGCTTGCGGACCGCGAGTGCGCGGGCCTTGGCGGCCACCTGCGCAGCGCGGCCGCGCATATCATTCAACAACGAATCTAGAGTCATGCGTGCCAATGTCTGATTTCAGGTCCAGGTCCAAGCCACCCCGCATCGGTGCATCCCGTAGCGGGACTCCGACGGCCGCGCTGGACGCGGCACTGGGTGGTGCGTCGGCCGATCCGATCCGCCGGGCCATGTGGCTCGACGCGCTGGACCGCCGCCTCGTTCCCCTGCTCCCGCCGTCGCTGGCGCCGCATGCGCGGCTGGCCAATGTCGATGGCAGCAGGCTGGTCTTCCTCGTCGATTCGCCCATCTGGCACGCCAGGCTGCGCCTGTCGGCCGATGTGCTGCTCGACGCCGCCCGGTCCATCGGGCTGGATGTCAGCGACATCGTGATCAGGACCTCGACCCGACCGCTTCGACCGGAAGTCGATGCAGGCCGCGCACGTCCGACACCGCCGTCCGCCGTGGCCCGCAGGGCCGTGGCAGCCGCGCTGGCCTCGTTGCAACCGCCTGATGACGACGACAACGGGACGCGATGAGTCGGGAGATCCGTCTTCCCCTGGTCACCGACGTCGACGTCGGGTGAAGGGGAGCGGGCATCCTACCGGCGGTGCGTCGGCAGGAAGTTAACTGAAAATTAAAGATTCAGAAATTCAAAGTTAAATTTCTGTTACCTGCGCGGCGAGTCCTGAACTGCTCCGGCTCGATGCCGAAGAAGTTCAGCGCAGATTGCCGAAGCTGAATACCGCGGATCAGGCGATCGCGGGCGTGCCGTAGGCGACTGGCGCAGGCGCAGTCTGGTCGAAGCTGACCTTCTCCCACGCATCCGCTTCGGCCAGCAATGCGCGCACCAGCTTGTTGTTGAGCGCGTGGCCGGACTTGTAGCCGACGAAACGGCCGAGGATCGGGTGACCGGCGAGATACAGATCGCCCACCGCGTCGAGGATCTTGTGACGCACAAACTCGTTCGCGTAGCGCAGGCCGTCGTCGTTGAGCACGCGGAATTCGTCGAGCACGATCGCGTTGTCCATCGAGCCGCCGAGGCCGAGATTGCGCTCGCGCATGTATTCCAGATCGCGCATGAAGCCGAAGGTGCGTGCGCGGCTGACTTCGCGGATGTAGGCCTCGGTTGAGAACTCCACCTCGGCGCGCGACTGCGCGACCGGGATCGCCGGGTGATCGAAGGCGATGGTGAAGTCGAGCTTGAAGCCGTCGTAGGGCTCGAAGCGCGCGATCTTGTCGCCTTCGCGCACTTCCACCGGCTTGAGCACGCGGATGAAGCGCTTGGGTGCGTCCTGCTCGACCACACCGGCCGACTGCAGCAGGAACACGAAAGGACCGGACGAGCCGTCCATGATCGGCACTTCGGCCGCGGACAGTTCGATATAGAGGTTGTCGACGCCCAGGCCCGCGAGCGCGGACATCAGGTGTTCGACGGTCTGCACATTGGCCGGGCCGCAACTCAGGCCGGTGCACAACGTGGTTTCGGTGACGAGGTTGCCGTCAGCCGGAATCTCGACCACGGGGTCCAGGTCGACACGGCGGAACACGATGCCGGTGTCGGGGCTCGCCGGGCGCAGCGTCAGGAACACTTTCTCGCCACTGTGCAGGCCGACGCCTGTCGCGCGGATCACGTTCTTGATGGTGCGTTGGCGGGGCATGGGGGAGTCCGCAGGGAGGGAGGATCCGCGTGTCCGTCATGGGACTGTCATCGGAACCGGGGGGCAGATTATCACGGCACCGCCTGAACCTGAACGAAAGCGCGGCAGTGCTTCAGAACGCTGGATGCATGCGGAAATCCGCACGGCAGCGCCGGAAAACGGTCCACCGGGAACCCCGGTGGACCCAAAGGCGCCGCGCGGACAACGCGACGCCGGGCAAAGCGTCATGGCGGGAGGACGATCCGCCATGCAGCGGCACGCCATCGCCGCGCACCGCTCAACGGTGCGCGCACAACGGACTGCCGCGATCGACGCGGATCAGTCGGCTTGGCGGCGCAGGAACGCCGGGATGTCCAGGTAGCTGCTGTCGCTGCCGAAGTCGGCCGCCTTCGGCGCGTCCGACGATTCGGCGCGAGTCGCACCACGCAGCGGCGAGGCCGCCGACGCGCCACCACCGTTGCCGCGCAGCGAGGCCGCGATGCTGTGGCCCGGGCTGTACGGGGCCACGGCGTCGGACTCGTCGTCGATCAGCATGCCGGTCGTGCCGTCGCGCAACCCACGCTGGTTGTTGCTGATCAGCTGCACCTGCGGCTTGCCGCGGCCGGCGCTGTCGCCGTTGTAGCCGGTGGCGCGCGCGGGTGCACGGTTGAGGCCGGTGGCGACCACGGTCACGCGGACTTCGTCCTGCATGTCGGGATCGAGCACGGTGCCGATGACGATGGTCGCGTCTTCGCTGGCGAAGTTCTCGACGGTGCGGCCGACTTCGTCGAACTCGGCCATCGTGAAGTCCGCGCCGGCGGTGATGTTGACCAGGATGCCGTTGGCGCCGGCCAGGTTGACGTCGTCGAGCAGCGGGTTCTGGATCGCGGCTTCGGCGGCGGCCTGCGCGCGGTCGTCGCCACGTGCGTTGCCGGTGCCCATCATCGCCAGGCCCATTTCCGACATCACGGTGCGCACGTCGGCGAAGTCGACGTTGATCAGGCCCGGACGGACGATCAGGTCGGCGATGCCCTGCACGGCACCCAGCAGCACGTCGTTGGCGGCGCGGAAGGCCTGGATCATCGTGGCGTTGCGGCCGAGGACGGTGATCAGCTTCTCGTTGGGAATGGTGATCAGCGAGTCGCAATGCGCCGACATCTCCTCGATGCCCTTGAGCGCGACCTGCATGCGGCGACGGCCTTCGAACGGGAACGGCTTGGTGACCACGGCGACGGTCAGGATGCCCATCTCCTTAGCCAGCTGCGCGACGACCGGAGCTGCGCCGGTGCCGGTGCCGCCGCCCATGCCGGCGGTGATGAACACCATGTCCGCGCCCTGCAGCGCATCCATGATGATCTCGCGGTCTTCGAGTGCGGCCTGACGGCCGACTTCCGGGTTGGCGCCTGCGCCCAGACCCTTGGTGACGCTGCTGCCGAGCTGCAGCTGCAGCTTCGCGCCGCAGTTCTTGATCGCCTGCGAGTCGGTGTTGGCGGTGATGAACTCCACGCCGTCGACGCTGTTGTTGACCATGTGGGCGACCGCGTTGCCGCCGCCGCCGCCGACGCCGATGACCTTGATCACCGCGTTTGGAGCCATCTTCTCGACCAGTTCGAAATGTGCCATGTCCGTCGTCCTCTGGGTTTGGGCCGGGTTCGGCGTGGTGTCCACGTCCTTCCCGGCATCTATTGGTTTAGGTACCGCCTACCGCACTTGCGTCTGTCGCCGTCGCCCTGCCCGCCGCATCCCGCACTGGCGCGAATCAGAATTCGCCGTTGAACCGCGCCCACATCTTTTTCACCCACCCGCCGGCGCGACCGCCGGAAACCACCGGACGCCGCGGGTGCTCGATCTGGCTGCCCATCAGCAGCAGGCCCACGCCGCTGGCGTGCACCGGGTTGCCGACCACTTCGCCCAGGCCCGTGACGTGCTGCGGAATGCCCACGCGCACCGGCATCTGCAGCATTTCCTCGGCGAGTTCGACCACGCCTTCCATCTTCGAAGCGCCACCGGTCAGCACCATGCCCGCGCGGACGTGCTGCTCGAACCCCGAGCGGCGCAGTTCGGCCTGCACCATCTCGAAGATCTCCTCGTAACGCGCCTGCACCGCCTGCGCCAGCGACTGGCGCGGCAGACGACGCGGCGGACGATCGCCGACGCTCGGCACCTGGATCGATTCCTCGCTGGTCGCCAGCTGCGCCAGCGCGCAGGCGTAGCGGACCTTGATCTGCTCGGCTTCCGGCGTCGGCGTGCGCAGCATGTGCGCGATGTCTTCAGTGACCTTGTCGCCGGCGATCGGCAGCGAAGCCGTGTGGCAGATCGCGCCCTGCACGAACACCGCCAGATCCGTCGTGCCCGCGCCCATGTCGACCAGCACCACGCCGAGCTCGCGCTCGTCGGAGGTCAGCACCGCGGTGCTCGAGGCCAGCGACGACAGGATCAGATCGTCGATCGAGAGGCCGCAGCGCTGCACGCACTTGCTGATGTTGGCGGCGGCCGACTGCGCGCACACCACGAGATGTGCATGCACTTCGAGGCGCACGCCGGTCATGCCGACCGGATTGCGGATGCCTTCCTGCGAATCGTCGAGCACGTACTCGCGCGGAATCGCATGCAGGATCTTCTGGTCGGCCGGAATCGCGACGGCCTTGGCGGCGTCGAGCACGCGATCGAGGTCGGCCCAGGTCACTTCGTTGTCGCGGATCGGCACGATGCCCGGCGAGTTACGGCACTGCACGTGGTTGCCGGAGATCGACGCGTAGACCGAGCGGATCTCGCAGCCGGCCATCAGCTCGGCCTCTTCGACGGCGCGCTGGATCGACTGGACCGTCGATTCGATGTCGACCACCACGCCGCGCTTGAGCCCGCGCGATTCGTGGCTGCCGATGCCGATGACTTCGATCGGGTTGCCCGGCGAATACTCGCCGACCAGCGCCACCACTTTCGAGGTGCCGATGTCGAGTCCGACGATGAGCGTCTTGTCGCCTTTGCGGTTCATGTGAGGCCGTGCTTCTGGATGCGGAGTGCGTGGGAGATCGGGGCCACCGCGACGCGGTTGGCAGGTGCGCCGGCCGGCGCCGCGGCGCCTGCAGCGGCAGCGGCTTCGGCCGCTTCGGGCTGCGCCCAGACGAGAGCGAAGCCGTTGGTGTAGCGGAGGTCGGCGCGCGCGAGCGGCTCGGCGCGACCGGTGGTCAGGCGCGGCAGCATCCGTGCGAACCGCGCCAGGCGCAGGCGCGCTTCCTGGCTGCCGACGATGACTTCGGTGCCGCTCGACAGCGTCAGCTGCCAGCTGCCGCGCGCGTCGAGCACGACGCGCTCGACCTGCACGCCGGCGCCGCCGAACAGATCACGGGATTCGTTGTAGAGCGCGACGATGTCGGCGATGCGGTTTTCCGGGCCATCGAAGCGCGGCATCTCCGCCGGCGCCTCGACACCTTCGGCGGCGAACAGCCGGCCGCGCGTCGACAGCAGGCGCGCGTCGCCCCAGTGCGCGAACGGCACGTGTTCGGCGATCCGCACTTCCAGCACGTCCGGCCACTTCTTGCGCACTTCGACGCCCGCGACCCAGGGCACGCGCGCGACGTCGCGCTGCGCATCGCCCAGATCGACGGCGAAGAACCCGCGCTGCGCATGCGGCAACACCGCAGCGCGCACGCGCGCGGTGTCAACCTGCTCCAGGCCGTCGTTGACGCGCAGCACGCGCAGCGGCCAGCGCTCGGCGCCGATCCAGCCGTTGACGACGGCGACCACCGGCAGGGCCACCAGCGCAATCGCCAGTGCCCAGGCCAGGACCCGCGCCATCGTGCCGAACGCCTGGTTCATCGCGGCGCCACCTCGGACGGGATGGTCGCTTCGAGCACGCGCCAGCACAGCGCCGGATAGTCGATGCCGATCTTCGCCGCGGCCTTGGGCACCAGCGAGTGGCTGGTCATGCCCGGCGCGGTGTTCACTTCGAGCAGCAGCAGCGCGCCTGTGCGGCGATCGCGCATCACATCGACACGGCCCCAGCCGCTGCAGCCGGCCGACACGAACGCATCGACCGCGAGCGCGCCGATGCGCGTCTCGTCGTCGCCGTCGAGGCCCGGGCACAGGTACTGGGTGTCGTCGGACACGTACTTCGCGTCGTAGTCGTACCAGGCGCCCTTGGGCACGATGCGGATCGACGGCAGCGCGCGCGGGCCATCGACGTCTTCGATCACCGCGACGGTGAGTTCGTCACCCTCGACCATCTGCTCCATCAGCAGTTCGCCGGGATAGCGCGCGGCGAGTGCGACCGCGGCGTCCAGGTCGGCGTCCTCGAACACGCGGCTGATGCCGACGCTCGAGCCTTCCTTCGACGGCTTGATGATGACCGGCAGGCCGATCTCGCGCGCCGCGGCGTGCACGTCGTCGCCCGGCTGCAGACGGCGGTAGCGCGGCGTCGGCAGATCGAGGCTCATCCACACCTGCTTGGTGCGGATCTTGTCCATGGTCAGCGCCGAGCCGAGGACCCGCGAACCGGTGTACGGAATCGCGAACGCATCGCACAGGCCCTGCACCACGCCGTTCTCGCCATCGCCGCCGTGGAGGATGTTGAAGACGCGGTCGAACTCGCCGGCGACGATCGCCTTCGCGAGCGCGGGCACGCCGTCGACGGCATGCGCATCGACGCCGCGCGCGCGCAGCGCATCGAGCACGCCCTGCCCCGACTGCAGCGAGACTTCGCGTTCCGAACCCGGGCCGCCGAGCAGCACGGCGACGCGGCCGAACACGGCCGGATCGGTGAAACGCGGCGGCGACAGCGTGAGACTCATCGCGCGGCCTCCGTCGTCTGAAAACCGGATTGCGCCAGCTGCTGCACGGCCGCGCCGATGTCACCGGCACCCATCATCAGCAGCAGATCGCCGTCCTGCAGGATGTCGGGCAGCACGCCGGCGAGCTCGTCGGCGCCGCTGACGACGACGGGATCGATGCGGCCGCGCGCACGGATCGCACGCGCCAGCGCTTTGGCATCCGCGCCGGCGATCGGCGCTTCGCCGGCCGGGTAGACCTCGGTCAGCACCAGCGCGTCGACATCCGACAGCACGCCGGCGAAATCGTCGAACAGATCGCGGGTGCGGCTGTAGCGGTGCGGCTGGAACGCGACCACGAGGCGGCGATCACGCCAGCCACCGCGGGCGGCTTCGAACACCGCGGCGAGTTCCTTGGGGTGATGGCCGTAGTCGTCGACCAGTTGCACGCGTGCGCCGGTCGGGGTGACCAGTTCGCCCAGCAGATTGAAGCGGCGGCCGATGCCTTCGAAGCGGCCGAGCGCGGCGACGATGGCTTCCGGCGCGACGCCGAGCTGCCAGCCCACTGCAGCGGCGGCGAGCGCATTGAGCACGTTGTGGCGACCGGGCAACGCGAGGCGCGCGCGGATGCGGGTGTTCTCGGGCAGGCACAGCGTGAACGTCATTGCCGCGCCGTCCTGGCCGATGTCTTCGGCGCGCACGTCGGCGTCTTCCGACAGGCCGTAGGTCATCACGTGACGCGGCGTTTCGGACGCGAGACGCGCGACTTCGGCATCGTCGATGCACAGCACCGCGAGACCGTAGAACGGCAGGCGATGCAGGAATTCGTGGAATGCGGCCTGCACACGGGCGAAGTCGCCGCCATAGTTCTCCAGATGATCGGCGTCGATGTTGGTGACGATCGCGATCAGCGGATTCAGGCGCAGGAAGCTGCCGTCGCTTTCGTCGGCCTCGGCCACCAGCCAGTCGCCACTGCCCAGTCGCGCGTTCGCGCCTGCAGCCAGCAGCTGGCCACCGACGACGAAGGTCGGATCGAGACCGCCTTCGGCGAGCACGCTTGCGGTCAGCGAGGTCGTCGTCGTCTTGCCGTGCGTGCCGGCTACCGCAATGCTGCGACGGAAGCGCATCAGCTCGGCGAGCATCTCGGCGCGCGGCACCACCGGAATGCGCTGCGCGCGCGCTTCCATCAGTTCGGGATTGTCGTGGCGGATCGCGCTCGACACGACCACGCAATCGGTGCCCAGCACATTCGCCGCGGCGTGGCCGCGATGCACGGTCGCGCCGAGGCGCGTGAGGCGACGCGTCGTCGCACTGTCGGCGGTGTCGGAGCCCGACACCTTGTAGCCCAGCGTGCACAGCACTTCGGCGATGCCGCTCATGCCGATGCCGCCGATGCCGACGAAATGCACGCGCGAGAACACCTTGGCGAAGTCTTCCTTCGACAGGCCGCGGGTCTGGTGGAGACGACGGATCATGCTTGGCTCCTGCCGCCGAAGCTCGGTTCGACGCGCTGCTGCAGGCGGCTGGTGCCGCGCGACAGCGACGCCGACTGCACGGGCAGCGGCGGCTGGGTGGTGGAAGGCGCCGGGCCGGCCGGCGCCGGCGCCGCGGCCTCGCCGCGGCACCGGGGGGCCTGGCGCGGGGGGGGGGCGAGTTCGGTGGTGGCG
>JASCOC010000079.1 GCA_029959605.1 Lysobacteraceae bacterium PS02340 | reverse complement strand
CCCCCCCCCCCCCCCCCCCCCCCCCCCCCCCCCCCCCCCCCCCCCCCCCCCCCCCCCCCCCCCCCCCCCCCCCCCCCCCCCCCCCCCCCCCCCCCCCCCCCCCCCCCCCCCCCCCCCCCCCCCCCCCACCCCCCCCCCCCCCCCCCCCCCCCCCCCCCCCCCCCCCCCCCCCCCCCCCCCCCCCCCCCCCCCCCCCCCCCCCCCCCCCCCCCCCCCCCCCCCCCCCCCCCCCCCCCCCCCCCCCCCCCCCCCCCC
>JASCOC010000078.1 GCA_029959605.1 Lysobacteraceae bacterium PS02340 | reverse complement strand
GGTGCAGAAGACGACCGTCACGGGCGTCGAAATGTTCCGCAAGCTGCTCGACCAGGGTCAGGCAGGCGACAACGCCGGTCTGCTGCTGCGCGGCACCAAGCGTGACGACGTCGAGCGTGGCCAGGTGTTGGCCAAGCCGGGTTCGATCAAGCCGCACACCGAGTTCGAAGCCGAAGTCTACGTCCTGTCGAAGGACGAAGGCGGCCGTCACACGCCGTTCTTCAAGGGCTACCGTCCGCAGTTCTACTTCCGCACGACCGACATCACGGGTG
>JASCOC010000077.1 GCA_029959605.1 Lysobacteraceae bacterium PS02340 | reverse complement strand
CCTGCAACGCGCCCACGTCGCGGCCGGCGTTGGCCAGCTGCACCAGGTGCTCGACCGCGGCGTCGTCGCACCAGTCGCCGATCGCAATGAGAAGATCGCCACGCGCGATGCGCCCCCACGCGGGCGCCAGCGCTTTCGCATCGGGCCATTCGCCCTGCGGACGCACCGCGGCCATGGCATGCCGCAGCCGGGCGCGCTGACGTGGCCCGGTGCCCGGGGTCACCAGCGCGACACCCGCGCCACCGCACAGCACCAGGCCGCAGGCATCGCCCTGCCGC
>JASCOC010000076.1 GCA_029959605.1 Lysobacteraceae bacterium PS02340 | reverse complement strand
TCCTCGGACAGGCCCTGTGTCGCGGCCTCGTCGAACGCGGCCACGATGTCACCAGCTTCAATCGCGGCCACTATTCCGAGCTCGATGCGATCGGCGTGCGGCAGGTCCGCGGCGATCTCGCCGATGCCGGCGCCGTACGCGCTGCCGCGCAGGGCATGGACGCGATCTTCCACAACGCGGCCAAGGCCGGTGCCTGGGTCAGCTACGAGAGCTACCACCAGGCCAACTTGGTCGGCACGCAGAACGTGCTCGACGCCTGCCGTGCGCACGGCATCGGCC
>JASCOC010000075.1 GCA_029959605.1 Lysobacteraceae bacterium PS02340 | reverse complement strand
CCGCTGGCGCGTCCCGCATCGCCGGCACGTCTGCGCGCGGCCGTCGCCTTGACGGACTGCCTGTGCGAACTCGGCGCCGGTCCGCAGGTGCGGTTGCTGCGCGGTGCCCTGCGCCACCCGCTGCTGCGCGAGATCGGCCGCCTGCGTGAGCTGACCTTCCGTCGGGGCGGCGAGGGCACCGGACGCGCCCGCGATCTCGACGCCTTCGATGCGCACTACGACCACATCGTGCTGTGGGACGACACCGCGGCGCGCGTCGTCGGGGCCTATCGCGTCGCC
>JASCOC010000074.1 GCA_029959605.1 Lysobacteraceae bacterium PS02340 | reverse complement strand
GCACCGCGGCGGTCGATGCGTGTCTGCTGTCGACGATGCGCGCCGCGGGCGCGTCCCCTGAAGCTCTCGCGGCCAGCACGCGGCTGCTCGCACTCGACAATCCGGGCCATGTCAGTGCTTGGCGCGAGGTCGAAGGCGTCGGGCACGCCGAGATCACCTATCCGTTCCGCGCGAACACCAACCAGGGTCTGTGGCTGGGCGATGCGGACGGGCGTTCGGTGGATGTCGATGAGAACGTGCTGCCTGCGGGCGCGGTGCGGCTGCGCAGCGAGCTCAAGCC
>JASCOC010000073.1 GCA_029959605.1 Lysobacteraceae bacterium PS02340 | reverse complement strand
CGTATGAGTTCTTGTCTCAGACGCTCGATACTTACCTATTTTTCAAAGAACCGTCGTCAGGCCACAGTGCCAGGCGACATTCAAATCTGATGTGTGCGCAGCGATCGGTGAATCATCATCAAGAATGGTGGAGCCTGTCGGGATCGAACCGACGACCCCCTGCTTGCAAAGCAGGTTCTCTCCCAGCTGAGCTAAGGCCCCATGTGGTGGGTCTGGGAGGACTCGAACCACAGGCCTCACCCTTATCAGGGGTGCGCTCTAACCACCTGAGCTACAGACC
>JASCOC010000072.1 GCA_029959605.1 Lysobacteraceae bacterium PS02340 | reverse complement strand
CATCTGGGCACCGGCAACTACCACGCCGGCACCGCGCGCCTGTACCCCGACTTCGGTCTGCTGACGACCGATCCCGACATCGGCAACGACGTGCACTTGCTCTTCCAGCAGATGTCGGGCCTGGCGCCGGCGATCGGGCTCAAGCGTCTGCTGCAGTCGCCTTTCACCCTGCATGGCGGGGTGATCGCACGCATCGAACGCGAAACCACGCACGCGAAGGCCGGGCGTCCGGGGCGCATCGTCTCCAAGATGAACGCCCTCAACGAGCCGCAGGTCATGCG
>JASCOC010000071.1 GCA_029959605.1 Lysobacteraceae bacterium PS02340 | reverse complement strand
GGCCAAGCGCGCGGGCATGGAAATCCCTCGCGACACCCAGCAGCGCGAGGCGCGTCCCGACAGCGCGCCGAGGTACGACGCGCTCGATGCCGCCTCGCGCTTCTTCGTCCGCGAACTCGCCGGCAACGACACCGCGCGCAGTTATCTCGACGGCCGCGGCGTCGATGCCTCGATCCGCGAGCAGTTCGCGTTCGGCTACGCGCCCGACGGCTTCTCGTCATTGAAGGACGCGCTGGGCAAGGACGACGCGCGCCGCATCGCGGTGCTGGAGAAGGTAGGCC
>JASCOC010000070.1 GCA_029959605.1 Lysobacteraceae bacterium PS02340 | reverse complement strand
GTCGTACACCATTAGCGGCGTGACTTTCAGTAACGTCGCATCGGCATTCACGCCAGTCGACAACGCGCTCGCCGATCTCGTCGGTGGCATCGGTGACCCGGGTGAGTTCGCCGTGCCCTACAACGCGAGTGTGGATGATCCCGACACGCCGGATTTCTCGCGCATCGCGCTCCGGGGCACTGATGGCACTGTGATCGGTAACGTCGCAGCGGGCGCCAACGCGCGTGAAGCGGTCAACGTTGGCCAGCTGACCAGCGCACTCGACGCGCTCGGTGGGGGTG
>JASCOC010000006.1 GCA_029959605.1 Lysobacteraceae bacterium PS02340 | reverse complement strand
CGCACCGGCCGCACTGGGCGCGGCCGGCCGGGGGTGGCGGCCGCCGCGGTCGGCTAGAATCCGCGCTCAGACCCGCGCCAGCGCCACCGCGATGGGCGCCGGCCGGCCTACCGCTCACGGTGGCCGGATGCCGCAGGATCCGACGTGACCGTCCGAGTGTTCGCCGCCATTGCGCTGTTGGGAGCTCTCGTCGCCGCCGTGGCGATGTGGCGCCCGGCTGTGCCCGGCGCGCCCATTGGCGACGCCGATGCGGCGTGGAATGCCGATGTGGACACGCGCGGCTTCGTCGATGCGTCCGTGCCCGACGCGGCGATGGTGACCGATGCCGACCGTGTCGCCGCGTGGTCGACCGCTGCGACGCGCCCGCTGCCGCGCGCGTTCGAGCGGGCCGATGATCTGTTCGCGTTCCGTCAGGCGCTGCAGCCGCTGGCCGATGCCGGCGACGCCGACGCGCGCTGGGTCCTGAGCCGCGTCGACGAATACTGCGCGGGTTATGCACGCGATCCGGCCGGTTTCGCCCGCGACAGTGCCGTGATCGACGGCCTGCAGTTCGACGCGGCGCGCGCGCTGGGCGCGGCCCGCAGCCGTATCGGCACACGCTGCGGACGGTTCGTGCCCGGCGATGCGCCGACGTTCGTGCAGCTGGTCGAGCGCCGTCAGGACGCGGCCGAGGCCGGCAGTCTCGCTGCCGAAGCGGCCTTGCTGGCGATGGGCGCGCCCTTGCAGGACGACATGGACTACCGGCGCGGACTCGTCGAGCGCGTGCAGGCTTCGCGCGATCCGGAAGCCTTCGTCGCGCTGTCGCCGGCGATGGGCGTCGCGGCGAGCGGTGATGTGGCGCTCGCCGATACGGTCGCCGGCACCCAGGTCCATGCGCTGGCCTGGCAACTGGCCGCATGCGATCTGGGTCTGGACTGCAGCGCCGACGGCGCGCTGATGACCGAGTACTGCGTCAACGGCGGTATCTGCGCACGCGATGCGCGACAGGATTTTTCCGCTTTCGTGCGTGACGCGGCGGTGCCGCGCCAAGGCGCGGAAGAACTCGATCGAATGAAGAAGACCCTGGTCGAGGACGCCCCCGCGTCCCGCCAACTGCTCGGAATGGTGACACGATGAAACGCATGCTCCCCCGCAAGCTCCGCTTCTGGCTCTGGGCGACGTTGTTCGTCGGCTACTCGGTGGCCGTCGCCGGTGTCGTCGTCGACGCGGTCGGCGAGAACTACCGGCGCCTGACCCACGTCGCGCAGACCACGACTGCCGCACCGCTCGAACAGCGCCAGCTCGGCGCCGCGCAGATCGCCGCGCTGTATCGCGCGCAGAGCGCCACGCCGTTCCTCGCGCTGCCGCCCGGCAATACCTTCCGTGTCGTGTGGCCGGACGGCTCGACCGAACTGGTGCGCATCGTCAGCCAGTCGAGTCCGCATGGCGCAGTGCCGGTCGACGGCAGCCAGATCGAAGCCGCGCCGCTGCTCGATGGCGCGCAGGCCGAACTGCAGGTGGTGCCGGTCTCGGTCGCACCGCGCCAGGCGGCCAGCGTCGCGGAGTAAGACGACTCAGCCCGCGCGCTGTCGTAACGCCCGCGCATGGCGCCGCCGTTCGGCGACGCCGGCCCAGAACATCACCGAGTGGAACTGCGCGACGCACAGCGCGAGCAGGGTCCAGACGACATCGAGATTGAGATACACGCCGGCCGCGCGGTTCAGCGCCGCCCATTCCGAGCGGCGCATCGCCAGATTCCCTTCGCCGAACACCCGGTGCAGCGCCTGGCCGGTCGACAGGGACTGCCAGTCGCCGTAGCGCAACAGACCTGCCGCGCCGAGGCCGATGCAGGCCACGATGCCCAGCGCCCAGACGACCGCCAGCCATATCGGCGCGCTGTGCAGCACGCGGGCGCGCTGCGACAGCTGGACCGCACCGAAGCACCACGCCAGCAGCAGCAATACAGAGACCTGGAGAAACACCATCGGCGGCTTCCTGCGCGCAGCGGTAGGGCGCCACAGGATGATCGGCCCGCGCCGGCTGCGGCATGAAGCCAGGGGCGGGCGGCGTGTATCCTGACGCCCCGTCGTGGCGGGCGGCCCACGCGCCACCGGCCTCGATGCGCCCCGCGCCACACGCGCCTTCCAAGCCCGCAGACACATGACCGGATCCACGCCTCCGTCCTACGACGCGCACGTCGATGCCTATGCGGCGTCGTTGCGCCTGTCCGTCGCACCGATGATGGACTGGACCGATGCGCACTGCCGCGAGTTCCACCGGCTGCTCGCGCCGGGCGTGCGGCTGTACACGGAAATGGTCCACGCCAAGGCAGTGATCCACGGCGATCGCACGCGGCTGCTGGCGAAGACGCCGCTGCAGTCGCCGCTCGCGCTGCAGCTCGGCGGCAGCGAGCCCGACGCGCTCGCGCAGGCCGCGCGCATTGCTGCCGATCATGGCTTCGACGAGATCAATCTCAACTGCGGCTGTCCGTCCGACCGCGTGCAGGCCGGGCGTTTCGGCGCTTGCCTGATGCGCGAGCCGGCGCTGGTCGCCGACTGCGTCGCCGCAATGGCGCAGGCCAGCGAGGTGCCGGTGACGGTGAAGTGCCGGCTCGGCGTGGACGACGACGACGATTACGACGCGTTCGCGCGTTTCGTCGACGGCGCGGTGGCCGCGGGCGCGTCGATGATCGTCGTGCATGCGCGCAACGCCTGGCTCAACGGCCTGTCGCCGAAAGAGAACCGCGACATCCCGCCACTGCGCTACGACTGGGCGCACCGGCTCAAGCGCGAGCGTCCTGCGCTGCCGGTGGTGCTCAACGGCGGTATCGCGACGCAGGCGCTCGCGCTCGAGCAGATGGCGCAGGTCGACGGCGTGATGCTGGGGCGCGCGGCGTATCACGATCCCTATCTTTTGCACACGCTGGACGCGGCGCTGTCCGGCGCATCGCTGCGGCCGCGCGCCGATCTGCTGCGTGCGCTGCAGCCCTACGTCGAAGCGCAGATGGCCGAGGGCGTTTCGCTCAAGCACATCGTCCGGCATGTGCTCGGCCTGTTTCATGGCCAGCCCGGCGGTCGCCTGTACCGGCAGGTGCTCAGCGAAGGCGCGCATCTGCCAGGCGCCGACTGGTCGCTGGTCGAGCAGGCGCTGGCAGCGACCGAGGCATCGGCGGCGCGGCACGCGGCCTGACACCGATTCCGAGCCGCATACCGCGCAAATGGCGTTGTGATGCGGTTGAAGCTGAACCGATACAGCCTTGTCAACGAAAAGTTAAGGACGGATTCACTGCGTCGGCCCGACCATCCAACGTCTACCTGATCGCCCCGTTTCCGCCAGGAGTGGCTGTGCCCGTCCCGTCGTCCCGCCGTCTGATCTGCGCTCCGATCGCCCTGCTGCTGTGTGTGGCGACATCGAGTGTGACCGCGCAGGATCCGCCGCCGCAGGGGCCTGCCGCGCGCGGGCCCGACATGCGGGCGTCGGTGCAGCGCCCGGAGAACGGCCGCCAGCGCGCGCAGGATTCGATGACTGAGTCCGTGCGACGGATCGAACGCAATACCCGCGGCCGCGTGCTCAGCATCGAGCAGATGCACTCCGACGGCCGCGATCTCAACCGCGTCAAGGTGATGGACGACAGCGGCCGCGTGCGCATCTACGTCGACGACCCCGGTCAGCGCGCCCGTGCGTCCCGTGCACGCGGCGACGACGATTGATCCTGCATCCTCGCCCCTATTCACGGCCGGGCCGGCCGTCAGACCGGAGTTGACCCATGCGAATCCTGCTCGTCGAAGACGAAGCTCCCCTGCGTGAGACCCTCGCCGCGCGCCTGAAGCGCGAAGGCTTCGCCGTCGATGCTGCACAGGATGGCGAGGAAGGCCTGTACATGGGGCGCGAAGTGCCGTTCGACGTCGGCATCATCGATCTGGGTCTGCCGAAGATGTCGGGCATGGAGCTGATCAAGGCCCTGCGCGAAGAAGGCAAGCAGTTCCCGGTGCTGATCCTGACCGCGCGTTCGAGCTGGCAGGACAAGGTCGACGGCCTCAAGCAGGGCGCCGACGATTATCTCGTCAAGCCCTTCCACGTCGAAGAGCTGCTCGCGCGCATCAACGCGCTGGTCCGCCGCGCTGCGGGCTGGAGCAAGCCGACGCTCGAGTGCGGCACGGTGACCCTCGATCTCGCCGCGCAGACCGTCAGCGTCGACGGCAAGAACGTCGATCTGACCAGCTACGAGTACAAGGTGCTCGAGTACCTGATGATGCACGCCGGTGAACTGGTCTCGAAGGCCGACCTGACCGAGCACATCTACCAGCAGGACTTCGACCGCGATTCGAACGTGCTGGAGGTCTTCATCGGCCGCCTGCGCAAGAAGCTCGATCCCGAAGGTGCGCTCAAGCCGATCGAGACCGTTCGCGGCCGTGGTTACCGCTTCGCGATCCCCCGCAACGGCGAGGGATGAGTTGGCGACGCCGGCCGCGGATTTCCGCGCTGGCGTTGCGCCTGTCCGTCGTGCCGCAGCGCTGACGGACTGCGTGTCCGGTTTGATCGATGGCTGATACCCGACTTACTGCCCGTCTGCGTCCGCGATCGTTGCGGGCGCGCCAGCTGCTGGCCGCAAGTATCGGCCTGCTCGCGTTTCTGGCGCTCGCCGGTTACGCGCTCGATCGCGCCTTCATCGACGTCGCCAGCGAAGGCCAGCGCGAACGGTTGCGCAGCTACGTGTATGCCTATGCGGGCGACATCGAGTTCCTGCGCGGCGGTGAGATCTACCCGTCCGAATCACCGCCCGACGAACGTTTTCTGAGGCCCGGCAGCGGCCTGTATGCCGAAGTCGTGTTGCCGTCGGGTTCGTGGTCGTCGCGCTCGGCCTCCGGCCCCCAGCTGCCCGATGCGGCGATGCTGTCGGCACGCGAGGAAAAGTTCGAAGGCCCGTTGCCGATGGTGCAGAGCAACGGCACGCGCGGCGAGGTCTACCGCTACGGCCTGGGGCTGGTGTGGGCGCCCGACGGGCGCAGCGAAGAAGAATTTCCGTACACGATCTACGTGGTCGAAGACGCGGGCATCGTCCCGCGTCAGGTGCGCGTGTTCCGTGCCGCGCTGTGGGTGAATCTCGGCGTCGCCGGCGTCATCCTGCTGTTGCTGCAGGGCCTGATCGTGCGCTGGAGCCTGTGGCCGTTGCGCCGCGTGGAGCAGGAACTCGTGCGCGTGCAGCGCGGCCAGTCCGAGCGCATGGGCGTGCAGCATCCGCACGAACTGCAGCCGCTGACCGAAAGCATCAACGCGCTGATCGAGAGCGAGCGCGAGCATCTCGCGCGCCAGCGCAACACGATGTCCGATCTCGCCCACAGCCTGAAGACGCCGCTCGCGGTGCTGCGGTCGCGTTTGGATGCGGGCAGCGGTGATGCCGAACTGCGCGAGGAAGTGGAGACGCAACTGCAACGCATGAACGATCTGGTGACCTACCAGCTCGCGCGTGCGGCCTCCAGCGGCCATCAGCTGTTCTCGGCCGCGATCGAGATCGAGCCCAGCGCCGAGCAGATCGTGCGCGGCCTCGAGAAGATCTACGCGGCCAAGGGCGCAGTCTGCGAATTCGAGATCGATCCGAGCGCCCGCTTCCATGGCGAGCAGGGCGATCTGCAGGAACTGCTGGGCAACCTGCTCGAGAACGCGTTCAAGTGGGCGAAATCGCGTGTGCTGCTGACCGTGCGTCCCGGCGAGACCGCACCCAACCGCCGTCCGGGGCTGGTGCTGATCGTCGAGGACGACGGCCCGGGCATTCCGGCCGATCGGGTCGCCTCGATCCTGCAGCGCGGCGTGCGCGGCGACGAGCGCGTGCAGGGTCACGGCATCGGCCTGTCGATCGTGCAGGACATCGTGCACAGCTACCGCGGCGAACTGCACGTGGGCCGCTCCGAGGAACTTGGCGGCGCCTGTTTCTCGGTGCGACTGCCGCCCGGTTTCTAGACTTTCGCGTCCAGCGGGGAGCGGCCGTAGAAGCGCGCCAGATGCGCGGCGACATCCGGCAGAACCTCACGCAGCAGCGCCGGCGCGCTGAAGTGGTACTCGCTGCACACCGCGAAGAATTCCTCTGGTGCTTCGGCCGCATACGGATCGATGGGCATCTCTTCGCCGGCGTCGACGCGTTCGACGAAGGCGTCGAAACTGCGCTGGAAATCCGTCGCCCACGCGCGCTGCCATTCGCGCGGCAGCGGCGGCGTGCCGTCGAGCAGTCCGTCGAGCGCATCGATCTTGTGCGCCATCTCGTGCACCGCGACGCAGAAGCCGGCATCGGGTTCGGCGATGTCGGATTCGACATCCGCCCAGGACAACACCAGCGGGCCGCTGTCCCAGGATTCGCCGATCAGTTCGTCGTCCCATTCGTGCATCACGCCCGCCGCATCGACATGACTGCGGTTCACCCGGAACGCTTCGGGATAGACGATCAGCTGCGACCAGCCGTGCAGGCCTTCCTCGCCGAATTCGAGCAGCGGCAGGCAGCACAGCGCGGCCAGTGCGAGGCGGTCGCGGTCGTCGAGTTCCAGACCGGCCACCGGAGTGATCGTCTTGCGATGCAGGAACCGAGAGGCGAGCGCACGCAGCGTCGACTGCGCCGGTGCATCGAGCGCGCGCACCCAGGGCAGCCGGTCGACGGTGGCCGACCAGTCGGCATCGGGAATCTGTGGCGGCGCGCCTGCGAACAGGCGGCGGATCAGCGAACGCACGTGCCTGGCGATTCCGTCAGCGGAACATGCCCGGCAGGAAGCTGTGCCAGCGCGGACCGCGGACCGGACTCTCGGTCTCTCCACCGCCGGTGACGGCCGGGCGGACCTTTGAGGCGCTGCCCGCCGCGGGCGCACGGCGCACGTTGGCGGTGTCCAGCGACGGCTCGCTCTGGGGCGCGTTGGCCGCAGGCGGGCAGGGCGTGTCGGCAGCCGTGTCCGTGAGCGCGTCGCGCGCGAAGACGGGCAGGCTCGCGCCCAGCAACAGCAAGCAGACCATCAGACGTGCGGACATCGGATCACCCTGGAAGGAAGCAGGACGCACAGCCTGCCGATCATAGCGCACGTTCCGCTGCGGCGACGCTGCGTCGCGGCAATGGGCGACACCCGGCGCCGGGCTCGCCGATAATCGGGTGATGTCTTCGTCCCCAGCTTCCCCGCGCCTCGCAGCGCAGTCGCCCGAACGCGCGCTGCTGCAGCGCCTGATCGAAGGTCCGGTGTCCGGGGATGCGCTGGCCCAGGCATCGGGACAGACCCGGGCCGCGGTGTGGAAGCGCATCGAGCTGCTGCGGGAGGCCGGCGTGCCGATCGTCGCCCGCGCCGGTGTCGGCTACGCGCTCGCGCAGCCGCTGACCTTGCTCAATGCCGACGCGATCCTCGACGCGCTCGGCCCGGCGGAACGCGCACGCATGGCGTCGCTGGACATCGCGTGGAGCATCGATTCGACGAATGCCGAACTGCTGCGCCGGCCGATGCCGGGCGCGAACGCCGAAGTGCTGCTCGCCGAGCGCCAGACCGGCGGTCGAGGCCGTCGCGGGCGCAGCTGGCAGTCACCGCTGGCGGCGCATCTGTACCTGTCGCTGCAGCGCGGGTTCGACGGTGGCCTCGCACGTCTCGGCGGGCTGAGCCTGGTCGCGGGCGTCGCCGCGGTCGAGGCCTTGCGCGCGCTCGGCATCGAGGCCGTGCGACTGAAATGGCCGAACGATCTGGTCGTCGTCGATGCGGACGGGCTGCGCAAGCTCGGCGGCATTCTGGTCGAGGGCGGCGGCGAACATGCCGGGCCGGTCCGCGCGGTACTGGGCATCGGCATCAACGTGCGGATGCCCGAGGCGCAGGCAGCGGCGATCGACCAGCCTTGGACTGATCTGGCGACCTGCTGCGCGGACGCGCCGCCGACGCGTGACGTCCTCGCCGCAGCGGTGCTCGGCGCCTGGCTGCAGGCGCTGGACCTGTTCGATCGCGAAGGCCTGGCCCCGTTCCGCGCGCGCTACGCACGCATCGACGCGCTCGATGGCGCGGCGGTGGACATCCACACCGGCACCGGCACGCTGCGCGGCATCGCCGCGGGCATCGAGGACGACGGCGCGCTGCGCGTCCACGTGGACGGCGCGTTGCGCGTCTTCCACGCGGGCGAGGTCAGCGTGCGCAAGGAGGGCATCGCGTGAATACCTGGCTGTTCGATCTGGGCAACACACGGCTGAAATTCGCACCGCTCGACGGCGACGGCCGCATCGGCGCAGTGCAGGGCACCGCGCACGTGGAAGGCGGGTTCGATCCCGAGTGGCTCGAGGAACTGCCGGCGCGTATCGACGTTGCGATCGTCGCCAGCGTCGCCTCGCCGGCGCTGCGGATGATCCTGCTCGATGCCCTGGCCGCGCGCGGCGCGCAGGTGCAGCTGGCGCACACGCTGCCCACGCTCGACGGCCTGACGATCGCCTACGCCGAGCCGACGCGCTTCGGCGTCGACCGGTTCCTCGCGCTGCTGTCCGCGCATGCCGATGGCGCGCCGGCGCTGGTCGTCGGAGTCGGCACCGCACTGACCGTCGATCTGATCGATGGCGACGGGCGCCATCTCGGCGGTCGCATCGCGCCGTCGCCGACGCTGATGCGCGAGGCCCTGCACCGGCGCGTGGCCCAGCTCGCACCGAGCGGCGGCGACTACGTGGAGTTCGCCGACGACACCGACGATGCGCTGGTGTCCGGCTGCGAAGGCGCCGCGCTGGGTCTGGTCGAGCGCAGCCTGTCGGAAGCGGCGGCCCGACTCGGCACGCGGCCGCGCCTGTTGCTGCACGGCGGCGGCGGCGAAGCCTTGCGCAGCCGCCTGCCCGACGCGCAGTGGCGCGCCGACCTGGTGCTGCACGGACTCGCGCGCTGGCATCGCGCGAGTGCCGGGATCGCCTCGCCGGAAGGTTAGGATCGCGCCATGCTGCTACGTGCGACCGTCGTCCTGCTGGTGATCCTCAACTTCGGCGTTGCGGTGTGGTGGGCCGTGCGTGGCGCGCCGGGGGATGCGGCCGCGCTGATCGACACGGGACCGTCGACGTTGCGGCTGGTCGGCGAGCCGGCTGCCGACGGTGCCGCGACGCCTGCACCCGTCACGCCCGCCTCCGTCGAGTCCGACGCGACGGCCGCACCCGCCGGAACAGAAGGAGACGTGCCCGTCGAAACCGCGCTGCGCGCCGCCGATCCCGCGCAATGCGTCGCGCTGGGGCCGTTCGCCGATGCGCCGAGTCGCGACGCGGCATTGGCGCAGCTCTCGCCCGTGGCCGTGACCGTCGCCGCGCGCGATGTCGGCGAAACCCCGCGCGGCTGGCGCGTCTGGATGGCGCCGTTGCCGGATCGCGCGGCGGCCGATGCGATGGTCGCGCGCCTGCTCGCGGCCGGTTTCAACGACTACTACGTGATCGCCGATGGCGCCGAGGCCAACGGCATCGCGCTGGGCCGCTTCGGCAGCGAGCCCGCGGCCGCCGCACGCGCGCGGGCGCTGCGCGACGCCGGCTTCGAGGCCGATGCCGCGCCGCTCGGCAGCACGCTCACGCGCCACTGGATCGACGCGACGCTGGCCGACGGCGACACCGGCGACGCCCTGCGCTCGCGCGTCGGCGCGGCCCGCGTCGAAACGCGCGACTGCAACGCGCAGCAGGTTGCAGGTTAGAATTCCGCCGCGGCCCCGCCGCATGCCATGCCGGCATAGCTCAGTTGGTAGAGCAACCGCCTTGTAAGCGGTAGGTCCCCAGTTCGAATCCGGGTGCCGGCACCAGTTCCGATGTCGTTCTGCGTGCGCCCGCGCCTGCCCGGCGCCTCCCCACGGCCACCCCGGCGTCGATGCCACACCGCCGTCGCCCCGTGCGCGATGGCCGCGCATTCGCTCAGGAGAGGTCATGCAGCAGACGAATTCCCAGGTGTCGATCTTCGGCGTGCCCACCGATGTGGGCGCCGGCCGCCGCGGCGCATCCATGGGCCCCGAGGGCCTGCGCGTCGCTGGGCTGGTCGAGGCGCTGATCGCGCGCGGCGTCGATGTCGACGACCTCGGCGATCTCAAGGGTCCGAAGAATCCCTGGACCGGCCCGCGCGAGGGCTACCGCCATCTCGACGAGGTGGTCGCCTGGAACCGTGCGGTGCTCGAGGCGTCCAGCGCCGAACTCGCGCGCGGGCGCATGCCGATCATGCTCGGCGGCGACCATTGCCTGGCGATCGGTTCGATCGCGGCGGTCGCCAACCACTGTCGCGCGACGGGCCGCAAGCTGCGCGTGCTGTGGCTGGACGCACACACCGACTTCAACACCTCGCAGATCACCCCGTCGGGCAACGTGCACGGCATGCCCGTGGCCTGCCTGTGCGGCATCGGTCCTGACGAGCTGACGGGCCTGGGTGGCGTGTCACCGTCGATGCAGGTCGCACAGTTCCGCCAGATCGGCATCCGCTCGGTCGATCCCGACGAGAAGCGCCTGGTCAAGGAGCACGGCCTCGACATCTATGACATGCGCTACATCGACGAGGTCGGCATGCGCCGGGTGGTCGAGGAAGCGCTGGAAGGCCTGGACGACGACACGCACCTGCATGTGAGCTTCGATGTCGACGTGCTCGACCCGACCATCGCACCCGGCACGGGCACGCCGGTGCCGGGCGGCATCAACTACCGCGAGGCGCAGCTGGTGATGGAGATGATTGCCGACAGCGGGCGCCTGGGCTCGCTGGACATCGTCGAGGTCAACACCGCGCTCGACCAGGGCAACACGACCGCGGAGCTGGCGGTGGATCTGGTCGAAAGCCTGTTCGGCAAGTCGACCTTGATGCGCGACTGAAAGCCCGCGTCTTCACGCCGCGCGCGCATCGTTGAACGCGCGGTGCGGCGGCAGAACCGGTGCACACGGCTTTCACGAGGCAGGTTTCTATAGTCGCGCCATGGTTGCGGAGGTCCGCAGCTGTTCGCAACGAAACCGGAATCCCTGGAGAATCCCATGAAGCGTTTGACCGCACTGATGCTGCTCGCCATGTTCACCGTTGGCACCCTGACCGCCTGCAACACCATGAAGGGTGCCGGCCAGGACGTGCAGAAGGTGGGCGAGAAGGTGGAAGACAGCGCCAACAAGACCGGCGGCACCACCACGCGTCCCTGATCCACGCAGTCCATCGCACGAAAAGGCCGGCATTGCCGGCCTTTTTTTATGCGTGCACTCCAGGTTCGAGGCGCGCCTGCTCAGCGACGTGACGGCACGACTTACGAATTCTCGACCCGGGGTTGATGGCGGCGATGCGACGGTGGCGTCGCAGCACGGAATACGCATGCGCCAATGCCTCCGTGCCGCATCCACCCGAAGACAGGATTGATCGCCATGAACAAAGACATCATTGCCGGCAAGTGGACCCAGGTGAAGGGCAAGGCGCAGGCCAAGTGGGGCGACCTGACTGACGACGTATTCGATGTCGCGGCCGGTGACAGCAAGTACCTTGCGGGCAAGCTGCAGGAGAAATACGGCTGGGAGCGCGACCGCGCCGAGCGCGAGGTCAAGGACTTCGAGAAGACGCTCGACAGCTGATGCCGTTCCTACGTGCGTTGCGACGCACGGTGCAATCGAAAGCCGAACGGACCGGCTCAAGCCGGTCCGTTTGCATGTGCGGCGTCGAATATCCGGAAGGCTCAGGGATCCGGTACGAAGCCACCCGGAAACGCTTCGGGACGACGTGCCTGCGCCCAGGCGCGATGTCTCGGCAGAACGCCACGCGCCACAAGCGCATCGACGCTGTCGTAGCGCAGCGTGGTGACCTGCACGGGCGTGCGCGTGGCGCGCTCGAATTCAGTGGACGACACCGGTGCCCACTCAGGTGCGCCATGGCCGGTGCCGATGCTCTGGCGCTCGGCGCGCATGTTCGACGCGTTCGATTCGGCCGCAACCGAGTCGGAGGCGGCGGACGCCGCGCGTTCGCGTGCGCCGGGCGCGGGCGGCGAGGGCGGTGCCGGGTAGGGCGCCCGGGACACCGCGACGGGCGGCGGTGCGCGTTCGCCGAACACCGCGATGCCGATGGTGCCGACGTTGTCCGGACGTCCGGTGCGTGCCGCGTAGCTGTCGCCGAGCGCTGCGAATTCGAAACGCGCGACATCGTCGTGCGACTTGCGCCAGCCGGTGATCTCGGTCGTCTGCCAGGGCGCGAGGACATAACCGATCTGCGATGGCGCGGCGGTCTCCCCGCTGATCGCGTTGACGCCGTCGACCGACAGCACGACGAGGACGCGCGCGCCGGTCGTGTTGGTCAGGCGGATCGCGTACGGCGCGCCCGGCGTACCGGCGATCCAGCTGTCGCCACGGTGCGACACGGGCTGGGCCGTGCTGCCGGTATCGCGATCGACGACCTCGATGCGGACACGTTCCTGCGCCTTCCAGGCGCGGGCCGCATGCGCGGCGGGCATCGCCAGCAGGCTGCCCAGCAGCAGCCAGGCGGCGATGGATCGGACAGAACGGGATGCGTGCATGGCAGGTCTCTCGCAGGGTGGTGTACGGGCGAACGGCCCCGCGCCCACAACGGGGTTACGGCCGGCCGCGTGCCGCCCAGCGGTTAGACTGGCGGCCTGTTTTCCGCAGCCTGCAGCCCATGTCCCAGCGTCCCCAGCGCGTCCTCACCGGCATCACCACGTCCGGCACGCCGCACCTCGGCAACTACGTCGGCGCCGTGCGTCCGGCGATCACCGCCAGCCGCGCGCCGAACACCGAGAGCTTCTATTTCCTCGCCGACCTGCACAGCCTGATCAAGGCGCAGGACCCGGCGCGCACCCAGCGCTCGACGCTGGAGATCGCGGCAACGTGGCTCGCGGCCGGACTGGATCCGTCGAAGGTGTGGTTCTACCGCCAGAGCGACGTGCCGGAAACGACCGAGCTGATGTGGCTGCTGACCTGCGTGGCCGGCAAGGGCATCCTCAACCGCGCGCACGCCTATAAGGCAGCGGTCGACAAGAACCGCGCCGATGGCGAGGACGACGATGCCGCGGTGACGGCGGGCCTCTTCATGTATCCGGTGCTGATGGCCGCCGACATCCTGATCTTCAACGCCGACCGGGTGCCGGTGGGCCGCGACCAGATCCAGCACATCGAAATGGCGCGCGATTTCGCCCAGCGCTTCAATCACGTCTACGGCCGCGACTGGTTCAACCTGCCGGAAGCGGCGATCGACGACAACGTGGCGACGCTGCCGGGTCTCGACGGCCGCAAGATGAGCAAGAGCTACGACAACACCATTCCGCTGTTCGTGCCGCAGGCGCAGCTGAAGAAGCTGGTGTTCTCGATCCTCACCGATTCGAAGATGCCCGGCGAAGCGAAGTCGACCGACGGCTCGGCGCTGTTCCAGCTCTACCAGGCGTTCGCGACGCCGGACGAAACCGCGGGTTTCTCGGCGGCATTCGCCGACGGCATCGGCTGGGGCGATGCGAAGCAGCAGCTGTTCGATGTCGTCGAGCGCGAGATCGCGCCGATGCGCGAACGTTACGAGGCCTTGATCGCGAAGCCGGGTGACATCGAGGACATCCTGCGCGATGGCGGCCAGCGCCTGCGCGAGCGCTACGCGATTCCGCTGCTGCGCGAGCTGCGCGACGCGGTCGGCCTGCGCAACCTCGGCAGCGCGGCATCGATTCCGTCCAATGCGCCTGCGGCCGCCAGGGCCGCACCGCCGGCGTTCAAGCAGTACCGCGAAGCCGACGGCAAGTTCTACTTCAAGCTCGTCGACGGCGAGCGCGTGCTGCTGCAGAGCGCGGCCTTCGACGCGCCGCGCGATGCGGGCCAGACCATCTCGCGCCTGCGCCGCGGTGAACTCGCGCTCGCCGACGCACCGGCCACCTTCGGCGACGGCGTCGATGCCGCCACCGTGCAGGCCGCGTTCGATGCGCTGGCCGCCGCCGATGCCGAGAAGGCCGCCTCGTGAACCCGACCGTCGCCCAGAATCTCGCGCTGCTGCTGTTCCTGCCGTGGTTTCTGATTCTGGGCGTGCTGTTCTGGGTGTACCCGCGCCAGCCGCGCGGGGTGCGCCGGATCGTGTTCGATCTCGTCAGTCTCGCGGCCTCCGTCGTCGCATTCCTGATGTCGATCCACTGGGCGCACGCGGTCGCCGACAGAGGGCACGGCTCAATGTGGGCGCAGATTCTGGCGACGGCCTTGGGTTACGGCGTGTTTCTCGCGGTGCTCGGCACCGCATTCGCAGTGCGTAGGCGCGTCTTGCGCCGCCTCGGCTGAGCGGCTTCGACCAAGGCCGTATCGGGCACGGGCGCCGCGCGGCCTAGACTGTCGGTTCTGTCCAACGGGAACGTCCGATGCACGATCACGCGATCACGATCATCGACACCGGCTACGTGCGCCCCGGGTTGTGCGCGGCCTATCTGGTGCAATCGCAGGGCCGCGCGGCACTGATCGACTGCGGCACCGCGACTTGCGCGCAGACCGTGCTCGATGCGATCGACGCCGCTGGCGTGCCGCGCGATGCGGTCGACTGGCTGATGGTCACCCACGTGCATCTCGATCACGCCGGCGCTGCCGGTCCGCTGATCCGCGCGCTGCCGAACGCGACGCTCGTCGTGCATCCGCGCGGCGCGCCGCACATGATCGATCCCACGAAACTCATCGCCGGCGCGAGAGCCGTCTATGGCGATGAAATGTTCGAACGCGACCACGCCGGCATGCTGCCGGTCGCCGAGGACCGCGTGGTCATCGCCGGCGATGGTCACGTCGTCGAACTCGCCGGGCGCCCGCTGCTGTGCATCGACACGCCCGGCCACGCGCTGCATCACTACAGCGTCTGGGACGCCGCGACGCGCAGCTGGTTTGCCGGTGACACGTTCGGGCTGTCGTATCGCGAACTCGATACCGTGAATGGCGCTTTCGCCCTGCCGACGACCTCGCCGGTGCAGTTCGATCCGGCGCAGATGCACGCCTCGATCGACACGCTGCTCGCGAAATCGCCGGTCTCGATCCGCATCGCGCATTACGGTGAAGTCAACGAATGCGCGCGGCTCGCCGCCGATCTGCACACGCAGATCGATGCGATGGTCGCGATCGCGCGCGATGCGGACGGACATGCCGATCGCCACGAGCGCATCGTCGACGGACTGAAGCGGCTCTATACCGGTCGCGCGCGTGCGCACGGTATCGAGGACGCAGATGCGCGCGTGCAGGCGATCCTCGGCGGCGACATCGTCATCAACGCGCAGGGTCTCGGCGTGTGGCTCGACCGGCAGGCACGCGCGGGCTGAGGCCGCGCGTCAGTCCCAGGTGTTGCGGTGCGGGCCCATCGGCGTGCGCTGCGGGCGCACGACGCAGAAGCGGTGCCCGCTCGGTGCCTGCAAGATCCACCAGGTCTGCACCTGCTCGACGCGCACGGCGCCGAGTCGCTCCAGGCGTGCGACTTCGGCATCGACGTCATCGGTCTCGATGTCGAGATGGATGCGCGATGCGTGGTCGACCTTCTGCAGCATCAGCACCGGTTCGTCGTCGGCGGTGTCCAGCACGGCGTACCGGCCGTCATCGTCTTCGGGCGGCAACGGCTTGACCGGTTTGCCGAGCGCCTGACGCCAGAACTCGACGTGCGGCGCGAGATCCTCGACCTGGCAGTCGAGGACGAACGTGGACAGACGGCTGCGGTGCGGCATCTCCGACCCTCCGATGTGGATGCACCGGAGGATCGCGCGCGGATCGCGCAGCCGGTGTGATCAGGGCAGCAGCGGCTGACCGAGATCGGCGAACAGCAGGTTCTGCGCGTTGCGCGCATTCGAGCGCGGCACCTTGGCGACCACGCCGGGATGCGTGAGCGCCAGATTGCCCTGCATCACCAACGCATCGACGTGCACGTAGCTGCGCGTGGTGTAGCGGTCGCCAGCGCGGTCCACTTCGAAACGCATCGGCGCGGTCAGGAAGTTGACGCCCTTCTGGTAGACGCGGCGGCGGCCGTCATCGCTGCGCATCTTGTAGCCGTTGGCGGATGCCCAGGCGTCGATGCGTGCGAGCACGTCGCCCTCGGCGTTGAACGTGCGCTCGTCCCAGGGGTTGTTCGCGCTCTTCGCCCGGTTCGCGGTGAAGACGAGCGCCGCGAATCCAACCAGACCACCAAGGATCGCCCAGATCATAATCGACATCGCGCCGCCTTTCTTTTTCGATGAATGGGCGCGGACTGTAGACCGTGCGATGTGAGGGAAATGCTGGGGCACGCCCCAGCTTGCGCGCGCGGCGCGGCTCAGGCGTCGCTGCCGCGCCCCGGTCCGACATGCGTGCGGACTTCGAACAGTTCGGGGAAGAACGTCAACTCCAGCGCCTGCTTGAGGAAGCCGACACCGCTCGATCCACCGGTGCCGCGCTTGAAGCCGATGATGCGCATTACCGTGCGCATGTGTCGGAAGCGCCACAGCTGGAACTGCGATTCCAGATCCACCAGGTCCTCGCACAGCGAGTACTCGCGCCAATGGCGTTCGGTGTCCTCGTAGATCGACTCGAACACCGGCACCAGCGTGGCATCGAAGATGTGCGGCTGGCGCCAGTCGCGCTGCAGGTGCCGCGGATCGACCGGATGGCCCCAGCGGGCGAGATAGCACAGGAATTCGTCGTAGAGGCCGGGCGCGTCGAGCACGGCCTGCAGCGCCGCCTGGCCGTCGGGTTCGTGGGCGAACACGTCGAGCATCGCCGCGTTCTTGTTGCCCAGCAGGAACTCGACGGTGCGGTACTGCAGCGACTGGAAGCCGGATGACGGACCCAGCACGTCGCGGAACTCCATGTACTCGGCCGGCGTCATCGTCTCCAGCACCGACCATTGCTCGGTCAGCTGCCGCAGCACCTGCTTGCAGCGCGCCAGCACCTTGCGGCAGCGCCAGACCTCGTCGCGCTGCAGGTGGCCGATCGCCGCCGACAGTTCGTGGATCAGCAGCTTGAGCCACAGCTCCGAGACCTGGTGCTGGACGACGAACAGCATCTCGTCGTGATGCGCCGGCTGCGACAGCGGCTGCTGCGCGGCCAGCAGCAGGTCCAGACGCAGGTAGCCGCCGTAGGTGATGCGGCCGGACAGGTCGCGATGGATGCCGTCTTCGAGAGGGCGCTGGTTGCGGTCGATCGTCATCGACGCAGGGTACCGCAGGCCCCTCCGTTCCCGGGCGCGCTGACGCTGCGCGGCGACAACTGCCGGCCGGCGTCATGCAATCGCCATCCAAGCCCGGCACAATCGGGCGTGGGGCGCTGTCGCCCGGGGACTCTTGGGGATTCACGCATGACTCGAACAACCAGCCGGCTGTTGTCGGCCTTGTTGCTGTGTTGCGGCGCAGGCGCCGCGCACGGCGAGGTCGTCATCAGCCAGGTATACGGCGGTGGCGGCAACAGCGGTGCGACGTATCGCAGCGACTTCATCGAATTGCACAACAACGGCGACCTGCCGGTCGACGTGAGCGGCTGGACGGTGCAGTACGCATCGACCAGCGGCACGAGCTGGCAGCTCACCGCCCTCGAGGGGAGCATCGCGCCGGGCGCGTACTACCTCGTCAAGCAGGCCGACGGCACCGGCGGCACCCAGGCGCTGCCGACACCGGACGCGACCGGCACCATCGCCATGGCCGGCGCCAACGGCAAGGTGGCGCTGGTGGAGGGTGGCGGTGCGCTGAGTGGCGCCTGTCCGACCAACGTGGTCGATTTCGTCGGCTACGGCACGGCGAACTGTTTCGAAGGCGCCGGTGCGGCGCCTGCATTGACCAACACGACCGCAGCGCTGCGCGCGGGCGAGGGGTGCACCGACACCAACCACAACGCGGCCGACTTCACCGCGGTGCTGGCGGCGCCACGCAACAGCGCCAGCGTTCCGAACATCTGCAGCGGCGGTGGCACGCTCTATCTGAGCATCACCGACACCAGCGGCGCCGAAGGCGACAGCGGCAGAACACCGTTCTTCGTGACCGTGTCGCTGAACCAGCCGGCCGGCCCGGACGGCGTGCGCTTCACCTACGCGACTGCCGACGGCACGGCGACCGTTGCCGACAACGACTACATCGCACGATCGAACACGCTCACCTTCAGTGAAGGCGAGCGCGAAATGACCTTGAGCGTCGAGGTCGTCGGCGACGAGACCGTCGAGCCGGACGAGATCTTCTACATCAACCTCAGCGACGTGTCGGGCGCGGAAGTGGCGAAGGGCCAGGCCGTCGTCACCATCCTCAACGACGACGTGACCACGCTGCCGATCCACGCGATCCAGGGCCGCGGCGCGCGTTCGCCGGTCGAGGGCCAGCCGGTCGCGACCACGGGCATCGTCACGGGCCGCAAGAACAACGGCTTCTTCATCCAGACGCCGGACGGCGAAGACGACGGCGATCCGGCGACATCGGAAGGCCTGTTCGTGTTCACCAGCAGCGCGCCGTCGGCCGATGTCGCGGTCGGCAACAAGGTGCTGGTGCAGGGCACGGTGACCGAGTACGTGCCGACTGCCGATCCGCTGCAGCTGCCGCTGACCCAGATCACCAATGCATCGGTGGTCAAGCTGTCGGAAGGCCACGCGCTGCCGGCCGCGATCGTGCTCACCAACGACATGCCCAATGCCACCGGCGGTCTCGAGCAGCTGGAACATCTGGAGGGCATGCGCGTCACCGCGCCGAGCTTCACCGTCGTCGCGCCGACCACGGGCAACACCAACGAAGCGCAGGCGACCGGCAGCAGCAATGGCCGTTTCGCCGTCGTCGTCACCGGTACGGCGCGTCCGTTCCGCGAGCCGGGCATCCAGATTCCGGATCCCGATCCGCTGGGCAGCAGCGCGCCGAACATCCCGCGCTGGGATTACAACCCGGAACTGATCGCGGTCAACAGCACCACCATCGGTGCACCGACCGCCGATCTCGCCGCCGGCTGCCGCATCACCGGTGGTTCGCTGACCGGTCCGCTCGACTACACCTTCCGCCGCTACACGATCTACCCCGAAGGCGCGCTCACCAGCGACTGCACGGGCGCCGGCGAACCGCGTCCGTCGATGCTGCCGGGTCCCGACCACGTGACCTTCGCGACCTACAACCTGCAGCGCTTCTTCGACACGGTGAACGATGCCAACAGCGGTCCGACCCTGACGCCGGCCGCGCTGGAGCGTCGCCTGTCGAAGGCCTCGATCGGCATCCGCGCGTATCTGCATACCCCGGACGTCGTCGGCGTCACCGAGGTCGAGAACCTCCCGGTGCTGACCACGCTCGCCAACCGCATCAACGCCGATGCGATCGCCGCGGGCCAGCCGGATCCTGCTTACGTCGCGTATCTCGAAGAAGGCTTCGACGTCGGCGGCATCGACGTTGGCTTCCTCGTCAAGACCGCGTCGGTCGGCAGCGTCGCCCGCATCGCGGTGGGCGCTGTCGAACAGGTCGGCACCGAGGAAGTGCTGACCAATCCGAACGGTTCGACCAGCGTGCTCAACGACCGTCCGCCGCTGGTGCTCGACGCCGTGGCGCACTTCACCGACGGCCGCAGCTATCCGTTCACCGCGATCGTCGTGCACCAGCGTTCGCTGAGCGGCATCGAAGCCGATACCGCCGGCACCAACGGCTGGGCCACCGGTGGCCAACGGGTGCGCGACAAGCGCCAGAAGCAGGCCGAATACCTGGCCACGCTGATCGACGGCATGCAGAAGGCCGACGCGACGCGCCAGATCGTGGTGCTCGGCGATTTCAACGCGTTCGAGTTCAACGACGGATACGTCGACGCGATGGGCACGGTCACCGGCCTGCCGTCGCCCGATGGTGAGACCGCGGTCGACAACGACGGCGCGGTGCTGATCGCACCGTCGCTGCTCAATATGACGCTGGAAGCGTCTGCCGAGGAGCGCTACTCCTTCGTGTTCGATTACCAGGCGCAGTCGCTCGACCACGTGCTGGTGAACCAGGCGCTGGTGGATTCGCCGCTGGTCGTCGGCCTCGACGTCAGCCACGCGCGCATCAATGCCGACTTCCCCGAAGTCGCGCGCAATGACGCCAACACGCCGACGCGTCTGTCCGATCACGATCCGACGGTGCTGCTGGTGCGTCTGCAGCCGGCGACGGTCGCCGATCTGGGCATCACGGTCGCGGCCGCGAATGCGGAAGTGTTCGCCGGCGACACGCTGGCGTTCACCGCGACGCTGGCCAACGCCGGTCCCGATGCCGCGCAGTTCCCGGGCTTCGGCGCGGTGCTGGATGCGGAACTCGACGATCTGCTGGTCACGCCGCCTGCCGACTGGAGCTGTGATGCGCCGGCCGTCGCCGACGGCAAGACCACGCTGTCGTGCAGCAGCGAAACGCTGGCGAACGCGGGGCAGGCGGTGTTCGCGTTGTCGGCGGTCGCCCCCGACGCGTTGATCGACGAGACCGTGACGCTGACCGTCGCGGCCACGTCGCAGACGCAGGATCCGAATGCGGCCAACGACAGTGCCATCGCCGCGGTGTCGATCGTCGAAGATCCGGCGACGGCAGCGCAGCCGCTGGTCAACGGCGTGCAGCTCGGCGGCATCGAAGGTGCTGCGGGCGAATCGCGTCTGTTCCGCATCGACGTGCCGGCCGGTGCGCGCAACCTGCGCATCCTCACCGCGGGCGGTACCGGCGACGTGACGCTGTATGCGAGTCGCGACGTGCTGCCGGCGGTCGATGCGTGGCAGCTGCGTTCGCAGCGTCCGGGCAACAACGAAACCGTGACGCTCGCGGCGCCGCAGGCGGGCACGTGGTACGTGCGCGTGTTGGGCGAACGCGCCTTCGGTCGCCTGACGGTGCGCGCCAGTTACACGCCCTGATCGCGATTGCAGTTGCGACGGAAAACCCCGGCCACGTGCCGGGGTTTTTCGTTTCCGGGCCGGCTGCGGAGCCTCGCGCGGCGCCCGGCTGCTAGGATGCGGGGCTGACGAAATAGGGGACGACACCGCATGAGCCAGCCTTCTCCGGACACCGCAGCGCCACGCGGCGCCATCGCCCGGTTCCTCGATACGGTCGAACGCGTGGGCAACAAACTGCCGGATCCGGCGATGCTGTTCCTGCTGTTGATGCTCGCGGTGTGGGCGCTGTCGTGGGCGTTGTCGGGTGTGGATTTCCAGGCGATCGATCCGCGTACCGGCACGCCGATCCAGGTGATCAACCAGCTCTCGGGTGAATCGCTGACCGCCTTCATGGCGAACATGGTCCGCGTGTTCCTCGGCTTCGCGCCGCTGGGCGTGGTGCTGGTGGCGATGCTCGGACTCGGCGTCGCCGAACACACCGGTTTCATCAATGCCGCGCTGCGTCGCGTGCTGTCGGTGACGCCGAAGCAGCTGCTGACCCCGGCACTGGTCGCGGTCGCGGTGCTGAGCCACGTCGCGGTGGACGCCGGCTACGTGCTGGTGATTCCGCTCGGCGGGGTGATCTTCTACGCCGCGGGCCGGCATCCGCTGGCGGGTATCGCAGCGGCGTTCTGCGGTGTGTCGGGCGGGTTCTCGGCCACGCTGCTGGTGCCGTCATCGCTCGATCCGCTGCTGGCCGGTTTCACCCAGGAAGCGGGCCGCATTCTCGACCCGGCCCTCATCGTCAATCCGCTCAACAACTGGATCTTCACCAGCGCGTCGAGCGTACTGATCATCGCGATCGGCTGGTTCGTCACCGACCGCATCGTCGAGCCGCGTCTCAAGCGCACGGTCATCGATGGTGATCCGGCTAACCTGCCGAAGATGGACGAACTCAACGCCGCCGAGAAGCGCGGCCTGCTGTGGGCGGTCGTCGCCATGCTGGTGGCCGCAGCATTGTTCGCGCTGACGCTGATGCCGGAAACCTCGCCGTGGCGCGCGCCTGTCGAGGCGGTGCCCGATGGCAGCCACCCGCTGCTCGTCGCCGCCGCGCCGGTGATGCAGTCGATCGTCGCGCTGATCTTCGTGCTGTTCCTGCTGCCGGGCGTGGTCTACGGCTACATCGCCGGCACCGTGAAGACGCATCGCGACATCATCGCGGCGATGACCAAGTCGATGAGCGGCATGGGCTACTACATCGTCATCGCGTTCTTCATCGCGCAGTTCCTGGCCGGCTTCAACGGCTCGGGCCTCGGCACGCTGCTGGCGGTCGAAGGCGCGGATTTCCTCAAGGGCCTCGGCCTGCCGATGTGGCTGACGATCATCGGCCTGATCCTGATGACGGGCGTCGTGAACCTGTTCATCGGTTCGGCGTCGGCGAAGTGGGCGCTGCTCGCACCGATCATGGTGCCGCTGATGATGCAGCTCGGCGTATCGCCCGATCTCACCCAGGCGGCCTACCGCGTCGGCGATTCGATGACTACGATCCTGACGCCGCTGATGCCGTATTTCCCGCTGATCGTCGTGTTCTGCCAGCGCTATGTGACCTCGGCCGGCATCGGCACGCTGGTGTCGATCATGATTCCGTATTCGATCGCGCTGTCGATCCTGTGGACGCTGTTCCTGCTCGCGTTCTGGGGTCTGGGCATTCCGCTGGGCGTGGGTGCGAGCTACACCTACCCGGGCTGATCCCGCGGCGGCAGGCCTGCACCGCGGTACGCTGCGGATGCCTGTTCAGCATGCGCTGGACCCCCACCGCCCCGCACGCCGCATTGACGGCTGCGGCCAGCGTCGGTGATCCTCGCCGCACTTCGGGTTTCGGCCCGTCCTTCCTGTCTCGTATTTCCAGGGGTTCTCCATGAGTGCCGACGTCGTCGAGCCCAAGGTCGCGGCCATTCCACCGCAACCACCCGCGCCACCCGAGTTCGCCCAGGTCCTGGGCCATCCCAAGCCGCTTTGGATGCTTTTCATGTCGGAGTTTTGGGAGCGCTTCGCGTTCTACGGCATCCGATGGGCGATGGTCCTGTACATCGTCGCGCAGTTCCACGGCGGCGAGAGCGCGGGTGAGCGCCCCGCGAGCGAGATGTACGGCGCGTATCTGGCGCTGGTGTACGCAGGCGCGATCTTCGGCGGCTATGTCGCCGACCGGCTGATCGGGTTCCAGCGTTCCATCCTGCTCGGCGCGATGTTCATGGCGCTCGGTCTCTTCATGCTGGCCTCGCCGAGCGAACCGCTGTTCAAGCTGGGCCTGGCGACGATCATCGTCGGCAACGGTCTGTTCAAGCCGATCATCTCGACCATGGTCGGCAAGCTCTACATGCAGGGCGATGCACGCCGCGATGCCGGTTTCACGATCTTCTACATGGGCATCAACATCGGCGCGATGATCGCACCGGTCGTCACCGGCTGGCTGGCGCGCAAGGTCTTCGGCACCGACACCGACCCGCACTATCAGTGGGTGTTCATCGCCGCCGGCATTGGCATGGTGATCAGCCTGGTTTGGTTCTGGGTCGGCCGCAGCCAGCTTAAGGGCATCGGTTTGCCGGATCCGGGTCAGGAGGGTCTGGGCCGTGTCGGCCTGGTCGCCGTCCTCGGCGCGGCCATCGGCATTCCACTGTTCTACTTCCTGCTGACGATCGACGCGAGCGCGCTTCAGGCCATCCTGATGGCGCTGTTCGTCGTGCCGGCGGTGATGCTGCTAGTGGAGGGCGTGCGCGAAGGCAAGGTCGCCCGCGACAAGGTGATCGCGATGCTGATCATCTTCGTGTTCAACGTGCTGTTCTGGATGTTCTTCGAACAGGCCGGCAGCTCGTTCACCTTCCTCGCCGACCGTATCGTCAACCGCGAGTTCGGTGACTGGACGTTCCCGCTGGAGTGGTTCCAGTCGGTGAACTCGATCGCAATCATCACCTTCGCTCCGATCATGGCGTGGATGTGGGTGAAAATGGGCAAGGCAAATCCATCGATCCCGCGCAAGTTCGGACTCGGCCTGATCTTCAACGGCTTGGCGTTCCTGCTGCTGATGATCGCGCTCAACAGCATGGTCGACGGCAGCGGCAAGATCCCGTTCTGGACGCTGTTCGCGGTGTACGTGATCCAGTCGATCGGCGAGCTGTGCCTGTCGCCGATCGGTCTTTCGATGACGACCAAGCTGGCGCCTTCGCGCGTGGCCGGCATGGCGATGGGCTGCTGGTTCCTGTCGATCGCGATCGGCAATAACCTCGCGGGCATCTTCGCCGGCCAAGTCAGCGGCGAGAGCGGCATGACCGCCGCCTCGGCGCAGGCCGGCTACACGTTCGGCTTCTGGGCGCTGGCAGGTGCCGGCGTGCTGCTGTTCGTGATCGCACCGCTGGTCAATCGACTGATGCACGGCGTGAAGTAAGCATCGGCCACGCTGCGTGCGTGGCGATGTTCGAAGCGAAACGGCGGCCCGGTGCCGCCGTTTCGCGTTTTCGGAACAGCCCGCGGGGCGTGTACAGTCCTGCACCACCTTCGTTGATCACGAGAAACCAGATGACCGGACCGGACACCGCGCTGCCGCGCCCGACGCCGACGCAGCGCTGGCTCGCTTTAGTGTTCGTCAGCCTGGCGATGTTCGGCAACTACTACGTCTACGACGCGCTCGGGCCGATCATCGACCTGCTGCGCGAGCAGGAAGGTTTCAGCTACGTCCAGACCGGCTGGCTGTACAACATCTACAGCTTGGCGGCGGTGCTGGTGCTGCTGTTTGGCGGCTACGTCATCGATCGCTGGGGCACCAAGCTGGCGATCGTGGTGTTCTCGACCATCTGTCTGCTCGCCGCGGCCGTGACCGCCTCGACGGCGCAGTTCGAGGTGATGCTTGCCGGCCGGTTCCTGCTGGGCCTGGGCGCGGAGCCGCTGATCGTCGCGGCGACCGCGGTGCTAGCGAAGTGGTTCAAGGGTCGCGAGCTGAGCTTCGCGTTCGGCATCAACTTGTCGATCGCGCGGCTGGGTTCGGCATCGACCGACTGGTCGACCTCGTTCGCCGCCCCTCTGTACGAGAACTGGCAGGACCCGCTGTGGCTCGCCACCGGCGTGGCGGCGATCGGTGTGACCGCGGCGATGCTGTACTGGTTCAGCGAGAAGCGCGCCGAGGGCCGCGTCGATCTAGGTGCGCCGCCGGCCACCGACAAGCTCGATCTCAGGCAGATGTACGCCTTCAGTCCGTCGTTCTGGTACATCGTCGGCCTCTGCGTGGTGTTCTACGCGACGGTCTTCCCGTTCCGCGCGTTCGCGATCGATTACTTCCAGCAGGCGCACGGCCTCGACCGCAGCACCGCCGGCATGTTGAGCAGTTTCCTGCCGCTGGCGGCGATCATCGTGACGCCGCTGTTCGGCCTGTGGGTCGATCGCGTCGGCCGCCGTTCGCTCTTCATGGCGGCCGGTTCACTGGCGATGCTGCCGCTGTTCCTCGCGGTGACCTATCTGCCACCCGGTCCCGCGGTCGGCGTCTGGTTGCCCTTCATCGGTAGCGCGCAGGTGCCGCTGACACTGCTCACCGTGATGCTGCTGCTCGGCGGGGTGTTTTCGCTGATTCCGGCGGTGATGTGGCCGTCGGTCGCCTACATCGTGCGCGAGAACCGCCTGGGCGCCGCCTATTCAATGATGACGTTGTGCCAGCAGGTCGGCGTGTTTTTGGTGCCGCTCGCCGTCACCACGATGAACCAGGTCAATACCGCTGGCCCCGAGAACACGGGCGGCTATGCGCCAGGCATGTGGTTCTACACCGTGCTCGCCGCGTTGGGCCTGTTTTTCTCGTGGCGCCTGTGGCAGGTCGAACGGGGCCCGGGCGGTCACGGCCTCGAACGCGGGGCGAAGGCGATGGCGGCGGGCGGCTGAGCCCGGCGTCGCGCCGCATTAGGCGACGTAACTCTTCGCCAGCTTGGACAGCAGATGATCGAGCGTCGCGCGCTCGGCCTCGTCCAGCGGCGCCAGCACGTTGCGCTGGTAGTCCAGCGCCAGTGGCACGACGACGTCGTAGACCGCGTAGCCGGCCTCGCTGAGTTCCAGCACCGAGCGGCGGCGATCGCTGTCGTGCATCTCGCGTTCGATCAGTGCGCGCTCGAGCAGGCGCGCGACCGCGCGGCTCACCGCCACCTTGTCCATCGCCGTGCGCTCGGCCACCCCGTTCGCCGACAGGCCCGGATAACGCCCCAGCACCGCGATCACCCGCCATTCGGTGACGCTGATCCCGAAGCGCTCGCTGTAGATGTCGGCCAGTCCGCGGCTGATGCGGTTGGTCAGCACGCTCAGCCGGTACGGCAGGAACTGCTCGAGATCGAGGCGGTGATGCCCGTGGCCGTCGTGGGCGTCGGCGGGGTCGGACAGGGCAGCAGGAGGAGCCGCGGCTTGGGTCATGGTGCGATGCGCCTTGCAATTAGGTTGCATGCGTAACTATAAAGGACGGTCTGAAACCGCCCGTTCCCGGCCGGCCCCATCGCGACGGAGTATCCCATGAGCGCTCACGCACACACCGCCCCCAATCTCGGCATGGAAGTGACCACGTTCGAAAACCCGATGGGCATCGACGGCTTCGAGTTCGTCGAGTTCGCCGCGCCCGCGGACCAGGCGGATTTCATGCACACCTATTTCCGCAACATGGGCTTCACCGCGGTGCTCAAGCACAGGACGCGGGCGATCACCGTGTACCGGCAGGGCGGGGTGAATTTCCTGCTCAACGAAGATCCGGATTCCTTCGCCGCCGACTTCGCCAAGGCGCACGGTCCGTCCGCCTGTGGCTTCGCGATCCGCTTCAAGCAGCCGGCCGGCGACGTCTACGGCAAGGTGCTCGGCAACGGTGGCGAGGCGATCGGTGATCGCGAATCGAGCAAGGCCGTCGACGCGCCGGTGGTCAAGGGCATCGGCGATTGCATGCTGTATCTGGTCGATCGCTACGGCGGTGCGGGCTCGATCTATGGCGACGACTACGTCGCGATCGACGGCGCCGACCAGAACCCGACCGGGTTCGGCCTGACCTTCATCGACCACCTCACGCACAACCTCTACTTCGGCAACATGCAGAAGTGGTCGGATTACTACGAGAAGCTGTTCAACTTCCGCGAGATCCGCTACTTCGACATCAAGGGCGCGAAGACCGGCCTGAAGTCCAAGGCGATGACCGCGCCCGACGGCGTGGTGCGCATTCCGCTCAACGAGTCGAACGACCCGAAGTCGCAGATCAACGAATACCTCGACGCGTACAAGGGCGAAGGCATCCAGCACATCGCCTGCTTCACCGACGACATCTACGCGTCGATCGAACAGATGCGCGAGAAGGGCATCGATTTCCTCGACACGCCGGAAACCTATTTCGACGTCATCGACCAGCGCATTCCGGCCCACGGTGAAGACGTCGAGCGTCTGCGCCGCAACAAGATCCTGATCGACGCCGATCCCGAGACCAAGCAGCGCAAGCTGCTGCAGATCTTCACCAAGAACGCGTTCGGTCCGATCTTCTTCGAGATCATCCAGCGCAAGGGCAATGAAGGCTTCGGCGAAGGCAACTTCCAGGCGCTGTTCGAGAGCATCGAGCGCGACCAGATGCAGCGCGGCGTGCTCTGAGTTCGAGGACGCGTCGTGGTCCGCGTCGAAAGAGGCGCGGAGCGGCGCAGGCGGCGGGTCTGCAGCCGTCATCCCCGAACGCGGGGATGCACGGCGGAACTTTCATTCGGGTGAAGCCATGAACGCATCGACGGACGACACGGTGACGGCACTGCCGCTGGAACACGCGCAAGTGCGCGGCCCGCGCGGCTACATGTCCGGCTTCGGCAACGAATTCGCGACCGAGGCCGAGCCCGGCACGCTGCCGATCGGCCGGAACTCGCCGCAGCGCGTGGCGCATGGCCTGTACGCCGAACAGCTTTCGGGCACCGCGTTCACCGCGCCGCGCGGCGAGAACCGGCGCAGCTGGCTGTATCGCATCCGTCCCGCGGCGATGCACGGCACGTTCTCGCCGTTCCAGCAGCCGCGCTTCCATGACGGTTTCGATCGTGGTCCGGTGCCGCCGGACCAGATGCGCTGGAGTCCGTTGCCGATCCCCGAGACACCGGTCGATTTCGTCGACGGCCTGTTCTCGATGGCCGGCACCGGCGGTCCGGGCGCGCACGAGGGCGTGGGCATCCACGTCTATGCCGCGAACACGTCGATGACGGACCGTTTTTTCTACAGCGCCGACGGCGAACTGCTGATCGTGCCGCAGCAGGGACGGCTGACCCTGGCGACCGAATTCGGTGTGCTCGAAGTCGAGCCGCAGGAGATCGCGGTGATCCCGCGCGGCGTGCGCTTCCGCGTCGAACTGCCCGACGGTCCGAGCCGCGGCTACGTCTGCGAGAACCAGGGGCATGCGCTGCGCCTGCCCGATCTCGGGCCGATCGGCGCGAACGGCCTCGCCAATCCACGCGACTTCCTCGCGCCCGTCGCGGCGTACGAAGACATCGAAGGCGACTTCACCCTGATCGCCAAGTTCCAGGGCCATCTGTGGCAGGCACCGATCGACCACTCGCCGCTCGACGTCGTCGGCTGGCACGGCAACTACGCGCCGTACAAGTACGACCTGCGCCGCTTCAACGCGATCGGTTCGATCAGCTTCGACCACCCAGACCCGAGCATCTTCACCGTGCTCACCTCGCCCAGCGACACGCCCGGCACGGCGAACATGGATTTCGCGATCTTCCCGCCGCGCTGGCTGGTGGCGCAGGACACGTTCCGGCCGCCGTGGTTCCACCGCAACGTCGCCAGCGAGTTCATGGGGCTGGTGCACGGTCAGTACGACGCCAAGGCCGACGGCTTTTCGCCCGGCGCGTGCTCACTGCACAACTGCATGAGCGGACACGGGCCGGACGCAGCGACGTTCGAGAAGGCCAGTGCGGCCGATCTGTCCAAGCCCGACGTCATCAGCGGCACGATGGCCTTCATGTTCGAGACGCGCGCGGTGATCCGCCCGACACGGCAGGCGCTCGACGCCGTGCATCGCCAGGGCGATTACCAAGCCTGCTGGGCGGGTCTCCAGCGCAACTTCGTGCCGCCACGCGGCTGAGCAATGCGCGGTGGCGTCAGGCCACCGCGTCGGCTTCGCCTTCGAGCGCCAGCGCGGCCAGTGCCGGCAGGTGCGGTTCCGGCAGCACTTCCGCCACGCGCTCGCGCACGCGCGCCGCGTATCCGGGTTTGGTGAACGCAGGCAGGCCCGCGATCGCATCGAGGATCGCGGTCACCGTGGCGGCTTCGTCGGCGCTGCCGACCAGCCGTGCACGCAGCGCCGTGGCGGCCGGCGCGCGCTGCAGTTCCAGCATGCCCTGCACGTAGATGCGCGCTGCGCTCAGCGAACGGCGACGCGTGGACGCGGGTGCCGCCTTAGACGCGCCTGCATCGCCTTCGGTCGCAGGCACCGACATCCCCGCATCGAGTGCGTCCAGATAGCCCAGCGTCTGCAACTGCAGCAACAACGCCGGCGTGTCGGCGCCGAGCATGCGCGTGAGCTCGACGGTGGTGCGTTGGCCGTCGCACAGGATCAGCGCACGCCGCTGCCGCAGATCCAGAGAGCCGGCGTGGGTGGCCAGTGCGCGATGCGCGAGTTCGGTCTTGCGGGCGGGCACGGCGGTGGCTTCCAGCGGCAGGCGTGCAGCATGGGAAGCGCCGATGAAACATCCATGACACGCCGCAGCCCGGTGGGCGGAAGCGTGGGCCACGTCCCGTTCACGCGGGCGCGCTAGTCTCCCGCCGGTCACCTTCCAGGAGTTGTCGCATGCATTTCCATCGCGCCCTGCCGGCCATCGCCGTGCTGTCCCTCGCACTCGCCGCGTGCCAACGCGACGAAGCGCCGCCCGCCGAACCCGTGCCCGCGGCGTCCGCGCCGGCCGTCGCCGCCGAACCGGCGCCGCCGGGCGATCAGCCCGATGCGCACGTGCCGCCGGCCAATGCGATGGGTACCAACGTGCCCGAGGTCGTCGATGGCGTCGTGACATTCCAGGGCTTCGGCCCGGCCGCGTTCGGCAGCGATGCCGAGCAGGTCCGCATGGCCTGGGGCAACGATCTCGGCGATGCGAAGCCGTCCGAGCCGGGCGGCTGCTACTACCTGACGCCGCCGCCGATGGGCACCGCGCGTTACGACATCGGTTTCATGATCGAAGGCGACCGCTTCTCGCGCATCGACGTCGGCAACGACGGCTATACCGCGCCGGGCGGCGGCAAGGTCGGCATGGAGCGCGCGGAGATCGAGCGCCTGTATGCAGGTCGCGTCGAAGCCTCACCGCACAAGTACGTCGAGGGCGCGCACACGCTGCGCGTGACCGACACCGGTGGCGGCAACGCCGCGCTGGTGTTCGAGACCGATGCGGCCGGCAAGGTCACCGGTTGGCGGATCGGCGTGCCGCCGCAGGTCGATTACGTCGAGCGCTGCGGCTGATCCGGCGACGTCCGGGTCGCGGCGTGCCGCGACCCGGATTCACGGGCGCTCGGCGGGCGCCGGGTCTTCCTCGTCGACGACCTTCTGCTGCGCATCGGGCACACGATCGGGATGCGGCGGACGGTCGTCCATCAGCGACAGCGCCGCGCGCGACATCAGATGCGCGCTGATCGGAGCGGTCAGGAACAAGAACACGGTGATCAGCAGTTCGCGTGGATGCACGCCGCTGCCGTTGACCCAGTGATAGACGATCGACGCGAACAGGATGCAGCCGACGCCGAGCGTGCTGGCCTTCGCCGGACCGTGCACGCGCTGGAAGAAGTCGCGCAGCTTGAGCAGCGCGATCGCGCCGAGCAGGGTGAAGAAGCAGCCCACCACGAGGAGGAAAGCGAGGATGGCGTCGAGGACGGTGCTCATTCGACGATGTCCCGGCGGATGACGTATTTGCTCAGCACGACGGTGCCGACGAAGCCGAGCATCGCGATGACCAGAGCGGCCTCGAAATAGATCTCGGTGTTCATCAGCATGCCGAACAGGATCAGCTGGGCGATGGAGCTGACGTAGAGCGTGTCCAGCGCCAGGATGCGGTCGGGCGCGGTGGGACCGCGCAGCAGCCGCCACAGCGACAGCAGCATGGCGATGCCGACCAGATGCATGCCGACGATGATCGCGATCGTGATCATGGGAATACCTCGCGCAACGGTGCCTCGTAACGGGCCTTGATCTCGGCGACGAGCGCCTGTGGATCATCGGTACTGAGGCAGTGGATCAGCAGGTGTTTGCGGTCCTCCGACAACTCGGCGGACACGGTGCCCGGCGTCAGCGTGATCACGCTGGTCAAGGCCGAAATGCCGTGGATGTTGGTCAGGTCCAGCGGCACCCAGACGAACTGCGAATGCAGCTTGTGGTTCGGGCCGAGCACCTGTTTCGCCACCGTGAGGTTGGCGATCAGGATGTCCCACAGCAGGCGCCCGATCAGCGTCCAGATGCCGCGCAGGCGACCGAGCTGGGCGAACTCGCGTTCCAGGCGGGCAGCGAGCTGCGGCATCAGCCAGGCCAGCAGCAGCGCCATGACGATGTTGCCGGGGCCGTAGTCCTCGGCCATCAGCAGCCAGAACAGGAAGACCGTCAGGCTCTGCGGGATCGACGGCAGGAAGCGCCGCATGAAGGGCTGACGGGGCGTCATCGCGAAGGCTCCCTGAGCACGGGCGTTTCGCCGATGACGCGTTCGATCATCTCCGAAGGCGCCAGCAGCTGCGCGGCGGTCGCTTCGGTGTAGCGCAGGATCGGACCGGCGAACACCGTCATGACGACGCCGTAGCCGAGCAGCAGCATCGTCGCGGCGAGCTCGCTGCGACGCAGCGGCGGCGCTTCGACGCCTTCGGCGACGGGATCGACGCGCCAGAACAGACGCGTGCCGCTGCGCGACAGGCCGATCACCGCCATCAGGCTGCTGCCGAGGATCGCGGCCCAGACCCAGCCGATCACGTCCTCGGGCACCGAGTTCAGCAGCTGCAGCTTGCCGATGAAGCCCGACAGCGGCGGCAGTCCCGAGACCGACACCGCGGCGACGAGGAACAGCAGCGCCGGCACGGTCTTGCCGGGCATCGACGCGATCGGCATCAGGTAGTCACCGGTGCCGCCGCGATGGCGCTGGATGATGTCGGCCAGCAGGAACAGCGCGGCCGTGACGAACACGCTTTGCGGCAGGTAGTACAGACCGGCCGAAATCGCACCGGCGTTGCCGAGCGAGAACGCGACGAACAGCGTGCCCGCCGACAGCAGCACCAGATACGCGACGCCGATGCGCAAGCGCGGCGCACCGACCACGCCGAGCGCGGCCAGCACCATCGTCGCCGCGCCCGCGGGCAGCAGCCACGACCACGCGAAATCGGCCAGCAGACCGGCCTCGCTGCCGAACACCAGCGTGTAGATGCGCAGCACCGCGTACAGGCCGACCTTGGTCATGATGGTGAACAGTGCGGCGACCGCAGCCGGCGCCCGCGCATAGGCTTCCGGCAGCCACAGATACAGCGGCAGCAGCGCGGCCTTGGCGCAGAACACCAGCAGCAGCAGACCGGCGCCGGCGCGCACCAGCAGCGCCTGGTCCGGTCCGAGTGCCGCCACGCGCACGGCCATCTCGGCCATGTTGAGCGTGCCGAGCATGCCGTAGAGCAGGCCGAGCGCGAGCAGGAACACGGTAGACACGGCGATGTTGAACACCACGTAGTGCATGCCCGCCTTGATGCGCGCACCGCGCGCGCCGCTGAGCAGCAGGCCGTACGAGGCGATCAGCATCACCTCGAAGAACACGAACAGGTTGAACACGTCGCCGGTCAGAAACGCGCCGTTGAGGCCGGCCAGCTGCACCTGGAACAGCGCGTGGAAATGCAGCGCGCGCTTGTCCCAGCCGGCGCAGGCGTAGAGCAGGCAGGGAATCGCCAGCAGCGTCGTGGTCGTGACCATCAGCGCCGACAGGCGATCGACGACCAGCGCGATACCGAGACGCGCCGGCCAGTCGCCGAGCAGGTACACCACCGTGTCGCCGTCCAGCACTTCGCGCAGCAGCGCCACGTTCGTCACCAGCAGCGCGGCCATGCCGATCCACGCCCACAGCCGCAGCACGGACGCGCGATGGGTGCGCTCGAGCAGCAGCAGGATCGCGCCGGTGACCAGCGGCACCAGGACGGGGGCGATCGCGATGTGGTTCATCGCCGGCCTCCGCGCTGTTCTTCGTCGGGTTCCTCACCATCGACGTGGTCGGTGTGTAGGTCCGAGTGCTCGCGCATCGCGATGACGACGGTCACCGCGGTCATCGCGAACGCGATGACGATGGCCGTGAGCACCAGCGCCTGCGGCAGCGGATCGGTGTAGTTGGCCAGCGTCTCGGCCAGGCCGTCCTTGAGCACCGGCGGCTTGCCGACGACGGGGCGGCCGGACGAGAAGATCAGCAGGTTGGTCGCGTACGAGAGCAGCGTCAGCCCGAGGATCACGTCGAAGGTGCGCGCGCGCAGCAGCAGGTAGACACCCGAGGCGGCGAGCACGCCGATGGCGGAAGCGATTGCGAGTTCCATCAGTGCGCCTCCTCCGCAGCCTGACGTTGTTTGACCGTGCCCATCGTCGAGAGCATCAGCAGGGTGCCGGCGAACACGACCACGTAGACGCCGGTGTCGAACACGAGGGCGCTGGCCAGCGGCAGCAGACCGATCAGCGGCAGCTCGAGATCGAGATGCCCGCTGGTCAGGAACGGCACGTCGAACCACCACGAACCGACGCCGCCGATCACCGCCAGCAGCAGGCCGACGCCGATGCCGCGCAGGTAGTCGAAGCCGAACGTCGCCTCGACCGCGCGCGCACCCTGCAGCACGTACTTCACCAGCACCGGCACCGCGAACACGAGGCCGGCGATGAAGCCGCCGCCCGGCGCGTTGTGGCCGCGCAGGAACAGGTAGATCGACACCGTCAGCGCCAGCGGGAACAGCAGCTGGGTCAGATCGGCCGCGATCGGCAGGTGCACCGGCGGGCCGGGCATCACTTCGTCGGGCTTGAGGCGTGCCCAGCGCAGCAGTGCATGGACCACCAGCGCGGCCGTGCCGAACACGGTGATCTCGCCGAAGGTATCGAAGCCGCGGAAGTCGACCAGGATCACGTTGACCACGTTGCGGCCGTAGGCCTCGGGCAGCGACCGCACCAGCAGCTCGTTGGAGATCGTGTCTGCCGGCGAGACCATCATCGCGTAAGCCAGCGCGCCGAGACCGCCACCGGCGACGATCGAGATCGCGACGTCGCGGAACTTGCGCAGCGGGCGGCGCGTGCTCTTGGACTGCTTGGGCAGATAGTTCAGCGCCATCATCATCAGCGCGATCGTCACCATCTCGACCAGCAGCTGGGTCAGCGCGAGATCGGGCGCCGACAGATAGACGAACAGCAGGCTCACTGCCAGACCGACGCCGCCGATCACGATCAACGCGGTCAGGCGCTTGCCGTGCACGACCACGGTGCCGATCGACGCGGCCACGATCACCGCCCAGATCATCCAGCCCATCACCGGCAACGGACGCGGCCCCGGGCCATTGGCGATCAGCTCGGCGAAGTTGCCCAGCAGCGGCCAGCCGGCGAGTACCAGCGCGACCAGCAGCAGGCCGAACAGGCTGCGCTGCAGGCTGCCGTTGGCGACGCGCGCGGTGAACGCACGGGCCAGCGAGAACAGACGTTCCAGATTCACCTGGAACACCTGGCGGCCGGTCGAGCGCGTGACCACCGCATGGAAGTCGAGCAGCTTGCGCAGGCCGAAATACAGCAGCACGCCGAACACCAGGCTGGCGACGCTCATCATCAGCGGCAGGTTGATGCCGTGCCACACGGACAGGCTGAAGTCCGGCGTCGCATCCCCGAGCGTGCCGCGCGCCATCGTGTGCAGCAGCGGGCCGACGGTCAGCGCCGGAATGATGCCGATCACCAGGCACAGGATCGCCAGCACGCCGACGGGGATGCGCATCCAGCGCGGCGGTTCGTGCGGCACCACGTCGAGCGCGCGGGGACCGCGGCCGAAGAAGGTGTCGTGCACGAAGCGCAGGCTGTAGGCGATGCCGAACACGCCGGCCAGCAGCGCCGCGATGCTGATCACCCAGCGCATCGTGCCGTGGCCGCCGATCTCCAGCGCCTCGGCGAAGAACATCTCCTTCGACAGGAAGCCGTTGAGCAACGGGATGCCGGCCATCGCCAGGGACGCGACGATCGCCAGCGCACTGGTCATCGGCATCAGGCGTCTGAGATTGCCGAGGCGGCGCATGTCGCGCGTGCCGGTCTCGTGGTCGATGATGCCCGCGGCCATGAACAGCGAGGCCTTGAACATCGCGTGGTTGAGGATGTGGAACAGGCCCGCGACGACCGCCATTTCGGTCGACAGGCCGAACAGCAGCGTGATCAGGCCGAGGTGGGAGATCGTCGAGTACGCCAGCAGGCCCTTGAGGTCGTGCTGGAAGATCGCGAACCACGCGCCCATCACCAGCGTCGTCGCACCGACGCCGCTGACCACATAGAAGAACAGGTCGGTGCCGGCCAGCGCCGGGTGCAGGCGCGCCAGCAGGAACACGCCCGCCTTCACCATCGTCGCCGAATGCAGATACGCCGAGACCGGCGTCGGCGCGGCCATCGCGTGCGGCAGCCAGAAGTGGAATGGGAACTGCGCGCTCTTGGTGAAGATGCCCAGCAGCACCAGGCCCAGCGCCCACGGATACAGATGGCTCGCGCGGATCAGATCGCCCGAGGCCAGCACCACGTCGAGGTCGTAGCTGCCGACGATGCGGCCGATCAGCAGCACGCCACCCAGCAAGGCCAGGCCGCCCATGCCGGTGATCGTCAGCGCCATGCGCGCGCCCTGGCGCGCGTCCTGACGGTGCGACCAGAAGCCGATCAGCAGGAACGAACTGATCGAGGTCAGCTCCCAGAACACTGCGAGCAGCAGCAGGTTGCCGGCGATGACCATGCCGAGCATCGCGCCCATAAAGAGCAGCAGATAGGTGAAGAACCGCCGCGGACTGTCCTTGGCCGACAGGTAGTAGTGGCCGTAGAGCACGACCAGCCCGCCGATGCCCAGCACCATCAATGCGAACGTCCAGGCCAACCCGTCCATGCGCAGGCTGAAATCCAGCCCGGCTTCGGGAATCCACGCGTATTGGGTCTTGAGAATGGTGCCGTCGAAGACGTCACCGGCCAGAAAAGCCAATACGCCAAGACCCAGCAACGGCACGAGGCCGGCCAGACAGGCAACGGTACGCCGTGACGCGTTCGCGGACAGCGCTACGACGAGCGCCAGCACGAAGGGCAGGGCCAAGAGAAGTTCGAGCATCGGGCTCCTTGTGGAGGCAGGTCGGCCAGTCGGCCGGCGGGTCACGCAAGGGCCGGGCAGTCTAACCGATGCCCGTCGACGGAGCGTCGTCGCGGCTCGATATGCTATGTCCCATGACGTCGATTTCCGCCTCCACGCCCCCGCGCGCGCGCCATGCGCTGGTCTTCGGTGCCAGTGGCGCGATCGGCGCGGCCCTGCTGGCGCGGTTGCGGGACGCGGGCTGGACCGTCGATGCCCTGTCGCGCGCGCCACGCGCCGATGACCCGCAGCTGCGCTGGCACACGGGCGCGTTCGCCGCGATGCCGGACACGCTGCCGACGCGGGTCGACGCAATCTTCAGCTGCGGCCCGCTGGACCAGTTCTCGCTGTGGTACGCCGGTGCCGCGATCGAATGCCCGCGCGTCGTCGCCTTCGGTTCGACCAGCGATGCGACCAAGCAGGCAGCCAGCGATCCGGGCGAGCGCGAGCTGGCGATGCGGTTGCGCACGTCGGGCGAGCGCGTGTTCGCGGCCGCGCAGGCGCGTGGCGCGGCGGCGACGCTGCTGCGGCCGACGCTGGTCTACGGCAGCGGACGCGATCGCAACCTCAGCCTGATCGTTGCGCTCGCCCGGCGCAGCGGCGTGTTCGTGTTGCCGGCCGATGCGCGCGGTCGACGCCAGCCGGTGCACGTCGACGATCTCGCAGCGGCAGCGCAGGCCGCGGTCGATGCGCCGGCCGCGCACGGGCAGGCATTCGCGCTGCCGGGCGGGGAAACCCTCGACTACCGCACGATGGTCGCGCGCACGTTGGCCTGCCTGCAGCCGGCGCCGCGTCTGCTGGTACTGCCGGGTCCGCTGTTCGATGCGGCGCTGTGGGCGGCGCATCGCGCCGGGCGTCTGCAGGGCCTGCCGCCGGGTGCGGTGACGCGCATGCGCGAGGATCTGGTGTTCGATGCCGCGCCTGCGCAGATGGCGTTCGGCTATGCGCCGCGGGCGTTCCGGCCCGGACCTGCGATGTTCGGCGTCGACTGACGCGCGTCGTCGCGTCCGGACCGGATCACGGCCCCGCCATCGGTTCCTCGACCAGCTTGCGCGACTTCTGCAAGGCGCGCAGTGCGATCACCAGCACGCCGCCGAGCACCATCGCACCGCCGATCCACAGCCGCGGACGCGGCCGGTCGCCCCAGAACGCGATGCCCAGACCGATTGCCATCACCGGCACCAGCAGCAGCCACGGCGTGACCATCGCGACCGGATAGCGCTGCATCAGCACGTAATACAGTCCGTGGCCGAGCAGCGAGGACACGAACGCAGCGTAGACCGCGCCGCCCCAGCCGGCCCAGCCGGCGTTGCCGAGCCGGTCGAAACCGCCCGGCTCGAACACCAGACTGATCGCCAGCAGCGGCAGCACGCTGAAGACCGCGGTCCAGCCCTGCATGTTCCACATGTCGACATCGCGCAGGCGCTTCATCAATACGGTGCCGATGGCGAGCATCGCGGCCGATGCCAGCATCGTCAGCAGCGCGGCCGGATTGGCCAGCACGACCGGATCGAAGCCCAGCACCAGCACGCCGCAGAAGCTCACGCCGATCGCCAGGCCCGTGCGCCAGGCGAAGCGCTCGCCGAGCACCGCCCAGGCCAGCAGCGCCGTCATCGGGATGTAGCTCTGCATGACGATCGCCGGCGACGACAGATCCGTCGACAGCCGCAACGCGAGAAAACTCAGGCCGAAATGCAGCACGCCGATGCACAGGCACACCGCGATCAGCCGCGGCCATTGCCCCGGCGCGGGCGGTCGCAGCAGCCACACCAGCGGCAGCGCCAGCATCGCGAAGCGCACCGCGGTGAACAGGAACGGGGGAATCTCGCGCAGCGCATTGGCCGAGACGAGGAAGTTCAGCGCCCAGGCGATGCAGACGACGAGAACCAGAACGAGATCGCGGGGCGACACGGGCGATGCACCTGCGTGGCGCGACAGGATCGCACGTGTGGCGCCTCAGAACCGGTTCACGATCTGTCGCGAGCGCAGCCGGATGGCGCGTGGCGGAGCGCAGAAAGCGCAGTGTACGTGCGGGTACATGCGCATTTCGAGCACCGCACGCGCGTGATCCGGCAAGCGCCGCAAGATCGTGGACAGGTTCTCAGTACGTCAGATGCAGACGTCGATAGAGCTTGGACAGCACCCACGCCGGGCCCACCAGCAGGTAGCGCAGGTCGGTGAAGAAGCTCGGCTTGCGGCCTTCGAACAGCTTGCTGTGGCCGACGAACTGCGCGACCCACGCGACCGCGAACACACCCAGCGCCAGCCAGAACAGGAACGGTGTGCCGAAGTCGCGCTGCAGCCACCAGGTCAGTGTCGACATCGCCACGAACACCAGCAGCATGCCGAGGCCGATCGCGCGCGAGGCGCGGTAATAGAACATCCACGCGCCGAACATCGCCAGGCCCGCCCACAACCCTGGCTTGAACAGCGTGCCGGTGGGAATGCACCACAGCAGCGCGATCACGCTCCACAGGATCGCCGGCACGGCGAACACGTGGATCCACTGGTTGGTGTCGTCGCGGTGATCGGCCGAATAACTGGCGAACCAGCGGTCGATTGGACGCGCCTGTGCGTCGTCGTGCGTCGCGTCCATCTGCCCCTCCCGAGGGTCGAATCGCGTGCGCCGAGAATAGCGTCAAACCGATGCGCGAGACGCAGGATGCGCTCAGTCGATCGAGATGTCGGCCAGCTTCTGCAGCGCCTCGGCATAGCGGGCGCGGGTGCGCTCGATGACTTCGGCCGGCAGCTTCGGGCCGGGCGCGGTCTTGTCCCAGTCGGTCGTTTCCAGATAGTCGCGCACGATCTGCTTGTCGTAGCTCGGCGGGCTGGTGCCCACCTCGTACGCGTCGGCCGGCCAGTAGCGCGAGGAATCCGGGGTCAGCACTTCGTCCATGACGTAGAGGCGGCCGTCCGCATCGGTGCCGAACTCGAACTTGGTGTCGGCCAGGATGATGCCGCGCTCGGCGGCATAGGCCGCGGCGAACGTGTACAGCCGCAACGTGGCTTCGCGCACCTGTTCGGCGAGATCGGCGCCGATGATGCGGACCATCGTGTCGAAATCGATGTTCTCGTCGTGGTCGCCGACGGCGGCCTTGGTCGACGGCGTGAAGATCGGCTGCGGCAGGCGCTGCGCCTGGCGCAGGCCGTCGGGCAGGGCGATGCCGCTGACGCGACCGGTGCGCTGGTAATCCTTCCAGCCGCTGCCGATCAGATAGCCGCGCGCGATCGCCTCGACCGGTACCGGCTTGAGCTTCTTCGTCACCACCGCGCGCTTCGCGTATAGCGCCGGGTCGACGCCTTCGGGCAGCACGCTGGCGACATCGATGCCGGTCAGGTGATTGGGCATCAGCGCCGCGGTCTGTTCGAACCAGAAATTGCTGATCTGGCAGAGCATCTCGCCCTTGCCGGGAATCGGGTCGGGCAGCACCACGTCGAACGCGCTCAGCCGGTCGGTCGCGACGATAAGCAGACGCTCGTCGCCGAGGTCGAACACGTCGCGGACCTTGCCGCGGTGACGCAGGTGGAGGCCGGGGAGGTTCGCTTCGAGAAGAGTCGTCGACACGGTTGACATTTCCGGGTGGATCGCGAGCGGCCGGCAAGTGTAGTGCGAACCGCAGCGCGTTGCAGTGAGTCGCGGGCGCCGGCAGCACCGCGGCCGGCTACACTGTCGGCCATGCAACGTTGGTACGGAAAATTGCTGGGCTTCATCGCCGGATGGCTGCTGCTGCGCCACCCGGCCGGCGGCGTGATCGGCGCGATCATCGGCCACGCCTTCGATGCCGGCTGGCTCGCGCCGCGACGCTACAAGGACCACCAGGTGTTCGGCCTGGGGCCGGAGGCGACGCGCGAGGAGATCGATCAGGCCTATCGCAAGCTGATCTCGCAATATCACCCGGACCGCGTCGCCGGGGCCGCGCCGGAACTGCGCGCCCAGGCCGAGGCCCGCGCCGCCGAACTCAATGCCGCCTACGACCGCCTGCGTCGTGGCCGCGACGGTCGCAAGACCCGCCGCTGACGCGTCTCGCAACATCGCGGATGCGTGCGTATCGCGCGACGTAGGATGGGTCGCGCGCAGCGACACCCCTCATCGCCATCCCGCCGCTCGCGACAGCAGTTCGCGGCATACCGCTGTGCGTCGCGGATGGACGTTCGGGCGGATGACGAAGAGCGCTGTCTGGCGCTTCGATTCGCACACGACGTGCGTTGCGCGAAGCGCGATGGGTTTCGCTGCGCCCGACCCATTCTGCGAACGCAAAAAAAGAAGCCGGCTTTCGCCGGCTTCTCGGTATCGCAATCACTTCAGGCGCGATGGATCAGAAGCGCCAGTTGACCGTGGCGCGCGCTGCGCCGTAGTCGAAGTCCTTGTCGCTGCGGCGCATGTCGGTACCGGCGCGGTTGACGATTAGGAAGGGGTTGGTCGCAGGCGCGGTGCCCGGACCGGTGCGCACGCGCTGGTCGTCGGCTTCCAGGCTCGTGAACAGGTATTCCAGGCCGACCGAGACGTTCTCGCCCAGCTTGCGCTCGTAACCCACGCCCGCCTGCCAGCCGAAGCCGGAGGTGTCGCCGTTGCTGGTGAACGAGTTGGCGGCGTTGCTGGTGGTGAATTCGTTGTCGATCTTGGCGTGCGCCATACCGCCGGTCAGGTAGATCAGGTTCGCCGAGTCGGCGCCGAAGGCATAACCCGAACGCAGACGCAGGGCGGCCACGCGATCGACCTTGCGGAACATCGTGTAGTAGGCCGGTGTGGTGCTGAAAGCAGTCACGGCATCACGGACGTCATTCGCGCCGTATTCGCCGACGACGCCGAACACCCAGCTGCCCATCTGCCAGTCGTAACCGCCACGCACGCCATAGTCGGCGCCGCCCTTGTTCTCGGAGCAGCCGGCGGCTGGGGTCGCACCCTGGCCTGCGCCATTGCAGAAACCGGGCGAGAACGCATCCGCGCCGGCGCCAGTGCGCACCGTGTCGCCGTACACGCGGTCGAGATTGGTATCGAACACGAAGCGGTCGTCGCTGTTGTCTTCGGGGCTGTCCACGACGCCGCCGTACAGACCGACGTAGCCGCCCGTCCAGGTGTCGTCGGTGGACTGGGCAAATGCGGCGCCGGTGCTGGCGGCGAGCAGCGCGATGCTGGCGGATGCGGCGTGGATCATCTTCATGGGGTAGCTCTCCATTCTTGTTTTTTCCGGCCGAACTGCGTCGGCACGGTGCGGGGCACGGTCGTCGGGGGAGACGGCCGCGCGAGAGAGATACGCAGGCAGGCGTGACGAGGGATGCATCCACGCACCGAAAAAATGAATGAATGCGTCTGGAAAGTTCAGGGTCGACGGGCGGCGAATGGTGTCCGCAGTCGGGCCGGCGCAGGTCGGGCGCTTTAGAATGTCGCGCTGCGGCCGTCAGGCCGCGCCCCACTTCACGATCTGGAATCGCATATGCAGCCCGCCGTCATCGCACCCTCGATCCTGTCCGCGAATTTCGCCCGCCTCGGCGAGGAGGTCGACAACGTGCTCGCCGCCGGCACGGACTGGGTGCACTTCGACGTGATGGACAACCATTACGTGCCGAACTTGACGATCGGTCCGATGATCTGCGAAGCGCTGCGCAAGCACGGTGTGACCGCGCCGATCGACGTGCATCTGATGGTCGAGCCGGTCGACCGCATCGTTCCGGATTTCGCGAAGGCCGGCGCGTCGCTGATCAGTTTCCATCCCGAAGCCAGCCGCCACGTGCACCGCACGATCCAGCTGATCAAGGCCGAGGGCTGCCAGGCGGGCCTCGTGCTCAATCCGGCGACGCCGGTCGAAGTGCTGGACTACGTGCTTGAGGATCTCGACATGGTGCTGTTGATGTCGGTGAATCCCGGTTTCGGCGGCCAGGCCTTCATTCCCTCGACGCTCGACAAGTTGCGTCAGGTGCGCGCGCGCATCGACGCACTCGGCAAGCCGATCCGGCTCGAGATCGATGGCGGCGTGAAGCCCGACAACATCGGCGAGATCGCCGCGGCGGGCGCCGACACCTTCGTTGCCGGCTCGGCGATCTTCGGCAAGCCGGACTATCGCGCGGTGGTCGACGCGATGCGCGCCGAAATCGCACGCGCCACCTCGCTGCGCGCGTGAGCACGCCCATCGTCACCTGCGACCTGTGCGACGCGCATCCGGATGCGGTGCGTGTGCTCGATCTGCCGTTGCGCGATTTCGGTGGACGCATCGCGTTCGCAGGCATCGTCAGCACTGTGCTCGCGCTGGAAGACAACTCGCGCGTGCGCGAGGCGGTGGCAGAGCCCGGCGCGGGCCGCGTGCTGGTGATCGACGGAGGCGGCTCGACGCGCCGCTCGATGCTCGGTGATCTGCTGGCCGAACAGGCGGTCGCCAACGGCTGGGCCGGCGTGGTGGTGCACGGGGTGATCCGCGACAGCGTCGCGATCGGTCAGCTCGATCTCGGCGTCAAGGCGCTGGGCACGGTGCCGTTGAAGACCGAGAAGCGCGGGCAGGGCGTGCGGGATGTGCCGGTACGCTTCGGCGGCGTGACGATCCGGCCCGGCGACTGGCTGGCCGCCGACGCGGACGGCGTGCTGCTGGCGGATCGCCCGCTGGTCTGACCCGCTCAAAAAGAAGGCCGCATCCTGGGATGCGGCCTTCGGAAATCTGGAGGCTGATCCTGCCTCCGCCCGTCGTCCCTGCTATGGCCTTCCATGCTCCGGGGCTTCGATGACCGGCTGATGACACGCGTGAGGGCCGGTTAACGGCGACGCGCCGGGCATCCGCTACGCTCCGCGCCACCTCCACCACCCGCACGACCGCACGCATGCCCGCACCGCACTGGCGCCTGATCCTCAATGGCAAATCCGCGGGCGAAGAGGACGTGCGTTCGGCAGTCGCCGCACTGCGTGCGCGCGGCGTCCAGATCGATGTCCGGGTGACGTGGGAAGCCGGCGACGCCGAACGCTATGCCGCCGAGGCGCTGGCCGAACCGGTCGACACGATCATTGCCGCCGGCGGCGACGGCACGCTCAACGCCGTGGTCTCGATACTGGCTGCGCAGTTCGCCAGTGCCGATGCGCTGCCGTCGCTGGCGCTGCTGCCGCTGGGCACTGCCAACGATTTCGCGACTGCCGCCGAAGTGCCGAACCTCCCCGAGGACGCGCTGACCCTGGCGCTCGACCAGCCGGCCGTGCCGATCGACGTGCTGCGCATCGACACCGACGACGGTGTGCACTGGTGCGCGAATCTCGGCTCCGGCGGCTTCGGCACCCAGGTCACCGTGGAGACGCACGCGGGGCTGAAGAAGGTGCTCGGCGGCCTCGCGTATTTCATCACCGGCCTGTCGCGGCTCGGCCGCATCGAGCCGCTGGAAGCGCGCATCATCGGCCCGGACTTCGCGTGGCAGGGCGGCTTCATCGCGCTGGGCATCGGCAACGGGCGTCAGGCCGGCGGCGGACAGGCCCTGTGTCCCGATGCCTGCATCGACGACGGCCTGATCGACGTCACCATCGTGCCCGAGCTCGAAGGCGAACTGCTCAACACGCTGCGCACCGCGCTGACCGAGGGCAAGGTGGCCGCGCTCGACCAGGTGGCCGTGCGCACCCAGCTGACGGAGTTGGTCGTCGAGTCCGACACGCCGCTGGTGCTCAATCTCGACGGCGAGCCCGCGCGCGCGCGGCGCTTCGCGATCAGCTGCCAGCCCGGACGCCTGCGGCTGCATCTGCCGAAGGACTGCCCGCTGCTCGTCGCGTCGCCGCACCCGGTCGTCTGAGGCGGTCGCGCGCGCGCGGCCGAGCCGCTACAGTAGCCGCCATGCACGCGTCCGCCTTCCCGCATTTCCGTTCGTCCGACGCCGGCTGGCGATGGTGGCGTACTGCCTCTGTCGCCCCCGTTCGTCCGACTGTCCAGGAAATGCCGCGTGATCACGCAGACCGAGTTCCAGCACTACGCCGCTGAAGGCCACACCCACGTACCGGTGGTCCGCGAGGTCCTGAGCGATCTCGATACGCCGCTCTCGGTCTATCTCAAGCTCGCCGACGGTCCGCACACCTATCTGTTCGAATCGGTGGAAGGCGGCGAACGCTTCGGCCGCTATTCGATCATCGGTCTGCCCGCCGAACGCGTGTACGCGTTCCATGGCCACACGCTCACTGTGCGCGAGCACGGCGAGGTCATCGAGACGCGCGAGGTCGAAGATCCGTTCGCCGAAGTCGAGCGTCTGCGCACCGCGCATTCGGTACCGCAGATCGAAGGCTTGCCGGGTTTCACCGGCGGTCTGGTCGGCTGGTTCGGCTTCGAATGCATCGAGTACATCGAACCGCGTCTGCGCAGCGGCCAGCCCGCCGACGTGCGCGACGAACTCGGCACGCCCGACATCCTGCTGATGCTGAGCACCGAGGTCGCGGTGTTCGACAACCTCAAGGGCCGGTTGTATCTCGTGGTCCACGCCGACACGCGCGAACCGCAGGCCTGGCTGCGTGCGAACCGCCGCCTCGATGCGCTGACGCATCGCCTGCGTCAGGGCGGCGCCGGGTATCCGGAAACGCTGCAGCCCGCTGCGCTCGACGAGTCCGATTTCGTGTCCGGCTTCACCCGCGAGGGCTTCATCGACGCCGTCGCGAAGACCAAGGCATACATCGCCGCCGGCGACGCCTTCCAGGTCGTGCTGTCGCAGCGCATGTCGGTGCCGTTCCAGGCGCGCCCGGTCGACGTCTACCGCGCGCTGCGTGCGTTGAATCCATCGCCGTACATGTATTTCCTCGACGTCGGCGGCACCCAGGTCGTCGGCTCCTCGCCGGAAATCCTGGTGCGTCTCAAGGATGGCGAGGTCACCGTGCGCCCGATCGCCGGCACGCGTCCGCGCGGTGAAACGCCGGCGCAGGACCAGGCGCTCGAAGCCGAGCTGCTCGCCGACCCCAAGGAGCGCGCCGAGCATCTGATGCTGATCGACCTGGGCCGCAACGATGTCGGCCACGTGTCGAGCGCGGGCACGGTCGAGGTTGGCGAGCGCTTCGTCATCGAACGCTACAGCCACGTCATGCACATCGTCAGCGAAGTCACCGGCCGCCTGAAGGACGGACTGAGCTACGCCGACGTGCTGCGCGCGACGTTCCCGGCCGGCACCGTCAGCGGCGCGCCGAAAGTGCGCGCGCTGGAGATCATCCGCAGCCTCGAGCCGGTCAAGCGCAACGTCTATTCGGGCGCGGTCGGCTACATCGGCTGGCACGGCGATGCCGACACCGCGATCGCGATCCGCACCGCGGTGATCCAGGACGGCCGTCTCTACGTGCAGGCCGGCGCCGGCATCGTCTACGACTCGGATCCCGAAATGGAATGGGCCGAGACCATGAACAAGGGTCGCGCATTGTTCCGCGCGGTCGCGCAGGCGGCGAAGGGGCTGTGAGCCGTCACATCTGTTTTCACCATGGATCAGGGAGACGACGATGAAAGGATGTTTCGTTCGCGGATGTGCGGGTCTGCTGCTGGTGGTGTGTGCGCCGTTCGCCGCGGCGCAGGTCAATGCGTTGCCTTCACTGCCGCACCTGCTGGTCAAGGGTGAAGCGAGCCGCGACGTGGTGCCGGACCGGTTCAAGGTTTCGATCACGTTGAGTGCACTGGACATGCAGCCCGAGATCGCACGCGAGCGTGTGCAGACGCATCTCGGCGCACTGCTGAACGGGTTGAAGTCGGCTGGGGCGGTTGCCGACTCGATCGACGCCAGCACGTTTTCGGTGGCGCCCGAGCATGCGTATGAAGACGAAACGCGGGTGTACAAGGGAATCCGGGCCACTCGCCAATTGCGGGTGACGTTCCCCGATGCGGAAGCGACGCGTGCATTCCTCGCGACCTTGCCTGCGGGCGAAGCGGTCCAGCTTGGCGATATCGAACCGGCCTTCTCCGGTGAGGCTGCTCTGCGTGGCGAATTGAAGGCCGAGGCGATGCGCCAGACGCGCGACACCGCGGCGCTTCTGGCCGAGAGCTACGGCGCGCGTCTTGGTTCGCTTTACAGCGTGTCCGATGTGGCACCGAGTTTCAGTTACGGCGTCCAGGCGGGACGATGGACCCAATCAGCGCGCGGGACGCCAACACCGATCAAGCAACTGCAAGGTCCGACGCCGGTCCCGCTGGACCGCTTCGAAGTCACCGGCAGCCGCATCACGCCCGAAAGTCTCGCCGTCGGCACCGTCACCATCGCCGAACACCTCTACGCCATTTTCCTGCTCGCGGACTGACCCATGCTGTTGATGATCGACAACTACGACAGCTTCACCTGGAACCTCGTGCAGTATCTGCAGGCGTTGGGCGCCGAGGTCCGGGTGGAGCGCAATGACGCGTTGTCGGTCGATGCGATCGCGAAACTCGCGCCCGAGCGCATCGTGATCTCGCCGGGCCCATGCACGCCGAACGAAGCGGGCGTGTCGCTGGCACTGATCGAACGCCTTGGCGCGACGACGCCGATTCTTGGCGTGTGTCTCGGGCACCAGGGCATCGGTCAGGCCTACGGCGGCAAGGTGATTCGCGCGCAGCGGATCATGCACGGCAAGACCTCGGCGATTCGCCACGAAGGCCTCGGCGTGTTCGCGGGTCTGCCGGATGGTTATGAGGCGACGCGTTACCACTCGCTGGTCGTCGAACAGTCGTCGCTGCCCGACTGCCTCGAAGTCACCGCGTGGACCGAGCACGACGACGGCAGCCGCGAGGAGATCATGGGCCTGCGTCATCGCAGCCACCCGGTCGAAGGCGTGCAGTTCCATCCCGAGTCGATCCTGACCGAGCATGGACATGCGTTGCTGAAAAACTTCCTCGAGCGCTGACCCTTTCGACGTCATCCCGGCGCACGCCGGGATCCAGCGACTTGAAGCCGGCACGGAAGACACTGGATCCCGGCGTTCGCCGGGATGACGCATCATCAAGATTCGCTGTTACGAACCATCGGTCTCCCCATGCCCATCACCCCCCACGAAGCCCTGCAACGCACCATCGAGCACCGCGAGATCTTCCGCGACGAAATGGTCGAGCTGATGCGCCAGATCATGCGCGGCGAGGTGTCGCCGCTGATGACCGCGGCGATCCTGTCCGGCCTGCGGGTCAAGAAGGAAACCGTCGACGAGATCGCCGGCGCGGCGCAGGTGATGCGCGAGTTCGCGCTGCCGGTGCCGGTCGCGGATGGAGACCTGGCGCATCTGGTCGACATCGTCGGCACCGGCGGTGACGGCGCGCACACGTTCAACATCTCGACGGCGAGCATGTTCGTCGTCGCCGCGGCGGGCGCGAAGGTGGCCAAGCACGGCAACCGCAGCGTGTCCTCGAAGTCCGGCAGTGCCGATGTGCTCGAAGCACTCGGCGCGCGCATCGATCTGCAGCCCGACGAAGTCGCGCGCTGCATCGCGGCGACCGGCATCGGTTTCATGTTCGCGCCGGTGCATCACCCGGCGATGCAGGCGGTCGCGCCGGTGCGTCGCGAGATGGGCGTGCGCACGATCTTCAACATCCTAGGCCCGCTGACCAATCCGGCCGGTGCGCCGAACATCCTGATGGGCGTGTTCCACCCCGATCTCGTCGGCATCCAGGTCCGCGTGCTGCGCGAACTCGGCGCGCAGCGCGCGCTGGTGGTCTGGGGCCGCGACGGCATGGACGAGATCTCGCTCGGCGCCGGCACGCTGGTCGGCGAGCTGCGCGACGGCGAAGTGCGCGAGTACGAGATCCATCCCGAGGATTTCGGCATCGCCATGGCGGCCAGCCGCAATCTGCGTGTGGAGAACGCCGACGAATCGAAGGCGCTGGTGCGTCAGGCGCTCGACGGCACCGCGGGGCTGGCCCAGGACATCGTCTGCCTCAATGCCGGCGCGGCGCTGTACGTGGCCGGCGTCTCGGCGTCGATCGCCGATGGTGTCGCGCTGGCGCGCACGACCGTCGCATCGGGTGAGGCCTTGCGCCGGCTGGACGCATTCGTCGCACAGACGCAGCACGCGGGCAGCTGAATCGGAAGTTTCTGGTTCCCCGGGCAGCGGCGGACGCGTATGCTGAATAGGTTGCATGGATGCTGCCCTTTCGGTTGAAGAAGCGATCCCTGCATGCGTCATCCCGCATTACCCCGCCCCCCGTATCACGTCGCGATCCTCCGTTACCGCCGCAATGGCGAGGACGCGGCCGGTTACGACGAAGCGCTGCGCGACATGGTCGAAATGGCGCAGCTGCAGCCCGGCTTTCTCGGCATGGAGTCGGTCGACGACGCGAGCGGTGACGGCGTCACCCTGAGCTACTGGACCGACGAGGCCTCGATCCGCGCCTGGCGCGCGCAGGACGGTCAGGGCGTGATCCGCGAGAAGGACCGGCGCGGCTGGTACACCGAGTACGCCCTGCAGATCGCGCGCGTCGAACGTGCCTACGCGTGGTCGCGCGACGCAGCCGGCGACGAAGTGGACGACGTGGATGCGCCCGGGGCCGTGTTCCCGGTCTGACGGTCCGGGGCACCGTCGCCTGCGTTATCGTGGGCGGCCCTTCCAGACCGGCGCGTCGCGCTGGCCCACGGTGTTGATCTTGAACGACGTCCTGCAGCGCATCCTGGCGCGCAAACACGAAGAAGTCGCGGCACGCCGTGCCGCGTTGCCGCTGGCCGACATCGCCGCACGCGCCGCCGCGGCGCCGCCGGTGCGCGGCTTCGCCGCCGCGATCGAAGCGAAGATCGCCGCCGGCCAGGCCGCGGTGATCGCCGAGGTCAAGAAGGCCAGCCCCTCGCAGGGCGTGATCCGCGCCGACTTCCAGCCCGCCGAGATCGCGCGCAGCTACGCGGCCGGCGGCGCAGCCTGTCTGTCGGTGCTGACCGACATCGATTTCTTCCAGGGCGCCGACGACTACCTCGTGCAGGCGCGCGCAGCCTGCGCGTTGCCGGTGCTGCGCAAGGATTTCATCGTCGATCCCTGGCAGGTCTATGAGGCACGTGCACTCGGCGCGGACTGCGTGCTGCTGATCGTCGCCGCGCTCGACGACCGTCAGCTGGTCGAGATCGCCGAGCTTGCGATGTCGATCGATCTCGACGTGCTGGTCGAAGTGCACGACATCGACGAACTCGAGCGCGCGCTGCAGGTCCCGGCGCCGCTGCTGGGCATCAACAACCGCAGCCTGCGGTCTTTCGAAGTCTCGCTCGACACCACGCTGGAACTGCGCAGCGCAGTGCCGCGCGACCGTCGTCTGGTCACCGAAAGCGGCATCCACACCGCCGCCGATGTCGCGCGCATGCGCGCGGCCGGGATCGACGCGTTCCTGGTCGGCGAGGCCTTCATGCGCGAGTCCGATCCGGGCACCGCGCTGCGCACGCTGTTCGCGATGCCGGGCGCGCCCGCGACGACGGACAGCCGTCCGGTCGCCGACATCTCGGCGATCGCGATCGCCGCCGCGACGACGCCGGCGCCGGTCGAGACGGACACCGCCGGTGCGGATACCGGCACGCCGGTCGTCGCCCAGCTGCTCAAGGACTCCGCCGCGAACGACACCGTGCGCACCGTGGTCTTCGATTTCGACCACACGCTCTACGACGGCGACTCGGGCACCCATCTGTTCCGCTGGCTGATCACCCGCAGCGTCTGGCGCACCGCGCTGGCCTGTCTGGCCGCGCCCGTGCTCGGACCCATGATCGCGTCCCTGCCCACGCGCCGTTACGGCATTTCCGGATTCGTGTGGATCGGCACCGTCGGCCTGCACAGCCGCGGCGTGCTGGACCGGCTCATCGATCGCTACGTCGCGGACAACGCCGCGCAGATCAAACCCAAGCTGCTGCCGATCGCGCTCGACGTGCTGCACGCGCATCGCGCCGCCGGCGACAACGTGGTCATCGCCACCGGCGCGCCGCCGGAACTCGCCCGCGCCATTCTCGCGTTCGTCGCGCACGAATCCGTGCCGGTCATCGGCACCGCGGTCGGTCCGAAGTTCGGCGCGGTCGTCGCCACGCGTCACTGCCACGCCGAGGAGAAGATGCGCATGCTGCGCGAGCGCGGCTACGGCGCGATCGACATCGCGTATTCGGATTCCTCCGCCGACCTGCCGCTGCTCAAGGCCGCGAAGGCGCCGGTGGTGGTGAATCCGAAGGCGGCCAACGTCGACATGTTCCGCCGCGCCCTGCCGCCGGGCACGCCGGTGCTCAACTGGGGCTGCGCCGACCGCGGCGGCGATCCGATCGCCACGCCCGCGGTCTGAAGTCTCAGGCCAGCAGCGTGCGGCCGATCTGGTAGAGGCTGATCGCCATCACCAGCAGACCCACTGCGAGCAGCACCCAGCGCTCGCGGACGTGCTTGACGAACAGCGCGGCCAGCGGCGCGGCGATCATGCCGCCGACCAGAAGGCCGAGGATCACGTCGAGGTGCTGCAGGCCCATCGTCAGGAAGAAGGTCACCGAGATCGACACGGTGACCAGGAATTCGGCCGCGTTGACGGTGCCGATCGTCGTGCGCGCCGTACCGCCGCGTGCGAGCAGGGTGGATGTGGCCACCGGGCCCCAGCCGCCACCGCCGGTGGCATCGAGCAGGCCGGCGAAGAAGCCCAGCAGCGGCACCCGGCGCACTTCGCGCTTGGGCATCAGCCGGCCCGCCGCGCGCAGCAGGATCACGATCGACAGGATCAGCAGGTAGGCGTAGATGAAAGGCCGGATCACGTCGCCGGGCAGTTGCGTCAGCACGTAGGCACCGATCGCGCCGCCGATCATGCCCGGCAGGGCAAGCCGCAGGAACAGCCGTTTGTCGACGTTGCGCATCGCCAGATGCGAGGCGCCCGAGGCGCCGGTCGTGAACACTTCGGCGGTATGCACGCTGGCGCTCACCGCCGCTGGCGGCACGCCCATGCTCAGCAGCACCGAGGACGACACCAGCCCGAAGGCCATGCCCAGCGCGCCGTCGATCAGCTGCGCGGCGAGTCCGACGAGCACGAAGAACAGGAATTGGTCGCCGAGTTCCATGGCGCAGACTCTGGAAGGTCAGGACAGTCTGCAAGGACGGCGTGACCGGGACGTGTGTCCCGTCAGGCGTCGCCGAGCCGCTTGATGAAACGCAGGGTGCCGTCGGAGAAGCCGCAGGCCTTGTAGAACGCATGCGCGTCGGCGCGCTGCGAACCGCTGACCAGCTCCAGCCGCGCCGCACCGGCGAAACGCGCGCGGCGATCGGCTTCCTTGAGCAGCTCGCGGCCCAGACCCTTGCCCTGCGAATCGCTGGTGACGACCAGCGCGGTGATGCGGCAGGTCGTCGAGCCGAGCGGCAGGTAGTACATGAAATCGAGCGCGATCAGGCCGCAGACCCGGCCGCCGCTGCGCGCGACCACCAGGGCCTGGCGGTCGTTGTCGGTGATCAGGCGGATGCGATCGCGGGCTTCCCGCTCGGTGCAGGGATAGCCCATCTCCGACAGCAGCGCGGCCACGTCGTCGGCGTCGATCACCGACGCGCTGCGCAGATCGGCGTCGGGCAGGTCGCCCCGCGGGCCGAAGTGTCCGAGGCTCATGCCGGCGCTCCTAGCGCGTGCCGAACAGCACGATGGTCTTGCCGCGGGCGGTCAGCTTGTTCTCCGCCTGCAGCTTCTTGAGCACGCGCCCGGCCATCTCGCGCGAACAGCCGACCAGCCGCGCGAGCTCCTGTCGCGAGATCCGCAGCTGGGTGCCCTGCGGATGACTCATCGCCTCCGGCTCGCGGGTCAGGTCGTGCAGGGTGCGGATGATGCGGTCGGTGACGTCGAGGAACGCCAGACGTCCGGCCTTGCGGCTGGTGTCGAGCAGGCGCCGCGAGAGCTGCGCGCCGATCGCGTACATGATCGAGGTCGCATCGTTGGCCAGCACACCCTCGAACAGCTGGTACAGACGCTCGTAGCTGATCTCGGCCAGTTCGCACTGGGTGCGCGTGCGCAGGATGACCTCGCGCACGTCCGACTCGATGAACAGGCCCATCTCGCCGACCAGCTCGCCCGTGCCGAAGTAGCCGAGGATCAGTTCGCGACCGTCGTCTTCCTCGGTGATGATGCTGACCGAGCCGCTGACGACGTAGTACAGCGTGCCGGCCGGATCACCGGGACGGAACACTTCGCTGCGCGGCGGGTAGCGGCGGCGGTGGCAATGGGCGAGAAAGCGCTCGATGGCGGCCGGCGTGGGCGCCATCGGGTGCGGTGGGCGGGGGGCATGGGGATTGATCAGGGCCACAGGTGTTGGTGTCATGGGCTTCGGATCGGGGGAATGCCGCAGAGTAGGCGCTCCGGCTGCCCGGGGCAAACCCGCGTGATCGGCGAGGTCGCGGCACGTGGGTGCTTTGACGCATAATCGTCGTTTCGCCCAACCCCCGAGGGTCGACCGCTGTGGTCAAACCGCTCCCGCGCCTGAAGCTTCAGGGTTTCAACAACCTGACCAAGGCCCTGTCGTTCAACATCTACGACGTGTGCTACGCCGCGTCGGAAGATGAGCGTCAGCGCTACATCGCGTACATCGACGAGGTGTACAACGCCGACAGGCTGACCCAGATCCTGACCGATGTCGCCGAGATCATCGGCGCGAACATCCTCAACGTAGCGCGCCAGGACTACGACCCGCAGGGCGCGTCGGTCACCATCCTCATTTCCGAGGAGCCGGTGGTGGACCGCAAGGACGCGAAGGGCGTGATCTCCGACGCCGTCGTCGCCCACCTCGACAAGTCGCACATCACGGTGCACACGTATCCGGAAACCCATCCGGACAACGGCATCGCGACGTTCCGCGCCGACATCGACGTCGCCACCTGCGGCGTGATCTCGCCGCTGAAGGCGCTGAACTATCTGATCGAGAGTCTCGAGTCGGACATCGTGGTGATGGACTACCGCGTGCGCGGCTTCACCCGCGACGTGAAGGGCCGCAAGCACTACATCGACCACAAGATCAATTCGATCCAGGATTACCTGGCGAAGAACATCAAGTCGCGTTACGACGCGCTCGATGTGAACGTCTACCAGGAGAACATCTTCCACACGAAGATGCACCTGAAGGAATTCGATCTCGACCAGTATCTGTTCGAAGAGAAAGCACGCAATCTCTCGTTCAAGGAGCGCATGAAGATCGAAGCGCGCCTGCGCCGCGAGATCGAAGAGCTCTATCACGGTCGCAATCTGATCGACTGACCGGCGTACGCTGCCGGTCGACGCAGAAAGGCCCCGCATGGCGGGGCCTTTTCGTGTCCGTGAGGACTCCAGCCCTCACGTCTTCCGTCCTGACGCCCTGGCGGCGCTACAGCCGGTACGCCACCGCCTTCATCAGGCTCGAGGCGGTCGCCATCAGTGACGGCACCGGCCACGGCAGCACGCGCGCGCCGGCCTGCTCGGCGTGTTCGGCGTGGCGCGCCTCGTCTTCCTTCATCTGCTTGAGGATCTCGCGGCTGCGCTGGTCGGCTTCCGGCAAGGTCTGCAGATGCGCGTCGAGGTGCGCCTCGACCTGACGTTCGGTCTCCACGACGAAGCCGAGATTCCAGCCGTCGCCGCGCAGACCGGCCACGACGCCGAGCGCATAACTGCCGCCATACCACAGCGGGTTGAACACGCTGGGGCGGCTGTCGAGTTCCCGCAGCCGCTGCGCGCACCAGGCCAGGTGATCGGTTTCTTCCTGCGCGGCGTCGAGCAGATGCGCGCGTGTTCCTGCCTCGCGTGCGACTGCGGCCTGGCCGAAGTACAGACCCTGCGCGCAGATCTCGCCGACGTGGTTGATCCGCATCAGGCCGGCGGCGTGCCGGCGCTCCGCGTCGTTGAGCACGACATCAGGCGTCTCGACGGCGGGATTGGGGCGGGTGGCCGGCGGATTGCCGAACACCGTGTCGAGCGCGCGCTGGGTCTCGACCAGCAAGTGGTCGACGGGATTGAAACGGGGCCGGGGGAGGGCCATCGGGTCGGATTCCTGCAGCGCGGCAGGTGGCCGCGTCGCGTACCATTCTCGGCCCTCGCCCCATGCTGCGCCAGCGTTCCGCGTCGCGACGCCCCGCCAGCTTGCGTGGCGAAGGGTGGGCGGCTATCATTCCGCTTCTGTGTTGCACGCTCTACAACGCGAGGCGACGTTCCGCCGGCCACCGGCGCAACCAGCCCGACCAGTCACCCACCGAGTATTTCCATGAAGACCTTTATTGCCAAGAACGAGACCGTCCAGCGCGACTGGTATCTCGTCGATGCATCCGGCAAGACCCTGGGCCGCCTGAGCGCGGAAATCGCCCACCGTCTGCGCGGCAAGCACAAGCCCGTCTACACCCCGCACGTCGACACCGGCGACTACATCATCGTGGTCAATGCCGAGAAGATCGCCGTGACCGGCAAGAAGATGACGGACAAGCTCTACCACCGTTTCACGGGCTACATCGGCAACCTGAAGACCGAAACCCTGGGCCAGGCGCTTGAGCGCCACCCGGAGCGCGTGATCGAGATCGCCGTCAAGGGCATGCTGCCGAAGAACACCCTCGGCCGCGCCATGTACCGCAAGCTCAAGGTCTACAAGGGTGCCGAGCACCCGCACGCCGCCCAGCAGCCGCAGCCCCTGGAACTCTAAGTCATGGCAATTACCCAGAATTACGGCACCGGCCGTCGCAAGTCCTCCGTCGCCCGCGTGTTCCTGCGCAAGGGCAGCGGCAAGATCACCGTCAACGACCGTCCGCTCGACGAGTTCTTCGGCCGTGAGACCGCGCGCATGATCGTGCGCCAGCCGCTCGAGCTGACCCAGAACACCGAGACGTTCGACATCCTGGTGACCACCTCCGGTGGCGGCACGACCGGCCAGGCCGGCGCGATCCGCCTCGGCATCTCGCGCGCGCTGGTCGAATACGACGAGACGCTGAAGATCGAGCTGCGCAAGGCGGGCTTCATGACCCGTGACGCACGCGAAGTCGAGCGCAAGAAGGTCGGCCTGCACAAGGCACGTCGCGCCACGCAGTTCTCGAAGCGCTGATCGCGCTTTGCCGGATCCGCGCGAATGCGTGGATCCGGTGCTTCCGAAGCTTGCGGAGCACTGCGGTTTCGGCGTTACAATATGTTCATAGCCCCGTCGCCAAGCGGTAAGGCACCTGACTCTGACTCAGGCATTCGGAGGTTCGAATCCTTCCGGGGCTGCCACATCGAAAACGAAAAAGCCCGCCGAAAGGTGGGCTTTTTTGTGTACGTCGTCCGTGGCGATCACGCTGCGGATCGTGGCGCTGCGGTGTCGAATGTCGCGTCCGGCGTCTTTGCGTTGGCGCACGTCTGTCGATTGTATTCACGACGTGCCGTTCGCGGGACGACTGCATTCCACGCCTGCGCATGGCGACGCGATGCGCGCGCATCGATGCGGCTCTAGAATTCCGCGATGAACGCATTTCCGCCGCCGTATACCGCTCCCGACGCTGTGGTCGACGCCTTGCGCACGCATGGCTGCGCGGTGCTCGCACCGTCAACGCTCGCCGCGCTGTGCGGCGTGGGCATCGATGACCTGGAAGCATGGCGCGCAAGCTGGGACGATCTGCCGCCTGATGCCTATCTCAAGGATGGCGGCCGCTATCGCCGGCGTCGGCACGGCTGCTTCGTGCAGCACGGCGATACGCTCGCGCAAGTCGCGCATCGCGCGCACTGGCAGTCCGAGGACTACAACGCCCTGCACGGCGGCATGCATCGCTGGTTCGAACCGCTGGCGCCGGCGCTCGCTGCCGATCCGGCATGGGCGCAGCTCGTCGCCGGGCTCGGTCGCGTGTTCGCGCAGGTGCGCGACGACGGCGACTGGCATGTCGAAGCGCACCAGTTCCGCATCGACACCACCGACGGCATCGGCCGACCCACTCCCGAGGGCGCGCACCGCGATGGTGTGGATTTCGTCGCGGTATTGCTGGTTGGACGGACCGGCATCAAGGGCGGCGAAACACGCGTATTCGAGGCCGACGGCCCGGCCGGACAGCGCTTCACCCTGACCGAGCCGTGGGCGGTGCTGCTGCTCGACGACCATCGCGTGATCCATGAATCCACGCCGATCCAGCCGGCCGACGACACCGGGCATCGCGACACGCTGGTGCTGACCTATCGCGCGGGTGCCTTCCAGGGCGAAGACTGAGCGTCGCTGCACGCGAGTTCGTTACAATCGCAACAGATAGCCGACGCCAACCGGAGTTGCCATGAAGCTGGGTTCTTTGAAGGAGGGCGGCCGCGACGGCACCCTGATCGTCGTGTCGCGCGACCTGGGCCGCGCCGTGCGCGCCACCGGCATCGCCGCGACACTGCAGCAAGCGCTCGACGACTGGTCGAACGCCGCTCCGCGCCTCAACGCGCTGTACGAATCGCTCAATGCCGGCGACGCTGATGGCGTGTTCGATGTCGACGTCGCGCGCCTCGCGGCGCCAATGCCGCGCGCCTATGAATTCGTCGACGGCAGCGCGTACCTGCCGCACGTCGAGCGCGTGCGCCGCGCGCGTGGCGCCGAGGTGCCGGAGAGCTTCTACACCGATCCACTGATGTACCAGGCGACCAGCGCCGGGTTCTACGGGCCCCGCGACACCGTCAAGGTCACCAGCGAAGATCACGGCATCGACCTCGAGGCCGAGATCGTCGTGATCACCGACGACGTGCCGATGGCGGTGACGCCGGACCAGGCGGCCGGCCATATCCAGCTGATCGGTCTGGTCAACGATGTGTCCTTGCGCAATCTGATTCCCGGCGAACTCGCGAAGGGCTTCGGCTTTCTGCAGGCCAAGCCGCGCTCGGCGTTGAGCCCGGTGTTCGTGACCCCGGATGAGCTGGGCGATGCCTGGCAGGACAACAAGCTGCACCTGCCGCTGCTCACGCACATCAACGGCGAGTGGTTCGGTGCGCCGGAGGCCGGCGTCGACATGCAGTTCGATTTCTCGCAGCTGGTCGCGCATGCGGCGAAGACGCGGCCGCTGGTCGCCGGCACGATCGTCGGCTCGGGCACGATCGCGAACGAAGACACGTCGAAGGGTGCCTCGTGCTTCGCCGAGAAGCGCACCGTCGAGACGCTGGAGCAGGGCGCACCGAAGACGCCGTTCATGGCGTTCGGCGACACCGTGCGCATCGAGATGCTCGACGCCGAGGGCGTCAGCATCTTCGGCGCGATCGAGCAGGTGATCGAACGCCAGGCGCTGCCGGAGTAACACCGATGACGGCCGCGCTGACGCTGCATACCTACTGGCGGTCCAGTGCGGCCTATCGGGTGCGCATCGCCCTGCATCTCAAGAGCCTGGCGTTCGACAGCGTGCCGGTGCATCTGGTGCAGGGCGGCGGCGAGCAGCGCCTGCCGGCATTCGGCGCGCGTAATCCGCAGCGGCTGGTGCCGACGCTGCAGCACGGCGACGCGGTGCTGACCCAGTCGCTGGCGATCATCGAATATCTCGACGAGACGTTTCAGGGCGTGCCGCTGCTGCCGCGCGACGCGCGCTCGCGTCAACGCGCCCGCGCGCTCGCGCAGGTGGTCGCCTGCGACATCCATCCGCTCGGCAACCTGCGCGTGCTGCAGTACCTCGAACACGAGTTGCAGCTGACGGCGGATGCGCGCACGCGCTGGGTCGCGCGCTGGGTGCGCGATGGACTGGAGGCGTTCGAGGCCTTGCTGCTGCAGTACGGTGCCGGCGATTTCTGTGTCGGCGATGCGCCGACGATCGCCGATTGCGCGCTGGTGCCGCAGCTTTACAACGCACGACGCTTCGGCATCGATCTGGCGCCGTATCCGGCGATCCGCCGGATCGAGGCGGCCTGCGTCGCGCTGCCGGCCTTCGAGGCGGCAGCGCCGGAACGACAGGCGGACGCGCCGCCCGCCTGATCGCGTCAGTGGTCGGTGCCGAACACGTCCGCGTAGGGGTCGTGGCTGCCGGAGCCGCCTTCGGACAGCCGGAATTTGAGGTCCAGACCGTCGCGCGAGTCGGCGGCACGCAGTGCGGTTTCGCGATCGATCCGGCCTTCCTTGTGCAGCCGGAACAGGCACTGGTCGAAGGTTTCGACACCATCCTCCAGTGAGTCTTCCATCGCCTGCTTGATCTCGTGCACCTGACCGCGGCGCAGCAGGTCGCGGATCATCGGCGTGTTGAGCAGGACCTCCGTTGCCGGCAGGCGGCGGCCGTCGTTGCCGGCCACCAGACGCTGCGACACCACCGCGCGCAGGTTCAGCGCGAGGTTCATCAACACGTTCTTGTGCGCGGCCTCGGGGAAGAAGTTGAGGATGCGCTCGATCGTCTGGTCGGCGTTGTTGGAGTGCAGCGTCGCCAGACAGATGTGGCCGGTCTCGGCGAACGAGATCGCCGCCTCCATCGTCGTCGCGTCCAGGATCTCGCCGATCAGGATGACGTCCGGCGCCTCGCGCATCGCGTTCTTGAGCGCGTTGTGGAAAGTCAGCGTGTCCAGCCCGACCTCGCGCTGGTTGACGAGCGATTTCTTGTGCCGGTGCAGGTACTCGATCGGATCCTCGATGGTGAGGATGTGGCCCGAGGTGCTGGCGTTGCGGTGGTCGATCATCGAGGCCAGCGTGGTCGACTTGCCCGAGCCGGTGGAGCCGACGATCAGCACCAGGCCGCGCGGCGCCATGATGATGTCCTTGAGCACCTGCGGCAGCTGCAGTTCCTCGATGCTCGGAATGTTGCTGCGGATCGCGCGGATGACCATGCCCGCCTCGCCGCGCTGCTTGAACACGTTGACGCGGAAGCGCCCGGCGTCCTGCAGCGAGTAGGCCATGTTGAGCTCGAAATCGCGTTCGAACTGCTGGATCTGGCTCTCGTCCATCAGCGAGTACGCGATCTTGCGGACCATGCCCGGCGGCAGGCCCGTGCTGCCCAGCGGGTAGAGCTTGCCTTCGACCTTGATGTACACCGGCGCGCCGGTGCTCAGGAACATGTCGGACGCATTTTTCTCGGTCATCAGCTTCAGGAAGTAGCCGATATCCATGTACGAACTCCCCAACGTGCGACCAGTCTGCGTTGCGCATCCGGCTGCGGCTGACCACAATGATCCGGATCAAGCGTCCGGGCACGATTCCTCGATGAACACAAGCTTCGCATACATCCGTCCAATGCTGCAGGGCCTCGCGCTCGCAGGTGTGCTGGCGCTGGCCGGCTGCGCGAGTACGCCGCCGCCGACCGAGGAACTCGCCGCTGCGCAGCTGTCGATCGCCCGCGCCGGCGACGCCGATGCCGACCAGTACGCGCCCACCGACATCACCCAGGCGCGTCGCGCGTTGTCGCAGGCGCAGGCCGCGATGGGCATGGACCGCGCCGACGAGGCACGCACGCTGGCGCTGTCGGCCAGCGCGCTCGCCGACCTCGCGCATGCTCGCGCGCGTCAGGCGGAAACCGAATCCGAACTGTCCGCACGCCGGGCGGAAATCACCAACCTGCGCCAGCGGCTGCGGGTGGAGGAATGAGCACGATGCGATCGATGACGCCCTACGCATTGGCCCTCGCACTGCTGGTGCCGTTCGCCGCCAGTGCCCAGTCCGCGCCGGAAGACGAGGCCGCGCTTCTGCAGCAGCGACTGCAGGCGATCGACAGCAATCCCGACACGGCCGGTACGGCCGCCTATGAACGCCTGCAGGCGCGTCAGTCCCTGGCGGCGCTGGGCACGGTCCGCAGCAACCAGCGGGCCGCGGCCCTGCAGATTGCCCAGTGGCGCGTGGAGACGGCCGAACTGGCCGCGCGCACCGAGGCCACGCGTCGCGAGCTGACCCAGCTCGAGCGCGAGCGCAGTGCGCTGATCGTCGAAGCCAGCCGTGCGGACGCCGTGCGTGCCCGCCAGGAAGCCGAGCGCTTGCGCATCCAGGCCCAGATCCAGGCCGAGGAAGCCGCGCGCCTGCGTCTGGCAGCCGAGGAAGAGACCACCGCCCGTCAGCAGGCCGAGACCGTGCTGCAGGGCGTGGCCACCGGCGAGGCGGCCAAGCTGCGCGCGGCCCGCCAGCGCGACGCGGAACTGCGTCGGCGCGAGGCCGAGCTGCTCAAGAGTCTCGAGCAGCCCTGAGCGACGCGGGCCGGGGTCTACCGGCCTGCCTGCGCACTGCGCGCCGACGCGCGGCATTGCGCCGTCCGACGAATGGTTGTTAGTTTTTCGTCAGACTGAATCCAATTGAAATCAATCACTTGCGCCGATTTCCGGCTGCGCGCCGCGTTGTGGCGCGGTTCGCGGGTGGGCAAGCTGGAAGCGTTTTCGCGTCTGACCGGGCGCCGCGCACGCAATCGGGTTTTTCGCCCTTGTGGGCCTCCGGTCCGAGGAGTAGGGTCGGTTGTCCGGGTGGCACCGATTCCTTCCGCCATCCGGTCACTGAGCCAGGCCGATGACCGAGATGATCCCCCACGAGGTCCCCGTATTCCGTCCACAGGACGGCCACGGCGACCTGATCGGATCGTCCGCCCCACGTTCCTGGATGCAGTCCACGTAGCGCCCCGCCCGTCGCCGGTCGGGGCGTTCGTATTTCCAGTCAGGAGGATTCCATGTTCGAAGCGCAATCGCAGACCGAACTCGAAGAGATCATGAAAGGAAACGTCGAGTTCCGGCAGCTCTACTACCGGCACAAGGAGCTGGACAAGAAGGTGCTGAACGCAGAGCTCGGCGTGTTCGCCGTCGATGAGACCACGCTGTCGCAGATGAAGCGCGAGAAGCTCGCGGCAAAGGATCGCCTGACCCAGATGTACGACCAGATGCAGAAACACTAGGTTCGTCTGTCGCGGGCGGTGGTGGCCATCCTCGTCGGTCACCATCGCCCGCGAATGTTGTCCGCGGATGCGATAATCGCGATCTGTCTCGCTGCAACCCGGACCTGCAATGCCGATCGCCGACTCCGTTCTCGACCTGATCGCCGACACGCCCATCGTGCGTGCGCGCCGCCTCGACGCGGGCCCCTGCGAACTCTATTTCAAGCTTGAGAGCCAGAATCCGGGCGGCTCCATCAAGGACCGCATCGGCCTTCGCATGATCGAGGCCGCCGAAGCACGCGGCGACATCGCGCCCGGCGCGACGCTCGTGGAAGGCACTGCCGGCAATACAGGCATCGGTTTGGCGCTGGTGGCCCAGCAGAAGGGCTACAAGCTGATTCTCGTGGTCCCGGACAAGATGAGCCGGGAAAAGATCTTCAATCTCAAGGCGATGGGCGCCGAGGTCGTGCTGACCCGCTCCGACGTCGCCAAGGGCCATCCCGAGTACTACCAGGACCTCGCCGAGCGCATCGCGCGCGAGACCCCGGGTGCCTATTTCATCAACCAGTTCGGCAACCCCGACAACCCGGCCGCGCATGAGCACGGCACCGGGCCGGAAATCCTGCGGCAGATGAGTGAAGTGGGCGGGCTGGACGCGATCGTCTTCGGCTGCGGCAGCTCGGGCACGATGACCGGCCTGTCGCGCTGCTTCGCCAAGGACGCGCCGGACGTGGAGCTGGTGCTCGCTGATCCGGTTGGCTCGATCCTCGCCGAGTACATCAATGACGGCGTGCTCAACGACAAGTCGGGCAGCTGGATGGTCGAGGGCATCGGCGAGGACTTCCTGCCGGGCATCTCGGATTTTTCGCGGGTCAAGCAGGCCTACGCCATCAGCGACCAGGAAAGCTTCCTCGCCGCGCGCGAACTGCTGCGCACCGAGGGCATCCTCGGCGGTTCGTCGACCGGCACGCTGCTGGCCGCCGCGCTCAAGTATTGCCGCGCGCAGACGACGCCGAAAAAGGTGCTGGTCTTCGTCTGCGACACCGGCAACAAGTATCTGAGCAAGCTCTACAACGACTACTGGATGCTCGACAACGGCTTCCTGGAGCGCGAGCAGCACGGCGACCTGCGCGATCTGATCCTGCGCCCGTACTCGCGTCGCGACACCGTGGTGCTGCAGCCGACCGACCTGCTGGTCACGGCCTACCAGCGCATGAAGCTCTACGAGATCTCGCAGCTGCCGGTCATGGACGGCGACCGCATCGTCGGCATCCTCGACGAGAGCGACGTGCTGCTGCACGTCTACGGCGACGAAGCCCGCTTCCGCGAGCCGGTGTCCTCGGCGATGGTCAGCAAGCTCGACTTCCTCGACGTCAAATCCCCGGTCGAAGCCCTGCTGCCGGTGTTCGACCGCGGCCAGGTCGCGATCGTCACCGACGGCGACAGATTCCTGGGTCTGATCACCCGGATCGACCTGCTGAACTACCTGCGCCGCCGGGTGCAGTGACGCCTGCGCGTTGATCGCCGCGGCTCTGAACCTGTCGTTCAGCGCTGCTGGCTAGAATCTCCCGTCCTTTCAGGAAGCTGTCATGTCCGAATCCAGTTCCCGGCATCGCGATTACGCGCTGGCCACGTTGGCCATCCATGCCGGCCAATCGCCCGATCCCTCGACGGGCGCGGTGATGCCGCCGATCTACGCGACCTCGACCTATGCCCAGTCCAGCCCGGGCGAGCACCAGGGCTTCGAGTACTCGCGCACCCACAACCCGACGCGCTTCGCCTACGAGCGCTGCGTGGCGGGCCTGGAAGGCGGTACCCGCGGTTTCGCGTTCGCGTCCGGCATGGCGGCGACTGCGACCCTGCTTGAACTGCTGGACAGCGGCGACCACGTCATCGCGATGGACGACCTCTACGGCGGCAGCTACCGCCTGTTCGAGCGCGTGCGCACGCGCAGCGCCGGCCTGTCCTTCAGCTACGTCGACATGACCGACCCGTCAGCGTTCGAAGCGGCGATCACGGAGAAGACCAGGCTGGTCTGGATCGAGACGCCGACCAACCCGATGCTGAAGATCGTCGACATCCGGGCGATCGCGGACATCGCGCACAAGCGCGGCCTGATCGTCGTCGTCGACAACACCTTCGCCTCGCCGATCCTGCAGCGCCCGATCGAACATGGCGCCGACATCGTCATGCACTCGGCGACCAAGTACCTCAATGGCCACTCCGACATGGTCGGCGGCATGCTGGTGGTCGGCGGCGACGCCGAACTCGCCGAACAACTCGCGTTCCTGCAGAACTCCGCAGGCGCGGTGCAGGGCCCCTTCGACAGCTTCCTCGCGCTGCGCGGCCTCAAGACCTTGCATCTGCGCATGAAAGCGCATTGCGAAAACGCGCAGGCCCTGGCGGAGTTCCTCGATGGTCACGCCGCGGTCGAGCAGGTGATCTACCCCGGCCTCGCCTCGCACCCGCAGCACGCACTCGCCAAGCGCCAGATGGACGGCTTCGGCGGCATCATCTCGGTCCGCATCAAGGGTGGTTTCGAGGCCGCGAAGCGGTTTTGCGAACGTACCGAACTGTTCACGCTGGCCGAGTCACTCGGCGGCGTGGAAAGCCTGGTCAACCATCCCGCGGTAATGACGCATGCGTCGGTGCCGGCGGAGCGGCGTGCCGAGCTGGGCATGCACGATGATCTGGTGCGGTTGAGTGTGGGGGTGGAAGCGCTCGATGATCTCCGCGCCGATATCGATCGCGCGCTGGAGGCCTGACATGCGTACCAGCATGTCACCCACCCCGCTGTTCTCGATTGGCGGGCCTTTCAGCGCATGGATCAAGCATCGCTCGCTGACGATCGAGCTCTCGCGTCGCGACATTCTCGGGCGTTATCGCGGTGCGAGCTTCGGGCTGTTGTGGTCATTGATCAGCCCGTTCCTCATGCTGATCGTCTACACACTCGCGTTCGGTTACATCCTCAAGGCGCGTTGGCCCGGGACTACGGGGAATACGGCGGACTTCGCCATGCTGCTGTTCCTTGGGCTCCTGACGCATGGCTTCTTTGCAGAGTGCCTGACCCGGGCGCCGACCCTGATCTCCGGCAACGTCAATCTTGTCAAGAAAATCGTGTTTCCGTTGGAAGTGCTGCCGTGGACGGTCGTGCTCTCCGCGCTTTTTCACGCGATGACCAACATGGTGGTTTTCGTTCTGCTCAACTTTCTGCTGCGGGGCGAGATCCACTGGACGCTCGTGTTCTGGCCGTTGGTACTGGCGCCGCTGGCCTTCGTGGCACTGGGAACGATCTGGCTGCTGTCATCGCTGAGCGTGTTCTTGCGCGATATCGCCCAGATCACCGGCGTACTGGCGACCGCGCTGCTGTTCCTGTCTTCTGCGATCATTCCCGTGCGAACGCTCCCTGAAAATTATCAGGCGGTCTTCCGGCTGAATCCGTTGACATTCATCATCGATCAAGTGCGGGAAGTCGCTTTCTGGGGACGGCTACCAGACTGGTATGGCTTGATAATGTACCTGGCAGGGGCTATGGCGTTTGCCTACCTCGCGTTCGCGGTGTTCCAGAAGACTCGTCGAGGGTTCGCCGATGTCCTCTGAACCAGCTTCTACAGATGCAGGAGATCTGATCATCGACGCGAGTGGCGTCGGCAAGTGCTATCAGATATACGAGCGTCCCTCGCACCGGCTCCTGCAGGGCCTTTTCGGTGACTCGCGCCAGTTCTACAAGGAATTCTGGGCCTTGCGCGGAGTCAACCTGCAGGTCCGTCGCGGTGAAACTCTGGGCATCATCGGGAAGAACGGGTCAGGCAAATCAACGCTGCTCCAGATGATCGCCGGGACGCTATCCCCTACGGAGGGGCGAATTTCAATCCAAGGCAGGATCGCGGCACTGCTCGAGCTGGGCAGCGGCTTCAATCCTGATTTCACCGGGCGTGAGAACGTCTTCCTCAACGCGTCCATCCTCGGTCTGTCGAGCGCCCAGATCGACGCGCGTCTGCAGGATATCCTCGACTTCGCAGACATCGGCGATTTCATCGATCAGCCCATCCGGAACTATTCCAGTGGCATGGTGATGCGGTTGGCGTTCTCGGTAATGGCTCACGTCGATGCGGATGTACTGATCATCGACGAAGCGCTCGCAGTCGGCGATGCGTTCTTCACGCAGAAATGCATGCGTTTTCTGCGCGAATTCAAAGCGCGCGGCACCCTTCTTTTCGTCAGCCATGACGATGCTGCGGTGAGCGGTCTGTGCGACAAGGCGCTGTGGATCGACAGTGGTCGTCCGATGGCTTACGGCGAATCCCGGGACGTCGTCCAACAGTATCTCGAGTCCGTCATTGCGAACCGGCAGGGCGAGTCTTCGATGCGGGTCGCGACGGCCGGTGATGCAGCACAGGCCCGTCACCGGCACGACATGCGCCGTGATGTCGTCAATGCATCCAATTTGAGAAACGACATCGAAGTTGTACCGTTCGATCCTCAGGCGTCTGGCTTTGGTGAGCTGCGAGCACGCATCGTCGATGTCACATTGCGCGACGAACACGCGCGGGATCTTGCCTGGTGCGTGGGCGGCGAGTCTGTGGTGCTCGACATCGACTTCGTGGTCGACGAGTTTCTCGAGCGCCCGATTCTGGGCTTCTACCTGAAAGACCGACTGGGTCAGCTACTGTTTGGCGACAATACCTATCTCGCCTCCCTTGGCAACGAAGGTTCGCTGCCGGCTGGCGCACGCGGGCGCGCGCGGTTCGCGTTCGAGATGCCGCGTCTCAAGGCGGGCGATTACTTCATCACCGTCGGCGTTGCCGATGGTGGCAAGGACGAACATTCGATCCAGCACTGGGTGCACGAGGCACTTGCGCTGAAATCTCTTTGCCAGTCCTGGTCGATCGGAATCCTCGGCCTTCCGATGTCCAAGATCTCCCTGGAGCTCCTTGAATGAACGTCTCTTTCCGGATCGAAAAGCACCCGGTTCTGCTCCAGCGCCCGCACGTGTCGCAGCCCTACTCGTGGATCGGGCATATCCCGTTCGCTTACCTGGTCGTGGATCTGCTGCGGCCCGGGCTGCTGGTCGAGTTGGGAACGCATTCGGGCAACTCCTACCTCGCGTTCTGTCAGGCGGTCGACCATCTCGACTTGCACACGAAGTGCGTGGCGGTCGACTCATGGCAAGGAGATGCGCATGCACAAGCGTATGGCGAAGGCGTGTTGTCCGCCCTGCGCGCCTATCACAACCCGAGGTACGGCAGGTTCTCGCGATTGTGCCGCCGCTTGTTCGACGACGCGCTCGATGAATTCGAGGATGGCAGCGTAGACCTTCTGCACATCGATGGCCTGCACACCTACGAGGCGGTGCGCCACGATTTCGAGACTTGGCTTCCGAAGCTCAGCTCGCGCGCAGTGGTTCTGCTGCACGACACGGCCGTAGAGGAGCGCGGATTCGGCGTCGGCCGTTATCTTCGTGAGCTCTCATCACGCTATCGCACTTTTAATTTTCTGCACAGCAATGGCCTGGGTGTGGTGCTGGTGGGCAGCGACGTCCCGGAACCGATGCTGGCGTTCGCCGACGCATTCGCGCGAGATGCTGGGCTTGCTGATTTCCTTGCTGCCGCAGCGCCCGATCCGTCCACAATCGGGCTGGACGCGAATGCGCAGGGGCACGAAGACGTCCGGGTCTACTTCCGGCGCGCCGATGGAGATTTCGAAGAGTCGCGCCAGGCGTTCGTGAGCAGGCCGCTCGCTCCGGGTCCATCCGCGCTGCGCTTTGCGTTACCCCTGGACCCGACAGTGAACCGTCTGCGGATCGATCCGGCGGAACGTGCAGGCGTGTTCGGAATCGCGCGGCTGGCGTTGCTGGATGAGGACGGCGAGGTGCTGCGTGAGATCGACGACCTGGAAGCGCGTCTCGTTGCGCTGGAAGGGGATGTGCTGCGACCTGAGAAGCCCAACTGGCTCAGGTGGGTGTCGCTCGGGCGTGATCCCCACATCGAGCTGGACGTTCCTGAACTCGAGTACGAAGGGGTCAGGTTCGTCGAGCTGACGCTGGATTTCGAGGCGATCGTCGCGTCCGATGGCGCCCAGCAGGTGTTCGATGCAATGCAAACGGCGATAGACGGGGTACTCGAATCGGCGAGGACGCAGACGCACATGACCCACCTGCTGGAATTCGCGCTTCGTGAGGTGCGGGAACTCGGTGCGTCTGCCGCGAATGTGCCGCAGATCGTGGGCGCCGAATTGAAGGCGGAATTGCGGCTGGCGTTCGACGCGCTGCAGGACAGGCTCTCGACCGTGTCCGAACATGCGGTTCGTACGGCAGTGGACTTGCCGGCCCTGAGGGAGGCGATCGCGACTCTGCAACATTCCGCCAACGGTTCGGCGCAGTTCTCCATCGACCTGCTCGCGGACCACCGGGCTCGCTTCCAGGCGATTCTCGAGCTGGTGGAACGGGTGCCGGCGGCCCATACGCAGCTGCAATCACAGGTGCAGGCGATCGCGACGGTTGTCGAAAGGATCGAACAGGCACAGAGCAGATCCTGGTGGAAGAAAGCGTCCGCCCATGATTGAAGCTGAAGCGTTCGATGTTCCTTCAGGATGGACGTTGGTCGCGAGCTCGCAAATGCAGCTCGAAGACAGGGCGCTTGTCAGCGAAGGACACGACCCACACCTTGTGTTCGCGCTTGCCCCACAGCTTCCACCTGGCTGGTACCGCCTGCGCATGCCCATCGACGGGCGCGTTTCGCTTCCCAGCCTTTATCTGGATTGCGGGGCAGGCCTGCGCGAGTCCGAACGTCAGGATCTCGATCTGGACGATACGGGCGGGGTCGATGCGATCGTCCGCGTCAGGGACACGCTGCGACACGTGCGACTGGACCCTAGCACGCGACCGGGCCGCTTCTCGCTCGGCAGTATCCGCTTCGAAGCCGTGCCGCCCAGCGAGGCTGTGTGGCGAATGTGGCGCGCGCTTTCTGGAGTTCGCTCGGCGCAGGCAGCCACGTCCGGCGAATCGGCCGAGATCCGTGCTGAACATCTCTGGCCCGCCTATCGAATTCAGGACGCGGGCAGTGCGCGGATCGCGTACAGAGACTGGATGTCGGCATCGAGCGAGGCAACGACGCCGGCAACCAGACCGGAGCGCGCAGTACTGCCACAGTCCACGATCGTTACGCTCGTCCTGTTGCCCGCTGCGGGCACGAGCGCGCTGCGCGCCGCAGCACGTGCGCTCGCCGAGCAGCTTGTGCCAGGTGTCGAGCTTATCCTGCCCGCATCGGCGGCGCTCGCCGATGTACCCGGCGTGCAATTGCTTCCGCCGATGGCGCCTGCGATCGCACCCGGGTTGAACCAGGCACGCGGCCGCTACATCGGATGGATATCCGCCGACGAGCGGATATCGCAAAGCGGTCTCCAGAGCATCTGTGAAGCTCTGGCCGACGCAGAAAATGTCGCTGCGCTCTACACGGACGAAGATTTCTCGGACATCGCAGGCAACGCGCTTTCTCCGTATTTCAAGCCTGCTTGGGATCCCGACCTTCAGGCCCAGCACGACTTCGTCGGCCCATCTTCTTTTTATCGTGTGGACCTGCTGAGGCAGATTCGGCCGGATGTAGCTGGAGATGGTGGCGGGTGGGCGCATGTCCTGCCACTTCGCGTCGCGAAGCTTGTGGGGAATGTGGCGATCCTGCACCTGCCGGTCCAGGCGCGCCGCCATCTTTCAGGACCCGGGCCGGTGCATCGCCCTTTGCGGACGGGAGGCGCTTCGGTCGCGGAGGTCGCCGGCGCACTTGCGCGGTTACGGCCACTGGGTGCGAGCGGTGTGGAGGTTTCGATGGAATCCGAGTTGCCACGCCCAACTTATGAACTTCCGAAGGACGTTCGCTGCGACATCATCATTCCGACGCGCGACCGGCTGGAGCTTCTTTCGGTCTGCGTAGACAGCATCCTCGCGCTTACCACTGGCGTGGATTACGGAATCGTGGTGGTCGACAACGGTTCGGTTGAGGCTGGAACTCTTGCGTATCTGGATCATCTGCGCGAAGACGGACGGATCCGCGTAATCCGCGACGAATCCCCGTTCAACTATTCGGCACTCAACAATCGCGCGGTGGCAACGTCCACCGCTGACGTCGTCGTCCTGCTCAACAACGACATCGAAATCGCCGATGGTGCCTGGCTGCGGGAACTCGCGGTTCATGCATGCCGTTCCGAAATCGGCGCCGTCGGCGCCAAGCTTCTCTATCCGGATGGAAGCCTTCAGCATGCCGGCGTGATACTCGGCGTGGAAGGGGTCGCGGCGCACGCGTATCCCGGATTTCCACGGTCCCACACGGGACAGTTCGGGCGCGCATTGGCCGCCCAGCGGATGTCGGCGGTCACGGCGGCATGTCTGGCCGTCCGACGCAGCGTTTTTGATGAAGTCGGCGGCTTGGATCCTGATCTGGCGGTCGCCTTCAACGACGTGGATTTCTGCCTTCGCGTCGGCGAGGCGGGCTATCGCAATCTGTGGCTGCCCTGGGTCTGGATGTACCATCATGAATCGGCGAGTCGCGGCCACGAAGACAGCCCCGAAAAGCGTGCACGATTTGCGGGCGAAGTCGAATTGATGAAAGCCCGATGGGCTGACGTGCTCGTCAGTGATCCCGCCTACAATCCCAACCTTTCCCTTTTCGGTCGTGCGTTTTCGATCGACCCCGCCCGGGCGGCCGCTTCTGCGGCGCGGGCCAGTACGCAGGTTGACCGTTGCAATGAATGCAAAGCTGAGTCCGATACAGCAGCTTGACCGCCTGGATGGCGATGGCGCCCAGTCCCGATGGCGTGCCTCTGGCAATGATCCCTACTTCGAAGTCCAGCTTCCCGAGAGCGGGCTGGTGGGCGGTTGGTACATCGTCGAGCTGGAATTTGAAGTATTCCGCGGACGTATCCACGGCCCTGTGCTGTATCCAGATTACTCGAGAGGATACGTGCTCGAGGCCGATCGCCTGTCGATTCCGCTGATCGATGCGCGTGCGGGCAGGCATCGGGTGCGTCGACTGGTGCGATTTGTCGCAGATGTGACGGTTCTGCGCTTCGATCCGACCTTGATTCCCTGCGAGTTCCGTGTGCTCGCGTTCTCGCTCGAGAGGATCGGGAAGTTGGATGCAGCGCGTACGATGTTCAATGCTCTCTGGTCTCGAGGCGCAGGGGCGGATCGCGTCTCGTTGCTGCGTGACGTCGCCCTCGATGTGTTCCGTGGGCCGAGGCATATGGCCGATCGTCTATATCGCGCGTATGCCGCCGAAGTAGCGACGACGGGCGTTTCCGACTATCAGGTCTGGGTCGACTTCTACGACGACTGTACCGATGAGGGCATCGCGCTGACGCTGGAGACGATGCCGGTCGTCGGCGACGCCATTCGCTTTTCGATCGTCGTGCCGACTTACAACACAGACCCCAAGTGGCTGCGTGCATGCATCGAAAGCGTGCAAGCGCAGAGCTATCCGCATTGGGAGCTTTGCATCGCGGACGATGCATCTCCGGATCCGCAGGTATGGGCGTTGATCCAAAGTCTTGCTGCAGCAGATTCAAGAATCAGGGCGGTCCGGCGAGACACCAATGGGCACATCGCCGCTGCCTCGAACAGCGCCTTGGCGCTGGCCACGGGTACTCACATTGCATTGCTCGATCACGACGACGCGCTGCATCCGCTTGCGCTTGCCTGGTGTGCCATTGCGCTCGAGCAGAATCCACAGTGGCGGATGCTGTTCACCGACGAGGACAAGATCGACACCGAGGGCCATCGCAGCGATCCATACTTCAAGTCGGACTGGAATCCTGATCTGTTCCAGTCGCAGAACTGCGTTTGCCACCTTGGAGTTTACGAGCGCGCGCTGATCGAGGAAATCGGAGGATTCCGTGAAGGATTCGACGGGGCCCAGGATTGGGATCTTGCACTGCGCGCCAGCGAAGCTCTCCTGTCTGACCAGATCGGCCATGTACCCAAGGTGCTGTATCACTGGCGAATGATCGAAGGATCAACCGCGCTGGCGCCGGGTGAAAAGAGCTATGCGCACTTCGCCGCTCTGCGCGCCATCCAGGATCATTTCGACCGCACCGGCACACCTGCCAAAGTCGAAGAGATGCCCGGATACAGCGGTTACTATCATATTGCCCATGAGATTCCAGAGCCGCAGCCAAGGGTCAGTTTGCTCATCCCGACACGAGACCGTGTCGACCTGTTGCGACAGTGTGTGGATTCCATCTTGGAACGTACGACCTACCGAAACTATGAAGTCGTAATTCTCGACAACGGGTCGGTAGAGAAGGAAACGATCGCGTATTTTCGAGAGCTGAGAGACCATTCGAATGTCCGGGTGCTTCGTTACGACGCGCCGTTCAATTACTCGAAGATCAACAATTTCGGAGCGTCCAGCACTCAAGGCGAAATCATCGGGCTGCTCAATAACGACATCGAGGTCATCAGTCCGGAATGGTTGACTGAAATGGTGTCCCACGCGAATCGCACCGAGATCGGTGTGGTCGGTGCGATGCTGTACTACCCCAACGATACGATCCAGCACGCAGGCGTGGTGCTGGGTATCGGTGGCGTAGCGGGGCATTCCTATGTCGGCATGCCGCGGGGATACCCAGGGGACAAGCATCGCGCGGGTCTGGTGCAGTCGCTGAGTGCGGTCACTGCGGCATGCGCTCTGTTGCGGAGGTCCGTATTCGAAGAGGTGGGAGGGCTTGACGAGACACTGGTCGTCGCTTTCAACGACGTGGATCTTTGTATCCGAGTGCGCGAGGCAGGGTATCGCAACCTCTGGACACCCTTTGCAGAGCTCTATCATTACGAATCCGCATCGCGGGGTTACGAAAACACTCCGGAAAAGATCGCGAGGTTCATGCGAGAGGAGGCTTTGATGAAGGACCGGTGGGGTGATCTTCTGGAGAAAGACCCTTACTACAATCCGAATTTCACTTTAACTAGTGCGCCTTTCTCTCTTGCGTATCCGCCACGCGGGTGAGACCGGATACCAGGATTGCTGCCAGGCATATCGCTGATCGCGAGCATTTGAACCGGAAAACCATGGGGGGCGAAGTGACGAAACTTGTGAAGGGGGCGTATATACCGAGTGCTCAGCGTGTGCCCCTGTTGCTCAGAGCTGATCCCCTGGTTTTCTTCGGTCTATGCCATATTGTGCTGTGGTCGGCGAGTGCTTATCTCTTCCATCAGCAGGGAGCCGGTGTTTTTCCTGCTGATACACGTGCCCATGCCGCATATGCTCTAGGCGAAGTCGAAGCACCAGGCAGCGCATACTCGTTGCTGCATGTCGTCCTCAACGCGATGGTGACTGTCGCGGGATGGTTTGGCAGCGGTACTGGTCTGGAGAGCTACGTCACAGCCATGACACTGCTTCTAGTTGTATCGATGGTCGCAACATCGGTACTGCTGGTGAGCTATTTCAACAGGTACGCGTCACACTTTCCTTGGTTGGCGGGTTTGGCACCGCTCGTTCTTTCCATCGTTTCGATGTTCGTCGTACCTGGAGACACGGAAAGTCTCTATATCGGCATTGGAACGCCGAACCCTTGGCATAACCCGACCTACATCTTCGCGAGACCGTTCTCGATTGCGGTGCTGTTTCTGGTGCTTGGCGCTTACTTCGACGGGCTGGCGAAACAGCATTCCGTGCGAAGGCTCGTAGCGATTGCGGCAGTCGCGATTCTGTCGATGTGGGCGAAACCGTCGTTTCTGATGTCTCTTCTCCCCGCGGTGGCTGTCTTCTTTCTGTGGAAATCCGCATCATCGACGCGGCTTTCATTGAAATACACAGTTGCAGTTGGTTTGGCACTGCTACCCGCGCTGCTGCCTTTGATGACGATTGAGGCAGCGGTTTACGGTGGCGCGTCGCAAGAGGGTGGGGTCATCTTGACTTGGGGTTCGGTGTGGAAGCTTTATTCGGCGAATATCCCGCTGTCCATTCTGGCTGGCATGGCATTCCCACTTTACATCGTGGGTGTATACCGAAGCGGAATTACCCCGCTCATGACGGTGGCCCTGATGAACTTCATTATCGCGACCCTCATCTACTATTTTCTTGCAGAAAAGGGCTTCAGATTCACCCATGCGAATTTCAGCTGGGGATATCTGTCTAGCATGTACTTCATGTTTCTCGCCGCAATCGAGATGTTCTTGTTCAGGCCAGCAGGGGGGAGGATCATCCGCGGTTTCGGATGGATGCTGCTCGCCGGGCATTTGGGCAGCGGCCTCTACTATTTCGTCAAGTTGTTGCAAGGCGGCAGCTACCTTTGATCCAGGCAGTTACCGCTGCGGAGTCATCTACTCAGACGAGGTTGGCGAGCCCAATCTGGATAAATGAATAAGTGGACAGCGCTACTGCTGTCAGAAGGGCTGCTTGAAAAGCACCTTTCATGGCGCCCCGTCGCACCGGTTCCGCAGCGAATAACGGCATCAGCATGGGCAGTATGCCGAAGACGTATCGACCCTGGGGTTGAAAGTCGTAAGTCCAGCTATGAAGTGCGGCTGCGACGATTACGACCGAGGAGCAACCGAATATGAGCGCCAGGTGACGAAGTCCAAAGGCTCCCCCTCTCAGGCCGGAAATCGCTCCTATCAACACTAATAATCCGAGCGAGGTTCCGAAGAGCGCATAAAGCCAGCCTGAGCCGTAGAACTTCATGTAACCGTAAGCCGAGAAGAAGCTCTGGAAAGAGCCCCGTATCCAGCTATACGGCGCACGCAGAGTATCTGCGAGGCCGACATCCTTGGCTGCGAGCTGCAGGCCCGGTTGACTCTGCTCGGGCAGATTGATGATCGTCGATGGTTTGAAAGGATACGCCGCGTGTTGCTCACGGAGCTCGGTCACCAACTGAGCCTTGGTCGCACCGGTTCCATTCTGGAGAATATCTGCGCCGATCCAAGGGAGCGCGATGATAACCACGATCAAGTGCAAATACGCAAACCGGATCAGCGCGGGACGCCTGGAATAATCAACGAACCATTCTTCGTAAAACCATCGCGCACCCAGTACTACGCCAGTTACAAACAGGATGAGCGCGGGAATCTGCCACCGAAGGCCGAACTCGGCTTCGAGGGCGGGTCCAGCGGTAGCCACGCACACACAGATACCAAAGGCGGCAACGGCGGCGGACGCCATCGTCGTCCGCAATCGAAGGCAGCTCGCGCACAGCCATAGGCTTGCGAATACTGCGGCAGGCAGGAAGTTCTTTTTGGAGATGAGCAGCATCGCCATGGCGATTGCAAAAAGAACCGCTTGGGCAGGAAAGCGCCCGCCGGTGCTGATATACGTCTGCACGGGGCCGCTACGTGAGCTTGCGAAGGCAACTGCGATGCAGGCCATTGCGAGCGGGAACGCATCGCCATTGAAGTATGCGAAGACGTACCAGAGCTGGGGTGTCACAAGCAGAACGGCGAGGGTTGTAAAGGGCAGGCGAGCCCAGACGATCGTCAAGGCGACCAGACCCATGAGGCCTGCATTGAACAGGCGGTAGGCCAAAGCAGGATCGAGACCGATTGTGGACGCGAGGCTGCCCGCCTTGCCTGCGAACCAATAGACGATATTCCATTCGTATAGATAGGAGACGCCGTAGACATTGTTGGTGTAGCTGGGCGCAAGCTCGCCGCTGCCTAGGGAAGGAGGCAGCCAGTGGGTGCCGAAGTGCTGCGCATCTGCAACATGAAGGAACTCGTCGGGATGTGGAGAGGGCACAAGCGGAGACAGTAATGCCATTACAACCACAAGTGTGATCGCCACCGAAACGAAAACCAGCGAGGAGATTTGTGGGAGATTGAGGTTCCGGACTACAAGCATGACGCTGCAGGCCAAAAATATCTGCCACAGAAGGTCTCTTGCGGTTGCAGCCCCGCTGTCCGTGCCAAGCGGTTGGTCGAGATGAATCAGCAATTGTGGGTCCACTGCGCCATCCTGCATGCGCACCCTTGCTGAGGCGTCGGTAACGAGTACAGAGGCCACTTCATGCGCTTGAGACAGATTGTCGAACGGAACCGGTAATTCGCTTGCACTCGATCCGATGCGATGCAGAACGATCTCGTCGGTGCCGGGCGAGGGGTCCAGTCTGATCCGATTGCTTTCGCCTGCAGGCAGCGGAAATTCGAGCGTTTGTGTCCCCGACCCAAATGTGCGAGTGGACGAGAGGGTCTCCGAGAATCCAGCTCCCTGGTCGAAGAAGAGCTGCAGCTCTCCCGCGGAAGTGGCTTCTACCTGGATCTGGAACACTTCGGATTTCGGCATCAATGCCAAGCCGATCAGGCTCAACAAGGCAATCAACCAGATGCTCAGATCGATCAGTCTCGGACGGGAAGTCCGATCGATCTGATTCGCGAAATCCGTAACCCAGGGCCACCTAGCGGCAAATCGCATCGTGTCAAACACTCAGGCTACGGTCACAGGCTTCGAGGACTTGGTCGATGTGCTCTTCGAGCCCCACCCACAGCGGAAGCCTGACGAGTCGATCGCTTATATCCTCGGTAACCGACATCCCACTTCCGCAGCGGCCGTATTTCAGGCCGGCCGGTGCACCGTGCAGCGGGATGTAATGGAAAACGGTCTGAACTGAAAGCGCCTTCATCCGCGCAATGAAACTGGTTCGCGCCTCGAGGTCCGGCAGCAATAGATAATACATGTGAGCGTTATGCTCGCAGTGTGCCGGTACAACTGGTCTGCGTAGCGTTCCTTGGGTTTCTGCGGATTCGAAATGAGTGTGGTAGCGATCCCAAAGCGCAAGGCGGCGCTGGGTGATCGCCACTGCATCGTCCATCTGTCCGGCGAGAAACGCAGCCGTGATTTCTCCCGGGAGATAGGATGAGCCCGCGTCGACCCAGGAGTACTTGTCGACCTGGCCCCGGAAGAACTTACTGCGGTTCGTCCCCTTCTCACGGATGATTTCTGCACGCTCTGCATAAGTTGCGTCTCTGCACAGCAGTGCGCCACCTTCACCAGAAATGATGTTTTTTGTTTCGTGAAAACTGAAAGCGCCCAGTTCACCGATCGTTCCGAGCGGCGCCCCGCGATATGTCGACATGATGCCCTGTGCTGCATCCTCTACTACCGGAAGATCATGTGCTGCGCCGATCTTAAGGATCGCATCCATCTCGCAGGAAACACCCGCGTAATGAACCACACATATCGCTCGCGTCCGGGACGTGATCGCGGCTTCGATCAAAGACTCATCGATGTTGAGCGTATCCCGCCGCACATCGACGAAGACCACAGTCGCGCCACGCAGGACAAAAGCGTTTGCGGTGGAAACGAAGGTGAAGGACGGCATGATGACTTCATCGCCGGGCTCGATATCGAGCAGCAGCGCCGCCATTTCCAAAGCTGCCGTGCACGAGTGCGTGAGGAGGGCTTTCTTCGCACCGGTGCGCGCTTCCAACCACGCATGGCAACGTTTGGTGAAAGGGCCATCGCCACTCAGATGTCCATTTCCGTGCGCCTGTGCAATGTAAGCAAGCTCGCGCCCGGTCATATACGGCTTGTTGAAGGGAATCACTGGAACTCCATGTGCTAAAGAAGGTCAGGCAGGCGATCGAGACAGGACCAGCACGCCAACAATAATGATCGCGGTGCCGACCAACTTGTAATGATTGAGGCTCTCGTTGAAGATCACCGCCGCGAAGGCCATGACGAAGACGAAGTTCAAGGCCATGAACGGGTAGGCCTTGCTGATGGGCAAGCGACTGATAGCAGCCATCCAGAACAGTGACGCGCCGAATGCTGCGGCGAAAGCCGAAATGACCCATGGGTTGAGCAGGAGCATGATCCCGTGGGTGATTGTGTAAGGCGGTGCCACGGAGCTCATGAACACACCGACGCGCCATTTCAGGATCAGCTGTCCATACACAGTCAGCGCAATCGTCATCGCGATGAAGAAGTAGCTCATTCTTGAGGTCGACTCTGCTTGTCCGCGGCAGTGTGCTGCGCCGAGCGGGACACGTGATAGGTGTCGTAGGCGTGCGTAAGGTGCATGCCACATCTCGTCCAAACCCGCTGGACGCGATAATTCCATATCTGCGTCGAAATCGTGCCGGTCTGGAAACCTTCGGATCGCGCTTCGGTCATGACTCGCCCCAGGGCTTCACGATACAGTCCGCGACCCTCATGTTCTGGCACGACTGCATTGAGGACCACGTCGCATACCCGGGTAGCCTTATCAAGGCTGGACGCCACGAATCCCACGACAACTCCGCCCGAGCGGACCACGTACGTAAGTCGATCTTCGCTTGAGGTGGAAGCGTAGCGCGCCGCCCATTCCGCATATCCTTCCGAAACCAGATCCGCGTCGAGCGATGGCGTGGCCTGATAATGACTTCGATAGCCTCGAAAGCTGTTTCGTGCTACAGCCTGGACTCCTTCCACATCCGCCGATGTGACCCGGGAAAAAGATGCTTCCCCACACCAGTTCTTCCCGTGCACCCAACTAGACAACGACGTCTGGTAATAGACCAGCGTGTCCGCGTGAATCACCCGGAACCCAGCCTCTGCAAGCGCTCGCGGTGCCTGATGAGAGCCTGCCGGGAGACGCAGGACTAAGAGATCGACCGCCAAATCGTCGAAACCTTTGATCACCTCGCGGTGCCCGGTGTCGTGATCAAAGCGTGCGCGTGCGATGCGCATCCCAAATCTGGCTGTGTCAGATTCTGACAACGTCACGACTTTTTCAGTCATCGGTGCGCTCGCCGACCACGAATGCGGGCCTGCCCTTCACCCCGGTAAAGATACGTCCGATGTAGAGCCCCAGCACACCAATGCTGCCGAGTGTCGCGCTGCCTACTAGCCAGATCGATGCGACGACGCTGGTGAAGCCGGCAATTCGTATATCACCGGCGAAGTAGCGGGACACGCTAAAAGCCGCAATCAACAGCGCCACTGCGGCACTCAAGAGAGCTGCAATGACGACGAGTCGAAGTGGCTTGTCAGAAAATGACAGCGCGATATTGGCTGCGAGTTTCAGCAGCTTTCGGAAACTATAGCCACTTTGGCCATGGGATCGCGCGTCGTGCACGATCGGCACCTTCACTGTCGCGAATCCGTTCCATTTCATCAGAAGTGGGAAAAAGCGCTCAGATTCGGGCATGGCATTGACCGCATTCACCGCGCGTCGGCTGTATGCGCCAAAATTTGCGGTGGTGTGATCGTAGGCGGTGCCAGTCAACCACCCGAGGAATCGGTAGAAAGCCCAGGACCCAAACCGTTTGAAAGCGTTGTCCCGACGTTCGATACGCTGCGCAAGGGCAACCTCAGTGGACCCGGTCACGCTCGCAAGCAATGTAGGAATCTCCTCAGGACGATCCTGCAGGTCGCAGTCCATCACAACGACGCGATCCCCCTTCGCCGCTAGCAGGCCCGCAGAAATGGCAGCGTGCTGTCCAAAATTCCGCGAAAAACGGATGCCCGAGATCCAAGAGCGCTGCGCGGAAAGTTCCCGGATCCGTTTCCACGAACCGTCGGGACTCGAATCGTCGACCAAGATCAGCTCGAAACTGACCGGTAAGCGACTGAGCGTCCTTTCTATCCGGTCAGCAAGCTCTTCAAGGCATCCGTTGCACCCATAAACAGGGCTGACGACCGAAACGTCGATCCGGGTCGCAGATGGAGAAATGACTTCGGTGTTCAGCATCTGAGTGGCGTGTCCATACTGATTAACGCAACAAACGGTTTCGAGCTTTGTCTCGTGCGTGATCGCAGCGCATTGAGCTCCACGATACATCCAGGCTCAGGGACGCTCACGAGTTCAGGAGAACAGTTTGCGGGAGTACAAATTCGCAGGCGGCCGATCTAATGGAGTGCCGCTTCCAGCTCCGGCAGCACCTTGAAAAGATCGCCCACCAGGCCGATGTCCGCGATTTCGAAGATCGGGGCGTCTGCATCCTTGTTGATCGCGACGATCGTGCCTGCATCCTTGATGCCGGTCAGATGCTGGATGGCACCGGAAATGCCGATCGCAACGTAGAGCTCGGGAGCGATGATCTTGCCGGTCTGGCCGACCTGCAGCTCGTTCGGTACATAACCGGCATCGACCGCGGCGCGCGAGGCCCCGACGGCGGCGCCGAGCTTGTCGGCGAAGTCGAAAACGACCTTGAAGTTTTCTTCCGAGCCGACACCGCGGCCGCCCGAGACAACGCGCTTGGCGCTCTGCAGGTCGGGGCGGTCGGTGCTGCCTGCGGCGAGACCGATGAAGCGGGTGTGCGTTGGCAGTTGGGCGTCGACGCTGGTGGTTTCGACCGTTGCGCTGCCGCCGCGTGCCGCTTCCTGCCAGGACGCGGTGCGCACCGTGGCGACGACTGGCTGGTCGGCTGGGGCCTCGACAGTGACGATTGCATTGCCGGCGTAGATCGGGCGCTTGAAGACGTGGCTGCTCTCGACCGTCATCAGGTCGGAGATCTGGTTCACGCCCAGAAGCGCGGCGACGACCGGCAGCAGGTCCTTGCCGAATGTCGTCGACGGCGCGAAGACGTGGCTGTAGCCGGCGGCAAGCTTGGCGATCTGCGGGCCCAACACCTGCGCGAGGGCCTGTGCGTTGGCCTGATTGGCGACGGCGAGCACCTTCGAGACGCCCGCGATCGTGGCGGCTTCGGTGGCGGCGCCCGCCGGGTCCGCGGCGAACACCGCGACGTCGATGGCGCCGGGCGACAGCGCCTGCGCCGCGGCGACGGTCTTGGCGGTCGCGCTGGCGTTCAGGGTGCCGTCGAGGTGTTCGGCGATGACAAGGACTTTGGACATGAGGTTCTCCTGCGATCCGGCCCCGGGCCGGATGTCACTGGGCTCCCGCGCGCGCGGAAGCGACGGAATTCAGAGCAGGCCCTTGGCCTTGAGCGCGGCGACCAGTTCGGCCGCGTCTTTGACCATGACGCCCTTGCCGCGCTTGGTCGGCGCCTCGTAGTGCGTGGTCTTGAGCGTATCGACCGACTCGACGCCGAGGTCGGCGAACGGGATCGATTCCATCGGCTTCGACTTCGCCTTCATGATGTCGGGCAGCTTGATGAACCGCGGCTCGTTGAGGCGCAGATCGGTCGTGACGACGGCCGGCAGGTCGACTTCAAGCGTCTCCAGGCCGGCGTCGACTTCGCGTGTGACGGTGGCCTTGCCGTCAGCGATCTCGACCTTCGAGGCGAAGGTCGCCTGCGGGCGGCCCCACAGCGTCGCCAGCATCTGACCGGTCTGGTTGGCGTCGTCGTCAATGGCCTGCTTGCCGAGGATCACTAGGTCCGGCTGCTCCTTCTCGACCAGCTTGAGCAGGGTGCGGGCGGCCGTCAGCGGCTGGATCGCCTCGTCACAGACCACGTGGATGGCGCGGTTCGCGCCCATGGCCAGACCGTTGCGCAGGTGCGCCTGGGCGTCGGCGGGCGCGATCGTCGCGACCACGACCTCGGTGGCGATGCCCTTGTCGCGCAGGCGCAGGGCTTCTTCCAGCGCGATTTCATCGAACGGGTTGGCCGAGAGCTTGACGCCATCGGTGACCACGCCGGACCCGTCCGGCTTGACCTGGATGCGGACGTTGTAGTCCACCACGCGCTTGTAGGCGACGAGGATCTTCATCGGTACGGCATTCCTTGTGCGTTGCGGATCCCCCGGCCGTGACGGCTGGCGCGGGGCAATCTGCCGATTCTAACGGCGCAGCCTCCGGCGCGCGAACAACTGCGCGTGCAAGCAGGGCGTTCATCTTCGTGCCGAAATCGACCGGACGAGCCGGTATCCTTGGCAGCTGGCCCCTTACGGGGTATTCCGATCGTCCACAGGAGTGAACTCGTGCCCACATGGCTCGTCACCGGCGGCGCCGGTTTCATCGGCGGCAATTTCGTACTGGAGGCCGTACGTCGCGGCGTCCGCGTGATCAATCTCGATGCCCTGACCTATGCAGGCAACCTGCAGACGCTGGCGTCGATCGAGTCCGACCCGAACCATGTGTTCGTCCATGGCGACATCGGGGATCGCGATCTGGTCGCGGGGCTGCTGGCCGAGCATCAGCCTGACGCGGTGCTGAACTTCGCCGCCGAGAGCCACGTCGACCGTTCCATCGACGGCCCGGCCGCGTTCATCGAAACCAACGTCGTCGGCACACTCGGTCTGCTCGAGTCGGTGCGCGACTACTGGAAGGCCTTGCCTGACAGCCGTCGCGAGGCGTTCCGTTTCCTGCATGTGTCGACCGACGAGGTCTACGGCACACTGGGGGAGACCGGCAAGTTCTCCGAAACCACGCCCTACGCGCCGAACTCGCCTTACTCGGCCTCCAAGGCCGCGTCCGACCATCTGGTGCGTGCGTTCCACCACACCTACGGGCTGCCGGTGCTCACCACCAACTGCTCGAACAACTACGGGCCGTACCACTTCCCGGAAAAGCTCATCCCGCTGGTGATCGCCAAGGCGCTGGCCGGCGAGCCGCTGCCGGTGTACGGCGATGGCAAGCAGGTCCGTGACTGGTTGTTCGTGACCGACCACTGCGCCGCGATCCGCACGGTGCTCGAGAAAGGTCGCGTCGGCGAGACCTACAACGTCGGTGGAGATTCCGAGCGTCAGAACATCGAGGTAGTCGAGACGATCTGCCGCCTGCTCGACGCACGCCGACCGCGCGAGGACGGCCAGTCGCGCGCGACGCAGATCACCTACGTCACGGATCGGCCGGGCCACGACCGTCGCTATGCAATCGACGCATCGAAGCTCCAGGGCGAACTCGGCTGGAAGCCCGAGCACACTTTCGAGACCGGTATCGAAGCAACAGTGGACTGGTACCTCGACAACCAGCCTTGGGTACAGCGCATCCTCGACGGTAGTTACCGTCTTGAACGTATGGGAGCTGAGGCATGACGGCGCGCAAGGGCATCATCCTCGCCGGCGGCTCCGGTACGCGGCTGTATCCGATCACCAAGGGCGTCAGCAAGCAGCTGCTGCCGGTGTACGACAAGCCGATGATCTACTACCCGCTCAGCGTGCTGATGCTGGCCGGCATCCGTGAGGTGCTGATCATCAATACGCCGCACGAGCAGGTGCTGTTCCAGACCCTGCTCGGTGACGGTTCGCAGTGGGGCATGGACATCCAGTACGCCGTGCAGCCGAGTCCGGATGGCCTGGCGCAGGCGTATCTGATCGGCCGCGATTTCGTGGCTGGGAAGCCGAGCTGCCTGGTGCTGGGCGACAACATTTTCCACGGGCATGGCCTCACCGACACGCTCAAGAGCGCTGACGCGCGCAGCGACGGTGCGACCGTCTTCGGCTACTGGGTCAACGATCCCGAGCGCTATGGCGTGGCCGAGTTCGATGCCGCCGGCAAGGTGATCGATATCGCAGAGAAGCCCGAGACGCCGCGTTCGAACTACGCCGTTACGGGCCTGTATTTCTACGACGGGCGTGCCAGTGACTACGCCGCCGAGCTGAAACCTTCACCGCGTGGCGAACTGGAGATCACCGATCTCAATCGCCGCTATCTCGACGAAGGCACGCTGTATCTCGAGCAGCTCGGTCGCGGATTTGCGTGGCTCGACACCGGCACGCACCAGTCCTTGCATGAGGCTTCGAATTTCATCCAGACCATCCAGGATCGTCAGGGTCTGCAGGTGTGCTGTCCGGAGGAGATCGCTTACGGCAACGGCTGGATCGATGCCGAACAGTTGTTGGCGCTCGCCAAGCCGCTGTCCAAGAACGGCTACGGCCAGTACCTGATGTCACTCGTCCACCGTGGAGTGGTGCGTTGAGGGTCATAGAAACCAAACTGCCGGGCGCCGTTGTCATCGAGCCGGCCGTGTTCGGCGACGCGCGTGGCTTCTTCTTCGAGACCTGGAATGCCGAGCGGTTCGGTCAGCACGGCCTGCCGACGAACTTCGTGCAGAGCAACGTGTCGTCATCGTCCAAGGGCGTGCTGCGCGGGCTGCATTACCAGTGGCCGCGTCCGCAGGGCAAGCTGGTCAGCGTGCTGCGCGGCGAGGTGCTCGATGTCGCTGTCGACATCCGCCGCGGGTCGCCGACATTCGGGCAGTGGGAGGGCGTGATCCTGAGCGAGGAGAACAAGCGCCAGTTCTGGATTCCGGAAGGCTTTGCGCATGGTTTCGCGGTGCTGTCCGACAGCGCGGTCTTCAGCTACCTGTGCACCGACGTATACGTGAAAGAGGCCGATGCCGGCGTGCGCTGGAACGATCCCGCAATCGGTGTCGACTGGCGGATCGACGCGCCGTTGCTGTCCGACAAGGACACCCACGCACCGTTGCTGGCCGACATCGCACAGGACCGTCTGCCGGTGTTCGCCGCATGACCTCGCTGGTCTTCGGCGCTAACGGACAGGTCGGGCAGGAGCTGCTGCGTGCGCTCGCGCCGCTGGGCGCTGTGTTCGGCACGACCCGGACCGGCACGCTGCCCGACGGCAGCGCATGCCGGACCGCTGACTTTTCGGATCCGGAATCGGTCGTCGCGCTGCTCGACACAACGCGGCCGACGCGCGTGATCAACGCTGCCGCGTACACCGCGGTCGACAAGGCCGAGAGTGAGCCCGCGGCGGCGCAGGCCGCCAACGCAGAGGCCCCGGGCGCGATCGCACGCTGGTGTGCCGCGCACGCTGTGCCGCTGGTGCATTACTCCACCGATTACGTGTTCGACGGCAGCGGCACGCGTCCGTATCGCCCTGACGACGCCACGGCGCCGCTTGGCGTCTACGGCGCCAGCAAGCTCGCGGGCGAGAATGCGACCCGTGCAGCGGGTGGCCGCCATCTGATCTTCCGTACCGCATGGGTCTATGCCGCACACGGCCAGAACTTCCTGCGCACGATGCTGCGCGTGGGTGCTGAGCGCGACATGCTGCGCGTGGTTGCCGACCAGATTGGCACACCGACACCGGCGGCACTGATCGCGGATGTCACCGCGCAGGCCCTGCAGGGAGACGTCGCGGTTTCCGGGACCTGGCATCTGACGGCAGCGGGTGAAACCAGCTGGCACGGATTCGCGCAGGCGATTTTCGAAGGCGCGGTCGAACGTGGCCTGATCGCGCGTGCGCCGACGCTCGAGGCGATCACCACGGCCGACTATCCGACGCCGGCCAGGCGTCCGGCATATTCCCGCCTGGACACCGGCACGCTCGAGCGTGATTTCGGGATCACGCTGCCTGACTGGCAGGCTGCGCTGGGCGATGTGCTCGATACCCTGGCGGCCACGCAGCGCTGAGGCGCTGCGGCCGGACACATGAGAACGGAGTCCTCGGGCGCCGTTCTGCATTGGAGCGGGGTCGACCGGATTCAGGCGCGTCCGTAGGTGTCCTCGAAACGCACGATGTCGTCCTCGCCCAGATAGCTGCCCGACTGCACCTCGATCAGTTCCAGCGGCACCTTGCCTGGGTTGCGCAGCCGATGCGTCACGCCGAGCGGAATGTAGGTGCTCTGGTTCTCGCTCAACAGCAGCACGTCGTCGCCACGCGTGACTTCGGCAGTGCCGCTGACGACGATCCAGTGCTCGGCGCGGTGGTGGTGCATCTGCAGGCTCAACACGCCGCCGGGCTTGACGGTGATGCGCTTGACCTGATGTCGCGGACCGTTGTCGATGGAGTCGTAGGCGCCCCAGGGACGGTAGACCTTGCGATGCCAGGCTGCCTGCGGCAGTTCGCGTGACTTGAGTTCGGCCACTACGTCCTTGACCTGCTGGATGCGGTCGCTGCGCCCGACGAGGATCGCGTCGGGCGTTTCCACGACGATCGTGTCTTCCAGGCCGATCATCGCGATCAGGCGCTCGCCATAGGCGTACGTGTTGCGGCAGTCGATCGAGACGACCTCGCCGTGATGGGCATTGCCGTCGTCGTCCTGCGGCGAGACCTCGCGCAAACTTGCCCACGAGCCGACATCACTCCAGCCTGCGTCCAGTGGCATCACGACGGCCGAGTCGGTCTTCTCCATGACGGCGTAGTCGATCGAATCCGACGGGCTCGCGGCGAACGCGTCCGCATCGAGCCGGGTGAAATCCACGTCCTGGCGCGCGGCGGACCACGACGCGCGCACCGCAGCCAGCATGGCCGGCGCGTGACGTTCCAGTTCGGCGAGATAGACATCGGCGCGGAACAGGAACATGCCGCTGTTCCAGAAATGATCGCCGGACGCGACATAGGCCTGGGCGCGGGCCAGGTCCGGCTTTTCGACGAAAGCCTCGACAGGCACAGGGCCGTCGCCGTTGCCGGCTGCTGCCTGGATGTAGCCGTAGCCGGTCTCCGGTCCGCGCGGCACCACACCGAACGTCACCAGCTTGCCGGTTTCGGCCGCAGGCAGCGCGGCGCGTACCGCCGTGTGGAAGGCCTCGGGTGTCTGCACGACATGATCCGACGGCAGCACCAGCAGGACCGCATCCGGCGTCCTGCGAAGCGCCTCGAGTGCGGCTGCGGCGATCGCAGGCGCCGTATTGCGGCCGACCGGTTCGAGCACGATCGCCGCCGGCGTCGCGCCAACCTGCTGCAACTGCTCGGCGACGACGAAGCGGTGCGCCTCGTTGGCAACGACGATCGGCCCGGCATCGCCTGCCAGTGGCGCTGCGCGCAGCCAGGTCGCCTGCAGCATCGTGTCCGTGCCGACCAGGGGCAGGAACTGCTTGGGGTACATCTCGCGCGACAGCGGCCACAGGCGCGTGCCTGAGCCGCCGGAGAGCAGGATCGGGACGATCGTGGACATGGCAGGCCTCAGGCGTCGGCGGACAACAGGTCGGACAGCTCGCGCGTCCGGGCATCGAGCAGCGCACGGTCCGCACGTGTCTCGATGTTGAGCCGCAGCAGCGGCTCGGTGTTGGAGCTGCGCAGATTGAAGCGCCAGTCGCCGAAGTCGGCGCTGATGCCGTCGGTCGGGTCGATCTCCGGCGACTGCGCGGCGTAGTGCGCCATCACGCGGTCGACAGCAACTTTCGCGTCGGCGACGCGGAAGTTGATCTCGCCACTGCACGGGAACTTTGCGACCCGCTCGGCCACCAGATCGCCCAGCGAGCGACCGCTGGTGGAGACGAGTTCTGCGATCAGCAACCACGGAATCATGCCGGAGTCCGCATACGCGAACTCGCGGAAGTAGTGGTGCGCGCTCATCTCGCCGCCGTAGACCGCGTCTTCAGCGCGCATCTTCTCCTTGATGAAGGCGTGGCCGCTCTTGCACAGCACCGGCACACCGCCGGCGGCTTCGACCTGCTCGACCGTGTTCCAGACCAGGCGCGGATCGTGTACGACCTTGCCGCCCGGCTGCTTGGCGAGGATCGCCTCGGCCAGCAGGCCGACGAGGTAATAGCCTTCGATGAACGCACCGGTCTCGTCGAAGAAGAAGCAACGATCGAAATCGCCGTCCCAGGCGATGCCGAAATCCGCGCCGTGTTCGCGCACCGCGTCGGCGGTCGCCTGCCGGTTCTCCGGCAGCAGGGGATTGGGAATGCCGTTGGGGAAATTGCCGTCGGCCTCGTGGAACACGCGCACGAACTCGAACGGCAGGTGGGGCGCGAGCAGGTCGACGATCGAGCCGGCGCCGCCGTTGCCGGCATTGACCACGAGCTTGAGCGGGCGAAGGGCCGTGGTGTCCACGTAACCCAGCAGGTGATCGATGTACGCGGACTTGTCGGTCGCAGCGGTCTCGGTACCCACCGTCGAGACGGGCGCAGGCAGGTTGCCTGCCTCGACCGCGTCGGAGATCGCGAACAGGCCGGTGTCCGAACTGATCGGCCGCGCATGCTCGCGCACCAGCTTCATGCCGTTGTAGTCCATCGGGTTGTGGCTGGCGGTCACCATGACGCCGCCTGCCGCACCGAGATGGTCGACCTGGAAATAGACTTCCTCCGTGCCGCCGACGCCGATGTCGATGATCTCGCGTCCCTGGCTGCGCAGGCCGTCCGACAACGCGACCTGCAGTTCCGGACTGCTCAGCCGCACGTCACGGCCCAGTACGATCGCGCCGGGCGGCAGCTGCGCAGCCAGTGCAATGCCGATGTCGCGGGCAAGGGCGGGATTGAGTTCGTCCGGCACGCGGCCGCGGAGGTCGTAGGCCTTGAAGGCGGGCAGGGGCATGGTCGATCCATCGGTGGGGAAGCCCGATTCTAGCGTCTCGCGCGGACAGGACCGTTTGCGCCACTGCACCAAGGTCCAAGGCCGTGTGCACGCGCAACCGGTAGAATCGAAGGCCGTTGCGCCATGAGGATCGAAATGAGCGAGCAGAGTTCCGCCGCGGGTCGACGCGGCAAGCAGTATCCCGATGCCGCGACGGCATTGGCCGACATCGTGGCCGACGGCCAGACCTTCGCCGTCGGCGGCTTCGGCCTGTGCGGCATTCCCGAAGCGCTGATCGCCGCGCTGCGCGATTCGGGCGTCAAGGACATCACCGCGATCTCCAACAATGCGGGCGTGGACGGCTTCGGCCTCGGCCAGCTGCTCGAGACCCGGCAGATCCGCAAGATGATTTCGTCGTATGTGGGCGAGAACAAGGAGTTCGAGCGCCAGTACCTCGGCGGCGAACTCGAGCTGGAATTCAACCCGCAGGGCACGCTGGCCGAGCGCCTGCGCGCCGGTGGCGCGGGCATCCCGGCGTTCTTCACCGCGACCGGCTACGGCACGATCGTCGCCGAAGGCAAGGAAACGCGCGAATTCGACGGCAAGCACTACGTGCTGGAAACCGCGCTGATCGCCGACATCGCGCTGGTCAAGGCGTGGAAGGCCGACACCGCCGGCAACCTCGTGTTCCGCAAGACCGCACGCAACTTCAATCCGGCCTGCGCGATGGCAGGCAAGGTCTGCGTGGTCGAGGTCGAGGAGCTGGTGGAGATCGGCGCGATCGACCCCGACCAGGTGCATCTGCCCGGCATCTACGTCGACCGCATCGTCGTCAACACGACGCCGGAGAAGCGCATCGAACAGCGCACCGTGCGAGGAGTGAAGTAATGGCCTGGACCCGTGACGAAATGGCCGCGCGCGCTGCGCGCGAGCTGACCGACGGTGCGTACGTGAACCTCGGTATCGGCCTGCCCACGCTGGTGGCGAACCACATCCCCGATGGCGTCGACGTCTGGCTGCAGAGCGAGAACGGCCTGCTCGGCATCGGCCCGTTTCCGGCTGAGGACGAGGTCGATGCCGATCTCATCAACGCCGGCAAGCAGACCGTGACCGCACGCAAGGGCGCGAGCTACTTCGGCAGCCACGACTCGTTCGCGATGATCCGCGGCGGGCACATCGATCTGGCGATCCTCGGCGCGATGCAGGTCACCGGCAGCGGCGATCTCGCGAACTGGATGGTGCCCGGCAAGATGGTCAAGGGCATGGGCGGCGCGATGGATCTCGTCGCCGGCGTCAAGCGCGTGGTCGTGCTGATGGAGCACGTCGCGAAGGACGGCAGCCACAAGATTCTGCCCGAGTGCACCCTGCCGCTGACCGGCGTGGGTGTGGTCGACCGGATCATCACGGATCTCGCGGTGTTCGATGTGACCGCAGATGGCCTCGTGCTCGTCGAGATGGCGGAGGGTGTGGACGCCCTGGATCTGCAGGACAAGACTGGCGTGGAGTTCACCCACGCATCCTGAGTCTCGCTGCGCGGCGCGCCGGAATCAGTTCCGGCGCGCGTATGCGTACGGAGCGGTACTCGAGCGCAATGGCGGTGTACCACTCGCTGTCGCCGCGTCATCAAGCCGCTTTCGCTGAGCATGCGCCAGCAATCCGATCAGGCGTTCGATGGCGTGCGCAAGTGTGCCGTCGAGCTGCCCCCCTTCCGCCTCGAAGTCATCCGCAGATAGATGCGCATCGAGCAGTGGGCGCAGCGTATCGAGCCTGACCCAGAACATGCTGCCCGCCGGGAACGGCAATTCTAGGTCTTCTGTCCATGTCACACCGGTGCGCCGGAGCAGGTGGTCGATCGCTGTCTCGTTCGAGCTGAGGAAATAGCCGAGCGGATGGATATGGCCTTCCGGTGCCACGATCCCGAGCGCCGGATCGTCGAATGCTGAAAGAAGTGCGGCGGCGCGCGCCGGCGCCAGCAGACTTTCCAGCATCTCCGCGCGCCACGCATCTCCATCCGGGCGATGCGTGGAACGCTTCGTGTGCAGCTTGAGTACCACGTGCTGGCCATCGTCGAGCAACTCGTCGGCGATATGCAGGAACGGCAGGATATCGCGGCCTTGGTTGGCGAAAATCCGGATGTCGGCTGAGAGGCCGACGCTTTCGAGACATGCCTGCACGTGTTCGCGCTGGGCATGACCCGTGGTGATCACGATACGCCAAACAAGGCCACTGGCAGACAGAGCAGACAGGATCTCCGGCAGCACTTCGGGATACCAGGCATGGATGACGACGCAGGGCGTCTGCGCCGTCACGGACGCTGGTAGCGTGAGCGCGGCACGCGTTGCCGTCAGCCAAGCATGGCCAAGCCGCGTGTCCGGCTCCAGCACCGCGCCTTCGGCCCACTCGTTCCACGCATTGACGAAGACGATCCGGTCGGCCGGCGCGACGTCGCGCAGGCGACCGTGGATCGTCGCTCGCAGCCAGTCGCGATAGCCGCGCGGCGACGCATGCGCGAACACGCGGCCGCGCCCGGAGCGCCGCGGTTCGTTGTCCCATCCGGGATTCACACCCGGATAGAGTGGATACGACGGCATCGGACGGACGGCCGCGTCTGCTGCGAGCGCACGCCAGTCGAGCACGTCTCCGTTGAAATCCGGGTTGAGCAGTGTCTGCCTGTCGACGATCGATCGTGGCGTGCTCATGTTGGGCGGAAACTCGATCGCCACATCGAAACCGATGTCACGGGGATCGGGACGTTCGAAGCCCTGTACATACGCGAGCTGGAGTTCGCCGATGCCGGCGTCGCGGCACCAGTCGCGCCAGCGGACGGCTGTGGCCGCGGCATTGGGCAACAGGTGCGGACGATAGACGAGCAGCAGCGGTTTGCCGTCGACCCGGATGTAGCGGGGATCGCGCAGGTACTCCGCGATGTACGCGATGAACGCGATATCGTCCTCGGCGCTGTGCGACTGCGCGACGAGAACGTCGTCGGCGCGGCCGTCCCAGCGGCGCGACCAGTTCTCGTTGGCCCAGCACAGGCACAGCGGCAGTTCGATCGTCGGATCGTCCAGCCAGCCACGTAGCGGCGCTTCCAGTAGCGTCATGCCACCGAACCAGTAGAAGTAGCTGCAGAAGCCTTCGATGCCGGCCTCGCGCGCAAGGGCCGCCTGCGCGCGCATGACATCGGGTGCACGCAGATCGTAGAAGCCCAGGTCGGCAGGCAGGCGCGGTTGCTGGTGGCCTTCGAACTGAGGCAGTGCACGGGTCACGTTGTGCCATTCGGTGAACCCGGCTCCCCACCAGACATCGTTCTGGGGAATCGGATGGAACTGCGGCAGGTAGAACGCGATCAGGCGTGCGGACACGTCCGTTGGCGGCGCATCCGTGATCCGCTCCCGATAACCGATGGCGCGTGCGCCAGCGCGGGAACGCGGACGCATCTCACGTCTCGTGCCTGCATCCTGACCACGCGGCGGCGGCGGAACGAGGTGACTGTAGCGATCGAGGAAACGCGCACGCAGACGATCGCGTGTCGCGACAGTCATCGGGACGCAACGGAATGCGAAGCGCAGGAGCTTGAATGCGAAGGTGCGCAGTCGACGGCTGGACATCGGCACATGATCCCAGATTCCGCGCACGCTCACGACCCGAGCTGTTACGGTCTGACCATGGGACCCGACCTGCGCGACACAAACGGATGGACGTTGCAGGCAGGCTGGCTGCCCGAGGCCCACGCCACGGCGGCGCTGGAAGCGTTGTTGGCCGACATCCCTTGGACGCGCCATCGCCTGCGCATCTTCGGGCGCGAGCTCGACGCGCCGCGACTCAGCTGTTGGATCGGCGATCCAGAGGCGATGTATCGCTATTCGGGCACGCGGTTCACGCCCGAGCCGTGGCCTGCGGCACTCGTGCCGGTGCGCGATGCGGTTTCCGAGGCGGCAGGCGCCGGTTTCAACAGCGTGCTCGCCAATCTCTATCGCGACGGACAGGACGCGATGGGCTGGCACAGCGACGACGAGCGCGAACTGGGGCCCGAGCCGGTGATCGCGTCGTTGAGTCTGGGCGCGACGCGGCGCTTCGTGCTGAAGGCGCGTGCGGCGGACGCGGACGGGCAGTTCGCGCGGCATGTGCTGGAGCTGCCGCACGGCAGTCTGCTGGTGATGCGCGGCGACACGCAGACGCGGTTCCGGCATGCGCTGCCGCGGACTGCGCGGCCGGTCGGGCCGCGGGTCAATCTGACGTTCCGGCGGATCCTGGCCTGAGTCAGGTCGTCGGGACGGCACCGCGGGTCGACTACCCGCGTCGTCGGACGCGACTGCAGATCAGCCACGCGCGCCGGACGAGGCGCGACGCAAGAAAAGCGCGGCGAAGACGCGACTCAGCGGCGCGGCGCGGCCGCCGCCGGCGGCCTGCGATCGTGGGTCACTTCGTGCGCGTTGCCCGACTCGAGAATCCAGCCGACCATCTCGCCGCTGATGCTCTGCAGGGCAACCGAAAACGCATCGACGACCTGCGCGACTTCGGTGCTCGACGCCGGCTGCGCCGCGATGAACGTACGCGAACCCACAACGGTCTGGTCGATGTTGTGGATCAGCTTGACGTTGGCCTCGATCGTCGCCGCCGGCAGCACGTTGCCGTTGTAGTCGGCTTCGAACCGGCGCAGATCGATGACCAGCTTGTAGTCGGCGGTGATGCCGGCGCCCTGGCGCGCGACGGCCGGGATGTGGCCCGAGTCTTCCATCGTGCGCAGCACGGTGTCCTGCAGCATGTCGGTCGGCGTCTTCGCCCAGCTGGCGCCGCGGTAGACCTGCAGTTCGGCGGGCGTCGGGCGCACGGCGATACGGAAGCTGTCGATCATGCGCGCGGCGGTCGGCGGGCTCAGCGTGAGCTGCCACTCGGCGCGCGGCCACGCGGGATTGGCTTCGACGCGGGGATCGGGCGCATAGATCGTCGAACGGTCGCGCTCGCCGCCACCGCCGCCGAGCAGCGAGCTGCAGCCGGCGAGCAGGGTGCCGAGCGCGAGTGCGACGGCGAGACGGGGCAGGGCGCGTCGCGCGGAGGTCGTGAGCGTGATCATTCGGGTTCGAATTCCTTCGGCGCGTCGCGGCCGAGCAGATAGCGCGCGGGATTGGCGTCGAGACGGTCGCTGATGCGGCGCAGGTCGCGGACCAGCGACCGCAGTTCGCCCAGCGTCGGGCCGAGCTGCGACAGGCCGTCGTTGGCGAAGCTGCTGATCGCCGCGCGGTTCTCGTTGAGGATGGTATCGGCGCCGCCGGCGGCCGAGTCCATGCGCGCGAGCGTGCTTTCCAGGCTGGACACCAGGCCCGGCAGCTTCTGCACCAGTTCGCGGTCGAAGTTGGTCATCGCGCGGTTGGTCGTGGTCAGCGTCTGCTCCAGCTGTTCGCTGGCGGTCCGCGCATTGACGATGATCGCGGCGAGATCCTCGCGCTGCCCGGCGACCGATCCGGTCATGCCTTCGATGTTCTCCAGCGTGTTGGAGATGCGCGCGACATTTTCCTCGCTGAGCACGCGGTCGAGGCGTTCGACGAGGCGGTTCGCGGTGTCGGAGATGTTCTGCAGCGCCGAGGCTTCGGTCTGGATGATCGGTACGCGGTCGCTGTCTTCGGACACCAGCATCGGCGCTTCGGGCGAGCCGCCGGTGAGCTGGATGATCGGCGAACCGGTCAGGCTGGTCATCGACATGCGCGCCCGGGTGTCGGTCTTCACCGGCGCATTGGCCTGCACGCGCAGCCGCGCGATGACCTGGCGCGGGTCCTGCGGCGCGAGCTGCAGGTTGTCGACCGTGCCCACGGCAATGCCGTTGTACTGCACGCTGCTGCCCTCGGTCAGGCCGGTCACCGGCTCGCGGAAGACGACGTCGAACTCGTTCCAGCTGCGGTCGGACGAATACTTCGCCGCCCACAGCGCGAAGCCGAGCAGGGCGATCGACGCGATGAGCGTGAACGCGCCGATGAGGACGTAATTGGCTCTGGTTTCCATCAGTGGGCTCCCGGGGTGTTGGCCCTGGCGTCGCGTGCGGCACGGCCGCGCGGGCCGTGGAAATAATCCTGGATCCAGGGATGGTCGACCTGTTCGATCTCCGCCACCGGCGCCACCGCGATCACCTGTTTGTCGGCCAGGACCGCGATGCGGTCACAGATAGCGTACAGAGTGTCGAGGTCGTGTGTGATCAGGAACACGGTCAGTCCCAGCGCTTCCTGCAGCGTACGGATCAGGCGGTCGAACGCGGCCGCGCCGATCGGATCGAGACCGGCCGTGGGCTCGTCGAGGAACAGCAGCGGCGGGTCGAGCGCCAGCGCCCGCGCCAGGCCCGCGCGCTTGCGCATGCCGCCCGACAGTTCCGCCGGCAGCTTGTCGAGCGCGTTCGCCGGCAGGCCGGAGAGTTTGACCTTCAGTAGTGCCAGCTCGTAACGCAGTGAATCGCGCAGGTCCGGATGGTGTTCCTTCAGCGGCACCTGCACGTTCTCGCCGACGGTCAGCGACGAGAACAGCGCGCCGTCCTGGAACAGCACGCCGGTGTTGCGTTCGATGTGCCGGCGCTCCTCGACGTCGCGCGACAGCGCATCGGCGCCCAGCACCTCGATGGTGCCCGCCTGCGGTGGACGCAGCCCCAGGATGCTGCGCATCAGCACCGACTTGCCCGTGCCCGAACCGCCGACCACGCCGAGGATCTCGCCGCGACGCACGTCGAGATCAAGGTTCTCGTGCACGGTCTGCGCGCCGAAACGGTTGACCAGGCCACGCACGCGGATCGCGATCTCGTCGCCGAGGTCGTCCTGCGCATGCGCATCGCGGGTGGGCGTGTCGGACATCGTCACCATCCCACGTGCATGAACCAGATCGCGGCGAACGCGTCGAACACGATCACCAGCGAGATCGTCTGCACCACGCTCGAGGTCGTGCGCTCGCCGACCGACTGCGCCGTGCCCTTGACCTGCAGGCCTTCCAGGCAGCCGATCAGGCCGATCACCATCGCGAAGATCGGCGCCTTGGACATGCCGACGAAGAAGTGCCGGACGTTCATGGTCTCGTACATGCGCGCCATGTAGGCCTGCGGGGGAATGTCGAGACTGAAGGCACCGACGGTCAGGCCGCCGATCAGGCCGGCGATCATCGCGATGAAGGTCAGCAGCGGCAGCATCACCATCAGCGCGACCACGCGCGGAATCACCAGCAGATCCACCGGGTCCAGCCCGAGCGTGCGGATCGCATCCACTTCCTCGCGGCTCACCATCGCGCCGATCTGCGCCGTGAACGCGCTGGCGGTGCGACCGGCGAGCAGGATCGCTGTCAGCAGCACGCCGAATTCGCGCAGGAACGCGATCGACACCAGTTCGACGACAAAGATCGTCGCGCCGAACTCGGCCAGGACGGTCGAGCCGAGAAAGGCGATGACCGCGCCGACCAGGAACGACAGCAGCGCGACCAGCGGCACCGCGTCGAGGCCGACCTGCTCCATGTGGTGCACGGTCGAGGTCATGCGGAAGCGTCGCGGCGACACCAGCAGGCGTCCGAGCTTGAGCAGGGTTTCGCCGAGGAAGCTGACGAGCGCGACGATCTCGCGCCAGTTGTCGTGCATCGTCTCGCCGAAACGGGCGAGCGCGGCATACACGCCGTAATCGCGCTTCTTCTTCGGCCGGTCGTCGGCGACGTCCTCGATCGCCTCGACCAGCGCGTGGTGGTCGTCGCGGAACCGGAACGTCGAAAAATCCAGGCCGCGTTTTTCGGCGAAGCGCAGCAGCTGCAGCACGCCCACCGAGTCCAGCCGGTCGACGCCGGTCGCGTCCACGTCGCCCGCTGGCGCCTCGTGCGCGCGCAGGACCGTCTCGATGTCGCCGGCGTAGGCGAGCGTCCAGTGACCGCGCAGCCGCAGCGATCCACCGTCACCGGAATCGGCGCTGGGCGTGGCGTGACGGGGGACGGTCATGCAGGCATCGGTCGGTCGAGGTGCAAACGCCGGTGAGCATACCGAAATCAGGTGTGAGGCCGCGCATCACGGCGGCGCGGTCTACCGGGCGCCCGGCGCGACGTGCGATCCTGTGCCGATGTCCGGCGCCACCCCGCTCACCACTGCCAGCTACGCCACGCGCATCGCCTTCGTGGTCGAGCTGGCCGAGCATCTGCATGCCTACGGCACCACCGCGCAGCGCCTCGAAGGCGCGGTGATCGCGGTGACCCAGCAACTCGGTATCGACTGCGAGCCTTGGGTGAATCCGACCGGCATGGTGCTGTCCTTCAGCGATCCGCTGCGCCCGCCGGGCGACAGCGACACCACGCGCGTGATCCGCATGTCGCCGGGCGACGTGAACCTCTACAAGCTGTGCGAGACCGACCGCATCGCCGAGCAGGTCATGGCCGGCGAGATGGATCTGGCTGAAGGCTACGCCGCGCTGCGCGCGCTCGACGCACGCGAACCGCGCGCCTGGGGCAAGGCGGCGCAGGTCATGGGCTTCGCGATGGTCGCGATGGGCGTCGCCGGCCTGTGGCGGCTGCCTTGGGCCGACATCGCGACGGCGGGCACCATCGGCCTGCTGATCGGTCTGCTCGACCTGGTCACGCGCAACGGCACGCGGCTCAAGGAAGCGCACGAAGCGCTGGCCGGCATGGTCGCCGGCGTGGTCGCGATCCTGGTGTCGGCGTTCGTCGCACCGCTGAATCTCAATACCGTGGTCATCGCCTCGCTGATCGTGATGCTGCCGGGTATGGCGCTCACCAATGCGATCAACGAACTGACCAGCCAGCATCTGGTGTCGGGCACGGCGCGCTTCGCCGGTGCGATCACCACGGTGCTCAAACTCACCATCGGCACGATCATCGCGCTCACGCTGATGCAGATGCTCGGCGTCACGCCGAACGTGCGCGCGCTTCGGCCGCAGCCCGACTGGGTGGAATGGGCGGCGCTGGCGACCGCGGCCGGCGCGTTCGCGATCCTGTTCCGCGCCGGACGTCGCGACGTGCTGCTGGTCATGGGCGCCGCCGCGTCGGGGTATCTCGTCTCGCGCTGGGTCGGCGCTGCGCTCGGGCCGAATATCGGCCTGTTCGTCGCCGCGCTGGTGACCACCGCGGCCGGCAACGGTTACGCGCGCTGGGCCAACCGTCCGGGCGCGGTGATCCGGGTGCCGGGGCTGATCATGCTGGTGCCCGGCAGCAACAGCCTGCGCGGTCTGATGAATCTGGTGCAGCAGCAGGACATGGCCGCCGGCCAGGAAGCGGCGCTGGTGGTGATGAACATCGTGCTGGCGCTGATCGCCGGCCTGCTGTTCGGCAACGTGCTGCTGCCGGCGCGCAAGAACCTCTGAGCCGCATACGAGAACGCCCTCCGGTCGGAGGGCGTTTTCGAACGTCACTGCGCGGTGCGAACCGCCAGGCTCACTTCTGGATCAGGAACTCTTCCAGCTTGCGGCCCTTCTTGGTGTGCGCGGCCAGCCACAGCGGCTGCTTGCCCCGACCGGTCCAGGTCTCGGCCTTGTTCGCCGGATTGCGGTACTTCGGCGCCACCTTGCCGAGCTTGCGACCCTTGGTCGCGCTCTTGCGCGTCGCAGGCGCAGCCGCGGTCGATGCCGCGCGCGGTGCGCTGCCACCGAACAGCTCGGCGATGCTGTAACCCTCGGCCGCGGCCATGTCGGTCAGCTTCTTGCGCACGGCCGTCAGCGGCTTGCGCTTCTTCAGCGTCGTCTTGCGCTCCTTGGCCTGGGTGATCAGCGCGTCGAGCTGCTGGGGTGAAAATGCATTGAGGTCAAACGCCATTCGAGTCGGCTCCGGCTGATTATTGGGAATACCAGTCCATTGGCATGGGCGGCATCTTAATCCGGTTTATCGCGGGCCGACAAATACCGCGCGCACGTCAGCGCGGTCCGCTCGTGCAGGTCGCGTGAAAGCTGCGGATTATCCGGCGGTAAATGCCGCCGGTTTCGCCCTGGAAAACCTCAGCCGCGCAGGCGCGACATCAGCGCCTCGCGATCGAGATTCTCCGATTCGCTGGCACGGCGCGCGCGATACTCGAACGCGCCCGATTCCAGTCCGCGCGCCGAGACCACCACGCGATGCGGAATGCCGATCAATTCGATGTCGCCGAACATCATGCCGGGGCGCAGGCCGCGGTCGTCGAGCACGGTTTCGAAACCGGCCGCGCCGAGTTCGCGATACAGCGCGTCCGCGGCCTCGGCCACGTGCGCCTCGTTCTTCGGATTGATCACGCACACCGCGACCTGCCACGGCGCCATCGCGACCGGCCACACGATGCCGTTGGCGTCGTGGTTCTGTTCGATCGCCGCCGCGACGATGCGCGACACGCCGATGCCGTAGCAGCCCATGAACGGCACGGTCGCCTTGCCGTTCGCGTCGAGCACCTTGAAGTGCATGGCCTCGGCGTACTTGCGGCCGAGCTGGAACACATGGCCGACCTCGATGCCGCGCGCGATCTTCAGTTCGCCGCCGTCTTCGGCGCGGTCACCGGCGACGACGTCGCGGATGTCGGCGACCACGTCGGCCTCGGGCAGATCGCGGCTCCAGTTGACGCCGGCGATGTGGAAGCCGGTGGCGTTGGCGCCGACGACGAAATCGGCCAGTGCGGCGACTTCCAGATCGGCGACGACGCGGATCGGCTTCGCTGCGCCGATCGGTCCGAGGAAGCCCGGCGCAGCGCCCAGATGCGCGGCGATTTCCGCTTCCGTCGCCATACGGTAATCGCTCAGGCCGTCGACCTTGGCGAGCTTGATCGCATTGACCGCGTGGTCGCCGCGCACCAGCGCGAGCACGAAGGTCTCGCCGGCCATCAGCGCGATCGACTTCGCGGTGCGTGCGAGCGGAATGTCGAGCAGGGCGGCGACGTCTTCGCAGGTCTTCTGCGTCGGCGTGTCGACCTTGCGCAGGGTTTCCGATGCCGCCGGACGCGGCGCGGGCGCAGCGGCGCGCGCGGCTTCGACGTTCGCGGCGTATTCCGAGCCGGTCGAGAACACCAGCGCGTCCTCGCCCGAATCGGCGATGACGTGGAATTCCTGCGAGGCGTCACCGCCGATCGCGCCCGAATCGGCCTGCACCGAGCGGAACTCGAGACCCAGACGGGTGAAGATGCGCGTGTACGCCGCATGCATGGCCTGGTACGACGCGGCCATGCCCGCCTCGTCGATGTCGAACGAGTAGGCATCCTTCATCAGGAATTCGCGCGCGCGCATCACGCCGAAACGCGGGCGGATCTCGTCGCGGAACTTGGTCTGGATCTGGTAGAAGTTCACCGGCAGCTGCTTGTAGCTGGACAGTTCGCTGCGCGCGAAATCGGTGACGACTTCCTCATGCGTCGGGCCGAAGCAGTACCAGCTCTCCTTGCGGTCCTGCATCTTCAGCAGCTGGCCACCGAACTTCTCCCAGCGACCGGTTTCCTCCCACAACTCGCGCGGCTGCACGGCAGGCATCAGCAGTTCGATCGCGCCGGCGGCGTTCATTTCCTCGCGCACGATGCCTTCGACCCTACGCAGAACGCGCAGGCCCAGAGGCGACCACGTGTAGAGACCGGCGCCCAGCTTGCGCAGCATGCCGGCCTTGAGCATCAGCTTGTGGCTGGTGACCTCGGCATCGGCGGGTGTTTCTTTCTCGGTGCGGAGATGGAACTGCGACAGGCGCATCGGCGGCTTCTGGCTGGGAACGGGGGGCGATAGTGTGCCACGCGCCCCGCGCGTGCCGGCCTGCCGGCCGGGTGTCAGCGGCAGTAGGCGCGGACCGCGGCTTCCGACAGCGCGAGCTGGTCGGCGCGTTCGCTGCCGGCGAGTTCGCGCGGCTTGCCGTCGGCGCCGAGCTGCTGCACCGCGCCTTCGCCCTTGAGAGCGGCGACGTTGGTCCGGGCGAGTGCGCACTGGCTCTTGTCGCCCCCCGCACTGGCGGTGGTCGCCGCCGGCGCCGCCGCGGGTGCGGCCGCCGGTGCAGGCGTGGTCACCGTGGACGACGCGGCGTTGCCATGCACGTTGCGCACTTCGAAACGCGTGCCGGCCGGCGGCGGTGTCTGCGAATAATGGGTGACGCCGCGCGCATCCTTCCAGCTGTAGACCTCGCTGGCGGCGAGTGGCGCGGCGGCGATGAGCAACGCAAGGGAGGTCACGAAAGTGCGGCGCATGGCGGTCCCCGGCAGGTACTCGAATGTGGCGGCGATTGCAGCACTCCGGGGCCGCAGGCGCAACCGCTGTCGCCGGCCGGCCCGATGCAGGCGCTACACTGGCCCGCATGAGCCAACCCGACCCGACCCCGCGCCGCGGCCGCGGCATCTACCTGCTGCCGAATCTGTTCACCACCGGCGGCCTGTTCGCGGGATTCTTCGCGATCATCGCCGCATCGCAGGGCCGCTTCAGCGCCGCCTGCATCGCGATCTTCGTCGCCGCGGTGCTCGACGGCATCGATGGCCGGGTCGCACGCCTGACCAATACCCAGAGCGAGTTCGGCGTGCAGTACGACTCGCTGGCCGACCTGATCAGTTTCGGTCTGGCGCCGGCGCTGGTGATGTACCACTGGTCGCTGATGGCGATGCGCCTCGACGGCACCACGCTCGGCAAGATCGGTTGGCTGGGCGCATTTCTCTATGCCGCCTGCGCGGCGCTGCGCCTGGCGCGGTTCAACAGCCAGGTGGCGACGGTCGACAAGCGTTATTTCGTCGGCCTGGCGAGTCCGGCGGCGGCGGGCCTGATGGCGAGTTTCGTCTGGACCTGCCACGAGCTCGATTTCACAGGCGACGCGCTGCGCTACGTCGCGCTCGCGGTCACGGTGGTCTGCGGCCTGCTGATGGTCAGCCGCATCCGCTACACCAGCTTCAAGGGCAGCGGCACCGGCCCGAAGTCCGATCGCGTGCCGTTCGTGGCGCTGGTTGTCGCGGTCGGCCTGTTGATCGCGATGTGGGTGGATCCGCCCAAGACCCTGCTGATCGCCGCCGTGCTCTACGCATTGTCCGGCCCGACGCTGTGGCTGTTGCGGCGCCGCGGAGGCGCGGAGGCCGCCTCGTGACCTGGGATGCGCTGCAGATCGCGGCGCTCGATGCGCTGGGCCACGACCGCTATCGCGTGCAGGTGCCCGGGCAAGTGTTGCCGGACGACCCGCTCGTCGACCCGTTGCTGCGCGCTGCCGGCCTGCAACGCGATGGCGATGGCGCGTTCGCCTTCGTGCGCAGTCTCGGCGCGTTGGCCGATCTGCGTTCGGCGTCGGCCAAGCGTGCCCTGTGGCCGCGGCTGCGCCGGTTGCGCCGCCATGGCGGCTGAGCCCGACACGCAGTCGATGCCGGAGGCCGCCACTGCGGCGCGCGACTGGTCGCTGCGTCCGATGCGCGCGACCGACGTCGATGCAGTCATGGAAATCGAAGTGCGCGCGTATCCGTTTCCGTGGACGCGCGGCATCTTCGACGACTGCCTGCGCGCGGCGTATCCCGCGTGGGTGCTGCACGTCGACCGGCGACTCGCCGGGTACGGCGTGCTGAGCGTCGCAGCCGGCGAAGCGCACGTGCTCAATGTCTGCGTCGATCCCGACCTGCATGGCCGCGGCCACGGCCGCCGCCTGTTCCGCGCCCTGGTCGATCTCGCCCAGCAGCACGGCGCGCAGCGCGTGTTCCTCGAAGTGCGGCCGTCGAATCCGAATGCGGTCGCGCTGTATCACGACGAAGGCTTCAACGAGATCGGCCGTCGGCCGCGTTACTACCCCGCGCACAATGGCCGCGAGGACGCGATCGTCATGGCCCGCGAACTGTTCGGCGCGGATTGAAAGCGCCGCCGCGTTGCATCCGGCGCGCGCCGCGCGCCCCGACCGGAGAGCCGCCATGGGCGAACACACCCGCATCGACAACGAGAAACGCATCGCGCTGCTGATCGATGCCGACAATGCGCCGGCGGCGAAGATCGACGTGATCCTCGCCGAGGTCGCGCGCCACGGCGTGGCGAATGTGCGGCGCGCCTACGGCAACTGGAAAAGCCAGCATCTGGTCGGCTGGGAGAAAGTGCTGCACGAATATGCGATCCGCCCGATCCAGCAGTTCGCCTACAGCACCGGCAAGAATGCGTCCGACATGGCGATGGTCATCGACGCGATGGACCTGATGTACGCGCGCAATCTCGACGGCTTCGCGATCGTGTCCAGCGATGCGGATTTCACGCCGCTGGTGATGCGCCTGCGCAACGACGGTTACGCGGTCTACGGCTTCGGCCAGGAGAAAACGCCGACGCCGTTCGTCAAGGCGTGTTCGACGTTCCTGTATCTGGAGAAACTCCGCGCGGCCGATGAGGTCGACAGCGGCGGCACGACCAAGCCGCGCACCGGCGGTGAACTGCAGGCCGATCGCGAGCTCGTGCAGCTGTTGCGCAATGCGGTGTCCGCGGGCGCCGATGACGCGGGCTGGTCGCATCTGGGCGAGGTCGGCAGCCACGTGCGCAACCAAGGCTCGTTCGACGCGCGCAACTACGGCTATCGCAACCTCAGTGCGTTGATCGATGCGACCGGACTGTTCGAAGTGCGCCGGGTGGGGCAGGCGGTCGAGATTCGCGAGGCGCCGAAGAAGCCGCCTGCGCAACAGGCGTCACGTGCACGCGGTCGCCGCAAGCCGGCGGCGACGGACTGACGCGTCCGCGTTCCGGTCGACTCAGTACAGATCCACCGGATCCACATCCAGCGACCAGCGCGCGCGGCGTGCTTCGGGCAGGGCGTGGATCAGCGGCAGCGCCGCATCGAGAATCGCGTGCAGGCGCGGACGTTGATCGGTGGCGATCAGCAATTGCGCGCGATACACGCCCGCGCGGCGCGGCATCGGGGCAACCACCGGGCCATCGAGCAACAGTGTCGGCATGCCGGCGGCGTCGCGGCCGGCATGCGGCGCGAGCACGCGGCGCGCGGCCTGCAGGAAGGCCATCGGCGGTTCGGCCTGCTGCGACTCGGCGCGCAGCAGCGCGAGCGGTGCGAACGGCGGGAATCCCGCAGCTTCGCGCTGCATCAATTCTTCCGCGGCGAAGGCGTGGTACCCGCCCTGGATCAGCGTCAGCAGCAGCGGATGTTCGGGGTGGTGGGTCTGCAGCAAGACCTGACCGGCCTTCTCCGCGCGTCCGGCGCGCCCGGCGACCTGGATCAGCAGTTGCGCGAGTTTCTCGCCGGCGCGGAAATCCGCCGAGAACAGGCCCTCGTCGATGCCGACCACGCACACGAGCGTGAGATTCGGCAGGTCGTGGCCCTTGGCCAGCATCTGCGTGCCGATCAGGATGCCGGGCTGGCTGCCGAGTTCGCCCAGAAGATTTTCCAGCGCATCGCGTCGACGCGTGCTGCCACGGTCGATGCGCAACACCGGCACGTCAGCGAAGCGCGCGGCCAGCAGCTCTTCGATGCGTTCGGTGCCCACGCCCTGCGGCTGCAGGCCGAGACTCGCGCAATCGGGACACGCCGGCGGCGCGCTCGCGCGATGGCCGCAGTGATGGCACTGCAGGCGACGCCCGCCGGCGTGCACGGTCATCGGATGCGGACGATCGGGCGTGCTGCAGCGCGGGCAGTGCGCGCTCCAGCCGCAGTCGTGGCACAGCAACACCGGCGCATAGCCGCGGCGGTTCTTGAACACCAGCACCTGTCCACCGGCGGCGAGCGCGGCGGAGATCGCGGCGAACATCTCCGGTGACAGGCCGGCCTCGAGCGGGCGCTTGCGCACATCGAGCACGCGCACGGTCGGTGGTTTCGCCGCGCCGGCACGATGGGTCAGGCGCAGATGCGCGTAGCGGCCGGAGACGGCGTTCTGCAGCGATTCCAGCGACGGTGTCGCGCTGCCCAGTAGCACCGGCACGTCGAGCGCCTTGGCGCGCACCAGCGCGAAATCACGCGCGTGGTAGCGGATACCGTCCTGCTGCTTGTAGCTGCCGTCGTGTTCTTCGTCGACGACGATGAGGCCGGCATCGGGCAGCGGCACGAACACCGCCGAGCGCGTGCCGACGACGACGCGCGCCTCGCCGCGCGCCGCGGCTGCCCACACGCGTGCGCGTTCGCCATCGCCCAGGCCCGAATGCAGCGCGTGCACCGGCACGCCGAGGCGGGCACGGAAGCGCGCGAGCGTCTGCGGGGTCAGGCCGATCTCCGGCACCAGCACCAGCGCCTGTCGTCCGCGCGCCAGGCAATCGGCGATCGCCTGCAGGTAGACCTCGGTCTTGCCGCTGCCGGTCACCCCATCGAGCAGCAGCGCGGCGAAGCCGGTGCACGCGGCGACCGCTTCGACCGCCTGCTGCTGTTCGTCGTGCAGCGACGGCCCTGGCTGTGGCGTGGGGGCCAGTTGGGATGCCGGAATCGCGAAGCGTTCGGTGAGGCCGCGACCGGCCAGCGTGCGCGCGGCGGCGCGCCAGCCGTCCATCGCAAGGTCCAGCGCGTCTTCGTCCCTGGGCGTGGGCGCGAGCAGGGCGGCCAGGCGCTGCGGGCGGCCACCGGCTTTGAGTCCGGACAACGCGGTCCGGCCGGCTTCGGTCAACCGCCAGGCCCAGGCGTGGGTATCGGGCAGCGCCTCACCGCGGCGCAGGGCGGCGGGCAGGGCCGTCGCCAGCACTTCGCCAAGCGGCGCATGGGTGTAGCGGGCGAGCCAGCGCAGCGAGGCGGCCAGCTCGCCGTGCAGCAGCGGGGCGTCGTCGAGCCATTCGAGCGCCTCGCGGAGCGTCTGCGCGGGATCGTCGGGGGCGCCGACGCCCGCCACGACGCCGACCAGTTCCCGGGGCCCGAACGGCACCCGGACCCGGCGTCCGACATCGCCCGGTCCGACGGCCGTGCCGGCAGGCGCGCGATAGTCGAACAGGCGCGGCAGCGGCACCGGCAGGGCGATCTGGAGGACGGAAACGGCGGCGTTCGGATCGGGCACCTGCAAATTCTATCGGCTCGACCGAAGCCTTCCATCATTTGCGCGCCCAACCTCGCTTGACTTGTACGTTGTCGCTGCAAGTGCCGGAAAGAAAAGGGATTGCCGCTTATCCACACGCTCTGTGGATAAGCCTGTGCATACACCGCTTCGAACACGACGTTATGCGGTATTCAGTGGGGTAAAGGATATGTTGGACAAAAAAGTGCCATATGGGTAATCCACAATGGAATCAACGGCTTGGCCGTGAAACATTGTTGTCATGCAGCATCGGCATGTGGCCATCTTCAGCTGGATGACAGCGTTGTGAACCCTGTGAACAACCACTTGCGCGCGTCGGCGCCTGTGGAACGTTCGCACGACGATCTGTCAAGGCTTGGGCCGCGGCGGCGGATGGCTATGATGCGCGGTCGCACACGCCGGCCCCGATGACCACGCCTCCCCAGTCAGCTCCACCCGGAATGTCCTCCGCCGTCGCCGCGTTCCTGCGCGGGGTGGAGCGGCGCGCGGCCGCGTTCGCGCAGTGGCAGAGCGGCGACATCGAGACCGGCGACGCCGCGCTGGCCGCCGCGATGACCGATTTCGGCCAGCTGGCGACCAATACCCCGTTCCCCGATTGGCCGCGCCGGTTCTGGGCCCAGCTGCTGGCGGCGCCGGCGCTGCGCGCGCCCGCCGTGCTGCCAGACGACGCCGATGGCCTGCCCGCACTGGCCGGTCTGTCCGGCGGTCCGCGCGTCACGGTGCTGCTGCGGATGGTGGCCGGCCTGCCGGAACACGAAGCGGCCGCGGTCCTGGGCGTCACCCGGGCCACGTATCGACTGGGCCTGCAGCGCGCCTTGCCGCATCGCGAGGACGGCAGCCCCGATCCCGACGCCTGGCGTCGCATCGCCGAGGCCGCGCAAGCAGCGATCCGCGCGCTGCCGCCCGATCGCCTGGCGCGCCTGGCCGGCCTGCGCGAGGCCGCGCTGCGCGGCCAGGTGCCGCCGCTGCGCCGGTTTCCGTTGCAGCGCGCCGTCGCTGTGCCGCCCCCGCCCGAAGCTGCGCTGTCGTCGCCCCGGACCCGTGCCCGCTGGTTGTGGCCGGCGCAGGCGGTGGTTCTGGTCGCGATGCTCGCCGCGCTGGCCTGGACCTGGCGCGATGCGTTGCCGGGCGGCGGTCTCGACGACGACACGACGATCCGGATCGAAGCCCTGCCCGACGCCCAGTCCCCGGCAGCGACCTACGACGACGAGGTCGCGCTGCTGACCGCGCCTGATTTCGAACTGCTGACCGAATCGGAAAACGCGCCCTGGCGCGAGGACCCCGCGTTCTACGCGTGGCTGTCCACGCAGATCGAAACCCCGACCGACGACACCCGCGACGCCCATCTCGACGACGTGCCGGACGATGCCGACGGCATGGAGACCACCGATGCCGATCTCTGAGCGCGTGCGCCGCTTCGCTGGCGTCGCGGGGCTGCTGCTCGCCGCGCCGCTCGCGCAGGCCGCGTTGCCGCCTGCCTTGAAGGCCGAAACGTTGCCGGCCGCCGAACGCGCACAACTCGAAGCCCGCGCCGCACGTCTCGCGCAGATGACCCCGGCCGAGCGCGATGCATTGAAGGCGCGCCTGGCGGCGTGGCAGATCCTGCCGGCCGGCGAGCGTGCGCGCCGACGGATCGCCTGGCAGGCGGCCGACGCCCTGCCGCATGCCGAGCGCATGCGGCTGCAGCAGGCGGCCGCGCATTTCGAGACCCTGCCCGAGCCCGAGCAGCGCGAACTGCGGCTGGCCTTCGAACAGCTCGATCTGAGCCTGCGCCGCGGCTGGCTGCTGGGGCCGGTGCTCGGCGCCGACTGGCCACGGCTGCATCCGCTGTTCTCGGCGATGCCCGAAGACCAGCGCGGCCCGGTGCTGCTCGCGCTGCGCGCGACGTCGCTGCAGGCGCGCGACGACTTGGCCGCCCTGGCCCAGCGCACGCCGCCGCAGGAACGCGACGCGCTGCGTGCGCAATGGCTGGCGGTGCCGGCCGATACGCGGAACGCGTGGCTGCGTGCGCGGGTGGCCGGAACGCCCTGACGGCGTTTCGAACGCGACGCTACAACGCGTACAGCGCGTAGCCCGCCATCGGAATCGCGACGCTGAGAAACAGCGCGAAGTACGCCATGCCGATGATCGCGAACTTCACCAGTGTCCACGGCCACGACTGGCCGTACACGCGCTTCTGCATCAGCAGCAGATAGACCGGCATCGCCCACAGCAGCAGGATCTGCGCGACGCCGACGATGCCCGTCGACCACGCCGCGTGCGTCGCCAGCCAGGGCGATGCGAGCGCACCGCAGAGCACCAGCAACAACGCCAGCATCAGCGCCGCGTGGCTGTAGAGGCCGACGACGACGTGCTCGAGATACAGCCGACCCTGGAACAGGTAGAGCAGCTTCAGCAGCACGGCGAACAGCGGTACCAGGATGAAGAGCGCGGTCGGTGCGACGCCGAACAGGGCGCGCACGAAGATCTGCGGATCGTTGTTGAACCGTTCGATGTTGCGCTCGATGCGTTCGCCGATCGGGCCGCCGATGGTCGGCGGGCCGGACATCGGGATGTCGACGTCGTGGGGCGCGGGTGTCGTCGCGGCCTGCGCATCGACGTTCGACGCGGCCGCATCGGCGGCGGTCGGCGGTGCGCCGTCGGGCGCGAGTGCCGCGATCCGCGCCTCAGCCTGCGCGCGCACGTCTGCCGCAGCGATGTCCAGTTGCGGCGTCACGCCCGGCAATGCGCCGACGGTGTGTCGGGTCTCGGCAATGCCCGCGAGCGCGTCGTCGCGCATCGTCCGCACCTCGTCGACCGTCTGCGCCTGTGCGAACTCGGTGGCGACATCGTCGGTGCGCACCATCTGGCCGGGCTGTACGTCCTGCATCGCGTCCTGGACGACGAACTTGGCGACGAAGAACGTCAGCAGCGTCAGGATCACGAAGAGCCGCATCGGTGCGACGTAGCGCACGCGATGGCCACCGAGATAGCGGTTGGCGATGCGGCCCGGCACGAACAGGTCGCGCAACGTGCGGAAGATGCGACCGTCGAGATGCCAGAACGATTCGAAGACTTCCTCCACCGCGTGGGCGACGTTGCGCACCGGGCTGTGCGTGGACTGGCCGCAGACGTGGCAGAAGTCGCCGTGCAGCGGCGTGCCGCAGTTCTCGCAGGCGGACGGGTGCGCGTCGTCGGACGGCAGCGGCGGCAGGGCAGCGTGGGTCATGCGCGGACGGATTCCTGGCAAGGCCGCAGCGGCGCGGCCGCGGACACGGAAAAAAGCAAGAAGCGGGCGTCGCGCGTGTCGCTCCCCTGCGCGGCGTGCCGGTAGAATGCGGTCCTTCGCGCCCCGGTGCCAGCGCACGCATCCGTCGTACGCGCGGCCGCAGCCGCAGAGCCGTTCCCATGTCCTCCGCAATCACGCCGCCGCCCTTCGGTCACGAGGTGCGGCGCACCGCCGTTCTGGCGGCCCCGCTGGTCGCCGGCCACGTCGCCACCGGCCTGATCGGTTTCGTCGATTCCGTCATCGCCGGCCACCACGGCACCGCCACGCTGGCGGGTGTCGCCGTGGGCACCGCGATTTTCTGGCTGCCGCTGATGGTGCCGATGGGCACGCTGATGGCGGTGCCGCCGTCGGTGTCGCAGCTCGACGGCGAAGGCCGCCACGCCGAGGTCGGCCCGCTGTTCCGGCAGGCGCTGTGGCTGGCGGCGGGTCTGGGCGTGGCGCTGTTCGGGCTGCTGACGGCGCTGGCCGCCGGACTCGGGCCGTTCGGCATCGCGCCGGACATCGTGCCGGGCGCGACCGCGTTCCTGCACGGCATCCGCTGGGGCGTGCCGGCGCTGACGCTGTATTTCTGCATGCGCTATCTCAGCGACGGCCTGCACTGGACGCTGCCGACGATGGTGTTCGGCTTCGGCGGCCTCGCTGTGCTGGTGCCGATGGGCTATGCGCTCGCGTTCGGCTGGGGCCCGTTCCCCGAGGGCGGCGCCGGTGGGCTGGGCATCGCGTCCGCGATCATGATGTGGACCCAGTCGATCGCATTCGCCCTGTATCTGGCGCTGTCGAAGCGATTCGCGCGCTACCAGCTGTTCACCCGCTTCGACCCGCCACGCTGGACGGAGATTCGCGCGCTGCTGCGCACCGGTCTGCCGATCGGCGTGACCGTGACGATGGAAGGCAGCCTGTTCGTCGTGACCGCGCTGCTGATCGGCCGGCTCGGCGAGATCGAGGCGGCGGCGCACCAGATCGCGATCAATGTCGCGGCGCTGTGTTTCATGGTGCCGTTCGGCCTGGCCGAAGCGACCACGGTGCGCGTGGGCAATGCGATCGGTCGCGGCCTGGGCAGCGCCGGCGTGCGCCGGGCGGGCTTCGCCGGCCTGACGCTGGTGCTGGTGACGCAGACGGTGTCCGGCGTGCTGCTGCTCCTGGGCCACGACCACGTGGTGCGCATCTACACCGAGGATGCGGCGGTCGCCGCGCTGGCCGGATCGCTGCTGCTCTACGCCGCCGCGTTCCAGTTTCCCGACGGCATCCAGGCGCTGTCGGCCGGCGCGCTGCGCGGGCTCAAGGACACGCGCGTGCCGATGTTCCTCGCCGCGGCCGCGTACTGGGGCGTGGGCATGGCGCTGGGCGCCACGCTCGGTCTGGGGCTGGGGTGGGGGCCGAAGGGCATGTGGATCGGCCTGATCGCCGGCCTTACCGTCGCGGCCGTGCTGCTGGGCACCCGTTTCCTGCGCAGCAGCCGGCGCGTGCCCGCGCCGACCCTGGACCCGACGGCACAGTGACGACCGGCGCATGCATTGCCCTGCCGCGCCCGGTAGGCTGCGTGCTGGGCGGACCCGTGGCCGCACCGCTGCCGGCGGCCACGACTCGCGAATTCTTCTGATGGAGCCGTTTTACGCATGAGTACTGTGCAGCCACGCGCGCCGCTGACGCGCTTCATTGTCGGCATCTGGGACGGGATGAATTTCATCCGCCGGTTGATCCTCAATTTCCTGTTCTTCGGCCTGCTGTTCCTGTTCGCGCTGCTGGTGCTGATCGCGATCGTCGGCGGCGGTTCGCGGCAGGCGCCGCTGCTCGAACGCACCACGCTGGTCATCGCGCCAGAAGGCGCGCTGGTGGAGCAGTACAAGTCCGATCCCTTCATGCGCGCGCTGGCCGAGAACAGCGGCAGCGGCGTGGGCGAAGTGCAGCTGCGCGACGTGCTGCGCGCGCTGGAGGCGGCGAAGACCGACGACCGCATCGAACGCGTGCTGCTGCGCACCGACCGCATGACCTTCTCCGGTTACGCGTCGATGCGCGAAGTGGCCGAAGCCATCAGCGAAGTGCGTGCGGCCGGCAAGCAGGTCGTCGCGTTCGGTGAATACTTCGGACAGCAGCAGTATCTGCTCGCCGCGCAGGCCGACGAGGTCTACCTCGATCCCGAAGGCGGCATGATGCTCGAAGGTCTGGCCGGCTATCGCCAGTACTACCGCGAGGCGCTGGCCGACAAGCTCGGCGTGGACGTGCATCTGTTCAAGGTCGGCGAGTACAAGTCGGCGGCCGAGCCCTACATCCTCGACGGCGCGTCGCCGGAGTCGAAGGAAGCCGATCTCTACTGGATGAACGACATCTGGCAGCGGCACATCGCCGACATCGCCAAGGTGCGCGGCACCACGCCCGAGGCGCTCAATGCCGGCGTCGACACGCTGCCGCAGGGCATCGCCGCGGCGCAGGGTGATCTGGCGCAGTACGCGCTGTCGCAGAAGTTCGTCGACGGCCTGAAGACGCGGGGCGAAGTCGAAGACCTGCTCGTCGAGCGCGGCGTCGCCGACGAAGATGCCGAGGGCGGGTTCCGCCAGGTGTCGATGCGCGATTTCCTCGCGCACGTGACGCCGGCCAGTTCGGCCGCGGACCGTCGCGACCAGGTCGCCGTCGTCGTTGCCGAAGGCGGCATCACCGGTGGCGAGCAGCCGCCGGGCACGATCGGTGGCGAGTCGACCTCGGCCCTGCTGCGCGAGGCGCTTGAAGACGAGCACGTGAAGTCGGTCGTGCTGCGCGTCGATTCGGGCGGCGGCGAAGTGTTCGCCTCCGAGCAGATCCGTCGCGAGGTCGACGCGCTCAAGGCCGCCGGAAAGCCGGTCGTGGTGTCGATGGGCGACGTCGCCGCATCGGGCGGCTACTGGATCAGCATGAACGCCGATCGCATCTACGCCGATGCGTCGACGATCACCGGTTCGATCGGCATCTTCGCGCTGGTGCCGACCTTCCCGCGCACGCTGGAGAAGATCGGCGTGCGCACTGACGGCGTTGGCACCACGCGCTTCGCCGGCGCGTTCGATCTGACCCGCGAGCTGCAGCCCGAAGCCGGCCAGGCGATCCAGGCGATCATCGATCGCGGCTACGCCAACTTCATCGGCAAGGTCGGCGAGGCGCGCGGCCGCAGCAGCGCAGAGATCGACACCGTCGCGCGTGGTCGCGTGTGGAGCGGCACCCAGGCGCTCGATCGCGGTCTGGTCGACGAGCTCGGCGGTCTGCGCACCGCGATCGCCAAGGCGGCCGAACTCGGTGGACTGGAAGAGGGAAAGTGGCGCACGCGCTACGTGGAGAAGACCGCGACGCCGTTCGGCCGCTTCCTGACCGGCTTCGTCAGCGGCCGTCTCGGCGGCGCGCTGGTCGGCCACAGCGACATCGCGCGCGGCCTGCTGGCGCGTGCGGTGCCGCGGGCGGAGCAGGATCTGCAGCTGCTCGAAAGCGTGATCACCCCGCAGCCGGGTCGTCCGGTCAAGGCGGTCGCGTACTGCTTCTGCGAACTGTGAGGTCGCGCAGCGCCTGACACACGAACGGCCCGCCATTGGCGGGCCGTTTCGTTTACGGGATCGCGATTGCGGTCAGCGGCGCACGTCGAGCCGGCCGCTGTCGACGAGCGCGGTCACGTCGCTCTCGCCGACCAGATTGAAGTCGCCCGGCACGCTGTGCTTCAGCCGCGCCGCCGCGAGACCGAACGCGAGCGTGCGGGCATCGTCGAGACCCGACAGCACGCCGTGCAGCACGCCGGCTGCGAACGCGTCGCCGCCGCCGATCCGGTCGACGATGCCGTCGACGGGCAGGGCGTCGATGCGCTGCACGCCGCCGTCGCGACGCACCAGCAGTGCGCCCAGCGCGTGGCGGTCGACGCTGTGCACCGTGCGCTGCGTGCACGCGATGCGCTGCAGATGCGGGAACGCGGCGAACGCGCGTGCGGATGCCTGCAGGGTGCGTTCGGCGCTGGCGTGTGCGCCGGTCTCGGATGCCTCCGCGCCGAGCACGAGATCGATGTCGCGGTGATCGATGAAGGCGATATCGGCCTCGGCCAGCAGGCCGCGCAGCAGCGGCGCGGGCGTGTCGTTCCACGCGGCCCAAAGCTTGGGACGGAAATTGCCGTCGAAGGACACCGTGGTGCCGCGTGCGCGTGCGGCGCGCACCGCGGCCAGTGCCGCCTCGGCGGCATGCGGGCCCACGGCCGGCGTCACGCCGGAGACGTGCAGGCAGTCGATGCCGTCGAGCAGGGCAGGCCAGTCGTAGGTGTCCGGCGAGGCGCGTGCGAAGGCCGAGTCGGCGCGGTCGTAGACCACGTCGCTGGGCCGCAGACCGGCGCCGGCGGCGAAGAAGTACAGGCCCATGCGGCCCGGCGTGCGGATGACGCGCGAGACATCCACCCCGTGCCGGCGCAGTTCGCCCAATGCGCCATCGCCCAGCGCATTCGCGGCCACCGTACCGGCCAGCGCGGCGTCGTGACCGAAGCGGGCGAGCGACACTGCGACATTGGTTTCCGCGCCGCCGACGTGCACTTCCAGATGCCGGGATTGCAGCAGGAATTCGCGCCCTGGCGCGCCCAGGCGCAGCAACAGCTCGCCGAAACAGAGAATACGTTTGCCCATCGCGGCAATGCCTTTCGATCGGGCCCGGTGGGGGAGCGGGCATGTGGATGTGGCGGCGCAACATGCTTTGCAGAATCGCCTCTGCTAGCGTTTGACCCGCGGTGTCATTCCGGCACCGGCGAACACCATAACAAGCGCGTCGATGCAGTCAAGACGCGCCGAGACCGCTTCGCACCCTGGGAGGGGAACGACATGACGCAGTTGTTCGGTTCGAAAAAGACACCGGTTACCTTGCTGGCCGCGAGCATTGCGATCGCGCTGCAGGCGGTGGCCATGCCCGTGTTCGCGCAGACCGCCGGGACCACTGCGGACGACCGCGTCGAAGAGACCGCCACCGCCGGTGATGCGACCCAGCTCGAAGCGGTGCGCGTCGTGGGCTATCGCGCCAGCGTCGAGAAGGCGCTCGACATCAAGCGTGGCGAAGCGGGCGTGGTCGATGCGATCGTCGCCGAGGACATCGGCAAGTTCCCGGATCTCAACCTGGCCGAATCGCTGCAGCGCATCCCCGGCGTGGTGATCGCGCGCGACGCCGGCGAAGGTCGTCAGATCACCGTGCGCGGTCTCGGTCCGGACTTCACCCGCGTGCGCATCAACGGCATGGAAGCGCTGACCACCGTCGGCGCGTCCGACCAGAGCGGCGGCTCCAACCGTGGCCGCGGCTTCGATTTCAACGTGTTCGCATCCGACCTGTTCTCGCAGCTGATCGTGCGCAAGACCGCGTCGGCGGACGTCGAGGAAGGTTCGCTCGGCGCGACCGTCGATCTGCGCACCGCGCGTCCGTTCGACTACGACGGTCTGACGATCGTCGGCAGCGGCCAGGCCAGCTTCAACGACATGGCCAACAAGGCCGATCCGCGCGTCGCCGGCCTGATCGCCAATACCTGGGCGGACGGCAAGTTCGGCGCGCTGCTGTCGGTCGCCTACAGCGAGCGCCAGGCGCTCGAGGAAGGCAGCGGTACCGGTCGCTGGGCCAACGGTCCCAGCAACGGCGGCTTCAGCGCGGCATCGCCGTTCGCCGCCGCGCGCGGCGCGAACGTGTTCCACCCGCGCTTCCCGCGTTACACGCTGATGGAGCACGACCAGAAGCGCACCGGCGTCACCGCGTCGCTGCAGTTCAAGCCGACCGACCGCACCGAGTTCTCGCTCGATGGCCTGTACTCGAAGATCGACGCGATCCGCGACGAGAAGTACATCGAGGCGATCTCCTTCAGCCGCAGCGGTACCGGCAAGCCGCAGACGATCGTGCGCGACGGTGTGATCGACGATCGCGGCGCGCTGGTGTACGGCCTGTTCGACGATGTCGACATCCGCTCGGAGAATCGCCACGACGAGTGGAATACGGTCTTCACGCAACTCACGCTCGACGGCAAATTCGAAGTCACCGACGACTTCACGCTGTCGGGCAAGGTCGGCACCTCGCGTTCGAAGCACGAGAACCCGATCCAGACCACGATCATCATGGACAAGGCGAACGTCGACAATTACAGCTACGACTATCGCGGCGATCCCTACAGGCCGGTGCTGAACTACGGCATCGATCCGCTCGATCCCAACGGCTGGACGCTGGCGGAAATCCGTCTGCGGCCGCAATACGTCGACAACGATTTCGACACCGCGCAGGTCGACTTCAACTGGAACATGAGCCCGGGTTTCCGCCTCAAGGGTGGATTGCAGGCGAAGGACTATGCGTTCTCCACCCGCGAACTGCGCCGGGGTTCGGAAGTCTCGGTGCCGCGCTTCGCGAACGGCAGTTTCATCGTGCCGGGTGCGCTCACGGGTACGGGCAATCTGAGCGGCATCGACGGATCGCCGTCGAGCTGGGTCGTGCCCAGCTACGAAGGTATCGCCGATTTCTTCGATATCTACAGCGGCACCGGCACCTTCGCGCTGACCGAGCGCGCTGTGAACACCCGCAGCGTGGAAGAGCAGGATCGCGGTGCCTACCTGCAGGGCGAATTCTCGACGGACCTCGGCTCGGTCCCGCTCTCGGGCAACTTCGGCGTGCGTTACGTGCGCACCAAGCAGGCGTCGACGGGCATCGCAACCGCCAGCGGTACCCCGATCGCATCGACGGTGACGCGTGAGTACAGCGACACCCTGCCGTCGATGAACCTCGTTGCCGAGATCGCCCCTGATTTCCTGGTCCGCTTCGGCGCCGCACGCGTGATGTCCCGCCCCGGGCTCGGCTCGTTGACGCCAGGCGTCACGGTCAACGTCAGTGGCGGTGCGCGCACCGTCAGCGGTGGCAATCCGACGCTCGACCCGGTGCGCGCGGATACCGCCGATCTCGGCTTCGAGTGGTACATCGACGAAGGCGCGATGCTCGGCCTGGGTCTGTTCTACAAGGATCTCAAGACGACCATCCAGCCGTCGCGCGAAGTGCGCAGCTATGCCTCCAGCGGCCTGCCTGCAAGCCTGCTCGAAGGCACGGGCGCCACCGTCAACGACGACTTCGTCTTCAGCGTGCCGCTCAATACGCCGGGTGGTCCGTTGAAGGGCTTCGAAGCGAACTACGTGCAGCCGTTCACGTTCCTGTCCGGTGTCTGGAGCGACTTCGGCATCCAGCTCAACTACACCTATGTCGACACCGAGATCCAGTACCTGACGGCCTCGGGTGCGAACTCGCTGCGCACATCGTTGCTGGGTTCGTCCAAGACATCGTGGAACGCGACGCTGTTCTACGAGGGCCAGAGCTTCTCGGGCCGCATCTCGGCGACCAATCGCGACGACTATCTGATCCAGGTGCCGGGACAGGAAGCAGGCTTCACCGAAGACGTCCACGGCCAGAACGGCACGACGGTGATCGACGCGTCGCTGCGCTACAAGATCAGCGAGCAGATCGAGCTGAGCCTGGAAGGCATCAACCTGACCAACGAGCCGTCGGAAACCTGGGTCGGCGCCGGCGCGCGCCTGCCGCTCGATTTCAGCGAAACCGGCCGTCAGTACCTGCTGGGCCTGCGCTACAAGTTCTGATCGATCCGCGTGACCACATCGAAGCCGGAGCGGCGACGCTCCGGCTTTTTTTGTGTCTGCGATTGGCGTCGCATGACGAAGCGTCGCACGCACAAAAACAAGCAGGTTTCGCCCTACATTCGATGCCGTCTTGTTGCGTTGCAAGATGCCGCTCGTGCCCGGCGCTGTTAGGTTACGCGCCTCGATGACCATCGGTGTCATTGACGACACAGAGAAGGCGCGGGACGCGACCTTTCGTACGAGAAGAAGACCACAGGTTTTGGGGAGGAGCGCGTTGATGGATCGAATCCGTAGCAGCTGGAAGACACCGGTTACCTTACTGGCCGCCGGCATCGCCGTCGTCCTGTCCTCGCCGGCGATGGCGCAGCAGCCCGCGGACCAGGAGCGCGCCGTCGACATGGCCGCCGTGACCGTGACCGGCTATCGCGAAAGCCTGCAGAAATCGCTCGACGAGAAGCGCTACAGCGTGGAGCAGGTCGATGCGATCTTCGCCGAAGACATCGGCAAGTTCCCGGACCAGAATCTCGCCGAATCGATGCAGCGCATCGCCGGCATCTCGATCGATCGCGAAGGCGGCGAGGGCCAGCGCATCTCGGTGCGCGGCCTGGGTTCCGACTTCACCCGCGTGCGCCTCAACGGTCTCGAAGCGCTGGCGACGGCCGGCAGCGGCAGCGCCGGCGTCAACCGGTCGCGCGGCTTCGATTTCAACACCTTCGCCTCCGAGCTCTTCAGCCAGGTCAAGGTCAACAAGACCCAGTCGGCGCAGATGGACGAAGGTTCGCTGGGCTCGACCGTCGATCTGCGGGGCTCGCGCCCGTTCGACTTCAAGGGCTTCCGTGCTTCGGCGAGCGCCCAGGTCGGCTACAACGAGCTGTCCGAAGAGAACGATCCGCGCGTGTCGGGCCTGATCAGCAACACCTGGGCCGACGGCCGCGTGGGCGCGCTGCTGTCGGCGTCCTACAGCCAGCGCACGATCTTCGAGGAAGGCTACAACCCGGTCCGCTGGGAGCACGGCAACCACCGCAACTCCAACCAGTCCAACGTCGCCAACAACGGCACCTACGGATTCTGTTCGCCGGCCGGTTACAACCCGCAGACGCCGCGCAATCCACTGACGAACGAAACGCCGGCCGGTGTCGGCAGCCAGGCCAACCAGGACCGCAACAACGGTTGGGGCAGCTACGGCATCGACGCCAACAACTGCGGCACCGGCCTGCCGCGGCCTGCTGCGACGCCGGAGAACATCGCCGCCTACGAGACCGCGACCAATGCCTGGCTGCCGCGCTACCCGCGCTACATCCGCACCAAGCACGACATCGAACGTCTCGGCGTCACCGGCGCGTTCCAGTTCCGCATCAGCGACGACACGCTGCTGAGCTTCGACGCGCTGTACTCCAAGCTCGACAAGGACCAGCGCGAGGATTCGCTGGGCGCGAACCTGCACCGCACGGCCAACCTCGGCGGCAAGACCCAGATCGTCGTGCGCGAGGCACAGGTCGACGACCGCAACCGGCTGCAGTACGGCGTGTTCGACAACGTCGATTTCCGCACCGAATCCAGCCAGATCGAAGAGTCGACCGAGTTCAAGCAGTTCAGCCTGCAGCTCGAACACCGCTTCAACGACGCGGTGCGCCTCGACGCGACGATCGGCCATTCGTCGTCGGACTACGCGCGTCCGATCTTCTCGATGGTCAGCTTCGACAACGCGAACCTCGACGGCTTCGTGCTCGATCTGCGCGGCGATCCCGAGATGCCGAGCATGACCTTCCCGTTCGACACCAGCAGCCCGGATGCGTGGCAGTGGCTCGGTTACGGCGCGGTGCCGGTCAACAGCAACGGCACGGCCCGCGGCGCGAACATCAGCGAAGTGCGCTTGAACCCGAACTACGTCAGCAATGCGTTCGATTCGGCCAAGGTCGATCTGTCGTTCGATCTCGATCCCACATTCACCTTCCGAACGGGCCTGGCGTGGAAGGACTACGACATGAGCACCGAGGAGTATCGGCACATCAGCTACGGCCGCCTGCCGCAGGCGCTGCCGGCCGGGGTGACGATCGGTGATCTGAGCACGACGCTCGACGGCTTCGGCAAGAACCTGTCGGGCAGCATGCCGGCTTCGTGGCTGATTCCGGATTTCGACAAAATCGCCGGTCTGCTGAACATCTACAGCAACGCCGACAACGGCGTGCCGGGCGGTGACTACCGTCTCGCCGGCATCGGTCACTTCGGTTCGTCGAACAACAACTTCTCGGTCAACGAACGCAGCATGGCGACCTATGCCCAGCTCGACTTCAACACCGACCTGTTCTCGCGCGCACTGCGCGGCAACGTGGGCGTGCGACTGGTCAAGACGCAGATCAGCGCGGCCGGCTGGGCGCCGTGCCCGACGGGCGGCGAGGCGAACTGCGAGCGCGTGTTCGGTGTCGCCAATGCGACGTCCGCGGCCGGCGACCGCTTCGTCGTCGAGAGCGTCGTCGGCCACAACTACACCGACGTGCTGCCGTCGCTGAATCTCTCCTGGGATCTGAGCGACACCTTCGTGATGCGCTTCGGCGCGGCCAAGACCATGGCCCGTCCGACGCTGACCTACATGTCGCCCAGCGTCACCGGTGGCCCGACGAACTTCTTCGACGATGGTCGCTTCTACTCGATCAACCTCGGCAACCCGAAGCTCGATCCGTTCCGCTCGACCAACTTCGACCTGAGCGCGGAGTGGTATTTCGGTGAGGGCGCCCTGCTGTCGGCCGCGGTGTTCTACAAGGACATCGAGACCTACGTGCAGCGCACGCGTCTGCTGAGCACGTGGTCGGAGCTCGGCTACTCGCTGGACCTGCTGCCGCCGGGCTTCAATGCCAACACGATCTTCAACGTGCAGAGCTACTACAACACCCCCGGTGGTCCGCTGAAGGGCTGGGAGCTGACCTACCAGCAGCCCTTCACCTTCCTTTCGGGCTTCTGGAGCAAGTTCGGCGTGCAGATGAACTACACGCATGTCGATTCGGACATCGAGTACATGTTCAGCACCGCCGCCAGCAACAACACCGCGGTCGTGACCCAGATCACCGAGAACCAGCTGGTGAACCTGTCGCCGAACTCGTACAACGCCACGCTGTACTACGACGACGGCCGCTTCAGTGCGCGCGTGTCGACCAGCTATCGCGACGGCTACATCGGTGAAGTGCTGAGTCGGGAGAACATCGTCGATCTCGACGGCAACCAGTTCGGTACCGCCGACGTCACCGGCAAGCACAGCGTGCGCAACGTGGACTTCAACACTTCGTACAAGCTCACCGACAAGCTGAGCCTGACGTTCGAAGCGGTCAATCTGCTCGACACGCCGGATCGCCGCTACGTCGATTCCGATCTGATGCTGCCCGACCGTTACACCACGACCGGTCGCCAGTACTACGTCGGTGCGCGCTATCGCTTCTGAGGCCTCCCTGCGTCGCCCGCTGCCGTCGCGGATGCGACGGTGGCGAGGGCGTGTCTGCCTCGCACTGGCATTGGCTCTGCTCGCGCCGGCCGCACTGGCCGAGCGCGTGTTCGACGTCGGCACTGGCGACGCTGCATTCGATGATGTGCAGGCCGCGGTCGATGCGGCAGTCGCTGGCGGCGAGGCCGCCACAATCCGGATTGCGGCGGGCATCTGGCGCGGCGTCGTCGACGTGCCGCCAGACGCGCCCGCACTGCGGCTCATCGGCGCGGGCACGCAACACACCCGCATCGTCCAGAATCACTACGCGAGCCGGATCGATCCGCGCACCGGCCAAGCGTTCGGTACCTACGGCTCGGCGACGCTGTTCGTGCGCGCCGACGATTTCCACGCCGAACATCTGACCATCGCCAACGACGCCGGACCGGTTGGGCAGGCGGTGGCGCTAGTCGTCGACGGCACGCGCGCCTCCTTCGATGACGTACACCTGCTCGGTCACCAGGACACGCTGTATCTGCGCAACGCTGGAACCCGTGCATGGTTCCGCGACTGCCGGATCGAAGGCACGGTCGACTATGTGTTCGGCGCGGCGACCGCGCTGTTCGAGCGCTGTGCGCTGCATTCGATCGGCGACGGTTATGTCACCGCGCCGTCGACGCCCGCAGACCAGGCTCACGGCTTCGTGTTTCGCGACTGCACCCTGACTGCCGCGCCCGATGTGAGCCGGGTGTATCTCGGCCGTCCATGGCGGCCGCATGGCGCCACACGCTTCGAGACGTGCCGCATCGATGCACCGGTGCCGGCCGAGGGGTGGCACGACTGGGGCAAGCCCGACAACCAGGCCACCGCACGCTTCGCCGAGCATGGCAACACAGGCCCGGGCAGCGCGCTCGACGGCCGCGTGTCGTGGCTGCGCGATACCGCTTCCGCACCCGATACCGCCACGCTGATGCAGGACTGGAGACCGTTCGAATGAGACCTCCGATGCGTGGGTTGCAGTGTGCCGTGCTGCTGGCAGGCCTCATCGCGGGCACCGCCGCGTTCGCAGCTGGTGCGGATCCCGTCGCCGAACGCATGCTGCAGACGCAGACCGCGTCCGGCGGCTGGCCCAAGCATCTCGACGGCAAGGCCATCGACTACGCGGCGCCGTTCAATGACGCCGCGAGCGCCGCGCTCGCGCAGGCCGATCGCGCAGACGACGCGACGATCGACAACGACGCGACCACACGCGAGATCGCGCATCTGGCGGACGCCTGGCGCGCGCACGGCGACACCCGCTATCGCGATGCCGCCGTGCGCGGCGTCGACTATCTGCTCGCTGCGCAGTACGCCAACGGCGGCTGGCCGCAGTTCCATCCCGACCGCTCCAGCTATCGCGGCCAGGTGACCTTCAACGACGACGCGATGACCCAGGTCGTCGGCCTGCTGCAGGACATCGCCGAAGGCGAGGGCGCACTCGCGGCATTGCAGCCGCTGCGTGGTGACGCCGCGGCGGGCGCGGTCGAACGGGCGATCGCATTGATCCTCGACCTGCAGGTCCGCATCGACGGCACGCCGACGATCTGGGCCGCGCAGTACGACGAGACCACACTGCAGCCGGCGACCGCACGCAGCTACGAGCTGCCGTCGCTGGCGAGCGCGGAATCGGTCGCGATCGTGCGTCTGCTGATGCGACAGACGCCGTCGCCGCGCGTCGTCGATGCGATCGAGAACGCCGCGACATGGTTCGAGGCGCACGATCTGGAAGACACCGCGATCGAACGCATCGGACGCGACGGCTCGCGTCCGAGCGATGTCCGTCTCGCCGCGCAACCGGGCGCGACGGTCTGGGCACGGTTCTACGATCTGCAGCGGCAACAGCCGTTGCTGGTCGATCGTGGCGGCGCAGTGGTCGCGTCGCTGGCCGACATGTCGCAAGAGCGCCGCACCGGCTATGCCTGGTACGGCATCTGGCCGCAGGCGCTGCTGGAAAAGGATCTGCCGCAATGGCGTCGCCGCCATGCGCTGGAGGGCCGTCGGGCCGACAATCCGTAACGACGTGCCGGCTGCGGCCGGCGCGCGCTGTCGAGGAGATCGAGTGTTGAACCAGATGTCGAAGCGAGTCTTGGCCGTCGCCTGTGCCCTGGGCCTGTCCGCCGCCGTCCATGCGGACGATACGCCCCGCCTGCTGTTCCACGTGTCGGCCGATCAGGATTTCGTCGCCGATACCGCGGCGGGCGATCCGGTGCCGAACTTCAAGGACAAGGTGCGCCTGGTCGACGACGGTGTGCGCGGCCGCGCGATCGAATGGGACGACGACGGCGTGCTGTCGTGGAACGCACCCGGCAACATCGACGCCGCACGCGGCACGCTGAGCTTCTTCTGGCGCTCGCGCGATCCTGTCGGCGAGGCGCCGTTCGTGATCTTCCGCGTCGGCTATGCCGACCACTCCAGCTGGGACATGGCCTGGCTGCGCATCGACTGGAACGGCGCGGGTTTCGACGCCTTCGTGACCGATGCCAACCTGTCGCGCACGCGCGTCTCGTTCAAGATGGACACCGCGCCCGCTGCTGATGCATGGACGCATGTGGCGTTCGCCTGGGACGAGACCATCGGCGTGCGCCTGTACATCGACGGCCGCGAGGTCGCGCGCGAAGAGCGTCCGGCGAATGCGCAGGCCGGTTTCGACTACGACGCGGGCCTGGACCAGTTCGGTCTGGCCGCACGCATTCTCGCGCCGCACCAGGTGCAGAGCCGCTACAACTTCCTGCGTGGCAGCGATTTCGACGACATCCGCGTGCACGACCGAATGCTCGACGCCAGCGGCGTGCAGGCCGTGCGCAGCTTCCGCGCGCCGACCGCAGCTGTCGCGCCGAACGATCGCCATGCCGCGTGGCTGTTCCGCCACGGCTGGGCGGACGGCGTTGCGCCGCCGGTGCTCGACACGCCGGTGACGACGATCCGCAAGGTCGAGTTCGCCGATACCAAAGACCTGAAGCAGTGGATGTGGAAGGCCACCGACGGCATCGCCGAAACCACGTGGCCGGGCGTCTACAACCGCTCGCGGTTGCGCGGGCGCGACGACTACTTCCAGTTGCCCGACTGGAACACCTATGTCGATGGCGGCAAGGCGCTGGATCTGACCCTGCCCGACGAGCCCGTCAACCGCATCGAACTGCGCGGCGCCGCCTACGGCGAGGCGACCTACGGCGTCGATGCCGATACGCAGCAGCTGCTGTTCTCGCGCCATCAGGGCACGGTGCGCAGCGTCGATGAGTTCGAGACCCGCCAGGGCGGCCACCTGCGCTTCGCCAACACCGCGCAGGAAACCCCGATCCAGGAAATCTGGGCGTATCACGTCAGCGATGCCGCCGAGCCCGAAGGCTCGGTGAAGCAGGCGTACACGATCCGCAGCAACGCCGAGATCGACTACACCAACCTCACCGATCTGCGCGCCTTCATCGAAGGTCGTTACGCGCCCGAGGAGCGCAGCATGGTGCTGGCGCTGCCGGGCCGCGCGGCGTTCCGCGAACGGACGACACCGCCGGTGCGCGAGGCCAAGCAGCCGATCGTGCACGTGCTGATTCCGTCGGGCATCGGCAACGCGCCCGCCGCGCAGCCGCTGATCCGCAGCTGGGCGCACAGCTGGGAGAACATGTACGACGGGCTCGACGGCATCGCCATCGATATTCCGGCGCTGCAGCTGCCGGCGACGCACAGCGTCGATGGTGCGGACGCGATCCCGCTCAACATCCGCATCAAGGATCCGATCTGGCCGGCGCGCGACATGATCGACGTGTCGGTCTCGGTAACGGCGGGCGAGAAGCGCACGCTGTGGCTGGACCTGCGCGACCGCATCCTGACCCAGGACAGCCTGTGGATCAGCATCGCCTCGGCTGCGCCGGGCTTCGACGCCGCGGCGCTCGACGGCGCCGAAGTGCGCATGGTCTACAAGCCGCGCGACGAGGCAATTGCCGAGCACGTCACTGATCGCTTCAACCAGGTCCGCGACAACTGGGGCTTCCTGGTCGAGGAACACACCACGTCGAAGCGTCAGCGCCTGTACGCACGCGCGTACGCGGACATCAGCGATCTGCTGCGGGTGGATCCGGGCCACGAACTGGGCCGGCGCTACTGGAACTACATGAGCTACAACAGCCAGGGCCTGCCGCCGTTCGAGCAGCCCGAGGCGCCGGCCGGCGTGCCGCTGTGGGCGTTCCGCCAGCTCGAAGATCTCAAGGCCGTGCGCCGCTTCATCGAATGGTGGATCGACGAGCGCCAGGTCGAGTTCGGCGATTTCGGCGGCGGCATCTCCGACGACAGCGATCTGTCGCAGCAGTGGCCGGGCCTGGCGCTGATGGGCGTGATCCCGGACAAGCTCAACGCCTCGATCACCGCACTCGCCGATGCCGCCTACGCGAACGACATGTTCGCCGGTGGCCTGTCGACGATCGAGACCGACGAGCTGCATGCCTACGAGGAAGGCATCAATACCAACAGCGCGATGACCCTGCTCAACTGGGGCGATCCGCTGACGATGACGCGTCTGATGGAGACCGTGCGCGATCTCGACGAGAAGATCGTGCTGCGCAATCCGCAGGGCCACGTGCTGTTCTCGAGCAACTGGTTCGGCGGCCACAAGGTCTACCGCGAGCCGCGCTGGCAGTGGCAGAAGCCGTATTCGTTCCCGGTGCTGCACCCGGCGTTCCTGCTCGGCGTGTTCAATGCCGACCCGACCAGCCGCGCGATGATCACCGGCCTGGCCGATGGTTATCTCGCCCACGCCTACACCGACGAGAAGGGCGCCTGGCAGTTGCCCAACGAGATCAACTGGGCGACCGGCGAGCGCCGCGGCGGCGATCTGTTCGACGGCTCCGGCGGCGCCGACACGATGCATCTGTACTGGGCCGCGTGGCGCTGGACCGGTGACGACAAGTACCTGCAGCCGCTGCAGTACCGCGTGGACCGCAGTGGTCCCGCGGGCCTGTCGAACCTGGCCGAGAACTACGTCGACGTGCTCGGCAAGCGCGAGGACTGGGGCACGCGTCTGCAGCAGTCGGCCGACAAGGGCGACACCGGCGTGCAGAGCGTGTTCGCGTGGCAGCAGACCGGCAACAAGGCGTATCTCGAAGCCCTGCATGCCGACGGCATCCAGGCCAAGGCGATGCGCGAGTACATGAACACCGAAGGCCACTGGTGGTCGGATCGCGTCGATGCGCCGAGCGAGTTCCTGCAGCGTGCGCGTCTCGGGGGTCTGGCCCTGCGTCGCAACACCACGTATCCCGGACACACGGTGAGCTGGCGCTTCGCCGACGACGCACAGGCGGAAACCGTCGCGTTGCTGGTGTCGGCGCCGTCGCGCGAGGCGTTCAAGGTGATCGCGCACAACACCGGCACGCGCACCGCGAAGGCGGCGATGACCGGCTGGAACGTCGCGCCCGGCCGCTGGCGCATCACCAGCGGCGTGGACCGCACCGGCGACGAGACCATCGACGGCCGCGCGCAGACGCGCGAGGTGCTGCTGGAGTCGAGCGCATCGGTGGACCTGTCGTTCGCGTCCGGCCAAACCCAGGTGTTCGAGTTCGAGCTGATCGAGGCCGGCACGCCGGTGGAGATGCGCGCCGACATCGGCATCGGTCGCGGCGATGTGCGCGTGGTCGACGGTGCGGTGGAAGTGACCGTGCACAGCCTCGGCCATGCCGATGCGCCGGGCGGCGTCGCGATTCTCGAGGACGCGCGCGGCCGCGAGCTCGCGCGTGCAGACATTCCCGCACTTGAAGCGCCGCGTGACCTGCAGCCGCGCAACGCGACGCTGCGTCTGGAACACGCCGCCGGCGTCGATCCGCGCGGTGGCCGCGTGCGCATCGCGCTGCCTGGGGATGGCGAGGAAGTCACGCGGCTCAACAACGTCGCCGAGGTGCGATGACGTGAGGGAGTCGCCGGCCGCGGGGTCGGCGATCCATCCTGTTGCCGCCGCCGTCGGCGCGGCGCGCGGCAGTCGGTCGACGGTACCGGCTCAGGGAATCAGATTGTGCCGCAGCGCCGGCACCTGCTGTGCGAGTTCGTCGGCGACGATCGCCGCGAACAGCGCGGCGCCCTCCGGGCCGAGATGCGTGTAATCGAATGCGAGTTTGGCCTGGCCCATCGGTTCGGCCGCGGCGTTGTCCTGCGCGGCGGGCCGCGCAGTCGTCGCAGCCGGAGTCGCGGGCGGAGCGGATGGCGGCGTGCCGATCGTCGTGCCCGCCTGCGCGGCGGTGACCTGCTCGGGCGCCGCCGGACGCTGCGCTGCGCGCATCGCCAGGACCGGTCCCATGCCTTGCACGAGCGCGCGACTGCGCGCGTGCAGATCGACCAGCGTCACGTCGAGTTCGCGTGCGACCGTGCGCGTCGCCTCGGCCCAGGGCGCCAGATCGTCGACCAGCACGCCGTCCTCGAACTGCCGGCGCGTCAGCGGCGTCACCAGCACCGGATGCGCACCGGCAGCGCGGATCTCGGCGACGTAGCGGCGCAGATTGTCCGGGTACTCGGTGGCGAGATCGGTCGAGCGCCCCGGTTTGCCCGGCTGGTCGTTGTGGCCGAACTGCACCAGCACGTAGACCGCGTCGAACGGCCCGGCGCGCATTTCGTGCAGGGCGATGCCCCACGAGCCTTCGGCGCGGTAGTTGTAGGTGCTGCGGCCGCCGCGGGCGAGGTTGGTGCAGGCGAGGAACGAAGCAACGTGGCGATCGCAGAACGCGCCACCCCAGCCGCCCTGCACGGCGGTCGTGGAATCGCCGACCAGCACGATCTTGCTGGCCTGGATCGGCGTGACCGGCGGCCGCATGGGGTCATCGGCCGCGATCGCGGGCCAAGGGGCGAGCGAAGCGAAGGCGAGCGCGGTAGCAAGACATCGATGCATCAGAACGGTTCCTGTCAGGGAGTGGGAGGCGACGGTCCGTGTCGCGGCGTCGGACGGCGCGTGTGCCGCCTACGGTGCGGACACGCAGGCCGAAGCCGTCGTCACTGGGTGCCCCGCTGCACGAACGGCGCCTGCTGGTAGAGCCGGCGTTCGCCGCCGCGCGGGTCGTGCTCGAGACGCGGCGCCGTATCGAAGACCATCGTCTCGCGCGACGCCATCGAATACGGCGCCCAGGCCGGCATGCCGGCGTGGTTGGGATCGCCGTTGCGTGCGAAGGCCAGCAGGGCGTCGCGCATGCTTGCGGCGACTGCGCGTGCGTCGTCGGCGTTTCCTGTCTTCGCGCCGTCCACGGCGGTGTTGCCGAACACCAGCGGTATGTCGAGCGTGTGGAACGCGCGCAGACGCGCGCCTTCTTCGGTGCGCGGATACCAGTCGAGCTGGTAGGCCCATGTGTTGCTGCCCTGCGCGGCGCGCACTTCCAGTTCCTCGACTGCGCCACGCCACGAACGTCCGGCGGTGGTCGCGGCGAAGAACACTTCCGACGGCGTGTAGTCCGGGTATAGGCGCCGGTACTCGGCCACGACGACCGCGGGATCGAGGTCGACGAACTGCTGCGTGCGCAACTTCGCCGGCAACGCGTCCCAGCTCAGTGTGAAGTTGTCCGGATCGTTGCCGAGGAAGGCGCGCGTTTCGTCGCGCGTGTTGCCGATGACCATCGGGATGCCGCTCGACTGCGGCGGCGCATCAGGCCAGAACGGATGCCGCGGCAGATGCACCGTATCGACGACCGGGCCGAAATACAGCGCGCTGTCCTCGACGCGAGAGGGATCGCGCGCGCGCTGCGCATCGAGTAATGCCTGCATCGGCAGCGTGCGCAATCGCTCGAGATCCCCGGGGGCGATGCCGAGCGCATCGAGAAAGATCTGCGCGCGCTGCGTGGCCGCGCGCGGCCCGGCGGCGGTGACCTGCTGGCCGCTCATCGTCCACGCGCGATGGAACAGGCCACGCGCGGCCGGCATCGCCATCAGCGTCGCGATCTTCGCGCCGCCGCCGGACTGGCCGAACACGGTGACGTTGCCGGCATCGCCGCCGTACTCGGCCGCGTGCGCGCGCACCCATTCCAGTGCCTGCACCAGATCGAGCTGGCCGACGTTGCCCGCGTGCGCGAATGAGGCATCGCCGAGATCGCGCAGATGCAGATAGCCGAATGCGTTGAGCCGGTGATTGACCGTGACCACCACGACATCGCCGCTGCGGCACAGCGCATCACCGTCGTAGAGCGGATCGCTGCCCGAGCCGGTGTTGAACGCACCGCCGTGGATGTACACCAGCACCGGGCGCTTCGCGCCATCGCGCAGCCCAGGCGTCCAGACATTGAGACGCAGACAGTCCTCGCTGCCGGGGCCGTCGCTGCCGCGCTGCGGCGCCGACGGGCCGTAGTCGACCGCATCACGCACGCCGCGCCAGGCGGCTTCCTGCAGCGCCGGCTGCCAGCGCCGCGTCGCGGTATCGGCGCCATACGGTACGCCGCGGAACACGTGCACGCCGTGCTCGACGCTGCCGCCGATGCGGCCACTGCGCACGCGCGCGACGGTGGTGCGAGGTGAGGTGTCTGCTGCGAATGCGCCGGGCAGCGCGGACAGCGCCGCGACACCGGCGCCGACGCGCAGCCAGTGGCGACGGCCGGGATCGGTCGGGAAGTCGGTCATGGGGTAAGGGTCTGTTCCTGGATCCAGTCGAGGGCAAGCTGCGGCCAGCGGGCGAGGGCGCCGGTCGCGCCGCGCGTGCCGAAGCCGTGGCCGCCGTGCGGAAACACGTGCAGCGAGGCCGGCACGCCGGCGCGCAGGGCGGCGGCATGCATCGCCAGTGCATTGCCGACGGGCACGACATCGTCGTCCTGCGCGTGCAGCAGGAACAGCGGCGGCGTGCGGGCGTCGACGTGCAGGTCGGGCGAGTAGCGCTCGAGCGTGATGGCGTCGGGCATGTCGGACGCGGCGAGCATGCGCGTGCGTGAACCGGCATGTGCCAGCGGCGCGTGCATCGAGATCACCGGATAGACGAGCAGGGCGAAGTCGGGCCGGAATGCCGCCGCGTCCGCCGCATCCGTGTCGGCGTAAACCGCGTCCACCGTCGTCGCCAATCGCGCGGCGACATGGCCGCCTGCGGAAAAGCCCATCACGCCGACGCGCGCCGGATCGATGCCGTAGTCGGATGCCTGCGCGCGGATCAGACGCATCGCGCGTTGCGCATCGGCCAGCGGCGCATCGGCGCCTTCGGCATGGCGGTGATCCGGCAGCCGGTAGCGCAGGACGAACAGGGTAATGCCGGCCGCGTCCACGAAAGCGGGCACCAGGGCGGTGCCTTCCTTGTCGAGCACGATGCGCGCGTAGCCGCCGCCGGGCGTCACCAGCAGCGCGGTGCCGTTCGGGCGCGCGGGTGCGTAGACGGCGAGATAGGGCGCGCGGACGTCTTCGATGATGCGGTCGGGCACCGCGGGATCATCGCTGCGCTCGGTGATCCGGCCTGCCGGCGCGCCGCCCTTCGGCGCCCACAGGACGATCGTCCGCGCCGCATCTTCGCATGCGGGTGCAGCATGCGCGGCTGCAGGCAGTGCGAGCAGGAACACCCACAAAAGCGCTGTGAACCCGCTTGACCGCATCGCAATCGCTCCCGCTTCCAACCGCGTCTTCGTGTTTTTGCCGCAGTGCACATTGAAGATGACACCGGTTTACCATACAAGACACCCCGAGACACCGCGATCTGCGGTGCAGCAAACGGACCCAGGCCAGGAGCAACCCGCTTGAACAACGCCTCCGCGCATCCATCGACGTCGAAAGCGGCGCCGAGCGACGCCACCCGCGGCATCGTCGACGCCTTCCTCGACGCACGCCGGAACGGGCAGTCGCTGCCCGGCTTCCCCGGCGACATTCCCGACGATCTCGTCGCCGCATATGCGGTGCAGGACGCTGCGATCGCGCAGTGGCCCGAAACCCTGGTGGGCTGGAAGGTCGGCTACATCGCCCCGGAAAAGCGCGACGCCTCCGGCGACGAGCGTCTGCTCGGACCGGTCTTCCGCAACCGTCTGCAGCAGGCGGGCGAGGCAAGCGAGTTCCATGTCTTCGCTGGCGGATTCGGCGCGATCGAGGCCGAATTCGTGTTGCGCCTCGACGCTGACGCACCGGTGGACAAGATCGACTGGACCCCGGACGAAGCGGCCGCCCTGCCGGCGACGCTGTTCATCGGTCTGGAAGTCGCCAGCAGCCCGCTGGCCACGATCAACCAGCTCGGCCCGCGCGTGGTGGTGTCGGACTTCGGCAACAACAACGGCCTGGTCGTCGGCAGCGAGATTCCGGACTGGACGACGCGCGACGAAGCCACACTGACCGCCGAGAGCTGGATCGACGACACGCGCGTCGGCACCGGCGGCGCGACCACGCTGCCCGGCGGCCTGCGTGCGGCATTCGCCTTCGCGCTCTCGCGTTCGGCGCGTCGCGGCCGTCCGCTCAAGCGCGGCGAGCTGATCGCGACCGGCAATGCCACTGGCATCCACGACATCCTGCCGGGCCAGCGTGCCCGCGTGGTGTTCGCCGGTCATGGCGAACTGGCGCTGACGGCACGCGCCGCGGTTCCGCAGACGGAGGAGGACGCGGCATGACGACACGGCGCGCCTTCCTCGCCGGACTCGGCGCGGCCTGCGCCGTGCCGCTGCTCCCGTCCGTGTTGCGCGCCGACGAGGCGCACACGGTGCTGACCGCCACCGATGTCCACGTGGCCGATTACCCCACCGTCAACGCGGTCAAGTGGATCGGCGAAACGATGGACCGCGAGACCGGCGGCCGCGTGCGTCTGCGCCAGTACCACTCGGGCCAGCTGGGCCGCGAGTCGGAGGCGATCGACATGGCGCGCTTCGGCGCGATCGACATGACGCGCGTCTACGCGGGCGCCCTCAACAACGCGTTCCCGCTGACCACCGCGCTGTGCCTGCCGTACGCATTCGACTCCGTCGCGCACATGCGCCACGCCCTCGACAGCGGCGTCGCGCAGACCGTGCTCGACGGCTTCGGCACGCGCGATCTCGTCGGCCTGGCGGTCTACGACAGCGGCGCGCGCTGCTTCTACAACACGCGCCACCCGATCGTGACGCCCCGGGACCTGCACGGCCTGAAGCTGCGCGTCGCCTCGTCGGACATGTTCATCGACCTGGTCCGCCTGCTCGGCGCGAACCCGACGCCGATGTCGCTGGGCGACACGTTCTCCGGCATGGAGACGCACATGATCGACGGCGCCGAGAACAACATGCGCAGCTTCCATTCCAGCCGGCATTTCGAGGCCGCGCACTACTGGTCGCAGAGCGAGCATTCTTACGCGCCCGACATCCTGCTGATCTCGCGCAGCTCGCTGGATGCACTGCGTCCGGGCGATCGCGATCTGCTGATCGACACCGCGCGCGCGTCGGTGCCGGTGATGCGCAAGATGTGGGACGAATCCGAAGGCGCCGCGCGCCAGCAGGTCGCCGACTACGGCATCGAGTTCAACGATGTCGACATGGATGCCTTCCGCGCGGCGGCGCAGCCGATCCGCGACCGCTACCTGCAGCAGCCGGAACTGCAGGTCCTCTACCGTCGCATCCGCGACCTCGCCTGATCCGACAGACTCCGACACTGGAATCCACGATGTCCGAAGACACGACCCTCGCGCCCGATGATGCGCCCAAGAGCGCACTCGATCGCCTGGCCGATGCCGTCATCGCCATTGCCGCCACCGCCCTGTTCGGGCTTGTGATCGTGCAGGGCTGGCAGGTGTTCGCCCGCTATGTGATCAACGATTCGCCGAGCTGGACCGAGCCGGTGACGCTGCTGCTGCTGAGCGTGGCGATGAGCCTGGGCGCCGCGGCCGGCGTGCACACCAGGCGCCATTTCGGGTTCTTCCTGCTGCAGGACCACATGCGTCCGGCGATCCGCAAGCTGGTGGATCTCCTGATTCCGCTGGTGATCATCGCGATCGGCATCGTCATCGCCTACTGGGGCGCGGTGCTGCTGTTCGACGGGCTGCACATCAAGGCCGCAGGCGCCTCGTTGCCACAGAGCATCAACTACCTCCCGCTGTCGGTGGGCGGCGCGCTGATGGTGGTGTTCGCACTCAATCAATTCGTGGGCGTGCTGCGCGCCGCGCCGGCCGGGGAGGGCCTCTGACATGGCGATCGCGCTTCTCTTCATCGTCTTCGCACTGCTGCTGATCCTCGGCGTACCGGTGGCGTTCGCACTCGCTGCCGCGGCGCTGGCGACGCTGCTGTATCTCGACCTGCCGACCATCGTGCTCGTGCAGCAGGTGTCGGCCGGCATCGGCAGTGCCTCGCTGATCGCGATTCCGCTCTTCATCTTCGCCGGCGAAATCATGATGCGCGGCGGCATCTCCGAGCGTCTGATCGCACTCGCCTCGTCGCTGGTCGGCCGCATGCGCGGTGGCCTGGGTCAGGTGTCGATCCTGTCGTCGCTGTTCTTCGGCGGCGTGTCGGGCTCGGCGATCGCCGACGTCTCCGCGGTCGGCGGCACGATGATTCCGCAGATGGTCAAGCGCGGCTACGACCGTGACTTCGCGGTCAACGTCAGCATCACCGCGGCGCTGGTGGCGCTGCTGGTGCCGCCGTCGCACAACCTGATCCTCTACACCGCGGCGGCCGGTGGCGGTCTGTCGATCGCCGACCTGTTCGCGGCCGGCATCATGCCCGCGCTGCTGATGACCGCCGCGCTGATGGTGACCGGCTACCTCGTGGCCCGGCATCGCGGCTACGGCGTGGAGATCTTCCCGGGCTGGCGCGCGGTGCTGCTGCGTCTGGTGTCGGCACTGCCGGGTCTGGGTCTGGTCGCACTGATCTTCATCGGTATCCGCGCCGGCATCTTCACCGCGGTCGAGAGCGCGGCGATCGCCGTGGTCTACGCGCTGCTGGTGACGATCGTGCTGTACCGCCAGCTCAAGCTGCGCGAGTTCAAGGACACGATCGTCCATGCCGCGCGCAGCACGGGCGTGATCCTGTTCGTGATCGCGACGGCCTCGGTGTTCGGCTGGTTGCTGGCCTACCTGCAGGTGCCGGCTGCCGCGGTCGACTTCCTGCAGTCGTTCGCGCACAGCAAGCTCGCGGTGTTGCTGATGATCGTCGTGATCCTGCTGCTGCTCGGCACCTTCATGGATCTGGCCCCGCTGATCCTGATCTGCACCCCGATCTTCCTGCCCGTCGCCCGCGCCTACGGCATCGACCCGATCCACTTCGGCCTCGTGCTGGTGCTGACTGGCGGTCTCGGCCTGGTGACCCCGCCGGTAGGCTCGGTGCTGTTCATCGGCACGGCCATCGGCAAGATCACCGTCGGCGAGAGCATGCGGACGATCTGGCCGTTCTGGCTCGCGGGTCTGGGGGTGTTGCTGATCGTGGCGCTGTTCCCGGAGCTGTCGTTGTGGTTGCCGGGGGTGTTGCGCGCCTGATCGGCGGGTTGTGGTGGATTGATGAGACGGCCCCGTTTGCGGGGCCGTTTCTTTTGATGGATCAGCTTCCAGCTAGTTTCTGTTCGCTTTTGCCGCCTTTGCCACCGTTTTTCGCCGATGCTCGCCTTCGCTCGACCACCGTCATTCCCGCGAAAGCGGGAATCCATTTTGATGGTGATTGGGCTTTGGTTTCGGCTTGTGCTCTGGCTCTGTGCTTTTGACTTCAATCGAGCCGTAAAGCGAGCCGAGCATCGCAGGGCGACGGGGTCGAAGAGCAGCCCATGTCTGAGCGCAGCGAGTTTGGGCTGCGTGCCCCGTCGACCGAGAAGCGCAGGGAACCGACGCGGCGCAGCCGTGTCGGATCGCGTCCGGCGAAGACGGTTTTGCTTACTTTTGCCAAGACAAAAGTAAGCCGCGCGACAGCGCGGAAGCCCTGTCTTTGATCTTCGCTTCTGCGATCGATTCGTCTGACTCGCCCCGAACATCGACGCCGCAAAGCGTCGAGCGAAGAGCCTCAAGCAAGTGCAGGGCTTTCGCCCGCTGCGCGTGCGAGTCCCTTTTGGATGGACCCAAAAGGAACCAAAAGGTCCCTTCGCCGGACGCGATCCGCCGCGATACAGCCGCGGCGGTCCCCTGCGCTTCTCGTTCGACGGGGCACGCAGCCCAAACTCGCTGCGCTCAGACATGGGCTGCTCTTCGACCCCGCCGCCCTGCGATGCTCGGCTCGCTTTACGGCTCGATTGAAATCAAAAGCCGAAGCCAAAACCGAAGCCGAAGCCGAAGCCAGAGCAGAGGCAAAACCACAGCAAGATCAAAATGGCTTCCCGCTTTCGCGGGAACGACGGCGTTTGAAGCCAAGCGAAGGCAGGAGCAGGCCGAGCGAAATGTCAGCGCCGCTGCAACTGCTGCGGAAAGAGCCATAGTGGCCGGCGAACCCTTACTACCCCATTCCCACCCGCATCCGCGCCGCCATCGCCCACCGATCCGCCACCGCCGGTGACGTTAGACACGCCACCGTATCCGTCACCGTCGTCACTGCCCGTTCCAGCAACTGGATATCCGCCTCGTGCTGACGCGCGACGTGGGGATCCTCGAAGAACACGGCGCGCTGGCAGCGGCCCGACAACACCAGATCGGCGATCTGGGCGTCGCCGCCGAGCGGGCCGCTCTGGAAGCGTTGCGTCCACGGCTGGTCGACGGGCCAACCGAGTCGCCAGGCGAGATCGTTGAGCAGCTGCCCCGTGGTGCCGGTCGCGACGCGGCCGGCGAAGCGGGAGAGCAGGTCGAAATGGCGTTCGGCAAACTCCAGCATCCGCGGCTTCATCGCGTCGTGGGCGATCAGGGCGACGGTCTGGCGTTCGAAAGCGTGCAGATCGTCGGCACCGGGATCGGCGGCGAACCCTGCATGCAGGCGCTCGCTCTCGATGAAATCGCGCGCCGAGGCCACGGTCGACAGGAACGGCTTGCCCTGGATCACGCACTGGCGTTTCAGTGCCACGGCTTCGGGAAAGATCGATGACGGATCGACCGGATCGATCAGATAGACCACGCCGTCGAGCGTGCGCTCCGGGCCTAAACCGACGATCTCGGCGACCAAGGTCATCAGGCCGCCTTCGCGGCCGTAGGGATAGCGCCGCAGGCCGGCGTGGCCAGCGAGTGCATCGCGTTCGACGATCGCGTCGAAGGTGCGGCCCACGGCATGCAGGCCGATGTCGAGTGCGCGGATGCCGGCGCCGCTGGCGTGCAGCCACCGGAACAGCGCGGCATCCGGGCGCGCGTGGTGCAGCCGGTTCGCGGCCAGCCCCAGGCGCATCAGCCCTCCATCTGTTCGAGCGCGCGGCCCTTGGTCTCGTGCACGTAGCGCAGCACGAAGAACACCGAGACGATCGCGGCGACCATGTAGATGGCGTAGGTGCCGGCCAGACCGATGCCGGCCAGCAGCACCGGGAACGTCATCGTGATCGCGAAGTTCGACGTCCACTGCGCGGCGCCGGCGACCGCGAGGCCCGAGCCGCGGATCTGGTTAGGGAACATCTCGCCGAGCATGACCCACATCACCGGGCCCCAGGACATGTTGAAGAACACCACGTAGACGTTCGCCGCCACCAGCGCGACCGTGCCCATGTGGCCGGGCAGGCGCAGTTGCCCATCGACCAGCGAGCCGGTGGCGAAGGCCCAGGTCACCAGCGCGAGCGACACGGCCATGCCGACCGAGCCCACCCACAGCAGTGGCTTGCGCCCGATGCGGTCGATCAGCAGTAGCGCGACGATGCAGGCGCCGATACTCAGCGCGCCGGACAGCACGTTGATCAGCAGTGCGTCGTTCTCGGAGAAACCCACCGCCTGCCACAGCACGGCGCCGTAATAGAACACCACGTTGATGCCGACCAGCTGCTGGAACGTCGCCAGGCCGATCGCCACCCACACGATCGGACGCAGCTTGCCGGTCGTGCGGCTGACCAGATCCGAGAGCCGCGGACGGTGCTGCTCGGTGGCCAGCGAGCCTTCGATCTCGCCCAGCGTGCGCTGCGCCTGCGACGTGCCGAACAGACGCGTCAGCACCGCCAGCGCTTCATCGCGGCGGCGCTTGACCACCAGGTAGCGCGGGCTTTCGGGGATCACCAGCAGCAGCACAAGAAACGCGACCGACGGAATCGCCATCATCCAGAACATCCAGCGCCAGGCGGGCATGCCCATCCACAGCGCCTCGGTCGACGCACCCGCCGCACGCGCGAGCAGATAGTTGCTGAGAAAGGCCGCGAACAGGCCGGAGATGATCGCGATCTGCTGCACCGTGGCCAGCCGGCCGCGATAGCGGGCCGGCGCGACTTCGGCGATATAGGCCGGCGACATCACGCTGGCCGCGCCGACGGCGAAGCCGCCGAGCACGCGCGCGATGATGAACATCACCGAGCCCGTGGCCGCACCCGAACCCAGCGAGGACAGCAGGAACAGCACCGCGGCGATCAGCAGGACGCTGCGCCGGCCCCAGCGATCGGCCAGGCGCCCGGCGAAGAACGCACCGATCGCACACCCGATCAGCATCGATGCGATCTCGAAGCCGTGCATCCACTCGCCGGACTGGAACGCGGCATGCAGCCCGTCCTGGGTGCCGTTGATGACGCCGCTGTCGAAACCGAACAGGAAGCCGCCGATCGTGGCGACGCAACTGATCAGGATGATCAGGCGCGTGTTCTCGCCCGCGTGGGATGTGCTCATGCCGCGTCTTCTCCGGGAAGTGGACCGTCGCGATCAGCGACGCAGGTACTGGTTGATCAGGTTTTCGTAGAGTTCCTGGCGGCCACTGCGCTGCTGCGGCTCGCCGCTTCTGCTCGCGATCGCGTGCAGGTCGGTCAGCGAGCGCTCGCCGCGTGCGAAGGCCTGGCCGTCGCCGTCGTCGAAGCTCGCGTAGCGCGCGCGGCGCCAGTCTTCCATTGGCGAGGTTTCGAGCAGGGCGTGCGCGACCTCGAGGCCGCGCGCGAACGCGTCCATGCCGCCGATGTGCGCGGCGAACAGATCTTCTGCGTCGGTGGATTCGCGGCGCACTTTGGCATCGAAGTTCAGACCACCCGGCGCGAGGCCGCCCTGGCGCAACACGACCAGCATCGCGCCGACGGTGTCGTAAAGGTCGCTCGGGAACTGGTCGGTGTCCCAGCCGTTCTGCGGATTGCCGCGGTTGGCGTCGATGCTGCCGAGCATGCCCGCGTCGCTGGCGACCTGCAGATCGTGTTCGAAGCTGTGGCCCGACAGCGTGGCGTGGTTGGCCTCGATGTTGAGTTTGAAGTCCTGGTCCAGGCCGTGCGCGCGCAGGAAGCCGACGCAGGTCGCGCTGTCGAAATCGTACTGGTGCTTCATCGGTTCCATCGGCTTGGGCTCGATGAGGAAGGTCCCCTTGAAGCCGATGCTACGCCCGTAATCGCGCGCTGCGGTCAGGAAGCGCGCCATGTGGTCCTGCTCGCGCTTCATCTGCGTGTTGTGCAGGCTGGCGTAGCCCTCGCGGCCGCCCCAGAACACGTAGTTCGCGCCGCCGAGTTCCACCGTCGCATCCAGCGCCGCCTTGACCTGCACCGCGGCGCGCGCGACGACGGCGAAGTCCGGGTTGGTCGACGCACCGTTCATGTAACGCGGATGCGAGAACAGATTCGCTGTGCCCCACAGCAGCTGCATGCCGGTGGCCTGCTGGCGCTGCTTGGCCAGCGCGACCATGTGCTTGAGATTCTGTTCGTAGGCGCCGATGTCGTCGGCATCCGGCGACAGGTCGACGTCGTGGAAGCACCAGTACGGCACGCCGAGCTTAGTGAAGAATTCGAACGCCGCATCCAGACGCGCTTCGGCCTTGTGTAGCGCCGTGCCGGTGCCGGCATCCCACGGATACGCGCGCGAGCCTGGGCCGAAAGGATCGGCGCCGTTGCCGCAGAAGCTGTGCCAGTAGCACGCGGCGAACCGCAGGTGCTCGGCCATCGTGCGGTCGCCGATCGTCCTGTTCGCGTCGTAGACCTTGAACGCCAGCGGATTGTCGGAGTCCGGGCCTTCGAACGCGATGCGCTCGATGCCGGGAAAGAACGTGGTGTCGCCGGTGAAAACCTGGGTGGACATGTCGGGATTCCGTGGTCGGTCGTGGGGGCGTGCGATCAGGCGCGGTAGAGCGGGGCGATCGCGTCGAGATGGCGCTCGAAGGCGCGGTACTGCGTGCGGTAGGCGTCGACGCTGGCGGCATCGGGCTGCGCGGCGGCCGCGTCGTCGAGTTGCACGTGTGCATCGACGACGTCGACCAGCGGAGCCCGGTCGCCCGCATGGCGCTGCAACGCCCACAGCGCCTGCAGCGCGGCGCCGAACGCGGCGCCTTCGGGTTGTATGGGCACCGAGACCGGCAGGTCGAGCATGTCCGCGGCCATCTGCCGCCAGGCCGCGCTGCGGCTGCCGCCGCCGGTGAGCAGCAGGGTGTCGAAACGCAGGCCTGCATCGAGGAATGCATCAAAGCCGCTGCGCAGGCTGCAGGTCGCGCCTTCCATCGCTGCGCGCACCAGGTGTGCGGGCGTCATGTTCGACGGCGTCATGCCATGCAGGCAGCCGCGGCCGGCCGGCAGATTCGGCGTGCGCTCGCCGTTGAAGAACGGCAACAGCAGCAGGCCGTTGGCGCCGGGCGACGTGTCGGCCAGCAGGGCTTCGCGCGCCGCCGTGGACAGGCCCAGCAGCCGGCCGATGGTCTCGGTGGCGACGGTGCAGTTCATCGTGCAGATCAGCGGCAGCCAGCCATCGGCCGAGGCGCAGAACGCGGCCCAGCGCGCAGCGTCGTCGACCACCGGCTGCGCGGCATGCGCGAACAGCGTGCCCGAGGTGCCAAGGCTCATCGTCAGACGTCCGGGCACGACATTGCCGGTACCGATCGCCGCCATCATGTTGTCGCCGCCACCGATCGACACGCGCACGTCCGGCGACAGGCCCAGCGATTCGGCCGTCGTCGCGCGGATCGGCACGCTGGCGTCCGCGTCGAGCAGCGCCGGCAGGCACAGCGTCAGGTCACGGTCGGGATCGATCGCCGCGAGCAGTTCGGGCGACCAGCGCCGCGTGCGCACGTCCAGCCAGCCGGTGCCCGAGGCATCGCCGGCTTCCATGAAACGCTCGCCGGTCAGCCAGAAGTTGAGATAGTCGTGCGGCAGCAACACGGTGCGCATCGCGCGCCAGGCATCGGGCCGGTGCGTGCGCGTCCAGGCGAGTTTCGAGGCGGTGTAGCCGGCGAGGATCGGGTTGCCGGCCGCGGCGATGCAGGCGGCCTCGCCACCGACCGCCGTCATGATCGCATCGCATTCGGCCTGCGTGCTGGTGTCGCACCACAGCTTGACCGGCGCGACGACCGCGCCCGCCGCATCCACCGGCACGAAGCCGTGCTGCTGCCCGGACACACCGAGCGCACGGATGCGCTGCCGGATGTCGGGCGCGATCTGCGCGAAGCAGTCGGCGATCGCCGTCGTCCACCAGTCGGCCTGCTGTTCGCGGGTGCCATCGTCGCGTTCGATCAACGCCAATGCCGCGCTGGCGGCGGCGACCACGTGGCGGCGGCCAGTGTCGTAGACCAGCAGCTTGACGCTCTGCGTGCCGGCATCGATGCCGGCGACGATCGTCACGATGACACCTGCTGACGCACGCGGAACTGGCTGGCTATCGGTGTCATTCTGGCGCGGACCACGGCGGCTCGGATCGTTGCGACTGTAGCGGCGCGGTCCGTAAAAGCCTTGCTGCGACGCAAAATGATGGATCGGGATGCGTCTGTTAGGGTCGGTTGACTATCGGTGTCATCCGACTGGATGCACCTGCCGTTTCCGTCTGGAGTTGCTGATGTCGCGATCGATGTTGCGTGCCCCCGTTCTCGCTGCCTGCTGTGTGGCCGGCCTGTCGTTCGCCACGGCTGCATTCGCTGCGCCACCCGCCAGTGGCGGGACGGAATCGTCTCCCTGGGCCCGCGGCATCGAGAACCAGCGCCAGGCCGATCTCGGTGACGGCACCTTCCTCAATCCGGTGTTCGCGGGCGATCGCCCCGATCCGTCGGTGCTCAAGGACGGCGACGACTACTACCTCACGCTGTCCTCGTTCGATGCCTATCCCGGCCTGCCGCTGTGGCATTCGCGCGATCTGGTGAACTGGCAGCCGCTGGGGCATGCGATCACGAAGAACGTCGGCTCGATCTGGGCGCCGGACATCATCAAGCACGGCGAGCGCTACTACATCTACTTCCCCGCCCGCACCGGCGGCACCGAAGGCAGCGAGCGCAGCAATTACGTGGTCTGGGCCGACGACATCAGGGGGCCGTGGAGCGAGCCGGTCGACATCGGCCTCGGCCGTTACATCGATCCCGGCCACGCGGTCGGCGAGGACGGCAAGCGCTATCTGTTCCTCAGTGGCGGCGCCTACGTGCAGCTGTCCGATGACGGCCTGCGCGTCGTCGGCGAGCCCAAGCACGTCTACGACGGCTGGCAGTATCCCGAAGAGTGGGATGTCGAGGCTTACGCGCAGGAGGGCCCGAAGATCAATTTCCGCGACGGCTGGTATTACATGACCACCGCCGTCGGCGGTACGGCCGGCCCGCCGACCGGCCACATGGTGATCACCGCGCGCTCGCGTTCGATCCACGGCCCGTGGGAGAACTCGCCGCACAACCCGATCGTGCGCACCGTGGATCGCAGCGAGCCGTGGTGGTCGCGGGGCCACGCGACGATCGTCGAAGGCACCGACGACCGCTGGTGGATGATCTATCACGGCTACGAGAACGGGTACTGGACGCTCGGCCGCCAGGCGCTGCTCGAACCGATCGAGTGGACCGACGACGGCTGGTTCGTCGCCAAGGGTGGCGATCTCGGCCAGCCACTGGCCAAGCCCGCCGGCGAGTCGGTTGGCCAGCACGGCATGGCGCTGTCGGACGATTTCAGCCGCAGCACCCTGGGCGCGCAGTGGTCGTTCTACAACCCGACGCAGACCGAATACGCGCGTCTGGGGTTCGGTGACGGCACGCTGACGCTGCAGGGCAAGGGCACGCAGCCGCGCGACAGTTCGCCGCTGACGGTGATCGCCGGCGACAAATCCTACGAATTCCAGGTGGAAATGGAGATCGAGCCGGGCGCGCAGGGCGGGGCGCTGCTGTTCTACAGCGACAAGCTCTACGTCGGCGTGGGCAGCAACGGCGAGCGCTTCATCATGCATCGCTATGGCGAAGAGCGGCCCAGCCAGATCGCGCCCAGCGCCACCGGCGGAAAGTTGTGGATGCGGGTCAGGAACGACCAGCACATCGTCACCATCCACACCAGCACCGACGGCGAGCGCTGGACCAAGTACCCGGTGCAGATGGAAATCTCGGGGTATCACCACAATGTGGCCGGCCGCTTCCTCGCGGTGAAGCCGGCGATCTACGCCGCCGGCGACGGCAAGGTGCATTTCCGGAACTTCCAGTACCGCGCGCTCGACTGAGCGGGCTTCTTTGCACCGGAGCGTCGTCGACGCGGCGCTCCGGGATCTGCCGCTAGAATGGAAACCGCGCGACAACCCGACGGACGGAACGACCGATGCCCGCAGCGAAGAAGACCCCGAAGGCAGCGGTGCCGACCGACCTGAAACGCCCGGCGACGATCAACGACATCGCCCGGCTTGCAGGTGTGTCGAAGAAGACCGTGTCGCGGATCATCAACCACTCGCCGCTGGTCCGTCAGGACACGCGCGAGAAGGTCGAGACGCTGATGCGCGAGGTCGGCTACTCGCCCGATCCGCTGGCGCGTGGACTCGCGTTCCGCCGCTCGTTCCTGATCGGCATGGTCTACGACAATCCCACCGCGCAGTTCATCGTCAACATGCAGTACGGCGCGCTGGATTCGCTGCGTGGATCGGGCTTCGAGCTGGTGGTGCATCCCTGCGACAGCCGCAGTCCCGACTACGTCGACGGCGTGCGCCGCTTCGTGCAGCAGCAGAAACTGCACGGCGTGATGCTGGTGCCGCGCGTGTCGGAAGATCCGGCGCTGGCGGCGATGCTCGATTCGATCGGCGTGCGTTACGTGCGCATTGCCGCCGTGTCGATGGACAAGCCCGAGCGCATGGTGGTCACGCACGATCACGACGGCGCCGCGGAAGTGGCCGATTACCTGCAGTCGCTGGGTCATCGCGACATCGCCCTGATCACCGGCCCGCGCGATTACCGCTCGTCGATCGAACGCACCGGCGGCTTCCTGTCGGCGCTGCAGAAGCGCGGCATCGACTTGCCGAAGTCGCGCGTCGTCGAAGCCGGTTACACCTTCGAATCCGGCGTCGCCGCGGCGGAAAAGCTGCTGTCGGCGAAGAAGCGTCCGACCGCGATCTTCTGCGGCAACGACGAGATGGCCGCCGGCGTCTACCGCGTGGCGATGCGCGACGGCATCAACGTGCCACGCGACCTGTCGGTGGTCGGCTACGACGACAGCCCGCTGGCGACGCGCCTGTGGCCGCCGTTGACGTCGGTCCGCCGCGACACCCGCGACACCGGTCGCATCGCCGCGGCGATGCTGATCCAGCCCGAAGACGGACCCCGGCCACTGGCCAGCGTGCGTCCGCATCTGATCCTGCGGGATTCCTGCCAGCCCCCGAAGTAAGACGCTGTCTGCCGCCGACGGCGGCAGACGCCAGTGCCCCTCCCCTCCGGGAAAGGGGAGGGCCGGCTGCGAAGCAGATGGTGGTTGAGGGCCTCTTGCTGCGGTTCGGCCCACAGCCTCGTGCAAGGTATCTGAGCTGAGGCCGTGCGTTCAGAGCTAGAAGCCACCCGGAATTGAACGCCCTCATTCCGGCGAAGGCCGGAATCCAGCGACTTTGACCAACTGAACGGTTACGCGTGCTTGTGGATGCGCACGAGGGCTGGCCGAGACGGTCCAGCGTGGGGCGCGCCGTCCGGGGCCTTGGTTAAAGCCACTGGATTCCGGCCTTCGCCGGAATGACAGGAAAGAGACAGCGCGCCGAGCTACTCCATCGCTCGGCAGCCGATGGAAGTCTGGACCCATGCCGCGCCGCGGAATGACACCGGTTACCGGACATCATAGAATGGCCGTCCGCGCAAGCGCACGGCGCCGTGCCGTGGTGACCGTGCGCCGTCCCGTCCGGAGCCCGCCATGTACCAGAAGACCTATCACGCGACCCACCCCGGTGTGATGCAGGGCATCGACAACGACGCGCTGCGCGATCTGTATCTGCTCGACGGCCTGTTCGTCGACGACGCGATCCGGTTGAGCTACACGCATTACGAGCGATTCGTCATCGGTGGCGCATCGCCGGTCGCAGGGCCGCTGTCGTTGCCGGCGCAGACCGAACCCGCGTCCGCCGCCGGGCGTCCGTTCCTGGAGCGTCGCGAGCTGGGCATCGTCAATGTCGGTGCAGGTGCCGGTACGGTGACCGTCGACGGCACCGCGTATGCACTCGCGCCGAAGGATGGCCTCTACGTGCCGATGGGCAGCGCCGAGGTCGTGTTCGCGTCCGACGATGCGTCCGCGCCGGCGAAGTTCTATCTCGCCTCGACACCCGCGCACGCCCGCTTCGAGACGAAGAAGATCTCGATCTCCGACGCGGTGCCGCTCGAGCGCGGCGCCTTGGAAACCAGCAACGAACGCACGATCTACCAGTACATCGTGCCGGCCACCTGCCAGTCCTCGCAGCTGCTGTTAGGCCTGACGATCCTCAAGCCGGGCAGCGTCTGGAACACGATGCCGCCGCATCTGCACGACCGGCGCAGCGAAGTCTATTTCTACTTCGATCTCGGCGACGCGGATCGCGTCTACCACTTCATGGGCGAGCCGCACGCGCAGCGCCACATCGTGGTGCAGAACAACGAGGCCGTCGTCTCGCCGCCGTGGTCGATCCACATGGGCGCCGGCACGTCGAACTACTGCTTCATCTGGGCGATGGGCGGCGAGAACCTCGATTACACCGACATGCACGTGCTGGACATCTGCCAGCTCAAGTAACCGGCCGCACGTGGCCACCACCCGCATCGCAACAGGGAGCAACGCAATGACGAATCCGTTCAGTCTCGAAGGCAAGGTCGCGCTGGTCACCGGCGCCAACACCGGCCTGGGGCAGGGCATCGCAGTGGCACTGGCGGAAGCCGGCGCCGACATCGCCGCTGCAGGCATCAGCCCGCCGACCGAGACCGAAGCCAAGGTCAAGGCGCTGGGCCGCAGGTTCGTGTCGATCGAAGCCAACCTGACCAGCATCGAGCCGGTCGCGCGTCTGCTTGAGGAAACGCTCGACGGCCTCGGTGGCGTCGACATCCTGGTCAACAACGCCGGCCTGATCCGCCGCGCCGACGCGGTCGATTTCAGCGAGCAGGACTGGGACGACGTCATGAACGTCAACATCAAGTCCGCGTTCTTCCTGTCGCAGGCCGTCGGCCGTCATTTCATCGCGCAGGGCAGCGGCAAGATCATCAACATCGCATCGATGCTGTCGTTCCAGGGCGGCATCCGCGTGCCGTCGTACACGGCCAGCAAGTCGGGCATCGCCGGCATCACCCGCCTGCTCGCCAACGAATGGGCCGGCAAGGGCGTCAACATCAATGCCATCGCGCCGGGCTACATGGCGACCGACAACACCGCGCAGCTGCGCGCCGATGAAGCCCGCAACAAGTCGATCCTCGATCGCATCCCGGCCGCGCGCTGGGGCGAACCTTCGGATCTCGGCGGCACGGCGGTGTTCCTCGCCAGCCGCGCGTCCGATTACGTCAACGGCGCGGTGATCCCGGTCGACGGCGGCTGGCTCGCGCGCTGATCCACGCACGTTTTCCGACCGGTCTGCCCTATCGGCGGGCCTGTCGTTTCTTTCCCCTTCGAACACGCAAGAGAGACACGCAATGAAAATCGCACTGATGCAGGAATTCAGCCAGGCCGCCAAGAACCCGGTCGTGCTGGAACAGCTCAACACCGTCGCCGCGGACAAGGGCCACACCGTCTTCAACGTCGGCATGGACGGCGACAACGACCACCGCCTGACCTACATCCACCTCGGCATCTGCGCCTCGCTGCTGCTGAACTCGAAGGCCGTCGATTTCGTCGTCGCCGGTTGCGGCACGGGCCAGGGAGCACTGATGTCGCTCAACGCATGGCCGGGCGTGTACTGCGGCTACTGCATCGAGCCGACCGACGCGTTCCTGTTCGCGCAGGTCAACAACGGCAACGCGCTGGCACTGCCGTTCGCCAAGGGCTACGGCTGGGGCGCGGAAATCAACATCCGCTACATCTTCGAGAAGGCGTTCGACGGCGAGCGCGGCCAGGGCTATCCGGCCGAGCGCAAGGAATCGCAGATGACCAACGCCGGCATCCTCGCGGACGTCAAGAAGGGCGCGTCGAAGGACTTCGTCGAAGGCCTGAAGGCGATCGACCAGGACCTGGTGAAGCAGGCCGTCGGCGGCGAGCGCTTCCAGAAGGCGTTCTTCGACAACGCCCAGGACGAGGCCATCGTCGCCTACGTCAAGGGTGTGCTGGGCCAGTAAGCCCCGCGCGACACCGTTGCACGACGCAGGCCGCCGCCCAGGTGCGGCGGCCTGCGGTTCAACCCGGATTCCTCGCGGAGCGCCCGCATGCTGAAACGTCTGTTGTCGCTGCTGCTGTCGGGTGTCGCGGGCACCGCATTCGCCGCATCGCCCGCACCGCATCGCGTCTTCATCGCCGGTGATTCCACCGCGGCGACCTACGGCGCCGAGCGCGCGCCACAGGCCGGCTGGGGCCAGAAGCTGCCGGACTGGACCGCCGACGGCTGGGAGGTGCGCAACCACGCCGTGGGCGGACGCAGCACGCGCAGCTTCATCGACGAAGGCCGGCTCGACGCGATCGCCGGCGAGATCGGCGCAGGCGACGTCCTGCTGATCCAGTTCGGCCACAACGATGCCAAGCGCGAGGACGCCACGCGCTATACCGATCCCGCGACCGACTACCCGCAGCTGCTGCACCGTTATGTCGAGGTCGCCCGCACACGCGGCGCCACGCCGATCCTGATCACTCCGGTCGCGCGGCTGCTCTACGACTTCCGTTCGCTGGTCGACACGCACGGCCGCTATACGCTGGCGATGCAGGCCTTGGCGGAACGCGAAGACGTTGCACTGATCGATCTCAACGCCATGTCCAGCGACTGGATCCGCGTGCACGGCGAAGACGGCGCCAAGCCCTACTTCATGTTCACGCAGGGCAAGACCGACGGCACTCACTTCAGCGAGGCCGGCGCCGATGCCGTCGCCTGTCTCGTCGCCGCGGGCTGGCGCGGCATCGATGCCGATGCGCCGGTGAAGGCGGTGACCGCGGCCGAGTGCAACGCCTTGCCGGCACCGCCCGCTGCGCCCGTGTCGCCGTCGGTGGTCGTGCAGGAGCGCGACATCGCGATCGAGCAGCCCGGCCCGCACGAGGGGCTCGGCACGACGACGGCGTACCCGTTTTTCTCCGACGCCACCGGCTTCGATCTGATCTTCCGCAAGCGCGCCTTCCATCCCGGCGCGACGATCGGCGACCACGTCAACGACAAGGACGAGATCTACTACGTGCTGTCGGGCCGCGGTCGCTTGACGCTGAACGACACCGTCCGCGAGGTCGGGCCGGGTGACGCGATCCTGACCCGCAACGGCGACCGCCATGCGCTGGCGCAACTCGGCGACGAGGAACTGGTGATCTTCATCGTGTATCAGCCGGTGAAGCGCTGACCGATCCGCTGACGGGGCGCGGCCTGCCGCGCACCGGCATGGCGAAACGGGCCGCGGCCGCGGTGCGATGGCACAGCCCCCGCTGATCGGCGAAAATGGGGCCGTCGCTGATCCCGAACGATCGGCGGCACGGCCACACACCAGGCGCCTCGCGCCACTGTCGTGACCGCTCCACGCCCGCGACGGCCGACCCGCCGATGCACTGCACGCTTTCCCCGCTCGACATCGGCGCCCCGCTTCCGACACGTCGCGCACGCCCACGGACACGCTCTTGAATTCGACCTCCGCTCCGCTTCCGTCCGTCGACGCCGACGACTCCCTGCCGCAGCGCGCCCGTATCGCGTTCGAACTGCTCGAGGCGATCCGCGACGACCGCCGCGTGCTCGAAGCGCTGCCCGACGAGGACCGCATCCGCCTGCTGCAGGCGGTCGCGCTGGTGCATCACCCGGAGCCGCGCGCGCGTCGCAAACAGGCCAAGGAAGCGCTGCGCGAAGCCAACCGCGAGAAGGTGCGGCGCACCGAGGCGCTGCTCGACCAGACCGGCATCCGCGTGTTGCGCAGCAAACCGGTGTTCACCACGCCGAACTATTTCCCGCCGCAGCCGCCGGGCCAGCACGATCCGCGCAATGCCGCGCCGGAGGAACCCCGGTTCGCCGAATCTCCGGAGCTGCTGCACTGCTACGTCTGCAAGCAGAAGTACACCGCGATCCACCATTTCTACGACCAGCTGTGCCCGACCTGCGCAGAGCTGAACTTCGTCAAGCGCACCGAGACCGCCGACCTCACCGGGCGTGTCGCGCTGCTGACCGGCGGCCGGGTCAAGATCGGGTATCAGGCCGGTCTGAAGCTGCTGCGCGCCGGCTGTTCGCTGATCGTCACCACGCGGTTTCCGCGCGACTCCGCGCAGCGCTACGCGCAGGAGCCGGATTTCGGCGAGTGGGGCCACCGGCTGGAAGTGTTCGGCCTCGACCTGCGCCACACCCCCAGCGTCGAAGCGTTCTGCGCGGAACTCGTCGCCACGCGCGACCGGCTCGACTTCATCGTCAACAACGCCTGCCAGACCGTGCGCCGTCCGCCGGCGTTCTACTCGCACATGATGGCCGGCGAGACCGCCGCGCTGCACGAACTGCCCGAACACGTGCGCAAGCTGGTCGGCGGCTACGAGGGCCTGCGCGCGGCCGATCTGCTGCCGGGTGGCAGCCAGTCGCTGGTCGAGAGCAGCGCGGGGCGCGCCGGCCTCGCACGCGCCGCGGAACTGTCGCAGGTGCCGCTGCTCGCCGACGAACTGGTCGGCCAGGCGCACCTGTTTCCGGAAGGCCGCGTCGACAAGGATCTGCAGCAGGTCGATCTGCGCGGACGCAACTCATGGCGTCTGCAGATGGATGAAGTGCCGGCGGTCGAGCTGCTGGAGACGCAGCTGGTCAACGCGGTCGCGCCCTTCATCCTCAACGCGCGCCTGAAGACGCTGATGGTGCGCAGCCCGGAACGCGACAAGCACATCGTCAACGTGTCCGCGGTCGAGGGGCAGTTCTACCGCAACTTCAAGACCACCAAGCATCCGCACACCAACATGGCCAAGGCCGCGCTCAACATGATGACGCGCACCTCGGCCGCGGATTACCACGGCGACGGCATCCACATGAACGCCGTCGACACCGGCTGGGTGACCGACGAGGATCCGGTGGAGATCGCCGAGCGCAAGATCGTCGAGGAACGCTTCCATCCGCCGCTCGACATCGTCGACGGTGCGGCGCGCATCGTCGATCCGATCATCGACGGCATCAACACCGGCACCCACGTCTGGGGTCAGTTCCTCAAGGACTACAGGCCGACGGACTGGTGAGCCGTCGCAGCGCCGGCGCGCCTCAGCCGCCGGCGTCCTCGATCGCCTTGCGTTGACGCGCCGCATCGGCATCGACCGCGGCCTGCGCCGCGCGTGCGTCGTCGAGCGGTCTCTGCATCGCGTCGCGCAACTGCGTGGCCTGCGGTTCGGCCGGTTTTTCCGTCGGCTCGTTCGGCGGCGGCGTACACGCCGCGCAGCCGAGCAGCAGCAGCACGGCGATGCCGACGCGGGCGCGGTGATGGATGCGGACGAGATGCGGAACCATGCGTTGACTGGACATGCGGCACTCCGACGGGCGGGCTCGGCGCTATCCTAACGCCGACGCAGATTGGGGGAATGTCGATGGATCCGCACCGCTGGCGCCTGGATGGACAACTGGCCCTCGTCACCGGCGGCAGCGCCGGTATCGGCCGCGCGATCGCGCGCGAACTGACCGGCTTCGGCGCGACGGTGCTGATCGTCGGCCGCAACGGCGACGCGCTGGAATCGACGCGCGACGAACTGCTCGAGGAATTTCCGCAGGCCGACGTGCGCGCGATGATCGCCGACGTCGTCGATGAAGAGCAGCGGCGCGAGATTCTCGACTGGGTCGAGGACCAGGGCGACGGCCTCGACATTCTGGTCAACAACGCCGGCGGCAACCTCAGCCGCGCGGCGAACGACTATGCCGAGGACGAGTGGCGCGAGATCTTCGAGGTCAACGTGTTCAGCGCCTTCGAACTCGCGCGTTACGCGCATCCGCTGCTGGCGAGTCGCGGCAGCTCGGCGATCGTCAACGTCGGCAGCGTGTCGGGCATCACCCACGTGCGCAGCGGCGCGCCCTACGGCATGAGCAAGGCGGCGCTGCACCAGATGACCCGCAACCTCGCGGTCGAGTGGGCCGAGGACGGCATCCGTGTCAACGCGGTGGCGCCGTGGTACATCCGCACGCGGCGCACCTCGGGTCCGCTGTCGGATCCCGACTATCTCGACGACGTGCTGCTGCGCACGCCGATGGGGCGCATCGGCGAACCGGAAGAAGTGGCCGCGGCGGTCGCGTTCCTGTGCCTGCCGGCTTCGGCTTACATCACCGGCGAGTGCATCGCGGTCGACGGGGGATTCCTGCGCCATGGTTTCTGAGCCGATGGACGTCGCGCCGCGCGCGCCCCTTCTGGTGCGCAGCACGTCGCCGGTGCAGTTCATTCTGGCGTTCGCAGCAGGCGCCGGCCTGCAGCACGCGTTCGGTCTGCCGCTGGCGCCGGAAGGCAGCCGCGCCGCACTGCATCTGCTGGGGACGGTGCTGGCCGATGCTGGCCTGGTGCTCGCCGTCTGGGCCTTCGCGCTGTTCGCGCGGCGCAGGACCACGATCATTCCTGCGCATACGCCGGCGCGACTGATCGAGCGCGGCCCGTTCCGGTGGACGCGCAATCCGATCTACCTGGCCCAGGTGCTGGCCTACATCGGACTGGCCCTGATGCTGGATCTGCCCTGGGCGCTGTTGCTGCTGCCGTTGCCCGTGCTGGCCCTGCAGTACGCGATCATTCCGTTCGAGGAAGCGCGACTGCGCGCGTGTTTCGGCGCCGATTACGAGCGCTATCGGACGTCCGTCCCGCGCTGGCTCTAGTCGGCTGCGGGCACGATGCCCGCGCCCCGGCCACACGTGCTGTCGCGCCAGGTGGTGAACAGCTGCTCGTATTCCAGACGCAGCGGATCCTGCGCGCGGCCCTGCGCATAGCGCCAGCGGAACTCCGCTTCGCGCACGCGGGTTTCCCAGGTGCTGCACAGCGCGTCGGCCGGGACCGCCTCGCAGACATCCGCGACCTGCTCGCAGGCCTGGCCCGCTGCCATGCCGGGCAGTCCGCCGATGCCGACGGTCTGCATCGGCCGGCAGCGCAGGGGCGGGGTGTCGTCCTCGCGCCAGTAGGTGCTGTTGTCGAAGACGCGGCAGGCGAACAGTGCGGGCGGCGGCTCGGGCGCGTCGTCGTCCTCGCCCGGCGTCACCGGTTCGGCGGCAGGCAGGCGCGAGATCAGCGGCACCTGCGGCGCGGCGACTGGCGTCGCGGGCGGCGACACGAAGGCGGGCATCGGCGCGGCCATTTCCACCACGCGGCGTTCCTGCGTATGGCCGGCGGGGCAGGCGGTGCCGTTCTGGAACGTCACCGCGCCGGCCGGATCGGTGCAGCGGTAGATCACCGTGGTCACCGCCTCGCTGCCGCCACTCGCCAGCGCGCACGCGAGCGCGACGGCTCCCACTGCCCTGCGGTTCACCGGTCGCAATCCTGCGACAGACGGGTGTTGATGGTCTGTTCTTCGTTCGTCAGCTGGCTGCGTTCGGTCGGCTGCGCATTAAAGAAGCGGCGGCGAATCTCTTCGCGACGATTGCCCAGCAGGCTGCAGACTTCGCCCTGTGGCATCTGCCGGCATTCGTCGCGGATCCAGGTACCCGCGCCGTAGTAGCCGCCGCGCGCGCGCGGACGTGTGTCGACACCGGAATCGACTTCGATGCTGCCGCGTCCGTCGCCGGCCTCGACACGCGCCGACGGTCCACGTCGCGCCGGCCCGTAGCCCAGCGTCCACAGCGGCACCCAGCGTGGATTGCCCTCCGACGAATCACTGGTGTAGCTGCTGCCATCGGGGCGCACGCAGCGGTACATCGGCTGCGGTGGACGCATCACGATCACCTGCGGCGCCGGCGGATCGACGACGGCCGCGGTGGGTCCGCTCGCGCGCGGCGGCAGTGGCGTGCCGTCGACGGGGCGCAGCATGTTGCGCACTTCCTGCGTCGCGCCGTCCGCGCAGGGCGAGTCGCGCAGGGCGACGCGGCCACTCGCGTCGGTGCAGCGGTAGACGGTGACCTGCGGCGGCGTGTCCGCCATGACCGACGGTGCCGCCGCGCTGGCGAGGGTCGCCAGCAGCGTCGTCGCGAGGAAACTGCGGAAGCGGGGTCGTGGGTACATGGCCCCATCATGGGACGTTGAAAGCGCTGCGGAAACCCGCAGCTTCTTGAATGGGGACCAGTAATTCAGGGGACGCATACACGACGTGCGGACGCCATCGGATTCCGCCGTGCTGCATTGCGGGATGTAACCGCTTTCAATGGGTGTTAGCGTCCGCCTCACTGACGAAGGCGGACGTTCGAATGAGCGCGGGGGCGGTCGGATACGGGGACCATGCGGCAGCAGGCCGCCGGGCAGGTTCGGCCTTTCCGGCCCCGATGATCGTCCTCGTAGACGGCGACGCGGCGCGGGATTACGATGCGCGCCGACCCGCCCCACCACGCCCCCTCCTGACCCGAGGCCGCGCGGTTGACGCAGGCGCCGGCGCCCGCCGCGACCCGTGCCCCAGCACGGACCGCGACCAGGCGCGATCGGTAGGACGCCGATCCGGCCAGGAAGTGGATGCAACCCGGCATCCGCGCTCCGTCCCGTCGACATACAGGTCCATGTGCGCGACCGAAGCAACGGCGAAGACCGGTGCGCGGTTGCGCGTGGGCGTGCCGCAAGTGCTGTGCCGCTGTGCCGTTGTCCCGACCCCACAACAACAATTCGAATCACGTAACGGAAATCCCTCGGAGGGGATGCCATGAAAGCCAACCGCACCTCGCGTGCCCCCAAGCCCAGTCTGCTCGCGTGCGCGCTGCTGGGGTGTCTCGTCGTCGCGACGCCCGCGTTCGCCCAGTCCAGCAGCGCTACGCTGCGCGGCCAGGTGTCCTCCCAGGCGGGTGCGGAAGCCGGGACCACGGTGTCCGCCACCAATATCGCCACCGGCGCGACCCGCAGCGTGCAGACCAATGCCAACGGCAGCTACACGCTGGGTGGCCTGCCGCCGGGCACGTACCGGGTCGAAGCCGGCGGTGCATCGCAGACGGTAACGCTGACGGTCGCCTCCACCTCGACCTTGAACCTCTCGGGCACCACCACCGAGACGCCGACCCAGGGTGACGTGACGGACATCGGCACGGTGAACGTCACCGCGCCGGTGCTGCGCGAGGTCAAGACCTCGGAAGTAGGCAACACCATTTCGCTGCGCCAGATCCAGCAGCTGCCGCAGGCTACGCGCAACTTCCTCGAGTTCGCGGACGTCGTGCCGGGCATGGTGTTCGAGATCGACGGCAACGGAAACACCAAGCTCCGCGGCGGCGCATCGAACGCGAGCGCAGGCAACCTGTACATCGACGGCGTGGGCCAGAAGAGCTACGTGCGCAGCGGCGGCATCGCCGGCCAGGCGGACACGCAGGGCAATCCGTTCCCGCAGCTCGCCGTCGGCGAGTACAAGGTCATCACCTCGAACTACAAGGCCGAATACGGCCAGATCAGCGGCGCGGCGATCACCGCGGCGACCAAGTCGGGTACCAACGAGTTCGAAGGCGAAGTCTTCTACCGCTTCACCGACCAGGATCTGCGCGAAGAACGTCCCGATGAGGCGACGAGCGGCAAGATCGATTCGCAGACCAAGGAATACGGCTTCGCGTTCGGCGGCCCGATCCTGCAGGACCGTCTGCACTTCTTCGTTGCCTATGAGGGCAAGGAGAACATCGTGCCCAAGAGCGTGCAGGCGGATCCCAGCGCGCTGCCGTACGTCGGCCTACTGCCGGCCAATCTGTCGAGCCAGTACGGCGCGGCCAACATGCCGTTCGAGCAGGATCTGGTCTTCGGCAAGCTGACCTTCGAGGCCGGTGAAAACGACCGCATCGAACTCAGCACGCTCTATCGCGACGAGACCCAGACCGCGAACGTCGGTGGCATCAACAACATCGAGCAGGCAACCGAGAAGCTCAACACCGACAAGCGCACCAACCTGCGCTGGCAGCACTACTCCGACAACTGGATCAACGAACTGGTCGTCGGCACCGAGGATTCCTCCAACAATCCCAATGCCACGAGCCTGGGTAACGGCATCCTCTACAAGGTCCTCGTGCCGCGCGCCAACTCGACCGACGTCGACGAGTACGCGTTCCTCGCCACCGGTCCGGCCGGCGGTCTGAGCGTGCAGAACAAGAGCCAGAAGGGCTGGTTCCTGCAGAACGCGCTGACCTTCACCAGCTTCGACTGGCACGGCGACCACACCATCAAGATGGGTTTCAACTACAAGGACGTGGAACTGACCTCGCAGGACGCGGCGTCGGTCAATCCGCAGTTCTCGTATGCCGTCAACGCCGCCGGCGTCGCGGCCACGCCGTACCGCGTCGACTTCGTCGCGCCGTACGACACACCCGGCCAGCGGGCGACCGTGGTGTCGCCGTCCAAGCAGTACGGCATCTTCATCCAGGACGACTGGGCGGTGACCGACAAGCTGCTGATCAACCTGGGCATCCGTTACGACTACGAGGACACGCCGGCCTACACCGACTTCGTGACCTCGCAGGGCATCGTCGACGCGCTCTACGGCGACGATCCTGACCTGCCGGGCCAGCAGCCGTGGGCGAACCGCCTGCTGCCGAGCGGCATCGACATCGCGGACTACATCAGCACCGGCAACAACCGTGACAACTTCAAGGATGCGTGGGCGCCGAGGTTCGGCTTCTCCTACGACTTCCTGGGCGACGAGACGGCCGTGCTGCACGGCGGCGCTGCGCGGTCCTACGACCGCAACCTGTTCGAGCAGCTCGCGCTGGAAACCAGCAAGGCCGCACTGTCGCCCGTCGCCGTGTACTTCCAGGACCCGGCGACCGGCCAGTGTTACCGCGCGGATCGCGTCTGCGTGCCGTTCGACCAGCGTTATCTGGGCGGCATCGACCAGCTCAACACGATTCCTGGTGTGAGCGGCAGCGCCGAACTCTTCATGTTCGACAACGAGATCAAGACGCCCTACAGCGACCAGTTCAGCATCGGCATCAGCAACCAGGTCGGCGAGTGGCTGACCGACGTGACGTTCCAGCGCGTGCTGAGCTACGACGGCTTCGCGATGTCGCTGATCAACCGCTATCCGGATGGTTCCTACTTCCAGAACGGCGGCGCGCCGTGGGGCGAGCCGGTGCCCGGCTACCAGAACACGATTATCGGCTCGAACGGTCTGGAGCAGCGCAGCAGCCAGGTCCTGCTGTCTGCCGAGCGTCCGTACACCGAGGAATCCGGTTGGGGCCTCAACCTGGCCTACACGCACACCAGTGCACGCCAGAACCGCAACATCGACGAGGCGTTCGCGTTCGACAAGGCGACGATCCACGACTACCCGTTCGTGAAATCGAACGCCGCCTCGGCGCATCGCTTCGTCGCGTCCGGCTCGATCGATGGTCCGTGGGACATCACCTTCGGCGCGAAGATCGTGCTGGCGACACCGGAGCCGATCAACACGATCGCGTGTTTCGGCGTCACCGATCCGGACGGCGCGACTTGCCAGCAGGTTGCAGCTACGCCGCCGGGCGCGGGCAAGTTCATTTTCGGTGGCGACATCTGGGGTTACCGCACGGTCGACTTCCAGGCCAGCAAGGACTTCACCGTGGCCGGGAACGTCAAGCTGTCGACGCGCGTGAACCTGCTCAACGCGTTCGACTTCAAAAACTACTCGTCGTATGCCTACAACGGATTCGGCAGCAACGGCCGTTTCAATCCGGATCTGACGATCAACACCTCGGGCGATATCCTGTACGTGCCGCGTACGGTGACCTTCGAGGTCGGCCTGAAGTTCTGACGCAGTCCAACGCGTCCGCGTGACCACGACGGGACCTGCGGGTCCCGTCGTGCTGTGTGTCTTCGTCATCGCAACAGGAGAGCGGTATGGAAAGTCTGCAACGCATCGTCATCGTCGGCGGCGGCACCGCGGGCTGGATGACCGCCGCCGCGCTGTCGCGCGTGCTCGGGCCCACCTACGACATCGCGCTGGTCGAGTCGGAGCAGATCGGCACCGTCGGTGTCGGCGAAGCGACCGTGCCGCACATCAAGGCGTTCAACCAGTTGCTGCGCATCGACGAGGCCGATTTCGTGCGCAACACCCAGGGCAGCTTCAAGCTCGGCATCGAGTTCGTCGACTGGCTCGATGTCGGCGAACGCTACATCCACGGTTTCGGCACCGAGATCGGACATCCGCTCGGGCTGCTGCCGTTCCACCAGTACTGGCTCAAAGCGCGGCACGCCGGACGCGCGGGTCCTCTCGGCGATTACACACTCAACACCCTGGCCGCGCAGCGTGGCCGCTTCATGGTGTCGGCGACCGACGTGCCGGCGGGTTCGCCGCTCGGGAACATCGCCTATGCCTACCATTTCGACGCCGGGCTCTACGCGCGGTATCTGCGCGGTTATGCCGAGCAGCGCGGCGTGCGCCGGCACGAGGGCATGATCGACCACGTAGCGCAGCACCCCGAAAGCGGCTTCGTCACCTCGGTGCGGCTGCAGGACGGCACCGTGCTCGACGGCGATCTGTTCGTCGACTGTTCCGGTTTCCGCGGTCTGCTGATCGAGCAGACGCTCGAGACCGGTTACCACGATTTCACCCACTGGCTGCCCTGCGATCGCGCGCTGGCCGTGCCGACCGCGAACGTGGGACCGCCCGCACCGTTCACGCGCGCGACTGCGCGTCCGGCCGGCTGGCAGTGGCGTATTCCGCTGCAGCACCGCACCGGCAACGGCTACGTCTATTCCAGTGCGCACGTCAGCGACGACGAGGCCGCGGCCACGCTGCTGGCGAATCTGGAAGGCGAGGCGCTGGGCGATCCGCGTCCGCTGCGGTTCGTCACCGGCCGCCGCAAGCAGTGCTGGAACCGCAACGTGGTCGCGATCGGACTGTCGAGCGGGTTCCTGGAACCGCTGGAATCGACCAGCATCCATCTGATCCAGTCGGGCATCTCGAAGCTGCTCGAACTGCTGCCGCGGGACGGCTTCAATCCGGTGCTCGCCGAGCGCTACAACGCGCAGCTGGCGTTCGAGTTCGAGCGCATCCGTGATTTCATCGTGCTGCACTACAAGGCGACGCGTCGCGACGACACGCCGTTCTGGCGTCAGTGCCGCACGATGGACGTGCCCGCGGAGCTGCAGGGCGTCATCGATCTGTTCCGAGACAGCGGCCGGTTCTTCCGGAATGCCAGCGAGATGTTCGCCGAGATCAGCTGGGTGCAGGTGATGGTCGGGCAGGGCATCGTGCCGCAGGGCTGGCATCCGCTGGTCGACAACGTGCCCGACGAGGAAGTGCATCGCTTCATCGACAGCGTCCGCCGCACGCTCGCCGCCTGCGTGGATGCGATGCCGCCGCACCAGGCGTTCATCGACCGGCACTGCAAGGCGACGCCGCCGGTGTGATCCGCGCTTCCATCGTTTGAGGTGCGCCCGTCCGCGCCGATCCCGCGTGCACGGCGTATCGCCAGCGTGCGGAATCCGCACCTTTCCCCGTTTGCGGGGGAAGGCTGGGATGGGGGCGAACCGTGCGCGCCGGCTCGAATGCATCGGGCGTGGACTTGCCGTCCAAGCCGCCTATTTCTGGGTATCGCGATCAGGCCGTTTGCCCCCACCCAACCCTCCCCCGCACGCGGGGGAGGGCTTGGTCACCAGAGCCTGACGCGGCCGCGACCCCTCAGATCGCGTCGAGCGCCGCCTTGGCAGGCTGCGCGGCCTTGCGCAACATCCGCGCGATGCTCGCTGCGGCGTCGCGGCCTTCCTGCACGGCGGTGACGACGAGATCGGCGCCGCGCACCGCATCGCCGCCGGCGAACAGCTTCGGGAGCGCCGTCTGGTAGGGCAGGCGACGTTCACCGCCCACGCCGATGCGGCCGTTGCCCCTGGCTTCGACGCCGTGCGTGGTGAGCCACTCGGGCACCACGGGTGAAAAGCCGAAGGCGATGATCACGACGTCCGCGTCGAGCAACGATTCCGTGCCGTCGATCGGCACCGCGGCGCGGCGGCCGTTCGCATCCGGCTCACCGAGCTTCGTCTCGACCACGCGCACGCCGGCGACGTCACCGGCGTCGTTGGCGTCGACGCCCAGCGGCTGGCGGTTGAACAGGAAGCGCACGCCTTCCTCGCGTGCATTGCCGACTTCGCGCGCCGAGCCGGGCATGTTGGCTTCGTCGCGCCGGTACGCGCAGGTCACGCTGGCCGCGCCCAGGCGCACCGCGGACCGTACGCAGTCCATGCCGGTATCGCCGCCGCCGAGCACGACGACGCGCTTGCCTTCGAGATTCGGCAGCGTCAGCGAGGTTTCCCAGCCGGCGACCGGGCGGCCCCAGGTATCGCCGCCGGTGACGATGCGGCCGTTGTGCACGAGGAAGGGCAGGGCCGGCAGCACGCCGGGCAGATCCTGGCCGGGCAGGCCACCATCGGTGTAGCGGTAGGCGCCGGTGCCGACGAACACCGCATCGAATTCTTCGAGCAGGCTGTCGATCGCGACGTCCTTGCCGATCTCGACGCCGAGGCGGAACTCCACGCCCATGCCTTCGAGCACCGTGCGGCGCGTCGCGATCACCGACTTGTCGAGCTTGAAACTCGGGATGCCGAACTGCAGCAGACCACCGATCTGCTCGTAGCGGTCGAACACGACCGCAGCGATGCCGGCACGCGCGAGACGGTCCGCGCACGACAGGCCCGCAGGCCCGGCGCCGATCACCGCCACGCGCTGGCCGGTCGGCACGACCTTCGACAGATCCGGCCGCCAACCCTGCGCGAACGCGGTGTCGACGATGTACTTCTCGACCGCGCCGATGGTCACCGCACCGAAGCCGTCGTCGAGTGTGCACGCGCCTTCGCACAGACGATCCTGCGGGCACACGCGGCCGCACATCTCGGGCAGCGGATTGGTCTCGTGGCACAGCGCCGCGGCTTCGAGCACGCGGCCTTCCTGCACCAGCTTCAGCCAGTTCGGAATGTAGTTGTGCACCGGGCACTTGGCTTCGCAGTACGGGTTGCCGCAATCGAGGCAACGGTCGGCCTGATGGGCGGCCTCGCGGTCTTCGAAACTGCCGTAGAGCTCGTTCCAGTCGCCATCGGTGCGCAGGGGGAGCGGTACCTTGTCGGGCATCTCGCGCGGTTCGTTGAGGAACCGGAACACGTCGCGCTTCATCAGGCAGCTCTCCTCAGATCTTCGGCGAGCGCTTCGAGACTCGCGGCCTTCGGCTTGACCAGCCAGAACTTGCCGACGAAATCGCGGAACTCGTCGAGGATGCGTCCGCTCCATGCACTGCCGGTCAGGCGTGCGTGGGTCTCGATCAGATCGCGCAGGTGCGAGCGGTAGTTGTCGAAGGCCTCGGGCGTGACGCGCAGGATGTCGATCAGTTCGTGGTTGTAGCGGTCGACGAAATCGCGATCGAGATCGAGCACGTAGGCGATGCCGCCGGTGAAGCCGGCACCGAAGTTCAGGCCGATGCGGCCCAGCACCGCGACCGCGCCGCCGGTCATGTATTCGCAGCAGTGATCGCCGGCGCCTTCGATGACCGCGACCGCGCCCGAGTTGCGCACGCCGAAGCGTTCGCCCGCGCGACCCGCGGCATAGACTTCGCCGCCGGTCGCGCCGTACAGGCAGGTGTTGCCGAGGATCGGCGTATTGCGCGATTCGAACACGCTGCCCGCGGGTGGGCGCAGCACGATGCGGCCGCCGGCCATGCCCTTGCCGACGTAGTCGTTGGCTTCGCCTTCGAGATCGATGTGCAGGCCACCGGCGTTGAACGCGCCGAGACTCTGCCCGGCCGTGCCGCGCAGGCGCAGCGTGACCGGACGATCGCTCATCGCGGTATTTCCGTGGTGACGTGCGATCAGGCCCGACAGACGCGTGCCGATGCTGCGGTCGGTGTTGCGGATCTCGAAGTCGAACTCGCCGCCTTCGCCGCGTTCGATCGCCTTCGACACGCGCGCATCGAGCGCCGCAGCCAGACCGTCGGGCGGCGACTGCAGCGCCGGCGCGCCGCAGTAGGACATCGGCTTGTCCGGATCGCGGCGCAGCAGCATCGACAGGTCGATGTCGACCGCATCGCGGGTGTGGCGCAGGTGCTGTTCGAGCAGATCGGTGCGGCCGACGATGTCGTCGAGAGAGCGCACACCGAGCGCGGCCAGATGTTCGCGCACGTCCTCGGCGACGTTGCGGAAGAACGTCTCCACGCGCTCGGGCAGCCCCTTGTAGTGGTTCGCGCGCAGGCGCTCATCCTGCGTAGCCACGCCGGTCGCGCAATTGTTGAGATGGCAGATGCGCAGGTACTTGCAGCCCAGCGCGATCATCGGCGCGGTGCCGAAGCCGAACGTGTCGGCACCCAGCATCGCGGCCTTGATGACGTCGAGACCGGTCTTCAGACCGCCGTCGGTCTGCAGCAGCACCTGGCCGCGCATGTCGTTGAACTGCAGCGCCTGGCGCGCTTCCGACAGGCCGAGTTCCCACGGCGCGCCGGCGTAGCGGATCGAGCCGAGCGGGCTCGCACCGGTGCCGCCGTCATGGCCGGAAATCGTGATCAGATCCGCGCCGGCCTTGACCACGCCGGCGGCGATCGTGCCGACCCCCGCGTGGCTGACCAGCTTCACCGAGATCAGCGCGTCGGGATTGACCTGGCGCAGATCGAAAATCAGCTGCGCGAGATCCTCGATCGAGTAGATGTCGTGATGCGGCGGCGGCGAGATCAGGCCGATGCCGGGCTTGGCGTAGCGCAGGCGCGCGATCAGCGGATTGACCTTGCTCCCGGGCAGCTGGCCGCCTTCGCCGGGCTTGGCGCCCTGTGCGACCTTGATCTGCAGCACCTCGGCATTGATCAGGTATTCCGGCGTGACGCCGAAACGCCCCGACGCGATCTGCTTGATCTTGCTGCGGCGATCGGTGCCGTAACGCTCGGGATCCTCGCCCCCTTCGCCGGAATTGCTGCGGCCGCCCAGACGGTTCATCGCGATCGCCAGCGCTTCGTGCGCTTCGGGCGACAACGCGCCGAGACTCATCGCCGCCGAATCGAAGCGGCGCACGATCGACGCCACCGGCTCCACGTCGTCGATCGAAATCGGCGTCGCGGCCTTCGGGCGCAGCAGATCGCGCAGTGCGGCAGGCGGTCGCGTGGCGACGAAATCCGAATAGCGCTTCCAGTCGTCGCGTTCGCCGGTCAGCACCGCGCGCTGCAGCGAGGTCACCACGTCCGGATTGAACTGGTGATACTCGCCGCCGTGCACGTAGTGCAGCAGGCCGCCCGGCTCGGGCAGGGCGGCATCGTCCCAGCCCTGTTCGGCGAGATGGCGCGCATCGGCTTCCAGACGCGCGAAGCCGGCGCCGCCGATGCGCGACGGGGTCGCTTCGAAGCACAGGTCGACGACTTCCGGCGCCAGACCGACGATCTCGAACAGCTGCGCGCCGCGATAGCTGGCGATGCTGCCGATGCCCATCTTGGACATGATCTTCAGCAGACCCTTGCGGATGCCGCGGCGGTAGCTGCGACCGAGCTGCAGATGTTCATTGCCGACCTTGGTCGCGAGCACGCCGCGGCGACCGAGCGCGTGCAGGGTCTGGAACGCGAGATAGGGATAGACCGCCGTCGCGCCGAACCCGATCAGGCAGGCGAAGTGGTGCGGGTCGCGCGCGGTGCCGGTTTCGATGACCAGATTGACGTCGCAGCGCAGGCCGGCGCGCACCAGATGCAGATGGATCGCACCGGTCGCCAGCAGCGCGTGCACGGGCACGGTGCCGCGCTTGGGATATCGATCGCTGAGCAGCAGGATCTCGACACCCGCGCGCGTCGCGGCTTCAGCTTCGGCGCACAGACGATGCAGCGCGCCTTCGAGCGTTTCGGTATCGGCGTCGAAGTACAGATCCAGCAGCAGGTTCGATTCGGCGAACCGCGGCAGCGCCAGCAGCTGACGCAGTTTGCGCTGCGACAGCACCGGCGAGTTCAGCAGCACGTGGTGCACGTTCTCGGCGCGGTCGAGGAAGATGTTGCCTTCGCGGCCGATCTGCGTGGACAGCGTCATGACCGCGCCTTCGCGCAGCGGATCGATCGGTGGATTGGTGACCTGGGCGAACGCCTGGCGGAAACAGTCGTAGAGCGGGCGCACGCGCTGGCTGATCGCGGCCATCGGCACGTCGTCGCCCATCGAGCCGATGCCTTCCTGCTCGGTCTCGGCCAATGGCCGCAGCACCGATTCCTGTTCCTCGCGGGTGAGCTGGAACAGCTTCTGGAACGCGAGCAGGGTGTCGGGCGCGAACGGTTCCGCGGCGAGCGCGGGATCGATGAGTTCGGTGTGCAGATAGCTCATGCCACGCTTGAGCCATTGCTTGTACGGCGCGCGTGCGCGATTGACCTCGTCGATCGCGTCGTTGTCGAGCAGCGTGCCGGTGGTGAGATCGATCGCGATCATCTCGCCCGGGCCCAACTTGCCCTTGGCCTTGACGCGCTCGGGCGCGACGTCCCAGACGCCGGCTTCGGAGGCGATGACGAAGATGCCGTCCTGCGACAGCGTCCAGCGCGCGGGGCGCAGGCCGTTGCGGTCGAGCGTGCACGCGGCATGGCGGCCGTCGCACATCACCACGCCCGCCGGGCCGTCCCACGGTTCGGAATTGATCGCGTAGTACTCGTAGAACGCGGCGAGATCGGCGTCCTTGTATTCCAGCGACTGCGTGGCCGGCGGCATCAGGATGCGCATCGCCTGCAGCAGATCCATGCCGCCGAGCAGCATCCACTCGAGCATGTTGTCGAGCGTCTGCGAATCCGAGCCGTGCATGGTCACGGTTTCTTCGAACTCGCCGATGTCGAGCTGCGGCGACGCCCACACGCCGCGTCGCGCCTGCGCCCAGCGGCGGTTGCCTTCGATGCTGTTGATCTCGCCGTTGTGCGCCAGGCGCCGGAACGGATGCGCCAGCGGCCAGCGCGGCAGCGTATTAGTCGAGAAACGCTGATGGAATACGACGGTCTTGGCTGCGAGATCGGCGCGTGCGAGATCCGGGAACAGCTGGGTCAGATGGCTCGGCAGCACCATGCCCTTGTAGCCGAGCAGGCCGGGGGTGAGGCCGACCACGTAGAAATCCTCGTGCGCGCGCAGCGCCTGTTCGGCGCGGCGGCGGGCGAGGTACAGCGCACGTTCGAAGGCCTGCGCGTCGTCGCCGTCGGCGGTCACGAACACCTGCTCGATCCGCGGCTTCGAAGTGCGCGCGAGTGCACCCAGCGCCGCATCGTCGAGCGGCACCTCGCGCCAGCCGGCGACGCGCACGTCGACATCGCGCAGCAGCTGCGTGAGCGTCTCGCGGCACTGCGCGGCGGCGTCGGGTTCGTCCGGCAGGAACACCATGCCGGCCGCACGGCGCGCACCGTCGAACGCGAAGCCGGCTTCGGCGGCGAGCGTGTCGACGAACGCGTCGGCGGCGTAGAGCAGCACGCCGCAGCCATCACCCGAGAGGCCATCGGCGGCGATGCCGCCTCGATGGGCCATGCGCGACAGCGCCTGCAGCGCACCGTCCACGATCTCGCGCGAGGCGTTGCCGCCGATCGTCGAAATCAGGCCGAAACCGCAGGCATCGCGTTCGTCAGCGGGGTCGTAAAGACCCCGATCCGGGAGTTCCCGCATCGTCGTCATCGCAGTCCGTGGAGAGGTGCATGGCCGGCGCGGGGATCGGAGCGCCAAGGTCCTTGCATCGCGACAACGCGTCCACACCGGGTCACGACTAGAGCATAGTTTGTGCAGTGCGGCAACCCGGTTTTTCGCGGGATTTCAGTTGCGAATGCAACCGCAGCGCAACGTTCGCCAACGCGCCGCTGAGACGCGGATTCAGGCGCGGAACACGTCGCCGGTCAATGCATCGCGGATCGTCGACGGGCCGCTGCGTCCGCCGGTCCGGCCGTCGAGCAGACCGTCGATGCGCGCGAGCAGTCGCACGTCGAGCGCATCGCGATCCGCGACCGCGGGTTCGCCGGTCAGGTTCGCGCTGGTGGAGACAAGCGCACCGCCGAACGCCGCGCACAGCGCGACGACATCGGCATGTGCACTGACGCGGACCGCGACGCTCGCGTGCGCGCCGGTGATCCACGCGGGCACGTCGGCGCGTGCGGGCACGACCCACGTGTTCGGGCCGGGCCAGCTGTCGGTCACACGCGTGCGCGCGTCATCGGACAGCCGCGTCCAGTCGACGATCGCATCGAGTTGCGCGCGCGCGCCGGCGATCAGGATCACGCCCTTGTCGACGGGACGCTTCTTGATGTCGAGCAGCCGCATCACCGCGTCGCGATCGAAGGGATCGCAGCCCAGACCCCAGACGCCTTCGGTGGGGTAGGCCACCACGCCGCCGCGCGCGAGCAACGCGGCGGCGGCGGGAATGTCGAGCACGGGCGCGGTCATGCGCGGCGGGTCAGAAGGGCGCGTCGTCCGTGACCGGCTTGTCGCCACCTGCCTTGATCACGCGCTTCTTGCCCGGCGCGACCTTGGACGCGGTCAGCAGCGACTTCGCCGGCTCGACCGCAGGCGCGATCGACTTCGTGGTCTTCTTCGTCGCCTTCTTCGCGGTCTTCTTGGCGGCCTTCTTCGCAGGCGCCTTCTTGGTCGCGGCCTTCTTCGCGGCCGGCTCCTTCTTCGCTGCGACCTTCTTCGCGGCGACTTTCTTGGCCGGCGCCTTCTTGCCGAAACCCTTGCGCACCGGCTTGCCGGTTTCTTCGAGCAGCTTCGTCACTTCGTCGAACGTCAGCGACGCCGGCTCGCGATCCTTGGGGATCTTGCCGTTGAGCTTGCCGTCGCTGATGTAGGGGCCGAAGCGGCCGTTGAGCACCTGGATGTCGCTGTCCGGGAACTCCTTGATGATCCGGTTGCGCGCGATCTCTTCCTTCTCTTCGATCAGGAACACCGCGCGCGCCAGGTCGACCTTGTACGGATCGTCTTCCTTCTTCAGCGACGCGTAGACACTGCCGCGCTTGGCGAACGCGCCGAAGCGGCCGATGCCCACGCTGACCTGTTCGTCCTTGTCCTCACCGAGGATGCGCGGCAGCAGGAACAGCTCCAGCGCGTCTTCGAGGGAGATCGTGTGCATGGACTGGCCGGGACGCAGCGAGGCGAACTTGGGCTTGTCCTCGGCGTCCTCGGCGGTGCTGCCGATCGCGGCGTACGGTCCGAACCGGCCCAGACGCACGCTGACCGGCTTGCCGGTCTTGGGGTCGGTGCCGAGCTCGCGCGCGCCGGTGGCTTCGTTGCGGTCGACGGATTCCGACTTGTCGTCGACGAGTTCCTTGAACGGACCCCAGAACTTCTCCATCAGCGGGATCCAGTCTTCCTCGCCGCGGCTGACCGCATCGAGTTCGTCTTCGAGCTTGGCGGTGAAGTCGTAGTCCACGTACTGGGTGAAGTGGCTGGACAGGAACTTCGACACCGCGCGGCCCACATCGCTTGGACGGAAGCTGCGGCCTTCCATCTCGACGTACTTGCGGAACTGCAGCGTCTGGATGATCGAGGCGTAGGTCGACGGACGGCCGATGCCGTATTCCTCGAGTGCCTTGACCAGCGCCGCTTCGGTGAAGCGCGGCGGCGGCTGGGTGAAGTGCTGTTCGGCGATGATGCGATCCAGCGGCACGCGGTCGCCGGGCTTCATCGCCGGCAGCTTGCGGCCTTCGTCCTCGTCTTCCTTGCCCTTGGTGTCCTTGCCTTCCTCGTACACGGCGAGGAAGCCCGGGACCACGACGGTAGTGCCGCTCGCGCGGAAGCTGTGTTCGCTGCCGGCGGCCAGATCGACCGACACGGTGTTGAGCGTGGCCGGGATCATCTGCGAGGCGACGGTGCGCTTCCAGATCAGCTCGTAGAGGCGGCGCTCGTCGTCGCTGAGGAAGCGCGCGACCTGCGTCGGCGTGCGCAGCGCGGACGTCGGACGCACGGCCTCATGCGCTTCCTGCGCGTTCTTGGACTTGGTCTGGTAGGTGTTGGGCTGGTCGGGCAGCGAGCTGGTGCCGTAATCGCGTGCGATGACGTCGCGGATCTCGCCCAGCGCGTCCTGCGACAGGCTCACCGAGTCGGTACGCATGTAGCTGATCAGGCCGACCGTGCCTTCGTCGCCGAGGGCAACGCCCTCGTACAGCTTCTGCGCGACCTGCATGGTCTTGCGCGTGGTGAAGCCGAGCTTGCGCGCGCCTTCCTGCTGCAGCGTCGAGGTGGTGAACGGCGCGGCCGGACGGCGCTTGCGCTCCTTGGCGCCCACGTCGGTGACGTGCAGCGCGCCCTGGGCGGCGGCCTGGATGCGCGCACGCGCCGATTCGGCGGTGTCGCCGTCGGTGACGGTGAACTGTTCAAACTTCTGGCCGTCGAGCTTGGTCAGGCGCGCGGTGAACGGCTGCACCGTGTGCGCGCACGCGGCGTCGATCGACCAGTACTCGCGCGCGTTGAAGGCTTCGATCTCTTCCTCGCGCTCGACGATCATGCGCAGCGCCGGCGACTGCACGCGGCCGGCCGACAGGCCGCGCTGCACCTTGCGCCACAGCACCGGCGACAGATTGAAGCCGACGAGGTAGTCCAGCGCGCGGCGCGCCTGCTGGGCATCGACCAGATCGCCGGCGATCGCACGCGGCTTGAGCATCGCTTCCTTGATCGCGCGCGGGGTGATCTCGGTGAACACCACGCGCTGCAGCGTCTTGTTCTCGAGCAGGCCGCGCTCTTTCAGGATTTCCGCGATGTGCCAGCTGATCGCCTCGCCCTCGCGGTCCGGGTCGGTCGCCAGATAGATGTCGTCGGCGCTCTTGGCAGCCTTGGCGATCGCTTCGACGTGCTTCTCGTTCTTCTCGATCAGGTCGTAGCGCATCGCGAAGTTCTGCGACGGGTCCACGGCGCCCTCTTTGGGAATCAGGTCGCGCACGTGGCCATAGGAGGCGAGGACGTGGAAATCCTTGCCCAGATATTTGTTGATCGTCTTGGCCTTGGCGGGCGATTCGACGATGAGGAGGTGCTTGGCCATGGCGGCGGGATCCGGGGCACGCCCGGGGGCGGCCCAACAAAAAAGGTGAAGATGACGACGCCCGGGGACGGGCCCCGGGCGTCGGTTGCTTTTATAGTGGAATCACGGGCGGGGGGGTGTGTCAAGCGCCGCCGTGGCTGCCGGTCAGGAAAAGGCCGCGAATCCGGCCAGCGCCAGCAGCACCAGCAGGCCCAGGCCGGTCACGATGCCGACCAGGACCAGCACCACCACGGTCACCGTGCCCAGCTCGCGGCGCTGCAGTTCGGGCCGGTCGGTGAACGCCCAGCGGTCGACCACAAGCGTGTCGCAGACCATGTCGTGCAGCGCCTGCTTGCGCTGGGTGAAGCCGGCCATCAGGAAGCCGATCATCAGGATCAGGCTGCTGAGGATGGTCGCGAAGTAACGGCCGATGCCGCGCACGAACGAGATCCGCGACCCGTCGAGGCGCACGACCTTGATGCCGACGGCCATCTTGCCCGGCGTCGCCATCGCGTAGGCGGCGTGGAACCACGCGAAGTACAGCGCCGAGAGCACCAGCGAGACCGCATTGAGGACCGCCTGTTCCATCCAGAAGCCGCGGCCGAATCCGCCGACGCCCAGCAGTTCGTAGATCAGCCCGCCGATGACGGCGCTGGCGATGCCGACGATGACGGCGTCGATGGCATACGCCGCGACGCGTTTGAGGAAGCCGGCCAGCACGACGTCGCCGCCGTGGGTGACGGCATCGGGCCGGGCGACATTCGCGGTCGGCGGCGCGTAGGGCGAAGCGGTGAGACCGGTGTCGTCTGCGGCGCCGGTGGCGGTGAGCGGGCGCCAGCCCGCGTCCACCGCATCGCCCGCGGTCGCGGTCGCGGTTGGCGCCGGCGCCACCGGCTCCAGCGCCCAGGCTTCGATGTCGGCCGCAGGCGCGAGACCGAGCTCGCCCGTCAGTTCGCGGAACGGTTGCCAACCGGCCAGGCCGTCGCGCCAGACCAGGGTGCCGTCGCTGACGATGCCGTCCTGGCGGAGCTGCAGCAGCGCGGGCCGGGTGACGGGTCCGTGGCGCGTGTTGCGCCCGTCGGCGTAATACCAGTCGGTCATCGGTGAACGTCCTTGTCGGAGATGGAGCGGCTTGGGGGGTGGGGTCAGAGCGAGGCGGCGATACCGGCCAAGACCACCGCGCCGACACCGAGCAGCAGCAGGCCGGCCCACAGCACGAGGATCACGATGGCCACCGTGCCCAGCGAGCGCTGCTGCAGCTCGGGATGATCGGTGTAGGCCCACTGGTCGACGACGTAGGTGCTGGCGACCATGTCGTGCAGGCCCTGCTTGCGCTCGGTGAACAGCGCGACCAGGTACGCGATGCACAGCGTGACGTAGGCGAGCAGGTGCGAGGCCCAGCGCGCGAACGCGCGCCCGCGGTTGATGCGGCCGCCGTCGAGCCCGGTGACCTTGATGCCGACCGCCATCTTGCCCAGCGTCGCCTGGCGCGCGGAGGATTCCATCAGCACGTAGTAGAGCCCGCTCACCAGCGGCCAGGCGAGATAGATCACCGCGACCAGGAAGATGCCCGCGACGCCGAACTCGGGCGTGTCCGATCCCAGCCGCTCGAGCGTGCCGCCGAGCCCGAACACCACCATCGCCGCGAGAATGATGGCGTAGTAGACCGCGGTGACCAGCAGCGAATCGATGAACAACGCCGCCGCGCGCTTGAGGAAGCCCGCATCGACGACATCGCCGCCATGCACGACCGGCGCGGCGCGGACGACCGGCGCGACCGGTGGCGAGTACGGCGAGACCGCGTCGGATGCAGTCGCTGGCTGTGTCGGCGGAACCCGGGCGTCGCCGGACGGACGCCAAACGTCGTCGACGGAGGCTGCCTGCGTTCCGACATCTGTCGCTGCAGGCGCCACCGGCTCCAGTGCCCAGCCGTCCGCCGTCGTCGTGGCCGCGATGGGCGACGCCGTCGGATCCGCCAGTCCCAGCTCGTGTGCCAGGGCATGCAGCGGCGTCCAGCCATCCAGCCCGTCGCGCCACAGCAGCGTCCCGTCACCGAGCGTGCCCTGGTGGCGCAGCTGCAGCAGCGCCGGCGTCGTGATCGGGCCCTGGCGGGTGTTGGTGGTGTCGGCGTAGTACCACTCGGTCATTTCGGAGTCGATCCTGTCTGCGGTGCGGGGATGTCGTACGCAAGGGAGGCGCGGTGCCGGCAGTGTTCCGGGACATAGCGGTGGGGCGCGGTGGTGCCGCAGGTCCAGTTGCCGCTGACCGGTTCGAGCGACCAGTTCAGGACTTCTCCGTCGATCGCGGCGTGTTCGAAACCCTCCAGCTTCACCAGCAACTCGCATTGATCGAGCGTGCTGCGATTCAATGTCAGCACATCCGCCACGTGGGGACTGTCGAGCAGTCCGACGATCGCGGCTTCCACCTCCGGGTTCGAGACGACGGCTCGGTCCTCGCTGCCGGTGACGATGGGACACGTTCCCCCGTGGGCTGCCGAGTTCTGCAGCGCCAGTCGCAGCGGCGCGCTCGCGGCCACGACTTCGGAGATGCCGGCACGTGTCCGATAGTCGTGATAGGCCGGGATGGCGATCGCCGCGATGATCGCCAATGTCGGTACGGCAAGTGCCGCCAGCACGAGCACGGTGATCCAGATCCAGTGCAAGCCGCGGCGCGGTGACGCAGGCGCTGCGCGCGGCAAGGGTGGCGGCATGACCGGCACGCCCAGGGTGGACGCGACCGACGACAGCGCTGCCCATTCCGTCATGCCTTCGTGCCAGACCGGCGTCGCAGCGTGAATGCGCCCGGCCTGGAACAGGCGTACCAGATCGTCGGCGCGCATCGGGCCGTTGCACCCACCGTCGGGCGTCGCATGAAACCAGATATCCGCCATCGTCGATCCTGCAGCCGGATGTCCGGCGGCTCCCCGCGTTCATCCTACAGCGGCCGTGCGGGCGGCCCAAGACGCCGGAAACGCGACAGGCGCCCGTGGGGGCGCCTGTCGGTTTCATGGTCGGACGGGATGCCGCGTCAGTGCACCGGCTCGGGCTCGTCGGCGAACATCTGGGTTTCCATCCATGCGTAGGCCGCTTCGCTGCCGGGCTGGTTGAACAGCACCATCAGCACGACCCACTTCAGATCATCGAGATCCAGCTCGTCCTGATCGAGCGCCATCGCCCGGTCGAGGACCAGTTCGCGCTGGTCGGCATCGAGCACGCCGTGCTGTTCGAGGAACAGCAGGAACCCGCGGCAGTCGACATCCAGCCGGTCGAGTTCGGGCGCGGAGAAGACACGGGTGGGACCGTTGGCGCGGACCACCGGCACGGCCGGACGCTGATCGGCCAGCGCATCGAGCCAGTCGAAGGCCTTGCTGACTTCGGCGGGGCTGAAACCGGCCTGGAGCAGGCCGCTCTGGAGGGAGTCGCGATCGCGGACGAGGTCCGCATCCTCGGTGAAATAGTGTTCGAACAGGTACAGCAGCACATCCAGGATGCTTTCTTTCATTTCCCCTCGGCCTGCGCCCTTGGGCGCGTCGTTTCAGGACTTTCGGGAATACCGACCGTGCAGCAGAGCCACACGTCCATCCAGCTCCATGGACAGCAGCATGGCCGACGCCCGGGCGACCGTCAATCCACTGCGCGCGACCAGTTCATCCATACCGGTTGGGTCGTGCCCGAGGGCGTTCCACAACCGGTTGTAGTCCGGGTCGACGCTGTCGGGATCGGGGACGGCACCCCCGCCAGCCGTGTTCAGTATCGTCTCGACGCTCTGGATGGGGGCGTCGAGCCGCTCGCGCAAGGCGTCGGCGAGTTCGCCGGCGATCGCCGACAGGGCGCCGGTCACCTCTTCTGGCGCCTCGACCAGGGTCGCGCCGTCGCGCAACAGTCGATGGCAGCCGCGCGCCATCGGGTTGTGGATCGAGCCGGGGATCGCGAACACCTCGCGGCCGGCGTCGGCGGCCAGGCGCGCGGTGATCAACGCGCCCGAGCGCTGCGCGGCTTCGACTACGAGGGTGCCGAGCGCGAGCCCGGCGACGATGCGATTGCGGCTGGGAAACTGCTCGCGTCGCGCCGGCGTACCGGGCGGATACTCGCTGGCGACCGTGCCGGCTTCGACGATGCGCGCGTGCAGGCGGAGATTGGAGCGCGGGTAGGGCATGTCGATACCGCTGCCGAGCACGGCGACGGTGTCGCCGCCGGCATCGAGCGCCGCGATGTGTGCGGCCGCGTCGATACCGCTGGCCAGACCGCTGACCACCGCCAGGCCATCGAGAGCGAAGCGGCGCGCGAACTGTGCCGCGTTGTCCCGTCCCCCCGCAGTCGGCGCGCGACTGCCGACCACGGCCACACCGGCGCGCCACAGCCGGCAGGGATCGCCTTCGACGAACAACGCCAGCGGCGGCGCCTGCATGCGTTTGAGCAGCAGCGGGTAATCGGGCTCGTGCCAGCCGACGACATGGCGGGCGGGTGCGCCAGCGAGCCAGCGGCGCCAGTCGTCGACCGCGTCTTCCGGACCGCCCAGCGCCGCGCGCTGCGCCGCATCGAGACCGGCCTCGCGCCAGGCCGGGGCGCCGCCTGCCAGCGCGGCGGCCGGGCCCTCGGCATGTTCGAGCAGGCGGCGGCGCGGCGCCGCGGCGCCACCGGCGTGGATCAGGCGCAGCAGCGCGTGCGCATCGGCATCGTCGTCCATGAGCGAAGCCTAGGCCGCACATGAAAACGGCACCCGAAGGTGCCGTCGTCTGATGCCGTCGGGAAAGCCCGCGCAGCGGGCCGCCCCTTACTGCTCGGCGTCGGGGTGCTTGAGCGTGTAGCCGACGCCGGCCGGCTTCTCGCCTTCCATCACCAGCGCGTAGCTGACGAAATCGAAGGTCAGAAAGACCATCGCGTGCGCGGCGTACTCGTCCGGCAGGCGGTCGCGGCGGGTGCCCGCGTTCGGCGATTCGGTGATGCGCGAGGTGTTGGGGTGCGCGACGCGATCGACGTTGTACGACCCGGTGCGCCAGATCGAGAACACGGTGCCGTTGTCGACGCCGTTCTGGTGCCCGGCCGAGATCGCGATGACGTCGCGCGGGCCGCCGGTGACCAGCATGTCGGCCACGCCGATCACGCGGGCCTCGGAGGCGAGCGCATCGGCGCTCGGCGGATGCGGGAAGAACTGCAAGTCGTAGGGCTGCGGGTTCACCGGCACGATACGGTCGCCTGCGCGCGCCTCGAAGCCGTCGTTGTCCAGCGCCAGCGCGGTGGTGTCGCTCTGCGCGGTCGGGCCGTGGACGACCGTGCCGACGCCCATCTGCACCATCTCGTAGCCGAGGAACGCATCCTGCTGGCGCGACTTCGGCTGGGTCTGCGACCACAGGTTGCTTTCGCCCGGGATGCGCTTGCCGCGGAAGTCGAGGTCACGCGAACGACGCGCCCCGTAGAACTCGGTGGCCGGGCGCAGCACGGCGTAGCGTTCGCCCGGGCGCGCGGCGTCCAGGCCCTTGACGTAGACATTGCGGTCCACGCTGCCACGCAGGCGGCCGTCTTCGTAGCCGAGCACGTAGGGCAGGGTCTCGAAGTCGAACACGATGCGGCGGTTCTTGAGGAACGGCTCGACGTCCGACAGCGGAATCGCGCCGATCGGCGAGGCGTCGACCGGGCGCGGACCCGGACGCATCGTCACGCGGTTGAGATACGCCAGGCTGATCACGTCACCCGGGTAGATCAGGTGCGGATTCGCGATCTGCGGGTTGGCCTGCCAGATTTCCGGCCACAGCCACGGCTTGTCGAGGAACCGGCCTGCGATGCCCCAGAGGGTGTCGCCGCGGACCACGACATAGGTCTCGGGATGATCGCCGCGCATCTGCTGGGCAGCTGCGAACGTGGTGACGGTCAGCAACGCGACGGCACAGCCCGTGCGGAACGACCTTGAAAGGCGTTGAAGCTTGCCGGCCATCTACCTGCTCCCCTTGGATTTTTCCCCTTGCAGCGGCGCAATATAGCCTGAAAGGTCCGCGCGGACGCAAGTGTGCGGCACGTTACAATGGTCGTTTCGTCCCCGCGGCTGTGACCGCCTTCGCTCTTCGACCCCATGGCCCTGCTCGAGATCCTCGAATACCCCCATTCCCGCCTGCGCAAGCTGGCCGAGCCGGTCGCGGCCGACCGGTTCGCCGACCCCGCGTTCCAGCGTCTGCTCGACGACATGTTCCAGACCATGTACGAAGCCCCCGGCATCGGCCTGGCGGCGACGCAGATCGACACCCACGAGCGCTTCATGGTCATCGACGTGACCGAAGGCCGCGAGCAGCCGCTGGTGTTCGTGAACCCGGAAATCCGTGACCGCTCGGCGGACCTGCGCGTCCATACCGAAGGCTGTCTGTCGATCCCGGGCGTGTTCGCCGACGTGACCCGCGCCGATGGCATCACCGTCACCGCGCTCGATCGCCACGGCAAGCCCTTCGAACTGAGCGTCGACGGCCTGCTGGCGACCTGCGTGCTGCACGAGATCGATCATCTCGACGGCAAGCTGTTCATCGATTACCTGTCGCCGCTCAAGCGCGACCGCGCGCTGAAGAAGCTCGAGAAGCTGCGCAAGGGCGAGCGCGACTGAGCCGCCTGCCGCGCGCGGCGACGATGGATCCGACCTGCGCGCGCCGCGTCATCGCGCGCCGTCCCCGCGCCACGCGTCCTGCCCGGGCAGGCCGCCTTCCAGGCCACAACGCCCCATGAAAATCGTCTTTGCCGGCACGCCGGATTTCGCCGTGCCCTCGCTGCTTGCGGCCGATGCGCGCCATGAAGTGGTCGCCGTCTACACCCAGCCCGACCGACCCGCCGGCCGCGGCCGGTCGCTGACCGCCTCGCCGGTGAAGCAGATGGCGGTCGAGCGCGGCCTGACCGTGCACCAGCCCGAGCGCCTGAAGGGCGCCGAGGTGCTCGACACGCTGCGCGCGCTCGAGCCCGATCTGATGATCGTCGTCGCCTACGGCCTGCTGCTGCCGCAGGCGGTGCTCGACATTCCCACCCATGGCTGCTGGAACGTGCATGCCTCGCTGCTGCCGCGCTGGCGCGGTGCGGCGCCGATCCAGCGTGCGATCCAGGCGGGCGATGCCGAGACCGGCGTGTGCCTGATGCAGATGGAGAAGGGGCTCGATACCGGCCCGGTGCTGCTGCGTCAGACCACGCCGATCACGCCCGAGGACACCGGCGGCCGCCTGCACGACCGGCTGGCCACGCTCGGCGCGCAGGTGCTGGCCGACGGCCTGGGTCTGCTGCGCGCAGGCATGAAGCTGGGCCCGGCGTTGCAGCCGGAAGTCGGCGTGACCTACGCGCACAAGCTCGACAAGGCCGAAGCGCGACTCGACTGGTCGCAGCCGGCGCGCGTGCTCGCCGATACCGTGCGTGCGTTCGATCCCTGGCCGGTGGCCGAGGCCGAAGTCGCCGGCGAGCGTCTGCGCATCCACGCTGCGACCGCGCTACCGCTGGCGCACGGGCGGGCCCCGGGCAGCGTGCTGTTCGCCGGCCGCAACGGCATCGACATCGCCTGCGGCGACGGCGCGCTGCGCCTGCAGCGCGTGCAGCGGGCCGGTGGCCGGGCGATCGATGTCGCCGATTTCCTCAACGCGCGCAGCGATCTGCGCGGCGCGGGCGTCTGACGTGGACAACGGCGCACAGGCCCGGCTCGCGGCGGCGCGCGTCATCGACGCGGTGCTGCATCACGGCCGTTCGCTGAAGGCGGAGCTGTCGACGGCGCTGGCCGGCATCGACGACGTGCGCGACCGCGCGCTGGTCGAGGCCATGGCCTTCGCCGCGATCCGCCATCAGGGCCGCTACGCGGCCGCGCTGTCGCGCTGGATGCCGCGTCCGCCCGGCGCGCGCGATGCGCCGTTGCGTGCGTTGATCTATGCCGGTTTCGCCCAACTCGATCCGATGGGGCTGCCGGCGCACGCCGCGCTCAATGCGACCGTCGATGCCGCGCGCCTGCTGGGCCGCGCGCACCAGGCCGGTCTCGTCAACGCGCTGCTGCGGCGCGCGCAGAAGGACGGTCTGCCGAGCGCGGGCGCCGATGCCGCGTGGCCCGCATGGCTGCTGCAGGAAGTGCGCGCCGACTGGCCGCAGGAGGCCGAGGCGATCCTCACCGCCAGCGCTGCCGCCGCGCCGCAGTGGCTGCGGGTCAATACCCGCCGCGACACGCGCGATGCCTATTACACGCGGCTGATCCAGGCCGGCCTGCAGGCCGACGTCCCGGACGACATGCCCGATGCGCTGCGGCTCGCGACGCCGGTGCCGGTCGATGCCTTGCCGGGCTTCGCCGATGGCGATGTATCGATCCAGGACGGCGCTGCGCAGCGCGTGGCCGATGCGCTGATGCCGGCTGCCGGTGCACGCCTGCTCGATGCATGCGCCGCACCGGGCGGCAAGAGTGCGCACCTGCTCGAACGCGATCCTGCGCTGCGTCTGCTGGCGATCGACGTCGCCGCGCCCCGCGCGGCGCGCATCGACGAGACCTTCGCGCGCCTGGGCCTCGACGCGCAGGCGCGCGTGCGCACCGCCGATGCCCTCAAGCCCAACCAGTGGTGGGACGGCACGCCCTTCGATGCGGTGCTGCTGGATGCGCCGTGTTCGGCGACCGGCATCGTGCGCCGCCAGCCCGACGTGCTGCTGCACCGCCGGCCGAAGGATCTCGACGCGCTGGTGACGCTGCAGGCACAGCTGCTCGACGCGCTGGCTGATGTCGTCGCGCCGGGCGGCACGCTGCTGTATGCGACGTGTTCGATCCTGCGGCGCGAGAACGCCGCGCAGGTGGAATCCTTCCTCGCGCGCCATCCGGACTTCGCGCTCGAACCGCTGGATGCGCGCTTCGGCCGCGACACCGGCGCCGGCCATCAGCGCCTGCCCGGCGAATCGGGCATGGACGGCTTCTTCTACGCGCGCCTGAAGCGCCTGCGCTGAGCCCGGCCCGCCGCTGGGCCCTCGCTTAGAATCACCGGCATGCAGACACCCGCCGCCAGCCTGATCATCAGCACCTACAACAACACCGACTGGCTGCAGCGGTGTCTGTGGGGCTATGCGCAGCAGGACCGGCAGGATTTCGAACTGATCATCGCCGACGACGGTTCCGGCCCGGCGACGCGCGAGATGCTCGCGGCGCTCGCCCCGGACCTGCCGTATCCGCTGCGACACGTCTGGCACGAGGACGCCGGCTTCCGGAAGTGCACGATCCTCAATCGCGGCATCGAGGATGCGCGGTCCGATTACCTGGTCTTCTCCGATGGCGACTGCGTGCCGCGCGCGGATTTCGTGAGCCAGCATCTGCGCCTGCGGGAGCCGGGGCGTTACCTCGGCGGTGGGTACTGCAAGCTGCCGATGGATCTGAGCCTGAAGATCGACCGCGACGTCATCGCGCGTGGCCTGCATACCGATCTCGACTGGCTCAAAGCCAACGGCCTGCCGCGCAAGAAGCGTTCGCTGAAACTCTGGGCGCGTCCGGGGTGGCGCGAGCGCGTGCTCAACGCGACCACGCCGACGAAAGCGCGCTGGGCCGGCAACAATGCGTCGGGCTGGAAGGCGGACCTCGTGCGCGTTAACGGATTCGACGAGCGCATGACCTACGGCGGCGAGGATCTCGAGCTCGGCGAGCGGCTGGCGAATGCCGGCGTGACCGGCAAGCAGATCCGCTTCTCGGCGGTGTGCATCCATCTCGACCACGCGCGTGGCTACGTGAAGCCGGAAATGAAGGCGGCCAACCAGGCGATCCGTGATGCGGTTGCCGCCGGACGGCTGACGTGGACCGAGTTCGGTCTGGTGCACGGGCCGAAGCGCTGAGCGACCGTGCCCGCGGGGGCGCGCGCTTGGTCAGGACAGATCGCGCAACCGCCGGTACTTCTCCAGCACGTAATCGGCCTGCGCCCTGTGGAAGCGCCAGCCCGGCGCGCCGTCGAGAAACGCGCCGCGCAGCAGGTACTGCTTGAGCAGATAGGCCGCCGCGTGCAGCGGGCCGTCGAGCGCGTGTGCGCGTTTGCCGGCATCGCGCCGCTGCTGCGCCCACAGCGCGGCGTACTTCGACAGCTTGGCGACGTGCTCGGCATGGCTGCGCGAGGTGTCGTGTTCGAAGTCGGCGTCGAGCTTCGCAACCGTCTTGCCTTCGAGATCCGGACGTTCGTGCACCTGCGAGGGCAGGTAACGCCAGCCCGCGCGCACCAGTCGTTCCATCGGTTCCCCGCCACCCAGGCGATGGCCGAGGAACCAGTTGCGGCGGGTCAGCAGCCAGGCGTCGGCGGTCTCGACACGCCCGTCCGCGAACAACGCGCGGATCTTTTCGTCGGTGCCCGGCGACAGCCATTCGTCGGCATCGAGCAGCAGCAGCCAGTCGTGCACGGCCAGCGTATTGGCGAAGGTCTTCTGCGCCGCGTAGCCCAGCCAGTCCTGCTGCACGACCCGTGCGCCAAGCGCGGTGGAGACGGCGACGGTGTCGTCGGTCGAATCGGAATCGACGACGATCAGCTCGGCGCACAGGCCGCGCATCGAATCGAGGCAGCGGCCGATACGGTCGCCCTCGTTCTTGGCGATGACGACGCCGGAGATCGGCAGCGGCGCGGTGGCGGGTACAGGATTGGACATGCCGCGATTGTCGCCCATCGCGCCGGCCGCGTCCGGGTGCGGCGGAGCGCGTTGTTATGATGCCGGCGCCGCATGCGCGGCGTCGCCCCGATGTCCATGACCGCTTCCGTCCGTCCCGCCGTCAGCGTGCTCGTTTCGAGCTACAACTACGCCGCATTCGTCGTCGAGGCGATCGAGTCGGTGCTCGCGCAGACGGAACCCGCGCTGGAACTCATCATCGTCGACGACGGCTCCCGCGACGGCTCGCCCGAGCTGCTGCGCCAGCACTACGGCACGCATCCGAAGGTCACGGTGATCGAGCAGGCCAACGGCGGCCAGCTGCAGGCGTGGATCACCGGCTTCGCGCAGGCGCGCGGCGACATCGTCGCGCTGCTCGATTCCGACGACCGCTGGAATCCCGACTACCTGCAACGCATCGTCGACGTCTACGCCGCGCGGCCGGAAGTCGATTTCGTCTACACGAACATGCAGCTCTTCGGCGATCTCGACGAACCGATGTTCAAGCCCGGTCCGGATCGCGACCTCGGCCTGTCGATCCTGCTCAACGCCTATTACCACCGCTTCCAGGGCGCCGCGACGTCGGCGGTGAGCCTGCGCAGCACCCTGATGGCACGACTGCTGACACTGCCACCCGAACGCGCCGCCGACTGGCTGTCGCGGCCGGACGACTGCATCGTCTACGGCGCTGACATCCTCGGCGCGCACAAGGTCTATCTGTCCGACACCCTGGTCGGCCATCGCGAGCACGGCAGCAATGCGCTCAAATCCTTCGGGCCATCGCCGCTGCGCGTGTATCGCCACGTCGTCGGCAGCGAACGCATGCTCGAGTTCTATCGCCAGCAGGCCGGCGTCACGCCGCGCTGGTTGCGCATGGCCAAGGCCGAATTCCGCACCAAGCCCGCGCCGACGTTCTGGGAGCTGCGCGCCTACAGCTGGCTGCTGTTCCAGGCGCCGATGCCGCTGACCAAGCGCATCGAGCACTGGGTCGGCATGGTCTCTCACTACTTCAAGTCGCGCCGCTGATCGCGGCGCATTGATTCACCAGCGCAGCGGTCGCCTCGCGATCGCCTGCGCGAGCGTGGCGTGGATGCGCTCGGCATCGTCCAGTGACAGGAAGCGCAGCCGCAACGGTGTGGTCAGCGGATTGGCGCCTGCGGTGTCGAGCCACACCGAGGCCATGCCGAAGCGTCGGTCGAGCGGCGACTGGCGCAGTTCGACGGCCTGCAGCTTGCCGAGTTCGGCGAAGCGCCAGGTGCGCGACCACCAGCCTTCGCGTACCGCAACCAAGGCATCGTCGACCGCGTAGCCGGCGCGCGCGGCGTGGCGGCGGGCGACGAACATCGACCACGGCAGCCACAGCAGGCCCAGCGCGCCCCACCACTGGAAGAACCAGGCCAGCGCGGCGCACAGGCCGATGGTCACGAACAGATCGCCGAGCATCAGCCGCTGCCAGGCGCGTGGATGCAGCGGCTGCCAGTGCTGCGGCGGCCACGACGGCAGCAGGGCGATGTCGCGCACGATCGCATCGCAGGTGTCCGGCGGCGCGATCGGCGCGAGGGCATCGAGCCCGCGCCGCGCGTTCGCGTTGCCCTGGCCGTCGCCGGTGCGCGCGCTGGCGGTGTCGATCTCCAGCGTGCGCCGCGCGAACAGGCGGTGCAGGACGCCTTCCTGTTGCGTCCAGGCCTGGATGCGCCGGCGGGGCACGCTGCTGCGCGAGCGGCCCAGCAGGCCGCGCTCGACGGTCAGGCGCCGGCCCTGCCGCTGCAGCCGGAAACCGTGATAGCGCAGCAGCGACAGCAGCACCGAGAACGCGCGGATCAGCACCAGCGCCGTCGCGAGTACCCCCATCAGGACCAGGCCCTTGGCCATCCACGTCGTCGCGAAGCCGCTGGCGTAACCGAAGGCCTCGCGGCCGTATTCGACCAGCAGGCGGCCCATCGCGCGTTCGGGCATGACTTGGAACGACAGCGCGAACGCACCGGCGACGACGATCAGGCCGCGGTTCGAGATCAGGCCGAGCTTGACCACTTCCCAGGTCGACAGCGCCAGCAGAGTGGTGCCCTCGGGCGCGGCGACGGGTGTGCCGTCGGGTGTCGCGGTGACGGCATCGGCGCGGCCGCGATCGCGGATCAGCTGTTCCAGCGCCAGCGCCTCGGGCATGCGCAGCACGCGCATCTGTGCCTCGGGCTTGGTACCACCGGCCGATTCCAGCCGGACCTCGGCCACGCCCATCAGACGATGCAGCAGCGTCTGGTGGATGGCGACGTTGTGGATGCGCGAATACGGGATCTGCCGGACGCTGCGCTCGAGCAGGCCGCTGCGCACGATCAGGCGGTCGTCGTCGATGCGGTAGCGGAACGTCAGGTATTGCCACACCGACACGACGACGAGTGCGCCGACGCCGATCATCGGCAGCCACCACGGATAGCCGTCGTCGCGGCGGCCGCCGGCGAACAGCAGCACCGCCAGCGGCACGATGAACTGCCGCAGGTTCTGCAGCAGCACGAACAGCCACGAGCCCGGATGCAGCCGGCGTTCGTGGTCCTCGGGCAGCAGCGCCTGCGGCGCGGCCGGCTCAGGCGTCGTCATGGTCGTCGTCGCGGGCGGCGCGCGCGGCCAGCGTGTCGCGCAAGCGTTCGGCCTCTTCGAAGTCCAGACCCGACAGCGACAGCGCGCTGTTGCGGGTGCCGGCGGTGTGCACGATCAGCGTCGCCAGTCCGAATGCGCGCTCCAGCGGCCCGCGGCGCACGTCGAGATGCTGCACGCGATTGCCGGGCACGCGCGTGTCGCTGCGCCACATGTGCCCGCGGCGCACGCCGAAACCATCGTCGTCGAGTCGCCAGCGCGTGCGCAGCCAGCGCCGGCGCGCGATCCATACCGTCCATGCCGGAATCACCAGCAGCAGGCCACCGGCGATCGCGAACGACAGCGGCTGGCGATCGGCGGCGATCAGGCCGACGCCCAGCGCGATCGCGAGTGGAATCAACGTGCCGATCAGCGTGGCGATCGTCGCCAGCGTGCGTGCCCGCAGCGGCAGTGGCTGCCAGACGTCGGTCTCGACCTGCGGCGCCGGCATCGCCGGTTCGACGGGCAGCGGCGGCGGTGTGGACACGGAGTCTTCGCTGGGGATCATCGGCGCTTGCTCATCATCGACGTTCGAGGTCGAGATAGGGGTTGTCGTCACCCGAGCCGGACGGCCGGGCCTTGTAGCGTTTGTACGTCCACTGGTACTGCGCCGGATCGCGCCGCGCGATGTGTTCGACGCCGGCGTTGAGCGCGGTGGTCGCGCGGACCAGATCGGTATCGGCGATCGCCGGATGCGCGGGTTCGATACGCAGCGCGAAGTCGGGACCATCGCCGATGCGCTCGCAGTAGGCGAACAGCACGGTCGCGCCGGTGCGCTCGGCGAGGCGCGAGGCCAGCGTCATCGTCAGTGCGGGCATACCGAAGAACGGCGCGAACTCGCCGTCCCCGGCCTTGGGCTGCTGGTCGGGCAGGATGCCGACCACGCCGCCGTCCTTGAGCGTCTTCCACAGCTGGCGCACGGCCGGGCCTTCGGCCCGCACCTGGCGCACGCGATCCGGGACGCCGGCGCGCACGCGGCGCAGGAACGCTTCACCGACCGCCGAGTCCGGCGCGCGGTAGAGAATCGAGATCGGCGTGCGCGCGGCCAGCCACTGGTTGAGCAGTTCCCAGTTGCCGTAGTGCGGTGCGCAGACGATCAGGCCGCGGCCATCGGCCAGCGCCGCGTCGAACAGGCCGACACCGTGCTGCTCGCGCAGCATCCGCAGATTGCGCGCATGCGGGCGGGTCCACAGGCGCAGCGTTTCCAGCGTCTGCAGCGCGGTCGTACGCAGGATCGCCTGCTGCAGCGCCGCGCGTTCGTCGTCGGTCCGTTCGGGATAGGCGAGTTCGAGATTGCGCAGCGCGACCCGGCTCTCGCGGCTGCCCGTCAGTCGCCCGAGCGCAGCAACCGCGCCGGCGATGCCGCGCAACACCGGCGCCGGCAGTGCGCCGACGAGAGTGGCGAGCAGATACAGAATGCGTGCGATCAGATCCGGCATGCCCGAAGTCTAGGCGGTGTCGCGCGGGTGGGGATAGGTGCCGGAAGTCGGCTTTGCTTCAACGTTCTCTTCGAAGGTGTATCGCTGGGCGAGCGCCGTTGCGTCATACGGGCTTTCTACAGTGTCTTTGATCCGGCTCCGGCTCCGGCTCCGGCTCCGGCCTTGGCCTTGGCCTTGGCCTTGGCTTTCGCGCTTGCTCCTGCTTCGGCTTTTCGCCTTGCTTTTGGCTCTTGATCTCAATCGAGCCGTAAAGCGAGCCGAGCATCGCAGGGCGGCGGGGTCGTAGAGCAGCCCATGTCTGAGCGCAGCGAGTTTGGGCTGCGTGCCCCGCCGTCCGAGAAGCGCAGGGGACCGCCGCGGCTTCATCGCGGCGGATCGCGTCCGGCGAAGGGACCTTTTGGTTCCTTTTGGGTCCATCCAAAAGGGACTCGCACGCGCAGCGGGCGAAAGCCCTGCACTTGCTTCGGCTTCTCAGCCTTGGTGTTGGCCTTACCTTTAGATTTAGATGCGGCCGCCAGACAAGCATTCGCAAGGCGAAGATCAACTACAGGGCTTCCGCGCTATCGCGCGGCTTACTTTTGTCTTGGCAAAAGTAAGCAAAACCGTCTTCGCCGGACGCGAGCCGATGCGATACAGCCGCATCGGTGCCCTCCGCTCCTCGCCTGACGCGGCACGCAGCCCAAACTCGCTGCGCTCAGACATGGGCTGCTCTTCGGCCACGCCAGGCTCCGGTGCTCGGCTCGCTCTACGGCTCGATTCGAATCAAAAGCTGGAAGCCAGAGCCAGAGCCAGAGCCAGAGCCGAAGCCAAAGCCTGAGCCAGAGCCAAAGCGCCGTAGACAGCACAACGCAAAACGCCGCCCGAAGGCGGCGTTTTCACCCAACAACCAGCAATCAGTCGCGGTCGTTGTCGATCGCGGTGCGCTCGCTGGCGAACGGGTTGAGGCGGCGGATCTTCCACGGCTCGTTCGGCCACTTGCCGGTCAGCGACGGGTGGTCGGGCTCGTTCTGCTCGAGCACGCGACGGGCGTCGGCGGCCAGGGCGTCGTTGCCGAGGTTGGCGTAGCTCGCGGCGAGCAGCGCGACCGCGTCGTTCTGGTACTCGCTCTGCGGGTAGGTCTCGAGCAGGTAGGTCGCGCGCTGCGCGGCGGCCACGTAGGCCTCGCGGCGCAGGTAGTACAGGCCGGTCTCGATCTCGTGACGCGCGAAGGTGTTGCGCAGCGTCGCCATGCGTGCGCGCGCGTCGGCGGCGTAGCGGCTGTTCGGGTAGCGGTCGGTCACGGTGTTGAAGTCCGCGTACGCCTGGTTGGGCGAGGCGAGATCGCGACGGCTGCTGTCCAGGCTCCACACGCGCTGCAGGAACACCGTGTCGCGGTTGGAGTTCACCAGGCCGCGCAGGTAGTACATGTAGGGGATGTTGCGGTGCGTGGGATAGGTGCGGATGAAGCGGTCGATGCCCGAGATCGCTTCCTCGTTGTTGCCCATCTTGTAGTTGGCGTACGCGGTCTCGACCAGCGCCTGCTCGGTGTAGGGGCCGTAGGGGTACTGGGCGACCAGGCGGCGAAACGACGTGGCGCCGTTGCTCCAGTTGCCCTTGCGCATCGAGTCGTGGCCCTTCTGGTAGAGCTCGGCGACGGGCACGCCCTCGTTCTCGTCGTCCTTGGTGTTGCGGGAGCAGCCCGCGGCGACCATGACGACCAGCAACAGGAGCATCGAAGTGCGGGCCAGGGCGCGGATCGGCGAGGCGAGGCGTGGGGTCATGGGGGCAATTGGGCGTATGGGCACGAACCGCGGATAATAACAGTCCGGGTGGATCGCCCGGCTTTCCCCGCCTGAACCCGAGCCGTCCCGATGCAGCAAGACCCCAGCGACCACCCCGACCACCGCACCGCCACGGTGCCGGATGCCGCGGCAGGGCGCCGTTTCGACGCCGTGCTCGCCGAGCTCTTCCCCCAGTTCTCCCGCTCCAAGCTGACCACCTGGATCAAGTCCGGCGAGGTGCTGCTGAACGGTGAAGTGCCGCGCCCGCGCGATGCGGTGGTGGGCGGGGAGACCGTCAGCCTGAACGTCGTGCTCGACACCCAGACCACGGCCGAGCCGCAGGACATCCCGCTGTCGGTGCTGTTCGAGGACGATCAGGTGATCGTGGTCGACAAGCCGGCCGGGCTGGTCGTGCACCCGGGCGCCGGCAATTACGACGGCACCCTGGTCAATGCGCTGCTGTTCCGCGACGCCTCGCTGGCGACGTTGCCACGCGCGGGCATCGTGCACCGGCTGGACAAGGACACCTCGGGCGTCATGGTGGTCGCGCGCACGCTCGAAGCGCACAACGCGCTGGTCGAACAGCTGTCGGCCCGTGACGTGCATCGCCAGTACCTGGCCGTCGTGGTCGGCGCGCTGGTCTCGGGCGGCACCGCGGATGCGCCGATCGACCGCCACCCGCGCGACCGCCTGCGCATGGGCGTGCGCGAGGACGGCCGCGAAGCCGTCACCCATTACCGCCTGCGCGAGCGTTTCCGCGCGCACACCGCGCTCGAATGTCGCCTCGAAACCGGCCGCACGCACCAGATCCGCGTGCACATGGCGCATCTGCGGCATTCGATCCTCGGCGACCCGCTCTACGGCGGCTCGCTGAAGCTGCCCAAGGGCGCGTCGGACGAGATGATCGCGACGCTGCGCCGATTCCGCCGCCAGGCGCTGCACGCCGAGACGCTGGAGTTCAAGCATCCGGTCACCGGCGAGGCCGTGCGTTGTTCCGCGCCGCTGCCGGAGGACATGCAGGTGCTGCTGAAGGTGCTGCGGGCGGATGCGATCCAGCACGCGGAAATGGGCCGCCGGTGAGCGCGCTGCTGCACGCCGACTGGCCCGCGCCGCGCGGCGTGCAGGCGCTGACGACGCTGCGCCGTGGCGCAGGTGTCTCGCAGGCGCCGTTCGACAGTTTCAATCTCGGCAACCATCGCAGCGCTGCCGGTGACGCGCCGGAGGCGGTCGCACGCAATCGCGACGCGCTGGTCGCAGTCGCCGGCCTCCCATCGCCGCCGCACTGGCTGCAGCAGGTGCACGGCGTCGAGGTTGCACGCTTCGTCGCGCCGGCGGGCGCTGCGCATCAGGCGCTGGTCGAGGCCGATGCATCGGTGACCTCGGAAGCGGGCGTCGTGCTCGCGATCCTGACCGCCGATTGCCTGCCCGTGGTGTTCGCCGCCGATGACGGCAGCGAAATCGGCGCCGCGCATGCGGGCTGGCGTGGACTCGCAGCCGGCGTGCTCGAAGCGACGGTCGCGGCGATGCGGACTTCGCCGTCGCAGGTGCGGGTGTGGCTCGGGCCGGCGGCAGGACCGGCGTCGTACGAAATCGGGGCCGAGGTGCGCGATGCGTTCGTCGCCGGTGATCGGGGCGCGGAGGCTGCGTTCGCTGCGACGCGCGACGGGCATTGGCGCGTCGATCTGTACGCGCTCGCGCGGCGGCGTCTGGAAATGGTTGGAATCCGCGGCGATGCGATCCATGGCGGCGACCGCGACACGATCGCAGAATCCGAAGCGTTCTTCTCGCATCGTCGCGATGCGCGCACGGGGCGCATTGCGACGCTGGTGTGGATGGCCTGAGGACAGCGGCGCGCAGTGGCGCGTCCCCGCGCAACATCGCAACGCATGCCTTGAAGCCGTCGTTCCGGCGAACGCCGGAACCCAGCGTCTTTCGCAGTTCCTTCAGGGCGCACGTCACTGGATTCCGGCTTTCGCCGGAATGACGGGGCTGCGACCCTTGGCAATCCGTGACGCCTTCGCGCAGGCAAAGGGTCTGTCGTCAGGCACGGAATGGCGTTGAATCGCGCGCGATCAGAACGCGTACCGCACCCGCGTGTAGTAGTACGCGCCGCTGCTGCCGATGCCCGACAGCACGTCGTAGGGCAGGTTGCCGAAGTAGAAGATGTCTTCGTTCGAAAGATCCGCGTACTCGTCGGTCAGGTTCTGGCCGCCGATCGCCAGCGTCCACTTGTCGCCGAGGCGCACTTCGGCCTCCGCGTCGAGCTGCCATTTCGCGCCGTAGACCTGTTCGGGCTCGAAGCCGCCGCCGAAGTTGAAGACGCGCTTGGTGCTGCCGTGGCGGGTCACGCGGGCGAGCAGGTTCCAGCGGTCGTTCGTCCAGCTTCCGGTGAAGGCCGAGCGCGTGCGCGGCGCGGCATCGGTCAGCGTGTTGCTTTCCTCGACGCCGAACAGCACCGCGTCCGGCACGACCGCCGACAAGGCGGCCGGTGTCGCGACGATGCGCTTGATCTCGGTGTCGGCGTAGCTCCAAGTGCCGGTCAGCAGCAGCGAGCCGCCGGCCAGCGGATGACGCCAGTTGGCGACAGCCTCGGCGCCGCGCGTGCGCGTGTCGGTGGCGTTGGTGAAGAAGCTGACGCTCTGCACGCCCGGCACGCCGAATTCGGCGTCGATGAAGTCGGTCAGCGCATCGCTGGTGATCGCTTCCGACAGCGCGACGCGGTCGTCGATGTCGATCTGGAACAGGTCCAGCGAGAAGTCGAAGGTCTCGCCGACGCGGCTGGTGAAACCGAGGCTGGCGTTGATCGACTGTTCGGGCGTGAGGTCGGTCGCGCCGAGCGCGCGGGCGCTCGGGTTGTTGACCGACAGCAGGCGGCTCTGGATCAGCTGGCCGGCGGCGTTGTAGCCGGTACCCGTGGACTCGTAGCCGATCTGGCCGAGCGACGGTGCACGGAAATTCTTCGACAGCGCGCCGCGCAGCGCGAACGCCGGCACGAACTCGTAGCGCGCGGCGAGCTTGCCGGTCACTTCGCCGCCGAAGTCGCTGTAGTGCTCGTAGCGCACCGCGGCGTCGGTGCTGAGCTTCTCGCCGAAGCTGCTCGACACGCTGGCATAGACGCTGGCGACATCGCGGTCGAGATCGGCTTCGTCCTGCGGGGTCAGGCCGCCGCCGGCCTGCGAACCGGTCGGGCGATCGGTGAACGGACCGGCCGCGTAGCTCGCCGGATCGCCGGCACCGGTCTCGTAGTTCTCGACGCGGAATTCCACGCCGGTGGCGAAGGTGTGCAGGTTGTCGCCCTGCGCGAACAGACGGCTGACGTCGACGTTGGCCAGCGTCTGGTCGAATGCGTAGTCGCCGGTCTTGAAGCGCGTGGGGCTGGACGGGCCGAGCGAGGCATTGATCGAATCGCGCAGGCGGTAGGTGAATTCGTTGCGGCCGTGGTTGAGGCTGGCGTCGACATCCCAGTCGCGCCACTGCGTGCGCACACCGGCGACGCCGGCGACGTCGAGGTTCTCGCCGATCGACACCGGCCGGAAGCCGTTGGGATACACCTCGAGCCAGTTCGCTTCGCCGTCGGGATAGCGGAAATAGTTCGCGCCTTCGGTATCGCGCTGGTTGTAGGTGCCGAACGCGTAGAAGGTCGCGGAGTCGCCGAGTGCGATCTCGGTGTTGAGCCAGCCGTTGATGTCCTTGGCCGCGCCGTTGCCGTGGTGATAGTTGCGCTGGCCCTGCAGGGCGAGGTTGCGCGGCGTCTGGTCCCACGGCGGAATCTGGTCGAAGCCGGCGCGGTTGGTCGGCGAGAGTTCCTTGTATTCCAGGCCCACGCGCAGGAAGCCGTCGTCGCCGAGCGCGGTGCCGACCTTCGCCGCGAGCGAGGCGCTCTGGCCGTCGGTGATGCGCTGGTCGGTCGGCTCGAACTTCGTGTGGTGCGCGCCGTAGCTGGCTTCGATCGCGCCGCCATCGCCGCCGTCGTCGAGAATGATGTTGATCACGCCGGCGACCGCATCGGCGCCGTACTGCGCGCCCGCGCCGTCGCGCAGCACTTCGATGCGCTTGATCGCGCTGAGCGGGATCGCATTGAAATCGACCGGCGTGGTGCCACGGCCGACCTTCGAACCCGTCGTCACCAGCGACGACACATGCCGGCGCTTGCCGTTGACCAGCACCAGCACCTGGTCCGGCGACAGGCCACGCAACTGCGCAGCGCGGATGTGGTCGGCGCCACCGGAGTTCGACTGGCGCGGGATGTTGAACGACGGCAGCAGCGCCTGCAGCGCAGCGCCGAGTTCGCCGTTGACCGCGCCGGCGCGGCGCAGGTCGGCTTCGTCGAGCACGTCGATCGGCGACGTCGATTCGAGCACCGTGCGGTCGGTCGCGCGGGTGCCGGTGACGATCACCGCGTCCAGGCGGGTCGCGCCGTCGGCATCGGCGGTCTGCGCGGCGGCCGGCAGGGCCAGGCCACATGCGATGGCCAGCGCCAGAGGTGTGGAGACGAGGCGGCGGGCAGACGGCATGGGCATGACGGTTCCTGGCGGAGGCGGGAAGAGGGGCGGTGCCGGGCGCCGCCCGGGGGCGGGGCGCCGTGACGCCCGGCCCCGCGCCCCCGCCGGGCGCGGCCGGTCCCCCCTCAG
>JASCOC010000069.1 GCA_029959605.1 Lysobacteraceae bacterium PS02340 | reverse complement strand
ACCAGCCCAGCGACGACGTGTTCTTCGACCTGTTCGCGATGCTGCGCGCGCAGCGGCTGATTCCCTAGACCGCGCCGCGGCGCATCACGGCTGGCTGATCCGCCCGGGCGCAGGGTGATCCGCCCCACCACGGAGATCCGCCATGAGCATTCCGCAGACACCCGACAGAATGAAGAAATCGCAGCAGGACAAGGCGCCGCCGCAAACGCCCGGTAAGGAGGCGCCGTCGAAGCTGTCGAGCGACGAGACCGGCGATCGCGCCGAAGAACGTCAGGGCGGGCAC
>JASCOC010000068.1 GCA_029959605.1 Lysobacteraceae bacterium PS02340 | reverse complement strand
AAGGTGGCGCTCGCCGTGCCGCTGGTGTTCTTCATCACCTTCTTCAACGCGATGCAGGGCGTGCGCGAGGTGAATCCGGTGGTGCTGGCGAACGCCCGCATCCTCGGCGCCAACCGTCGTGACCTGCTGCGGCATGTGTACTTCCCGGCGGCCGCGAGCTGGATCCTGTCCTCGCTGCGCACCTCGGTGGGCTTCGCGGTGGGCGGCGCGATCATCGGCGAATACCTCGGCGCGTCCGCGGGCCTGGGCTATCTGATCGCGCAGGCGGAAGGCAACTTCAATGC
>JASCOC010000067.1 GCA_029959605.1 Lysobacteraceae bacterium PS02340 | reverse complement strand
CACCCGCACCTGCGACGGCGAAGTCCGCATCGCCGCGACCGTCGCTTCGAGCACGCCGGCTGCGAGTCCACGCCAGCCCGCATGCGCGGCGCCGATTTCGCTACCGTCATCGGCGGCGAACACCACGGGCAGGCAATCGGCGGTCAGGATCGCGAGCACGACGCCCGCTTCCGAGGGCACCGATGCATCGGCCTCGACCAGCGCCTGATGCGCAGCGCCCGCCGGCGCGACGAAGCGTGCAACCTCGACGCCGTGCACCTGCTGCAGCCAGGGCGGCGGCGATGGGA
>JASCOC010000066.1 GCA_029959605.1 Lysobacteraceae bacterium PS02340 | reverse complement strand
ACATCGCGCCCGGGGCGCACTTCGATGCTGCCGGTGCGCGCCCACGGGAACTCGCCCGCGATGCGCAACGCCTCTTCCTCGCTCTCGGCCTCGATGAGGTTGAAGACGGCGAGCATTTCCTTGGTCTCGGAGAACGGACCGTCGAACACCTGCGTGCGACCGCCGCGCGTGCGCACGGTCTTGGCGGTGCTCGCATGTTCGAGCTGCTGGAATCCGAGGAGCGTGCCATCGGCCTGCAGCGCGTCGGCATGCTGCAGGCAACCACGCATCATCGTGTCGTATTCGCC
>JASCOC010000065.1 GCA_029959605.1 Lysobacteraceae bacterium PS02340 | reverse complement strand
CGCTGATCCCGTTCGTCACCGAAGAACTGTGGCGCCAGGTCGCACCGCGCGTCGGCATCACGGACGCGCCGATTTCGCTGCGGCCATACCCGGCGCCCGACAGTGCGCTGCTCGCGCGGTGCGCACAGGCCACGACCGACGTCGAATGGCTCAAGCAGATGGTCACCGCGCTGCGCCGCGTGCGCAGCGAGCTGGGCGTGGCGCCGGGCAAGCAGGTGCCGTTGCTGGTGCAGGCCGGTAGCGACGCCGCACGCGCGCGTCTGCAGCGCTTCGACTCGCAGCTGAAGTT
>JASCOC010000064.1 GCA_029959605.1 Lysobacteraceae bacterium PS02340 | reverse complement strand
CCACGGCTTCGCGCGCTGCGGTCCGTTCGGCGATTACATCGACGATCCTTTCAGCACCTTTATGACCCGCACGCTGGACGACTGAGCGCCACGCGCGGGCGTGAACGCGCCGGGCGCACTGGCTATAGTCGTGCGCTGTCGTGTTTCCCCAGGTTGTCCATGTCGCACGTGGCTCCCGCATCGCTTCCCACCATCGCCTGCGCCGCTGGCGGCACCGGCGGGCATCTGTTTCCGGCCGAGGCGCTGGCGCGCGAACTGCAGCGCCGCGGACATCCGGGGGTGATCTACAC
>JASCOC010000063.1 GCA_029959605.1 Lysobacteraceae bacterium PS02340 | reverse complement strand
GTCGGGACTCCAACGAACGACGCCGCCGGCGCGTTCGCATCGACCAGCCCCATCTCGATCGCAGGCGCCCAGTCCGCCGCCCCCCGCACCGGCAATCCGTGCGCAAGGCGCGCGCGATCGCATTCCGGACTGGCCTCGCCGGACTCCCACGACGCCTGTACATCGCGACAGGCTTGCGGCCGCATGGCGTGGATCGTGCAGCGCGAAGACGTGCCGATGGCGGCGTCGAGCGCCAGGCAGCGCGGCTTCGATTCCCCGGTGCCGCGCATCACGACCTGGTGCGGACCGAAGG
>JASCOC010000062.1 GCA_029959605.1 Lysobacteraceae bacterium PS02340 | reverse complement strand
CAACAAGATCCAGGCCGGTATCAACTTCAACAAGGCGCAGGAGCGCAACGAGTTCGGCAACCTCTACGAGCAGCTTCTGCGCGACTTGCAGAGTGCGGGCAATGAGGGTGAGTTCTACACGCCGCGTCCGGTCACCGAGTTCATGGTGCGCATGGTTGACCCCAAGCTGGCCGAGGAAGTCATGGACCCGGCTTGCGGCACGGGCGGCTTTCTCAGCTGCACCATCGAACACAAGCGCAAGAACTACGTGAAAACGGCCGAAGACGAGCGAATCCTGCAGGGCAGCATCCATGG
>JASCOC010000061.1 GCA_029959605.1 Lysobacteraceae bacterium PS02340 | reverse complement strand
GGTGTCCTGTCATGGGATCGCACGACACTAGAGCGCCGCCGCGCTGTCCACAGCCTCGGGCGGACCCGAGGTCGCGGGAACCGTCCATGACCTGTGGCCCGCGCGTTGTGCGGAATCTGGCTCCAGCCTGCACTTCATTCAGCCTGCCTTGGCTACCCTCGCTCACCTGCAAACTGGTGGTCCGATGCCAAACCCGATGGCGCCCGACGAGCCGACGCCCCTGCGTCTTCGCGTGGGCGACGGCGTCGTCGATCTTGCGACGCGCGAGATTCTCATGCCCGAGGCGCGCGGGCCCCGT
>JASCOC010000060.1 GCA_029959605.1 Lysobacteraceae bacterium PS02340 | reverse complement strand
ATTTCGGCTTCTCCGAGTTACATCTGCCCGAAGGCGCGCGCCTGCTGGTCTATCCCGAAGGCCTGTCCAAGAACGCCGATCCCGAAGCGATCCAGACCTTCCCCTCCGCGCACAACAAGGCCAGCGGCAGTCTGTGGACGCCGATCGTGCCGGGCGACAACGCGATCATCGAAGTGGTGGTGCCGAAGGCGCGCATGGGGGAGCTCAAGCTGCGCCTGACCAGCATCAACCACGACTACGTCGGCTTCGGCCGCCTCGCCCGCGAAGGCGCGCTGGCCCAGACCAAGGGCGTGTCCGGC
>JASCOC010000005.1 GCA_029959605.1 Lysobacteraceae bacterium PS02340 | reverse complement strand
CCCCTCTCCCGGGGGGAGAGGGGCTAGAAAAAGCAGCACGCTCGCGTGATCGAGCCCCTCTCCCCCCCGGGAGAGGGGTTGGGGTGAGGGCAGACGCCCGCAGTGATCCGCTCGAATGAAGGCGCACTCCCGCCTTAATCCCCAACGAACATCTCTCCGACCCCGCTCCGACGTGGCGCTGTCGATCCTGCGCCGCGACAAGCCGGGACGGATTCCCGGCAGAGCCTGCCGATGCGCAACCCTTCCTCCACCGGTGCCGGTCGCCTGCTGCGTGCGACCGGGCATTCCTGGCGCGGCCTGGTCGACACCTGGCGCAGTGAAGCCGCGTTCCGCCAGGAACTGCTGCTCGGCGCCCCGCTGCTGGTTCTCGTCTTCGCGCTCGACCTCGCGCCGCTGTCGCGCGCGTTGCTGCTCGCCACGCTCGGCCTCGTGCTCGTCGTCGAACTGCTCAACACCGCGATCGAAGCGGTCGTCGATCGCGTCGGCGCCGACTGGCATGCGCTGAGCGGCAAGGCCAAGGACGCGGGGTCGGCGGCGGTCACGGTCAGTTTGCTGGTGCACGCCGCGGTCTGGATCTGCGTGCTGTGAGCGCCGAATCCCTCACGCGAACGCCGGCACTGCTCGGCGTATTCGCCGGCGCGGTGGCGCTGACGCTGCTGCTCGCCGCAACGGGCGGCGACGTCTGGTGGGCCGATCACCTCTACGCCTGGCAGGGCGGCACTTGGGCTGCGCGCGATGCCTGGTGGAGCGCGGAACTGCTGCACGTCGGCGGACGCCGCTTCAGCATCGGCTGCTGGATGCTGGCCGCCGCCGCATGGGGCCTGACCTGGAGCGGCCACGTGCCGCAGGCATGGCGTCGCCCGCTGGGCTACGTGCTGCTGACGGTGCCGCTCGCCGCCGTACTGGTGGCGGTGCTCAAGACGCATACCGGCATCGATTGCCCGTGGGATCTGCAGCGCTACGGCGGCACGCATCCGTGGCTGTCGCCGTTCGAACCGCGCCCCGCAACGCTCGGCCCGGCGGCCTGTTTTCCGGCGGCACATGCCGCAGCCGGCTACGCGTGGGTCGCGCTGTACTTCGCCTGCGCGGCAGCCGGTCCATCACTGCGGAATCTGCGACGCATCGGCCTCGCGTTCGGACTCGCGCTGGGTCTGGTCTTCGGCATCGCGCAGCAGCTGCGCGGCGCGCACTTCATGTCGCACGATCTGTGGGCGCTTACGCTGTGCTGGCTGGTCGCGGCGCTGTCGGCGCGCGTCTGGCTGCGGGCGCAGATGCGCGAACCCGCGGCCACGCGCACGGCATCCATCCACACAACACACGGCGCACTGCGATGAGTGCGCGTCCCTGGCGCGGGCCGCTGGTGCAGGCGCAGCGCAGTGGCTGGCTCACGCGCCCACAGCTCGCGTCCGAATCCCTGCTCGCGGGCACCTGCCTGTATTTCGTCGCGATCTGCAACGTCGGCTTCTGGCAGGCGGCCGTGCACGACGGCGCCTCGCCCGGCCTGCTGGCTTCGCTGGGCGTGGCGATCTTCGCGCTGCATGCTTTCCTGTTCGGCCTCGTCGCGATCGGTCGCGCGCTGCGACCCGTGCTGGCCACGCTGATCGTGATCACCGCGTTCGCCACGTTCTACATGCGCCATTACGCGGTGCTGTTCGATGTCGAGATGATCCTCAACGTCCTGCACACCGATCCCGCCGAAAGCCGCGAGCTGCTGTCGCCGTGGCTGGTGCTGCACGTGCTGCTGCAGGCCGGGCCGCCGCTGCTCGCACTGGCGTGGGTGCGGGTGAAGCCGCGTCCGCTGCGTCAGGCGATCGCCGCGCGCGCGTTGTTTCTCGGTGCGATGGCATTGCTGGCGACCATCGCCGTGCTGCTGTCGTCGCAGGGCATGTTCGCGCTGATGCGCAGCGATCACGCACTGCGTTACCGCATCACGCCCGGCAATCTCGTGGTGTCCACGGTGCGCGCATTGACCGAAGCACCCGAACCGCCGCCGGGACAGCGCCTGCCGATCGCCGCCGACGCCGCGCGTGTGTCGCGACCGCCCGGCGAGAAGCCGCGGCTGCTGGTGCTCGTCGTCGGCGAAACCGTGCGCGCGCAGAACTGGGGCCTCAACGGCTACGCGCGACAGACCACGCCGCAGCTGGCGAAACGCGATGTCGTGAACTTCAGCGACGTGCAGTCTTGCGGCACCAGCACGGAAGTCTCGCTGCCATGCATGTTCTCGCTGCAGGGTCGCGCGCATTACGACAAGGCCGCGATCCGTGCGCACGATTCGCTGCTCGACGTCGTCGCGCGCAGCGGCGTGGACGTGCGCTGGCGCGACAACCAGTCCGGCTGCAAGGGCGTGTGCGACGGGACCGGCATCGAGCACACGCAGGTCAGCGACGCGCCCGCCTTGTGCGAAGGCGACCGCTGTTTGGACGACATCCTGCTGACCGGTCTGCGCGAACGCATCGACGCCACGCCCGGCGATCTGATGATCGTGCTGCACCAGCTCGGCAACCACGGGCCGAACTACTTCGAGCGCTATCCGGCGGCGTACGAGACCTTCAAGCCCGCGTGCCACACCGCGGAGCTGAGCCGCTGCACGCCGGCGCAGATCGCCAACGCCTACGACAACGCGATCGGCTACACCGATGCCTTTCTCGCCCGCGCGCTGGATCTGGTGCAGCAGCAACAGGGCCACGATGCCGCGCTGCTGTACGTGTCCGACCACGGCGAATCACTCGGCGAATATGGCCTGTATCTGCACGGCGCACCGTACGCGATCGCGCCGTCGCAGCAGTTGCACGTGCCGATGATCGCGTGGGTGTCGTCAGGTCTCGCCGCCGACCTGGACCTCGACATGCGCTGCCTGCGCGCACGCGCGGACGTGCCGCTGAGTCACGACAACCTGTTCCATTCGGTGTTGGGGGTGTTCGATGTGCGGACGAAGGCGTATGCGCGCGATCTCGATCTGTTTGCGCCGTGTCGTCATGGCGCGACGCTGGGATGAGATTCGAGCCGGTTTAGTCCGCGCTGCCCTCACCCCAACCCCTCTCCCAAAGGGAGAGGGGCTCTAAAGCGATGCGCTCGCATGATCTAGCCCCTCTCCCTCCGGGAGAGGGGTTGGGGTGAGGGCAGACGCCCGCAGTCACCCAGCCGCAAGCACGCAGCAAGTCATTCGTAGAATGGATAAAGCGAGGCAAACCCCATCGCCCCACCAGCGCCGCGAACACCCAACAGCGCCACACACGTCAAGCGCGCAACCCATCCGCACGCCCCGAACGCCACTTACGGCGCGACCAGTCCCCGCACCACACCGGGCAGCAACTCCAGCTCATCCTTGAACACCAGCCCGTCGCCGACCGGCAATTCCTCACCCGGCGCGCCGATCGCCGAGCCGGTGAGAAACACCACCGGCACACCCGGCAGCATCGCGCGCGACAGGCCCATGGCCTCGGCGCCGGAGAAACCCGGCAGGTTCACGTCCGACAACACCATCTGCGGTTTGAACTCGCGCAGCAGATCGGTCAGGCCCGCCTCGCCGTAAGCGCGGCGGACCTCCACTTCGATTCCCGCGTCGCGCAGGGCTAGCTCGGTGAGCTCGGCATCGTCGCGCGAGTCGTCGACGATCAGCACCCGCAGCGGCGTGGCCTCGACCATCACTCTTCGTCGGGCGTTTCGTTGAGCACGGCCCAGAACTTGCCCAGCGTGCGCACGGCTTCGAAGAACTGGTCCACGTCCACCGGCTTGACCACGTAGGCGTTCACGCCAAGATCCCAGCTGCGGGCCAGATCGCTTTCCTCGCGCGAGGACGACAGGATCACCACCGGCATGCGCTTGAGCGTCTCGTGCTCGCGCAGCTGCTTGAGCACTTCCAGCCCGTCCATGCGCGGCATCTTGATGTCGAGCAGCAGCACCGCCGGATCGCCTTCGGGGCGGTCGGCAAACTTGCCGCGACGCAGCAGATAGTCCAGCGTTTCCACGCCGTCTTCCACGTGCACGATGGGGTTGGCGAGATGGGCGTCGCGCAGTGCGTCGATGGCCATTTCCGCGTCGTGCGGGCTGTCCTCGGCGAGGAGGATCGTGCGGATTTCGCTCATGTCAGGGAATGTCCTGGAGTTGAAGATGCACCCGCCTCGGCAACCGAAGCGGGCAGGGTGAAGTGGAACGTGGCGCCCTTGCCGGGCTCGGCTTCGGCCCAGATGCGGCCACCGTGGCGACCCAGCACGCGACGCACGCTGGCCAGACCCACGCCGGTGCCCGGGAACTCGGTCGCCGAATGCAGGCGCTGGAACACGCCGAACAGCTTGCCCGCGTACTGCATGTCGAAGCCGGCGCCATTGTCGCGCACGCTGAACTGGTAGCCGCCATCGGCGCCGCGGCGGCAGTCGACCTCGATCTGCGCCGGCTCGCTGCCGGTGCTGTACTTGACCGCGTTGCCCAGCAGGTTGAGCCACACCTGCCGCAGCATGTTCTCGTCGCCGACGATGATCGGCAGCGGCGTGATCGTCCATTCGATGCGGTGGCCGGGATGTTCGGAGGCCGCATTCGAATCGAGCATCGCGCGGGTGTCGGCCACCAGCGACTGCAGGTCCACGCTCTGCAGGCGCAGCGCGCTGCGGCCCAGGCGCGAATACACCAGCAGGTCGTCGATCAGCGCCGACATGCGCCGCGCCGAGCTGCCGATGACGCCCAGGTAATGCGTGGTCTTCTCGTCGACGTCGGTGCCCAAATGACGGCCCAGCTTGTCGGCGAAGCCGGCGATGTGGCGCAGCGGCGCGCGCAGATCGTGGGAGACCGAATAGCTGAAGGCTTCCAGCTCGCGGTTGACGTCCGAGACCTGCTCCACCTTGCCTTCGAGCTGCTGGTTGAGCTCGCGGATCTGGCGTTCGCTGATCGTCTGCGCGGTCACGTCGGATGCGGTCACCAGCACCACCGCATCCTCGCGGTCGGGTAGCGGCATGCGCCGCGCGTTGAGCAGCATGGTGCGTTCGATGCCGTCGACCGTGCTCTGGTTGAGGCGGTGGTCCCACAGCTCGCGGTCGCGGGCCAGCACGTCGTGCAGACGGCGCAGCGTCTCGGCGTGATCCCACGCACCTTCGCCCACTTCCGCCAGCCGCTCGCCGCGGATTTCGTCGCCGATGCCGTACAACTCGGCGAACGCGGCGTTGTGCATCACCACGCGCTGGTCGCGGTCGATCAGCACGATCGGCTCGCGCACGCTGTCGAGCACCAGCGCCGAGCGGTTGCTGGCCCGCGCGGCCAGGCCCTCGGCCACGAGGCGTCCGCTCTGCTGGCGCACGGCGAAATAGGTGGCGCTCAGCAGCAGGCCCAGCTGCACCAGCATCGCCGTCCAGCTGGCGATGTCGGCATTGCGGTCGGCACGCGCGGCGCGGGCGGCACGTTCCCCCAGCAGACGCTGTTCGTCGGCCACGATGTCCATGATCAACCGCTGGATCGGGTTGAGCACCACCATGTTGTCGATCTGGTCGTCGGTCGCCGATTCGGCCGCGCGGGTCACTTCGGCGATCCGCGCCAGGCGCTGTTCCAGGTTGCTGCGCAGCGCGCCGAGGCGGGCCTGCTGCTCCGGGTTGTCCCGGGTCAACTGCAGCACCTCGTCCACGTCCGGCAGGATGCGCGCGTTGGCCTCGTCGATGCGCTGGCGCAGCAGCGGGCTGTCGATGCCGCGCACGCGGGTCATCGCCGCCGCTTCCAGGCTGCGGGCGTCGGCGTTCACCGTCTGCATCAGCGATTCCACCTCACGGGTGTGCAGCACCTTCTCCGTGGCGAAGTCCGCCTCGCTGATCGCCGACCGCATGATCAGGAACGGCCCCACCACGATGGCCGCGATCGCAATGCCCAGCGCGGGCAGGCGCCAGCGGCTCAGCAGGGAGGGGGCGGGGGCGGTGTGCGGCATCGGGGCGGGCGTCTCGCGCGGACGGAGCGGTCGCGCATGATGCCGCATCCACCCCTGAACACGGGATCATCGCCGAGGGCCGGGTCTCTGGCAACGCGGACCGTCCGCTGGCGTCCGGTGTCAGTCGCGTCCCCCTGTTAGAATTCAGGGTCCGAACGACCCCCATGAGACGCGGGCATGCGCGCCGCGCTGGAGCACAGAATGAACTGGCTGAACGACGTCCTGCAGAACGACCCCGATCCGACCGAAACCCGCGAATGGGTCGAGTCGCTCAAAGCGGTCATCGACGTCGGCGGCCCGGAACGCGCGCACCAGCTGCTCGAGAACATGGTCGAGCTGACGCGCCGCGCCGGTGCGCATCTGCCGTTCGCGCCGACCACCGAATACGTCAACACCATCCCCACGCATCTCGAGCCGAAGATGCCGGGCAATTCCGAGCTGGAATGGCGCATCCGCTCCATCATCCGCTGGAACGCGATGGCGATGGTGGTGCGTGCGAACCGCAAGCCGGGCGACCTCGGCGGCCACATCGCCAGCTTCGCCTCCAGCGCCACGCTGTACGACGTGGGCTTCAACCACTTCTTCCGCGCGCCGTCGGCCGATCACCCGGGCGACGTCATCGCCACGCAGGGCCACAGCTCGCCGGGTATCTACGCGCGTTCGTTCCTCGAAGGCCGCTTCACCGAGGCCCAGCTCGACCACTTCCGCATGGAAGTCGACGGCCAGGGCATCTCGTCCTATCCGCATCCCTGGCTGATGCCCGATTACTGGCAGGTGCCGACGGTCTCGATGGGCCTGGGCCCGATCGCCGCCATCTACCAGGCGCGCTACTGGAAGTACCTCGAAGCCCGCGGCCTGATGCCCAAGTCCGACCGCAAGGTGTGGTGCTTCATGGGCGACGGCGAGACCGACGAGCCGGAAAGCCTCGGCGCGATCTCGGTCGCCGGCCGTGAGGGCCTCGACAACCTGGTCTTCGTCATCAACTGCAACCTGCAGCGCCTCGACGGCCCGGTGCGCGGCAACGGCAAGATCATCCAGGAACTGGAAGGCGGCTTCCGCGGCGCCGGCTGGAACGTGGTCAAGACCATCTGGGGCAGCTACTGGGATCCGCTTCTTGCCAAGGACAAGGACGGCATGCTCAAGAAGCTGATGATGGAGACCGTCGACGGCGAGTACCAGAACTGCAAGGCGTTCGGCGGCGCGTACACGCGCGAGAACTTCTTCGGCAAGTACGACGAAACCGCGAACCTCGTCGCCAACCTCAGCGACGACGACATCTGGCGCCTCAACCGTGGCGGCCACGATCCGCACAAGGTCTTCGCCGCCTACCAGAACGCGATGGACACCAAGGGCCAGCCCACGGTCATCCTCGCCAAGACGGTCAAGGGCTATGGCCTCGGCAGCGCCGGTGAAGCGCTCAACCCGACCCACAACACCAAGAAGCTCGACGACGAAGCCGTGCGCACGTTCCGCGACCGCTTCAAGATTCCGGTGTCCGATGCCGCGCTCAAGGACGGCGAAGTCCCGTTCTATCACCCGGGTAAGGATTCCGAGGAAGTGCAGTACATGCTCGAGCGCCGTCAGGCGCTGGGCGGCTTCCTGCCGCAGCGTCGCCGCAAGAGCACCGAAACCCTCAAGGCGCCCGAGCTCAAGGTGTTCGACCGCCTGATGCAGGACACCGGCGAGCGTTCGATCAGCACCACCATGGCGTTCGTGCAGTCGCTGTCCATCATCCTGCGCGACAAGCAGGTGGGCCCGCGCGTGGTGCCGATCGTCGCCGACGAAGCGCGCACCTTCGGCATGGAAGGGCTGTTCCGCCAGCTGGGCATCTACGCCCCGCAGGGCCAGAAGTACAAGCCGGTCGACCGTGACCAGCTCTCGTACTACCGCGAAGACGCGGCCGGCCAGGTGCTGGAAGAAGGCATCACCGAAGCCGGCGCGTTCTCCAGCTGGATGGCGGCCGCGACGAGCTACAGCACCAACGACGTGCCGATGCTGCCGTTCTACATCTACTACTCGATGTTCGGTTTCCAGCGCATCGGCGACTCTGCCTGGCAGGCCGCCGACATGCGCGCCCGCGGCTTCCTGCTCGGCGCCACCGCGGGCCGTACCACGCTCAACGGCGAAGGCCTGCAGCACGAAGACGGCCACAGCCACCTGCTGGCCGGCGCCATCCCGAACTGCCGCGCCTACGACCCCACCTTCGCCGGCGAAGTGGCCGTGATCCTGCACTACGGCATGCAGCGCATGCTCGACCAGCAGGAAGACGAGTTCTTCTATCTCACCCTGATGAACGAGAACTACAGCCACCCGGCGCTGCCCGAAGGTGCGGCCGAGGGCGTCATCAAGGGCATGTACCTGCTCAAGGATGCCGGCAAGGCCAAGAAGGGCGAGCTGCGCGTGCAGCTGCTGGGCTCGGGCACCATCCTGCGCGAAGCCATCGCCGCCGCCGAGCTGCTGGACAAGGACTTCGGCGTCACCGCCGACATCTGGTCCTGCCCCAGCTTCACCGAGCTGCGTCGTGACGGCTGGGATGCCGAGCGCTGGAACCGCTTCAACCCCGAAGCCAAGACCCCGCGCAAGGCCTACGTCACCCAGCTGCTCGAAGGCCGCCAGGGCCCGGTTATCGCCGCGACGGACTACGTCCGCGCATTCGCCGACCAGATCCGCGCCTTCGTCCCGGCCACCTACACCGTGCTCGGCACCGACGGTTTCGGCCGCTCGGATACCCGCGCCAACCTGCGCCGCCACTTCGAGGTGGACCGTTACTACATCGCCCAGGCCGCCATCGAGGGCCTGATGAAGGACGGCAAGATGACCGGCAAGGATGTGGCCCGGGCGATCAAGCTGTACAAGATCGATCCGGAGAAGGCGAATCCGGTCGGGGTTTGATCTTGCGGTTGCTTTAGAAGAGAGGCGGCCTTTGGCCGCCTTTTTTTATCGTTCTTTATGGCAGGATAGTATTTGAACGCGCTTTATTGTCATATCGAATGCAGTAGCAAGTGCCCCTAATCCAAGGTGACGAAACACATGTACTTGAACAGAATTGTCATTGAGAACATTCGAGGGTTTGGGAGCGGGCCACAGCAAGTCGATGTGTCATTCGCACGCCCTGATGGAGGGTACGCAGGCTGGACGGTAATTGCTGGTAGAAACGGTGCCGGTAAAAGTAGCTTTCTTCGGGCGATTGCGCTGTCGGTTTCCGGGATCACTTCTGCTAGGTCATTGCAGGAGTCCTTTCAAGGTTGGATAAAATCCGGCGAAAGAACAGCAACAGTAGCTACTCAGTTGTCCTTTGATAGCTGCGACAAGTTTGAGAGAACAGGACGGATACCCACATCGAACTTCTGGACCGGGCTGCAGTGGGATGGGGAGGACGGACTTGAGCCAACGCTGAGCGAGTACCAGCTCAATAAGAAAATGAAGCAAACTCCGGAGCGAGGTCCTTGGAATGAAGATCCGAAGGGCTGGTTTGTTGCGGGGTACGGGCCTTTCCGGCGGCTTACCGGACACGCCTCGGACGCGCAGCGATTAATGGTAGGCCCAAGCCACGTTCCTCGTCTTGTTAGTCTTTTTCGAGAAGACGCTTCTTTAGTCGAGGCTGCGCAGTGGCTGAAAGATGTTTATCTCCGCCGTCTTGAAGAAAAGCCGGGCGCGGACATCTTGGAGAAGAACACCATTGCTCTTCTCAATGATGGAATGCTTCCTGATGGCGTTAAGATCGATAATGTGGACTCAGACGGGCTCTGGATAAGAAAAGGAAGCGCAAGGCTCCCGTTACGTGATTTAAGTGACGGATACAGAACTTCCATAGCCCTTGTTCTCGATATCATTCGGCACATGCACAAGGTTTATGGAAATATTCAGCTTCAAGAGACGGAAATTGAAGATGAAGATGGGCAGAAGCGCTCCATATATACCGTTCCTCATCCCGGTGTTGTGCTAATTGATGAGATTGATGTGCATCTTCATGTTAGTTGGCAACAGCGAATTGGATACTGGTTAAAAGAGCGATTTCCAAAGATTCAATTCATTGTTTCATCTCACAGCCCCTTTGTTTGTCAGGCTGCTGATCCGGGCGGCTTAATAAGGTTGGCCGCGCCTGGGGAAGATGTTTCCGCGCAGGTCGTCCATCCAGCGCTCCATAAGAGAGTGGTTTTGGGAACCGCGGATGAGGCGGCGATGTCAGAACTCTTTGGGCTTGAAAGTACTCGGTCGCCAACTTCTCAGAAACTTCTAAGAGAGTTGGCGGTTCTAGAAGCCAAAGCGCTTAAGGGTGCAGCAACTAATGCAGATAGAGCGAGGATTCGTCAATTGCAAATCGACTTCCCATTGACTCCATCCTCCGAAGCCCAGCTCTCGTTGATCGGAGAGTGAGCTTTGAGGAAAGTTACGCGGAAGATATTGAGTAGGCATGCGCTGAATCTTTTAGAGAGACGCACCAGTTTGGTGTCGAATTCGGTCGATAGAGTAAAAAAATGTCACGACCTTTGGGGGCAAAGAAGGAATAAAGCTTTCTTTGAAATTCGTCAAAAGCTTGAGTCTACGTGTAGCGGTAGGGTGCGTTGCATGTACTGCGAAGATAGCGAAGCTACGGACATTGAGCATTTTAGGCCAAAATCGATCTATACAGAATACGCATTTGATTGGGCCAATTATCTGCTTGCTTGCTCAAACTGCAACAGTAATTATAAGAGATCGCTCTTCCCGGTGGATGGGCTTGGGGTTCCGTTGCTCATAAATCCAATGGAAGACGATCCTATGCACCATCTTGATTTGTCCCTTACAACTGGAAAATTCGTTGCCGCGACGCCAAAGGGATTAAAGAGTATTGAAGTTTTTCGCCTTGATCGACAAGTTCTAGAAACTGGAAGGCGAGATGCGTGGGCGATATTCTGTGCCCTTGCGGTGCGGTACTCTGAGCTGGGAAGGGGCGTTGATCGCGAAAGTGTGGCCGCCATAGTGAGTGCAATAAAAAACCAGTCTTTCTCCTGTGTTTCGATGTACGCGCGAAATTATTATAAGTTAGGGGGCTTATCTAACGTTGCCCCGCCAGAGGTTTATGCTGCTGTCGAAAATAATCCTAAAATATTTGATATTTCGTGCGGCTTGTGATCATTGGATGAGATAGCTATTACGGAGGCAGCGATGTCAGGCTCGCTTACGTTTTTCACGAGTAACGGGGTCAGGTTCACTTATCAGCCCCAAGTACCGCAGGAAGGTTCACTTGTCGGTTCGATTGGGGCAACACTCGCCGCTGGGTTACCGACAAGGAAGAAATGCTTATGCAGATCTCGTTCAAAGCGGTCGCGTTGCTGCTATGCCTTGTCACGCCTGTCTTGGCCAATCCGCCTGCCGAGACGGCCTTCGATGAGTGGCTGGTTGCCTTCAACCGCAATGATCGCGCTGCGCTGACCGAGTTCAACGCCCGGCATTTCGGCGAACCCGACCACAACATCGAGTACCTGCTCGACAGCCGCGAAGAGACTGGCGGCCTAGATGTAGTCGCGGACGAACGTAACGAGCCCTTGGAGTTCGTCGCGTTGACGCAGGAGCGCAGCTTTCCGGTCCAGCGACGCATCACCGTGGCAATCGAAGACACAGCGTCGGGACGACTCGATCACATCACGCAGGCGCCGCTGCAGATCCCGCAGTCGAAAGCTTTGGAAGCGTTCGACGCCTTCGCCACGCAGCTGGCGGCAGCGGATCGCTTCTCGGGTGTGCTGGTCATCGAGCAGAACGGCCAGCGTCTCTACGCCAAGCCCTTCGGGCTCGCCAATCGCGAAGACGACAGGCCAGTGCAGCTGGACACGCCGTTCCTGTTCGCATCGCAAGGCAAAATGTTCACCGCCGTGGCGGTGCTGCAGCTGGTCGCTGCCGGCAAAGTCGACGTGGACGATCCCATTGACAAGCATCTGACCGGCTATCCCAATAAGGCGATGGCGGCCGTCACGATCCGGCAGCTGCTGTCGCATCAGGGCGGCACCGGCGATATCGGCGTGCTGCAGCCGGACGAAGGTGCGAATCGCGCCTGGGTGCGCTCAATTGCCGATCTGATCAAGCTCAACGGCGACCGCGCACCGGCGTTCCCGCCGGGATCGGACTTCGAGTATTCGAACTACGGCTTCCTGCTGCTCGGCGCGGTGGTCGAGGCGATCAGCGGCCAGAGCTACTACGACTACCTGGCCGAACATGTCTTCGCGCCGGCAGGTATGACCGCCACGCGCTTCCCGACGCTGGAAGAGATGGATGGCGTCGCACGCGGCTACACCCAGCGCGAAGACGGCACGCTGGTGCCCAGTACCGATCAGCTCCCATGGCGCGGCACACCCGCAGGCGGGGGCGTCACGACCGCCGATGACGAGGTGCGATTCGTCGAAGCGCTGAAGGCCGGCAAGCTGATCCCGCTGCCGCTGCTGGAAGAGGCGATCAAGCAGCAGACCGACTGGTATGGCTACGGCTTCATCTCGTCAGGCCCGTCCGAGTTCCCGCACTGGGGTCACGGCGGCGGCGCACCCGGCAACAGCGCCGCCCTGTCGATCTACCCGACCAACAATATGACCATGGTCTGCCTCAGCAATCGCGATCCGCCGGTCTGCGACCGCCTGCTGACGCGGCTGCACTGGCATCTGTCGCCGCCTTCGGACGCCGACGAAACTGCTGGAGATTGATGTGTCGGCTTCAAGCACGAAGAACCGTCACGGCTAGAACTACAGTGAAGAGTCGTCGCTCTGCGCGGCCAACGATCCCGCGTTGATTCGCTCAATCCACGCTTCGCCGACCGCTGCTGCAGCCTTCTCTGCCTCGCCATGCCAGAGGCTGATAAACGCACATGCGCCCATCACGACAGCGACAACAGAGAAGATCCACTGGCTCAACCCGCTGATATGCGCAGCGCAATACGCCGCGCCCATGCCACTGAACGCGAACAGAAAGTATCGAGCGAGCGGCCAGTGACGCAGAAGTCCACGCGTAGTTTGGTTGCGATGGATCGAGTACTGCCATCGCACAGCCTGCGTATCAGCGTCGTACTTGAAGAATGCCCAAAGTTCGGACAGATCGATCAGGGCTTGGCTTGCGTGCGGATGTGCAAGCGCTTGGCGGATGACATGCGCTGGAAGATTTGTCCCGTAGAGCTGCCGGACCGTCACCTCTAGCCATAGATCGTCGTCAATCCGTTTAGGATCCCAGCGTTCCAGGAACTCGCGCCGATTCTGATTGCGCCGTCCATGTAGTCCGAACAACCCCCGCGCCGCGTAAGTGAGAAGCGCGAACAGCACAGCCGGAATGAGCAGCCCAGAGCCGCCGGCGGCGATGACATCCTTGATCAAGGCGGAACCCTCCGTGGATTAGGAATCGTGGCGAATCAGCGAGCCAAGAGCGTCGCACGATAGCTCACCGGATCGAGTCGACAATGCGTCCCGATCGCACCGGGCAGCACGAACATGCGCGGCGATTGCCTGAAGTCGAACAGGCGGTAGAGATGGAACTGTTCGTGGTGCGCGTCCGAGAACGCTGCCTCGTTCGGCGAGATGAAGAAGGGGGTTTCGGCCAGGTACGCCGTGGTCTTGACCTCGATGAAGCGTTCGCGTCCGTCCGTTTCGAATGACAGCACGTCGTGTCCCAGCCCGTCGCCTCGTGTCTGCGAGACATGTTCGACCCGGTCGGCCAGCGTGCGCGCGCCAAGCGCGTGCAGGCGTCGTGCCTCGTACTCCATGACGAGTTGCTCGCCGGCAAGTCCGAGCGAGCGATTGAGCGCTTCGCGTTGCAGGTAGTCGCGTTTGACGGGAACGACGTTCGACCAATCCTTTCGGAGCTCCCGGAGCTTGCGCGTTGGCCGCTTGGGCACTTCGACGACGAAGGCGTCATAGCTGTCGAGTAGCGGTGTTTCCACGGCACTTTGCACGTTCCGCAGCGCCGCTTCGTCCAGTACACGGTCGGCCGCCAGGGCATGGCCGACCGGGATCACCAAGTCGTTCTGATAATTGAAGCGCGGCAGATAGCCGCGCAGCTGCGGCGCGTCGTAGATCTCCATGAGCACCGCACTGATGTTGGCGTGCTTGAACTCGATGGCGCCGCGACTGCGTGCGGGAATCCGCGCCTGCAGTCGGCGGTTGTGCTCGGCCTTGTTGAGCGCCTGACCCAGTTCCTGCGTCCGGAGCATCTGGAAGTAGGTGGCGATCGTCGCCTCGATCTCGGCGTCGGTCCAAGGGGATCCGGTTTCGCCATCCACGGTGTCCAATCCATGCGCTCCTGAGGGTTCGCACCAGGATAGCGGGCCATGACGACGGGCGCCTCGTCGCCAGGTGTTCGCCTGCGCTTTGCGTTGCACGGTCCGCACGGCAGAATCAGGCCGAAGGAGAAGGCACATGGACAAGCCGTATTACCTGATCGATTTCGAGAACGTGCAGCCCAAGGCACTCGACCGCCTCAAGCCGGGAACGTCGCGCGTCAAAGTGTTTCTGGGTGCGCAGCAGACCAAGGTGATGCTCGACCTGGTCCAGACGCTGCAGCCGTTCGGTATCGATGCGGAGTACATCCAGATCACCGGGAATGGACCGGATGCGGTGGATTTCCACATCGCGTACTACATCGGATGCCTGTCCGCGCAAGAGCCGAGCGCAATATTCCGGATCGTCTCGAAGGACACAGGTTTCGATCCGCTTGTGCGTCATCTTGTCGCAAAGGGAATCGACTGCAAGCGAGTGCCAGAGCTTGGTCCTGTTGCGAAGCCGGCCGCGGGCATCGCCGGCGCAAAGACTGCGAGCGTGACGAACACCGTGCCTGCGGCACCAGTATCGGTTGCAGTGAAAGCAGCCGTCGCCAAACCGGCGAAGGCAGCGATTATCAAGATCGTCGTCGATCCACCGCCATCCGTGTCCGCAACGAAGGTGCAAACGCCTTCCAGTGCGGCGCTTGCCAAGGCCGTGCTCGCGCTCCTCGCCAAATCCACGAAGCCGGGCACGGTGTCCGGTTTGCGGGCGTCGATCAAATCGTGGCTCAAGCCGGCGCTCGACGAGAAGGGCATCGATGCGGTGCTTCAGAGCCTCAAGGACACGCGGCACATCGTGATCGAGGGGAAGAAGGTCACCTACCCGCCACGCTAGAACGACCTTGAACCGCAGGTGCGACAAACGGTCGCGCGGGCCGATGCAACGACAGGTCTAAGATGCCACTCGACGGCATGCACGCAACTGGATGCTGCTGCAGCAGCGATGTGACGCCCTACGGGCGCCTCACGATCAGTGGTCTCGAGTGCCGGCCTGGATGAAATCGAAATGTACGATTGGTTCCCGATAGTCTTCATCGTGTTCAAGGTCGTCGTGCTCGGCACCGGCATGTTCTTCGCGATCAAATGGCATCACGACCAGGCGAAGAAGGACGAACAGGACAAGAAGGACGCGCAGGCGAAGCGGGACGCGTTGGAGAAGCAGGCGGGGGATGAGGGCAACGAACCGTAAGCGCCCCGCCGAACGCGTTTCGCTGCTCGTTCGACGCCCGCGTCGGTTGTAAAGATCGTTGAGCCCGTTTTCGCAGCATCAAACTTTCGAATCGCTTTGCGATCGAATCGGCGCACCAAGGATTGATTGATGACACGCGCGCCGGGTGCGCGCACTCGATCCGCAGCCTGATGTAAGAACTCGGCATCCCGAGGCATCAGGGCAGCGCGGGCTCAGCCGCGCTGCCGTGCGTGCCGCGTGCCGGCTCAGTCTGCCGAGGCGATCCGCATGTCGCCCGGCATGCCGTCGGCGGTGAAGCTGATGGCCAGCAGCGCTTCGGCGTATGCGGTGCCGTGGTTGCTGTTGGTCAGGGCCGCGAACACCTCGTCAGGGGTCTGCGCGATGGCGATGGCCTGTTCCGGCGACAGCGGGTTCGGCGACTGCACGCCACTGTCGAGCGCTTCGAGCACGCCCGGATCCATCTGCGTGCCCACGTAGGTGCGCGCCAGGTCACGCAGATGCATGAGCTCGGCGCTGGTCATCTGCAACTGGACGTGCTGGTTGTTGTCGGCGAAGTCGTTGGCCTGCGAAGGATCGTAGGCACTCTCGATGTAGTTGGCCGAGGCGGGGTCGATGTCGGCGTAGACGACGCGCCAGGTGGCGTCGTCGTGGTTGAGCGTGCCGTCGACATTGACGGTCGCGGTCACCTCGCTGGTGATGCCGGTCGCCGAGGTATAGGTGTTGGTGTAATCCACGGTGCCGTCGGCCCAGCGGGTCTGGGTGATGGTGCCGTTGGATTCGCTCGAGAAACCGACCGACAGCGGCCCCAGCTCCGCGCCGATGCTGCGCGCGAACTCGTGCGAGAACACTTCCGTCGTGCCCGACTGCTGCACGCCCGGCGGCGCCCAGTCCGGAATGGTGCCGCCGCTGATGAAGGTCTGATACGCAGCCTGGCCTTCCGCGGTCGACAGGTCGAGGCGCGCGATCTGCATTTCGCGCGATTCCATGCTCAGCTCCGAACCGAAGCCCACCGCGACCGCGCCCTGCCGCCCGATGCCGAAGAACGAGGCGTTCTCCACGGTGTCCACCGGTCCGGAGTAGATCTCGACCATCGAGCCTTCGAGGCGCGTCACGCCGAAGCCCAGGCCCGACAGTTCGGCCGTCGTGCCGCCCATCGTGAACACCTTGTAGTTCGCTTCGAACGCGCTGCCGGTCAGCGCCTGGCCGCGCATCAGCACCGACGTGCCGGCCGCCATGTTCATCGGGTCTAGCGGATTGGGCAGGCCGTCGACATTGCCGTTCGCCAGCTGCGTGCCCTGATCCGCAGTCACCGTGGCTTCGTAACTCAGCTGCGTGCCGGTGAACTCGGTGTAGGAGCCCGAGACCGGCAAGCCCTTCATGACCTGCCGCAGGACGGGAGAGTCGCCGATGAGCTGACGCGCGGCATCCGGCAGCTGGCCGAGACGGTCTGCCCAGCCGTAGAGGCGCTGCAGCGGCGTCTTGCTCAGATCCACGCCCACGCCGCCCTGCACGGTGACGGACGCTTCGAAGCGCTGGGTCTGCGCGAAGTCCACGCCGGTCGTGACGTCGGACAGCGAGATCTCCGCGCCGGCGTCCAGCTGGTAGCCGGCGGACGGGCCCACCAGGTTCGGGGTGCCCAGTCCGGCGCCCTGGGTGAAGCTCACCTGGCTGCCGGGATTGATGGCCAGCGACAGGATGTCGTCGGGGAATGTCGCGAGCAGCTCGCGGGCGGCGTCCAGGGTTTCGCCACTGGCATCGGCCGGAATGTCGACGCCCACCGCCGCCAGCGCGCCGCGGATCTGTTCGGGCGTGAACTGCGCGGTGTCGGCCGTGCTCGCGCCGCTGTCGAGATAGGAGGGAATCGTCGTCGGCGATGCCGTCGCCTCGTCGACGATGCGCTGCAGCTCGGTCGCATACGGATTCTGCGCCCACGCCTGCTGCGCCTGCTGGAACTCCATGTTGGCAGTGGCGGGCGGCAGCGCGTCGTAGTCGCTGCGCTGTGGCGCCAGACGATCGAGGGCTTGCTGGGCCGCATCGGCACGCGTGGCATTGAACACGCTGTTGCGGCTCTCGACGATCGACTGGCGGTCCTCGGGCGGCAATCGCAGCTGCCCCAGGTCGGCATGGTTTGGGGTCGGCAGGGCATGCAACGCCGCAACCGCGTCCTGCGCGGTCGTCGCTCCGGCCACCGTGGGCGCGGGCAGGGGTTCGACCGGCGGCGCGGCCGGCGCGGCCGGCGCCTGTTGCGACTGGAAGCTGGCGCGGACGGAAGCCTGATCCTCGGGCGGCAGGCGGTGGTAGGTCTGTGCGTTGATACCGTAGATCGAGCTCATGGGCAGGCCGAGAGAATCGGAGGAAGACCGCATGCTAGGTCGACGCGCGTGGCGCCGGCATTGGGGGCTGCCCTAGGGCGATGGGCGTGGCTGGCACGCACGGTCGTGAAGTGCCGGCGCGCGTGCTGAACGTCGCGCTCAGAGAATTAACGTGTCAGGTTTATTTCTCACGCGCGTTGGACGCGCGGCTGATCAGTGCGCGTCGAGCCACTCGTCCAACATCGACTCCGACATGGGCCGCGCGAACAGATAGCCCTGGAAATGGTCGCAGCCCATCCCGATCAGCAGGTCGCGCTGGGCGACCGTTTCGACGCCTTCGGCCAATGCGCTCATGTGCATCACCTGGGAGATCTCGATGATCTTGCCCAGCAGCCGCTGTGCGCTGTCCTGGGCGGCGGCTTCCTGCACGAACTGGCGGTCGATCTTGAGCTTGCGTACTGGCAGCTGGCGCAGTGTGGCCAGGGACGAATAGCCGGTGCCGAAATCGTCCAGCGCCCAGGTGATGCCCAGCGCCTCGATCGCACGCATCTTGTCGACGATGGCTGCGGTGTTGGTGGACAGCGCGGACTCGGTGAGTTCCAGCTCCAGCAGGGTCGGGTCGATGCCGGCGTGGCGGATGACGGCAGTGAGGGACGGCGTGAAGTGTTCGTCCATCAGCTGCATCGGGCTGACGTTGACCGCGATGCGGAGATGCCGGGTGTGCACCGCGCCGGACCACGCCTTGAGCTTGTCGCAGGCCTGGCGCAGGACCTCCAGACCGATGTCGCTGATCAGCGTGCTTTCTTCGGCCACCGGGATGAAGACATCCGGGGACATCAGGGTGCCCGACGGGTGCCGCCAGCGCGCCAGCGCTTCCACGCCGGTGACCGCGCCGTCGCCGCGCACCTGCGGCTGGTACATCACTTCGATCTCGCCGTCGCGCACGGCGCGTCCCAGTTCGCGTTCGAGCTGCAGGCGCTTGCCGACATCCGCGCGGTAGATTCTGAAGATGGCCGCGAGCAGTGCGATGGCCACGAGAATGTTCGACCGTGCACCCCACTCCCGCACTTCGACTGGCGGCGAGATCTGTGGCGCCAGTGGATCGAGTGCGCCGGCTGCGAACGCGGCAAACGCTGCCAGGCAGATCAGCGGGAAGACCAGGGAGCCGTAGCGCTCGCGCGCTTCGAACGTGAAAGCCGCCCCGGCCGCCAGCGGGAGCAGGAACATGTGCGCCGATCGCGGCACCCACTCGATGGGCGCATCGATCAATGCAATCGCGCACACCGCGATCAGGATGCCGTGGGCGACGAACAGGATTGACCTGCCATCGCTTCGCTTGCTGCGGACCAGGGCCAGTACGCCGACGACCATGACGGCCACGAACAGCACCGAGAGTCCCGCGCGGTCGAAATACCAGTAGCAAAGCGCCCACGCCAGCCCGAGCGAGATGCACGCCAGGCCGGTCATCGTCAGGATGGCAGCCACCTTCTCGCGACGCGCCGTGGTCTGGAATTTCAGCATTCCGTGCTGCTCGCGCCCGTTGGTGTCCATCATGTGTTGCTCGTTCTTTCAGCGCTGGCGCGACGTGGCTACATCCGTTCGTCTTCCCGTGAGAAAGCTGACTGAGCAAGATCGACGGGGGGCGTTCTGGCGCATCCGACGCGGCGTCGGGGGCGGCGCCGATCTGGTCCGGATGATGCCGGTTCCGCATTCATCTTTGGGCTGTGACATGCGACCAGCGTCATCAACTGCGAACGCTGTCACAGCGTTCGGCACTGATGTGTCGCTGTGTGCGCAGCGGATCCTCTGATCGCCATGCGCTCGCCGGCAAATCGTCGAGCGCACCGGAACGAGAGTGGCGCCTCGCTTCCAGGAAGGCCGCCTGCGTGTGAGCAGGTGCACATCGCCCGTCTCGGCGCGACGGCCACCCGGGCGCTTCGGTCGAAACGCAGCCATCGGCGCGTGCCGATGGGCCACGCGCTCGCAGAACGTCCAGCCCGCTCGGCGTTACCAGGTCAGGGTGTAGTGGGCGACGAAGCCACACTCGCGCTCCCACGCGCTATTGCAGCCGGCACGCGCCATGGCGGCCAGGGCATCGTCGAGCGTCTCGTCGTCGAGTCCGCCGACGTTGACACTCCATGCCAGCTCGCGCCGCCCCATCGTTTTCTGCCGTCGCACGTGCGCCTTCAGTTCGGCAACGACGATGTGCATCGTGCGGCGGGGCTGAGCGGTGACGGTGAAAGCGAGTGCGTTGTCGGGGCGCGCCATCGCAACTCTCCAATGTGTGAGCACGGGCTTGGACAGCGAGATACGGGCGGGCCGTGAAGCGCGGATGCATCTGCGAACGCCAGAGGTGCGGAGATCGGAGATGCAGGGTCCGCGGACCTTGCGCGATCGCGACCACGCGCGACAACGCGGTCCCGGTCGTCATTGCGCGGGTAGCGATGGCAGGTCCGAGGCTGGGCGGTGCGACAAACGGTCGCGCGGGCGGGGCGTGTGAGAGGACTAAGATGCCACTCGACGGCACGCACACCTGGATGCTGCTGAAGCGGTGTCGTGAGGGCGAGCATGCGCCTCACGATCGGTGGTATCGCGTGCCGGCCCGGAAGACATCGAAATGTACGATTGGTTCCCGATAGTGTTCATCGTGTTCAAGGTGGTCGTGCTCGGCGTGGGCATGTTCTTCGCCATCAAATGGCATCACGATCAAGCCAAGAAGGATGCGCAGGACGAGAAGGACGCGCAGGCGAAAAAGGCGCAGCACGCGAAACAGAGCGAGACCGACGCACCCTGAGTGCGCCTTCAGGCCTCGCGCGGAACCGCCGCCGCCGATCGGGCCCGCAGGCGCAGCGCCACGTGCACCAGCAGGATCAGCACCGGCACTTCCACCAGGGGGCCGATCACGGCTGCGAACGCCACCGGTGACGCCAGACCGAACGCGGCGATGGCAACGGCGATCGCCAGCTCGAAGTTGTTGCCCGCGGCGGTGAACGCGATGGCCGTCGTGCGTGGATAGTCCTTGGCGATCAGCTTGCCCATCCAGAAACTGATGCCGAACTGGATCAGGAAGTAGAGCGTCAGCGGCACCGCGATTCGCACCACGTCCATCGGAATCCGCACCACGTCGGCGCCCTTGAGGCTGAACATCGCAACGATGGTGAAGAGCAGGGCGGCCAGCGTGATCGGGCTGATCTTCGGCAGGAAGCGCGTCTCGTACCAGCGCTCACCCTTGGCCCGGACCAGCCAGCGGCGTGTCAGGTAGCCGGCAAGAAACGGAATGCCCAGATACACCAGCACCGCCTGCGCAATGGTCCAGGTGCTGACGTCGACGACGCTGCCTTCCAGCCCGAACACCGGCGGCAGCCAGCTGAGGAAGAACCAGGCATAGACACTGAAGAACAGGATCTGGAACACGGAATTGAACGCGACCAGCCCGGCGACGTACTGGCTGTCGCCGCGGGCCAGCTGGTTCCACACCAGCACCATCGCGATGCAACGCGCCAGGCCGATCAGGATCAGGCCGGTCATGTAGTCCGGGTGGTCGCGCAGGAACAGCACCGCCAGCCCGAACATCAGGAACGGCCCGATCAGCCAGTTCTGCACCAGCGACAACGCGAGCACGCGCTTGTCGCGGAAGACGTTGGGCAGCTCGGCGTAGCGCACCTTGGCCAAGGGTGGATACATCATCAGGATCAGGCCGATCGCGATGGGCACGTTGGTGCTGCCCCAGCTGAGCGCATCGAGCGCGGCCGGCAGGCCGTCGAACAGCGTGCCGAGCGCGATGCCCAGGGCCATCGCCGCGAAGATCCACAGGGTGAGCCAGCGATCGAGGAACGACAGGCGACCGGGCGCAGGCGCGAGCGTGCTCATCCGACGTCGGCGATCGGTTTGAGCAGCACCTTGACCGCGGCCTTGTCGGCCCAGACGTCATCGCGGATATCGAGAAACGCGCGCATGCGTTTCTGGATGATCGCGTGCGCCTGCGCGAATGCCGCGCGCTTGTCGGCGTCGCTGCCGGTCACCGCGGCGGGATCGAACAGGCCCCAGTGCACGCGCACGAAGTCGCCATGGACGATCGGGCAGCTCTCGTTGGCCGCGCTGTCGCAGACAGTGACGATCAGGTCCATCGGCGCGGCGGTCTCGGCCGAGAACGCGTCCCAGGACTTGCTGCGCAGGTTGTCGGTGGGAAAGCCCTCGCGCTCGAGCTGCGCGATCGCGAACGGGTTCACCTGGCCGGCCGGCTGGCTGCCGGCGCTGTAGGCCTCGTAACGGCCCACGCCCCAGGCGCGAAGCGTGGCTTCGGCCAGCACGCTGCGGGCAGAGTTGCCGGTGCACAGGAACAGGACGCGTCGGGTCATGGGTCGGCTCTCGGGTGGATTGCGTAACGGAATGGGTCAGGGCCCGCAGGCAGCGGACGGCGCGCAGTCGCCTGCGTCGTCGGCGCAGCAGTTCTCGGTGAGGTAGCCGACCAGTGCGTTCATCGCATCGAAATCGGCGCGGTAGCGGATGGTCCGGCCGCTCTGCGCGCCGCTCACCAGTCCGGCGGCGGTCAGCGCCTTGAGATGGAAGGACAGCGTGGCGCCGGGCAGGGCCAGCGCTTCGGCGATGTCGCCGGCCAGCTTGCCGGCGCGACCGGCCCGCACCAGCAGCCTGAAGACCGACAGGCGCGTGTCCTGGCCGAGGGCGGCGAGTGCGGAGGTTGCAGCTTTATGTTCCATGTTTCTAGAATAGTCGAACAATTATGACGATCACAAGTCACCCGATGGCATCCGATCTGCCCAATCTCGATACCGACGCGTTCAAGCCCATCGACCCGGCTGCACTCGGCGTGCCGGCCGGCGGCCATCCGCCGCGCATCCTGATCCTCTACGGCTCGCTGCGCCCCGAGTCCTACAGCCGGAAGCTGGCGCTGGAGGCCCAGCGCCTGCTCGAACTGTTCGGCGCCGACACCCGGCTGTTCGATCCACACGACCTGCCGATGCTCGATTCGGTGCCGGCCACCCATCCGAAGGTGGAGGAGTTGCGCGCACTGTCGCTGTGGTCCGAGGGCCAGGTCTGGGTGAGCCCGGAGCGTCACGGCGCACCGACCGCGGTGTTCAAGAACCAGATCGACTGGCTGCCGCTGGAAAGTGCCGGCGTGCGCCCCACCCAGGGCCGCACGCTGGCGGTGCTGCAGGTTTGCGGCGGCTCGCAGTCCTTCAATGTGGTCAATGCGCTGCGCCTGCTCGGCCGCTGGATGCGCATGGTGACGATCCCCAACCAGTCCTCGGTGCCCAAGGCCTGGCAGGAGTTCGACGAGGCCGGGCGCATGAAGCCGTCGGCGTACTACGACCGCGTCGTCGACGTCATGGAGGAGCTGGTGAAATTCACGCTGCTCGTGCGCGCTCGAAAGCCGCATCTGTCAGATCGATACAGCGAGCGAAAAGGCGACCTGACGGCTGCAAGGCTGGCGGAGGCGTCGGGCGCGAACGGCTAGCGGGCAGTGCGGCTGCTCGCATCCAATGAACTTGGGGCGTGCGCCTGCTTCCAGTCAGTCGCGAACATCGGTGATGCGGATCATGTGGCTCTGCGTGGAACAGTCAGAGCACATGACTGCATCGGCCGAAGATGCATTCGAAGCGTCATGCACCCGGCAAGTGCGGCGGCCTTCATCCGCAGGCGACTGTGCGTCGTGAACTTCAGGAAGCGGATTTCAACCAAGCCCGGATGCGTCGAACGCACGGCCCAGCCAGTGGGTCGCCAACATCGCGATTGCACCCCAAACGGTGACTCGAAAAGCCCCCCGCCAGGGTGGCGCGCCCCCGATGCCCGCTGCGAGTCCACCCAGAACTGCGAGTAGCGCGAGCGTCGAAACGGGAATCAGATAGGCCGCTCGGGGCCAGAGCCCGCCGATCAGCAGAGGTGGGAAGGCGCCCAAGCAGAACGAAGCTGCCGAGGAAAGCGCGGCCTGTACGGGCCGTACGCGTGTCGATTCGACAATGCCCAGCTCGTCGCGCAGATGTGCCTCAAGCGCATCGTGGGCGGTCAGGGCAGCGGCGACTTCGAGTGCCAGTTCACGACGCAAGCCGCGGGCTTCGTAGATGCCCGCCAGCTCTGCAAGTTCGGCTGACGGCTTCGTCTGCAGCTCCTGTCGCTCCCGGGCCGTGTCCGCGCGCATGATGTCGGCTTGCGAACTGACCGACACATACTCGCCAGCGGCCATCGACAAGGCGCCAGCTGCCAATCCGGAGAAACCGGCCAGCAGGACATTCTGGGAGGTCGCGCCTGCCGCAGCGACGCCCATCATCAATGCGCTCGTCGAGATCAGTCCGTCATTGGCGCCCAGCACAGCGGCGCGCAGCCAGCCGGAGCGTTCGTTGCGATGGTGCTCCGTATGACGCATCGCGGTCTCCTGACTGGACATGGGCGCGACACGTCGAAACTCGATGCGCACGCCTGCATGCTTGGAAGCGTCGCACCCGTTACAAGGCGCCGGAAGACGCGGACGGCAGCTCGACCTTCACCAGAAGACCGCCGAGCGTCGGTGAGGTGTCGAGCACGATGCTGCCGGCGTGCTGGTCGAGCACCTGCCGCACGATCGAAAGTCCGAGTCCGCTGCCCACCACACCGGTGCCGAGTTCACGATGGAAGCGGTCGAAGACGCGCTCGCGCGCATGCGCCGGAATGCCGGGGCCACTGTCCTCGACCAGCAGGCGGGTTCGATCCGCCTGACAGGACACGCGCACATGCACGCTGCCGCCCGCCGGCGTGTAGCGGCAGGCGTTGTCGATGAGATTGCCCACCAGTGCGTCCAGCGCCGTTTCGTCCCCGACGACCTCGCAGGACTCGCCGTCGAGACGGATGGAGAGCGCGCGTGCGGCATCGAGCGTGCGGCGCTCTCCGACATGCGTTTGCGCGAGTGCGTACAGATCGACGCGCTGGGTGGCCTGCGCGCGTGCGTCCGGCTCGACGCGGCTGAGCTGCAGCAGTTGCTCGACCAGGCGTTCGATACGCAGTACGGCGAGGTCGAGTTGCTGCTCACTGGACGCGCGCTCGTTCGCATCCGTGGACGACCTGAGATTGTCGGCGTGCACCTTGAGCGCCGCGATCGGCGTGCGCAGCTCGTGCGCCGCATCCGCCGTGAAGCGGCGCTCGCGCTGGAACGACGCGTCCAGGCGCGCGAGCAGCCGGTTGATCGCCGCGACCAGTCCGTGCACTTCTCTCGGCACGCTGCCCGGCTTGAGCGGCTCGAGATGGTGGGCCGCGCGCGCTTCCACCTCGTCCGAGACCCGCAGCAGGCCCCGCAGGCTCCACCCGACCAGCACCCACACCAGCAGCGCCATCAGCGGGATCGCGACGAGCAGCGGTAGCAGCGTGCCCTCGGCGATGTCCTCGGCCAGCTCGGCGCGGATGTCCGCCAGCTCGCCCGACTGGTACCAGTATCCGCCCGGCGATCGCAGGGTGAACGTGCGCCAGTGCGCGCCTTCGATCACCACATCCGCAAAGCCCGGCGACAGCGGCGCGAGTTGCGTATCCGGCCCGCTGTCGGAACGCAGCAGCAGATGCCCGCCCGCATCGCGCACCTGGAACGCGAGCTTGGTTTCGTAGGCATGGCCGGTGGGAAACGCGAGCGCATCGCCGACACCGGTCGCAGCGCCTTGCCAGACCGCGATCACCATCGGATCGCCGGTAGCGCCGTGTTCGCCCAGATCGCCGAGCGGCGCATCGACCAGGCTCATCAGCACGCGGGACGAGTGCGCGAGCTTGGCATCGAACATCTCGCCCGCTTCCTGCAGGCCGGCGCGATAGCTGAAAGCACCAGCGACCAGCATGACGATCGACATCACGCCGATGATGCCGAACAGCAGCAGGCGGCGGATCGACTTCATGCGGCATCCGCCGATGGATCGTCCAGGGCATAGCCGATGCCGCGGACGGTGCGGATCAGGCCCGGGTGCAGACGCTTGCGCAGGTAGTGCACGTGCACGTCGACCGCGTTGCTGGCGACGTCTTCGTCCCAACCGTAGAGACGCTGCTGCGCGGTCTCGCGCGATACGATCCGGCCCGGGTGTTCCATCAGCAGCCGCAGGAGCGCGACCTCGCGACGCGGCAGGTCGATGACGCGGCCCTGCCAGGTCACCGTCAGCGAAGCCGGGTCGAGTGCGAGGCCCGCGAAGGTCAAGGTGGGACTGGCCTGTCCGCTGCTGCGACGGAGCAACGCGCGCACGCGCGCCAGCAGTTCGCCGTTGTCGAAGGGCTTGCCGACGTAGTCGTCCGCACCGAGGTCGAGACCGAGCATGCGTTCCGCGGCGCGCTCGCGAGCGCTCAGCACGAGAATCGGCACCGTCGCGCCGGCGCGGCGGGCGTCGCGGATCACGTCGAGACCGTCCTTGCGTGGCAGGCCCAGGTCCAGCACCACCAGATCGATCCCGCCGGTCTTGATAGCGGCGAGCGCACTGTTGCCGTCCTTGAGCCAGTCGACCGCATAGGCTGCGCGCCGGAGTGCGGTGCGCAGCCCTTCACCGAGCGATGGATCGTCTTCGACCAGCAGGATGCGCATGGACCGCAGTCTGTGGCGGGCGTCAGCGGCTGGCAAGGTGCCGGCGCACCTCGGCCAGCTTGTGCGTGGCCTCGGCGCGACGCCCGCGGTCGGCGACCTCCCGTCCGGCACGCGCCGGCGCGGCGATGGCCTTCTCGAACGCGGCTGCGGCACCGGACCAGTCGCCCTGGTCGCGCAGGAAATCGCCGTAGAAATAGTTGGCATCGATATCGGTCGCATCGATCGCGAGCGCCCGCTGCAGATGCTCGCGCGCCTTGGCGTCGTCGCCGAACCCGACCGGCCAGCCCGGGACCTGGTAGTACAGCGCGCCGAGACTGGTGTGCGCCGCACCGCCGAGTGCGGTGTCATCGAGTGCGATCGCCGCCTCGAAGTCGCGTTTCGCCTGTTTCACCAGCGACAGTGCGCCGAGTCCCCCACGCTCGCCGGCGAGACTGGAGCGCACGATGCCGTCCCAGATCAGCGCATCGGGATCGCGTGGTCGCGCGGCGACCAGCGCTTCGGACCGGCCGGCGAGCGCCACCAGTGCAGCGCTGCGCTGGGCCTTCGGTGTGACGTACGCAGCCTGTGCCCACTGGTCGCGCACGGCGGCCACGGGCGCGGCGGGTTCGGCAGCGGGTGCAAGCGCGGGCATGAGGAGGCACGCCGCGAGGAGGGCGGCGGCGCGGCGTTCAGTGCGGAAGCGGATCATGGCGGTGCTCCTGGGAGACGGCGGAGGGTGCGCCACCGGCATGGTGGCGGATCAGCGGGAGTTGCTTGGCGAGGCTACGGTCGACGAGCGCCGGCAGCAGCGCGTTGATGCGCGCGAACAGCGCTTCGGACCAGCCGAGCTGGCGACGACGCGTGCCGCGTTCGATGGCATGCACCAGGGCGTCGGCGACTGCAGCCGGTTCGTCCACGTGCGTGCCGAGTGCCCGGTTCAACGCATCCACGGCGGGTGCATTGAACGGAGTGCGGGTGGCCCGCGGCGCGATGTACTGGAAGCGCACCGTGCCGTCCGCATGCTCGCGGCCCAGCCCTTCGATCAGGCCGCGCAGGCCGAACTTGCTCGCGCTGTAGGCCGAGAATCCAGGGAAGGCGAGGCTGCCGAAGGTCGAGCCCACGGCCACCACGGCGGCTTGCGAATGCGCCTGCAACACCGGCAGCAGGCAGCGGATCAGTTGCATCGGGGCGGTGAGGTTCGTCCGCACGAGCGCATCGAACTCGGCATCACTCTGAGCCGGGAACAGCCCGAATGCAGGCCGGGCATGCGCGAGCACGAGTACCGATGGCGACGGCAGCATCGTGCGCGCGTGCGCGAGCAGGGATGCGCGGTCGGCGGGCTCGGTCAGATCGGCGGCGAACGGCGTGACCGCGCCCGCCGGATGGCTGCGGGCAAGCGCGTTCAACCGGTCCGCATGCCGTGCGACCGCCAGCACATGCGCACCGCGCGCGACGAGTGTGGCCACCAGTGCCGCGCCGATGCCGCCGGTGGCCCCGGTCAGCAGGACGGTCCGCCCTTCGAGTTTCATCACGCAGCCTCCGCGTGGCGCACATCCACGTCGGACGTGCGCAAGGACCGGAAGACGTTGCCGTAGAGCACGTAGAAGCGCCGCGCCGCGTGGACCACCGCAGCCTGGTCGTCCGGATCGTCGAGGCGGTTCATCAGGCCCTCGAAGAAGCCGGCGTGCTCGATGTCGAGATCACCGTGCGACAGCAGATAGCTGAACGCCGTGCGGGGCAGGCCCAGCGAGGTTTCGATGCTGGTGGCTGCACGTGTCGCCAGCGCGACGCTCGTGCCTTCGAGCACCAGCACCATGCCGAAGAAGCCGACCGGATTGCCGCGTGCGATGGTGTCGTAGGCGTAGGCGACCATCAGCTCCGTCGCCAGCGATGGCTCGGACGCCGCGGCGGCCGCGCGGTCCGCACCGCAGGCGGCGATGTCGTCGAGCACCCACTCCTGGTGGCCCATCTCCTCTTCGATGTATTCGCCGATCGCGGTGCGCAGCCACTCCAGTCGCGCGGGCAGGCGCGCACCGCATGCCATCAGCAGCGGCACGGTGTGGCGCACGTGGTGATAGGCCTGGGTCAGGAAGTCGACGTAGGTCTCGCGCGGGATGTCGCCGGCGAGGGCGCGCTGGATGATGGGCAGCGTGACGAGTGTGGCGCGCGCATCCGTGGTGTCGGCGAGCAGGCGTTCGTGAAAGGTCATGCGGGCAGTTCCTGTGCGGGAGAAGACGGTGGAGACGCGCTGGCGTCGTGATACGCATGCGCGATCGCAACGGCATACGCATGCGCGATTGCGTCGCGACGTGGGCGGCCGTTGTCGGTGAGCAGGCCGTCTGTCGAAGCGAACGGACGGTCTGCGCGGACGATGCGGCTCACGCGTGCGTAGTCGGGCAGGCCGGCATTGATCGCATCCAGTGCGCGCTGCACGGTCACGGGATCGGCGTCGGGCCGCCGCAGCCAGACGACGGCGACGTTGAAGGGACGCGCTTCGCCGACCACGATCGCCTGGGCGAACAGCGGATGCTGCAGCAGTTCGCTCTCGACCCACTCGGGCGAGACGTTGCGTCCGAAGCCGGTGATGAACATGTGCTTGCGGCGACCGGTGATGTGGACGAACCCGTCGCTGTCGACATGGCCCAGATCGCCCGTCGCGATCGCGCCCGGTGACGGTGCGTTCTCGCCCAGATAGGACAGGCAGCGCACGCCGGCGACGTGGAGTTCGCCGTCGAGCACCGACACGTGCGCATGCGGCAGCGGGCGGCCGACGCTGCCTGCACGCATTGCGCCGGGTCGATTGAGTGCGACGACGGAGACGCATTCGCTCAGGCCGTAGCCTTCGAACACCGGCAAGCGAAGCGCCGCGGCGCGCGCGAGAAGCGCAGGTCCGACCCGGCCACCTCCCACCGCGACGAAGCGCAGGGATGTCGGCAGTGCGATGCCCTGTTCGGCCGCGGTGACCAGGGCCAGCAGCAGCTGCGGGAAGACGATGATGCTGTGGGGCACGTAGCGATGCAGGCACGCGACCAGGCGTGCGACATCGAGTCCGGCCGCACCGCTGTAGCCGATCTCGGCCAGTGACGGCACGGCGATGTCGGCGCCCGACAGCAGGGCGCCGTACAGGCCGGAGATGTTCTCCAGCAACGTCGAGAGCGGCATCAGGCACAGGTGCCGTGCCGGGGCGAGTGGCTGCGATGCGTGCGCCAGGGCACTCGCAACCGTCAGCAAGGCCGGCGCATCGATGCACACGCCCTTCGGCTGTCCGGTGGTTCCGGAGGTGAAGGTGATGCACGCGGTGCCTGTCGGCAACGGCGCGGCGTGCGATCTCGCGAGTACGCGTGCCCGCAAGCCTGCGATCAGCGGCGCCGCGTCGTCGTGGTGCGCGCCGTCGTCTGCGGTCACCAGCAGATCCGCGCCGCTGCGCCCCAGTGCGTGCGCCACCTGCGCCTGACTGAAGAACGTGGGGATCGGCACGTGCACGAGGCCGTGCGCGCGCAACGCAAGATCCAGAGCGAGCCAGTCCGGACCGTTGTCGAGCTGGCTGGCGACGATACGTGCATCGCACCGGTGCAATGCTTCGGCAACGGCCAGAGCGCGTGCGCGCAGGCCTGGACCGTCGAGCGTGCCGGCACCGGCGAGCACGCACACCCGCGAAGTCCCGAGGGTCTGCAGCATGTCGGCGAAATCGCTCATGCCTGCGCCTCCAGTGCATCCAGGGTCGGACGAGCGGCGCGCTGCGGCAGTTCGTGCCGGTTGCGTGTCTGCAGGAAGGCATGGCCGGCGGCCAGATCGCCGAACAGCACCTGCGGCTGCACTTCGTAATAGCGCCCCCAGTCGGTGGCGTCGTCCCGCAGGCGGGTGCGGTCGGCGTCGGCGAGCGCCACGGTATCCAGATGCAGGCGATCGAAGGCGTTGCGCAACTGGCGGGTCGCGGTGAACAACACCCAGCGCAGACCCGCCGCGTGCAGCGTGCCGGTCAGATGCACGATCAGGGCGCGCGCATCGCCGCCACGCAATGCGGCGAGATTGCCCACTTCGACCAGTTCGCCCCGCGTTGCAGGGCCGCGGCCTGCCGCAGTGATGGCGCGTTCCGCCGGCGCATCGAGGTATTGCTCGACGAACAGTGGCCCCTCGGTGCCGATGCGCAGCCCCACCGCGGCCTGCAGGCGCCCGGCGTCGTCCCGGAAAGCGAGCAGATGCGGCAGGAAGCTTCGCAGGTGGGCGCCGTAGCGCGCCCGATACACGTGACTGATGAAGCTTTCGACCTCGGCGCGCGCGGGGTCGTCGGGTTCGACGCGATCCCAACGGGTCCAGGGCGTGGCCGTGTGCGGCGCTTTGAGACTGTCCATGCGGCGGCATGCTGAGGACGCCGGATTACCGCTCTATTAGGCGGTTGTTAGGACTTCGTTCCGCGCATGAGGGTGTGTCGGCAGGTGACACGAGATCGACACGGGTTCGAAGCGATCCACACCGCGCCACGTATCGGCCGGCGGTTCGACGCTCCGGTCGTCGACACACGCACGTCGACGCACACACCCATGCGCTCGATTCAGGGTGACCACATGCGTCTTCGGATTACCCCGCTTTCTCGCTGGCGCGTGGCACGTCCGGTCAATCGCGGCGTACTTGACGCCGGCTCGGGGGCAGCTCGATCGCCGATCTTCAAAAGGCGTGCCGGGATTATGGAAAGCGAATGGCAGGTCCCATCTTTCTGTGCGCACTCGCACGAAACAAAAGCTGAATAGAACGTAAGGTGCAGCTGGGCCGCATGTCCGGCCGGAATGATGCAATCCAGATGGCCAGTGTCACCGCGCCTCCAGTCAGCCGAAACGCGCCTTCTTTCGACTGGATTTCCGATCTCTCCTGTTGGGAGGTGTCGGCCACGCATGAATCCTGCGAATTCGCGCTCTCGGATTTTCTCGAACGAAGCAATCTCTCGCTCGCGCAGGCGTGGTACGTCTATTTCCGGCGCTGGTGCCGCGTTCGCCGGCTGGAGGCACTCGAGCTCTACGATGCCCGCGCGCTGCCCGCGTTCTGCGGCATCGAGATGGTGCTGCTGATGCGGCGGCGGGCGAGTAACGAGTCCAACTGAGGACCGAGCCCGGGCAGGTCTGCGTTCGAGGCCAAGGTCGAGATCAAGGACGTTCACGATGCGCGATCCGCGCACGCGAAGCCGGCGACCGCTCTGAAACATGCGGGACACCCAGGCCCACCAGACCGGTATGGATGCAATGCCGCGCAGCCACCGTATCGGCGTCGGCAGCGCGACCGTCGTGCGCACCTCGTGCGCAGTGGGCGGGGTCAAGCCGGAAGCGAAGCCGAGTCGGGTGGGTCTTCGGGTAAGACGTTCGCCAGCGGCGCCGCGATCAGTTCGACGAGTTCACACGCGGCCGGTTCGTCACCCTTGTCTTCGATCCCGGTCTGGCGCATGGGCCCGCAGAATTTATCGGCCACCTCTGCAAGACGTTCCTCGAGCCAGGGTTTCGAATCGGACGAGATCAGAGACCGCATGGCATCGGCGGATCGGTCGAAGGTGGTTTGCAGGGTCTCGGGCGACGCGCTCAGGCGCGCCAGACGTTCGAGCTCTTCGTCCAGCTCGGCCAGCGACGCGGTTGCATAGTCTCGCGATTCCACGATGCCTCCCGATCTGGCTGCGCCAAGCCGCGCATTGGCGCACGCGCACTGCATCCGTGTCGTGACGCCATCTTCCCGGTGGGACGCTTGCGCGGCGCCAAGAAGCGTGAGCGGGCCCGCTACCTTGCGTGCCGCGTGTCGGCATTGTGCGCGAAGGCGGTTTGGGGCGCGCACCGAGTTCGATCCGCAAACGCGCTCGGCGTGCGGTTGTTCATGAACACGCCCGAGCCGGATTATCCGAAGTTGGCCCCGCTGTCGGACTCGATTTCCACCGACTCGCCTTCGAAATAGACCATGACACCCATGATGTGCAGCGGCATTTCGTCATCGCGACGGGCCGATTGCGAGCGGCGCATGGAGAATTCGAGTTCCGGGCGCAGGCGCAGCGGAACCTGGATGCGTCGCGGGCGTTTGCCCTGGGAATGCATGAAGAGGATCTGGCCTTCGATGTCGGTGAGCAGGCTCAAATCGAATCCTTGCCGCAGTTCCAAAAGGGGCGCGAATGATGGCGTCGCGTCGGGCCCGGGCGGCGCCAGACTGCCTAGGGCGAGCAGTGTCCGGATGTACGTCTCAGAAGCTGAGACGCGACTGGCCGTCCGATGGCGAGCGATCCGGCACGCGCGTGATCAGCGCTTCGGCAACGCGCCGTAGCGCGTCAGGTCGGGCGTCTTCGGCTTGGACGCGAACACGCGCGAGAACAGTTTGATCAAGGCCGGCCGGGTCGCCACCGCCAGCACGCGATGCAGCACCGTGATGCCGGCGCGCGTGCGGGGATGCAGCAGGCGGGGCCCGAACTTCGGAATGCCCTGGGCCTGGTCCACCATCGGCCGCATGGCGCGTTCGTACGCGTCGTAGGCGGCCCGCGCATCGTCGTGCAGGGCCAGCTCGCCGGCCAGCACGTACGCGCCCGTGACCGCCAGCGTGGCGCCGACACCACCGAGCGGGGTCACGCACCAGGCGGCGTCGCCGAGCAGCACCACGCGTCCTTTCGACCAGCGCGGCATGCGCACTTGGCGCAGCACGTCGAAGTAGAAGTCGTCGGTGGTCGCCATGTGCGCGAGCACGCGCGGCGTCTGCCAGCCGGCATCGGCGAAGCGTTCGCGCAGCCAGGCCTGCTGGCGTTCGCGCGGCCAGTCCTGCTCGCCGCCCGTCGGTTGCAGGGCGGTGAGCGTCGCGCGCGCGGTGCCGTAGGGATCGGGCCGCAGGCTCACGCTGCGCCGCTCGGTCGCGGTGTACCAGCGCCACAGCCGGTCGTCATCGGCCTGCCCGGGAATCGTGAAGTAGGCGCACAGCATGTCCATCCAGCGCGGGTCGTTCTCGCCCGGAAACACCAGCTCGCGCGTCGCCGAGCCGACGCCCTCGGCGATGAGCACGTGATCGAATCGTTCGGTGGTGCCGCTGTGGAAGGTCACGCGTACGCGCTCGGCACCATCGTCGAGAGCGGTGATCCAGTCGTCGAAACGGAAGGTGGCGTGCTGCTGCGCCGGCGCATGGATCAGGCTCGCCAGATCGCCGCGCAGGATTTCCATTTCCGCCGTCGGGCCGTCTTCGCCCGGCGGCGCGACGACCTTGGCGACGATCCGGCCCCGTGCATCCACCCACGCCGTGCCGGTCTCGCCGGTACCGGCATCGAGCGCGGCCTGTTCCAGATCCATGCGGCGCAGCACCTCACGACCGACGCCGCGGATGTCGACGTTCTGCCCGCCATCGCGGAAGGCCGGTGCACGCTCGACCACGGTGACGTCGAAGCCGGACCGGCCCAGCCACCACGCCGCGGTATTGCCGGCGATGCTGGCGCCGGTGATCAGGATGCGTCGCGTCATGGGGGGCGTATCCGGGGGCGGGAGGCGCCAGCATCCGCGGTGCTTCGGCTAGGACGGGTGAGGGCGTGACGGGCGGCCTGAAACCGTCTGGCGATCGCCGGTCGCTGCGCTGCATCGCTGCAACGCCCGTCCCCGGAAGTCGCCATGACCGATGGCAGGCGCTGCGCGCCGGGCGCGCGGCTAGCCTGCGCGTCGTTCCGAGGGGATCGAGGGAGAGGGGTGTGGGTCGAGGGTTCATCCGCTGCGTATCGGCCGCGCTCGCGCTCGCGTGCGCGCCTGCGTTCGCGGTCGAGATCGACGGGCGGATCGATCCCGACGAATGGACGGGCGCGCAGCACATCGTCGACTTCCGCAAGGTGCAGCCGCTGACCGGCGAACCCGGTTCCCTGCCCACCGAAGCCTGGGTGCTGGCGACGCCGGACGGCCTGGCCGTGGCGTTCCGCAACGTGCAGCCGCCCGAGGTGGCGCGCTCGCGGCAGAAGGTGCAGCGGGATTTCGACGAGCAGGTGGACCGAGTCAATGTCTTCGTCGATTTCGACGGCGACGGGCGCACCGGGTACGCGTTCACCGTGAGTGCGAGCGGCGGTATCGCCGACGAGATCATCACCAACCAGAACGATTTCAACAGCGACTGGGACGGGCAGTGGCGCCATGCCGTGGCCGAGGACGACGACGGCTGGTCGGTCGAGCTGCTGATTCCCTGGCATACCGCGCCGATGCGCGACGGCGTGGACGGGCAGCGCACGCTCAAGGTGTTTCTCGCGCGCGTGATCGGCTCCACCGGCGAGCGCATGGCCTGGCCGGTGGCGAGCTTCGAACGCCCGCGCTTCCTGTCCGATTTCGCGCCGATCACCGTGCGGCAGTACAGCCAGTCGCTGCTCGCGGTCACGCCGTATGCGTCGGGCCTGTACGACAACGTGCGCAATGGCCGGGACTTCAATGCCGGCATGGACGTGTTCTGGAAACCGAGCAGCCGTTTCCAGCTCGCCGCCACCGTGCATCCGGATTTCGGCCAGGTCGAGAGCGACGATCTGGTGGTGAACTTCAGCGCCACCGAAACCTTCATCAGCGACAAGCGGCCGTTCTTCACCGAGAACCAGGGCATCTTCGAGCTGACCACGCCGTCGGACTTCAGCCAGCAGCTCTACACCCGGCGCGTCGGCAGCACCGGCGACATCCAGGCGGCGGTCAAGTTCAACGGCAGCCTGGGCCGCGCGAATTACGGCGTGTTCGTGGCCGAAGAGGACGGCCCGACCGGACGCGCCTACCAGGCGCTGCGGCTGGTGCGCGATTTCGAATCGCAGAACCTGGGCGCGATGCTGACCCGCGTCGACGATCCGTTCCGCGCGCGCGAGGCGACCGTGCTCGGTGTCGATCACAACTGGCGCCCGACCGCGCGCTGGAACGTGCGCACACGTCTGCTCGGCAGCCGCATCGAACAGGCTGGTGACACTGAACAGGATGTCGGCGCGACGCTGTGGGCCGACTACGAGATGGATGACGGCTGGCGCCAGCAGTGGATCGCCATGCACTTCGGCGACGCGCTGGAGATCAACGATTTCGGCTATCTGTCGCGCAACAGCACCAACTACCTGCACTGGGAAGTCCGCAAGCGCTTCACCGATCTGCCCGAGACCGCGCGCAATGCGTCCGTCGACTGGCGCTGGCGCATCAGCACCAGTCACAACGACCGCGGCGACAAGCTCAACGACCAGTTCCGCATGCGCCGCCAGAGCCAGCTGCGCAATGGCGGCACCGGCGACGCCCAGCTCGAAATCGAAAGCGCGGGCGTCAACGATCTGCTGCTGCGCGGCAACGGGCTGGTGAAGCTGCCGGAGAGCTTCAGCGCGACCTACGAGTACGAGCGCCCGCGCGAAGGCAACTGGGCGCCCGGGTACGGCGCCGAAGTCTTCAGTGGTGGCCTCGCCGGCAACGACGCGATCGGCTATGCCGGCTGGCTGGGCGGCACGTATTTCGTCAGCGATGCGTTCCGCCTGAACGCGGAAGTCGTCGCGATCCGGCGGCCCGACTGGCTGATCTGGCAAGGCCCGGTCGAACCTGGACTGGTCGGTGCGTTCGACGGTCGCGAAACGCGATTGAGTGTCGGCATGGACTGGACGGTCGACGCGCGTCAGGAGCTGCGCGTGAAGCTGCAGGCCATCGGCATCGGCGCGCGTGCCACCGGGGCGTGGCGTTTCGATCCCGCCGGCAACGCGATCGCGAGCACCGATGCCATCGACGATTTCAACGTCCGCAACCTCGGCTTCCAGGTGCGCTACCGCTACGAGCTGGCGCCGCTGTCGTATCTGTATGTCGTCTACGCCCGCGGCGGCTTCGCGCGCCAGCCGGGCAGCGACGGCGTCGGCGACGCTCTGTTCGACAGCCTGTCGCTGCGCGACGACGAACAGCTGGCGGTGAAGCTGAGCTACCGCTTCGAGCTGTAGCGCGCATCGCGAGCCGGGCGCGCCGCGTCTCAGCCGCTGAGGCGGCCACCGGCCACGCTGCGGCCATGGAATGGCAGACCAACCCCTTGCTGCGGGAAGAGATCGGCGTGGCGCGGCGCGTGCAGCGCACGATTCCGCTGCTCTACGACTGGCGCGAGTGCGCCGGCGTCACGATGCTGATGTGGAAGGGCAAACCGGTGGGCGCGGTGTATCCGAGCGGGCGCTACTGGCTCAGGTGGCGGCGCAGGGAATACGTCGGCACCGCGGCGTCGCCGGCGCAGGCCAAGCGGTTCATGGCGCGCTGGATCGGCGCACGTCGCCACACCGCGCCGCTGCTGGACGAAGACCTGCCGCCGAAGGCGCTGGTGCCGCTGGAGGTGTTCCTGCGCGAGTACGAGGCGAGCGGGTATTGAGCGCGCACGGGCCGCCGCGCCGCCTCAACCCGCAGATGCGACCAGCGGTGCCTCGGATTTCGTCGGGTAACTCAGCAGCCACAGCAGCACGAGCAGGCCGCCGACCGGCGCCAGGCTGATGAGTTGCCACCACGGGCTGAAACCGGCATCGCGCAGGCGCCGGGTGCAGGCCGCGATCCAGGGCAGCAGCACGACCAGCGATGCGAGCTGCAACGGCAGCGGGCCGGTCGCCTCGCCGAGCAGACCGGCGAGCGCCAGTACCATCGCCATGGCGAGCGCGAACCACCAGAAGTCCGCGCGCCCGGTGGTGCCGGTGAACTCCAGGCCGCGCAGCACGCCGTCGCGCATCGCCGCGATCGCGGGTTGGCCGGGTGCGGGCGTGCCCAGCAACAGGCGCTCGGCTGGCACTTCGAACACGGCTGCGAGGGCGCGCAGGGATTCGGTCGATACCTTCGCCCCGGATTCGAGCCGCTGGATGGTCCGCAGGTTCAGGCCGCTGAGCTCGGCCAGTTGCTCTTGCGACCAGCGGCGGCCGGTCCGCAGCTCGCGGAGGTAAACGCTGTCGATCTGCATGGGTGCCTCACTCGTGGATCCCGGATGGCGCCCATCATCCCGCCGCCGCGCGGCATCGCGCTACGACCCGGAGCCGACACGGGGCCGACATTCGGCCGCCACGGGGCCAGGGCGCTGTGGGGTCCTGGCGTCATCCAGGCGGGTCCCAGGGCGGCGATGTCGTGGGAACGGGCATCGCGCAGATCGGTACGCCGCGCGCGCGGGACTATGCGCCTGCTTTAGGCGTACTGTGCTGAATGAGCGCTCGGGGCATCCGCCGGATGGACTCGTTACGCCTCGACCCGCGGGGGTGGTCCAGTGACATTGCAGATGTTCAAGCCCGTCCCCTCGTCGGCGCTGCAACCCGATGCAGAGAATGCGAGCGAGCGATTCACGCGCGCGCTGGTTGCCCTTACGCGCCAGGTCTGGAGCCCCGAGTGCACGTTCGAGACGGCCATCGGGGCGATCTGCCAGACCGCGGCCAGCGCGCTGCAGATCGAGCGGGTGAGCGTGTGGAACTACGAGGCCACCGCGTCCTGCCTGCGCTGCCTGCACGTCTACGACGCGAAGTCGGGCCTCAGCGCCCCGTTCGACGCGCTGGAAACGCTGCCGCTCGACGAGGACGATTACATCGCGCCGTTCAAGGATGTACGGACACTGGAAGTAGACGAATTGCAGCGCGATGCCGAGATGGCGCGTTCGCATCTCGCGCTGCGCGATTACCTGCAACGCCACCGCATCCATGGTGTGCTCGACGCGCCGGCCTTCGTCGGTGGCGAGCTGCAGGGCGTCATCTGCCATGAAAGTCTGGAGGGCGTACGCACCTGGTCGCCCGAAGAAACCACGTTCGCCGCGAGCATGGGCGATTACGTGGCGATGGCGTTCGAGATCGCCCGGCGGCGACGGGCCGAGGCCGAAGTGGAGCATCTGCGGCTCCATGACGGCGCAACCGGTCTGCCGAACCGCGACTACATGACCGAGCTGATCCGGCAGCGCTTTCTGGGTGGCCCGCTTCGCAAGAACGAGATCCTCGCCATCGTGCATGTGCAGATGGACGTGAGCCGAGGGGTGGCCTGGTCGCCAGGTGCGCCGAGTGTGGACGAGGTGATGGGGCGCGTCGCGCAGATCCTGCGTCCCTTGATGGGCAACGACACCGAGCTCGCGCGGACCAGCGCCGAGGGATTCAGTTTCCTGGTCAGCACCCACCCGGCGAAGCGGACCGTGATCCGTCTGGCCGAGTCCATCCTCACGACGCTCGAGTCGATGGACTGGCACCACGCCGATGTCGATCCGGGTGCGAGCATCGGCATCGCGGTGGCCGAGCAGGCCGTTGCCCAGGATGCCCTGCTGCTGTTGCAGCAGGGCGAAGGGGCCGCCGCGCAGGCGCGCGCAGCCGGTCGGTTCGGCTACGCGATCTACGACACCGAACACCATGCCTCGCTGGTGGAGGCGTTGCGCTTCGAGCGCGCCTTGCGTGACGGATTCGCCAACGGCGAGTTCGAGCTGCACTACCAGCCCGAATACGACGCCGGACACGGCCGGTGGGTGGCGGCCGAAGCGCTGTTGCGCTGGCGCTCGGGAGAGCAGCTGCGTGTGGCAGGCGAATTCATCGGGGTCCTGGAGCCGTCCCGCCTGATGGTGAACGTCGGACGCTGGGTGTTGCGTCAGGCCTGTCAGGATGCGACGACCTGGCCGGCCAACACGGCAGGCACCGCGCCGAGCGTGCGGGTGAATGTGTCGGCACGACAGTTCGACGAATCCGGCCTGCTGGAGGACGTACAGGCCGCGTTGGACGCGTCGGGGCTCGATCCCGCACGACTGAGTCTGGAACTCACCGAAACCACGCTCATGCGCGACATCGACCATGCACTCGACATCCTGCGGCCCTTGCGAGAGATGGGCGTGCAGGTGGCGATCGACGATTTCGGGACGGGGTATGCCTCGCTGGTCTACCTCAAGCGCCTGCCCGTGGATGCGCTGAAGATCGACCGCAGCTTCGTGGAAGGCATGCCCGACAGCGCGGCGGATCTGGCCATCGTGCGGGCGGTGGTCGGCCTCGCCGCTGCGTTCGAAATCGAGGTCATCGCGGAAGGTGTCGAGACCCATGCGCAGGCCGCTTCGCTGGCGGCCGCCGGGGTGCATCGCCTGCAGGGCTGGCTGTACGGCAAGGCGATGCCGAATGCGGCGCTGCGCCAGGTGCTGAAGGCCCCCGCGGAATCGGAGTCGCTGCCGTCCCGGTGAGGCGGCCGCGGACCGGCGCGCAGAAATTCGTAACGAAAGCCAGGCGTCAATGAACCCATGATCGACGCGCGTCGGACGAACCGTGTGCAGGCAGTCCGGCGCCTATCCATTGCGCAATGTGGAACACCAGGCAGACGAAGCCGACGGTAAGGCGGTGTTCTCCGTAGCGGCCACGACGGCCGCTCTACGATGCCGGGCGCCTCGAGCGCCCGGCTGGAAGCAACGGGTGATGACGTGCCTGATACATACAACTGGCTGCTGGACATCCCGTTCTGGGAAGCGAGCCCCATGGGCCGCGAGTCGAAGACGTTCGCACTGGAGGACTTTCTGGCGCGGAGCAATCGGCCCCCGGATCGGGCCTGGGCGGTGCATTTCAAGCGCTGGTGTCGTCTGCGACGCGCCGACACCCTGGAACTTTACGAGGCACGCTCGATCGGGCGGGTGCATGGGGTGGAGATGCTGATCGTCACGCGCTACCGGGCGAACCACACGCCCAGCCCGGGGCAGTCGATCAACTGAGGTCGGAGGTCAGACAACACCTGATCGCAACGCCTGCGCGTTTACGGTGGCGCCCTCTGCGAGCCCCGCTCGCGATCGCAGGATCCCGCCATGCCAGAGCCGACCATGACCGCCATCGCCATCCGGGGTGGCACGGGGGACGCCGCCGCGCTGCATCCGGTGCAGCGGCCACGGCCGGTGCCCGCAGACGGCGAAGTGCTCATCCGCGTGCGCGCGGCAGGCGTCAATCGCCCGGACATCGCCCAGCGCGGCGGCACCTATCCGCCACCGCCCGGCGCACCCGACACGCTGGGTCTCGAAGTCTCGGGTGAAATCGTGCGTGGCGCCGGGCGCTGGCAGGAAGGCGATCGCGTCTGCGCGCTGCTGGGCGGGGGTGGCTATGCCGAATACGCCGTGGCCGATGCGCGCCACGTGCTGCCGATCCCGGACGGCCTCGACTGGGCCCATGCCGCGGCGCTGCCGGAAACGGTGTTCACCGTCTACGCCAACGTGTTCGAACACGGCGCGCTGCAGCCGGGCGAATGGCTGCTGGTACACGGCGCGACCTCGGGCATCGGCGTGGCCGCGATCCAGATGGCCAAAGCCGCCGGCGCACACGTGCTGGCGAGCAGCCGCGGCGCCGACAAGGCGGCGCGGACCCGTGCACTCGGCGCGGACGTGTCCGTCGACACTTCGACGATGGAGTTCGGTGCGATCGCGAAGGAGCACGGCGGCATCGACGTGGCGCTGGACATGGTCGGCGCGCCGACGTTCGACGCCACGCTGGACGCACTGAATCCGAAAGGCCGCATCGTCTACATCGCGGCGCTCGGCGGCCCCGTGCTGCAGGTGCCGGTGATGAAGATCATGCAGAAGCAGGCGGTGCTCACCGGCTCCACCTTGCGTCCGCGAAGCGCCGACGAGAAAGCGCGTCTGGCCGTTGCCGTCGAGCGCATCGTCTGGCCGTGGGTCGCCGACGGACGCGTCAACGCGATCATCGATCGCAGGTTCCCGCTGGCCGAAGCCGCCGCCGCGCACGCGTATCTCGAAAGCGGCGAGCACTTCGGCAAGGTCGTGCTGGAGGTCGCATGAGCGCGACGCCTGCCGGGTTTCCCGTCGGCGCGATCGACGCGCACTGGATCACGCTCGACGACGATGTGATGGGTGGCCACTCCCGCAGTCGCGTCGAGGTACGTGCGGGCGTGCTGCACTTCAGCGGCGCCACGTCGCTGGAGGACAACGGCGGCTTCGCCTCGATCCGCGCCCGCGGCCCGTTCGATCTCCACAGCGCGACCGCGATGCGGCTGCGCGTCCGCGGCGATGGCCGCGCCTACCAGCTGCGCATCGCCACCGATGCACGCCATCGCGGTTCGAACGTGTCCTGGCGTGGCGACTTCGAGACCCGCGCCGGCGACTGGATCGAAGCCGACGTCGCGTTCGCCGACATGCAGCCGACGTATCGCGGCACCGTGCTCGACGGCCCGACGCTGGATCTGTCGAAGGTCGAAGAAATCGGATTGCTGATCGGCGATGGCCAGGCCGGTGACTTCGCGCTGGACGTCGAGTGGATCAGGCCGGTGGCCGGATAGCAGAGCGACGCCCGCGGCCGCTACGATGCGCGCTGGCTTCGGACACGGGCACGGTCACCGGATGCGTCGGACAGGATGTCTGCTTGCGCTCTTGCTGTGGAGTTTCATTGCACACGCCGCGGTCACGTGGTCGCCGATGCACCCGACATCGGTCGTGCAGGCCGCGGGCGACCCGAGTGCGGCCGGCGGCGCGACGGTGACACTGTCGACCGAGGTGACAGGCCCAGGGGGATCCGGCGCGATCACATCTGTGGATGCGACGGCCTTCCGTGGTCGCGAAGTCGAACTGTCTGGCGTGCTCGAGGTCACGCACGGTGCGGGCGCAGCGGCGCTGTGGTTGCGTGCGGACGGGCCTACCGGACGTCTGGCGTTTTTCAGCACGGGCGGCCGCCCCGTCACGCTGCAGAACGGTGCACAGCCGCGCACGCTCCAGTTGTACATCCCGATGGACGCCACGCATCTGAAGTTCGGCGTCGCGCTGCAGTCGGCGGGTGCCGTGCGCGCCACTGCATTGAGACTGACGGCATTGGAGCCGGCGCGGGATACCGGTTCCGCCTACGCGCTGCTGGAGACGGCGATCTCGATAATCCGCGCGCACGCGCTCGATACCGCGCGTGTCGATTGGGCGGCGCAGTCACGTCGTTTGACACCGGCCTTGAAGGACGCGCCCGCGCAGGAAGCGCACGCGCACATCGAAGCGGTGCTCGAAGTGCTCGGCGACCGGCACAGTGCACTCCTGCCCAGGCGAGCGGCGGCGGACTATCGCGCCGGTGCCGTCGCGACGCAGTCGATCGACGCGCACGTGCGCGATGGCGTGGGCTACGTCCGGGTGCCGGGCGTGCGCGGTTCCGATCGCGAGGCCGGCCGGATCATCAGCGCTGCCCTGTGCCAGGCCATCGAGTCGCACAGCGCGGCGGCGTCTTCCGGTTGGCTCGTCGACCTGCGCGAAAACGGCGGTGGCGCGATGTGGCCGATGCTCGCAGGCTTGCGCCCATTGCTGGGCGATGTACACATCGGCGCGTTCAAGGATCGTGCGGGCGCGTCGAGCCCATGGAAGCCCCGACCGATCGATGCCTGCAGCGCGGACCTCCTCCACGTCCCGGTGGCGGTGCTCATCGGTGCCCGCACCGCGAGTTCGGGCGAAGCGGTCGCGATCGCATTCAAGCGACGCGACCGGACGCGATTCTTCGGAACGCCCACCGCCGGACTGGCGACATCCAACCAGACATTCCCGCTGCCCGATGGCAGCGTGCTGATGCTGACGACCGCGGCGTTCGTCGATCGCGCGGGCGCGGCGTACCCGGACGGCGTGCCGCCCGACGTGCAGGTGGACGATGCGCAGACCGCGATCGACATCGCTACGGAGTGGCTGAAATCGCAGCAGCGTTGAGCGGAGGATGTTCCGCACCAGCACCGGAAGCGATCGCAAGCATCAGCGGCGATCGCGTGATGCGCGACTGGGACGCGAATAGCCCTCCGTGACCTTCGGCACTGCATTATGACTACATCTGTAGTCAACATGCGCATCGTTGATCGGACTGGAAATTCGAATGCGCATCCTTCTTGCGACGGCGATTCTGTGTTTTGCCGCCTCGGGCATCCCTGCAGCGAACGCGGCGCAGGTCTCCGACGCGCTCGCGACCATCGAATCGAAAGCGGCGGCCTCGCATTCGGACGCGGTTCTAGTCCTGCGTGGCGACACGGTGTTGTTCGAAGCGGCCACGTCCGCAGAACCGGTGACACTGATGTCCGCCACGAAATCGATCGTCGCACTGGCGATCGGGCTGCTGATCGAGGATGGAAAGCTGGGCTCCATCGACCAGCCGGTCAGCACCGTGTATCCCGAGTGGGCGCAGGGCCGGAAGCGTGGGATCACGATCCGGATGCTGCTCGACCACACGTCGGGCCTGCAGAACGTGCCGAACGCCGGTGTCGAACTCGAAAGTGCACCGGACCTCGTGCAACTCGCGTTGGCAGCGGAGCTGACGAGCGCGCCCGGCACGACCTTCGCCTACAACAACAAGGCGACGAATCTGCTGACAGGCATCGTCGGCGCGCTGGCCGGTGAGCCGATCGACCGCTACGTCGCAGCGCGGATCTTCGCGCCACTGGGCATCACCGAATACACCTGGATGCGCGATGCCGCGGGCACACCGATGGGCATGGCCGGGCTCGCCCTGTCGGCCCGCGATCTCGCCAGACTCGGGCGTCTGATTCTGGACAAGGGCATCGCGCCTGATGGCCGACTCATTCTGGGCGAGGATTTCACCGCGATGCTGACGGCGGAAAGCGCGCGCTCGCCTGAGGTCGGCCTGCTGTGGTGGCGACATGCCGCGTGGGAGCGCTACACGCTCAAGGACGAGGCACGCGCCTTCCTCGCGGACAAGGCCGTCGCGCCGGATATGCGCGATGCACTGCTCGCCACCGTCGGCATGCAGTTCGGCAGTCGGATCGCGCTGACGGATTTCCTGGCGCAGCGACTCGGGCCGACGTGGCCGGCGCGATACGGCGAAGAGATCACCGGACGCGGCATCCGCCTCAGCGACATGTTCACGCAAGCCCGTGGGCCGGTACGTGCCTACGCCGCGAACGGCTATCTGGGCCAGCACCTGGTGATCGTGCCTGCCCAGGACATCGTGGCGGTGCGGCTCATCCATCGACGGGAGACGCATGCGTTTCCCGTCGACGACTACGCGGATTTCGTCGGCGATGTCCTGCGTCTCGCGGATGCCGTGGCGGCGGACATGCCTGAAGCCTGAGGGCGCACGATCAGCCGGACGCGTCCGTGTGCGCGCTGCGTTCTGCGTACCAGTCCGCATACGGCGAATTCTTGGCCAGATGCCGGTTGTAGTCCGGCGTGCCATCGCTCCACCACACGGGGCCGCGTTCGCCGAGTGCGTGCTTCGCGACGTCCACGTCGTGACGCGCCTGCGTCAGGGCAGTGGCGTCATCCGCCTGCTTCGCGTCTTTCACCGCACGCCGCGCATCCATCAGCGCATCGACCAGGCGCTGGCGTTCCGCCTCCGGCAGCCCGGGATTGCTCGCGCGCCACAGCCGACCGCGCACGATGAGATAGCGGCCGTCAGGTGTGAGCAGTTGCGGCATGCGATGTGTGCGTGATGCGGTGACGCGCGAGTCTAGACACAGGTCGCGTGTGCACTGCGCATGTGCGCTTCACGGCATGCGAAGTTCTGCGCCGCGAGGATCGGTGTTCCGGGCCGCCGATGTGCGCGGCCGTCATGTACGAGGTCTGCATGTCCCAGCCGACACCCGCTGCGCTCCCACCCGCCGCCATCGCGAAGGCGCTGGCCATCGCCATCGTCTCGACCGCATTGCTCGCCGCGTGCTCGCCGGCCGACGATGCAGCCGAACCGGCGGCCGATGTGCCTGCAGTTGCGCCGACGCCGACGGCTGCCGACGAGGTCGCACCCGAGCCTGCCGCACCTGCGCCCGTGGCCGCGGGCGGCACCGTGGGCGGCGATGGATCGGAGGTCGTGCTCGACACCTTGACCGAAGCCGACGTGACCGGCGCGAATCTCCAGGGTGAGCTCGCCTGCAGTTTCTCCGAAGACGGCCGGCAGCCGCTGCTGCACGCGGTGGGCGTCGTCGGGTCGCAGGATCCCGCGCAGGGCGTCGTGAAAGTTGCCGGCTATGTCGAACCCGTGCGAGCGCCTGGCGGCTTCGACGGGATGACGCAGAGCCCGACGTTCACCGGTCAGGGGAAAACGATCCGCATCGAAGAAACCGGCGCGGCAATCGGCGGTGGCGAATCGCCGCCGCGTCCGGCCACGCTGACCTACCTGCGCGCCGATGGCGCGAGCCGCACCATCGAAGGTCGCTGGCAGTGCGGGCCCTGATGCCGCGGCGATAGCACCGCGAATGTCATGCAGCACATCCGGGCAGCTTCGGCTGCCCGGATGGCGTCAGTGCGTGTGACGCAGGCAGAACGTAAGGATCAGCGCGGAGGCATCCGGCCCCTTGGCGTCGGTGTGGCTGCCTGACGGATCGCCGCCGCTCCACGCATGCCCGGCGCCCGTGATCAGCACGTGCTCGACGCGGACGTGGCCTTCGGCGTCGACGAACGCGGTGTGCGTGCATTCGCGGCCGTTGATCTTCGTCGTGCCCGACACCTCCGCGCGCAGCGGTGCAACCGTCGCGGTGCCGGCGGTCGCATCGGCCACGATCGCGCTGCCGTTGTCGGGCCGCACGGTGTGGTCGGCCGTGCCGTGGATGACGATGGTCGGCACGCGCTGCGCATCTGCCCCGGTCCGCGTGTCGGGCCGCGTGCTGCGGCCCTGCATCGCGGCGAATGCGCCGGGCACGTCGGTCGCCGCGGCGAAGGGCAGACCCGAATGCGCGCCGACGGCGGCGAACTTTTCGGGATAGGTGCGACCGAGAATCACCGCCATGGCCGCGCCGGCGGACAGGCCGGTGACATAGACGCGGCGCATGTCCACGCGGTGACGGCTGGCGATGTCGTCGACGATGCCGGCCAGGATGGACGGCTCGCCGGCATCACGCGCCTGGTCTTCACTGCGGAACCAGTTCCAGCATTTCTGTCCGTTGTCGCGCGCGGTCTGCGCCGGGTACGCCACGATCACACCGTGCGCATCGGCAAGGGCGTTCATGCGCGTGCCGGCCGCGAAGTCCGCGGGTGTCTGCGTGCAGCCGTGCAGCATCATCATCAGCGGCGCGGCGGCAGCATCGGCCGCAGCGAGCGCCGGCGGCACATACAGGGTGTAGCTGCGCGTGCCGGCGTGGTTGCTGTAACTGTGCTCGGTGGTCGTGTCGCGCGCGGTGCGTGTCGTCGGCTCGGCGCCATTCAGGCGCGTGTTCGGCCGATCCGGGTCCGAGGTCTCGTCGTGCGCAGGTGATGCCTGCGCGGAAGCGGCTTCCGGCGACAGGAAGCCGGCCTGCTGCAGGGCGTCCTGGATCGTCTTCTGCACGCCGGTCGCATTGCCATCGGCGCGGATGCCCGCCGACGACAGCGCATCCTGGATTGTGGTCTGGATCTGCTGCGCACCGGCGGTGCCGCGGTCGAGCACGGATTTCGGGACCAGTGCGGCCATCGCCGGCGCATGCCGACGGAACAGGGAGCTGAAGGATTTCAAGAGAGGCGCCAAGCGGAGAGGGGGAGTCCGCCTGCGCAGCGTACGGCCGGGCGTGTGAGCGCGATGATGCGGCGCGGTGCACGGCCTAAAGCGTGGTTGCGGCGTTCAGTCGCCAGCGCGACGGAGCGGGGCTGGACCCCGCTCCGTGCACGGCGGTCAGGGCGAGACGCGGCCTTCGATCGAATCGTCGAGCGTCTTGCCGATCGCGGCACCGACGACCATCTTCGACGCGGCGACGAAATCGCCGTGCTTGTTGTCCCAGTAGTAGCCACCGGTCGGCTTGACCTGGATCACGGTGATGCGCGGGTCGTCCTTGCCCTCGGTAAACCAGGTTTTCATGATCGGATTCCACAGGTCCTCGATGCGCTGACGATCACGACTGATCGTCGCGTGGCCGTCGAGGGCAAGAAAGCCCGAATGCTTCGAGGCCTGGAAGTACAGGCGCACGGCGGGATCGGCTTCGATCTCGGCATTCTTGTGGCTGTCGGACGCGCTGAGGAACCACAGTGCACCAGATGCGTCGGCCTCTTCGATCGCCATCGGCCGCGTGCCGCCGGTTTCGCTGCCGGACAACGGCGTGGTGCAGAAGAAGCACGACTCTGCGTCCTTGGTCATGTCGCGGATGCGCGCGGCAGCGTCGGTGCCGGCGAGATCCTCGCGGTTGTGTTCGGGCTGGTTGCGGTTGATCGAATCCATTGGTGTCTCCGGAAGATGAAGTGCGAGTCACGCGTCGCCGTGGAAGGCGCGGCGCGTGGCAGATGGACGCGTCAGTGCGCGCTGCCCGGCGTGGCCGTTGCGTCGTCGTAGGACGCGCGGTTGGCGTCGTCGGAGACATCGGTGACCAGCGGACGGTCCGTGCGCGCCGGCGCGTCGTCTTCGATCCCGGGCGCGACGGATGCGCGGCGCTGCCAGGCCTGGTAGGCGAAGTAACCGAGTGCGCCAGCGGCGGCGATTCTGAGAAGTCCCATGGGGGTGTCCTGTATCGAGTGGTGAGGGAAGGGCAGCGTCTGTGGCATCACACACGCAGACGTCCGGATCCGGCGGACTGCGTGGAACCGGGACGCTGCACCCGCTGCCGTGAATCCCGAGCGACGCAACAGCATTCATGCGCGGCGAGGCGATGCATCGACAGGCAGGCTTCATGTCGCCGGTGTGTCTACGCATTGGCGGCTCGGTCGCGAATCACAGCGACTCATAGACGCCCAGCGCGAGGGCCGCGGCGCGCGCGGCGTCTTTGCGCAGTGCGGTGGGACATGGCCCGGCACGCAGGCGACTGGCCGGTTCCGACCGGATGCGCCGTGTCTGTAGAGAACGGCGCGCGTGCGTCGCATTGCCAGGTGCTGCCGTTTCTAGGCCGCACGTCATGCGGCGGATTCCGCCGTCTCTCCACGTTTTCACATCGATCGATCGCGTCGGCGCTCTAATGGACGCGACTCACCGTTCGTGCGTCCCGCAAGCGCAGATCCAGACGTTCAACTGGAGGCCCCGATGCAGAACGACTTGCAGATCGAAGTGCGTCGTCAGCCGCAATCGCTTCTCCACGTGCACGTGCGCGGCGACGCGACGTTCGCCCACACGATGGCGTACTGGCATGCGATCGCCGAGGCGGTCGAGCAGCAACCCGCGCACGCCCTGCTGCTGGTGGACGAACTGATCGGGCCCGCGCTGACCGCGGGGGAGTGGGTCCGGCTCGTGAGCGAAGTCGGTCCGCGACTCGGACGCCTGCGGATCGCACACGTGAAACCGCACGGCCTCGACACCGTCGAGTACTGCGTGCTGTCGGCGATGGGCGCGGGTCTGGATGCGCGCGTGTTCGAGGACGCGCGCATGGCCAGCCTTTGGCTGCGCTACGGGCCCGTCGACGCGTAGGGATCGATCGCGCGTATCCGGTGCGTCGGCACCGGCGGCCTCAGCCGTAACGCGCGAGAAACATGTCGACGGCGCCTTCGGCGACCTGACGCTGCTGCGCGGCATCGAGCGCCGGTTGGCCCATCGACATCTGCGGCCAGAACGCGAAGCCCTTCACCAGCGACTGCAGCTGGTGCGAGGCGAACAGCGGGTCGTCGATCTTCAGTCGGCCATCTGCAGCGGCGGCGCGCACCCAGGTGGTGATGCCTTCTTCGCGATCGCCGAGGCGTTCGAGCATCTGCCGCGCGAGTTCGGGCGAATGCAGGCCGGCCGCGATGGCGACGCGGGCGAGATCGACGAAATGCGGGTCGTCGAGCAGGCGCAGCTTCTGGTCGACCAGTTCGAACAGCTGCGCGCGCAGTGGCCGGTCGGCGCGATAGGCGAGATCGGGGCCCCCGACGCCACGCGCGAACATCTCTTCGAGGATGCGCAGAAACAGCGCGTCCTTGCTCGGAAAATGGTTGTAGACGGTGCGCTTGGACACGCCGGCGGCCGCGGCGATGCGGTCCATCGTGGTCGCCTCGAAACCGGCGGCGCGGAATTCGGCCACGGCGGCATCGAGGATCGCCGCGTGCTTGCGGTCGGTCAGGCGGGTCGGGGTGTCGTCGGATCCGGGCATCACGCAAGTTTACACCGATGGGTTTACTTTCCCGATCCGATAACTACACTGCACGGTGTAGTTCTTACTCATGGATCCCGAATGCCCGCCCCCTCTCCCGCCCAGTCACGCCGCCGGATCCTGCGTCGCCTGGTCCTGTCGATCCTGTTCGTCTCTGGAGTTCTCGCCGTGAGTGCCTGCACCCTGTCGTTCGTCCGTACCAGCCAGCCCGTCGCCGATCACGCGGCCTCGCCACAGTCGGCCGAGGGCCGCTTCCGCAACCCGTCGCCGCGCCCGCCGATGGGCGTCGCGAATGGCGCGAAGCTGTGGTGGGACTTCATGTTCAACAAGCCGCGCGGTACCACGCCGCCGCTGCCCACGCCGGTGTTGCCGATGACGCGCGCCGCGCTCGATGACGCACCCGACCGCAGCCTGTATCGCCTTGGCCATTCGACGTTGCTGATCAAGCTGCGCGGCGGGTTCTGGATCACCGATCCGGTGTTCTCCGAACGCGCGTCTCCGGTGTCGTTCGCCGGGCCGAAGCGCTGGCACGCACCGCCGATCGCGCTGGAGGATCTGCCGCCGCTGCGGGGCGTGGTGCTGTCGCACGATCACTACGACCATCTCGATCGCGAAACCGTCGTCGCACTGGCGCAGCGCACCGAGGTCTTCCTCGCCCCGCTCGGCGTCGGCGACCGCCTCGTCGCATGGGGCGTGCCGCAGGCCAAGGTGCGGCAGTTCGACTGGTGGCAGTCGACCGAGATCGACGGAATGCGCTTCACCGCGACGCCGGCGCAGCATTTCTCCGGGCGCGGCCTGTTCGATTCCGATCGCACGCTGTGGGCGTCCTGGGTCATCGAGGATCCGTCGAACGCTGCGGACGACGCCGGCCTGAAATTCTTCTTCAGCGGCGACACCGGCTACTTCGACGGGTTCGCCGAGATCGGCCGCCGCTTCGGGCCGTTCGATGTCGCGGCGCTGGAAACCGGTGCCTACGACCGTCGCTGGGCCTTCGTGCACATGCAGCCCGAGCAGACCGTGCAGGCGCATCTCGACCTGCAGGCACGCGTGTTGCTGCCGGTGCACAACGGCACCTTCGATCTGGCGATGCATGCCTGGGACGACCCGTTCGAACGCGTCAGCGCCCTTGCAGCCGAGCGGGGCATCCGCCTCGCGACGCCGCGCATGGGCGAGCGCGTCGACCTGACGGCACCGCAAGCGGGGAGCGCGTGGTGGCGGGAAATGCGGCGGGAAGCGGCCGGGTCGAGCGAGGCCGCACTGCCTTGATCCGGGGGTTCGCGCACGTGACGCGTCGTCCGGCCGCGTCACGCTTCTCTGACCGCATCCGCGCGTCGGGCGTTGGAGGAACCCTCGGTGTTCCAGCGCCCATCGAACACCGGGCATCCGCCGCGACGCGCGGGATGCCCGGCTCGTGGAGCGCTTACGGCGCGCCGAATCCGGGACTCGAGTGCGAGGTGCTGCGCGGCACCGACGTATCGAGGTCTTCGTCCGCGATCAGCGGATCGCCGTGCGGTGCGGTGCGCGCGCCTGCGTCCGGCAGCGATCGCAGGTCCTGCTGCGGCAGTACGGTCTGCGCATCACGCTTGCGCTTCCAGGCGCGGAACGCGAAATAGCTCGCCGCGCCAGCGGCAACGATCCTCAACATCTTCATGGCGGCTCCATCGATCGGGTGGGGATCGACAGGGTGGCGAGCACGCGGTGAGCCGCACGTGACCTGCCGAGGGTCGCGTTCGAGGTGGTACGCGCGATGCGATCGGGCGTGGACTGCGTTCGCCGACGGCAGGAATTCGTCAGTCCACATGCCGCAAGGCATCGATCAGCGCCCGCAGCGCCGGCGGTGTCTGACGGCGGCTCGGGTGGTAGAGGTGGTAACCGGGAAATGTCGGGCACCAGGCATCGAGGACCTGCACCAGACGTCCGGCAGCGAGATCGTCGGCGACCTCGTGGTCCATCACGTACCCCAGGCCCACGCCGGCGCGCACCGCGGCCAGCGTCAGCGGGACTTCGTCGACGACCAGCGGGCCCTGGGTGCGCACGTTGTAGTCGCGTCCGTCGCGTGCGAACTCCCATGGCAGCAGACCGCCGGTGCTCTTGAGCCGGTAGCCGATGCAGGCGTGGCGATCGAGATCCCCGGGCGAGACCGGCGGCGCATGACGGGCGAAGTAGTCCGGCGTGCCGACGACGATCGTGCGCAGGTCGGGACCGACGCGCACGGCAATCATGTCGCGGTCGACGTGCTCGCCGAAGCGGATGCCGGCGTCGAAGCCTTCGCCGACGAGATCGGTCAGGCCGTTGTCGATGCTCACTTCCACGCGCACGTCGGGATTGGCCAGCAGGAACGCCGGCAGTTTGGGTTCGAGCACCATCTGCGCGGCGTAGGCGAACGTCGTGATGCGGACCGTGCCCGACGGTGCATCGCGCCAGTCGCCCAGCGCCAGCAGTCCGTGCTCGATCTCCGCGAGCGCCGGGGTCAGCGAACGCAGCAGGCGCTCGCCGGCCTCGGTCGGCGCGACGCTGCGCGTGGTGCGCGCGAGCAGGCGCACGCCGAGCCGCGTTTCCAGACCGCGCATCGCATGGCTCAGCGCCGAGGGCGACATGCCCAGCGTGCCGGCCGCCTTCGTGAAGCTGCGCGCGCGGGCCACGGCCGCAAAGGCCAGCAGATCTTTGAGTTCGCCTCGTTGCATTGCTGCAGTGTGCTCACAAGCCTATGCGGCCGGCAACGGCTAATCCTGCGCGGCCGTCGCGCCTAGCCTGTGTACAGAGCGCCACCCCCGCGGCGACACGACTGGAGACCTCCATGGACCTGACCCATTACCGCAGCCTCGGCCGCTCCGGCCTGCTGGTGAGCCCGCTCGCGCTGGGCGCGATGACCTTCGGGACCGAGCGCTGGGGCACCGATGCCACCGCGTCGCGCGCTGTGTTCGACGCCTACGTCGAGGCAGGCGGCAATTTCGTCGACACCGCGGATCTGTATGCGGCCGGGCGTAGCGAGGAGATGCTGGGCGGCTTCATCGCCGATGCCGGCCTGCGCGACCGGATCGTGCTGGCGACCAAGTCCGGTTTCCCGCGCGTGCAGGGCAACGCACACGGCGGCGGCAACGGCGCGAAGAACATCCGCACCGCGCTCGACAGTTCGCTGACGCGCCTGCGGACCGATTACATCGACCTGTACTGGATGCACGTCTGGGACCGGCTGACGCCGCCCGAGGAAGTGCTGCAGACGATGACCGATGCGGTGCGGTCCGGCCGCATCCTGCATTACGGTTTCTCGAACACACCCGCCTGGTACGTCGCGCGTGTGGCGACGCTGGCGCAGGCACATGGTCTGCCGGTGCCGATCGGCCTGCAGTACCAGTATTCGCTGCTCGATCGCGGCGTCGAACTCGAGATCCTGCCGGCCGGCGATGCGCTCGGTCTCGGTCTGGTGCCGTGGAGTCCGCTCGGTGGCGGACTGCTGACCGGCAAATACGGTCGCGACAAGCTCGCCGATGCCGCGCGTGCCTCCCGGTTGCCGGGTGATGCGAGCGGCGACGGCGGTCAACGCAGCGAGGACGACGGCCGCCTCGACGGTGACAATCCGTTTGGCGGGATGCTGTTCACCGAACGCAACTTCGACATCGTCGATGTGGTGCGCGCCGTCGCCGAGGAGATCGGCCGTTCGATGGCCGAGGTTTCACTCGCGTGGACGGCGCGTCGGCCTGGCGTTTCGTCGGTGCTCGTTGGCGCGAGCCGCGTCGAACAGCTCCACCAGAACATCGCATCGCTCGATATCGAATTCACTGCGGCGCAGCAGGCGCGCCTCGACGCTGCGAGCGTGCCGCCATCGATCAATCCCTATTTCATTTTCCAGTTGCAGCCGCGGATGCTGTTCGGTGTCGAGCACGCGACCGGATGGGTCGCGCGCTGACGTTCGATCGCAGCGTCAATGCGCGCCCTGCGCCGCCTTGCGGTCGAGCAGGTCGGCTTCGGCGCGCAGGAACACCATGCCGGTGTGCTCGCTCGCAGCGCCCTGCGTGGTGCCGGTGAGGAAACGCAGGCCGTGCGCAGCGGTGCGCGTGGCGATCTCGGTTTGCAGGCGTTCGAGTGTGCGTGCGGCATCGGCGCCGTGCAGTACCGCGACGTACTCGCCGCTACCGCTGCTGCGGTTCACCGCGTCCGTACCGCCGGATGGAAGCGCTTGTTCGAGCGCGGCGTCGAGTTCCTGCAGCAGTTTTTCGGTGCCGCGTTCGCCCACGCGCGCGACGGTGCCGGCGAGGTCCTGCAGCTCGATCAGCGCCAGCGTGTAGCCGGGACCTTCCACGGCGACGCCTGTCTCGGCGGCGGATGCAGGCGCAGCTGCGGCGGTCGCGACGAAGGCCTCGTGTTCGAGCGTGCGTTCGCGGGCGCGGGCATCGAGCAGCGTCATCGTCAGCCGCGCGAGCGACTGCAACGCCGCGCGCTGCGCATCGGTCAGATGGCGCGGCATGTCGTCGAGCACGCAGACGGTGCCGATCGCAGCTCCGTCCGGCGTGACCAGCGGCATGCCGGCGTAGAAGCGTGCATCGCCCTGCTCGCCGTTGACGAACGGATTCGCAGCGAAGCGTGCGTCGCGTGCGAGGTCCGGAATCTCCATCAGCGTGTCCGGCGCGCGGATCGCGTGATCGCAGACGGCGGCGCTGCGGTCGGTCTGGGTCTCGTCGAATCCCGTGCGCGCCTTGAACCATTGACGATCGCGATCGATCAGCGTGATCAGCGCGGTGGGCGTGCCGCACAGCGTGGCGGCGAGTTGCACGATGTCGTCGAAAGCGCTGTCGGGCAGGCTGTCGAGGACGTGATAGCCATCGAGCGCGCGCTGGCGCGTGGCTTCGTCGAGGGGCGGCGTGGCGATGGCCGTCATGGTCGCGCGTCGTAGGTGCGGGACGAAAAGCCTAGGCAGATGCCCGTTAAAAATGGGCATCGAAAGGCATCACGCGACGACGCGCCCTTACACTGCGACACCCTGCTCACGGAACGCCGCATGCCGCCCCGTCCGCTGTCCACCACCGGTCGCATCTTCGCCGCCGCGGCGTTCTTCGAAGCGCTCACCTGGGCCGGTCTGTTGATCGGCATGCTGCTCAAGTACGGCACGCAGACCACCGAGCTTGGGGTGTGGTTCTTCGGCCGACTGCACGGCGTCGCGTTTCTGGTCTATCTCGCGGTCAGCCTGTTCGCGTGGATCCGTCTGCGCTGGCCGCTGTGGGCGGTGCTGGTCGCGCTGCTCGCCGCGATCCCGCCGCTGGTGACCATTCCGGTGGAGATGTGGTTCCGGCGCCGCGGACTGCTGTCGGCGTCACGCGACTGAGCGTGGCCAGCCTCAGCGCTTGACCGCCAGCACGCCGTCGAGCGCGCGTTCGGTTTTCAAACCCGATTTCTCCAGGCGCCGCGCGACTTCGCGCGGGACGTCGCGGCCGCTGGTCAGGCGGTTCGGTGCGCCGGTGTAATGGAACAGGCGGCCGTCACGGCGCAGGACGCGGGCGAGGTGGTCGTAGAACACCTGCGAATAGAGTTCGCCGGCGATGCCAAAGCGCGGCGGGTCGTGCAGCACGGCGTCGACGCTCGCGTCGGGGAGGTCGACGATTGCCTGCGAGATGTCGGCGTGCGCGAGGTGCAGGCGGCCCGCGGTGTCCGGCGCGTCGGGATCGGGAGACCACGGATTGAGCGTGCGCAACCACAGCACGTCCTCGTTCTTCTCGAACGAGAGAATCTTGGCGACGCCCGATTCGAGACAGCATGCGGCGAAGTAGCCGAGGCCGCCGCAGGTGTCGAGCACGGTCTTGCCGCGCGGCGCGACGAGCGCGACCTTCTGCCGCGCGTCCTCGATCGGCGAGATGCGCGCCGACACCAGCATCTTGATGCCGTCGATCTCGAACGTCGGCGGACCCCAGTCGGTCGGCACAAGCTTGATCAACGCGCGCCCGTAGCGCGACACCGCGGTCCAGTCGTCGCCGTCCAGTACATAGAGCGTGCGGTCCTTCAACGGGCCCGGCCACGGATACGCGCGGCCGCGCCACGACCAGTGGTCGCCTTCGAACGTCACCGTGTCGACGTTGCGGCCCAGATCGAGCGAGCCCGTCCAGTCGTCCGCGCCAGCGCGTTGCGCGGCCCGCATGGCATCGGCCGTGTCGCGGGTCAGCAGGGGGCCGGTGACGTGGGGCATCGCGGGATCGGGTGACGGATCGGGCCGGCATCGTAACCGGTCCGCGTTGCGCCGCTGTCCGATTGGCCGCGCTTCGACGAGAATCGCGACTCCGGACGGATCCCGTCCCCTCATCGGAAGTCGTCGCATGCGCGTTGCCGCTTTGAGCCTGGCCGTCTCGGCCGGATTGCTGCTGTCGGGGTGTGGATTCAACGTGTCGGGAAGCGGCGATGGCGGCGGCGCCGCGTCGACCGCGAGGGCGGACGACAGCGCAACCGCGCTGGCGCTCGACGGCGAGGTGGCCGGCGAGATCACCTCGTCGAGTGGCATCAACTACAGCGACGGCAGTCGCTACCAGCGTTTCACGTTGCCGCTGACCGAAGGTCAGGCCGTGTCGCTGACGCTGGAAGGCGCGCTGGCCGGAACGCTGGCGGTGTTCGACGGCGATCAGCTGATCGCGCAGGGCGAAGGTCCGGGTCTCGCGTTCCGTGCGAAGTCGGCGGGCGACTATCTGGTCGCGGTCAGCGGCCGGGGCGCCGAGGCGTTCGGCCCATTCCGTCTGGGCGCGAAAACCATCGCGGCCTACGACGGCAAGCCGCTGATGGGCGAGGGCGAAGTCATCGACTGGCTGACCGGCAGCGCGCAGGACTACACGTTGCAGGTCGAGCGCCCGGGTCTGTACACGATCACGCTCGCGTCGAGCGCGTTCGATCCGGTGCTGCGCGTGCGTGGCCCGAACGTCGAGGCCGAGAACGATGACAGCGGTGGCGGCACCGATTCGATGCTGCGCCTGTTCCTGGAACCGGGCACCTACACCTTGAATGCCGCTGCGCTCGAAGACGCAGGTCGCGGTGATTTCAATCTCGCCGTGCGCTATGCACCGCTGCCCGGCGGCATGGTCACGCGTGATGGCACGGCGCTGGTCTCGGGCCAGGTCGCGGTCGCGCGTGTCGAGGGCGGCAGCGCCCGTCGCTTCGTGCTTGATGTACCGAATGCGGCGCAGGTGACCTTCGAAGCGCGTTCCGACGAGTTCGACACCGTGCTGCACGTCGACGGTCCGGGCGGCACCTTCGAAGACGACGATGGCGGTTCGGGCACGAACTCGCGCCTGTCGACGCAGCTCGCTGCCGGCCGCTACGAGGTGCGTGTCGAAAGCCTGGGCGGCGGATCGGGCATGTTCGAAGTCGAAGCGCGCATCGACGGCGTTGACGCGCCGGTCGTGGAAGCGGTGACTGCACCCTGAATTTCCGCAATGTGCCGGTGACGCGGCATGCGGATTCGCATGCCGCGACCGTTTCGACGGCGTCGGGTTCCTCATCGCCGTAAACGGAACTTGAACGCGCCGGTGCCCAATGCGTGCAGAACGCGTGAAGGTTTGTGTGCGCTTCAGCCTTGAAGGTCTTTACTGCGGCCCGCGACGCCCCCTTGGCGTTGCGGAATTTCCCCCGCAGACGCGCGATCGAGTCATCGATCGAGCGCGTCCAAGACCAAGAAAGGATGGCCCCGATGAAGAAGCTCCTGATTCCCGCCGCGATCGCGGCTGCGCTGTGCGCTCCCACTGCCTTCGCCCAGAGCACCGGCGGCGACACCTACCGTCCTGACCTGCAGGTCGGCCAGGGCAATGCCTTCGTGGCCGGAAATGTCGGCCGCACCGACGGCGGCACCGCCGGGCGTTTCGGCACCGGTGATTTCAACGTGTTCGAAAGCCGCGACGGTCGCAAAACCGGTTACGGCCTGGTCGGCGGCTACCGCTGGAAGCTGTCGCAGAACTTCGGCCTCGGCGTCGAGGGTGGTTACGCGGACCTCGGCAACATCGAAGTGCGCAACATCAACAACGGCGACGACGTGAACCAGCGCGCCGACCGCAATGCGCTGCGTGGCTGGCAGGTGGGCGGCAACGCGCGTCTGAACGTCACCCCGGCCTGGTACGTCAGCGGCCGCGGCGGCTTCTTCCGCGCGTCCGACAACAACGTCGACTACTACAACTCGGTCGGCCAGGATCTCGGCCTCGAGAGCGGTGGCAGCGATGGTCGCAACAGCTGGTATGCCGGTGTCGGCACCGGCTGGAACGCCACCGAGAACTTCAGCGTCGGCGTGCATTACGACTACTACCGCGCGAAGGCCGGCGACGTGCGTGATCCGGTCTCGGGCGCGCGCTTCGAAGGTCCGAAGCGCTCGACCGCGCTGCTGGGCCTGCAGGCCGAGTACACGTTCTGATCCAGCGGTCCTGATCTGCTGCAATGAAAACGGGCGCCCCGAGGGCGCCCGTTTTTTTGCGTCGCGTTCGCAGGTTGGGTAGAGCGCGGCCATCTCTCGAAAAATCAGCAGCGATGGGTTTCGCTGCGCTCTATCCATCCTACAGATGGGGTCCGTCGGCTCAGAACACGTAGTTGATGCTGACCAGCGCCGTGCGCGGCGCGCCGGGCATGCTGGTCGAGCGCCAGTAATCGGTGTCGGTGAGGTTGGTCACCGCCAGCGTCACCGTCCACGGCATCACGCGCCAGCCGAGCGAGGCGTCCCAGCGCGTGTAGCCGGCGCGTTCGCTGGTGTTGGCGGCGTTGTTGAACACCGGGCCGCGATAGGTCACACCCACTTCGCCGTAGAACGCGCCTTCCGGGGCGTAACGGATGAACGCATTGCCGGTCCTGCGCGCCACGCTGATGCGGTACTTGTCCTCGTTCGCCGGCGTCATCTTGTCTTCGACCACCTTGGCTTCCTGCAGGCCGAACCCGCTGCGCAGATACCAGTCGCGTGCGAGGCGGCCGGTCAGGCTCGCTTCGACGCCGCGCGAGCGCTCGCTGCCGCGCACCGCGAAGGTGAAGGGATCGTTCTCGGGATCCGGCCGGTAGCGCACGTTGTAGAGCTCGAGCTCGTAGACCGCGAGCTGCGACGACAGGCGCCCGTCGAACCAGTCGCTCTTGAGGCCGGTCTCGAGCTGGCGCGAGTACTGCGGTTCTTCGTCGAACACCGCGTTCTCGGCGACCGCCACGCTCATCAGGCCGCGACCGCCGTAGGGCGCGAAGTTCTTGCTGTAAGACGCGTAGACACTGTGCGCCTCGACCGGCTGCCAGATCAGGCCGACGCGCGGGCTGAGCGACGTGCCGTCGTAGCTGCGCGTCTGATTGGTGATGCGGTTGGTCGTGCGGAAGTCGAAGCGGTCGAAGCGGGCGCCGGCCAGTATCTTCCAGTGATCGCCGAACGCCATCAGGTCCTGCACGTACAGCGCCTGCGATTCCGCGCGGTGACGGTTGGACGTGCGCGCCGCGCCGCGCGGCGTCTTCGGTGCGACCCACTGCGGGTTGTAGGGATCGACGCCGAACGGATACGCCAGCGACGGATCGGAGGTCGCCGCGGACGTCGACAGATCCGGGTTGCGCTGCTCGCGGCTGTCCTCGATGCCGACCAGCAGATCGTGTTCGATCGCGCCGGTGCGCAGGCGGCCGGTCAGATCGATGGTGTTGCTCAGCGTGCGGTTCTCGGTGCCCTGCCAGGCGCGGGTGAAGGTCATCAGGCCGCGCGTGGTGCAGGGGCGGCCATTGCTCAGCGGGCGACCGTCAGTGCCGCAGTAGGTGCCGGCGTAAAGATGGTCGAAGTCCTGGCTGACCTCGCTCAGCGCAGCGGTCCACTTCACCGACCAGTCGTCGGCGATGCGGTAGTCGAGCACCGAGCGCGCCATGCGCATCGTGTCTTCGACGAAGTCGTCCGGATGCGCATAGGCGATGCGGTGCGACACGTCTGCCGGGAGCGCGTCGTAGGCGGGTGCGCGGTCGGGAATGCGATGGATCTTGTCGTAGGTGTACTGGCCCAGCCAGGTCAGGCCGTTGCCATTGTCGAAGAGCACGCTTGGCGAAATCATGCGATTGTCGTTGGCGATGCCGCGACGGAAGCTGTCGGCCTCCTCGTAATCGGCCGTCAGGCGCACGGCCCACTGCGGCGACAGCACTTCGTTGATGTCGAGCGTGCCGCCCTGGTTGTTCCAGCTGCCGAAGCGGATGTTGGCGCTGCTCACGCCATCGAAGCGCGCCTGCTTGCTGACCAGGTTCACCATGCCGCCGCCGAGGCCGCGACCGTACAGCACCGACGCCGGGCCTTTGACGATCTCGATGCGCTCGACGTTCGCGGTGCTGCGACGCACCTGGCCGGCGGAGCGCACGCCATCGCGGTAGATGTCGTTGGAGTCGGCCTCAAACCCGCGCAGCAGGATGCCGTCGCCGCGCATGTCGTAACTGGTGTCCACGCCGGGCGTACCGTCGAGCAGCACGCTGAGGTCGTTGAGGCCGTAGACCTTGGACTTGCTCATCTCCAGCGTGTTGATCGTCTGCGGCACGTCCTTGGGATCGAGCGCGGTCTTGGTCGCGGTCGACACGGTGCCTGGACGGCTGTCGTCGCGGTCGAGTACGTCGGCGGTCACCACGAGGGTATCGAGGGTGGTGGCGGACGGCGGCGCCACCTGCGCGGCGGCCGGCAGCATCGCCAGCGACAGGCAGACGGACAGCACGCGACGTGCGGGGCGCGGTACGCCCCCGGAGAGATTGGTCACTTGGATTCCCGGATGAATACGGCCGGCGGCCGGATTGGCGCGCATGCTAATGCGAATCATTCTCGCAAACAAGGGCCAACATCAACGGGGTGGGTGCGGTATCGGAACACCGCGTTGTCGCGCCGTGACTTCGACTCCACGTGTCAGCACGGGAGCTGACCGGACGCCTGCCTGTCCCGGGCGGTTTCACAGATGCGCCATGGCGCGCCGGGCCTGATGGCCGCCCAACCCCCGCCCTGGAATCACCATGTCTTCAGTCAACGCCACGCCCCGCGTCCGCCTGCACATCGACGACACCGGAGGCGACGGCCGCCCGGTCGTGCTGATCCACGGCTGGCCGCTGTCCGCCGAATCCTGGAAGGCGCAGACCGGTCCGCTGCGCGATGCCGGCTATCGCGTCGTGGCGTATGACCGCCGTGGTTTCGGTCGCTCGGAAAAGCCGCCGACCGGGTATGAGTACGACACGCTCGCCGCCGATCTCGCCGGCGTGCTGGAGGATCTGGATCTGCGCGATGTCACCCTCGTGGGCTTTTCGATGGGCGGCGGCGAAGTCGCGCGCTACATCGCCAACCATGGCGAAGACCGCTTGCACAGCGTCGTGTTCGCCGCAGCCGTGCCGCCGTACATGCTCAAGACGTCCGACAATCCGGACGGTCCGCTGACCGAAGAGAAGGCCAAGGAAATGGAAGACGGCCTCAAGCAGGACCGCGACACCTTCTTCGACGGCTTCACCCAGGACTTCTTCAGCGCCAACGGCGAACTGAAGGTCGACGAGAAGACGCGCCAGGAAGCGATCGCGCTGTGCAAGCAGTCCGACCAGACCGCTGCGCTCGGCTGCATGAAAGCGTTCGGCACCACCGATTTCCGCCAGGATCTCGACAAGGTCACCGTGCCGACGCTGGTGCTGCACGGCGACAGCGACGGCACCGTCCCGTACGAGGGGTCGGGCAAGCGCACGCACGCGGCGATCGCCGGCAGCGAGGCTGTCGTGGTGCCGGGTGCGCCGCACGGCTTCAACGCCAGTCACGCCGATGCGTTCAATCGTGCATTGATCGCGTTCCTGCAGAAGTAAGGGTTCAACACCGAGACGACTTCGAAGGCCGCGTCCATCCCGACGCGGCCTTCGTCTGTCCGGCTCACTGAATCGTCGCTCGCCAGCGGGCCCATGGCCGGCCGCATCGACGACCGCGTCATGCCAACGCACGCACTTTGCACCCAGCCCCCGAACCGGAAGCCACGCCATGTCCGTTCCGACCCCCGACACCTTCGCCCGTTACGACGAGCGCCTCGCCAACCCCGGCCCAGACGAAGCGGAACTGGCGGCCGATCTGGTCGAAGTGCTGCAGTCGATCCAGCAGATCACCCTGGAGGACGAAGGCCACGGCCTGCGTGCCGTCCACGCCAAGAGCCACGGTCTGCTGCAAGCCACGCTGCACATCGACGACGGCCTCGCGCCGGAACTCGCACAGGGCCTGTTCGCGCAGCCCGGGCGCTACGACACGGTGCTGCGTCTGTCGACGACGCCGGGCGATCTGCTGTCGGATCGCGTGTCCACGCCGCGCGGTGTCGCGATGCGGATCTGCGGCGTCGAAGGCGCGCGTCTGGACGGCAGCGAGGACATGGCCGTCCAGGAGTTCATCTTGGTCAACGGGCCCATCTTCAATGCGCCCAACGGCAAGGCCTTCCTGCGCAACCTCAAGCTGCTGGCGAAGACCACCGATCGCATGGACCGCACCAAGCGCGTGATCTCGGCGATCCTGCGTGGCACCGAGCGTGGCCTCGAAGCCATGGGCGGCGAGAGCACCAAGCTCAAGGCGATGGGGGGTGAGCCGCCGAACCACATCCTCGGCGAGACCTTCTTCACCCAGCTGCCGATCCGGCATGGCGACTACATCGCCAAGTACCAGCTGGTGCCGGTGTCCACCTCGCTGCGCGCGCTGACCGACGTGCGTCTTGACCTCAAGGACGACGACGCGATCCGCGATGCGGTGGTCGCGTTTTTCGGCGCCAACACCGCCGAGTGGGAATTGCGCGCGCAGCTGTCGACATCGCTGGCTGATATGCCGGTCGACGATGCATCGGCGGAATGGGACGAGGCGCGCAGCCCGTTCCGCACCGTGGCGCGTCTGGTGGCCGGACCGCAGGCGGCCTGGACGCAGGCGCTCAGTCGCGAAATCGACGATGGTGTGGGCTTCAGTCCGTGGCACGGCCTGGCCGCGCATCGTCCGCTGGGCGAGATCATGCGTCTGCGCAAGCCGGCGTACGAGGCCTCGCACCGGTTCCGCACGCAGCACAATGGACAGCCGCTGCAGCGCGGATGTCCGTTCGCCGGCGCGGGTTCGCGTGCGTGAGGCGTTGCGACGACGCGTGAGCAACGTCGTGTCATGTTTCGTATGACCCGATGTCGATGCCGGCCGCTCGCTGGCATCATGCGGCGATGCCGCCGCTGACGATCGACCATCTGCGCCGCCACGCGGTGGCGCGTTCGCTGTTCAAGCCGACCACGCTGATGCGCGCGGTCGCACGTCTCGGCTTCGTGCAGGCCGATCCGATCCGCGCACCGGCGCGCGCGCAGGATCTGACGCTGCGCCATCGCGTGATCGACTACCGTGCCGGCGATCTGGAGCGCCGCTATCCGCGGCTGGCGCTGGAAGAGGATTTCTTCGTCAACTACGGCTTCCTGCCGCGCGCGACGCAGGCGCTGATGCATCCGCGCGTCGCGCGAGAGAGCTGGACGCCTGCACGCTGGCGACAGGCACAGGCCGTGCGCGCCTTCATCGCCGAGCGTGGCGCCGCGCACCCGCGCGAGGTCGACGCGCATTTCGCCCACGGCAAGGTCACCAACTGGTTCGGCGGCTCGTCGAATGCCAGCACCCAGCTGCTCGACGGCATGCACTACCGCGGCCTGCTGCGGGTCGCACGACGCGACGGCGGCACGCGGGTGTATGCGCTGCGCGAGCCGGACGCCGCGACACCGGATGCCGACGAAATCGACCGCCGCCTGGACCGGATGCTCGATCTGCTGGTGCACAAGTACGCGCCATTGCCCGACGCCAGCCTGCGCCAGTTGATGTCGTATCTCGGACGCGGCGTGCCGCAATGGCATGCCGAGCGCGCGGCGACGCTCGCACGTGCGCGGACACGCCTCGGTGGTGCACGCATCGAGGGCATCGACTGGATCTGGCCCGCCGACGAATCGCCGCAGAGCCGACGCTGGCGTCCCGATGCCGGTGTCCGGCTGCTGACACCGTTCGATCCCGTGGTCTGGGACCGGCGCCGTTTCGAACTGCTGTGGAACTGGCGCTACCGCTTCGAGGCCTACACACCGGCGCCGAAACGCCAGCTCGGCTATTACGCCTTGCCGCTGCTGTGGGGCGATCGCGTGATCGGCTGGAGCAACGTGTCGGTCGTCGGTGGCGCCTTGCACGCGCGCTTCGGCTACGTCGAGGGCTCGGCGCCGCGCGACGCGGCGTTCCGCGACGGACTCGACGCCGAACTCGACCGCATGCGGGTGTTTCTCGGTCTCGCGTGACGCGTGCGACGCAGCCCGAGCCGCATCGCACGCATGCAACGGTTTACTGGATCAGGTTCACCTGCAGCACCGCGGTGTCGGTCAGCAGGCCGAAGTGTCCGGTCGCGAGCGTGTGGCTCCTGGTCTCGCCCGGCAGCGTCGAGCTGTGCACGCCGGCGACGGTGCAGACGCCGCCGTAGCAGACGATCTGGTCGATCCAGGATTTGATCGAGTAGGTCTTCATGCCCAGCGGCTTGCCGGCCAGCGATGCCAGCAGCGGACTGTTGATCGACAGTCCCTGCGCGCCGCAGGTCGAGGTGACGACATTCCACGGATACGTGCCGCAACTCCACAGGCCGCGATATGCACCGGCGATGCCGACGAAGGTCGCGACATCATTGGCGAGGCCGTAGTTGACGATCTGCTTGGCCGCCAGGGTGACGCCCATCGAGTGGCCGATGACGTCGATCCTGCCGGTGCACGAGCGCGCGATCGCCTCGACCAGCGCGTCGAGCACCGGCGTCTCCTCGCTGCCGCTGTGGTCGTTGCACGCGGCGCAGGTCTTGCTGCCCCAGTTCGGACGCAGGATCTCGAAATCGGTCCACCCGCGGGCGCGCAGTTCCACGTAGGTATTGTCGAAGTGCGCGGGCGTGCCGGCATTGCCGTGCACCAGCACCACGGCATCGCGGCATGCGGCTTGCGCGGCCGAGGCGAAGAAGGCAACCAGCAGGATCAGCAGCATTCGCAGCAGCCGCGTGTCGCGGCGATCGGAGGATCGGAGCATCGGACATCTCCCACGGCCCGCAGGCCGCATGCAGGTGGCGCGGCCGACGGCGCCGGTCGCGAGCCGGCCATGTGGGGGAGAGGGCCAGTGGCCGGATGTCAGCACGCACGCGCCACGCGCGGCATTGGACCTTCGGCCAGTCGTGACGGCGTGCGCGTTTGCGGCGTCAGGGCTTCTCGCCGACCCAGACCTGCATCTCGACCGTCTGCAGCAGACCGTAGTTGGTCAGGAACGCCACATCGGCCGCGTCGCGTCCGTAGGCGACGACGATGCGTCCGCCGCGCGGCGCCGACTGCGTCGCGTCGAACGTGTACCAGCGGCCGTCGAGATAGGCCTCGAACCAGGCGTGCAGGTCCATCGGTTCCAGACCATGCAGATAGCCGACCACCATGCGCGCGGGAATGCGCAGGCTGCGACACAGGGTGATGCCCACGTGCGCGTAGTCGCGGCAGACGCCGGCGCCGTGTCCCATCGTGTCGAGCGCATCGGTGGTCGCATCGCTGACACCGTAGCGGTATTCGATATGGCGCCGGATCCACGCGACGATCGCGCCGACCTGACCGGCGCGCGGGCCCGCCTCGTCGACGATCTCCAGCGCACGCTCGAACGTCCGGTCGCTCGGGCAGTAGCGGCTCGGCAGCAGATATTGCAGCGTGTGGTCGGGCAGGGCAGCCGGTGGCATCGGTGCGGTCCACGGCGCCACCGCGATGTCGCGTTCGGTCTCCACTTCAAGTTCGGTGCGGATGCGCATGCGCCCGCTATGCACGACGAAGCGCTGGCACAGATTGCCGAAGGAATCGACGAATTCCGTGGGTCGCACATCGGGATCGAACGCGTAGTGCTCGCTGACCAGCCACTGGGCCTCGCCGCTGCGGGGACGGAGCATGGCCACGACCGCGCAGTCCACCTCCGCTTCGACGACGAGTTCGCAACCGGCCAGCAGGCGCATCGTGCATCCAGAAGAGAGAAAGACGCAGCGTGGGCGTCGCGGCGTGTAGCGGGTGTCGCGGCGGACCTGCGCGCTGGCGGCACCCGGCCCATGGGCGTAGGCTGACGCGCATTCCAGTCGGCTACATGCGTCCATGCACGATTCGAACCAGGCGCAGCGTGACGTCGAAGCCGTCGCCTGCATCGCCGCGGTCCCCAAGATCCTCGAGGTCATCACCCGCACCACCGGCCTGCGTTTTGCCGCCGTCGCGCGCGTGACCGATGAACGGTGGACGGCCTGTGCGGTGCGCGACGAGATCGCATTCGGTCTGCAGCCGGGCGGTGAACTGGAACTGCGCACGACCATCTGCAACGAGATCCGTCAGCACCGCCAGCCGGTCGTGTTCGGTCATGCCAGCGAAAATCCGCAGTTCGCCGATCACCAGACGCCCCGGCTCTACGGGCTGGAGAGTTACATCTCGGTGCCGATCCATCGGTCCAGCGGCGAGTTCTTCGGCACGCTGTGCGCGATCGATCCCCTGCCGTCGCGGGTCGAATCGCCGGAAACGCTGCAGATGATGGAGCTGTTCGCCGAACTCATCGGCGCCCAGCTCGAAAGCGACGAACGCCACGCGCTGAGCCAAGCTGCGCTGCACACCGCGCTGGACGTGGCCAAGATGCGCGAGCGTTTCATCAACGAGGTCAGCGACGATCTCAAGGAACCGATCCAGGCGCTGGTCATGGACGCCTATCTCATCAGGACGACACCGGGGCTCGACGCCCAGACCCGTGCGCGCGTCGCCGACATGGAAACCAATCTCTGGCGCATGGCGGCGCTGGTCGGCGGCATCGTGGATTTCGCTCACGACAAGCTGGTCACGGGTGCGCCACTGTCGCGCACGCCTGCCGCCACGCTGGCCGGCGAACTGCAGCGCGTGCTGACGCAGGTCGTGAGTGCATATCCGCAACGCGCACTGGCGACGCACGTCCAGATCGACGCCGATGTCGATTGCGACCCGGCGCGCCTCGGCCAACTGATGGTGAACCTGGCGATCAACGTGCTCCGGCACGTGGCGTCGGACGTGACGGTGTCGCTGGACGCCTCGACGACGGCCGGCGAGCTGCGGCTCGCCGTCGAAGCGCCCGGCCTGGCGCTGCCGGATGACGCGCTCGACAGCGTCGCGGGACCCATCACGCGCCGCCCCGGCATGGTGCGCGAGCCGCGTGCGTGGGATTTCTTCATCGCCGGCGAGATCGCACGCGCGCATTCGGGCGGTATCTCGGTCGTCCCGGCGCCGGGCGGCACCCGGCTGTCGTTCGCGATGCCTTTGCAGGCGTTGCAGGACGTGATGCCTGTCGCGACGTCGAACGCCATTGCGGCAGGTTGAAAGCCGGCATCGCGCGTCGCGCGTAAGCAGGCATTTGCCGAATGTGGCGTCGGCATCGGCGCGAGAGAATTCGGCCGGACGGCATCACGCATCCCAGCGAGGTCCAGGGATTCACGGCCGGGCGACGACGACGGCGCGAGCGTGGCAGGCCCCCGCACACAGGAAGATCCCGATGAGCCAGCCCGCGCAGCAGCAGGACGTCCCCGGCGTCGAGACGAAACTCGATCCGCCCGCCGACCACGGTGAACACAGCTATCGCGGCAGTGGCCGACTGCAGGGCAAGGTCGCGATCATCACCGGTGGCGACAGTGGCATCGGCCGCGCGGTCGCACTCGCCTACGCGCGCGAAGGCGCCGACGTGCTGGTGAGTTATCTCAACGAAGACGAGGACGCGCGCGAGACGCAGCGCCTGGTCGAAGACGCCGGACAGCGCTGCACCCTGATGCCCGGCGACATCGCCGATCCCGCGCATTGCCGGGCGATCGTGCAACGGGCTGTCGACGTGTTCGGCCGCCTCGACATCCTCGTCAACAATGCCGCCTACCAGATGAGCTACGACGCGCTCGACGAGATTCCCGACGATATGTGGGACTACACTTTCCAGGTCAACGTGAGCGCGATGTTCCATCTGTGCAAGGCCGCGGTGCCGCACATGCGGCCCGGCGCCTCGATCATCAACACCAGCTCGATCAATTCCGACAAGCCCAAGGCGACGCTGCTGCCGTACGCGGCGACGAAGGGCGCGATCGCGAATTTCAGTGCGGGTCTCGCGCAGCTGCTGGCCGAGAAGGGCATCCGGGTGAACTCGGTCGCGCCCGGTCCGATCTGGACGCCGCTGATTCCATCGACGATGCCACCGGACGAAGTGGCGTCGTTCGGATCGCAGGTGCCGCTCCAGCGTCCCGGTCAGCCGGCCGAATGCGCGCCGATCTACGTGCTGCTCGCATCGGACGAGGCGAGCTACATGAGCGGCGGCCGCTATGCAGTGACGGGTGGCGCGCCGATCCTCTGATCCAGCTGAGCGTTTCCGTAATGGCGCAGGCCGGTGCGCGATTTCTTCACCCCGGCATTGCGGGATGCGGTGCATATCGTTCCCACCCTGCAATCCAGCAGGCCGGAGACATCGACGTGGACAAGAATCGCAGCGAAGGCATCAAGAACCAGGTCAAGGGCACCGCGAAGGAAGTCGTCGGCAAGGTCACGGGCAACACCTCCAAGGAAGTGGCCGGCAAGGCACAGAAGACCGCAGGCAAGGTCCAGAGCGCGGTCGGCAAGGCCAACGACGACGCCCGCAAGGGCCGCTGAAGCGGCAGCAGGCGTCACGGATGGGCGGCTTCGGCCGCCCTTTTCGTGTGTGCGGTCTGGAATGCCGCTGTTTCGGGATGACCAACCACCGCTCGATACGGGCGTCACTGTTCAGATCGCGAGATTTGAGCACCTCTCCCTGAGGGAGAGAGCCTGCCCCGGACCTGATCCGGGGTCGACGCGCGAAGCGCGTCGGGTGAGGGTCCGTCCCCCGCGCGAAACAATCCCGAGAAAGCGTGTGCGTCGTTAGACGTGCCTGTCCGCGCTCAAGGCGCCGTCACCCGCTCGAGTTCTTCCAGCATCGCGAACGCCGCAACGCGCGAACGCCCGCACATCTCAAGCGCAGGCCGCAGCGATCCGCAGAACGCTGGCCGCTCCGGTCGCCCGAATAGACGGCACCGCAAACGATCATCGAGCTGCACACATGCCACACCGGCCGGCTTGCCATTGGGCATGCCCGGAATCGGCGAGGTGATCGAAGGCGCGATGCAGCAGGCCGCGCAGCCGTCCCGGCATTCCACGAGGGATCAACGCGCGCCGCGCACGATCGCCACCGCCAGCAGCACGAGGCCGGCCGCATCCAGCAGCGCCAGCGGAACCGTCAGCAGCGCGAAGGTCATCTGCGCCTGCGCCGCCGACATCGCGGCGTTGACGACGTGCATCTGCAACAACGGCCAGCCGAACATGCCCAGAAGATTGGAGAGCAGCAGCAGCGCGAAGCCGAGCAGGCCTGCGCGGCGCGATGCGGGCGACAGCGTGCGGCGCTGTGCGACCAGCACCAGACCGACGGCCAGCGCGATCAGGATCGGCAGTCGGCCCGGCAGCTGGCTGACGAGCATCATCAGGAGTTCGCGAAGGTCCATGACCCGACTCAGTCCGCGTTGACCAGCAGTGCACTGCGCGACTGCAGCGCCTCGAACACCGCGTCGGTCTCGGGGCGCACGCCGTGCCACAGCGCGAAACTTTCGGCGGCCTGTTCGACGAGCATGCCGAGCCCGTCGATCGTGTCGCGACACCCGTGCGCGCGCGCCCAGGCCAGGAACGGCACCGAGGCTTCGCCGTAGCTGAGATCGACGGCTGCGGTGCGCATGCCGACCAGCGAGCGTGGCAAGGCGAGCATCGCGCCGCCGCGGCCGGCCGAGGTCGCATTGACGATCAGTTCGAACTCGCCCAGCTCGCCGAGCTGTTCGAGATAGCGCGGATGCACGCGTCCCGGTTCGCCGAGCGCATCGGCCAGCGCGTCGGTCCGGGTCGCCGTGCGGTTGACCACGTAGAGCTCGCTGATGCCCGCATCGAGCAGTGCCGGTGCCACGCCGCGCGCCGCGCCGCCGGCGCCGACCAGCAGGGTCCGACGCCCGCGCAGGTCGAGCCCGTGGCGTTCGGTGAGATCGCGGACCAGGCCCGCGCCGTCGGTGTTGTCGCCATGCCAGGTTTCACCCTGCCGCACCAGCGTATTGACCGCGCCCGCGCGTGCCGCGCGCTCGCTGCGCGTCGATGCCAGCCCGTGCGCGAGTTCCTTCAGCGGCAGCGTGACGTTCGCGCCGGTGCCACCTGCGGCGGCGAAAGCCGCGAGTGCATCCGCGAACGCCTCGGGCGCCGTATCGATGGCGTCGTAGGTGATCGTGATCCCGGTCTGGGCGCCGAACGCGGCGTGGATGCGGGGCGACAGTGAATGCGCGACCGGGTGACCGAACACGGCGAGACGGGCAGGCGACATGGAAGCCTCTGAATGCGACACGCCGGGCTGGCGTCGGCGCAGTCTAGCGGCGCGATGCGGTGCCGGCGTCACGAAGCGGGGTATCCACCCGACGCCCCGGTACGGAAAAAAAGTGACCGGGGCATGCGCTGTGCGGGTCGAAAAGTTGTATACAACGTCACAGAACCGATGGCGTGGCACGGCAGGGGGCTCGCCTGTCATCGGAGGGAAGGATGTCGATGCAGTCGGCAGTCGGACGGCATCGTCGTTTGGGTCTGGCAGGTTCCATCACTAGGGGATACATCCGCATGTCACGCATTCGAAAGGCCGGGGTGGCGTCTGCCCTGCTCGGCCTCGCCGTCGTCGCGGTCGCGAGTACCGCACTTCCGTCCCGTGTCCCGGCCATCGGGAACGCGGTCGATTCCGCCAAGGCCAGCGTCGGTTCGCTGTTCGGCGCTGCGTCGTCCGATGCGAGCGTCGCGACCGCTGCCGGGGGCCGCGCGGCCACGCCCGCTGCGCCGGCCGCACTGTCGTCCGGCACGCCGGAGCGCTACATCGTCGTCTTCGAAGAGCCTGCGCTCGCCGGCTACAAGGGCGAGATCAGCGGCCTCGCAGCGCCCGCCCGGCGCACCGATGCGCGCGGCAAGTCGCGCCTCGACGTGAAGAGCGCGACCGCGCGCAATTACGTCAACTATCTGCAGGGTCGCCAGTCCGACCTCGTCGGCGCCATGGCGCTGCGCGTCGGCCGTCCGATCGACGTCGAATACCGCATGCAGCACGCGCTCAACGGTGTCGTGGTCGAGCTGACCACCGCCGAAGCCGCGCGCGTCGAGCAGCTGCCCGACGTGCAGCTGGTCGAGGCCTATCGCGAGTACGTGCTCGACACCGACACCGGTCCGAGACTGATCGGCTCCGAAGCCGTGTGGGACGGTACGTGGGCCGGCGCGACCGGCCAGTTCCAGGGCGAAGGCATCGTCTACGGCATCCTCGATTCGGGCATCAACTTCGGCGCGCCGTCGTTCACGGCAGTCGATCCGATCGACGGCTACCAGCACGTCAATCCGCTGGGTGCCGGCAATTATCTCGGCACCTGTGCGCCGGGCGGCGTCGACGCCGGTCGCTGTAACGACAAGCTGATCGGTGGTTACAACTTCGTCTGCGGCGCGCCGGGCAACCAGTGCGGCGTTGCCAATGTCCGCGAAGAGCCGGGCTTCGGTGACACGAACGGCCACGGCAGCCACGTGGCATCGACCGTCGCCGGCAACCGCCGTGACGCGCTGTTCCGTGGCAATACGCGCCGCATCTCCGGCGTCGCACCGCGCGGCAATATCGTCGCCTACGACATCTGCTACACCGAGATCTCGACCGCGCGTGGCCTGTGCCCGAACAACTCCGCAGTGGCCGCTGTCAATCAGGCGATCGCGGACGGCGTCATCGACGTGCTGAACTATTCCATCGGCGGCGGCGCGGCACCGTGGAGCGAAGCGGTGTCGCTGGCGTTCCTCAACGCCGTCGATGCCGGCATCTTCGTGGCCTCCTCGGCCGGCAACAGCGGTCCCGGCCCGAACACCATGGGTCATCTGGAACCGTGGGTGTCGTCGACGGCCGCCGCACAGCACGGCCGCGGTTCGTTCGCGCTCGCGCTCAACGTGACCGGTCCGGGCACCGTGCCCGAGCCGCTGCGTCCGGTCCTGATCGAGGAAGGCAACACTGGCACGCCGTTCACCACCTCGATTCCCGGCACCACGCCCGTGCGGGTCAGCGCGACGATCGACACCGCGAACGACGGTTGCGCAGCCTTCCCGGCGAACGCGTTCCAGGGCGCGATCGCGGTGGTCCGCCGCGGCACCTGCGGCTTCATCGACAAGGCCAACAACGCACGCAACGCGGGTGCAGTGGCCGTGGTGATCGCCAACAACGCGGCCGGCGGCATCATCCCGACCGCTACGGGTTCCACGGTCCCCGTGTTCGGCATGCCGCAGGCGGATGCGAACCTGCTGCGTGACTTCGTCGCGGCCAATCCGACCGCGACGGCCAGCGTGCTCTACCCGCCGCTGGTGCTGCCGAATACCGCCGACGCACTCGGTGCCTTCAGCTCGCGCGGTCCGGCGGGCACGTTCGATCTGGTCAAGCCCGACGTCACCGCGCCCGGCGTGAGCATCCTCGCCGTCATCGCGGGCACCACGATCACCGGGTTCGAGAACGCGGTCGATCTGTACAACGGCACCTCGATGGCATCGCCGCACCAGGCCGGTGCCGCGGGCCTGATTCGCCAGGCGCGGCCGACGTGGACGGTGCCGGAGATCAAGTCGGCGCTCGCGCTGACCGCCAAGACCGAAGTCTTCAAGGAAGACCAGGTCACGGTGGGCACGCCGTTCGACAAGGGCAGCGGTCGTATCCAGGTGGATCGCGCGATCAATGCCGGTCTGGTGATGAACGAGACCAAGGCGAACTACCTCGCGGCCGATCCGGCGCAGGGTGGTGACGTCTCGGCGCTCAACCAGCCGAGCATGGCGAACCGCAACTGCTACCAGAGCTGCAGCTTCGTGCGCACGTTCCGCAATCCGCACGGCAGCGCGTCGAGCTGGCGCATCAGCTTCACGGGCGTCAACGCGACGGCCGTGCCGTCCACGCTGAAGGTACCGGCCGGTGGTTCCGCATCGGTGCGGATCACCGTCAACTCCCGTGCACAGGCGGCCAACGGCACCTTCAGCTTCGGCGAAATGCGTCTGGAGTCGACGGGCCCGATCCTGGGTGTGCAGCGCGCACCGCTGACGCTGCCGATCGCGATCGCGATCCAGGCGCCGGTGGTCAAGCTGCCGGATTCGATCACGCTGGCACTGGCGGCGGGTCGCAGCGGTACGGCAGTCGGTTCGGTCGGCAACACCGGCGGTTCACCGCTGAACTACACAGTGACCAACACCGGTAACGGTGCGCTCAAGATCGATGAACGTCTCCGCGGCGCAATCGGCAACGGCTACCGGGCAGTGCATCGCACCGATGCCGGCTCGCCGGCTGGCCAGTTCGCGGCCGACGACTTCGTGCTGCAGAGCGAAACCCGCATCACCGCACTGTTCAACGAAGGCTTCGCCGTCGGCGGCACGTCGACGACGACCAGCCTGGGCTGGGCGATCTACCCGGACGTCAACGGCGTGCCGGCTGGCAATCCGGTGTCCGCCCCGGGCGCGGCGGTGTGGCAGTACGCCAGTGCCCTCAACGGCGCCGGTGTCAGCGTCTCGGGCACCAACTATGGTCTGAACCTCGCAGCTGCGGGCCAGAACGTCGTGCTGCCGGCCGGCCGCTACTGGCTGGTCACGTACGCACGCGGTCCATTCGCGACGAGCTGGGCTTGGTTCGCCACCGCCACCGGTGACGGCCAGTTCCTGACCATGCAGGCCAACAGTCCGACCTCGGCAACCGCCTGGACGCGTCCGGCGAATCCGACGGGCGTCGTGCTCAACGGCCTGTCGATGCGCGTGCAGGGTGAAGTCCTGTGCGGCGCGCCGTGGCTGGGTGCGGTCACGCCGGCTTCGGGCACGGTGCAGGCAGGCGCGAGCCAGGCCAACCGGCTGGCGGTCAACGCGGCCGGTCTGGGCGCGGGTCGCCATGTCGGCCACCTGTGCGTGAGCAGCAATGATCCGGCGACGCCGAAGGCCGCCGCTCCGGTGGTGCTGACGGTCAACTGATCGATCGGTTCAAGTGTGACGAGAACGCCCGGGCTTGCCCGGGCGTTTTCTTTGGTGACGTCAAGCCGGATTGACGCAGTCGCGATACGCGCGGCGACGATGCAGACGTCGCGCACCCGTGTGCGGCTGGAAAGCAGAACGCCTGGCAATCCCGGGCGTTCGTCGTTGTCTCGAGACGTAGCGCGCAGTGCGCGGGCCGGTCTCAGCCCGCGCGCAACCAGCGTGCGGCGTCGAGTGCGAAATAGGTCAGCACACCGTCGGCACCGGCGCGCTTGAAGCCGAGCAGGGCCTCGAGCGCGCACTTGCGCTCGTCAAGCCAGCCGTTGGCGGCGGCGGCCTTGAGCATCGCGTACTCCCCGCTGACCTGGTAGGCGAACACCGGCACGCCGAACTCGTCTTTCGCGCGGCGCACGATGTCGAGGTAGGGCATGCCCGGCTTGACCATGACCATGTCGGCGCCTTCGTCGAGATCCTGCGCGATCTCGCGCATCGCTTCGTCCGAGTTGCCCGGATCTATCTGGTAGGTCGACTTGTCGGCCTTGCCGAGCGCGCTGGACGAACCCACCGCATCGCGGAACGGGCCGTAGAAGGCGCTGGCGTACTTGGCGGCATAGGCGAGGATGCGCGTGTGCACGTGGCCGTCGGCCTCGAGCGCGTCGCGGATCGCACCGATGCGCCCGTCCATCATGTCGCTGGGGGCGACCACGTCGGCGCCGGCGCGCGCGTGACTCAGCGCCTGCTGCACGAGCGCGTCGACGGTGATGTCGTTGAGCACGTAGCCGCCGGCATCGGTGATGCCGTCCTGGCCATGCGAGGTGTAGGGATCGAGCGCGACGTCGGTGATGACGCCGAGGTCAGGGAAGCGCGACTTCAGGGCGCGGATCGCGCGCTGGCACAGCCCGTCGTCGTCCCAGGCCGCGACGGCGTCAAGCGACTTGGCCTCGGGCGCCGTCACCGGGAACAGGGCGAGTGCCGGAATGCGCAGTTCGCTGGCGGTCTCGGCGACGCGCAGGAGTTCGTCGATCGACAGGCGCTCGACGCCCGGCATCGACGGAATCGCGACGCGGCCGTCGGCCTCGTGCACGAACACTGGATAGATCAGATCGTCGGCGGTCAGCGTGGATTCGCGCATCAGCCGGCGCGAGAAGTCGTCGCGGCGCATCCGCCGCATGCGGGTATCGAGTCGGGCCATGGAGCAGATTCTACGCCTGCGCACCCGGCGAACCCCTGCGACGGCGGGTCGCAGGGGATGTCGGCTGAAGTGGGAGCGACCTGGGTCGCGACTCGGATCCAGCGTCGGCGCCGGTCATTCCGACCACGCAGTACCGCAACCGCCTATCGCGCGCGAGCGCGCTCCCACGCAGTGCGATCAGCCGATGTCGTGCACGCCGTCAATTTCCAGCGCCAGTTCGCGACGGCAGATCGCCGCGTGCAGTACCACGCGTGGTAGGCGGTCGCCGAAACGCGCGTCGAAGGCTTCGGCCACGGCGGGCAGATCGGCGGCGTCGCGCACGTAGACCTTCAGGCGCGAACCCGGGCCGAAGGCGGCCGGCAGTTCGGGGCGGTGCGTGCGCGCCGAGGCGATCAGCGCGTCGAAATTCGCGAAGGTCTCGTCGAGCTGGGCCAGCAGTTCGCCTTCGTGCTGCGAGGCATGGCCGACGACGCTGGCCGTGCCCGAGAGCATCAGCGGAATCGCGCTGCCGGCCGGCGGCAGCATCGCGCGGGCGAAGCTCGGTGCCTGCGGGCCGTACTGGCGCGGGTACCGGTAGGCGCTGACCTGACGCGGATTCTCGACCGGAATGCCGGGCACGCGCGCGGCCAGCCAGTAGACCTGGATCGTGCGCGCGTCGTCACAGCGGCCGATTGCGGTCGCGGCAGGCAGCTGGGAAGTATCGAAGCTGCCGAGGCCGCGTGCGCGACCCACGCAGAACTGGCGGTAGCGCTCGGTGTCGCCGTCGCCGTGGGTGATCGCGTCGAGGTAGTTCCAGATCCGCAGCAGGTGCGGAAACTCGCTCTTGCCGATGAAGCGGGTCAGTTCGCGGTAGGCGTGTTCGGCGGCCAGCAGGATACCGCTGTGATCGCCCGCGCCGGTGTGGCCTTCGGGCTCGTCGACTTCGATCGCGCCGAACATCAGATGGCCGTCGGTCGACCACGCGATCTCGCCGTCGCGGCCCGCGTGCACCGGCGCGCGGCCACGCCAGACTTCCAGCGGCGCCGCGCCATAGGGCTGCAGCGGCACGCGCAGCCAGCGCGGGTCGTCGATCGCGGGCACGGCGTCGCCGAAGCCGAGCACGGCGAGCACATCGGACTGCGCGAGCAGGTCGGCCGGCGCGGTGCCGGCGACGTAATCCACGCGCAGGCGCGGCAGCGATTCGGGGTGCAGCGGTACCGCTCGGCTCATGGATTGCCCTCGTGCAGGGTGTCGCCGCGGAACTGTTCGCGGACCTGGCGGCGGCGCGCGAACCAGCCGCGCAGCGCGGCGGGTGCGATCGCGATCGCGTTCACCGCATAGACCAGTCGGAACAGACGCAGGCGGCGCAACACCGCGGGATTGTCGAACACATCGCCGGCGAGCATCGAGATCACCGCCTGTTCGAGCTGCCAGTCGTTGCGCGGCGCGGCGAACAGGCGTTGCATCACCGGCGTGGTGAAGCGGTGGATGAACCAGCTGAAATGGCGCAGGCCACGGCGCAGGCGTCGTTCCATCGCGCGTTGCAGTGCGCGCTCGGACGACGGATCGCGCAAGGCGCCGTCGACGACGTCGGCCGCGTGCTCGGCGCTGTTCATGCCCAGGTAGACGCCCGACGAGAACACCGGATCGATGAACGCATAGGCGTCGCCCGCCATCACCCAGCCCGGTCCGGTCATGCGCGTACACGCATAGGAATAGTTGCCGGTGGCGTGCACCGGGGCGACGCGTTCGGCGCCAGCCATACGCGAGGCGACCGATGGCGTGCGCAGCAGCGTGCGCATCAGGAACGCCTCGTTGTCGAGACCCTGGCGCTGCTTGAGATATTCGGGGAAACACACCGCGCCGACGCTCATGACGTCGTCGCCGAGCGGAATCAGCCAGTACCAGCCGTATTCGAAGCGGTCGACGGTGATGTTGCCGGCGTCGTCGCCGTCCCGGCGCTGCACGCCGCGGAAATGGCTGAAGATCGCCGCCGACTGGTGCTTCGCGCTCTTGCGCTTGAGCTTGAGCTTGCTGCCCAGGAACGTGTCGCGGCCGCTGGCGTCGACGAGGTAGCGCATCGCCACATCGAGCCGGCCGCCTTCGGCATCGCGCGCGACCGCGCCGGTCGGACGTCCGTCGGCATCGTGGACCAGCGATTCGACCTTGACCCGCATGCGCGCGTCGACGCCGTTGGCGCGTGCGTTGTCGAACAGCATCGCGTCGAACTCGGAGCGGCGCACCTGGAAGGCGTAGCCGAACTTCGGATCGAGCGCGCGATCGAAGCGGAACACGTGGGTGGTGTCCTCGGCATCGTGCACCGGGAAATCGGCACCGAGCTTGAGCGTGCCCATCGCGCGCACCTGCTCCAGCACGCCGAGGCGTTCGAGGATCGGCAGGTTCATCGGCAGCAGCGATTCGCCGATGTGGAAGCGCGGGTGCACGTCCTTCTCCAGCAGCAGCACCTTCCAGCCGCGCCGCGCGAGCGTCGTGGCCGCGGTGGTGCCCGCCGGGCCGCCGCCGATGACCAGCACGTCGACGTCGAGCCGGGCGGACTCGGAAGTGGCAACGGCGGTCGCGATCGGGCTCATTCTGGATCTGGGGGTGGTGCGGGCAGTCGCGCATCATAACGGGAAGCCTCCACGACGGCCCGGAGTGCTTGCGCGCGCGGGTCCGATGCCGGATCGTGGCAGCCCTGTCATTCCACGGAAGCCCCGATGTCCGCCCAAACCGAAGCCGAACGCGCGCTCGCCGACCTGCTGGTCGAGAGCCTGAACCTGGAGGACGTGCAGGCGGCCGATATCGATCCCGAGGCGCCGCTGTTCAATGCAGGCCTGGGGCTGGATTCGATCGACGCGCTGGAACTCGCGCTGGCCGTAAGCAAGCGCTACGGCTTCCAGCTGCGTTCGGACAACGACGAGAACCGGCAGATCTTCGCCTCGCTGCGCGCGCTGTCGGCGCACATCGAGCAGCACCGCACCACTTGATCCTGCTGCTGCAATTGCTGCTGGGGCTCGGTTACACGGCCCTGGCGCATCTCGCCAGCCGCTGGCACCACGACGGCCTCGCGCTGGGCGCGCTGGCGCTGCTGATCGCGATGGTGGTCATCGAGCCGCTGCTGGCCCGGCGCCCGTGGGCGTTCATCGCCACACCGCTGCTGGTTTGGGGCGCGTGGGCGCTGTACGCCGCCGGGCATGCCGCGCTGCCGCTGCTGCTGGTGCCGGTGGTGTTCGTGGTCGCGATCGCCTGGCTGTTCGCACGCACGCTGCGCGCCGGATCGGTGCCGCTGATCACCCGCATCGTGCTGGGCATCGAGGGCGGCGACGGTCCCGAGGCGCTGGGGCCGGATCTGCGCCGCTACACGCGCACGCTGACCGCCGCCTGGGCCGGTGTGCTGCTGCTGATGGCCGGCGCGAACCTGCTGCTCGCGCTGATCGCGAGCCCCGCGGGCCTGCTGGAAAGCGTCGGCGTGGCGTCGCCGCTGCCGATCACCCAGGAGCAGTGGTCGCTGTGGGCGAACCTGCTGAACTACAGCGTGATCGGCGGTTTCTTCGTCATCGAGTTCGCATTCCGCAAACGGCGCTTCCCGGGTCGCTACAGCGGATTCTTCGATTTCCTGCGCAAACTGGCGGGTCTGGGCCCGATGTTCTGGCGCGATCTGCTGCGTTGACACGGCATTTGCTGAACGCATCGAGCGCGATGTGCAGCGGCCACACGGGATATCCTATCCGCTCATGGAATACCGACAGACCCGTGCCGCACCCGGGGCCGCGGCGTTCGCCGCCGTATATGCGCGCGCGATCAACGTCCTGGAGTGCCTGTACACCCTGCTATGGACAGCGGGCTGGATCAGCGTGTCGCTGCTCCGCCAGGCGCTGACCGGCCAGCCCGAGCTGGCGCTGGACATGGCGCGTACGCACTGGGCACCCGGTCTGGTGGGACCGGCCGGTGGGCTGACGGTCGAAGGCGCGGATGCGATCGACTGGAACCGTCCGTATCTGGTGGTGGCCAACCACGAATCCCTGCTCGACATCTGCGTGCTGTTCATGGCCGTGCCGGTCCCGCTGCGTTTCCTGCTGAAACAGGAAATGTGCCGCGTGCCGTTCCTGTGCAGCTATGCGCGTGCGACGGGCATGCTCTTCATCAGCCGCGAAGACCGCCGCGCCGGGCCGCTGCTGCGGCGCCAGATCGCCGGGCTGCTGGGGGCGGGCCAGTCGCTGTGCCTGTTTCCCGAGGGCACGCGTTCGCGCGATGGCCGCATGGGCGAATTCAAGTCGGGCTCGTTCCAGGCCGCGATCGATGCCGGTGTTGAGGTGCTGCCAATCGCGCTGCACGGCACCGGCAAGGTGTTGCCGCCGACCGGGTTCTTCCGCACCTGCCGCGGCCCGATGCGCGCCACTGTCGGCACGCCGATCCCTGTCGAGGGCCGGGTCGGCGCCACAGGCCGCCAGGCGGTCGCCCGCGAAGCGCAGGACGCCGTGGCCGCGATGCTCGGCAGGCGCTGAGCGATGGCGCCGCACACGTTCGTCATCGAAGCCGCGCATCCCTGCCTGCCGGGGCACTTCCCGGGCCAGCCGCTGGTGCCGGGCGTGGTGATTCTCGATCGCGTGGTCGCGGCGATCGAAGCCGCGCATGGCCCGCTCGGCGCGTTGCGGTTGCCGCAGGTCAAGTTCGTGCAGCCGCTGCTGCCGGACGAGCAGGCCGAAATCGCGCTCGAGGATGCCAGCCGCGACGGCGTCGCGCGCTGGCGCTTCCGGGTCGAGCGTGCGGGCATGCTGCTCGCCAGTGGTGAAGTCGTCGCCGACGGCCCCGCGCAGGCATGAGCAGCGCGTGGAAGGCGCGCCGCGAGGGCGGCGGGCGGTTCGCGCTGCGCACGTTGCTGGTGTTCGCATCGAACTTCGGACGCACCCCGGCGCGCGCGCTGCTGCATCCGATCGCGCTGTATTTCATGCTCCGCCGCGGTCCCGAGCGTCGCGATTCGCGGCGCTATCTGGCGCGCATGTTCGGCCGGCCGGCCACGCTGGTCGAGGTCGCGCGGCATTTCCGCACCTTCGCCGCGACGATTCTCGACCGGCTGTTCCTGCTCAGCGAGAACACCCGCCGCTTCGACGTGCACGCGCAGGGGCTCGACGTGCTGCACGGGCATCTCGATGCCGGGCGCGGCGTGCTGCTGTTCGGCTCGCACCTGGGCAGTTTCGAAGTGCTGCGCGTGCTCGCGACCCAGCGGCCCGAGTACAAGATCCGCGTGGTGCTCGATCGCGCGCACGGCCAGGCGATGACCGAACTGCTCGAAGCGCTGAATCCTGCGGTCGCGGCCACGGTGATCGACGCCGGCGAAAGCGGCCCGGCGGTCGCGCTGGCGATCCAGGAAGGCCTGGCGCAGGGCGCGATGGTCGCGTTGCTGGTCGATCGCAGCCAGGAAGGCGGGGCGACGATACCGGTGCCGTTCCTCGGCGCGCCGGCGCAGTTCCCGGTCGCGCCGTGGCTGCTGGCTTCGGTGCTCAAGGCGCCGGTGATGCTGGCCTTCGGCCTGTACCGTGGCGGCAACCGCTACGACCTGGTGTTCGAGCCCTTCAGCGACGGCATCGACCTGCCGCGCCGCGAACGCCAGGCCGGCGTGGCCGCGCTCATCCACCGTTACGCCGCGCGGCTGGAACATCACGCACGCAGCGCTCCCTACAACTGGTTCAATTTCTATGACTTCTGGACAGGCGCCGATGACATGCGCGACGAACTTCCGCCCGCGGCCGGCGCTCTGCCTGCTGCTGGCGACGCTGCTCGCAGCGCCGATGTGGGCGGCGGCGCAGACCGCTGAAGCGCCGCGCGCGAACCAGTCGCGCGATCGCGTGCCCGCGCCGGTCACCGCGACCGGCCGCAGCGTCGATGCCGACTGGATCCTGCAGCGCCTGACCCAGCACGGCGCCACGGCGACGCCGTTCGTCGAACTGCGCACGTCCTCGATGCTCAAGCGCCCGCTGCTGCTGTCGGGCGAGTACCGCCGCCCCGATGTCGACACGCTGGTGCGCGAGGTCCGCGTGCCCTACGCCGAGACCACGACGATCCGCGCCGGTGAGGCGACCATCGCGCGCGAAGGCCGCAACCCGCGCACGTTCTCGCTGTCGCGCGTGCCCGAACTTGCCGCGCTGCAGGGCAGCTTCGGTGCGCTGCTGGCCGGTGACCGCAAGGCGCTGGAAACGGTCTACGCGCTCGAAGCCGACGGCGTGCCGGCCGACTGGACGCTGACGCTGACCCCGCGCGATCCGCGCGTCGCCGGCCGGGTCATCGGCATCGTGCTGCGCGGCCGCGACGCCGAACTGCGCTGCATCGAAACGCGACCGAAGCAGGGCGATGCGCAGCCGACCCTGCTCGGCAGCGCCGCCACCGCCGCGGCCGCCGTGGATTCGCTCGAAGCCGCGCAGCGGCTGTGCCACGACGTCCCGCGTTGAGCGGGCGCCCGGGATTCCGCGAGACCCTGCTGCAGCGTCCCGGCCTGCGGCTGACGCTGGCCGTCGCGTGGTTGCTGGCCCTGCTCGCGCTGGGCTGGATGGCGTCGGCGAAACTGGAATTCAGCGGCGACCTGCGCCGCTTCCTGCCGGATGCCCGCACGCCCGAGCAGCGGCTGCTGATGGAGGAACTCGGCGACGGGCCCGGGTCGCGCCTGCTGATGCTGGCGATCTCCGGCGACACACCCGAAGTACTCGCCGAACGCTCGCGCGCCCTGCACGACGCCCTCGCGGGCGATCCGCGCTACACCCTGGTCACCAACGGCGGCGAAGCCGGACTCGACGCGTTTCCGCAGGATCTGCTGCCCTACCGCTATCTGCTGACGTCGTCGTTCGACGCCGCGCCGCTCGATGCCGACACCCTGCGCGATGCACTCGACGCACGGCTGCAGGATCTCGGCTCGCCGGCCGCCGGCATGGTGGAACCGCTGATTCCGTCCGATCCCACGCTGGAGGTGCTCGCACTCGCCGAAGCCTGGCAGCCGGCCGGTGCGCCGCAGCGGCTGCACGACGTGTGGTTCGACCAGGCCGGCACGCAGGCATTGCTGCTGGTGGAGACGCGCGCGGCGGGCTTCGATCCGACCGGCCAGCTCGACGCCGTCGGCACCATCCGCGACACCTTCGCGCAGCAGGCGGGCGAGGGCGCTGCGACGCTGGAAGTCGTCGGCCCTGGCGCGTTCTCGGTCGACATCGGCGGGCGCACGCAGGCCGAGGCGCAGCGCATCGGCATGGTCGACACGATCGGCCTGATCCTGTTGCTGCTCGTGGCCTACCGCAGCTGGAAGATGCCGCTGCTCGGCGTGCTGCCGCTCGCGAGTGCTGGCATCGCCGGTCTCACGGCGGTGGCGCTGCTGTTTCCCGGCGGCGTGCACGGCATCACGATCGCGTTCGGCTTCACCCTGATCGGCGTGGTGCAGGATTATCCGATCCACTTCTTCAGCCACCAGCGCGCCGGCCTGTCGCCTTGGAAGAACGTGCGCGGGCTGTGGCCGGCGCTGTCGACCGGCGTCGTCGCGACCTGCATCGCGTATGCGACCTTCCTGTTCTCCGGCGTCGACGGCCTGCGCCAGCTCGCGGTGTTCACGATTTTCGCGCTGGGTGTCGCCGCGCTGACCACGCGCTATCTGCTGCCGGGTCTGGTCGATCCCTCGCCGCCGGATCTCGCCGAGTCTCCGCGTCTGCAGCGCCTGTGGCACCGGATCGAAGCGCTGCCGCGGCCGAAGTGGTCGCTGGCCGTGCTGGCGCTCGCCGCCGTTGCCGCGATCGCCTTCAGTCCCGGCGCGTTCTGGCAGAACGATCTGTCGAAGCTGACGCCGGTCGATCCCGAGTCGATGCAGCGCGACACCGAACTGCGCGCCGAGCTCGGTGCGCCCGACGTGCGCTATGTGCTGGTCGCGCAGGCCGCCGACAGCGACGCCGCGCTCGGCGCCACCGCCGCGCTGCAGCCCGCGCTCGATGCGCTGGTCGCCGACGGCCATCTCGACGGCTACGACATGGCCGCGCGTTATCTGCCGGGTGCCGACACGCAACGCGCGCGCCAGGCCGCGCTGCCCGACAGCGCTGCGTTGCGCGCGATGCTCGCCGACGCATTGACGGATTCCGCGTTCAACGACGACGCATTCGAACCCTTCGTCGAAGACGTCGCGCGCGCAAAGGCCGCCGCGCCGCTGACGCGCGCCGATCTCGAAGGCTCGCCGCTGGCGACGGCGGTGTCCGGTCTGCTGCTGGAACACGAGGACCGTTCGACCGCGCTGGTCTCGCTCAGCGGCCTCGACGATCCGGCCGACGTCATCGCGCTCGCGTCGCAGGCCAGTGCGCCCGGCGTCGACGTGCGCCTGCTGGACATGAAGAACGCGTCCGAATCGCTGGTCGTCGAATACCGCGGCCGCGTGCTCGCAGCGTTGGCGGTTGCGCTGGTGCTGCTGGTCGCCACGGTATGGATCGCGCTGCGCAGCCCGCGCCGCGTCTGGCGCGTGCTGCTGCCGACCCTGCTGACCTTGCTGGTGGTCGTCGCGGTACTGCGACTGGTGGGCGTCGAGCTCACCCTGTTCCATCTCGTCGCGCTGATCCTCGCCGCCGGTCTCGGTCTCGATTACGCGCTGTTCTTCGAACATGCCGGCGACGATCGCCATGACCAGATCCGCACCCTGCACGCGATCCTCGTCTGCAGCCTGATGACGCTGCTGGTCTTCAGCCTGCTCGCGCTGTCGTCGATTCCGGTGCTGCGTGCGATCGGCAGTACGGTCGCGCTCGGCGTGGTCTTCAACTTCGTGCTGTCGCTGCTGGTCGCGCGCCAGCGCGCGGCGATCATCGCGGCACGCGCCGAACCGGAGCCAGTGGCATGAGCCAGGTCGATCGCGACACGATCCTGTCGATGATTCCGCATCAGGGCGCGATGTGCCTGTGGGATGCCGTCACCGCATGGGACGACGCCAGCGTGACCCTGCGCAGCGCCAGCCATCGCGATCCGGCGAACCCGCTGCGCAGCGACGACCAACTGCGCGCGCTGCACCTGTGCGAATACGGCGCGCAGGCGATGGCGGTGCACGGTGGCCTGCGTGCACGCGAGAGCGGCGCGCCGGTGCGCCCCGGCATGCTGGTCGCATTGCGCAGCGTGCAGCTGCATGCCGCGCGCATCGACGATCTCGACGGCGATCTCGAATGCCTCGCCGAAGTCCTCGTCGAAGCCGGCGACAGCCAGCAGTACGCGTTCCGCATCCAGTGCGACGGTGTGCTGCTCGTCGAAGGGCGCGCGGCGGTGATGCTCGGGCCGGCCCAGGACGCCGCGTGAGCTGAAGGTCTCCGGCGTGCGTGCATCGAATCGCATACGAATCGACCGTCGCAGGCCGCCCGCTACAATCGCCGCATGACCAATTCCGCATCCACCCCCCCTGCGCGGCGCGCGCTCGTCACCGGCGGCAGCGGCGACATCGGCGGCGCGATCTGTTCTCGTCTCGCGACCGATGGCCTGCATGTGATCGTCCATGCCAACGGCAATCTCGCGCGCGCGGAATCCGTCGTCGCCGAAATCGTCGCCGCAGGCGGCAGTGCCGAGGCGATCGCGTTCGATGTCGCCGACGGTGCGGTCACGCGACGCGCGCTCGACGGGCTGCTCGAAGCCGGGCCGATCCAGGTGATCGTCAACAACGCCGGCATCCACGACGACGCGCCGATGGCCGGCATGTCGGAGACGCAGTGGACACGCGTCATCGACGTGTCGCTGCATGGTTTCTTCCACGTGACCCAGCCGCTGCTGCTGCCGATGGCGCGCAAGCGCTGGGGCCGCATCGTCAGCGTGTCGTCGGTCGCCGCGGTGACCGGCAATCGCGGGCAGACCAACTACGCGGCGGCGAAGGCCGCGCTGCACGGCGCGTCGAAATCGCTGGCGCGCGAGATGGCGAGCCGTGGCATCAGCGTCAACGTGGTCGCGCCCGGCGTGATCGCCGGCAGCATGGCGCAGGACGCGTTCCCGGATGACATGATCAAGCAGATCGTCCCGGCCGCGCGCGCGGGCACGCCGGATGAAGTCGCGGCGCTGGTCGCGTTCCTGTGTTCGGAGCCGGCCGGCTACATCAACGGCCAGGTCATCGGCATCAACGGCGGCATGGGCTGAGCCTGCCGCGTCTGAAGACAAGGAGTTCCTCATGCGCGTGTTCGTCCTGATCTGTCTGCTCGTTGCAGGCGCCTCCGTCAGCAGCGATGCATCGGCGGCCGACAGGATCCGGCTGCAGGTGCCGGTGACCGTCGTCGACGGCGCCGACATCGATGCCGAGATCCTCGACAACTGCGACGTCGCCGGCAACTTCAACACCGCGCTGATCCGGGAACTGCGCAAGGTCGCCGAGCCGGCGCAGGCGCCGCTGGCGGACATGCACGGCCGGGTGCTGAAGGTCGAGATCGTCGATGCGATCTGGGGCGGCAACTGGTTCATCGAACACACCCAGACCCTGCGCGTGCGCGGCGCACTGTACCAGGACGGCACGCGCGTCTCCGGTTTCAACGGCGTCATGCAGGGCCGGGGCGGCGGGCTGACCAGCGGCTGTTTCCAGATGAATTCGAACTTCCGCGCGCTGACCTGGCACATCAAGCGCTGGCTGCGGAATCCTGTGGACGGCGCGCGGATCGGGCAGGGCGGCTGACGCCTGCTTCGGGCGTGCCCGGAGTAAGGATTCACCACCCGCGTTGCGCGTCCAGTTGCCCTTCAGCGCCATGAATCCGGATTCACGCCGGCAGTCGCATCATTCCTGCACCCGCCACGAGGATTCCCCGATGCGCGTCTCCCGTCTGCTTCCGTTGTTGCTCGGCGTCGGCCTGCTCGCCGGCTGCGCCAGTTCCCATGTGTTGACCGGCACGCCGCGTGCGCCGATCGATCCGTCGCAGGTGCGCATCTATCACGGTCCGCCGCCGGGCCAGTACGAGGAGATCGCGATCCTCAACACCAGCAGTGGCGCGCTGACCTACGGCGAGCAGAACAAGGTCGACTCAGTGCTGCAGAAACTGCGCAACGAAGCCGCCAAGCTCGGTGCCAACGGTGTGTTGTTCCAGGGCACGGCCGACGGTTACCGCAGTGGCGGCGTCAGCGTGGGCGGCGGCGTCGGACGCGGCGGTGGCCGTTCGTTCTCGTCTGCCGGCGTGGGCGTCGACATCAGCCCGCAGCAGAAGTACGCCAGCGGCGTTGCGATCTGGGTGGCGAATCCGCCGCCGGCCGACTCCATGCCCGCGCCTGCGCCGGCGGTGCCGCCGGCACGCTGAGTCAGGCGATGCCGTAGACGACGCCTGCCGCGGAAGCGGCCGGCGTTTTCGTATGTGGCATCCGCGATGCGCGGCGCGATGACGCGTTCAGTGCGCGCGCGTGTGGTCGAGCGCGTCGGCGTCCGCGGTGCGCCGGTTCCACAGCGACAGCAGCGGCGAGGTCATGACCGTCGTGACCAAGGTCATGCCGAACATCAGGGTGAACAGTTCCTGCCCGATCAGGCCGGCGTCGAGGCCGATCTTCAGCACCACCAGTTCCATCAGGCCACGCGCGTTGATCAGCGAGCCCACCGACAGGCTGTCGCGCCAGTCGTAGCCCGACAGCCGCGCGCCCAGCGTGCCGCCGATCATCTTGCCGGCGATCGCCACCAGCAGGATCAGGCCGAACGCGCCGAGCCCCGCGCCGACGAAGGCTTCGGACGTGGTGTTGAGACCGGCGAGCGCGAACACGATCGGCATCAGCAGCAGCATCGACACCGGTTCGAACGCCTTGGCCAGGTGATGCAGCAGGCGGTTGTCGCGCGGCAGGCAGACGCCGAAGACGAACGCGCCGAACACCGCGTGCAGGCTGATGGCCTCGGCGAACGCCGCGCAACAGACCAGACCGATCAGGATCGCCACCAGCGTGCCGCGAGTCGGCGCGCCGTCGGCGTCGCAGCCGCGTCTCAGGATCCACGCGTACAGCGGCTTGAGCACCAGGAACGCGACCGCGACCAGCACCACCGCGCCCGCGGCGACCGTGCCGACACCCGGGCCGCGATGCGCGCCGCCGATGGTCAGCACCAGTGCGAGGAAGATCCAGACGAAGCCGTCGTCGATGATCGCCGCGCTCAGCGCGAGGCGGCCGGCGCGGGTCTGGGTGAGGTTGCGATCCTTGAGGATGCGCGCGAGCACCGGGAACGCGGTCACCGACATCGCCGCGGCGATGAACAGCGCGAACGGCCAGAAGCCCAGTCCCTCGGGTGCGAAACGCGGATACAGCCACGGGGAGATCGCCAGGCCCAGCGCCAGCGGCAGCGAGATGCCGAGCACGCCGACCAGACTCGCGGCGCGAACCTGCGCGCGCGTGCCTTCGACCGAACGCAGTTCGGCGCCGATGATGAACATGAAGAGCACCAGGCCCACGGTCGCCAGCGCCGACAGCGGCGGCAGCGATGCGGCCGGAAACAGTGCGGCGTGCACGTCCGGCAGCATCGCGCCGAACACCACCGGCCCGAGCAGCAGGCCGGCGGTCATTTCGCCGATCACCGGCGGCTGTCCGAAGTACTTCAGCACCCAGCCGCAGGCGCGTGCGGCCACGAGGATCACGGCCAGCTGGAGCAGCAGGAGGGTCGTCATCGCCGCGCAGGTCCCCGGGTGTTCAATGCGGCCATCCCGCCCGCGCAGCCGCAATCATCGACGGCTCAGGCAGCTTCGGCAACGGGCGCGAACCAGTGCGCCGGCAGCATCGGGGCCTGTGCGCTGCCCTCGTGTTTCGCCAGCAACGCATCGAGGCCGTGGTCACCGATGTCCGGAATCGCGGCGCGCGCGAGCGCGAGCACTTCCGACGCCAGCTGGCGCATCGCGGCCATCGAACGCTGGGTGCGGGCGAGATAGGCGGCGTCGTCGAGCTCGTCGGTCAGCCCACCGTTCATTTCGCGGCACCACGCGACCTCGTACTGGTCGTAGGCGCGTGCTTCGCGCAGATCCGGGGTCGCATCGCGCGTGCCCCATTCGCGCATCAGCGCCTGCATCGCCAGATTCAGTGCACGGCCCTCGGCGAACGCCGGCTTGAGCCTGGCGAGGATCGACAGATCGGCCTGGCGGCGGCTGAAGAACAGCGGTGCCAGCAGCGCCCAGTAGTACACGTAATCCCACAGCACCTTGATCGGCATGACCTGCGGGTGGCCGAAGATCGGGTACTGGTCTTGGTAGAGCGTCAGCGTGTTCTCGTAGAACGAGAAGTACAGCTGCTGGTAGATGTCGGCATACGGCGCGATGTCTTCGCCCGCGCGGTCCTTGCCGATCAGTTCGCAGACGTAGGTGTTGCTGATCGCGATGAAGTCGCTGCCCGGCGAATAGAACGGATCGAGGAACAGGCCGGCCTCGCCAGTCAGCGCCCAGCGGTGCCTGGAATACACCTGCTTGCAGCCGTGCGAGAAGTGGCGCAGGAACAGGAAGTCCTGCAGCGTGTACTCGGGCTTGTCGAGCGCTTCGTGCACGCGCGGCTGGTGCGTGCGCAGCCAGTCCATCGCCTTGTCGAAGGTATTCATGGTCTCGAGCGGATGCATCTTCGCGTCGCAGACGATGCCCAGCGAATGTGAGCCCGAGGCCAGCGGGATCAGCCAGAACCAGTAGCCCGGGCCGCACATGTGGTTGGTCGAGTTCACCCGGCGCGCCGGCGTGAAGCGGTCGCGCCACTGCGGATCGTCGGACCACTGGTCGAGATCCGACTGGCCGTCGATGCGCCACCACACCGCATTGCAGTCGTGGTCGTTGGCCATCGCCAGACCGAGCTTGCGCTTGATCAGGCCGGCGCGGCCCGAGGCGTCGACGACCCAGCGCGCTTCCAGCGTCCGGCGCTCGCCGGCGTGATCGAAGGCGACCGAATGCGGCGCATCGGTCTCGGACAGGTCCAGCGTGCGCACGACCGCCTCGTCGCGGAAATCCACGCCCATCTCGCGTGCGCGGTCGCCGAGGAAGTTCTCGAAACGACCCCGGTCGAGCTGCCACGACGGGGTGGGCAGCAGCTTGCTGACGCCCATCTCGCTGCAGGCCTGCACGTCGTATTCGCGATCGGTGAAGAAATAACGCAGGCCGTACTTGCGCACCTGCTCGGCTTCCAGATGGTCGCGCAGCCCCAGCACGTCGGCGAAGTAATGCGCGCCGATCTCGACCGTCGATTCGCCGACCTTGTGCGCTGCTTCGCGGACCGGATGCGCGCGACGTTCGATCACCGTCACCGACAGCGTGGGCTCGCGCTGGCGCAGCTGCAGGGCGAGCGTGAGCCCGGCGAGGCCACCGCCGAGGATGACGACATCGGCGCGGGCATCGCCGCCGGAAGTGTGCGCAGTGCCTGGATTCATGCGGTGACGGTGCCTCGTGCGGATGGAATGTGTTCGATGAGCCCGCTCAGGCCGCGTCGGCGTACCAGAGCGTGGCCAGCGATGCCGGCGTGGCCGGTGCGTCGCCGAGCAGCGTGGTCAGGCCGAAGTCGTCGATATCCGCATGTGCGCTGCGTGCGTGCTGCAGGATCTCGGCCGCCAGCCAGCGCATGCGTGCCACGTTGTCCTCGATGCGCGCGACCAACGCGTCGTCGTCGAGTACGTCGTCGAGCGCGGCGTTCATCGCGCGGAACCAGCCGATCTCGGACTGGTCGAGCAGACGCGCGCCGGACGCGGCGCCGTCGCCGTTGCGGCGACCCCATTCGCGCAACAGCTGCTGCAGGGCGAGATTGAGCGCGCTTGCTTCGGTGAACGCAGGACGCAGGCGGCCGAGCACCGCCATGCTGGTCAGGCGGTCGGCGAAGAAGAGCGGCGTCAGCAGCGACCAGTAATACGTGTAATCCCAGATCACCTTGACCGGCATGACCTGCTCGTCGCCGAACAGCGGGTACTGGTCCTGGTAGAGCGTCAGCGTGTTCTCGTAGAACGAGAAATAGAGCTGCTGGTACAGCGCGACGTAGGGCCGGAAATCGGTGCCCGCGCGGTCCTTGCCGATCAGGTCACAGATGTAGGTGTTGCCGATCGCGATGAAGTCGGTGCCCGGCGAATAGAACGGATCGAGGAACAGCCCGGCCTCGCCGGTCAGCGCCCAGCGCTCGCGCGAGAACACCTGCTTGCAGCCGTAGGAGAAGTGCCGCAGGAACAGGAAATCCTGCAGCGTGTGCTCGCTGCGGTCGAGCGTGGCGGCGACCTGCGGCTGATGCGTGCGCAGCCAGTCCATCGCTTTCGCGTGGGTGTTCATCGTCTCGAGCGGATGCATCTTCGCGTCGCAGACGATGCCCAGCGAATGCGACCCCGAGGCCAGCGGAATCAGCCAGAACCAGTAGCCCGGGCCGCACATGTGGTTGGTCGAGCGCCAGCGGTCCGGTGGATCGCAGCGCTGCAGCCAGCCCGCGTCCTGCGACCACGCATTGGGATCGATGGTGCCGTCCACGCGCCACCACACCGCATTGGCGTCGTGGTCGTTGGGCTGGGCGAGATCGAGCTTGCGCTTGAGCAGACCTGCGCGGCCGCTGGCATCGATCAGCCAGCGGCTGTGCAAGGTGTGCATCGCGCCGTCGCGCTCGAACGCGACGACGTGATCGTCGGCGCCGTCGCCGGCCATCGTCAGTTCGCGCACCACGGCGGCGTCTTCGAACTGCACGCCGAGTGCGCGCGCGCGTTCGCCGAGGAAGTTCTCGAACCGGCCGCGGTCGATCTGCCACGACGGTGTCGGCAGCAACCGGCTCACGCCGAGCTCGGTGCACTGGTCGATCGCGTGGCTGCCTTCGGAGAAGAAGAAGCGGAAGCCGAACTTGCGGATCTGTTCGCTTTCCAGATGCGCTTCCAGGCCCAGCACCTTGGCCAGGTAATGCGCACCGATCTCGACCGTGGACTCGCCGACCTTGTGCGCGGCTTCGCGCACCGGATGCGCGCGGCGTTCGATGACGGTGACCGCGCAGTCGGGGTCGCGCTGGCGCAACTGCAATGCGAGGGTGAGCCCGGCGAGCCCGCCGCCGAGAATCGCGACATCGGTACGGGTCGTGGTCTGCATCAGCCGGCGCCTTGCATGGGTTCGGAAGCGAGCATCGCGTCGGGCGTCGCGCCGGGATCGAAGATCACCGGCGGATTCGCACGCTTGGCCCGCCAGGTGCGCAGCAGATCGCCACGCGTCAGCACCTGCCCGAGCACGTGCAGGGTGATCAGTTTCAGGTCGCGGTAGAGGCGGAAATGGCTCTTGCGGAACTGTTCGTCGGAATCCGCGCAGTGGTATCGCGTCTCCACCGGCACCGACACCACACCGCAGCCGAGCCGGCGCGCGGCACTGATCAGGACCTGCGCTTCGAACACGAAGCCTTCGCCGGGAATGTCGTCGAGCGCGAGCACCGAGGCCGGATACAGCCGCTGCCCGCTCTGCGTGTCGACCATGCGGAAGCCGCAGGCCCAGGCGATGCCCCAGTCGCCGAAGTCGTTGCCGATCCGCCGGTACCAGGGCTGGGTGCCGCGCTTCTTCAAGCGCGCGCCGTTGACGATGCAGTTCGGGTGGTGGTTCGCGGCTTCGATCATGCGCGGGATGTCGCTCGCGCGATGCTGGCCGTCGCCGTCCATCGTGACCACCGCGGCGAAGCCGCGGCGTCGCGCTTCGGCGAACCCGTCGCGCAGGGCCTGCCCCTTGCCCATGCGTCGCGGGTGGCGCAGCAGCGTGACCGGCAGCGCGGCGACGATGTCGGGCGTGGCGTCGTCGGAGCCGTCGTCGACGACGATCACGTGCTCGCTGTACGCCAGCGCTTCGCTGACGACCTCGTCGATGCGCAGCGCTTCGTTGAGTGCCGGAATCACCACCGCGACATTGCCGCGATGCAGGTGCGCGTGCTCAGCCATGCGCCGGCTCCGGCTGCGTGGTGTCGTCGATCTCGAGCGACAGAGAGCGGTGCGGACCGGCGCGCAGCACGGCGCGCGATCCACCAGTGGCGAGCGCGTCGAACAGTGGCAGCATCTGCGCCATCGCATTGCGTTCGCCGTGCGTGCCGAGCGGGCCGGGTGATTCGAGATCGGCGCCGTCGCGCAGGCTCGCGCGGATGCGGGGACCCGTGCCGTCACGCATCAGCACCAGCGCAGCGCCGAGCAGGCCTTCGCTGTGTGTCACCGTGCCCAGCAGACCCGCCGAGGCGGTGTCGTAGGCGACCAGCAGCACCGCCGGGGTGCCGGTGGCGAGCTGCATCATCGCTTCCAGCAGACCTTGGGCGAACGTGGCGTCGTAGGCGCTGAGTGCAGTTGTCGCTTCCGTGCAGCCCGCGCCGATGGTCCAGTAACCCGCAGCGGCGTTGTGCACGGAGTTGTGGAACTTCGTCGGCGAGATCGCAGTGGGATCGGTCGCCAGCGTGTCGCACATGTAATCGGTGATGCCCAGATCGCCGTGCGTCGAGGCGAACACCGACGGCAGCGTCTCCGGTGCGATGCCGGCATCGCGGCACGCGGCCATCGCGACTTCGAGCGCCACCGCGACCGAGCCCGGCGCGCGCCGGCGTTCGTTTGGCGCCAGCAGCTGCGGCGAGGGCCGCGCAGGCGCATCGTCGGGGCGCGTACCGTCGCGTGCGAACGCACGTGCGGCATCCCAGTCCGGCAGACCATCGGTCCAGAAGCCGATGCCGGCGATCGTCGCGGTCAGCGCGCTCGACATGTCCGACGTGCTCATGCGGCCACCTTGCCGAACACCAGCGAGCAGTTGTTGCCGCCGAAGCCGAAGGAATTGTTCATCGCGTAGCGGATGTCCGCTTCCGCGTTGTCGAAGCGGATCTGCGGACCGCACGCGGGATCGCGCACCGCGCTGTCGAGAATCCCCGGCAGCAGGCCGTTCTCCAGCGCGAGCAGGGCGAACACCGATTCGACGATGCCCGCCGCGCCGAGCGTGTGGCCGGTCCAGCCTTTGGTCGAACTGGCGTGCAGCGTGGCCGGGAACAGCGCATCGACCGCGCGCGCTTCGACCGAATCGTTGGCCGGCGTCGATGTGCCATGCAGGTTCAGATAGCCGACGTCCGCCGGTTCGACACCGGCGCGATCCAGCGCGCCGCGCATCGCCAGCGTCGCGCCGAGGCCCTCGGGATGCGGCGCCGACATGTGGTGCGCATCGCTGGATTCGCCGTAACCGCGCAACTGCAGGCCGGTATCGCCGGTGGCAGCGCGCTCGAGCACGGCGAATCCGCCGGCCTCGCCGAGCGACAGGCCGTCGCGCGTCGCGTCGAATGGACGGCACCGCTCGGTCGACACCAGGCCGAGCGCGTTGAAGCCGAACAAAACGCTGCCGCACAGGGTGTCGACGCCGCCGACCAGGGCCGCATCGACGAGACCGGCTTCGATCATGCGCGCCGCCTGGGCGAACACCTTCGCGCTCGACGAGCAGGCGGTGGCGACGGTGATGCAGGGGCCGCGCAGGCCCGTGGCGTGCTGCAGGAAATCGCCCAGCGAATGCGGGGTGTGCACGATCGGGCGGGCGAGATCGTCGGGAAAATGCCGGACGCCGTCGGCGTCGGCATCCGCGCGCGCATAGGCCTCCTCGCTCGCGCCGATGCTCGACGTGGACGTGCCGACGACCAGCGCAACGCGGTCCGCACCGTACTTCGCGACCATCGTGTCGAGGGCGGTGAGCACGCCGTCGTGCTGCAGCGCCAGCCAGGCGAGGCGATTGTTGCGGCATTCCCAGCGCGACAGTGCGGACGGCAGCGGCGCGTCTTCCACGCCCTCGACGCGGCCGATCCAGGTCGGCAGCGGGGTCGGGCCGAAATCATTGCGGCGCAGGCCACCGCGTCGTTCACGCAACGCCGTGGCCTGAGCGGCGGTGCCGCGTCCGAGGGCGGTGGTCGCGGTGAACGCGCGGATGGCGAGTGCCGGCATCGGCGACGGGGACAGCGGTTCAGTCACGCAACGGATCCGGGGGACAATCAGGCGGCCGAGTATAGCCACAGCATCGTGAGGCTAGACTCCCGGGTCAGCCCCAGTTCCAGAGCGTCGACACCACCGCTTCACGATGGCCCGTACCCGCCTGCTGCACCGTTTGAAACGCCTGTCCGACCGCGACGCGCTGCATACGCTCGCGGTCGCTGCGGTGGCTTGCGTGCTGAGTTTCGGGCTGGTCTACGTGGGCTACCTGGTGCACGTGCTGCGGGTCGCGCGCAACGCGCCCTGCGTGCCGGTCAGGGGCGAGTGCGTGCTGGTGTTCGGCAAGCACTCGCCGCAGGGCCGGCTGGATGCGGATTTCCAGGCGCGGCTGTCGCGCGCGGCGACGTTGTGGAGTTCGCATGCGCCCGGCCGCGTGCTGCTGCTCGGGGGCGGTCCGATGGGCGCGCCCACCGAGGCCGCCCTGGCGCGCGATGCGCTGCATGCGCTGGGCGTGCCCGACGACGCCCCGCTGGTGCTCGAAGACGCCTCGCGCGACACGCTGCAGAACCTGCGCAACGCGCGCAGCCTGCTGGCCGCGGCGGCCGTCGATCCCGACGCGCCCACGCGCCGGGTCACCCTGCTCAGCAGCCGCTATCACCTCGCGCGCTGCGCCCTGTTCGCACGCGGACTGGGCCTGCACTGGGAACTGTGCGCGGCCGAACCCACGCTGTCGTGGCGCCCCGGCATGCTGTGGCGCATCGCCGGCGAAGCGGCCTATGTCTGCTGGCTCGATATCGGCGTGCGCTGGGCGCGGCTGATCGGGCATCGACGGCTGATCGAGCGCATCAGCTGAGCATCGACGGTGCGCCGGCGTGCGCCCCACCCGGCCGGGCAGGGCGCACAGGCGCGATCAACGGCGCTGCTGCGCCGGGATGAACACCGTCTCCACCGCCTCGGCCAACTGGTCGGGCGGCAGCAGGCCCTGGTCGAGCAGGAAGTTGTTGAACGCGCGGCGGTCGAACTTCTCGCCCAGCGCCAGCTCGGTGCGCATGCGCAGTTCGAGGATGCGGGTGTAGCCGTAGAAGTAGCTCGTCGCCTGGCCCGGCGCGTTGAACGTGTAGCGGTCCAGTTCCTGGCGCGCCATCGCCGGCGACAGCATCACCTCTTCGGTCAGCACGCGGCCGGCGCGTTCGCGGTCGATCGTGCCGAGGTTGAGCATCGGGTCGAGCATCGCGCGGGCGGCGCGCAGCAGGCGGAACTGCAGCGCGATCAGCTGGCCGTCGAGCGGTTCGTAGGGCACCAGTTCGGCTTCGGCGTACAGCGCCCAGCCTTCGACGTTGACCGAATTGAACGCGAACATCGAACGCGCCAGCGACACGCCGCGCTCGACCATCGCGGTGAACTGCAGCTCGTGGCCGGGACGGCCTTCGTGCGCCGACAGCGTCCAGCGCACGGCGTCGAAGTTGAAGTCGTCGTAGGCCGCGTCGTCGCCGGTGCCGCCGGGATTGCCGACCGGCAGCACGAACGTGCCCTGCTGGCCGGTGTTGCCGACCAGCGGCGCCGGGCGGAAATGCGGCGCCGGCTGCGCGGCCGATTCGGCGTCCGAGCCCAGACGCATCTGCATCTCGCGCTGCGGCACGTCGACGATGTTCTCGCGCTCGATGATCGGATCGATCGCATCGATCACTTCGCGATAGCTCGCTTCCAGACGCGCGTTGGGAATCGTGTCGCGCTTGAGTGCGGCGATCACCTCACGGTAGTCGGTCGCGTCGATGCCCTTGTCCTTGGCGACCAGCGGCGCGAGCTGCTGCATCTGCGCGCGGATCTCCATGAAGGCCAGTTGCGCGCGCTGCATCAGCAGCTGCGGATCGACATCGGTGCCGTACTGCTTGAGCCCGAACGCATAGAGTTCCGGCGGCAGGCGCGTGTCTTCGCGCGCCTTCGGCAGCACGGTGGTGCGGGTCCAGTCGGCGTAGGCCGTGATCTCCTTCGCGATCGCGTCGAGCGCGGGCTCGGCGCCTTCGATCTTGTATTCCTCGAACAGCTTGCGGATGCCGGCGATGTAGGTGTCGGCGCTGTCGAGTGCACGCTGCACTTCCAGTCGGGTCGGCTGCAGCAGCTCGGGATTCGACAGGCGTTCTTCGTAACGCTGGCGGGCGAGTGTGGTGATCGGCGTGCTGCCTTCCGCGAGCCCGGCATAACGCTGCAGGCGCTCGAGTGCGTGCGCACGGCGCTCGGGAGGCGTCTGCGCCGACAGCAGCCCGTTGATGCCGCCGAAGACCAGCTGCGGCGCGTCGGTCCACGGCAGCAGATAACGCTCGTTGAGCGTGCTGCCCTCGACGCTCTCGTCGATGCTCTTGAGCAGGATCTGCAGATCCTGACGCACGTTGGCGTCGCGCTCGAGTTCGAGCTGGGTCTGCAGCTTCGCGCGTGCACCGGCCATGGCCGTGCGATAGCGGGCGGCGTTGTCGGGCCCGAAGTCGGCGACCTGGTCGTCGTAGCCCGGCACGCCGAAGAAGCCGGCGGATTCGGGCTGGAACGGCGCCTGGGCGTCGATCAGGATCTGCGCGAGCGCGTTGCTGCGCGTGACCCAGGCCGGCGATGCGGTCTGCGACGCGGTCACGGCGGCCTTGGCGTCATCGGTGTGGGCGAGGGCCGTGAGCGGCGCGGCGAGGGACAGGGCGATCGCGAGGACGAGCGGTTTCATGGCAGCACCAGCGGCAAGGACGAACGCCGACCGTAGGCGCTCGCGTGCGTGCCGGCAATGGCCGGAGGTCACGGCGCCGGCAATGCGTGATGTTCGACCGGCGTGTCCGCCTCGGCGATGGTGATGATCTGCCCGGGATCGTTGTCGCCTGGCATGTACAGCAGCGATTCCCAGGTCCACGCACCGAGTCGACGCTCTGCGCTCGCGACCAGGTGACCCGCACCGCGCGGGCCTTCGATGCCGATCACCAGGTCCGCGCGGCCCGAGCCGCCGTCGTCGGTCGAGGTGCTGACCGAGCCCATCGGCATGAAGCCGGGCGTGATCGGCGTGCCGATCGTCGCGACGAGCTCGGGATGCGCGCGGGCGCGTGCCAGTGCGTCGACGTAGACGTCCGAGCGCATCATCGAACCGCGGATCGCGAACAGCATGATCGCGACGAACGCCGCCACCAGTGCGACGAAGGTGACCACGACGACCGGCAATGCCCACTTCCAGTTGCGCTGCCACCAGCCGCGCGGCGGCGCGGGCGCTTGTGCGGGACGTGGCGGCAACGGGGGCGGCAGCGTGGACATGCGCGGGCGTCCGGCGGGTGCGGTCAGGGCGTCAGGCAACGCGCGAGGAAGGCCTCGCTGGTGCGGTAGCGATGCAGCGCGTCTTTCCCGCGCAGCCCGTGCTTGGCACCGGGATAGGTCATCAGTTCGAACGGCGTGCCGGCCTGCTGCAGCTGGCTCATCAGCTGCGTGGCATTGGTGAACAGCACGTTGTCGTCGGCCATGCCGTGGATCAGCAGCAGCGCGTTCGGCTTGATGTGATCGGCGTGGGTGAACACGCTGGCCTCGCGGTAGCCGTCGACGTTGGCCTTGGGCAGGTTCATGTAGCGCTCGGTGTAGTGCGTGTCGTAGAGCGCCCAGTCGGCCACCGGCGCGCCGGCGATGCCGCAGGCGTAGGCGTCGGGCGCCTTGGCCAGCAGCATCAGCGTCATGTAGCCGCCGTTCGACCAGCCGTTGACGGCGATGCGGTTGCCGTCGACCCACGGCTGCGACTTCAGCCACTCGACGCCGCGCAGCTGGTCCTCGACCTCGACCGTGCCCTGGCGCTCGTACAGCGCACCGACGAAGTCGCGGCCGCGACGTGGCGTGCCGCGGTTGTCGAGCGAGAACACCACGTAGCCCTGCTGCGCGAGGTACTGGTGGAAGCTCGCGTCGGCGCGGCCGGGCCAGGTGTCGAGCACGGTCTGCGCGGCCGGGCCGCCGTAGACGAACACGACGACCGGATGCGGCTTGGTTCCGTCGAAGTCCGCCGGCTTGATCAGCGAGTAGTGCAGCGGCGTGCGGCCGTCGGCGGCGGTCAGCGTGCCGAACTCGGTCGGACGGTGCGCGACCAGGAACGGCGCGTAGGGATGATCGGCCGCGGCGAGATCGTTCTCGACCAGCGTCGCGAGCTGCGTGCCGTCGGCGCGGTGCAGGGCGATCTGCGGCGGCGTGGTCGTGTTCGACCAGCTGTCGACGTAGACCGACGCATTGCGCGCGAAGCTGGCGCCGTGCATGCCGGGCTCGGTCGACAGTGCGGTGTAGGCGCGCTGGCCGTCGAGACCGACGCTGTAGATCCGCGACTGCGTCGCGCGCGGCAGCGCCTGGCCGTCTTCGAGCGCCATGCCGGCGCGGAAGTAGGCCAGGCCCGCCGTGGCATCGACCGCCAGCAGTTCGTCGACCGGCCAGTCGCCCTGTGTGAGCTGGGTCATGCGGCGTCCGTCCTCGGACGCGAGATACAGATGCTGGAAGCCGTCGCGCTCGGACGACCACACGAAGCGACCGTCGTCGAGGAAGCGCAGGCTGTCGTGCAGCGGCACCCAGGTGCGGCCGCGCTCGGTGACCAGTGTGCGCTGCGCGCCGGTGGCGAGCGTGGTCTCGACGAGTTCGAGCGTCTGCTGGTCGCGCGACTGGCGCTGGAAGGTCAGGCGCTGCGCATCGCGCCACTGCACGCGTGCGAGATAGATGTCGTTGTTCCTGCCGAGATCGACGTCGGTCACCGTGCCGCCCTGCGGCGCGACGACGTGCAGGGTGACGCGCACGTTGTCGTCGCCGGCGGCGGGGTAGCGCTGCTCGACGACCTCGGTGCGATCGGGATAGACCTCGTAGCGCTTCTGCACCGGCACCGGCGATTCGTCGATGCGCGCATACGCGATGCCGCTGTCGTCGGGCGCCCACCAGTAGCCGGTGTGGCGGTTCATTTCCTCGTCGGCGACGAACTCGGCGACACCGTTGCCGATCACCTCGCTGCCGTCGGTCGTCAACTGGCGCTCGGCGCCGCTGGTCAGATCGATGACCCACAGATTGCGCGCGCGCACGAAGCTGACGAAGCCGCCGCCCGGCGACACCTTCGGATCGGTCGCGAAGCCGCCGCCGTCGGTGAGCTTGCGGACCGCCTCGGAACCCGATTTCGACAGGTCGTAGAGATACAGCTCGCCGCCGAGCGGAAACAGCAGGCGCTGCGCATCCGGCGCCCACTGGTAATCCACGATGCCCGACTGGCCGGCGATGCGCTGGCGCTCACGACGCGCCTTCTCGGCATCGCTGAGCGTTTCCTCGCCCGGCAGCACGACCTTGGAATCGACCAGCATCCGCGTCTGCCCGCTGGCGATGTCGTATTCCCACAGGTCCAGCTGGTTGCGGTTCTCGTCCTTGCCGCGCAGGAAGGTCACGCGCGAGCCGTCCGGCGCGACCTGTGGCTTCATCAGCGTCGGTCCCGACAGCGGCGCATCGCCGGTGATGGCTTCGAGCGTGAGACCGCCGGTGGCGGGCGGTGTGGTGGCGAGGGCGGTGGACGTGGCGATCATCAGGGCGGCAGCGGCAAGTACGGAGCGCATGGCGGGTCCATGGGAGCGAGGCGCCCAGTGTATCGGTTGGGTCGATCGCGCCCCGGTGACGCTAGTCCGCGCAGGTCTCGCGGCGCGTCGTGCCGTCCGACCAGCCCCACAAGCGGTGCGCCTGCGCAATAGGTGTGCTGATCCAGCCGTGGCGGTGCAGACCGCCACGGGTGTCGATGCTTCAGGGCAACGCTGGAAAAGCCGTCATCCCCGCATTCGCGGGAATGACGAGCAAATGCAGGTTTGATCAGCGTTGTCTCAGCGACGCCCCTGCCCGAACAGCAGCTTCTTCTCCTCGTCGCTCATCGTCTTGCCGGCGTCGGGATTCACGTCCTTGGCTTTCGCATATGCGCGCGCCGTGGCCGGGCGTGCCTTGATGGCGGCGTGCCAGCGCTGGACCTCGGGGTAGGGCGTCATGTCGATCGGCGCCTTGTCGTAGACGCCGATCCACGGATACGTCGCCATGTCGGCGATCGAATATGCATCGCCGGCGACGAAATCGCGATCCTTCAGGTGCGTGTCGAGCACCTGCAGCAGGCGATTGGCCTCGTTGGTGTAGCGGTCGATCGCGTAAGGAATCTTCTCCGGCGCATAGACATTGAAGTGGCCGTACTGGCCGGTCATCGGTCCGAGGCCGGCCATCTGCCAGAACAGCCATTCAAGTGTCTCGATGCGCACGCGCGGATCGGTCGACAGGAACTGGCCGGACTTCTCCGCCAGATACAGCAGGATCGCGCCGGATTCGAACACGGTCTGCGGCGCACCGCCGTCGGCGGGCGCGTGGTCGACGATCGCCGGCATCTTGTTGTTCGGCGAGAACGCGAGGTACTCGGGCTTGAACTGGTCGCCCTTGCCGATGTTGACCGGGTGGATCGTGTAGTCGAGGCCGGCTTCTTCGAGGAACAGCGTGACCTTGTGGCCGTTGGGAGTAGGCCAGTAGTGGAAATCGATCATGGGGGACGCTCCGCAGACAGGTGCAGCGAGTCTAGGCGCGTGTCCGTAGGGCGGCGTGGATACGGAGCGCACGCTGCGTTGCGGTGGTGGGGCTTGGGGTGCGGAAATGACGACGCCGCCTGTAGGGGCGGCGTCGATCCGTTGTTCTGCGGGCGTCGGCCCTCACCTCAACCTCTCTCCCTGGGGGAGAGAGGCCAGAACCGAAGCGTGCTGCGCTTACTGCGTCTTGCAGTCCAGCCTGTGCGTCGCTTCGGTGCCGATGCGGATGTCGGCCAGGCCCAGGGTGAGGCCGGCCGGCGCGCGGATCGCGAACGGCGTGCTGACGCGGGTGGCGTCGAGGCCGGCAACCGTCAGGCACTTCAGCGGCACGCCGGCGGTGATCCATTCGCCGCGTGGCAGCGTGGCCAGCCACGGGCCGATCGGCAGTTCGGCCTTGCAGCCTGCGCCGCAGTCCGCGTACAGCACGGTGTCACCCGACGCCGGCAGCGCATCGATGCGCAGCGTCGCCAGCAGCAGCGAATCGCCATTGGTCTCGCGGCTCAGATCGGACGGCGAGTGCGACAGCAGTTCGGCCGTGGCGTTGCCGGTCCAGGTCAGCAGACGCGCGCCTTCCTGGGTCTGGTAGTCGACGGCGGCCAGGGTGAGCGTGCCGTCGGGCGTGGCGACGCGGGGATGCAGGACGTCGGCGCCGCGACCATCAGCGCCGGTCACCACCAGGCGCAGACCCGGGCCGGGCACGCCACGGGCGAAGTAGCCCGCATCCTTGCCGTCCTCGGCACTGACGCCGGCATCTTCCGGCAGCGCGGCGAGATTGCTGTTGTCGGCATAGGTCAGGCCGTGCCCGAACGCGAACAGCGGGTCGTAGCCCTCCATGCCGACGTTGTTGACGTACTGGTTGCCGCGACGCGGCCACGAGAAGCTGAGCTTGCCCTTGAAGTCGTGCTGCGGCTTGCCGTCCGCGCCCTGCAGCAGCACGTCGGCAACACCTGCACCCTCGGAGCCCGGCAGCCACGCGGCGACGAAGGCATTGGAGGCGTTGATCTCGCGGTTCACCCACAGCGGGCGGCCGCTGAGGAACACCGACACCACCGGAATGCCCTCGGCGCGCAGGCGCTTGACCAGTTCGAGATCGGCATCGTCGCCGGGCTTGTACAGCAGGTTCGGCAGATCGCCGAGGAACTCGGCGTACGGATCCTCGCCGAACACGACGATCGCCACGTCCGGCTTCTGGCGGTACGTGCCGTCGACCTCGAGCTGCGCCGTGCCGCCGGCCGCGGTGACCTGGGTGCGGATGCCGTCCCAGATGGTGTCCGCGTTCGGATAGTCGGCGCGCTTGGTGCCGGTGCCCTGCCAGTTGAGCGTCCAGCCGCCGGACTGCTTGCCCATGTCGTCGGCGCCGTCGCCGGCGACCAGCACGCGCTGCTTCGGTGCCAGCGGCAGCACGCCATCGTTCTTCAGCAGTACCAGCGATTCGCGCACCGCGCGCCGCGCGACTTCGCGATGCTCGGGCGCACCGAGCAGTTCGAACTTGCCGCCCAGCGCACGCTCGGACGGCTTGGGCGCATCGAACAGGCCCATGCGGAACTTGACGCGCAGGATGCGGCGCACCGCATCGTCGAGACGCGCCATCGGCAGTTCGCCCGACTGCACGTGCTTGACCGTGCTCTCGTACAGGCCGCGCCAGCTGTCGGGCGCCATCGCCATGTCGAGACCGGCGTTGAACGTGGACGCGCAATCGGTCGTGGTGCAGCCCGGCAGCTGGCCGTGGCCGTTCCAGTCGCCGACGACGAAGCCGCCGAAGTTCATGCGGTCCTTGAGCACGTCGGTCAGCAACGCCTTGTGCCCGTGCATGCGCTGGCCATGCACGCTGTTGAACGAGGCCATGACTGCCTGCGCGCCGGCGGCGATCGCCGGCGGATAGCCCGCACCGTGGATGTCGCGCAACTGCGCTTCGGTCACCGCGGTCTCACCCTGGTCCTTGCCGCCCGTGGTGCCGCCGTCACCGAGGTAGTGCTTCACCGACACCATGACGTGGTGATCGTCGAGAAAGCCCGGCGAGCCGGCCTTGCCCTGCATGCCTTCGACGACCGCAGGCGCGAACGCGGCGACGATGTCGGGCGATTCGGAATAGCCCTCGTAGGTGCGGCCCCAGCGATCGTCCTGCGGTACGGCGACAGTCGGCGCGAACGCCCACTCCATGCCGGTGGTGCGGGTTTCGATCGCGGTGACGCGGCCGATCTCGTGCATCAGTTCGGCATTGCGCGTCGCGCCCAGGCCGATGTTGTGCGGAAACAGCGTCGCGCCGACGATGTTGCTCTGGCCGTGCACGGCGTCGATGCCGAAGATCACCGGAATCGCCTTGCCGCCGCCCGACGTGTCCATCGACGCCTCCCAGAACGCATCGGCGAGCTTCAGCCACTCGGCCGGTGCTGCGTCGTAGCGCCCGCCCGGATCGGAGTTGCCGCCGGCGAGGATCGAGCCGAGCCGGTACTTGCGCAGGTCTTCGGGGGTGATGTCGGCGATGTCGCCCTGCACGATCTGGCCGACCTTCTCCTCGACGGTCATCGTCGCCATCAGGTCGGTGATCTTCTGCTCGAGCGCGGGATCCTCGGCCAGCGGCCATGCGGTCTCGGGCCAGTTGGCCGGATCGATCGCGCCGGCGTCGGCGGTGTTCGCTGGGGCAGGTGCGGGTGCGGCCGCGGGGGGCGGCGCCTCGTCGCGCGCGCAGGCGCCGAGGACGAGCGCGACGAGCATCGCCGGCAGCAGGGCGCGACGGAAGGAGCGGTGTGCGGGGCGATGCGACTGGATCATCGAAGGGCTCCGGATCAGGAGGGTGCGACCGGAGCCGCGGTGGGGACGGCCGCCATGCTGCACGGCAGCGATGACAGCGATGACAGCGTTGTCAGGCGGGCGTCAGCATACCGGCGCACGCCCGCCGAAGCTTGCTGCAGGGCGTCATCGACGCGTACGGCACCGCACGTGCTGCACTGCGGGCTCTGGCAGAATGCGCCACCGGGAAGACGATGGCCGGATTGAACAGCATGCGTGTGCGGATCGAGGATGTCGCGGAAGCGGCGGGCGTGTCGATGAAGACGGTGTCGCGCGTGCTCAACAACGAGCCGAACGTCTCCGAGCGCACGCGCGTGGCCGTGGAGGCCGCGGTCGAGAAGCTGCAGTACCGGCCGCTGGCCTCGGCGCGGCTGCTCGCCGGGCGCCGCTCGTATCTCGTCGCGATGCTCTACGACAATCCGTCGAGCAACTACCTCATGGAGGTCGAGCTCGGCGTACTCGATGCCTGCCAGTCGCAGCATTACAACCTGATGCTCGCGCCGGTCGACTACACCGCCAAGGACATCGTCGCCAAGGTCGAGTCGATGATCGTGCAGTCGCAGCTCGACGGCGTAGTGCTGACACCGCCGATCACCGACGACGCGAAGCTGCTCGCGCGGCTCGACGAGATGGGCATTCCGTTCGCCAGCGTGTCGGCGCAGGAACAGAACCGGCGCATCGGCGCCGTCGTCGACGAACGCAGTGCTGCGCGCGATGTCGTGCTGCATCTGGCCGGTCTCGGCCATCGCCGCATCGCCCACATCAAAGGGCATCCCGCGCACGGTGCCAGCCGCTGGCGCCTGGCCGGCTATCGCGACGGTCTCAAGCAGGCGGGACTCGCCTACGACGCCGCGCTGGTCGTCGCCGGCAAGTTCTTCTACGAATCCGGTTTCGACGCGACCAACACCCTGCTCGATCTGCCGGATCCGCCGACCGCGGTCTTCGCCGCCAACGACGACATGGCGGCGGGCGCGATCTGCGCGATCTGCGAGCGCGGCCTGTCGGTGCCGAAGGACGTGTCGGTCTGCGGGTTCGACGACATGCCGATCGCGCGCCATATCTATCCCTCGCTGACCACCGTGCGTCAGCCCAGCCGCGAGATGGGTCGACTGGCCGGTCTCGAACTGCTCAAGGCGATCCGCGACAGCAGCGCCGGCGAAACGCTGGAACTGCCGTACGCGCTGCAGGTGCGCAAGTCGACCGGACCCGTGCGCGCCTGACCCGATCCCGCCGTCTCAGACGGGCGGCGCACCACCGGGCGCGTAACTGCGCATGTAATCCATGTGCGTCGGCAGCTGGCGCACCGTGCGCTCGACGTCGGTGCTGATCTGGCCGAGGAAATGCGACAGCTCGGCGTCGCCCATCAGATCCGCAGACGGGTGGAAATGCTTCGGGTAGATGCCCTGGCCCATCATCACCTGGATCCACGAGTTCTCCGCGAACAGCTCGGTCGGCACGTGGAAGACGCGCCCGGTTTCGCGGAACAGATCGATGCGGTGTTTCAGCGTCGCGGGGATCGTCATCTCGCGGTAGTCGATCCAGTACTGCGTGTCGGTGCGGTTGTTGAGATGGAAATGCAGGATCACGAAGTCGCGCGTGTGCTGGATCTCTTCCGACAGGCGTGCGTTGTACTGGTCGATGTCCGGCTGCGCGACCACGCGCGGGAAGGTCTGCATCAGGTGGATGATGCCGCGCTGGATCAGGTGGATCGTGGTCGATTCCAACGGCTCGATGAAGCTGCCCGCCAGTCCCAGCGCCACGCAGTTCTTGTGCCAGCACTGCTCGCGCTGGCCGGGGCGGAAGCGCACCGGCCACGGATCCTTGATGACCTCGCCTTCGATGCTCGACAGGAAGCGTGCTTTCGCTTCGTCGTCGTCCATGTAGCGGCTCGAATAGACGATCCCGTTGCCCACGCGGTGCTGCAGCGGAATCCGCCACTGCCAGCCGGCCGTGTCGGCGATCGCGCGCGTATAGGGCACTGCGTCGCGGACGGCCGTGGTCTGCGTCGCCAGCGCACTGTCGTTGAACAGCCAGTGCGACCAGTCGGTGAAGCCGACGCCGAGCGCTTTTTCGATCAGCAGGGCGCGGAAGCCCGTGCAGTCGATGAAGAAGTCGCCCTCGATCTCGTCGCCGTTCGCGAGCACCAGCGAGGTGATGAACCCCGACGCGTCGTCGGTCTTCACTTCGGTGATCTTGCCTTCGACCCGCTTCGCGCCGTTGCTTTCGCTGAAGGTCCGCAGGAAGCGCGCGTAGAGGCTCGCGTCCATGTGGTAGGCGTAGTTGAGGCGGCGCTTGGGCAGATGCGCGAAACGGCCCTGTTCGGCGGCCTTGAGCTCGACGCAGTAGTCGCCGTAATCACCGGCGAGGCCGCGCTCGCGGCCCTTCATCCAGAAATGCTGGAAGCCCGCCGTCCAGTGGTCGGTGCCGGTCAGGCCGAAGGAATGGATGTAGTCGACGCCCTGGTCCAGCCAGTTCTCGAAGCTGATGCCCAGCTTGATCGTGCCCTGGGTGGCGGCCATGAAATCCTGCTCCTTGATGTCGAGCAGGCGATGGAAGGTCATCAGGGTCGGGATCGTGGCCTCGCCGACGCCGACGGTGCCGATCTCCTCCGATTCGATCAGGGTGATGTCGAGCACCTTGCCGAGCGTGCGCGAGATCGCAGCGGCGGCCATCCAGCCGGCGGTGCCGCCGCCGGCGATGACCACGCGCTTGACCGGACGCCCGGCGATGTCGGAATGGGTGTGCATGACGGGTGCGATCCTCAGCGGTTCAGGCGTTTGAGCAGACGCGCGCGGATCTCGCGTGCGCGTGTTTCGTCGAGCGGTGCCAGGCTGCGTCGGGCCGGCGCGGGCACGTGGCCGGCGACGGTGTCCTCGTCGTAGTCGAAGACGTAATGACGGAAGACGTCGCCCCAGATCGCGCGCTCGGCGGGCGGCAGATCACGGATGCTCATGATCGCGAGCATCAGCGTGTCCATCGGCGTGTTCGCCCACGCGGGCGCCTGCCGCCACCAGTAGTTGACCAGCACGTTGAACGGCGTCTGCGCTTCCATGTGGTGCCACCACATGCTCGGAATGAACAGTGCATCGCCCGGCGCGAGGTCGGCGCACTGCGCCTGCGCCTGGGCTTGCGCGAAACGCGGGAAGCGGGCGTGATCGACATCGGCGAAATCGACCAGGCTCACCGCCTGGCCGGCCGGGGTGAAGTCGAGCGGTCCGATGTAGAGGTTCTCGAGCTGCTGCGGCGGAAACAGCGTCGCGCGCCGCGTGCCGGCGACCACGCAGGCGAGGTTGTCGGGCAGGTCCTGATGCGCGGCGATGCGGGTGCGGTTGCCGATCCAGATGCTGGCCAGCGCATCGCGCCCGCCCAGCGGCAGGTCGTTCTCGGCGCGGAAGCCCGGCAGCCAGGTGTCGATGGTCGTCGAGCCGACGTAGATCGCCGGCGCCGCCGGATCGGCCGCGTACTTGAGCAGCGTCTTCAGCGCGACGCCGAGCGGCACGTTTTCGCGGCGGAAGTTGAAGCCCTGCAACGTGTCGTCGTAGAAGAAGCGGCCGTCGATCTCCGGCGGCCCGACGGTCGCGACTACGGGCGGCCCGTCGGCGCGTTCGAAGCGGTGCAGGTATTGCGCCACCGCATCGGGCGATTGCTGCGCCGCCTGCACCACCGGCCAGTCGGCCAGCAGGCCGCGCAGCACCAGCGGGGTCTCCGAACGCAGCACGGCCTCCGGAATCGCACGGGGATCGACCCCGGCGATCTCGGGAATGCGCTTATCGACCTGCAGCGCCGGCACGGTTCACCCGGTCGATCAGGTCGCGGAAGCGGGCGACCGACGCCAGCATCATATAGATCGGCTCCAGATGGCCGGCGCGGCCCAGCGATGCGAAGGCCTCGCCATCGAGCTGGCGCAGCCGGTCCTCGTCGATCGTGTAGTAGCCCGACAGCCGGTTGTCCGAGCCGTCGTCGAGGCGGATGTCGAGCACGAAGGGTTCGAGCAGCTGGTGCTGCAGCAGCGCGGCCACGAACGGCGCATTGGTCTGCAAGCCCTGGTGGATGGTGTTGAGCATCGAGCTCGCGCGTTCGAGATAGTCGCTGGTGCCGCCGTGCGGCAGGAACAGCGCTTCGCCGCGCGCGCTGCCGACGCGCGGATGATCGAGATCGATGTGCACCAGCATCTCGTGGGCGGACCGGCCGATCAGGAACGGCTGGCGCTCGATGGTCAGCGGAATGTAGGTCGCGTCCCAGCGCTCGCCGTCGAGGAACAGGTTCTGTCCATCGGTGAAGCCGAACAGCGCCAGCGGCTGGAACTCGCCGTCGGCGGACTTGCCGAACACGATCGGATAGTTCGCCTGCACATTGCGGAACTCGGCGGGAAACGTGATCGCCCACATCACGGCGTCGCCGAGCGCGGCGCCATGGCCGGTGTCGACGCGCAGATCCTTGTGGTCGACGTTGTTGAGTTGCACGGTCCTGGACATCACGCTCGCCTAGACGGGGGACAGGCCCCGGGTGTGGATGTGGTCGATCAGTTCGCGGTGGCTGGGCAGCGCCGGAATCATTTTGCGCGCGAGATCGGACGCTTCGCGGAACGCCGCTTCCGCGCGTCCCGCATCGGACGCGCGACGTGTGGTGGCGCGCGTGTTCGGCCGGAATCCCATGCCGTAGAGAATGTACTGCCAGCTGGCCGAGGGAAACACCTCGTCCACACGCGGCAGGTCGTAGCGCGACGGCGCCTGGTGGCGCCACAGCGCCAGCAGCTCGGTCAGGCGCGCCGGCATGCGCGCAGCATCGCGATGGTCGCGCCAGTACGCGCTGTCGTCGCGGTGCGACAGCACGTAGTGCAGCTTCAGGAATTCGACGACGCGTTCCCAGCGATAGGCGAACGTGTCGTTGAAGCGTGCCGCAACGGTGTCCATCGTCTCGCGCGTGGCCGGCAGCTGATCGCTAAGCATCGTCGCGGCCAGTTCGACCAGCACCAGCGACGACGCTTCCAGCGGTTCGACGAAGCCGCTCGACAGGCCGATCGCCACGCAGTTGCTGTGCCAACTGCGGCGCCGGTAGCCGGGCTCGAACGACAGCGACTGGCGGGCGATGACCTCGCAGTCCGCGCCGCCGGTGTCGGCGATGTAGCGCTGCAGCGCGGCCTCGACGGCTTCGGCATCGGTGTGCGCGCTGGAATACACGTGGCCGACGCCGCGTCGCGCCGACAGGCCGATGTCCCAGATCCAGCCGTTGGCCTGCGCGGTGGAGATGGTCTGGCAGGCGATCGGGGTGTCGGCATTCGGATAACGCACCTGCAGCGCCAGTGCGCGGTCGTTGAACAGCACGTCGCCGCAGGCGGTCTTTTCGACGCCGTAGTGCTGGCCGATCAGCAGCCCACGCAGGCCGGTGCAGTCGACGAACAGATCGCCGTCGATCGCGCCGTGCGCGCGGGTGTGCAGTGCGGCGATGTCGCCGTTCTCGTGCACGTCCACGCCCTCCACATGATCCGACACCAGCCGCACGCCCAGGCGCTGCGTGCAGTGCGCGCGCAGGAACAGGCCCAGCTTCGCCGCATCCAGGTGGTAGGCGTAGTTGGCGACCGCGGCGTATTCGGGCGTACCGAACTGCTTGGGTGCGCGGCCGGCATCGCACAGCTGCGGCTGGAAACTCACCAGCCGGTCGAAGGGCACGTCGCCCTGCCGCATCCAGCCGGCGACGAGATCCGCGTCGTGATAGCCCTGCGGCAGCACGAAGGGATGGTGGTAGTGATCGTCGGCGCGATCGTGGGTCCAACGCACGAACTTCGAGCCCTGCTTGAAGGTCGCATCGCAGGCGCGCACGAAGTCGGTTTCCGACACGCCCACGCGGCGCAGCGTGTCGCGCATCGTCGGCCAGGTGCCTTCGCCGACGCCGATGGTCGGCACGTCCGGCGATTCGATCAGGGTCACGCGCAGGCCGGTGGGCGATGCGCTGTCGTGATCGGCTGCCAGCAAGGCCGCGGTCAGCCAGCCGGCGGAACCGCCGCCGAGGATGACGACGTGACGCAGCGGGCGGCTCAACCTGGCGAGCCCGTGCAGGCGGCCCGCGGATCGCAACGGGCGCCGTGGACAGACAGCGCCGCGGCACGAAGCCGCGGCGCATGGGCGGCCACCGGAATCAGAACGTGTACCTGACGCCGAACATGTAGCGCGGACCGGTCTGGGTGCCGTACAGCAGCTGGCGTGCGTTGCGTCCGTGCGTGCGCTGGGTCTCGTCGGTCACGTTGATCGCCTCGGCCTGCAGGGTGAGGTTGTCGGAGACCTTGTAGCCCACGCTGACGTCGAGCTGGCCGTATTCCTCGACGTACACCGGGTTGGGACGTTCGCTGTCGAAGCCGCTGGACAGGAACTTGTCGCGCCAGTTGTAGGCCGCACGCGCCTGCCACGACCCCTTGTCGTAGAACGCCACCAGATTGGCCGAGTCGCTCAGGCCCACCAGCGCGAACTGGCCGCCGAGGTTGTAGTTGTCGTAGTTCAGGTCGGGACTGTCGACGTAGGTGTAGTTCGCCGCTAGACCGAAGCCGCTGTTGCCGAACACGTGCTGCAGATTGAGTTCGACACCGTCGAGCTTCGACGAGCCGGTATTGGCCGGCGTGGTGATGCGGAAGTTCGCGATCGGATCGCCCGGCTGGCCGGTGATCGTGCCCGTCGCATTGCCGCCTGCGTCGTTCGGACCGCGGACCACGCCCGGCTGGCCGTTGAAGTTGGTGAAGATGTAATTGCGGATACAGGTCAGATCGGTCGTCGGGCAGGCATTGGCGACCGCCGCGTTCCAGTACGCGCCGCCGATCGGCGTCGTCAGATCGAACGGCGTGGCCTGGATGATCGTCGTGCCGATGTAGTTGTCGATGTTCTTCTGGAAATAGCCGAACGACAGATAGCTGGCCTCGGCGTAGTACCACTCCAGCGACAGGTCGAAGTTGTCGGCCTTGAGTGGCTCCAGTCCCGGGTTGCCCTGCTGGCCGGTGCCGCCGTCGATGCGCACCGGTTCGTTGAGCGTCTGTCCGCCCTGGATGTCGCCCCAGCCCGGTCGACCGATCGTGCGGCTGTAGCTGCTGCGCAGGATCAGGCTGTCGGTCAGCTCGGCGCTGAGGTCGATGCTGGGCAGCCAGTGCGCGTAGTCGCCGTAAAGCGTGGTGAAGTCGGAGCCGTCACGCTGGATGCCGATCTCGTTGTTGGATTCCCACAGCAGCGCGGTGGCGACCGGCACGAGCGCCGACGAGGTGACGTCGGTCTTCTCGTAGCGCACGCCGGCGGCGGCGTTCAACTGGATGCCGATGTCCCAGGTCGAACTCACCTGGATGTAGGCGCTCTTCGACTTCTCGGTGACGCGGCGATCGGTGTTGTAGGTCGCAGGCGCGAGATACAGCGCTTCGTCGCCGGCGAACTGCGCCGCGAGATCGCGCACGGTCTTGAAGTCGAACATGAAGAAGCCGTCGGTGAACGCCGGGTTGCCGCTGCCCGGAAACGCGTCGAAGTAGTCGCCCATGTTGCCGGGGATCCAGATGTTGTCCGGATAGTCCTCGGCGCTGCCTTCCGCGCCGCCCCAGGTGTTGTCGCGCTGCACGTTGCCGTAGGCGGTGCGGTTGTTGGCTTCCGTCGCCGCCACGCCGAAGTCGAGGCGCGAGTAGTCGCCGAACTTGAAGTGACCGCGGGCCTGTACCTGTTCGATCTCAGATTTCATGTAGCTGCGGTGGAACACCGAGCCGGTGACTAGCATGTCGGACGCGCGTGGGCCGGTGTAACCCGGCGGGTACTGCACGGTCAGGATCGGAAAGTCGCCGCTGAAATCGGCGGTGGTGTTGCCGCGGATGAAGGCCGCCGTACCGAGCGTGCCGCCGGAACCGTAGGGGCTGTCCGGGCTCGTCTCCGCGGTCGACTTGTGCACGTCGAGCTCGAATCCGAGATTGTCGGTCGCTTCCCACTCGACGTTGAAGCCGAGCGACTTGTTCTCGTTCCGGTTGGCGATGTCCGCGCCGCCCATCGCCAGATCGGCGCCGCGGCAGACGCCCGAATCAGGCGCGCAGGTGAAGGGCAGAATTTCGGTGTAGAGCAGCGGCGCGGCGACCGGGCCATCGGTCCACGACGACGACGACGGGCCGTAGTTGAACCACACCGACATGTCGTTGCGCTGCTGCTGGATCTTGTTCTCGGAGTACGTGTAATCGAGCGTCGTGGTGATGCTGTCGGTCGGCGCCCACTGCAGGACGACCTGGCCGTTGGTGCGCTGACGCTGCACGCCGGTGACTGAGTAGTTGAGGTTCTGCGGCACCGAGTAGACATCGTCCGGACCGGGCCGGTTGACGATGTTCTCCGAACCCGGCGTGCCGGGCTGCGGGATCGTGCCCCAGTTCTGCTCGTCGCCGCGGAAGCCGCGCCAGCCGCCCGGCACCGAGACCTGGTTGTAGCCCAGATCGCGTTCCTGGTAGCTGCCGGTCACCGCGATGCCGAAGCGGCCATCGGCGCTGGTGGTGCTGAAGATGCCCGAGACTTCCGGCGTGACCGAGCTGCCCTTGAACTGGTCGGGCAGGTTGTCGAGCGAGGTGTCGTGCACGCCCTTGATGCCGACATTGGCCCGGAAGCCCGGGTTGTCGAGCGGACGTGCGGTCTTGATGTTGATCGTCGCGCCGATGCCGCCGGTCGGGGTTTCCGCACGGCCGCTCTTGTAGACCTCGACCGCGGAAATGGCTTCCGAGGCGATGTTGGCGAAGTCGTACGCGCGCGAGTTGGACACGGTGCTGCCGTCGCCGTTGCTCGACGCCGGCATCTGGCGGCCGTTGAGCAGCACCAGATTGAAGTCGGGGCCGACGCCGCGCACCGTCACCCGCGAGCCTTCACCGATCGCGCTGCGGTCGATCGACACGCCGGAGATGCGCTGCAGCGATTCGGCGAGGTTGGTGTCGGGGAACTTGCCGATGTCCTCGGCGATGATGCCGTCGACGATGCCGCGGGCATCGCGCTTGAGGTTCATCGACGATTCGAGACTGCCGCGGATACCGGTCACGGTGACCGCATCGAGCGTGGTGGCGTCGGGACCGTCGGTGGCCGGCTCGGCGACCTGCGCCGCCAGCGGTGGCGCGAGCGCGAACAACAACGCAGACGTGAGAAGCCGCTTCTTCGGCGCGGCGTGCAATCGCTTCATGGATCTCCCCTCCCAAGGATTCGCATGCAGTTCGGTTGTGTACCCGCGCGTCCGGGGGAATGCGGGCGGTGTATTTCAGCGCGGATTGGATGTCAGGTTGACAGCGTTGTCAACGGGCATGGGTCGATGGGGCGAAAACGCATTCGTAACGGGTCGAAACAGGGAATTCGTGCTGCGACGCAGCAGCCGACTGCGACATCAGCGCTGCGCCGCGACGGGCTGGAGCGGATGCGCTTCCGTGGTCAGCACTGTCGTCGCCGGATCCAGCGTCGCCGGGTCGGCATAGAGCAGATAAAAGTACTTGAAGGTCTCGGCGAGCACGAAGCTCTCCATGTCGTCCTTCTTCTCCTTGGTCACCACGTTCGCCAGTGCGGCGAAGCCGCTGTCGGTGCGCGTATGGCGGACGAAGTCGTCGAACATCGCGCGGCCCATGTCGCGCCAGGCGTCGTCGCCGGTCAGGCGATACAGGTACCAGGCGGATTCGACGATCTCCGGCCGCAGCGGGTAGCCGGGCGAGACGACCTTTCGGGCGCGGTAATCCCAGACTTCCGGTTCAATGCCGTGCGCCTGCCACATCGAGAACGCCGAGCGCTGCAGGCGGGCGGCGCGGTCGAGATCACCGGAGACCGCGAGCAGGCCCGGGAAGAACGCATCCAGCGCGCCGAAGCGCGGGGCGATGCGCGCACCGCTCGTCATGTCGACGTGGCCGTACCACAGCGCACCGTCGACCTCGTCGGCCACATGCGTATTGAGCGCGGCGACGTGGGTGTCCCACATGGTCCTGCAGCGCGGTTCGGCGAACAGCTGCCAGCACTTCCACAAATATTCGTAATAGGAGTCGATGCGCGCGCCGACGTGGGTGCGGGTCTGCGTCCACTGGCCGGTCTCGACGTCGAAGCGTTCGCCGACCAGACCGATCGGCGAGCGCATCGCGTAGGTCGCTTCGAGCGCGCGCCAGGCCTTGTCCCAGTACACCTGCTTGCCGGTCAGCCGCGCGAGCGTGCCGTATTCGAGCAGCAGCGTGCCGGACTCGGCGGGGTTGCTCTCGGTGCCGCCGGTCGCGCCGGTGCGCAGGTTGACGGTGACATAGGGCAGGCCGGTCGGCGAATCGAATGCCGGCAGCAGCCGCGTGCCGAGATCGTCGGCCAGCGCGAGCAGACGCGCGTCGCCGGTCATCTGGTAACCCGACAGCAGGCCACCGAGCAGGCGGATCACGATCTCGAAATGCTTGACGTCGAGATCCCTGTCGAACGAGAGCTGCGTCGCGATCAGCTCGCGCGCGGCGTCGGCCTCGTCGGTCAGGCCCATGACCAGCAGCGTGTCGAGCGCGTCGACCGGCGTCATCAGCAGCGATTCGCCGTACCAGTCGCTGCCGGTGTTCGACAGCGGCTTGAGGGCATCGCGCCCCCAGGCGTACTGGCGGTAGCCACGCCAGCCGTGCAGGAACTCGGCCTTGACGCGTTCGGCCATCACCGCGTCCGCGCCGTAGGCATCGAGGCGGCGTTGCGCGTCCGGCGCGACGTGCACGACGGTGTGGGTGGTGGCGGTGCGCGCAGCCGGCGCCGTCGATGCGCAGCCGGCGAGCAGCGCGGCGCAGGCGGCGAGTGCGATGGCGGGGGCGCGCCGGTGGAACCGGAATCGCGGAAGGCTCATGCGTCGATGCTCCGGGTGTGTGCGCCGCGCATCACCGCGAGCACGTCGTGGCAGGCGCCCATCGTGTGGTAATCGGTCTTGCCCGCGGGGCTCTTGAGGTCGTCGTACTTGCGGTTGCGGCGGTCGAGGATGCGGAACCACGCGCCGTGGGTGTGGTCGACGAAGTGCCGCCACGCGTAGTCCCACAGACGCAGGTAGTCGTCGCGATAGCGCGCCTCGCCGGTCGCGTCGAACAGCCGCCAGGCCGCGGCGATCGCTTCGGCCTGCACCCAGAAATACTTGTCGTCGTCGCACCAGAACATCGGCACCTGTGCGAGGTCCGGCGGCGCCGCGCCGCGCGCGGGCGACGCCTCGCGCAGCGATTCGGGCGCGAAGCCGTAGACGATGCCGCCGTGCTCGGCGTCCCAGCCGTGCGCGAGCGCGGCGTCGTAGAGATGGCGCGCGGTCGGCAGCAACCACGCCGGCGCGGCATCGCCCAGATGCGCGCGCAGCGACAGCAGCAGCTTCGCCCATTCGATCTGGTGGCCGGGCTGGAAGCCCCAAGGCCGGAACAGGTGCCTGGGATCGTCCCGGTGGTAGTCCCAGTCGACCGACCAGTCCGCGTGCCAGTGCTCCCAGACCAGGTCGCCCGACAGCGCCGCCTGGCGGCGCGTCATGTGATCGGCAAGCTGCAGCGCGCGTTGCAGATAGCGCGCGTCGCCGCCGGCCTCGTGTGCAGCGATCAGCGCTTCGCACAGATGCATGTTCGCGTTCTGGCCGCGATAGCCGCTGTAGCGCCACTGCGCATCGGCCTCGTCGCGGTACAGGCCCGCATCCGCGTCCCAGGCGTGGCGTTCGAGCAAATCCCAGGTCTCGTCCATCCACGCCTGCGTCGGCAGTCCGGCCTTGCGCGCGCTGGCGCAGGCGAGCAGCACGAAGGCCATGCCGTAGCTGTGGCGGGTGTCGTCCTCGACCGCACCATCCTGCAATGTCCAGACATAGCCGCCACGCTCGGCATCGCGATGCGCCTCGCGCAGGAAGCGCAGCCCGTGCATTGCGCCAGCGCGCCAGTCGTCGGCATGACGCGAGTCGGCGAACTCGACCGCGGCCATCGCGTAGTCGTAGACGAAGCGCGTGCTGCTGACGAGGTGGCGATGACCGCGGTCGTAGACGCTGCCGTCGTCGCGGAAATAGTGGAAGAAGCCGCCGTCGGGATCGATCGCGCGCGGGTGATAGAACGCCATCGTGTCGGCGATGTGCGCGCGCAATGTGGCCTGTGCGGTGAAGTCGGGCAGTGGCGCGGCGGGCAGGCTCATCGTGCGGTCTCCAGCAGGGCGCGCACGGCAGCCGCGTCGGGCATCGCGTCGAACGCGCCATGGCGTGTGGTCGCGAGTGCACCGGCGGCCGCCGCATGGCGCAGCAGATCCTCGCGCGCCGCGTCGTCCTCGAATGCGGCCACGAGTCCGTCGGCATCGATGCCGCGTGCGACCAGGCGCTGCAGCAGGCCGGCGACGCAGGCATCGCCGGCGGCGGTGGTGTCGATCGTCTCGACGGCGAAGGTGTCGGCCGTGCCGGCGCGCGTGCGCGTCCACCAGCGCATCGGGGCGGCGCCGTCGGTGACCAGCACCACCGCGGCGTCACCGGCAAACAGGCGCGCGATCGTGCCGGCGAGATCGCCGTTGCCGGTCAGGAATGCGAACTCCTCGGCGCTGAGCTTGATCAGCCGCGCCGCCGCAAGCGCCTGCCACAGGGTCGGCGCGGGATCGACGTCGCGCGGCCACAGCGCGGGGCGCAGATTGAGATCCAGACTCACCAGTGCGCCGGCGTGCGCGGCGCGCGCCATCGCCTGCAGCGTGGTGGCCGCGATCGCGGGCGCGGTCATGCTGTTCGAGCACACGTGCAGCACGGCGACGTCATCGAAGGCGTGTTCGACGAAATCGCCGTCCTGAAACAGCAGATCCGCAGCCGGCGGCCGGTAGAAACTGAAACTGCGTTCGCCGTCCGCGGCCAGGGCGACGAAGGCCAGTGCGGTCGGCGCCTCGCCGGTACGTCGTACCTGCGAGACATCGACGCCGCGCGTGGCGAGCGCGGCATGCAGCGCGTCGCCGAACATGTCCCGGGCGAGCATGCCGATGAAACGCGCACGACCGCCGAGCGCCGCCACGCCGACGGCGACGTTGGCCGGCGCGCCGCCGGGCTGTTCGACGAAGCGGCGCGTGCCGTCGCGGCCGTGCTCGGCGCGGAAATCGATCAGCGCCTCGCCGAAGCAGGCGACGAAGTCGCGCGTGGCTGCAGTCGTTGCCTGCACCCTCAATGCATCGCACCCGGACGCGGCGCCGGCACATCGGCCGTGGTCAGCGCGGCGCCACTCAGGCGCGAGCCGCGCAGGCCGTACCAGATGATGTAGACGTAGCACACCAGCGGCACGACGAACGCATGCTGGATGCCGATGTTGTCGGCCAGCGCGCCCTGCGCGAGCGGGATCAGCGCGCCGCCGACGATCGCCATCACCAGCAGGCTAGACGCCTTGCTGGTCAGCGTGCCGAGACGCTCGATCGCGGTGGTGAAGATGGTCGGGAACATGATCGAGTTGAACAGGCCGATCGCCAGCGCGCTCCACATCGCCACGTGACCGGTCGTGCTCATCGTGACCACCAGAAGCAGGCAGACCATGCCGGCGGCGAAACCGAGCAGCTTGCGCGCGTCGATGAAGGTCATCAGCGCCGCGCCGAGGAAGCGGCCGACCATCGCACCGCCCCAGTAGAACGCGAGGAACTGCGAGGCGCGCGCTTCGGTCAGTCCACCGATCTCCGGCTCGGCCATGTAGTTGATCAGGAAGCTGCCGATCGCGACCTCCGCGCCGACGTAGCAGAAGATGCCCAGCACGCCCCAGCGCAGATGCGGGGTGCGCAGCGCTTCGAGATAGGTGTGGTGCACGGCCGGGCTGGCCTCGGTGGATTCGCGCAGCGACGGAATGCGCATCAGCAGCACGAACACCGCCATCAGCAACAGGCCGCCGGCGAGCAGCAGATACGGCATTTCGACCGAGCGTGCTTCGGCCGCGCGGTAGGCGATCTGTTCGGCCGCGCCCATCGCCGCGATCTCGTCGGCACCGAGCACCGCGCCGACCAGGATCAGCGGACCGATCAGCAGCGGAAACACCGTCGTGCCCAGCGAGTTCAGCGCCTGCGCCAGATTGAGGCGGCTGTGCGAGGTCTCCGGCCGGCCGAGCAGGCTGATGTACGGATTGGCCGCGACCTGCAGCAACGTGATGCCGCTGGCCAGCACGAACAGCGCGGTCAGGAACACCGGATACGACGGCAGTCGCGCGGCCGGATAGAACAGCGCCGCACCGATCGCGGCGATCACCAGACCGATGACGATGCCCGCCTTGTAGCCCACGCGCGCGACGACGGCGCCGGCCGGCATCGACATCAGGAAATACGCACCGAAGAACGTGAACTGGATCAGCATCGTCTGCGTGTAGTTCATCGAGAACACGGCTTTGAGATGCGGGATCAGCACGTCGTTGAGACTGGTCAGGCCGCCCCAGGTGAAGAAGATCAGGCTGACCACTGCGATCGCAGCGGGATTGGACATCGTGCGGCTGGACGGATTCATGCGGCGCTACCTCGGGCCCGGGCGGGCGATGGGAATGCGGAGTCGGGCGCGGCGGCCGTGCTGGCACGGATCTGCAGCGCAACGGGGGCGATGGTCGTGTGGGACGCGTGGGGCAGCGCGCCGCGCAATCGCGCAAGCACGAGTCGCGCAGCCTGCAGGCCACGGGCGCGCGGATCGGTGGCGATGGTGGTCAGCGGCGGCGAGGCGAAGGCGGCTTCGGCGATGTCGTCGAAACCGGTCACGGCGAAGTCGTGGCCGGCGCGGCGGCCGCAGCTTGCGAGGCCGGCGATCAGGCCCAGCGCGACGGCGTCGTTGTAGCAGACCGCCGCGGTCGGTGCGGGATCGCGCGCGAACAGCGCCGGCGTCTGCCGCGCGGCTTCGAGGCGCGTGGGCGCGCATTCGATCAACCACGCGGGATCGGGCGCGATGCCCGCATCGGCCAGCGCTTCGCGATAGCCGGCGCGACGCTCGCCGCAGGAACTCGACTCGCGATGGCCGCCGAAGAACGCGATCGCGCGATGGCCCTGCGCGAGCAGGTGCTCCGTCGCCAGACGCGCACCGGCGCGGTTGTCGAGGGCCAGATAGTCCCAGTCGCCGGTGCCGCCGTCGTCGAGCGTGCGGTTGAACAGCAGCACCGGCAGCCGCGGCCCGCAGACTTTCCGCAGGCGCGCGGCGCTGCTGTGTTCGGCGGGCGAGAGGATCAGCGCTGCCGGCGCGTGTTCGACCAGCGAGGCCAACACGGCCTGCTGGCGCTCGACCGACTCGCCGGTGCTGCCGAGCAGCAGCACATGACCGGCTTCGGCCAGCGCCGCATCGACGCCCGCGGCGAACTCGGCGAAGAACGGATTCGCCAGATCGTTGACGACCAGCGCCACCGCATTCGACGCGCCCCCGTGGCGCAGGCTGGCCGCGCCGCGGTGATAGACGTAGCCCTGGCGCTCCAGCTCGGTGCGGACCCGCGCGCGGGTGTCGGGATGCACCTGCGGGTTGTCGCGCAACACCATCGAGACCGTCGCCTTGGACAGCCCGCAGGCGGCCGCGATGTCGGCCAGAGTCACGCGTCGGATCGGAGACATGCCAGAAATTTGAACCGGTTCAGACGCGCGCATGGTGACCATTGCAGCGGTCCACGGCATCCTGCGGCGCAACATGCGCGGCCTGAGCGCCAGTGCTAGGTTCGCGGCCATTGAACCGATCCAATCGAGGGCGCGATGGCGAAGCTGGGAGCGGCGATGGCACAGGCGGTATTCGCGATGGGCGCGCTGCTGGGCGCGGGCACGGCGCTGGCGGACGCGCGCGACGTGGGCGAGCAGGCCTATGCGTCGGTCGATCCCTTCATCGGCACCGGCGGCGAGGGCCATACCTATCCCGGTGCGACGGTGCCCTTCGGCATGGTCCAGCTGAGCCCGGACACGCGCATCCAGCCGCGCGCGCAGGCCTACGACTGGGCGGCCGGCTATCGCTACGACGACACCAGCATCGTCGGCTTCTCGCACACGCACTTCTCCGGCACCGGCCATTCCGATCTCGGTGACGTGCTGCTGATGCCGGTGACCGGCCCCGAAAAACTCGAACGCGGTGATCCCGAAGTGCCCGGCAGCGGTTACGCCTCGCGCTTCCGCCACGACGACGAGATCGCCCAGCCCGGTTACTACGCCGTCACTCTCGACGACTCCAAAGTGCGCGCCGAACTCACCGCAAGCGCGCGCGCCGGCGTGCACCGTTACACCTTCCCGGAGGACACCGATGCGCGCGTGCTGCTCGACCTGCGCACGTCGATGTACGACTACCCCGGCAAGATCCTGTGGTCGCGTCTGCGGCAGATGCCCGACGGTACGATCACCGGCTTCCGCGTGACCCGCGGCTGGGCGCCGGGCCGGCAGCTGTACTTCGCGATGCGTTTCTCGCGTCCGCTGACCGGACACGCCTTCCACAACACCGAGACCGACATCGCCTACAAGGGCTTCGCGCCGCCGGGCGATCGCAGCCCCGGCGAACGCGCGCAGATCGAAGGCCGGCAACTGGTCGGCACCTTCGACTTCGGCAAGCTCGACGCGCCGCTCGTGGTCAAGGTCGCGATCTCGTCGGTCGACGAAGCCGGCGCGATCGCCAATCTCGACGCCGAAGTGCCGGACTTCGATTTCGACCGCGTGCGCAGCGCGGCGAAGGCCGAGTGGACCGAAGCGCTGTCGGTGCTCGATATCGACGCGCCCGAGCCCGACCGCCGCAGCGCCTATACCGCGCTGTATCACACGCTGCTCGGCCCCACGCTTTTCATGGATGTCGACGGCCGCTATCGCGGGCCGGACCAGGCCGTGCACACGGCCGACGGCTTCACCCACTACTCGACGTTCTCGCTGTGGGACACCTATCGCGCGCTGCATCCGCTGCTGACGATCGTGCAGCCCGAAAAACGCAACGCCGACTTCGTCGACTCGCTGCTCGCGCACCGGCGCCACAGCCCCTACGGGATTCTGCCGGTGTGGTCGTTCCACGGGCAGGAGACGTGGACGATGATCGGTTACCACGCGGTGCCGGTGATCGCCGACGCGTATCTCAAGGGCATCCGCGGTTTCGATGCCGACGCCGCGCTCGACGCGATGGTCGCCAGCGCGTCCTACGGCCCCTACGACGGCCTGCGCCAGTACATGGAACTGGGCTGGGTGCCGATCGACGAGGAGGGCGAGGCCGCGTCGAAGACGCTCGAATACGCCTATGGCGACTGGACGATCGCGCGCATGGCGCAGGCGATGGGCCGCACCGACATCGCGCGCCGCTTCGATACGCGCGCCGCGAACTGGCGCAACGCCTTCGATCCCGGCACCGGCTTCATGCGCGCGAAGAACCGCGACGGCAGTTTCCGCACGCCGTTCGATCCGACCGCCAGCGGCTACGGCACCGACTACACCGAAGGCAACGCCTGGCAGTACTCGTGGTACGTGCCGCACGACGTCGCCGGCCTGGCCGCCGCGCACGGCGGCGCCGACGCGCTGCTCGGCAGGCTCGATGCGGCCTTCGAGGCCGAGGTCGATCCGTCGATCTTCGAGCACATGGAAGACATCACCGGTCTGATCGGCTGGTACGCCCACGGCAACGAACCCAGCCATCACGTCGCGTATCTCTACGCCTACGCCGGCCAGCCCTGGCGCACGCAGGCGCGGCTGAAGACGATCATGGACACGCAGTACGCCGACCGCCCCGATGGCCTGGCTGGCAATGACGACCTCGGCCAGATGTCGGCCTGGTATCTGTTCACCGCGCTGGGCTTCTATCCGGTCGCGCCGGGCAGCGGCGAGTACGTGATCGGCCGGCCGTTCCTGCCGCGTGCCACGCTGAAGCTGCCGAACGGCAGGCAGTTCACCGTCGTCGCCGACGGACTCGCACAGGGCCACGGCTACATCGGCAGCGTCACGCTCGACGGCAAGCCGCTGCAGCGCGCGTTCCTGCGTCACGCCGAGATCCTCGCCGGCGGCGAACTGCGGTTCACGATGCAGGCCGAGCCGTCGCAGGCCTGGCCGGGCGCAGGGGCCGAGGCGCCGTATTCGATGACGCCGGCCACCGCCGCGCGCTGAGCGCGGGTGACGGTCCACTGGTGAGCGGGCGGCGCGGCATAGGCCGCGTCCGCCGTTCGCGCCAGGCGCGTCGACGACATTCCCGACCCTCCCAGATCCGGACGCGCTGCCGGACGGCACCGCGGGATGCGTTGTACCCAGCGCATGACAACGCTGTCAATCTCGGACGAGGCGTGCGCCATTCGCCGCCCGCGCCGAGCGGGTTCGTGACCCCGGCGCCACGCCGGAGCGCTGCGCTGCAGCATTCTCGGAAAAGCCCGCCATGACGGCGTTCGACGGCCTGCGCGAACCGCCAGACCCGGCGATTGGCAAAGTCACGGGCCCTCGCTACGCTCCGCGCACCCCACCCCCGGCCACACGCCCGCCATGTCGATCCAGCCCGCCGCGCCGACGCGCATGAACCCGCTCACCTACGTCATCTTCGGATCGCGTTGGCTGCAGCTTCCGCTGTATCTGGGCCTGATCGTCGCGCAGTGCGTCTATGTGTTCCTGTTCCTCAAGGAACTGACCCATCTGGTGACCGACGCCAACACCCTGACCGAGCAGGGGATCATGCTGCTGGTGCTGGGGCTGATCGACGTGGTGATGATTTCGAACCTGCTGGTGATGGTGATCGTCGGCGGCTACGAGACCTTCGTTTCGCGCCTGGGCCTGCAGAACCACCCCGACCAGCCGGAATGGCTGAGCCACGTCAATGCGAGCGTGCTCAAGGTCAAGCTGGCGATGGCGATCATCGGCATCTCGTCGATCCACCTGCTCAAGACCTTCATCGCCGCCGGCGACGTGGGCCTGCCGGTCTGCGGTTCGGCCGACTTCATCACCGCCGCCACCGCCCACGCGCAGGCGCTCGCCGCGGGCCTGTCGCTGGCCGCGCCGGTCTGCACCAAGGTCACCCAGGCCGGTGTGATGTGGCAGACGATCATCCACGGCGGTTTCATCCTCTCGGCGATCGGCATCGCCTACACCGACCGGCTGATGACCAACAGCACCGCCAAGCGCGAACACGTCGTGCACTGAGCGCCGCGCGGGCGCGGCCATCTGTGGCAGCATCGATGACGCCGTGACAGGGGGACGTCGGGCTGCGATGCAGGACCAGTGGGACAGCGATGGAGACCGATCCAACGGCGCGCCCGCGCGTCGCCGGCGCAACCGTGCGCTGCTGATCGGCGGGCTGCTGGTCGCCAGCGTCTGCGCGGCGGCCTCGGTCGTGGCCTGGAACGATCTGCGCGTACGCCACGAGGCCGGCGAGCGCTACGTGCGCGACATGTCGGCCGGGCTCGCGCGCAATCTCGAACTGACCCTCGGCAATCTCGATCGGGCCTTCACCGGCATCGGCGCGGATCTGGACGCGATCCGGCAGCGCGGGCCCGACACGACGGATGCGCGGGTCGATGCGACGGTGCAGGGCGTGCTGTCGCGTCATCCGGACCTGCAGGATCTCGCCCTGGTCGATGTCCGGCCCGGATTCGCGACGCCAGCCGGCCCCGACGGCGCGCGGCTGCAGGCGGGCGAACCGCTGCCGGCCAGCGACGGTGCGGGGTGGGTCCTGCCGCTCGCGCTGGCCGTCTCCGACGCGCCCGACGGCTCGCCGCGCTGGCTGCTCGGCCACCTGCGGGCGCGGCCGCTGCATGCGTTGCTGCGCGAACTCGATCTCGGGCGTAGCGGCACCGCGACCTTCGTGCATCGCAACGGCCGGATCGTCACCCGCTCGGACCCGGCGGATGCCTTCGTCGGCACCGATGTCCGCCAGTCGATCCTGTTCACCCAGGGCGTCAATCTGCGTGAGGCCGGACTGCTGGAAGGGCGCAGCGATCTCGACGGCACGCGGCGCCTGATCGGCTACCACGCCCTGTCGCGGTATCCGCTGATCGCCACCGTCGGCGTGGGGCGCGACGATCTGCTTGCAGGCTGGTGGACGTTCGTCATCGCACTCGCGACCGGCGCCGGCCTGTTGTTGCTGGCGTGGCTGTTCGGCCTGCGCATGCTGGTGGTCGGCGCACGTCGCGAACGCGCATTGAGCGCCGACATCGCGCGCTCGGCCGGGGCGATCACCGATCTCACCGCGCGCATGCGCGACGTCGAGGCGCAGTACCGCTACCTCTACGAACATCATCCGCTGCCGTCGCTGGTCTACGATCGCGACACCCTGCAGATGCTCGCCGTCAACGCGGCGGCCATCGCCGAGTACGGGTATGCGCTCGAGCAGTTCCTCGCGCTGACGGCCGACGCGATCGTCGTCGACATGGACGGCGATGCCATCCGCCGCGAGGTCGCCCGCGAACCCGCGCCGCACATCGGCCGCCGCTTCCGCCACCGGCGCCGCGACGGCAGCACCTTCGCGGTGACGGTGTACTCGAGCAGCCTGCAGTTCCTCGGCCGTCCCGCGCGGCTGGTGCTGGTGCTCGACACCAGCGACCGCGAGCGCGTCGAGGCCGAACGCGAGCGCAGCGACGCGCGCTTCCAGATGGTCGCGCGGGCGACCAGCGATGCAATCTGGGACTGGGACATCGCCACCGGCCGCCTGTGGTGGAACGAAGGCTTCACCGCACAGTACGGCTGGGACTGGCGCACGCATGCGGCAACGATCGACCAGTGGTCGGCGCTGCTGCATCCCGACGACGAGGCGCGCGTCGGGCGCGACCTGGACGCCGCACTGGCGAGCGGCGCGACCGAATGGCACGCGCAGTACCGCCTGCGCTGCGAGAACGGCGACTACGCCTCGGTCGAGGACCGCGGCATGATCCTGCGCGATGCCGGCGGCCAGCCGGTGCGCGCGGTGGGCGGCATGCTCGACGTCACCCGCCGTCGCCGCGACGAGGCCGACCTGCGCCTGCTGCGGCGCGCGGTGGAAGCCACCGAGAACGGCATCATCATTGCCGATGCCTGCGCGGACGATCAGCCGATCGTGTACGTGAATCCGGCGTTTTCGCGCATCACCGGGTATTCGGCCGAGGACAGCATCGGCCGCAACTGCCGCTTCCTGCAGGGCACCGAACGCGACCAGCCGGCGCTGCCCGCGATCCGCGATGCCATCGCGCAGGCGCACGAGGTCCGCGTGCAGCTGCGCAACTACCGGCGCGACGGCTCGCCGTTCTGGAACGAACTGCGCATGGCGCCGGTGCGCGACCAGGACGGCGCGCTTACCCATTTCGTCGGCATCCTCAACGACATCACCGAACGGCGCCGCGCGGAAGACACGCTCGCGCATCGCGCCACCCACGACGAACTCACCGGCCTGCCGAACCGCGAGCTGGTGATGGAATGTCTGGCCGAGGCGGTGGCCCGCGCCGACGCCGGCAGCGGCTGTGTCGGACTGGTGTTCGTGGATCTCGACGATTTCAAGCTGATCAACGACAGCCTCGGCCACGCCAGCGGTGACGAGGTGCTGCGTACCGTGGGCCGTCGCCTGCGTGCGGCGCTGCAGCCGGGCGATACGGTCGGCCGCTTCGGCGGCGACGAGTTCGTGCTGGTGATGAACGCCGTCGATCGCGACGCGGTCGCCCGCGCGACCGAACGTGTGTTCGCGGCCTGTCGCAGCCGATGGAGATCGGCGACGCGTCGCTGCAGATCACGCCCAGCATCGGCTACTGCCGCCACCCGGGCGACGGCGACGATCCCGCATTGCTGCTGCGCCATGCCGACCAGGCGATGTACCAGGCCAAGCAGCAGGGCCGGAACTGCGTGGTGGCGTATCGGGACGAATTCGGCACCCAGGCCAGCGAACGCCTCGCGCTGGTGTCGCAATTGCGCGACGCCGTGCAGACGGGGCAGTTCGCGCTCGCGTTCCAGCTGCAGTTCGACCAGCAGCGCCGGCCGGTGGGCATGGAAGCGCTGCTGCGCTGGCAGCACCCCGAACGCGGCCTGCTGACGCCCGATGCGTTCATCGCGGTCTGCGAGGACAGCGGGCTGATCGTGCCGATCGGCCGCTGGGTGCTGCGCGAGGCCGCGCGCCATCACCGGATCCTCGTCGCGCACGGCTGGGGCCATCTGCGGATCGCGGTCAACGTATCGGCCGCGCAGTTCCAGCAGGGACTGGTCGACGACGTGCTGTCGGTGCTGCGCGACTTCGAGCTGCCGGCCGGCATCCTCGAACTCGAGCTCACCGAGAGCGTGGTCATGGCCAGCCCGGACAACGTGATCCGCGACATGGCGACGCTGCGCGACGCCGGCGTGTGCATCGCGATCGACGATTTCGGCACCGGCTATTCCAGCCTCGCCTACCTCAAGCGCCTGCCGCTGCACCGGGTGAAGCTGGACCGTTCCTTCGTGCAGGATCTCGGCCGCGATCCCGACGACGAGGCGATCTGCGACGCGATCATCCGCATGGCGCAGCGGCTGGGCCTGTGCACGACGGCCGAGGGCGTGGAAACCGACGTGCAGTGGAACTGGCTGGCCGCGCACGGCTGCGAGGAACTGCAGGGCTATCTGTTCGCCCGCCCCGCGCCGTTCGAGGACGTGCTGGCGCTGCTGGATCGCCCGGGCGGCGCCTGAGCCGTCGCAGGGCCGGCGACGGCGACCGCGTAGAATGCGGCGATGGATGTGTCACACCTTATCGACGGCCTCAATGCCGCCCAGCGTCAGGCTGTCTCCGCGCCCGATGCCCACTATCTCGTCCTCGCCGGCGCCGGCAGCGGCAAGACCCGCGTGCTCACCCACCGGATCGCGTGGCTGAACGAGGTCGTCGGCGTGCCCGCGCACGGGATCTTCGCCGTCACCTTCACCAACAAGGCCGCGGCCGAGATGCGCCACCGCGTCGATGCGCAGCTGCGCAGCGGCGCACGTGGCATGTGGATCGGCACCTTCCACGGCCTGGCCCATCGCCTGCTGCGCCTGCACTGGCAGGACGCGAAGCTGCCCGAGAGCTTCCAGATCCTCGACAGCGACGACCAGCTGCGTCTGGTCAAGCGCGTCGTGCAGCAGCTCGAACTCGACGATGCGCGCTTTCCGCCGCGGCAGATCGCCTGGTGGATCAACGCGCAGAAGGACGAAGGCCGCCGCCCGCAGCACATTCAGGACGGCGCCGACGAATGGTCGGACGTCATGCGCAAGGCCTATGCGCTCTACCAGGAACGCTGCGACCGCGCAGGCCTGGTGGACTTCGCCGAGATCCTGCTGCGCGCGCACGAACTGCTGCGCGACACGTCGGCGCTGCTCGCGCATTACCGGCAGCGCTTCGGCCATCTGCTGGTCGACGAATTCCAGGACACCAACGCGATCCAGTACGCCTTCGTGCGCGTGCTCGCCGGCGACACCGGCAAGGTGTTCGTGGTCGGCGACGACGACCAGGCGATCTACGGCTGGCGCGGCGCCCAGGTCGAGAACGTGCAGCGCTTCCTGCGCGACTACCCGGGCGCGGAGACGATCCGTCTCGAACAGAACTACCGCTCGAGCGCCAACATTCTCGGCGCCGCCAACGCGGTGATCGCGCACAACCCCGAGCGCCTCGGCAAGCAGCTGTGGACCGACAGCGGCGAAGGCGATCCGATCGATCTGTACGCGGCCTACAACGAGATCGACGAGGCGCGTTACGTGGTCGAACGCGCGCTGCAATGGGTGCGCGATGGCGGTTCGCACGGCGACATTGCGATCCTCTACCGCAGCAACGCGCAGTCGCGCGCGATGGAAGAACAACTCGTCGCCGAACAGGTGCCGTACCGCGTCTACGGCGGCGTGCGCTTCTTCGAACGCGCCGAGATCAAGGACACGCTGGCCTATCTGCGTCTGGTCGCCAACCGCGACGACGACGCGGCGTTCGAGCGTGCGGTCAACACGCCGCCGCGCGGCATCGGCGAGCGCACGCTCGACGAGGTGCGTCAGCAGGCGCGCGCGCAGGGCATTCCGTTGTGGGAATCGGCGATCCGCAGCGCGCAGGGCAATGTGCTCGCCGGCCGCGCGCGCAACGCGCTGGCCGGGTTCGCGCAGCTGATCGACCAGCTGTCGGTCGAGCTGGCCGAACTGTCGTTGAAGGACAAGATCGACCACGTGCTGGCGCGCTCGAACCTCCGCGTGCACTACGCCAACGAATCCAAGGGCAGCGCCGATTCGCGGGTCGAGAATCTCGACGAACTGGTGTCGGTGGCCTCGCGCTTCGTGCGCGGCGACGACGAGGAGAGCGCGCAGCTGACCGAGATGGTCGCGTTCCTCGCCTACGCCTCGCTGGAAGCCGGCGAAAGCCAGGCCCAGGCCGGCGAGGACGGCGTGCAGCTGATGACGCTGCACAGCGCTAAAGGCCTCGAATTCCCGCTGGTGTTCCTGGTCGGTCTGGAAGAAGGCCTGTTCCCGAGCGCGCGCACCGCCGAGGAAAGCGGGCGCCTGGAGGAAGAGCGCCGGCTCGCCTATGTGGGCATCACCCGCGCGCGGCAGAAACTGGTGCTGACCTACGCTGAAGCGCGGCGTCTGCACGGCCAGGACATGTTCGGCGTGCCGTCACGCTTCCTGCGCGAGATCCCGCCGGTGCTGCTGCACGAAGTGCGGCCGAAGGCGCAGCCCACGCGCGCCTCGTTCCCGCAGCGCCAGCGCGACTTCGGTCACGCCAGCCTTGCACCGTCGGTGGGCGTGCGTCTGGGCCAGAACGTCACCCACGTGAAGTTCGGCAGCGGCACCGTCACCGACATCGAAGGCGACGGCGCGCATGCACGCGTGCAGGTCAATTTCGACGATGCCGGCAGCAAGTGGCTGGTGCTGGCGTACGCGAACCTGCAACCGGCCTGAGAACCTGTCCACGATCTTGCTGCGCTTGCCGGATGACGCGCGTGCGGTGCTCGAAGTGCTCATGTACCAGCACGTACACTGCGCTTTCTGCGCTCCGCCACGCGCCATCCGGCTGCGCTCGCGACAGTTCGTGAACAGGTTCCAACGCAACCGCTTTTCGATCAGGCCGACGGCGGATCCAGGCGCCGCGTGCGCGAGACCGCCTTCACGATGCCCAGGCCCAGCAGCACGATGACGCCGACGGCGATCCATTGCGGCGCAAGGCCGGCGAGGTGGGCGCCGTAGGCAAGTCCGCCGATCAGCACGGCCATGCCCACGAGGTAGATGGAAAACGAAGACATCGGCCGCTCCTGTCGTGGAAGACGGCCGGATGCTAGCGGGCCGGTCGTGACGGTCATGCGCATTCAGCTGAACAGCCGGCGGCGTCGGCCGTCGGGCGTCAGTCGCGGATTTCGAAGCTCTGGCTTTCGTCGAGCGTGCCGTCGCCATCGACGACGATCCAGCGGCTGCCGTTCTTCTCGAACAGCACCGGCACCGGGTCGCGGAACAGCGGACGGCGCACGAAGCGCAGGGTCCAGCCGAACTGTTCGAGTGTCGCGATCGCGCTGGTCTGCGCAGGCGTGAGCCCGGCGCGGAGCGCGGCGGCGTCCGGATGATCGGGTTTGCGGCGGTCGGGGTGGTGCATCGGGCTCCTCGGACTGGCGACAGCCCTCCATGTGTCGCGCGCGCACCGATCGTACGTGAATGCGGCGTGTAGACCAAACCGGCATGTCCGACCATGACCTTCCGGCCACGCCCGCGGGGACACGTGCGCGTACGCTGGGCGGCCTTCGGCCGCGACGCGGCCGCTTCGACTGGAGATTCCATGGCGTCCGCCGCTTCCACGCCCGCCCCATTCCGCCCCCGGACACGCACGCGCTTCGCCGCGACGGTCGGCGGGCTGTTCGCCCTCGCAGGGGCGCCCGCCGCATTCGCCGCCGAAGGCATGTGGACACTCGACAACCTGCCCAAGGCGCAGCTGCAGTCGCAGTACCAGTTCGCGCCGGACCAGGCGTGGGTGGACCACGCGATGCAGTCTTCGGTGCGCCTGGCCGGTGGCTGTTCGGGTTCGTTCGTGTCCCCTGATGGCCTCGTGCTGACGAACGCGCATTGCGTCGTCGGCTGTGTGCAGGGCCTGTCCTCGCCGCAGCGCGATCTGCAGAACGACGGTTTCGTCGCCGATGCGCGCGGCGAGGAACTGCAGTGCCCGGCCGAAGAACTCAATGTGCTGCGCGCGATCACGGATGTCAGCGGGCGGTTGGCCAGCGCGGCCGAAGGCAAGCAGGGCCAGGCCTACGTGGACGCGCGCAACGCCGAGAAGAGCCGCATCGAATCGGAGTGCGTCGGCGACGACGAGGCGAAGACGCGCTGCGATGTGGTCGAGCTCTACAACGGCGGCCAGCAGCATCTGTATCGCTACCACCGCTACTCCGACGTGCGCCTGGTGTTCACACCCGAGTACTCGGTCGGCTTCTTCGGCGGCGATCCCGACAATTTCAATTTCCCGCGCTACAACCTCGACGCTGCGCTGCTGCGCGCCTACGAGGACGGCAAGCCGGCGAACGTCGAGCACCACTTCACGCTCAAGCCCGAGGGCGCCGAGCCGGGCGAACTGGTGATGGTCACCGGCCACCCGGGACGCACCCAGCGCCAGCTCACCGTCGCGCAGCTGGAAACCGTGCGCGACGTCAGCCTGATCAACAACCTGCTTTGGCTGGCCGAACGCCGCGCGATGCTGGGCCAGTACGGCCGCAGCGACGAGGAAGCCGCGCGTCAGGCGCAGTCGGACCTCACGTTCACCGACAACAGCTATAAGGTGTTCCGCGGCCAGTTGCAGGCGCTGCTCGACCCGCAGGTGTTCGCCGGCAAGCGCGCCGAGGAAGCGCGTCTGCGCGACGGTGTGGACGCCGCGCCGTGGAACGAGGTGGAAGCAGCGCAGGTCGTCGCACGTCAGCTCGCCGTGCCCTACATGCTGCTCGAGCAGGGCCGCGGTTTCGACTCGCGCCTGTTCGGCATCGCCCGCACGCTGGTGCGCGGCGGCACCGAGCGTGCGAAGGCCAACGACGCACGTCTGCCGGAATTCCAGGACGCCGGCCAGGGCCGTCTGCGCCAGACCCTGCTGAGCAAGGCGCCGGTGTATTCCGAGTTCGAGATCGCCAAGCTGACCTGGTCGCTGACCAAGTTCCGCGAGCTGCTGGGCACCGACGATCCGCTGGTGAAGTCCGTGCTGGGCACGCAGTCGCCCGCGCAGGTCGCCAAGGCACTCGTCGAAGGCTCGAAGCTCGCCGACGTCGCCGAGCGCGAGCGCCTGTGGAACGGCGGCGCCGCGGCGATCGAAGCCTCGGACGATCCCTTCATCCGTCTGGCCCGCGCAGTGGATGCACCGGCACGTGCGGTGCGGCAGCGGCAGGAGTCGGAGGTCGCGTCGATCGAATCGCGCGCCGCCACGCAGATCGCCAAGGTGCGCTTCGACAAGCTCGGCACCACGGTGTATCCGGACGCGACGTTCACCCTGCGCCTGTCCTACGGCGATGTCGCCGGCTGGGAGGAGAACGGCAAGGCGATCGAACCGTTCACGACGATGGGCGGCGTGTTCGCGCGCAACACCGGCGCCGAGCCGTATGCGTTGCCGAAGCGCTGGCTGGACGCGCAAGGCCGCATCGCTCAGGACACGCGTTTCAACTTCGTCAGTACCAACGACATCATCGGCGGCAACTCCGGCAGCCCGGTGATCAACCGCGACGCCCAGGTCATCGGCCTCGCGTTCGACGGCAACATCCACTCGCTGGGCGGCAGCTTCTGGTACGACCCCAAGCTCAACCGCACGGTGTCGGTGCACAGCGCGGCGATCATCGAATCGCTGAAGTCGGTCTACGGCGCCGATGCGCTGGTGGGTGAGCTGCTGCAGAACTGATCGCGTTCTGCACGTGCGTCACACGGACGGCGTCCCGGATTCGGGGCGCCGTTCGCATATGTGTCTACGTCAGTGCCACCACATGCCCGTTCGCCGCGCTGTCGATGCCCGCCTGCAATGCGCGCATGACATCGAGTGCTTCGTCGAGAGTGACCGGCGGCGGCGCACTTTCGCAAATCGCATCGCGTATGCCGGCATAGAACGCGCGGTAATCACCCGCGGGTGTCGGCGATGGCGCGTCAGGCAGCGTGCCGTCCGCGTCCACGCGCAGTAGTTGCCCGGGCGCTGGATCGACGCCCCAGCCCTCCGCGCCCGGTACGCCGCCTGCACGCAACGCGGCTTCCTGCGGATCGAGTCCATGCTTGAACCAGCTCCCTCCGCTGCCGTGCACCGCGAACCGCAGGCTGGCGCCAGGCACCAGCGCGCCCGCATGCAGGATCACGCGCAGTCGCGGATAGCGCAGCACCACATGGAAGTAGTCGTCGACCACGGCGCCAGTGCGCTGGATCGCGATGTCGGCCTGCACCGCATCCGGCACGCCGAACAGCTGCAGGGCCTGATCGACCAGATGCGGGCCGAGATCCAGCCACAGCCCCGCGCCCGGACACGCGCGTTCGCGCCAGCGATCGGGCACGGTCGGGCGGAATCGATCGAAATGCGAATGGACTTCGGCAATGTCGCCCAGCGTGCCGGCCTCGACCAGCGTACGCAGCGCGAGGAAATCGGCATCCCAGCGACGGTTGTGGAACACGCCGAGCAGTCGGCTGCTCGCGCGTGCTGCCGCGGCGACCTCCAGCGCTTCGCGCAGATCGATCGCGAACGGTTTGTCGACGACGACATGCTTGCCGGCCTGCAGCGCCGCGATCGCCAGCGGCGCATGTGTCGCGTTGGGCGAAGCGATGACGACGAGATCGATTGCAGGATCATCGAACGCAGTCTGCGGATCCGCGACGACGCGCAAATCGGGAAAGTCCGCGAGGACCTTGCCTGCGTCGCTGGACACCGCGGTGTGCAGCGCCAGTCCGGGCGTCGCCTGGATCAGCGGCGCATGGAACACGCGACCCGCGAGGCCATAGCCGACCAGCGCGACGCGCAACACCTCGCCCACGGACTTACCAGCCGAACAGCTTGAAATAGGTCTGCGGTACGTCGTCGCGGTCGCCGTCGATGCTGCCGTCGCCGTCGCGGTCGTAGAGGAAATACGCCGGACCGCGCGAGGGCACGACCTGCACCGCGCGCAGCTGGCCGGCGATGCGGTACTCGGTGATCTGGTCGCCGTTGGACTCGGTGCGGGTCACCTGCTCGGCATCGGCAGGCACGCCGTCGGGCAGGCCGGAACCGCCAGTCGTCGCGCAGGCGGTCAGCCCGGCCAGGGAGGCGGCGAGCAGCGCGATTCGGAGACGTGTCATGACGGATTTCCCTGTGTCGGAGATTGAACGCGCAGTATGCGCGCGCCTCGCGGATGCCGACGTGGACGCGGCATCCGCGAACGGCCATCGTGCTCAGTCGAGCGGGTCGTAACTGAAAAGCCAGAGCTGCACGTTGCCCTGCAGGACGCCCTGGTCGGTGTGGAAGGCGCCGGTCGACATCAGCTCGCCGACGAAGCTGTAGCGCTTGCCGACCTCCAGCCGTCCACCCGGCATCAGCTGTTCGGTCTGCGGCTGCAGGTACAGCGTGGTGTCCTTGCCGTCCTCGGTACGGACCACGACGGCCCGCCAGCGGCCGTCGCGCACCACGTTCTCGTTGACCTTGAGCTGCTCGGGTTCGGGTGTCAGATCGGTGACGGTGGCCGTGAAGCGGGTCAGCGATCCCAGCGCCTGGTCGCGCTCGTCGTCCCACTCGCGGCCTGCGCGACGTTCGGCCAACCGCGCGGCGGAGAAGTCCAGCACCTCCTGGATCGACTGGAAGCGGATCTGGAACTGCACGCCGCTGCTGGTCAGCGAACGCACCTGCGACTCGACGATGCCGAGCAGGCTCCGGCTGGAGATGCCACACCCGTCCGCATCCTGGCAGTCGCGCTGCCACGATTCGTCGATCCAGCGATCAAACTGTTTCACCGGATCGGCGAACTCCAGCTGCTTGGCGATGCCCGGCGCGAATGCCACCGCAGAGGTGCCCTGGCCGGGCGCGACGACGAACACGCCGCCATTGCCGAGATCCAGCTTGCCGATCCGCAATTGCCGCAGCATCGCCCATGCGTAGTCCCGCGCGGTCATGCCATGCAGGTCGTCGACGACCAGTAGCGCCAGTTCGATGCCCTGTGTCTGCGCGAGATCGTAGAGCGCGGTATCGAGGCCCTTGAGCAGGCCGGGATCGAGGCGTCCGGTTTCGTCCACGACGAAACGCCCGTACTTGAACGGAATGGTCTGCGCGGACGGCGTCGGCAGTCGCACGGACGCACTGCGCGGAGACGGCGTCGTCTGCGGCGGCGGCGTGCCCGTGCCGGTGCCGCCCTGGCAGTCGGCGCGGCCCGCCTGGCTGCAGGCTTCCATCCAGCCATCGCCGATCGCCGCGAGACGGTCGCTGCGCGCGGGATGGGTCGCGGTCACGTGGTCGGCGCCCAGCGATGCCATCGCGCTGCGCGCATCGGCTAGGCTCGCGCCCATGCGCTGCAGCACGAAGCCGCTGAACTTGTCGGCTTCCAGCTCGATCGGCGGCTGGCTGCCGGTGCCGGTGATCGTGTGGCCCGACAGATGGTGGCCGATCTCGTGCGCCATGATGCTGACCGGCGCCCAGGGATTGTCGTTCGTCGCCGCGCGCACCTCGCCGAGGAAATTGCGGTTGAACGCGATCACGCGCTGCGGAATCTTCTGTTCGTCGAACAGGATCACCGCCGCCGCATTCGCGACAGGACCTTCGGTCACGACGAAGTTCTGCGGCAGGCCGGTGAAGCCCATGACCTGCTCGACCATCGAGCGGCAATCGGCCGGCGCGTCGCCGGTCAGCGTCGCCGGATCGAGCAGTTCGGGACGGCCGTCGTAGGAGCAGGCCTGCAGCGTCGATGCGAGCTGCTCGACCAGCTCCGCGCGACCGGGGGTGTCGCCCCCGGCGGACGCGGCGGACGCAGGCGGCGTCGCCTCCCGATCCCCGCAGGCGGCCAGCAGCAGGGCCAGCGGCAACACCGCAGGCAGCGGACGGAACGAGCGGGCAAAAAAACGTCGGGACATGGCCATTCCTCTGGTAGCGTGGATTCAGGACGTTTGCGCGTAGACGATCGCAACGATGAGATGGGCGTAGGCGCGTCGCAGCAGCCAGTCGATCGCGACGAACACCACCAGCGCGAGCGCCAGGCGCCACCACTCGCGGCGCAGATCGAGCTCGAAGAACTGCCGGAAGGCGACGGCCAGTACCACCGCCTTGGCCGCGTACATGTACCACTTGGCGGCCTCGCGCCACGGCAGCACCAGCGCGGGGTCGCGCATCGCCAGCAGCGGCAGCTGGTTCACCAGATTCAGCACGATGATCACCGCCGATGCATAGGCGGCCAGCACCATGTGCTCGACCAGGTTGTAACGACGCCGCCCGAATACCAGCACCGTGCTGGCGACCACCGCGAAGAAGCCCAGGGTGAAACTCCAGTTGGCGTAGCGCTGCATCATCGCCATCGCATCGCGATACTGGGCGCCGCCCACTTGCAGGAAACCGCTCGCATTGAGCACCAGCAACAACACCGCGACGCAGACCAGCAGCAGCTTGAGCGGATGTACATGGCGCACGCGCGCACCCGCCACGTATTCGCGGGCCACGGTGCCGGGGCGCAGCAGCAGGCGGCCGGCGGTGCGCGCGACCGACAGTTCGAACAGCCGCCACTTCTCCCAGGTTTCCCGGCGCAGATCGCCCAGTTGCAGGCGCTGCGCCGCCTTCTGGCCGCACTGGCTGCAGTAGGGGCCCTCACCCAATGCCGCGCCGCAATTGCGGCAGACGGTGCCTGCGGTCCAGTCGGTCGCGGGCGGCTCACCGTCCGGACGCGTCATCGGCGGACCCACGCGTCCGGGCTGCGGATGGCGTGACACCGGTGATTCGACCAGCCCTGGCAGGACATGCGCATACAGACTCCCCGTATGGGCCGGATTATCGCGACGCGATGTTCGGATTCTGTCAGTGCGCGCCGGCACGGCCCGCGCGCCACGCAGCCGCTTCCGGGGCGTTCGGCCTCGAACGCGGCCCGAACGACGGACCCCTTAGAATCCCCGGATGACGAAACGCCTCATCCTGATCGACGGGTCCTCGTACCTGTATCGCGCGTTCCACGCGCTGCCGCCGCTGAGCAACGCCGACGGTGAACCCACCGGCGCGCTGTTCGGCATCGTCAACATGTTGCGCGCCACCTTGAAGGAGGCGCCGGACTTCGCGGCGTTCGTCGTCGACGCGCCCGGGAAGACCTTCCGCGACGACCTCTACGACCAGTACAAGGCCAATCGCCCGCCGATGCCCGACGAACTGCGTGCGCAGGTCGAGCCGATGTGCACGATCGTCGAGGCGCTCGGCTTTCCGATCCTGCGCGTCCCCGGCGTCGAGGCCGACGATGTCATCGGCACGCTGGCGCTGCAGGCGGCCGACGCCGGCATCGAGGTGACGATCTCCACCGGCGACAAGGATTTCGCCCAGCTGGTGCGCCCGCGCGTGACCCTGGTCAACACGATGAGCGGCAGCCGCATGGACAGCGACGCGACCGTGGTCGAGAAGTTCGGCGTCCGCGCCGACCAGATCGTCGATCTGCTCGCGCTGATGGGCGACAGCATCGACAACATTCCCGGTGTGCCGAAGTGCGGGCCCAAGACCGCGGCGAAGTGGCTCACCGAATACGAATCGCTCGACGGCGTGATCGCGAACGCGGGCAACATCAAGGGCAAGATCGGTGAGAGCCTGCGCGAGGCGCTGCATCAGCTGCCGCTGAGCCGCGCACTGGCGACGATCAAGACCGATGTCGCGCTCGACGGCGGTCCGGAGACGCTGATCCTGCGGCCGCGTGCGATCGATGCCCTGCGCGTGCTGTACGCGCGTTACGGCTTCGGTCAGGCGTTGAAGGACCTCGACACGGCTGGTGATACGGGCACTGCGCCCACAGTCGCCACGGCGGTCACGATGCCCGCGCCGCCGTCGACGCTCGATCCCGCGCTGTCGGTGCCGGGCGAGTACGAGACGGTGACGACGCGCGAGCAGCTCGATGCCTGGGTCGCGCAGCTGCAGGCCGCCGACGAATTCGCGTTCGACACCGAAACCGACGCGCTCGACGCGATGCGCTCGGGCCTGGTCGGCCTGAGTTTCGCGATCGAACCCGGCCGCGCTGCCTACATCCCCGTCGGCCACGACTATCCCGGCGCACCGGCGCAGCTCGATCGCGCGTTGGTGCTCGATACATTGCGCGGCGTCCTCGAAGACCCGGCGAAGCGCAAGCTCGGCCAGCACGGCAAATACGACATCCATGTGCTGCGCCGGCATGGCGTCGACGTGCGCGGTTACGCCGACGACACGCTGCTCGAAAGTTTCGTGCTCGACGCCGGCATCGCACGCCACGATCTCGACTCGCTGGCCAAGCGCCATCTCGGCATGGAGACGATCAAGTTCGAGGATGTCGCCGGCAAGGGCGCCAAGCAGATCTCGTTCTCGCAGGTCGCCATCGACGACGCGTCGAAGTACGCCGCCGAAGATGCCGACATCACCCTGCGGCTGCACCGGGTCATGAAGCCGCGCATCGAAGCCTATGCGGGCCTGGTGCGCGTTTACGCCGACATCGAGATTCCGCTGGTGCCGGTGCTCGCGCGCATCGAGGCGAACGGCGTACGCGTCGATGCCGACGAACTGCGCCGGCAGAGCGCGGACCTGTCCAAGCGCATGCTCGCCGCGCAGCAGAAGGCGACCGAACTCGCCGGCCGCACCTTCAATCTCGATTCGCCCAAGCAGCTCGGCGCATTGCTGTTCGACGAGCTGAAGTTGCCGGCCGTGGTGAAGACGCCGAAGGGTCAGCCGAGCACCAACGAGGAAGCGCTGGAGGCGATTGCCGACCAGCACGAACTGCCGCGCGTGATCCTCGAGTACCGCGGCCTCGCGAAGCTGCGCAGCACGTACACCGACAAGCTGCCGGAGATGATCAACGCCGACACCGGCCGCGTGCACACCAGCTACCACCAGGCGGGCGCGGCGACGGGGCGGTTGTCGTCGTCGGATCCGAACCTGCAGAACATCCCGATCCGCACCGACGACGGCCGCCGGATCCGCCGCGCCTTCGTCGCGCCGCCGGGCCGCAAGCTGATCGCCTGCGACTACTCGCAGATCGAGCTGCGGATCATGGCGCACCTGTCCGAGGATCCGGGTCTGGTGCGGGCGTTCGAATCCGGTGTCGACATCCATCGCGCGACGGCGGCCGAAGTCTTCGCCCGCCCGCTGGAGGACGTCACCGGCAACGAGCGACGCGCGGCGAAGGCGATCAACTTCGGCCTGATGTACGGCATGAGTGCCTTTGGTCTGGCGCGTAATCTCGGCATCGGCCGCGGCGAGGCGCAGGATTACATCGCGCTGTACTTCTCGCGGTATCCGGGCGTGCGCGACTTCATGGACCGCACCCGGCTGCAGGCACGCGAGACCGGTTACGTCGAGACGGTGTTCGGCCGGCGACTGACGCTGGACTTCATCCAGAAGGGCAATCCCTCGCAGCGCGCCGGCGCCGAGCGCGCCGCGATCAACGCGCCGATGCAGGGCACCGCGGCCGACATCATCAAGCGCGCGATGATCACCATCGACAGCTGGATCGCCGGTCACGCGGACCGCGCGAAAATGATCCTTCAGGTGCACGATGAACTGGTGTTCGAAGCGGATCTGGATTTCGTCGACACGCTGCTGGCCGAGGTCGTGACCCGGATGACCCGCGCCGGCGAACTGCGGGTGCCGCTGGTCGTCGACAGCGGCATCGGCGACAACTGGGACGAGGCGCATTGATCTGCGTTTCGCCGGCTGAAATGTGCCGTGTGTGGCGACGCCGCTATCTGCGCCGCATGCGAGTAAATGCGGCCTGAATCCAACAGAATATTAACCGGAATCTTCACGATCCATCCATCCATGGAATGGTCTTATGTCCCTCGACAGATGCAAGGTCTGTCGCTAGATCGCTTCCTTCCCCTGGAGTGATCGACCGGAACCATCAGGCGTCTCCCCGCGCCCGGTTCCCCGAGCCCCGTAGGCCCCCCCTGCCTGCGGGGCTTTTTTACGTCCGGAATTTGCTGCGATGGTTGTTGCAGGTGTCGCGGGAGTGCTGAGTTTCAGAACGGCACCGCGCATGTGATGCACAGCGACGCGCCGGTCGCCGGATGTTCGAAGCTCAGCGACTCCGCGTGCAGCAGCAGCCGCGCCGCGCGTGCGTGCGCTTCGGGCGAGGCATACAGCGCATCGCCGAGGATTGGATGGCCGATCGCCCGCAGGTGCACACGCAGCTGGTGCGTGCGGCCGGTCTCGGGCATCAGCGCCAACCGGGTGCAGGGCGCCCTGTCCGTAGTCTGCGTGCGCGACAGGACCTGCCAGCGGGTCCTTGCGGGCTTGCCGCTGATGCAGTCAACCTGTTGCCGCGGCCGGTTCGGCCAGTCGGCCTGCAGCGGCAGATCGATCGTGCCGGCATCCGCGTCGGGCCAGCCGTCGACGATCGCGACATAGCGCTTGTCGACGCGGCGTTCGGCGAAGGCGTCGCCGAGCGCGCGCTGCATCTCCGCAGTTCGCGCCAGCACGATGACGCCCGACGTCGGCTGGTCCAGCCGATGCACGACGCGCGCGTCCGGCCACAGCGCCAGAGCGCGGCTCGCGAGGCAGTCGTGTTTGTCCGCCCCGCGGCCGGGTACCGACAGCAGGCCGCTGGGCTTGTCGAACGCCAGCAGGTGATCGTCGACGTGCAGCACGCGCAGACGGTCCGGTACGAGGACCGCATGCGTGGCGTCGTCGATTGCGGTCACCGGCTCGATCCGGCGTGTTCAGGCCAGCTCGGCGAGCCAGTCGCGCGGGTGCAGGTAGCCGGCCAGACGCGACTCGTCGCTGCCGGCCGCCGGGGTGAAGCCGTATTCCCAGCGTACGCGCGGCGGCAGGCTCATCAGGATCGATTCGGCGCGTCCGCCCGACTGCAGGCCGAACAGCGTGCCGCGGTCGTAGACCAGGTTGAATTCGACGTAGCGGCCGCGGCGGTACAGCTGGAACTCGCGCTCCGCCTCACCGTACGGCGCTTGCTTGCGGCGCTCGACGATCGGCAGATAGGCATCGAGAAAGCCGTCGCCGACTGCGCGCATGTAGGCGAAGTCGGTGTCGAAATCGCCATGCAGATCGTCGAAGAACAACCCGCCGATACCGCGCGTCTCGTTGCGGTGCTTGAGGAAGAAGTAGTCGTCGCACCACTGTTTGTGGGCGTCGTAGCGCGCCTGTCCGCCGAAGGGTTCGCACAGGTCGCGCGCGGTGCGGTGCCAGTGCAGCACGTCCTCGTCGACCGGATAGAACGGGGTCAGATCGAAGCCGCCGCCGAACCACCAGGCCACGGTTTCGCCGTCGCGCACGGCGCGGAAGTGGCGCACGTTGGCATGCGTGGTCGGCAGGTGCGGATTGTGGGGATGGAACACCAGCGACACGCCGCAGGCGCGCCACGAGGCGCCGGCGAGTTCCGGACGGTTGGCGCTGGCCGATGGCGGCAGGGCGGTGCCGGAGACATCGGAAAAGCCGATGCCGGCCTGCTCGAACACCGCGCCGTCGCGCAGGATGCGGGTGCGGCCACCGCCGCCTTCTGCGCGCTGCCAAAGGTCTTCGACGAAACGGGCGCGGCCGTCGGCGCCTTCGATCGCATGGCAGATCCGGTCCTGCAGGCCGGTCAGATAATCGCGGACGGTGTCGAAATCATTCATGGCCCGCATTGTAGGCGGCGCCGGTGTGGCGGCATGGATCCCGGTCGATGCGGCGCAGTGCTCAGGCGTGCGCCTGGCGCCAGGTTTCGAGCTTCGCCGCGAGGACGGACGCCTTGTGTCCGAACGTGTCGGGCAGGGCGCCATCGAAGCCTGTCAGTCCGCGATTGACGCGGCGCAAACGCGCCGCGGCATCCACGTGGTCTGCGAAATCGATGCCGACCATCGTATGCAGGCCGACGCGTGTCGGGCCGAAGCGCACGACGTCGCGCCAGCCCCAGCGCGTGACCCGGAACAGCGAGCGCAGTTCGATGCCGTCGGCATCGAGCCGCAGATGGTTCGCACCGGGCAGCAGCGACACCAGGGCGACCAGCGCGCACAGCCCGAAGAATCCACCGCACAGCCACGCGATCAGCAGGTGGCGCTCGCCGATGACGACCGCCATCCACACGAACCCGGCGCAGATCGCCAGCAGCGCGAGCATCTTCCACGGCGACGGCCGCAGCAGCTCGACCGCCGGCAACGGGCCGGGCGCGGTCATTTGAGCGTGCGCTCGAACAATTCGTAGATGCGGCGGTACTGGTCGTACCACGAGGCCGGATGCTGGTAGGCGTGGCGCTCGAGCGGGTAGCTCGCCAGTTCCCACTTGTCCTTGCGCAGCTCGATCAGGCGCTGGGCCATCATCACCGAGTCCTTGTAGAACACGTTGTCGTCGATCATGCCGTGCGCGATCAGCAGGTTGTCCTGCAGGCGGTCGGCATATTCCATCGGCGAGGACTTCAGGTACGCCTCGGGATCGATGTCCGGCGTATTGAGGATGTTGGCGGTGTAGGCGTGGTTGTACTGCGACCAGTCGGTGACCGGGCGCAGCGCGGCGCCGGCCTTGAACACGCCGGGTTCGCGGAACAGCGCCATAAAGGTCATGAAGCCGCCGTAGCTGCCGCCGTAGATGCCGACGCGGTCGCGATCGGCCTGGTGGTTGTCGACCAGCCAGTCGATGCCGTCGAGGTAATCCTCGAGCTCCGGGTGGCCCATCTGCCGGTAGATCGCCGTGCGCCAGTCGCGGCCGTAGCCGGCGGACGCGCGGAAATCGAGGTCCAGCACGATGTAGCCCTGCTGCACAAGCAGGTTGTGGAACATCTGCTCTCGGAAATAGTTCGGGTAGCGGTCGCTGACGTTCTGCAGGTAGCCGGCGCCGTGCACGAACAGCACGACGGGATACTTGCGGCCCGGCTCGTAGGTCTCCGGCGCATAGAACTTGCCCCACACCGTACCGGCGCCGTGCTTGGACGGAATCTGCACGTATTCGGGCTGCAGCCAGTCGTGCGCCTTGAACTCGGCCGTGCGGGTGTCGGTGAGCACGCGGACTTCTCCGCCCGCGACATCGGCGACGGCGAGCTGCGGCGGCGTGTAGCTGCTGGAGGTGCGCAGCAGCAGGCGGGTCTCGTCGGGCGACAGCGCGAAGTCCTCGATACCGCCGGTCTTCGTGAGTTCGCTGACCGTGCCGCCGCTCGCACTGCAGACTTCATAACGGCCCGGCCACTGCTGGTTGCACAGGAAGAAGAAGCGGCTGCCGTCGCGCGACATCACCGGCGACGACACTTCCCACTGCCCCGAGGTCAACGCGCGCGAGCGGCCGCCGTCGTTGAGATACAGATGCGAGTAGCCGGAGGTTTCCGACAGGAACCACAGCGTGCGGTTGTCGGGCAGCCAGCCGAACTCGTTGAAATCCCAGTTGATCCACGCGGCGTCGGTCAGTCGATCGCGATTCTGCAGCGTCGCGCCGGCCAGATCGACAGTGGCGAGCCAGCGGTCCTTGTTGTCGACCGAGTGGATCGACAGCGCGACGCTGCGACCGTCGTCGCTCCAGCGGATCGCACCGCCGCCACCGCCGCGGCCGTCGAGCTCCAGACGCACGGGGCGATTGCCCTTGAGTGCGTCCTTGCCCGCCGCGCGGCGCAGATCGGCCAGCGGATCGGTGCCGATGCCGGGCAGGGTGTCGGTCTTGAGCTCGCGCGCCTGGCCGCTGGCCACGTCCACCAGCCACAGCGTGTGCGGCAGCGGATCGTTGCGGCCGACGCGCGTGCGCACGTCCTCGAATTCCTCGTAGCCCGATTCGGTGACGTAGCGCGGCATCTTGCCCTCGCGCCCTTCATCGCCGCTCTTGGCGGTGGTGACGACGATCAGCCGGTCGCCCGCCGGCGACAGCGCGCTGCCGGCGATCGTGACATCCTTGCCGAGGAACACCGGGCCGGGCGCGCGTGTCGCGTCGCTGCGGCGCCAGGCCTCGTTCTGCGTGCGCAGGCCGTCGCGGCGGTCGCGCTCGACGCGGAGCGTTTCGATCATGCGCAGCTGACGGTCGCGCAGGTCGTCGTCCTTCGGCGGCTTGGCCGGATCGTCCTCGGCCTTGAGGCTGGCCAGCTGCGTGGTGCCGCGTTGCGCGTCCCAGCCGAACCAGTCGTTGCCGGCGCGCCAGACCAGACCGCCGGTCGTCGACCACTGCGGCTGTGCTTCCGGCGCTTCGGTGCGCGTGACCTGGGTCAGCGCGCCGGTGCGCAGATCGCGCACGAACAGGTCGCCATTGCGGAGGAACGCCACGCGCGTGCCGGTGGCGTCGGTGATCGGGTTCTGCGCATCGAGGTCGGCGCGGGCGCCGTCTTCGACGCGGGTCGACGCGCCGCCTGCGAGCGGCTGCTGCCAGGTTTCGCGGACGCTGCTGCCTTCGCGCTTGCGGGTGTAGTACGCCGCCTGGCCATCCCAGCGCCACCACGCGCCCTCGACCGGCGCGCCGATCCAGTCCGGATCGGCCATGATCCGCTCCATCGTCAGCGGCTGCGACGGTTGCGCCAGGGCGGCGGGAGACACGAGGGCGCAGGCGAGCACCCAGCTCAACGGCAGACGACGCATTCGACGGTTCCACGAAGCGAAAAGAAGCCGAAGTGTAACGGGCGCCGCTGCCCGGGCCGCTCTGGCGAAGGTCATGGTCGGGCTGCGACGCGATGTCGCGCGACACCGTGCCGCATCCCGCTTTCACGCGCGCGCCCGCAGACTCGCTGCGCGCCGCCCCACCGGAGCCCTCCTTGGACGCCCTGCTGCTGTCGCGGATCCAGTTCGGATTCGTGATCTCCTTCCACGTGCTGTTTCCGGCCTTCACGATCGGCCTGTCGAGCTGGCTGGCGTTCCTGGAGTTCCGCTGGCTGCGCACGCGCGATCCGGTGTGGCGCGAGCTGTACTTCTTCTGGATGCGGATCTTCGCGGTGTCGTTCGGCATGGGCGTGGTGTCGGGCATCGTCATGAGCTTCCAGTTCGGCACCAACTGGTCGGCGCTGAGCATCGCGGCCGGCAACATCCTCGGGCCGCTGCTGAGCTACGAGGTGCTGACCGCGTTCTTCCTCGAAGCGAGCTTTCTCGGCGTGATGCTGTTCGGCTGGGGCCGGGTGTCGGAGAAGCTGCATTTCCTGTCCACCTGCCTGGTGGCGGTGGGCACATTGATCTCGACGTTCTGGATCCTCTCGGCCAACAGCTGGCTGCATACGCCTGCGGGCTATGAGCTGATCGACGGCGTGTTCCATCCGGCCGACTGGATGGCGATCATCTTCAATCCCTCGTTTCCGTACCGCCTGGCGCACATGGCGTTGGCGGCGTTCATCACCACGTGCTTCGTCATCGGCGGCGTGGCGGCGTGGTATCTGCGCCGCGGCGAGCACGTCGACGCGGCGACGCGGATGCTCAAGCTCTCGGTCGCGTTCGCGGCGATCACGGTGCCGCTGCAGATCTTCGTGGGCGACCTGCATGGCCTGAAGACCGGCGAGGTGCAGCCGGTCAAGCTCGCGGCGATGGAAGCGCACTGGCACGAAGGCGAGCCTGGAAAGGGCGTGCCGCTGGTGCTGTTCGCGGTGCCGAACGTCGACGAAGAGCGCAACGATTTCGAAGTCGCGATACCGCGCCTCGGCAGCGTGATCCTGACCCACAGCTGGGACGGCACGATCGCGCCGCTGACCGCGGTGCCGCGCGACGAACGGCCGCCGGTCGCGCCGGTGTTCTACGCATTCCGGGTCATGGTCGGCATCGGCACGGCGATGCTGCTGCTCACCATCGTCTCGCTGTGGGCGTGGCGGCGGCGCTGGCTGTTCGAGTCGAAGTGGCTGCTCAATACCTGGCGGTTGATGGCGCCGAGCGGCTTCATCGCGGTGCTGGCGGGCTGGTTCGTCGTCGAGATCGGCCGCCAGCCCTGGGCGATCCAGGGTCTGTTGCGGACCGCGGACGCGGTCAGCGACATCGACCGCACCAGCGTGATCGTGTCGCTGGTCGCGTTCGTCATCGCCTACGCGGTGGTGTTCGGCGCCGGTGGCGGCTACATCCTCAAGATGATCCGCAAGGGCCCGCAGCCCATCGACGATGGCCCGGATCACGACGACGGCGAACGCACGCCGATGCGGCCGATCTCGGCAGCCGACGGCCCGGTGGGAGACGACTGATGGATCTCGACCTGCAGACCGTGTTGCCGGTGATCTGGTTCGGCGTGATCGGCTTCGGCGTGCTGATGTACGTGCTGCTCGACGGCTTCGTGCTGGGCCTCGGCGTGCTGGCGCCGTTCGCCGAAGACGGCGATCAGCTCGACCACATGATGACCACCGCCGCGCCGATCTGGGACGGCAACGAAACCTGGCTGGTGCTCGGCGGCGCCGGTCTGCTGGCGGCGTTTCCGCGCGCCTACGCGATCGTGCTGTCGGCGCTGTATCTGCCGGTGCTGTTGATGCTGATCGCGCTGGTGTTCCGCGGCGTCGCGTTCGAATTCCGCTTCAAGGCGCAGCGCGGCAAGCGCTTCTGGGGCGTCGCGTTCGCGCTCGGCTCGTTGCTCGCTGCATTCGCGCAGGGCGTGATCCTCGGCGCGCTGGTGGAGGGCATGGCGCTGGAAGAAGGCAAATACGCCGGCGGCGCGCTGGACTGGTTCAGCCCGTTCTCGATGCTGACCGGCGCCGCGGTGGTGTTCGGCTACGCGCTGCTCGGCAGCGGCTGGCTGATCCTCAAGACCGAGGGCCGCCTGCAGCAGATGGCGCGCACGCTGACCCGGCCGCTGGTGCTGGTGGTCGCGGCCTTCATGGGCCTGGTCAGCGCATGGCTGCCGTTTCTCGACTCGCAGATCATGGCGCGCTGGTTCGAGGACGGAAATTTCTGGTGGCTGTCGCCGGTGCCGGTGATGGCGCTGGTCAATGCCATCTGGCTGTGGCGCGCAGCGATGCGCGAAGGCCGCGACGCGCGCCCGTTCCTGCTGACGCTGAGCTTCTTCGGACTGGGATTTCTCGGGCTGGTGCTGGGCATGTGGCCGAACATCGTGCCGCCGTCGCTGAGCATCTGGGAGGCTGCGTCGCCGCCGTCGTCGCAGGGCTTCGTGCTGGCCGGCCTCGTCGTGCTTCTGCCGTTGATCCTGGGCTACACCGCGTGGTCCTACCGCGTGTTCCGCGGCAAGGTGGCCGCCGACGCCGGCTATCACTGAACCCCGTGTTGTCGGATTTCCGCGCTGCGCGGGCGCTGCGATACCCAAGTCCGTGGATATGCCGCACAATCCAGCGTGTTTCCGCGGTTCTTCGGCCATGCACGCCTACGTCTACAAAAGCCAGCGCAAGGCGGACACCTACGTGTACCTCGCCGAGCGCGACGCGTTCGACGTTCTGCCCGAACCGGTGCGCGCGCAACTGGGCGAACTGACCTTCGTGCTGGATGTGGCGCTGACGCCCGAGCGCAAGCTCGCGCGCGAAGATGCCGCGCTGGTGCGCGAGAAGCTGCGCACGCAGAAATTCCATCTGCAGATGCCGCCGCGTCTGGTCCACGATCCACTGACGGAGGACTGGGGCACCGATGCCTGAGTCCGCGCAGCGGCCGTCGTCCGCGTTCGCCCGTTCCCTGATCCTCGTGCTCCTGGCCGGCGTCGCGCTCGCTGCGCTGACGCTCGTCGGCGGTCCGCTCGCCGCGGTCGCCGGCGCGCTCGCACAGCCGGCATTCGCGCTGGTCATCCGTGGCTGGCGCACGCGCGTCGTACCCGCGGGCGCCATGCTGCGGACCGATCTGCTGTCGCTGGCCGGCGCCTGGGGCGGTGCCACGCTCGCAACGGCGGCGCTGGTCGCCTGGCCGCTGTCCGCGTTGCGGCAGGGCGGTGAACTCGGCGCGGCGCTCGCGCTGAGTGTCGCGGTCGGTCTTGCGGTCATCGGCTTCTGGCGTACCTGGCCGCTGTGGCACGCGATCGAACGCGACGGCGGCGAGCTGCGCGCGCACTGGCGCGCGCTGTCGGAGCGCGAGACCGGCAACTGGCGCGGCGTCGGCGCGGCCTTGTGCGTGGCGGCAATCATCGCCCTCGTGCTTGTTCCGGCCTGGCTGCCTGCCGGCGGCATCGGCCCGCGCGCGGGGCTGGCGATCATCGCCGTGCTCGCCTCGCTCGGCCTGCATGCCGTGCTGCAACGCCTCGCGCCGCCGGCCGCGTTGCCGATCCAGATCGTCGAGATGCAGGGCGATCCCGCGGTCGCGTTGTCGGAAGAACCGTTCGACGCGGCGCCCGATGTCGCGCTGTATGCCGCCGCGCGCGCCGGCCGCGTCGATCGCGCACTGGCGCTGATTGAAGCCGGCGCCGACGTGCGCCTGCTGCCGGCGGCCGACGATCGCGACCAGCGCAGCCTGCCGGTACTGGCCGCGGTACTGCCGGATCTGCGTCTGCTGCGCGAACTGATCGCGCGCGGCGTCGACGTCAATACGGCCCACGCCGGCATGACGCCGCTGCTGGCCGCGACGCGCGACAGCTGGCATGGCCGCCCCGACGCGGTGATGACCCTGCTGGCCAATGGCGCCGATCCGCGGATCACCGATCATGAAGGCAATACGCCGCTGCATCTGGCCGCGCGCAGTTCCGATCCCGGCGTCGCCGCGCTGCTGCGCGATGCCGCGGCGGAACTCGAAGCGCGCAACCACGACGGCCTGACTCCGCTCGGCATGGCCTGCGCGGTCGGCAACTGGCGGCTGGCGAAGTTCCTGCTCGAACGCGGCGCGCGCGCCGAGGTCGACGGCGGCACGCCCGCATTGCTGGCCGCGGCCGGCGGTGACGAGGACGATGCCGCCGGCGTGCAGTTGCTGCTCAAGCACAAAGCCCGTGTGGACGCGCGCGATGCGCTGCGTCGCAGCGCGCTGCATGTGGCGGCCTTCCAGGGGCACGACGACATTCTCGCCGCGCTGCTCGGCGCCGGCGCCGACGTGCGCGGTCGCGACAACGACGGCCGCACGCCGCTGCTCGAAGCCGCGCGCGGCGGTCGACTGTCCGCGTTCGAAGCGCTGCTGGCCGCACACGCCGACGTCGCCGCGGTCGATGTCGCCGGCCGCAATGCGGTGATGCTGGCCTGCACCGCGGAACTGCCGTCGGCTGCGCTGCTGCAGCGCCTGCTCGAACTCGGCGTGCCGGCCGACGTCGCCGATGCCGATGGCCGCAAGCCGGTCGACCGCGCCGCCGAAACCGGCCGCTGGACGCTGGTGCGCCTGCTCGATCCCGATTACCCGTTGCCCGCCAATCTCGGCATCGGCGACGACGAGGACGGCGCCGTCGCGAGCGACCGCACGCCGGTGCTGTTGTTGCGCGCCAGCCTGCGCGAAGGCCGCTTCGACGACCAGGGTCCGCTGCTGCGCCTGCTCGGCGCGCGCGATCTCGGCGGCCTGCTGCTCGATCCCGAGATGCCGCCGTCGCTGGACCGCATCGAATGGCTGCTTGCACAGGGCGCCGATGTCGAAGTGGCCGACGAGACCGGCGCGCCGCCGCTGTGCGCGCTGCTGGCGTCGGCGCCGCAACATCTGCCGATCCTGCAGGCACTGCTGCGCCACGGTGCATCGCCGGGCGGCGCCGGCACGCTCGCGCGCTATCTCGCCGCCTGCAGCGACGACGACCAGGCTGCGCGCGCGTACGAGACGTTCGCGCTCGACCTGCTGGCACGTGGCGCCGATCCCTTTGCGCCGTCGCCTGCTGGCGATCCGCCGCTGTCGCTGGCAGTGCGGCTGGGCTGGCTGCGGCTGATCGAACGTCTGGTCGGCCACGGCGTCGACCTCGACGCCCGCGACGCCCGCGGCATGACCGCACTGCATCTCGCCGCCGCGCTCGGCCGCGAAGGGGCGTTGAAAGTACTTGTGCGGCATGGCGCTTCCCCGGCCGCGTGCGCCGCCGACGGCCAGACGCCGCTGGGCGTCGCCCTGTCCGCGGGTCGTCGCGATCTCGCCGATTGGCTCGACTGGCGCGGCTGGAAACTGCCGCGCCGCGCGCTGGAACCGGCCGATCTGCCGGCCGCCGCGAATGCCGGCGATGCCGAGGCCGTGCGCCGCCTGCTGGATCTCGGCTTTCCGGTCGACACCGTGGACGGGCAGGGCTGCACCGCGCTGCTGCGCGCCGCCGGTGGCGGCCATCGCGACGTCGTCGACCTGCTGCTGTCGCGCGACGCCGATGCCGCGCGCGCCGCGCAGTCCGGCGCGACGCCGCTGTCGGCGGCGGTCAGCATGCGGCACGCCGAGGTTGTCGATCGTCTGCTGACCTCCGGTGTCTCGCTCGACCAGCGCCTGCCGGGCGAAGTCAGCGTGCTGATGCTCGCCGCAGCGCTCGGTCTGCCCGATCTCGCCGCGCGTCTGCTGACCGCCGGTGCCGACATCCACGCCACCGATGCGCAGGGCCTGACGCCTCTGCATTGCGCCGCGCTGTACGGCTTCACCTCGCGCGACCGGCCGCGTCTGCTCGCGCTGTTCGACACCCTATTGCTGGCCGGCGCAGAAGTCGATGCGCCCGCGGCCGGCGGCGTCACCCCGTTGCTGCTGCTGCTCGGTGCCCGCGCCGAACCCGGTACCGCCTGCGACGAGGACGTGGTGCTGGCGGCGATGGAACAGCTTCTCGACGAAGGTGTCTCGCTCGATTCGCAGGACCAGCGTGGCTTCGGCCCGCTGCACCTGACCGGCCTGCACGGCCAGCTGCGCCTGGCCCGTCGGCTGCTGCGTGCCGGTGCCGACCCCGACCTGCGCGACACCCTCAACCGCACCCCGCGCGAGGTCGCGGTGATGCGCGGCTTCATCGACGTCGCCGCCGAATTCGCCCCCGCCCAGAGCGGCGACGGCGTGTCGATGGCGCGGTTCCTGCGCGAGCAGCGCTGAGGACCCGGGGTTTGCCCGGGCTTGTCCCGCGCACGTGGAGGCGGCACAGTCGAGACCCGGTCCTCTGCAGGAAGCATCCATGAACCGCACGCTCTCCGCGCTGCTCGCCCTCGCGTTTCTCGCGGGCGCCACGCCCGTCGCCGATGCCCAGAGCGCGCGTCAGGCGCGCCAGGAAGTCGAAGCCTCCATGCTGGTGACGGGTCACGTCGACATCGATCGCGAGGGCAAAGTCACTGGTCACGCGTTCGACCAGCCGGACAAACTGCCGGCGCATGCCGTCGATCTGATCGAGCGCGCGATTCCGGCGTTGCGGTTCGAACCGGTCCTCGTCGATGGCGTCCCCGTGCTCGCACGCGCAAAGATGAGCGTGCGCCTGGTCGCGACGCCGGTCGGCGATGGCGAAGGCAATATGCACGTGCGCATCGCCAGCGCCCACTTCGGCGAGGAGTACTCGGATTCCGATCGCACCAGCGTGCGTCGCGCCGACCTGCGTCCGCCGCGCTATCCGATGAACATCGCGCAGATCGGCGGCAAGGGCACGGTTTACCTGCTGGTGAAAGTCGGTCGCGATGGCACGCCTGAAGATGTCGTCGCCGAACAGGTCAACCTGACCGCACTCGGCAATGCGCGACAGATGCAGATGATCCGCAACACGCTGTCGAAGACCGCGATCGACAACGCGCTCAAACACTGGACGTTCGTGCTGCCCGAGCAGGGTGAAGAGACGACCCGCGATTACTGGGTGGTGCGCGTGCCCGTCGACTTCAGGTTGGGCAACGACCGGGAGGCCGCGTACGGCCAGTGGAGTGCCTATCATCCTGGCCAGCAGCAGCGCCCCGTCTGGGCCGCCCCGACGCCGCCGGGCTTCAGCCCCGATACCCTGGTTGCTGGCGGCATGACGCCGGAAACCTCGCGCTTCAAGCTGTTGACCCCGTTCCAGGGCTGAGCCCGTCGATTCCGTTTTCCGGACGCCCAAGGCGTGAACAAGGAGGTTCCATGCGACATCCGATACTGCTGACGGGCAGTCTTCTCGCCGGTGCGATCGCGGCTTCGGCGAGTGCACGAGACGCTGCCGAGGTCGTGGCGTTTCCCACGATGGTCAAGGTCGTCGTCGACGAACGCGGTCAGCCGACCGACATCGAAGCGTCGCCGAAGCTGTCCCAAGGTCTTCGCGATTTCGTCGAAGCCCGTGCGCGCGATCTCGCGTTCGAACCGGCGGTGATCGAGGGACGCCCGCGTGGCGGTGTGACCTACGTGGTCTTCGGCGTCTGCGCGGTGCCGGCGGCAGGCGACCAGATGCAGTTGGCCGCCGAATACCGGAGCCACGGTCCGGGCCTGGCGGACGGCTCGGCGTATCCCGCGCCGCCGCGTTATCCGGTGGAAGCGGCGCGGCGCGGGTTGGGGGCGAACATGACGGTGCACTACACCGTGCAGCCCGACGGCAGCGCGCGCCTGGATGCCGTCGAGTTCGCGGAAGGCACCCGCGAGCGCACGCGTGCCCCCTTCGAACGCATGGCGCGCGACTGGGTCGCCGACATGCGCACGTTGCCGGAACAGGTGGATGGTCAGGCGATCACGACCCGTGTCAGCACGCCGGTGACCCTCGAGGTGGCGAACGCGGGCTCGCGCAAGGCGCGCGACATGCTGAGGAACATGCAGGCGTCGAAAACCGGCTCGGCGGAATGTCTCGCTGCCGAGCAGGCCCAGGCCGGCGGCCAGATCGTCACTGCGCAATCGGCATTCGTCATCCGCGACGCGGGCTGAGCCTGCCGCACGCCGCGTCGCGTCGAACGCGACGACAAGCCAAATGAAAAGACCCCGCGCGAGCGGGGTTTTTTCGTTGCGAGGACCGGCGAACCGGTCAGCGCTTCATCGACGAGAAGAACTCGTCGTTGGACTTCGTGGTCTTCATCTTGTCGAGCAGGAATTCCATCGCGGCGATCTCGTCCATCGGATGGAGGAGCTTGCGCAGGATCCAGATGCGCTGCAGCAGGTCCGGCTCGATGAGGTAGTCCTCGCGTCGTGTGCCCGACTGGTTGACGTTGATCGCCGGGTAGACGCGCTTCTCGGTGATGCGGCGATCGAGGTGCACTTCCGAGTTGCCGGTGCCCTTGAACTCTTCGTAGATCACCTTGTCCATCGCGCTGCCGGTGTCGACGAGCGCGGTGGCGATGATGGTCAGCGAACCGCCTTCCTCGACGTTGCGCGCGGCGCCGAAGAAGCGCTTCGGGCGGTGCATCGCGTTGGCGTCCACGCCACCGGTCAGGACCTTGCCCGAGCTCGGCACGACGTTGTTGTAGGCGCGGGCGAGGCGGGTGATCGAGTCGAGCAGGATGACGACGTCCTTTTTGTGCTCGACCAGGCGCTTGGCGCGCTCGATCACCATTTCGGCGACCTGCACGTGGCGTGCGGCCGGCTCGTCGAACGTCGACGAGATGACTTCGCCGCGCACGGTGCGCTGCATTTCGGTCACTTCTTCCGGACGTTCGTCGATCAGCAGCACGATCAGGTGCACGTCGGGATGGTTGTAGGTGATGGCGCTGGCGACCTGCTGCATCATCATCGTCTTGCCCGCCTTCGGCGGCGAGACGATCAGGGCGCGCTGGCCCTTGCCCTGCGGGGCCATCAGATCGAGGATGCGGCCGGCGATGTCCTCGCTGGAGCCGTCGCCGCGCTCGAGCTTGAAGCGCTTGCGCGGGAACAGCGGGGTCAGGTTCTCGAACAGCACCTTGCCCTTGCTGGCTTCCGGCGGCTCGCCGTTGATCGTGTCGACGACCGACAGCGCGAAGTAGCGTTCGCCATCCTTCGGCCAGCGGATGCGACCGAGCAGATGGTCACCGGTGCGCAGGTTGAAGCGGCGGATCTGGCTGGGCGAGATGTAGACGTCGTCCGGGCCGGCGAGGTAGCTCGCCTCGGCCGCGCGCAGGAAGCCGTAGCCGTCGGGCAGGATCTCGAGCACGCCGTCGGCGACGACGCCCTCGCCGTGGCGGGTCAGGACCTTGAGCAGGCCGAAGATCACGTCCTGCTTGCGGGCACGCGCCACGCCTTCGATCGACAGCTGGTCGGCGATGTCGAGCAGCTTGTGCGCCGGCATGCGCTTGAGGTCGCTCAGCGTGTACTGCGGAAACCCGTCCGGAATGTTCGGGGGCGGCAGGCGCTGGACGTGATCATTGCCACCGTCCTGCGGCAGGCCGTCATCGCGGCCGCCCCCACGCGGACGATCGCGCCGGTTCTTGAACCGGTCGCGGCGGTTGTTGCCGCCCTGTTCGTTGTTGTTGCCACCGCCGCCATTGTTGCCGCGGTTCTGGTGCTGCTGGCCGCCGCCGTGCTGGCGCGGCTCGCCGCCCTGCTGGGCGTGATGCTGGCCGCCGTTCTGCTGGCCGTTCTGGCCCTGGTTGTTCGGGTTGCCGCGCGGGGCATCGCCCTGTGCGGACTCGCCCGACGCCCTCGGGGCTTCGGACTGCGGCGCGGCCGCCTGCGGCGGCGGTGCACTCGCGGACGGTGCCTTGGGTGCGGAGGCGTCCTGGGTCGCCAACGGCAATTGGGACTGGGAATCGGGAGAGGCGGTATCGGTGGCCTTCTTGGCCACGCGCGGCTTGCGCACGCGCTTCACGGCGGAGTCGCCCTCGGGCGTGCCGGGATCGGATGTGTGGTCGGACAAGCGGAAAATCCTCGCTCGGTTGCGAGCGCCCGGGACGGGCGGCGGCAGGAAAACGGACAGTCGGGAGTGACGCCAGATGGGTGCGGCGCGCGGTACACACGCCGGAGCAGGGCAAACCTAGCACTGCGTCCGACCGGCGGCAAGCGGTGGCCGCGCGGTCGGTTCAGACGGCAGGGCGTCTTCGGACGGCCTGCCGCTGGGTCGGAACGGGCCTCAGAGGGCCTTGTCGATCAGCTGGGCGAGCTGTGGCTTGCCCACGGCGCCGATCTGGGTGCCCTGCACTTGGCCGTCCTTGAACAGCAGCAGCATCGGGATCGAACGCACGTGGTACTTCAGCGCGGTGGCCTGGTTCTGGTCCACGTCGATCTTCACGATCTTGGCGCGGCCGGCGTAATCGCCCGCCAGTTCGTCGAGCGCCGGGGCGATCATCTTGCAGGGGCCGCACCAGGGCGCCCAGAAGTCGACGAGCACCGGCACGTCGGACTGCAGCACGGTGGCATCGAAATCGGAATCGCTGGCGTGGATGACGGCGTCGGTCACAGGGGGCTCCGGGGGGCTGGGGCGCGCTTCGAAGCAGCGGCGCCGGGATGGATGTAAAATGGGGGATCGCCGACCGGAATCAAGGTGGCGCTCCTGCGGGACGACCCATGCGTCCTGCGCCCAGGCAGTCTGCCGTCGCGACTGCCTCCCACGCAAGCACGCGGCGCCCTCCAAGTCGGCGACGCCCGGACACCTTCCTACGCATGAGCGACAAGCCTCTTACCGACATCACCTTCTCGTCCTTCGACCTGCATCCGGCGCTGCTCGCCGGGCTGGAAGAGGCCGGGTTCACCCGCTGCACGCCGATCCAGGCGCTGACGCTGCCGCTGGCCCTCAACGGCCGCGACGTCGCCGGCCAGGCCCAGACCGGCACCGGCAAGACCCTGGCCTTCCTGGTCGCGGTGATCAACCGCCTGCTGTCGAAGCCGGCCCTGGCCGACCGCAAGCCGGAAGACCCGCGCGCGCTGATCCTCGCGCCGACGCGCGAACTCGCCATCCAGATCCACAAGGACGCGGTGAAGTTCGGCAGCCACCTCGGCCTGAAGTTCGCCCTGGTCTACGGCGGCGTCGACTACGACAAGCAGCGCCAGATCCTCACCGAGGGCGCCGACGTCATCATCGCAACCCCCGGCCGCCTGATCGACTACGTCAAGCAGCACAAGGTGGTCAGCCTGCACGCCTGCGAGATGTGCGTGCTCGACGAAGCCGACCGCATGTTCGACCTCGGCTTCATCAAGGACATCCGCTTCCTGCTGCGTCGCATGCCGATCCGCACCGAGCGCCAGACGCTGCTGTTCTCGGCGACGCTGAGCCATCGCGTGCTGGAGCTCGCGTACGAGCACATGAACGAGCCGGAAAAGCTGGTCGTCGAAAGCGAGTTCATCACCAACGCCAAGGTCCGGCAGGTGATGTATTTCCCCGCCGACGACGAGAAGCTCCAGCTGCTGCTGGGCCTGCTGTCGCGCAGTGAAGGCGCGCGCACGATGGTGTTCGTCAACACCAAGGCGTTCATCGAGCGCGTGGCGCGTGCGCTGGAGAAGGCCGGCTACCGGGTCGGCGTGCTGTCGGGCGACGTGCCGCAGAAGAAGCGCGAGAGCCTGCTGAAGAAGTTCCAGGCCGGCCAGCTCGAACTGCTGGTGGCGACCGACGTGGCCGCGCGCGGTCTCCACATCGACGGCGTCAGCCACGTCTTCAACTACGATCTGCCGTTCGATGCCGAGGACTACGTCCACCGCATCGGCCGCACCGCGCGTCTGGGCGCCGAAGGGGATGCGATCAGCTTCGCCTGCGAGCGTTACGCGCAGAGCCTGCCGGAGATCGAGGCGTACATCGAACAGAAGATTCCGGTCGAGCCGGTGACCTCCGAGCTGCTGACCGCGCTGCCGCGCGCGCCGCGCGAAGGCGTCGAACTCGATGCCGAGGACGGCGAAAGCATCAGCGAGATCTTCAAGGAAGTGCGCGAGGCGCGCGCCGTCGAAGACGCTAAGCGCGGCGGTGGCCGTGGTGCGGGCGCCGGTGCCGGCGGTCGTGGTGCGCCCGGTTCGCGGGGTCCACGTTCGGCGGGCGGTGGCGAAGGGCGTGGCGAGCGCGGACCGCGCAAGCCGCGTCCGCCGCGCGTCGAAGGCGAGACCGCCGCGGCCGCGCCGGCCGTCGCGGGTGCGCAGCCGGTGATCGATGCCGCCGGTTCGGTGGCGCAGGCGATGCCGGACGAATCGCGTCCGCCGCGCAAGCGTCGTCGCCGCCGCGCCGGCAAGAAGATCGAAGGCGCCGAGGGCGCATCGCCCCAGAACGGCGCGACGGCTGCGGTCGACGCGTCGAAGAAGCCGCAGGGCAACGGTGGCAAGGGGCCGCGCGAAGTGCGTCCGACCCAGCGGCCGGCACCGGCTGCGAAACCGGACAAGGCGCCGTCGCTGCTGAGCCGCATCGGTCGCGGCCTGCGTCGTCTGGTCTCGGGTGACGACAAGCGCTGATCGCTGGTCTCGGCCTGCGTGATGAGAGCCCCGCTTCGGCGGGGCTTTTTTCTGGTGCGAGGCCGGCGCTTGAGTCTTCTCCCGCGAACGGGGGAAGGCGCACGCCTCATGACGCTGTTGTCCACATTCCCTGCGATACTGCCGCGCATGAGCGTTCTGCGATTCGATAACGTCAGCAAGCAGTATCCGGGCGGCCATGTGGCGCTGTCGGAAGTGAGTTTTGATGTGGCGGCCGGCGAGATGCTGTTCGTCACCGGCCACTCCGGCGCGGGCAAGAGCACGCTGCTGAAACTCATCCATCTGGCCGAGCGTCCGAGCCGCGGCGCGGTGGTGTTCGGCGAGCGCAATCTGCTCAAGGTGCGCGGCCGCAAGGTGGCAATGCATCGCCGCGACATCGGCGTCGTGTTCCAGGATCACCGCCTGCTGCCCGACCGCACCGTGTTCGACAACATCGCGTTGCCGCTGATCCTGCGCGGCATGCGCCGGCCGGAAATCGGCAAGCGCGTGCGCAGCGTGCTGGAGCGCCTGGCGCTGGGCGCGCGCGAGCGTGCATTGCCCACGCAGCTCTCGGCCGGTGAGCAGCAGCGCATCGGCATCGCCCGCGCGATCGTCGGTGAGCCGATGCTGCTGGTCGCCGACGAACCCACCGGCAACCTCGATCCCACGCTGTCGGCCGAAATCATGGCGCTGTTCGCCGAGCTGCCCGAGCGCGGCACCAGCGTGCTGATCGCCAGTCACGACCTCGGTCTGGTCAAGCGCATGAAGAAGCGCACGCTGGTGCTCGACCACGGCACGCTGGCCGACGACATTTCGCCGGAGGACCTCGCCGATGCCTGAGGCGCCCCGCAACCAACCTGTGCGCAAAGGCGCATCGCCCGTCGGCACCTGGGTCGACCACCACGTCTACAGCGTGCTCGCCAGCCTGGGCCGGCTGTTCAAGAAGCCGTGGTCGGCCGCCCTGACGATCGGCGTGATGGCGGTCGCACTCGCGCTGCCGCTCGGCCTGTGGCTGGTGCTCGACAACGTCGGGCGCCTGGGCGGCAGCATCGACGCCTCGCGCGAGATCAGCGTGTTCCTCAAGCAGGACGTCGACGGCCCGCGTGCCGAAGCGCTGGCCGGTGAGCTGCGCAGCCGCGGCGACGTCGGCAGTGTCGTACATCGCTCGCCCGACGAAGGCCTGACGGAACTGCGCGAGCGCGGCGAGTTCGGCGATGCGATCGACGTGCTCGGCGAGAACCCGCTGCCGCATGTGCTGATCATCACCCCGGGTGGCGACGAGATGCTGCTGGCGCAATCGCTGCGCACGCTGCCCGAATCGGAACTCGTCCAGCACGACGCGCAATGGCGCGAACGGCTCGACGGCTGGCTGCGATTCGGTGGCCGCGTGGTCTGGGTGCTGGCGGCGCTGCTCGGCATCGGCGCATTGCTGGTCGTCGGCAACACGGTGCGGCTCGACATCCAGTCGCGCCGCGACGAACTCGGCGTGCTGCAGCTGCTCGGCGCCACCGACGGCTTCATCCGCCGGCCGTTCCTGTATCTCGGCGCCTGGTACGGGCTGGCCGCCGGCGCGGTCGCGCTCGGTCTGCTGGCATTGGCCGGGCTGGCGCTGCAGCCGCCGCTGGCGGAACTCGCGGCGAGCTACGGCGCGGCGTTCGCGTTGCGTGGCTTCGGCCCGAGGGGCGTCGTCGCGGTGCTGGCCGGCGCGACCGCGCTGGGCTGGTGTGGCGGTGGCATCGTCACCGGGCATTTCCTGCGCCAGACGCGGCCCACCGACACCTGAGCCATGCAGGACCTCCGTCATTTGGCCGGCGACGCGCCCCGGGTGATGGTCGTCGACGGCTCGAAGCTCGTGCGCCGCCTGATCGGCGATGTCCTGCGGCAGGCGCTGGCCGATGTCGACGTGGTCGAGTGCACCGGCCTGGCCGAAGCCGCGGTCGCGCTGGAGGCGGCGCCGGTCGACCTGGTCAGCACCGCGCTGTCGCTGCCCGACGGCGACGGCCTGCAGCTCGCGCGCCGCGTGCGCGAAGCCACCGGCCAGCGCTACGTGCCGGTGATCGTGGTCTCGGGTGATGCGCAGTCGCATCTCGAAGCGCGCCGCTTCACCGAAGACGTCACCGATCATTTCGACAAGGCGCTCGGGCATCGCGCGCTGGCGGAGTTCATCCGCGGCTACGTGCAGCCGGCGCCGATACCCGATGCGCACGTGCTCTACGTCGAGGACAGCCGCACGGTCGCGCTCGCCACACGGCGCATGCTCGAAGCGCAGCAGATGCGCGTGACCCACGTACTCAGCGCGGAAGATGCGCTGGCCTATCTCGATGCGTATCGCGACGGACCGGCCGCACCGGGCGCCGATCTGCTGCTGACCGACGTGTACCTCAAGGGTGAACTCAGCGGCCACGACCTGCTGCGCGCGGTGCGCCGCGACTTCGGTTACGGCAAGCGGCGCCTGCCGGTGCTGGTGATGACCGGCGACGGCAACCACGACAACCAGGTCGCGCTGCTCCGCGCCGGCGCCAACGATCTCGTCGTCAAGCCGGCAGAGGAACGCGTGCTGGCGACCAAGGCATTGTTCCAGTTGCGGCTCGCCGCGATGCCGGGCTGAGCGTCCGCGTTACCCTGTGGCGCCCCGCGCCGCATCGACCCACCGCATGTCCGACATCAGACTCGAACCCTCATGGAAGGCGCACGTCGGCGACTGGCTCCGCCGCGAGGACATGCAGGCGCTGTCGGCGTTTCTGCGCCAGCGCAAAGCCGCGGGTGCGCGGATCTATCCGCCGGGGCCGGAGATCTTCGCCGCCTTCGATGCGACGCCGTTCGATGCGGTGAAGGTCGTGATCCTCGGCCAGGACCCGTACCACGGCCCTGGGCAGGCGCACGGGCTGTGTTTTTCCGTGCGCCCGGACCAGCGCGTGCCGCCGTCGCTGGACAACATGTACAAGGAGCTCGAACGCGATCTCGGCCTGCCGCGCCCCGACCACGGCTGGCTGATGCCGTGGGCGCAGCGCGGCGTGCTGCTGCTCAATGCGGTGCTGACGGTGGAAGAGGGCAAGGCCGGCGCGCACCAGGGCAAGGGCTGGGAAGGCTTCACCGATCACGTGGTCGACGTGCTCAACCGCGAGCGCGAGGATCTGGTGTTCCTGCTGTGGGGCAGCTACGCGCAGGCCAAGGGCAAGGTCATCGACACCAACCGTCACTGCGTGCTGCGCACCACGCATCCTTCGCCGCTGTCGGCTTATCGCGGCTTCCTCGGCAGCGGACATTTCTCCAAGACCAACAGTTTCCTGCGCAAGCGCGGCATCGCGCAGATCGACTGGTCGCTGCCGAAGCGATCGGAGCTCGACGCATGATCCGCAGCGTCGAGGCCACGCGGTACGTCACGCCGCTGCGCGAGGGCGGTTCGCTGCCGGCGGTCGTCGAGGCCGACGACGACGGCATGTACGTGATGAAGTTCCGCGGCGCGGGGCAGGGCGCGAAGGCGCTGGTCGCCGAACTGATCGGTGGCGAGTTCGCGCGCCTGCTGGGCCTGCCGATGCCGGAGATCGTCTTCATCGATCTCGATCCGGAGCTAGCCGCGACCGAGCCTGATTCGGAAATCCAGCACCTGATCCGCGCCAGCGCGGGCTGCAATCTCGCGCTGGATTACCTGCCCGGCGCGATCAACTTCGATCCCGCGGTCGAGCCGCCCGATGCCGATCTCGCATCGCGGATCGTCTGGTTCGATGCCTGCATCTGCAACGTCGACCGCACCGCGCGCAACACCAATCTGCTGGTCTGGCACCGCCGGCTGACGCTGATCGACCACGGCGCGGCGCTGTATTTCCACCACGACTGGGACAGCGCGACGCGCATCGCCACTGGTCCCTTCGCGCGCATCGCCGATCACGTGCTGCTGCCGTTCGCGACCGCGCTCGATGCCGCCGATGCGGACCTGTCGGCGCGGGTCACCGAAGACGACATCCGCCGCATCGTGGCGCTGGTGCCCGACAGCTGGCTGACCGGCGAAGACCGGTTCGCGGATGCCGATGCGCATCGCGCGGCCTACGTCGCGTTCTTCTGCACGCGCCTGGCGCACCGGTCGGCGTTCGTCGGGGAGGCGCAGCGTGCGCATGCAGCGGGTCTATGACTACGCGGTGATCCGGGTCGTGCCCCGGGTCGAACGCGAGGAGTTCATCAACGCGGGCGTCATCGTGTCCTGCCAGGGTGCGCGCACGCTCGTGGCGGCGGTCGCACTGGATCCGGTGCGGCTGCACGCGCTCGACCCGCACGCCGATATCGACACCCTGCAGCGGCATCTCGACGCGATCGTGCGCATCTGTCGCGGCGATGCCGACGGCGGGCCGATCGCCGCGCTGCCGGCGCGTGCGCGGTTCCACTGGCTCACTGCGCGGCGCAGTTCGATGATCCAGGTCTCGCCGGTGCACACCGGGCGCACCGACGATCCCGACGGGCTGTGCGCGCGCCTGATGGCGCGCATGGTGCTGCCGCCCGGGCCGGTGCGCGGCGCATAAAAAAACCCGGCAGCGTGCGGGCTGCCGGGTCGGCTACGGGCGAGGGAGGGATCGCCCGGAGTTCGGAGCACGGAGCCGGAGCTCCGCAGCGCGGTTCAGCGCTTGGTGGTCTTCGCAGTCGCCTTGACGACCTTCTCGGCTTCGGCGCGGACGTCGGCGGTGGCCGATTCGATCTGCGACTTGGCGAGGCCGGCGATGGCTTCGTGCGTCTTCACCGTGCGGCCCAGGGTCTCCTGGCCGGCGCTGACGAGACGCTCGACGTTCTCGCGTGCAACCTGCGCGCCCTTCGGCCACAGGGCCTTGAGGCCGTCCATGTCGCGCACTTCGATCGCTTCGTTGACGAAGGCGAACGTGGCGTGGGCGTTGTCGTTGAGCGTCGACAGGTGGAGGCCGAACAGCGTCTCGGCATTCTCGAGGGTCAGACGGTTGAACTGGGCGGCGGCATCGGCGAACTGACGCGACGCGGCCGTGAACTGCTCGTTGAGCTGGTAGGACATGGCGGTTACCTGCGTGAGCCGGCGGTCTGCCGGGTTTGTGCGGTGCAGCATAGCGCAGCCATGTTGCATTGCAACAAACAGCCGACGAGCGGTCGTCAGGCATTCAGTTTGGTATGTGGATCAGTAACTTGAAACCGTTTCCAGCGCGGAGGGCGGCCGACTCAGGGGCCGGTGTAGCGGCAGCCCGAGGTGCATGTTTCGCGGATCACGATCGCGCTCAGCGCCGGCAGCGCGGGCTTGAGCCGTTCCCAGATCCAGATCGCCAGACGCTCGCTGGTCGGGTTGTCGAGGCCGGGAATGTCGTTGAGATAGTGGTGGTCGAGCTGGGCGTAGAGCGGGGCGAAGGCGGCCTTCAGATCGCCGAAGTCCATGATCCAGCCGGTGTCCGGACCCGGCTCGCCGGACACGTGCACCTCGACCTGGAACGAGTGTCCATGCAGGCGCGCGCACTTGTGGCCCGGCGGCACGTTCGGCAGCCGGTGCGCGGCCTCGAGGGTGAAAACCTTGAAGATGTCCATGCGCGCATTCTCGGGCGTGACCGTCTGCGCGGCAATCGTCGCGATGCTGACATGCGCGGCTGCCACGCTCGCCGGTCCCTGTTCGCACCGGCCGATGCCCCGATGTCCCCCCTGCGCTGCCTGCTCCCGCTGCTGATCGCCACCGCCGCCATGACCCTGCCTGATCGCGTCGGCTCCGCCGCCACGCCCGCCGTCGAAGCCCCGCGCGTGATCGCCCATCGCGGCGCGAGCGCGCGCATGCCCGAACACACGCTCGCGGCATATCGCCGCGCGGTGGAAGACGGCGCGGACTTCATCGAACCCGATCTGGTGATGACCCGCGACGGCGTGCTGGTCGCGCGCCACGAAAACGAGATCGGCGGCACCACCGACGTCGCGCTGCATCCGCAGTTCGCCGATCGCAAGCGCACGCAGCGCATCGACGGCAGCGACGTCACCGGCTGGTTCACCGAGGACTTCACCCTGGCCGAGCTGAAGACGCTGCGCGCACGCGAACCGCTGCCGGCGCTGCGCGGCGTCTGGTACGACCGCCAGTTCGCGGTGCCCACGCTGCACGAGATCCTGGTGCTGCTCGACGATCTGGTGCGCGATTCGGGCCGACCGGTCGGCCTGATTCCGGAGATCAAGCATCCGACGCACTTCCGCAGCCTCGGCCTGCCGATGGAGCGGGCGGTGATCGACGTGCTCGCGAAGCATGAGGTGGCCACGCGCGTGCCGCTGGTCGTGCAGTCGTTCGAGCCGACCAGCCTGCGCACGCTGCGCGACATCGCCGCGCCGGTGCTGCCCGATCTGCGTCTGCTGCAACTGATCGGCGATCCGCGCGCGAAGCCGGCGGATGTCGACGCCGCCGGGGGCGATCTGCGCTATCGCGACATGCTCACCGCGGACGGGCTGCGCGCGATCGCGGCCTATTCGTCGCTGCTCGGGCCGCCCAAGTCGCAGGTCGGCGACGTCGGACGCGGCGGCCGTTTCGAGGCCATGACATTGATCGTCGATGCACACGCAGCCGGCCTGCAGGTCATGCCCTACACGTTCCGTCCCGAAAATCCGTATCTCCCGCGCGCCTTGCGCAGCGGCGGCGCCAATGCGCGCAACGAGGCCGGCGCCATCGCCGAGATGCGCGCGTTCCTCGATGCCGGTGTCGATGGCCTGTTCGCCGACGATCCCTCGCTCGCACGGCAGGCCGTGGACGCGCGCTGAACCAACTGCATCCGCACCACGCACTGCCGGCGTACGTCCCGTGAATCTCATCACGGGAGCCGTCCATGTCCTCGTCTGCTGTCGCGCGCGCTGCCGCCGCGCGCACGCACTGCGTCGCGCTGATCGCCTGTCTGTGCGCAGCGCTTCCGCTGGCGGCCGCCGAGCGCGAAGACGCGCGGGCGCTGGCACGCGACGACGGCCGGCTGCTGTACCGCGAAGTGCATTACCAGGACCGCGACGGCGATGCCGACAGACGCGTGGTGCTGTACCGCTGCCCGGACGGCACCGCGTTCGCGCGCAAGATCGTGCGTTCGCACGGCGACGCCACGCAACCGGACTTCGCCTTCCACGATGCCCGCAACGGCTACCGGGAAGGTGTGCGCACGCGTGACGGAGCGCGCGAGATCTTCGTCCAGCGCGGCGAGGGCGCGCCGCGTACGGCCACATTGCCGGCCGCCGATGACGCGGTGATCGACGCCGGGTTCGATGCCGCGGTCCGCACCCACTGGGCCGCGCTGGGCGATGCGCCGCAGCGGCTGTCGTTCCTGCTGCCCGAGCGTTTCGCTTTCATGCCGGTGCGCGTGGCCAAGGTCGGCGATGTCGACGGCATGCGTGCGCTGCGGATGTCGGTCGACACCTGGTTCGGCTTCGCGGTGCCGCCGATCGAGCTGCGCTACGGCCTGGACGACAGGCGGCTGCGCGAATTCGCCGGGCCCGGCACGGTGCGCGATGCCCGCGGCAGACCGCGCGAGGTGCGCATCGTGTTTCCCGCCCGGCCTACGCGCAGCGTCGCGGCGACCGAAGTCGCCGCCGCGCTCGCCGACCCGCTGGACGGCCGATGCGCCATCTGACGCCCATCGTCCTGCGCCCGCCGCGTCGTCGGCGCGCCGCGCGCCCGCGCTTGCGCGAACGGCGGGCCGCGGTGAGGATGTCGGTCCATCACGACACGGGATGCGCGCGCCGGATGCCACAGCACACTGCGACCGCCACTGCGGACGAACCCGGACTGGATGTCTGGCTGGGACGGGTGGCCGACGGCGACCAGCGCGCGTTCGAATCGTTGTATCGCGCCAGTGCGTCGCGGCTTCTCGGCATCTGCATCCGCGTGCTGCACGACCGCGACGAGGCCGAAGACGCGCTGCAGGATGTCTACGTCCGCATCTGGCGCAAGGCCGCGCAGTTCGATCCCGCCCGCGCCGCGGCGACGACCTGGCTGGCGACGATCGCGCGCAACACCGCGATCGATCGCCTGCGCGCGCGTCCGCAGCACCAGCTCGCGCCGGTCGAACTGATCGAGGCGATGCCCGATGGCGGCGACACGCCGCTGGAATCGACCGAGCGCGCCGGTGACCGCTCGCGGCTGGAGACCTGTTTCGACGCGCTCGAGCCGCGGCGCCGTCGCCTGATCCGCGCCGCGTTCTTCGACGGCGCCACCTACGAAGAACTCGCGCAGCGCGCGGGTTCGCCGCTGGGTTCGGTCAAGAGCTGGATCCGCCGCGGGCTGCTGCAGCTGCGGGCGTGCCTGGAGCCATGAACGTGCACGATCTGGATTTCGACATCGACGACAATGGTGGTCCCGAGCCGCCGCGCGCGGACCTGCTCGCCGGCGAATACGTGCTGGGCGTGCTCGATGCGCCCGCGCGCGCCTCGGCCGAGGCACGCATCGAGCGCGATCCTGGGTTCGCGCGACTGGTGGCCGAGTGGGACGAGCGGTTTGCACCGTGGTTCTCGGAATTCCCGGGCGCCGACGTGCCTGCCCACGTGTGGCCGCGGATCCGCAGCGCGCTGGGCTGGACGCCGGTGGCCGCGACGCCCGCGGGGCTCTGGCACAGTGCCGGTTTCTGGCGCGGCGCCGCGGCGCTGGCGGCGGTCGTCGCGATCGTCGCGGTGCTGGTCGGCCGCGGGCCGGTCGAAGACGATACGCGCGAGCGACCGGTCGTGACCACGCCGACGCCCGCACCTGCACCTGCACCTGCACCTGCGGCTGAAGCCTTGCCGGTCACCACGCTCGCCCACGAAGACGGTTCGCCCGCGTGGCTCGCGTCGGTGGATGCGGCGCATGGTCGGGTGCTCGTCGTGCCGTTGCCGGCCGACGTCGATGCCGAGGGTCGCGTCGCCGAGTTGTGGCTGATTCCCGAAGGCGGCGCGCCGGCATCGCTCGGCCTGTTGCCGCACGACCGCACGCGCGCCGTCGACGTGCCGGCGGACCTGCATGCGGCACTGGTCGCAGGCGCCACGCTGGCGGTGTCGCTGGAGCCGCCGGGTGGCGCGCCGCATGGCGCACCGACCGGGCCTGTCGTCGCGAGCGGCGCCTTGCGCATCTGAGTGCGCGCGCGTGAACGCGGACGCGCGGCATGCATCCGTTTTTCACGCCTGCGCGTATTTCCTGTCAGTCACACCCGCAGGAGTTCCCCATGTCGAGCGATCCCGGCCGCGGCGCGACCGGTACCCGCACATTGCGCGCGAGTCTGGGGCGCTGGTTCGATACCGGCGCCCAGGGCAGCGAAACGCGCGACGGCGACGACCGCATCGACTGGCTGCGCGCGACACCGTTCATCGCGATGCATCTCGCGTGTCTGCTGGTGTTCTGGGTCGGCATCTCGCCGATCGCAGTGAGCGTGGCGGTCGCGCTGTACGCGATCCGGATGTTCGCGCTGACCGGCTTCTATCACCGCTACTTCTCGCATCGCACCTTCCGCACCTCGCGCGTCGTGCAGTTCGTGTTCGCGCTGATCGGCGCGTCCTGCGTGCAGCGCGGTCCGCTGTGGTGGGCAGCGCATCACCGCAACCATCACCGTCACACCGAGACCCCGCTCGATCCGCATTCGCCGCGCGTGCACGGCTTCTGGTGGAGCCACATGGGCTGGTTCCTGACCCGCGAAGGCTTCCGCACAGACTGGTCGCGCATTCCCGATCTGGCGAAGTTCCCCGAACTGCGCTGGCTCGACCGGTTCGACACGCTGGTGCCGGTGTTGCTCGCGGTCGGCCTGTTCGGCCTCGGCGCGCTGCTCGAACGTGTCGCGCCGGGCCTCGGCACCACGGGCGGGCAGATGCTGGTCTGGGGCTTCTTCATCTCCACCACCGTGCTGTTCCACGCGACGGTGACGATCAATTCGCTGTCGCACCGTTTCGGCAGCCAGCGCTTCGAGACCGGCGACGACAGCCGCAACAACATCTGGCTGGCGCTGCTGACCTTCGGCGAGGGCTGGCACAACAACCACCACTTCTTCCCCGGCACCGTGCGCCAGGGCTTCCGCTGGTGGGAAATCGATCTGACCTGGTACGGCCTCAAGGCGATGTCCTGGGTCGGGCTGGTGCGTGATCTCAAGCCGGTGCCAGCCTGGGTGCACGAGAAGGCACGCGCATGAGCCAGCGCATCGCCGTCGTCGGTTCGGGCATCGCCGGGCTCGCCACTGCGTGGTGGCTGTCGCAGCGTCATGCGGTGACGCTGTTCGAAGCCGACACGCGCCTCGGCGGACACACGCACACGCATGCCGTGCAGATGGCGGGACGCGCGTACGCGGTCGACACCGGCTTCATCGTGTTCAATCCGCAGCACTATCCGCTGCTGAGTGGCCTGTTCGAATCGCTGGACGTCGCCTCGCAGCCGACGACGATGAGCTTCTCGGTGCACAACGAAGCCGACGGCCTCGAGTACAACGCGACCTCGCTCGACACCCTGTTCTGCCAGCGTCGCAATCTGCTGTCGCCGCGGTTCTGGGGCATGTTGCGCGACCTCAAGCGCTTCTATCGCGAGGCGCCCGCGCTGCTCGACGGCGACGATGCCGGGCCGACGCTCGGCGACTACCTGCAGGCCAACCGCTACGGCGCCGCGTTCCGCGATCTGCATCTGGTGCCCATGGCGTCGGCGCTGTGGTCGTCGCCGAGCGCGGGCATCCTCGAGTTTCCCGCGCGGTATCTGGTGCAGTTCATGGCCAACCACCACATGCTGCAGCTGACCGGGCGTCCGGAATGGCGCGTGGTGCGCGGCGGCTCCTCGCGTTACATCGATGCCCTGCGCGCGCGCTGGTCGGTGACCGAACGCGTCGGCTGCCCGGTCGATGCGGTGCGCCGGGATGCGGCCGGTGTGCACGTGGCGTCCGCCGCGGGCAGCGAGCGCTTCGACCAGATCGTGCTGGCCTGCCACAGCGACCAGGCGCTGGCGCTGCTCGACGATGCCGACGGCGCCGAGCGCGACATCCTCGGCGCGATCCGCTACCAGACCAACGAGACCGTGCTGCATACCGATGCGCGTCTGCTGCCGCGTGACCGCAAGGCCTGGGCGGCGTGGAACGCGCATGTGCCGGCGACGCCCGGTGCGGCGTGCACGGTGAGTTACTGCATGCACCAGCTGCAGAGCCTTGACACGCCCGAACCGCTGGTGGTCACGCTCAACCGCAGTGATGCGATCGATCCGGCGAAGGTGATCGCGCGCATGCGTTACGCGCATCCGGTCTACGACGCGGCGATGGTGGCCGCACAGGGCCGGCGCGAGGAGATCCAGGGCCAGCGCCGCACCTGGTATGCCGGTGCGTACTGGGGCTGGGGTTTCCACGAGGACGGCATCCGCAGCGCTGCGCAGGTCGCGCGTGCATTCGGTCTGGGGCCGCTGGCGGCTGCCGGCCGTGCGCAGTCCGCGTCGATGCCGATGAGCGCGGTCGCATGAGCGGCGACGGCGATCGCGCCGACCCCGTCGCCCCGCTGCAGAGCGCGTTGTACGAAGGCGTGGTGCGCCATCGCCGGTACCGTCCGGTGCCGCATGAATTCTCCTACCGCATCGCGCAGCTGTGGCTGGATCTCGACGAGCTCGATCGCGTGTTCGAGGGTCGCTGGCTGTGGTCGACCCGGCGCCCCGCGCTTGCACGCTTCCGCCGCGCCGATTACCTCGGCCCGACCGACGTGCCGCTCGCCGAAGCCGTGCGCATGCGCGTCGAGGCCGCGCTCGGGCGCAGGCCTGAAGGTCCGATCCGATTGCTGACGCATCTGCGTTACTTCGGATTCGTCTTCAATCCGGTGAGCTTCTATTACTGCTATCGCGCCGACGGCACGACGCTCGACTGCATCGTCGCCGAGATTACCAACACGCCGTGGAAGGAACGCCACGCCTACGTGCTGCCGGCCGCGGACGCCGAGCGTCACGGCCGCGCCCTGCAGTGGGATTTCGCCAAGCGCTTCCATGTCTCGCCGTTCATGGCGATGGATCACGCGTATCGCTGGCGGCTGACGCCGCCGGTCGAAGATCTGCACGTCCACATGGATGTGTTGCGCGACGACGTGCGCGAATTCGACGCCACCATGACGCTGCAGCGGCGACCCTTGGACGCGGCCTCGCTGGCGCGCGTGCTGTGGCGCTATCCACTGATGACCGTGCAGGTCGTCGCGGCGATCCACTGGCAGGCGCTGCGTCTGTGGCTCAAGCGCAACCCGGTGCACGACCATCCGCGCCTGCCGGGCGCCGAACAGGAACCTTTGTGATGAACCAGATCGCCGCCCATGTGACGCCGCGGGCGTTCGGCGCACTCGAACGTGCGCTGCGCACGCGGCTCGTCGCCCAGTTCGCCCAGCTGCAGGGGGGTGCGCTGCGGCTCGACGATGCGCTGGGCAGCGAGACCTTCGGCGACGCGCAGCTGCGTGCGGTGCAGGTGCGGGTGCACGATCCGGCGTTCTACCGCCTGGTCGCCGCCAACGGCAGCGTCGGTGCGGGCGAGTCCTACATGGAAGGCCATTGGGATTGCGAAGATCTCGTCGGCCTGGTGCGTCTGCTGGTGCGCAATCGCGATCTGCTCGACGGCATGGAGACCGGCATCGCGCGCCTCGGTGGCCTGGCGATGCGCGTCTGGAACGCGCTGCGCCGGAATACGCGCGACGGCAGTCGTCGCAACATCGCCGCGCACTACGATCTGGGCAACGATTTCTTCTCGCTGTTCCTCTCGCCGGATCTGATGTATTCGTCCGCACTGTTCGAGCGCGACGGCGACACGCTGGAGGTCGCGTCGACGCGCAAGCTCGATCGCATCTGCGAGCGGCTCGCGTTGCGGCCCGGCGATCGGGTGATCGAGATCGGAACAGGCTGGGGCGGGTTCGCGCTGCATGCCGCGCAGCAGTACGGCTGCCACGTCACCACGACCACGATCTCGCGCGAGCAGCACGCACTGGCGAGCGCGCGGATCGCCGAGGCCGGTCTGCAGGACCGTGTGACGCTGCTGCTGCAGGACTACCGCGATCTCGACGGCACTTACGACAAGCTGGTGTCGATCGAGATGATCGAAGCGATCGGCGCGCAGTATCTGGAGACCTATTTCGGCAAGCTCGGCAGCCTGCTCGAGCCGGACGGCGCAGCACTTGTGCAGGCGATCACCATCGAGGACCACCGCTACGCGCAGGCGCGCGATTCGGTGGACTTCATCAAGCGCTTCATCTTTCCGGGCAGCTTCATCCCGTCGCTCTCGGCGATGCTGCAGGCCAAGACCGCGGCCAGCAATCTGCAACTGCTGCAACAGGACGACTTCGGTCCCTCGTATGCGCGCACGCTGCAGATCTGGCGCGAGCGGTTCCTGTCGCGGTTGTCCGAGGTGCGCAGGCAGGGCTTCGACACGCGCTTCGAACGCATGTGGACCTTCTATCTGGCTTACTGCGAAGGCGGGTTCCGCGAGCGCTCGATCGGCGTGTCGCATCTGCTGTTCGGCAAGCCGGGCCACGTGCGGGCGGTGGCGTCATGAGTCCGCTCTGGACGCTGCTGCTGGTCTGGGCACTCGCCGCGATCGCGATGACCGGCGCCTGGCGCTGGCAGAAAGCACGCGACAACGCGGGCATCGTCGACGTGGTCTGGGCCTGCGGTGTCGGCGGCGCGGCGATCGTCGTCGCACTCCTCGGTGATGGCGCGATGCTGCCGCGGATACTGCTCGCCGTGCTCGGCGGGCTGTGGGGCCTGCGTCTGGCCGCGCATCTGTGGAAGCGCGTCGGCAGCGAAGACGAGGACGGCCGCTACGCCTACCTGCGCAAGCATTGGCACGGCGACCAGCGCAAATTCTTCCTGTTCTTCCAGGCGCAGGCGCTGCTGGTCGCATTGTTCGCGTTGCCGTTCCTCGCGGTCGCGACCAATCCGGTGTCCTCGCTCGGTCTGCTCGCCGCGATCGCGGTGTGGCTGATCAGCGTCGGCGGCGAAGCGGTCGCCGACCGGCAACTGGCCGATTTCCGCGCCGATCCGGCGAATCGCGGCAAGACCTGCCGCGAAGGCCTGTGGCGGTATTCGCGCCATCCGAACTACTTCTTCGAATGGCTGCACTGGCTGACCTACGTGGTGCTGGCCGCGGGCTCGCCGCTGTGGTGGCTGGCGCTGGTCGGGCCGGTGCTGATGTACCTGTTCCTGCGCTACGTCAGCGGCATTCCCTACACCGAGCAGCAGGCGCTGCGCTCGCGCGGTGACGACTACCGCGAGTACCAGCGCACCACGCCGATGCTGTTCCCGTGGTTTCCCCGTTCCGAATCCGCCCGCTCCGAACCCGAAGGACCCTCCGCATGAATGCCGTGGCCCGCCCCGAACTCGAACGCGACTCCGCCGCGCCCGGCCTGATCGGCATGGCCGAACGCGGTTTGGTGCCTGACGCCGCGCTGCGTTTGGGCATCCGCCGGCTGTGCGCGCAGCGTCTGGCCGAGGAAACCGAAGGCAGCATGGAGGCGCAGTCGACGCGCTTCGACGCGCTGCTGCAGTCGCTGCGCACCAGTCCCGTCGCCATCCACACCGATGCCGCCAACACCCAGCACTACGAACTGCCGCCGGAGTTCTTCGCGCTGTGTCTCGGGCGTCGCTTCAAGTACAGCAGCTGCTACTACCCGACCGGCAACGAGACGCTCGACGAAGCCGAAGACGCGATGCTGGCGCTGTACGGCGCACGCGCCGAACTGGCCGACGGCCAGGACATCCTCGAGCTGGGCTGCGGCTGGGGGTCGCTGACGTTGTGGATGGCCGAACACTTTCCCGGCGCGCGCATCACCGCCGTGTCGAACTCGCGCCCGCAGCGCCTGCACATCGAAGCGCAGTGCAAGGCGCGTGGTCTGAACAACGTGCGGGTGATCACCTGCGACGTGAACCAGCTCGAACTCGACACCGGTGCCTTCGACCGCGTGGTCTCGATCGAGATGTTCGAGCACATGCGCAACTACCAGATTCTGATGACACGCATCGGCACGTGGCTGCGGCCGGGGGGCAAGCTGTTCGTGCACATCTTCGCGCACCGCACGTTGATGTATCCCTACGAGACGGCCGGCGAGGACAACTGGATGGGCCGGCATTTCTTCACCGGCGGTCTGATGCCGGCGGCGGACACGCTGCTGCATTTCCAGCAGGGCGATCTGGGCATCGAACAGCGTTGGTTGCTCGATGGCACGCATTACGAGAAAACCTCCAACCACTGGCTCGCCAACCAGGACCGCAACCGCGACGCGGTGATGCGCGTGCTGGAGCAGGCCTATGGACGCGATGGGGCGAAGCTGTGGTTCCAGCGCTGGCGCATGTTCTGGATGTCCTGCGCGGAGCTGTTCGGATACGAGCGTGGCCAGCAATGGCTGGTCGCGCATTACCGGTTTGCACGCGCGGGCTGACCGCGACCGACGCCGTACTCACGGCAGGAGGGGTTTCATGGCGACTTCGAACCGGCGGTTTGCCGCTGGCGTGATCTTCGCGGGCATCGCCACCGGCATGCTCGCGGCCTGTGGAGGCGGCAACGTGAAGGAACAGATTCCCCCGGTCGCACATGTCGACGTCCCCCGTTTCATGGGTGACTGGTACGTGATCGCGCAGATCCCGACGCGCCTCGAGAAGGAGGCCTTCGATTCCGTCGAGACCTACACGCTGCGCGAAGACGGCAAGGTCGACACGACGTTCCGGTATCGCGACGGCGGCTTCGACGAGAAGATCAAGACCATGCACCCGACCGGCACCGTGCGCGAAGGCACCGGCAATGCGATCTGGGGCATGCAGTTCGTGTGGCCGATCAAGGCCGAGTACGTGATCGTCTACATCGATGAGCACTACCAGCAGACCATCGTCGGCCGCAGCAAGCGCGACTACGTATGGCTGATGGCGCGCACGCCGGTGATCTCCGATGCGGACTACGCGGCGCACATGGAGCGCATCCGCGGCCTCGGCTACGACATCTCCAAGATCCGCCGCGTCCCGCAGTCGGCCGGCGATCCGGCGCGCGTGCCCGACGCGACCCGCGTCGAATAGACCGTTCCGGGCGCGGCGTCCGGTGCTCACGGACGCCGCGCATAGAATGCGCGTCATGCAACGACGCACGCGCTTCCGCTGGGCCTGGTGGCTGCTGGCCTACGCCAGTCTCGGCCTGGGCATCGTGGGTGTGTTCGTGCCCGGCCTGCCGACGACGGTGTTCGTGCTGATCGCGGCCTGGGCAGCCGCACGCGGGTCGGATCGATTGCACCACTGGCTGCTGGCGCATCCGCGCTTCGGCCCGTCTATCCGCGACTGGCAGACGCATGGCGCGGTCAGTCGCCGCGCGAAATGGATGGCGACCGGCACGATGACGGTGTGCGCCGCGATCCTGCTCGCGCTGATGTTGTGGATTCCGGCGCATCGCTGGTGGATGACCGCATTGCCGATCGCGTGCATGGCCGCGGTGGCGACCTGGCTGTGGCTGCGGCCGGAGCCGCCGAGCGTCTGATCGTTAGGAGCGCGCTTGCGCGCGAACGGTCTCCGCGCGCTTACGGCGCGCCGGTCTCGGCCTTGTAGCGCTCGAGGTAATCGCGGTAGCGCGTGTCGTTGAGGTTGCCCGACAGGCGATAGGGCGGGGTGTAGGCGAACTGGAAGTCGTACTGGCCGTCGCGTTCGACGACCAGCGTGCTGGTGGTCCAGTCCTGGCCCTTCTGCGCGTGCATGATCCGGCCGATCTGCGCGAAGCCGGCCTTGGCTTCGGGCGACAGGCGGAACGCGACCTTCTCCAGCGGACCGTCGCCTTCGCGCGCGATCGCGAACGAGATGCTGCTGGTGCGCGGCGCGCCGCCGTCTTCGGACAGCGATTCGAAATCGACCACGAGGCGCAGCCAGTCGCGCGCGCCCCATTCGCCGTCGTTCACATCCCGGACGCTCGCCGCGACGGCACGCACGGTGTCGGCATAGGCGGCATTGAGATCATCCATTCGGCGGTCGCATCACTTGTTGGGGAAGGTCTGGTCGATCCAGTCGCCGCCATCCACGCGATATTCCGCAACGAAGGTGTCGGGACGGTTGCTGGTGTTGCCCGGATTGTATTGGGGCGATACCCGCATATCCACCTCGTGCCCCTCGCCGGCGAGTCGCGCCAGTTCGTTCTCGAAGCGCTTGTACTCGCCGTTGTTGAGGTTCGGCAGGCCATCGCCGATCGGCTTGCCGTTGCCCGGCACGACGTTCAGACGGTTGGTCGGGCCGGCGAGGCGGTCGGCGATGATGTGGAAGCCGACGTCCGTGGCGCGGCCTTCGTTGCCGATCTCGCGCTGCAGGCCGGCGTCGTTGCGGCCGACGGGTTCCAGATCGACGCGGCCTTCGGCGCGGATCACGCGCGCCTGGTCGTCGGTGGTCCAGCGGTAGTTGCCGAATTCGTAGACGGTGTCGGGACGCGCGGCATTGGCGGCGAGGTTGAAGTCGTCCATCGATTCGAACGCCAGCACCGGACGGCCGCCGACCGTGCGGCCGGTGTCGGCGTCGGCGAGGATGTCGCCCAGATCCGCCTCGTCGGCGCCCCGCGCCGCCGTGGTGCGGCCCGCATCGGCGGCACCGTCGGCGCGATCGGCGACGCGTGCAGCGTCCGCGGCCGTATCGGCGGCGTCGGCCACCTTCGCGCCCTTGGCCGCCTTGTCGGCGCCCTTGGTGCCGACCACGGCCAGCACCAGCTCGGTCGCGCCACGGCCGATCGCTTCGCCGTAGTTGCCGGCCTGCCAGTCGGCCTTGATCGGATCGACCACTGCATCGACCAGCAGGCCCGGGTTTCGGGCGAGGGTGGAGACGACCTCGGCGGCCGCTTCCATGCGCTCGCCGCCGCGCGCGGCCGACGGCAGCCAGTCCGGCGCGTCGAGCGTGTCGCCGGTGGCCTGTTCGTACAGCCCCGTCACGCCGTCGACGGCGAGGCCCGCAGGGCTCAGGTCGTAGCTGGCCTTGAGCGCGTTGCCGCCGAGGGTGACCACGCCTTCGCCGGTCTCCCACAGCACTTCGCCGGCGCCCTTGAAGAAACCACCAGCCTGCGAGGCAGCGTTGCCCAGCCCATCGAGAATGCCCATCGTGCGGTCCTGTCGGCGCGGATGCCGCAAAGTCTGGGTGGGGCGGCAGACCCGGACAATCTGGGGCCGACCCTTGGTGCGCTGTCATCGTGCTGTCATCTGAACAGCAACGCCGGTGATGTCGCGCGCCACGCGCCGGGCTACACTTCCGCGCATGCACACCCGTCTGATGCCGATCCTCGCCGCCACGCTGTTGTTGTCCGCCTGCGGCAACAAGGCCGACCTCCTGCAGCCGCGCCAGGTGCCGCCGGAAGACCGCGGCCGCTACATCTTCAAGTCGTCGATTCCGACCCAGGAACAGCTCGATGCCGAAGAAGAAGCGGCGTGGGAAGACGACGCCGACGAAGACACCACGGACGACGGCACGACCGACGACGCGACCGGTACGCCGCCCGCGCAGCCGGTGCCGCTGATCCGCGACGTGCCGCCGGCGACCACCGGAACGCCGTGAGCCTGCGCGACACCCGTTTGCACCGCTGTCGTCGCTGATGTCCGGAACCGTCTCCCCGCTGCGCTTCACCAAGATGCATGGCTCCGGCAACGACTTCGTCGTGCTGGACCTGCGCGGTGACGTGCCGCCGCCCGATGCCGCGCTGTGCCGCGCGCTGGCCGATCGCCACACCGGCGTCGGCTGCGACCAGATCCTCACCATCGAGACCCCGCGCGCCGCCGGCGTGCTGGCGCGTTACCGCATCTGGAACGCCGACGGCTCGGCCTCGCAGCAATGCGGCAACGGCGCGCGCTGCGTGGCCGCGTGGCTGGTGCGCGACGGCGTGGGCGGTGACGGGTTCGTCCTGGAAAGCCCGGCCGGGCTGCACGCGGTCACGCGCGAAGGCACGGATTACCGCATCGCGATGGGCGTGCCGGAGTTCGCGCCGGCGCGGATTCCGATGGCCGGTGTCGACACGGCGCAGCCGCTGTACACGCTGCCGGTCGACGGCATCGGCACGCTCGCGTTCGGCGCGGCGTCGATGGGCAATCCGCATGCGGTGATCGAAGTCGACGACATCGCGTCCGCGGACGTCGAGCGCATCGGTCGCGCGCTGCAGGCCTCGGCGTGGTTTCCCGAATCGGTCAACGTCGGCTTCGCCCAGGTGATCGCGGACGACCGCATCCGCCTGCGCGTGTTCGAGCGCGGCGTCGGCGAGACGCTGGCCTGCGGCAGCGGCGCCTGCGCCGCGGTAGCGGTGCTCGCGCGCCGTGGTCGCACCGGGCGCAGCGTCGCCGTATCGTTGCCCGGCGGCACCCTGCACATCGACTGGCCGGCCGACGACGTCACCTTGTCGATGGCCGGACCGGCCGCATTCGTTTTCGAAGGGGAATTGTGATGAGCGAGACGACCGAGAAACTCGGCGCACACGAAGTCGCCACGTGGCTGCGTCGCCACCCGAGCTTCCTGCAGCAGTTCCCGGATCTGGCGCTGACCCTGGTGGTGCCGCGCGAAGACGGCCCGGCCGCTTCGCTCGCGAGCTACCAGCTCGAAGTGTTGCGCGACAAGAACCGCGAACTGTCCAAGCGCCTGCGCGATCTGTTCGCGATCTCGCAGGAGAACGAACGTCTCGCCGTGCGCACGCACCAGCTGACGCTGGCGCTGATGCGCCAGTCCGATCCGGCGTCCACCGTGCGCGCGCTCGCCGCGACGCTGGCGGAAGATTTCAACGGCGATCTGGTGCGCATCGTGCTGTTCGCGCCGGTGCCGGGGCTGGAGGAAGACTGGTTGCAGGTGGTCGCGCGCGATGACCGTCTGCTGCAGCCCTTCACCGATTGCCTGAAGGACGAGGAGCCGCTGTGCGGCCGCCTGCATCCGGACAAGCAGTCGCTGCTGTACGGCCCGCGCGTCGACGAAGTGCATTCGAGCGCATTGCTGCCGCTGGCCGGCATCGGCCTGGTCGCGGTCGGCAGTCGCGACGCCAACCGCTTCTATCCCGGCATGGGCACGCTGTTCCTGCGCATGATGGGCGAAGCGTTCGCCACCGCGATGCGACGGTTCGACACCGCCACCTGAGCGCACGCGCATGCACGCCGACGTCGACGCGTTCCTCGACCATCTGCAGATCGAACGGCGGATGTCGGTGCACACGCTCGACGCCTATCGCCGCGATCTGACCGCGCTGGTCGACTGGACGCACGCGCAATCGCGCGGCGACCTGCGCACGCTGCACGACGAGGACATCCGCGCCTTCGTCGCTGCCGGCCACCGCGGCGGCCTGTCACCCAAGAGTCTGCAGCGGCGCCTGTCCGCGTGTCGCAGCTTCTACCAGTGGCTGCTCAAGCACGGCCACATCAGCGCGAATCCCGCGTCCGGCGTGCGAGGCCCGAAGGCGCCGCGCAAGCTGCCGCAGGTGCTCGATGTGGACGAGGCCACGCAACTGGTCGAAGTGCCGGTCGATGCGCCGCTGGGCCTGCGCGATCGCGCGCTGCTGGAACTGTTCTATTCGTCGGGCCTGCGTCTGTCGGAACTGGTCGGCCTGCGCTGGCGCGATCTGGATTTCGACGGCGGCCTGGTGACCGTGCTCGGCAAGGGCAGCCGCCAGCGCAGCGTGCCGGTCGGCAGTCATGCGCTGCGCGCGTTGACCGAGTGGCGCACCGAGAGCGGCGGCACGTCGGCGGCGCCAGTGTTTCCGGGTCGCGGCGGCGCACCGATTTCCGCACGCGCCGTGCAGTTGCGCCTGCGCCTGCTCGCGCAGCGCCAGGGCCTGTTCAAGCGCGTGCATCCGCACCTGCTGCGCCATTCGTTCGCGAGTCATGTGCTGGAATCGTCCGGCGACCTGCGCGGCGTGCAGGAACTGCTGGGCCACGCCGACATCGCGACCACGCAGATCTACACCCATCTCGATTTCCAGCATCTGGCCAAGGTCTACGACGCCGCGCATCCGCGCGCGCGCCGCAAGTCCTGATGCATACCCGGAGTTGTCCATGAACCTGCGCATCGTCATCGGCCTGGCCGTCTCGGTTTCCCTGCAGATGCTGCTCGGCCTGCTGGCCGCGTCCCTGTTTCCGCCGGTGCCGTCGGGCGTGGCGCCGGTGTCGACCGCGGTGCAGGCCGGCGTGATCGCATTGCTGTCCTCGACCGGCGGCGCGTTCGCCGCGCGGCAGCCGTTCATGCGCGCCGCGCTGGTGTTGTGGGCGGTGGGCTGGCTGTCGAGCGTGCTCGTGGTGCAGCGCCTCGGTTGCGGGCAGTTCACGTTCGCCGATGCCGCGAGCGCGAATGCGATGGCGATCGTCGTGTCGTGTATCGCCACGGTGCTGGGCGTGCGCGCCGGGCGCCGCCTCGATCGCCACGTGCGCGGGCCCGCGGCCGACGCGACGCCGTGACGCAGCACCGGATGCCTTGATCCCGGCGGGCACGGCCCCATCCAGTGGATTCGATCCTTGGAGGCCGCATGGACCCCAGCCAGAATCCCAACGTATTCCACGCCACGACGATCGTGTCCATCCGCAAGGGCGGCAAGGTGGTCGTCGCCGGCGACGGCCAGGTCACGCTCGGCCACACCATCATGAAAGGCAACGCGCGCAAGGTGCGTCGCCTGGGCGAAGGCGGCAAGGTGCTCGCCGGATTCGCCGGCGCCGCCGCCGATGCGTTCACCCTGTTCGAACTGTTCGAAGGCAAGTTGCAGCAGCACGGCGGCCAGCTGGTCCGCGCCGCGGTGGAACTGGTCAAGGACTGGCGCACCGATCGCCGCTACGGAAAGCTCGAAGCCCTGCTCGCCGTCGCCGATGCCGAGACCTCGCTGATCATCAGCGGCAACGGCGACATCATCGAACCCGACGACGGCATCATCGCGATCGGTTCCGGCGGCTCCTACGCATTGTCGGCCGCACGCGCACTGCTCGCGCACACCGATCTCGATGCCCGCACGGTCGCCACCGAGGCGCTCAACATCGCCGGCGACATCTGCATCTACACCAACCGCAACGTGGTGGTCGAAGAGCTGTGATCGCTCTGCGGCGGCGCGTGGCGATCCGCCGGGTCGCACGCGCCGGCCGGTCGCGCGCACCCGCCCACGCTTCTACGGACACCCGATTCCCATGACGAATGCCAATTCCTCGACCATGACCCCGCGCGAGATCGTGCAGGAACTCGACCGTCACATCGTCGGCCAGAACGCGGCCAAGCGTGCGGTCGCGATCGCACTGCGCAACCGCTGGCGCCGCGCGCAGCTCGACGACGATCTGCGCAACGAAGTCATGCCCAAGAACATCCTGATGATCGGCCCGACCGGCGTCGGCAAGACCGAGATCGCGCGCCGTCTGGCGACGCTCGCCAACGCGCCGTTCGTCAAGGTCGAAGCGACGCGTTTCACCGAGGTCGGCTACGTCGGCAAGGACGTCGAGCAGATCATCCGCGACCTCGCCGACACGGCGGTCAAGCTGTATCGCGAACAGGCCAAGGTGCGCGTGCGCACGCAGGCCGAGGACCGCGCCGAGGACCGCATCCTCGATGCGCTGTTGCCGAAACGCGAAGCCGCGCAGCCGGCGTTCGGCTTCGGCGCGCAGAGCGCGACCGTCGACATCGGCGCCGAGCCTTCTTCGAAAGAATCGGACACGCGGCAGAAGCTGCGCCGCCAGCTGCGCGCCGGCGATCTGGACGATCGCGAGATCGAACTCGAACTCAGCGCCGGGCAGGGCATGGACATCATGACCCCGCCGGGCATGGAGGAAATGGGCCAGCAGCTGCGGCAGATGTTCGCCAATCTCGGCGGCGGCAAGACCCACAAGCGCAAGCTGACGATCCGCGCCGCGCGTCCGCAGCTGGTTGAGGAAGAGGCGGGCAAGCTGGTCAACGAGGACGATGTGCGCGAGGCCGCGATCGAGGCCTGCGAGCAACACGGCATCGTCTTCATCGACGAGATCGACAAGGTCGCCAAGCGCAGCGAAGGTGGGGCGAGCGGTGCAGACGTCAGCCGCGAAGGCGTGCAGCGCGATCTGTTGCCGCTGGTCGAAGGCAGCACGGTCAGCACCAAGTACGGCTCGGTGAAGACCGACCACATCCTCTTCATCGCGTCGGGCGCGTTCCACCTGGCCAAGCCCAGCGACCTGATTCCCGAGATGCAGGGCCGCTTCCCGATCCGCGTCGAACTGACCGCGCTGACCAAGGACGACTTCGTCCGCATCCTCACCGAGCCCAAGGCCGCGCTGACCACGCAGTACGTGCAGCTGCTGAAGACCGAAGGCGTCGGCCTGACGTTTGCGCCGGACGCGGTGGACCGGCTCGCCGAGATCGCCGCACACGTCAACGAGCGCCAGGAGAACATCGGCGCGCGTCGTCTGCACACCGTGCTCGAACGCCTGCTCGATTCGCTGAGCTTCGAGGCGCCCGACAAGGGCGGTACGGTGCTCATCGATCGCGCGTACGTCGACCAGCAGCTGGGTGATCTGGTGCAGGACCAGGATCTGAGCCGCTACATCCTCTGACGCATCCGCGTTCACCACGATCGAACTCCGGGCCCGCATCATTGCGGGCCCTTTCGTTGGAAACGTCGCGATGTCGAACGCTGCTCGCAAGTCGGTGCTTCTGGTGGCGCTGCTGGCATCGCTGGGTGCATGCACGCAACGCGATGCGGAAACGCCGGCATCCACGACCGCGCCTGCGGCGGTACCGGATCGCGATGGCGCGTCTTCCGCGGACGCATCCGCACGGCCGGCGGCACCCGCCGGTACGTCCGCCGTACCGGTCTACCGGACCTTCCGCGACGTCACGGTCGCCTGCGACAACGTCCGTCGTTGTGCCGCGATCGGCGTCACCGACGGCGCGCCGGGACTGGTGCTGTCGTTGACCCGCGATGCAGGCGCCAACGGCGCGCAGTCTCTGCTGCTGAGTGCACCGTGGGCGGACGTGGACGCCTCGACACTGCGACTCGACGGTGTCGCCGCGCCCGCGATTGCGGCATTGCCCTGGCAACCCGACGAGGGCGAAAACGCTGCCCTGCGCATCGAGGATCCCGCGGCGATCGCGCGCTTCATCGATCTGGTCCGCGATGGCGCGCGTCTGGGCGACGACCAGGACCGCAGCGTGTCGTTGTCGGGGCTCAACGCGGCGCTGCTCTACATCGACGACCACCAGCAGCGCCTCGATACGCCCGGCGCATGGGCGCGACGCGGCGAGCGCGATCCTGCGGCCATCCCGGCGTCGCCGGCGCTGCCGGTCCTGACGCGAACCGCGTCGGCACCGCCGCCGTTGTCGGACGCCGACGCCGCGCGTCTGACCCGCAGCGTGCGTGCGTCGCAGGCCGCGGCATTGCGTGCGCACGAGTGCAACGCGGCCGGCGGCGACTTCGACGTCTCACGCGAGGACGCGGCGTACCCGCTGGATGCGGCGCACGCACTGGTCTTCATCAGCTGCTACAGCGGCGCCTATCAGGGCTCGAGCCTGGTGTTCCGCACGACGCGCGACGGCAGCGACGTGACGCGGCTGACCCTGCCGGCGCCGAAGCTCTCCGAAGACAGCGTGAACCCCAGCGAGGATTTCGACCTGCTGGTGAGCCCCGGGCTGGACGCCGCCACCGGCACGCTCGCGCAATTCGCGAAGGGACGCGGCATCGGTGACTGCGGCTTCGAAGCGACCTGGCAGTTCGATGGCCAGGCCTTCCAGTTGTCGCACTACGCCGAGATGCAGACGTGCGGTGGTCTGAGCGCCGATGCATGGCCGGTGCTGTGGCGCGTGGCCGAGCCTGCCGCTGCGCCTTGAGCCCGCCGGGCGAGGGCGCCACAATCGCCCGCCCTGTCCGGTGCGCCGCCCATGTCCGTGCTGCTTCGACTCGTCGCGATCCTGCAGATCGCCGGTGGTTTCTACGGCCTCGCCAGCACGCTGATGCGGCTGGCGTCCGGCGGCGCCGGCGGTGGCGCGGTGCTGATGCTGGTGATCGGCCTGCTGCTGTCGACGTTCGCGATGATCGCCGGCGTGCTGCTGCTCGAAGGCGACGCCCTCGGCGAGCGCCTGTCGCGGATCGCGCTCGCCCTGCAGATTCCGGTCATCGCCACGCCTTGGCTGAGCTACGCCTGGCACACCAGCGCCACGGTGCCGCTGCAGTTCCGCTTCGGCCGCAGCGTGGTGGTCAACCTCGACTGGTCTGTGCCGTCGGAGGCCTTCCGGCTCGCGCTGGCCGGTCCGTCGACCGCAGCGCTGGGCGTGAACCTGCTCGCGCTCATCCTGTGGCTGGTGCTGCGCTTCTCCCGTCGCTGAGCCTGGCCGGAACGCCGGGCATCGCGTGAAGGGCCAGATAGGCCAATTGGGGTATATTTCCCCATGCCCGCCGCAGGAGCGACCGCGATGACGATGTCCCTCAAGCTCGACGCCCTCGATGCACTGCCGCGCACGCCGGCCTCAGACGTCAAGAAACTCGGCTGGCGCGGCGTGATGAAGACCATTGCCCGCGGCGGCAAGGTCGTGGTGACCAACCACAACACGCCCGAGGCGGTGATCCTGTCGGCCGAGGAATACGGCGCGATCCTGCAGGCGCTCGACGCCGCCGGCGCGACCCAGCGTTCGGCGCTCGACACCCTGCGCACGCGTTTCGACGCGCGCCTGGCCGCGCTGCAGGCCGACGACGCCGGCGCGCGGCTGCGCGATGCGATGCGTGGCCCCGCGCGGCTGCGCGGCAAGGTCAAGGCCGGCGCGACCTGCTGAGCGTGGCGCGTCCGGTCCTCTACGTGCTGGCCGGCGTCAACGGCGCGGGCAAGAGTTCGGTCGGCGGCCATCTGCTCGAACGCGCCGGCCTGGCGTGGTTCAACCCCGACACCTTCGCCCGCGAACTGGCCGCTGCGACCGGCTGCACGATGCCTGAAGCGAATGCGGAAGCCTGGCAGGAGGGGATGCGCCGGCTGGACGTCACGCTGACGCACGGCCACAGCCATGCGTTCGAAACCACGCTCGGCGGCAACACAGTGCCGGCGCGCATCGCCGCGGCCGCGCGCACCCACGACGTGCTGATGTGGTTCTGCGGCCTGTCGTCGGCCGAGCAGCACATCGCGCGCGTGCAGGCGCGCGTCGCGGTCGGCGGCCACGACATTCCCGAAGCCAGCATCCGCGCGCGCTGGACGCGTGCGCGCGAGAACCTGATCGCGCTGATGCCGGTGCTCGCGCAGCTGCAGGTCTACGACAACAGCGTCGACGTCGCGCGCGGGAAAGCGGTGCCGGATCCGGTGTTGTTGCTGGAGATGATCGACGGCGCGCTGGTGGTGCCGGATGCGGATGATCTGGACGCGCTGGCGAAGACGCCGGAGTGGGCGAAGCCGGTGCTGGAAGCGGCGTTGGGTTTCTAAGGCGGCTTGGATGCCGCGTCCTCTGGCAACCCGTCATCCTTGGCCCCGTCATTCCGGCGAAAGCCCGGCTTCCAACGGACGAATGTCCGGTCATCCAGTGTCTTACTGGAACCGAAGTCTATATCGATGGCATGATGCGAGTCGCGCTGAAGTCACTGGATGACCAGCGCATCGCGCTGTTTAAAAGCGCCTCCGGCCTCCGGCCTCCGCCGGAATGACGGGCAAGAGCGACAGCCTCAGCGCGCGCGAGACGCCGGCGCCTCGACAGCGTCTTCCCGCACCGCCGCCCCCGTATCCACACTGACCTCCACCGACATGCCCGGCCGCAACCGCGCCGCCAGCGGCTGGTCGCGGTCCACCGCGATGCGCACCGGAATCCGCTGCGCGATCTTGACGAAATTGCCGGTCGCATTGTCCGCGGGCAGCACGCTGAACTCCGAACCGGTCGCGGGTGAAATGCGCTCGACGCGGCCGGTCAGCCGCGCACCGCCGAGCGCGTCGACGGTGAAGCTCGCCGGCTGGCCGACGCGCATGTCGACCATCTGCGTTTCCTTCATGTTCGCGAGCACCCAGACATCCGCCGGCACCACCGCCATCAGCTGCGTGCCGGCATTGACCAGCGCGCCCTGGCGCACGGTGACCTGGCCGAGCAGGCCGTCGTCGGGCGCAGTGATCCGCGTGTTGTCGAGATCGATCTTCGCCAGCCGCACCGCAGCTTCGGCGCTGGCGACGGCGGCTTCCAGACTGTCGCGGTTGACGTCGACGCTGCGCGCGTCCTGTTCGGAAATGTCGAGCGATGCGCGGGCCTGCGCGGCCGATGCACGCGCCTGTGCATTGCTGGCGCGGGCGAGATCGCGGTCGTGTTCTGAGATGAGTTTCTGCGCGGCGAGTTGTTCGATGCGGCGCAGGTCGATCGCGGCGACGTTCGACTGCGCGCGCGTCGCGGCGATGTCGGCGGCGCTGCGGGCGATGCCGGCCTCGGCGCTGCGCCGCGACTGCGTGGCGTTCGCCAGCGCGGCCTGCTGCACGCGCAGGTTGGCTTCGGCCTGTTCGAAACGCTGGCGGTAGATGCGGTCGTCGATGGTCACCAGCAGCTGGCCGCGCGTCACCGGTTCGAAATCCTGCACCGCGACCTCGGTGACGTAGCCCGAGACCTGCGGCGCGATCAGCGTCACGCGGCCGCGCACGATCGCGTTCTCGGTGCTCTGCACGCTGCTGCCGAACGGCGGCAGGCGCCAGGCGTAGAGCACCAGCAACACACCGGCCAGTGCGACCCCGGCGAACGCGGCGATCTGCAGCACGCGTCGACGACGCGACGGTGCGGCCGGCTGTTCGGGGGGCGATGTCGGGGCGGGTGCGCTCATGCGGAATCCGGGGCGGCGGAAGAGGGTGGCGATGCGGGCGTTGCCGGCGCGGCGCGCAGACGCGCCCAGACCCGCGACGCGATGATCCACACCAGCGTGCAGAACGCGATGAAGGCGATCAGCAGGAAGACGTCGTTGTAGGCAAGCACATTGGCCTCGCGCGTGGCTGCACTGCCGAGCGCGCGCACCGCCAGCGCGTTGCGCTGCGTCGGGTCCGCGATGGTGGCGGCATAGCCGTTCGCCGTGGCCTGCACGCGCGCGGCGACCAGCGGATCGAGCAGGGTCAGGTGTTCGGTCAGCACGCTGGAATGGAACTTCTCGCGCATCGTCTGGAACGTGCCCAGCAGCGCCGAGCCGAGCAGTCCGCCGAGGTTCTGGGTCATGCCGAACAGCACGACGAAACTGATCAGGTTGCGCGGCTGGCTGATCACCGGGCCGATGCCGGCGATCAGCATCGGCCCGAGGAAGAACGTGCTGCCGAACGCGAGCAGGAACTGGCTCACGTACATCTGTTCGGGTCGGGTCACGTTGCTGGCCTGCGCATCCATCAGCGCGCCGGTCATCATCAGCGCCAGCGAGATCAGCACCGGTTGCCAGGTCTTCGTCGGATCGATCGTCAACGCGCTCGTCGCGAGCCCGGCCACGCTGCCGATCAGCACGATCACGAACAGCGTGCGCATCTGCTCGTTGCCGAGGCCCAGCGCCTGCAGGAAACCGACCGCGCCGGTCGCCTGCTCCGACAGCACGATGCGGATCAGCACGATCGCCAGCGCCAGTCGCAGCATCGAGCCGGTCGCGAGCCAGCGCGTATTGAGCAGCGGCCGCGCGCGGAAGTGTTCGATCGCGATCGCCGCCGTCACCAGCACGAACGAACCCGCCAGCGCCCAGCCCAGCCACGCGGTTTCGGTCCACCACGCGAGACGGCCCTGCGCGAGCACCGCGGTCAGCAGCGCGATGCCGGGCGCGAACAGGCCGAAGGTCACGAAGTCCAGCGGCTCGAAGGCCTTGTGCCGATCACCGGGCGGCAGTTTCAGCAGCAGTACGCCGCCGAGTGCGACCAGCGCCAGGCCGAGTTCGAACATGTAAAGACCGCGCCATTCGCCGAACTCGAGCAGATCGGTCGAGAACACCCGCGCCAGCGGCAGCGCGAGCTGCGCGATGCCCAGGCCGATCACCAGGCCGCGCAGACGATGCTTCTGCGGAAACGCCTGCAGCATGTAGTACAGGCCCAGCGTGTTGAGCGCCGCGCCGGCGATGCCGTGGCCGGCCCGCACCGCGATCGCCGAGCCCAGATCGTTGACGAACAGATGCGCCAGCGTGATCAGCGCATAGAGGATCAGGAACGCCTCGGTGAACAGCCGCAGGCCAAACTGCTGGCGGAACTTCACCAGCAGGATGTTCATCGACACGTTGGTCATCACATAGGCCGCCGGCAGCCACGCGATCTCCGACGCGTACGCGCCCAGCGCGCCCTGCAGGTTGACCAGGTTCGCGGTGACCAGCGCATTGCCGAGACCACCGGTCATCGCGACGATGAAACCGACGATGCCGAACGCGATGCGGCGCCGCGTGGAATGCAGCGGCGTCGAGGGCGAGCCCGGCATCATCGGCCGCTCGTGCGGCGCCCAGTCGCGGGGCGCGTAGCGGTGCGCGCGCAGTGCGGCCCGATCCGGAACCGCAGCAGGCGGCATGGAGGGCGGCGGACTCGACATGACGCCAGTCTGGGCCGGTGCCGGGGTCAGAACAAGACGACCGGCGGCATGCATCGTTCGAATGCGCCGGCGGCGATTTCACGTCACGGTGACCGCAGGTGCGCGCATACGAAAGGCAGGTGTCAGCGCCCGATATAGCGCGGCGCGCGCTTGTCGAGGAAGGCCTGCATGCCTTCGCGCTGGTCGGCGCTGTCGAACAGGCGTTCGAACAGGCGACGTTCCAGTGACAGGGCGGTTTCCAGCGGCACATCGGCACCCAGGCGCATGGCCTCGCGGATCGCCTGCACCGCCAGTGGCGGCATCGTCGCGATCTGCGCGGCGATGCGCACCGCCTCCTCCAGCGCGTCGCCGGGCGGCACGAGACGTGAGACCAGGTTGGCCGCGTACGCATCGCGCGCCGGGATGTGGTCGCCGGTCAGCGTCCACAGCAGCGCTTTGTAGCGGCCCGCGGCGCGCAGCAGGCGCTGGGTGCCGCCCGCGCCCGGCATGATGCCGACGCGGATCTCGGGCTGGCCGAAACGTGCGTCCTCGGCCGCGACGATCAGATCGCAGGCCAGCGCGAGTTCGCAGCCACCGCCCAGCGCGTAGCCTTCGACCGCTGCGATCACCGGCTTTGGCGACTGCCGCACCACGTGGAAGACCCGGTCGGTATCGAGACGCTGGTGATCGGTCGGCGACAACGTCGCCATCTCGCCGATGTCGGTGCCGGCGACGAAATAGCCGCCGCTGCCGGTCAGCACGATGGCGACGACGGCAGGATCAGCGCACGCCGCCTGCAGCGCCGCGATCAGCTCGGTCTTGACCTGCAGGTTCAGCGCATTGCGTCGCGCCGCGCGTTCGATGCGCACAATCGCGGCCGCATCGCGGATTTCGGTGGCGACGAACTCAGCCATGCGCGCGTGTCCCGATGTGTTGCGCCTGGACCTCGCGACGCAGCCACGGCGAGACCTTGTAGCGGTCCTCGCCATACGCCGCAGCCAGATGCGTGAGGACGGCTGCGAAATAGGGCAGGCCGTCCTTGCGGCCCCATGCCAGCGGGCCCAGCGGATAGTTCACGCCGCGGGTCATCGCGGCGTCGATGTCGTCGGCGGATGCGAGGTCCTGCTGCAGAGCGTCCGCCGCTTCGTTGACGAGCATGGCGACCGTGCGCGCGACCACGAGCCCAGGCGCGTCGTCGAGCACCGAGACGCGCTTGCCGAGTGCCTCGAACAGACCGACGACCGCGTCGCGCGCCCGTGTGTCGACATGTGCCGGAAACGCGAGCGCGATCCGGGTGGCGGCGGCGTAGTCCAGCGCGAGATCGAAGACCGCCACGGGCTCGCCCGCTTCGAGCGAACGCGTGGTCGCGGTGCGCCCGTCGGTCAGGGCGAGGGCGAGCCCATCGACCCGCAGCAGGCCGGGGCCGTCACCGCGCGTGACCGCGATGCCATCGCGCCCGTCGAGCAGCGCGACCAGCGCCTGCGCCGCGCCCAGGTCACCTTCGATGCGTACCCGCGACGGCCGCGTGCCCTTGGCATCGTCGGGCCGCGGCGCATCGGCGTCTTCGCGATAGTCGAAGAAGCCGCGCCCGGACTTGCGCCCCAGCCAGCCGGCATCGACCAGCGACTGCTGTACGAGCGACGGGCGGTAGCGCGGATCCTGGAAGAAGGCGTCGTAGACCGAGCAGGTGACCGCGAAATTGACGTCGTGGCCGATGAGATCCATCAGTTCGCACGGTCCCATGCGGAAGCCGCCCGATTCGCGCATTACTGCATCGAGCGTGGCCGGCGTCGCTGCGCATTCCTGCAGCAGCCGCAGCGTCTCGCCGTAGAACGGACGCGCGATGCGGTTGACGATGAAGCCCGGTGTCGAGCGGCACACCACCGGCGATTTCTTCCACGCACGCGCGGTCGCAACGAGTGTGTCGACGACCGCCGGTGCCGTCGCCTGGCCGGCGACGACTTCCACCAGCGGCAGCACGGTGGCGGGATTGAAGAAGTGCAGGCCAGCCACGCGTTCGGGGCAAGGCAGGCGCGCGGCGAGCGCGGTCACCGACAGCGATGAAGTGTTGGTGGCGAGGATCGCGTCGGCGGGCAGCGACTCCGCGTACGGCGTCAGCGCGGCGACCTTGGTGTCGAGGTTCTCGACGATCGCTTCGATCACCAGTCCGACATCGGCGGTCCCGGCGCTGCCGTCGTCGGCGTGGATGCGCGACACGATCGCATCGCGCGTGGCGGCGTCGAGCTTGCCGCGGGCGACGCGCTTGTCGAGGCCGGCGTGGATGCGGGCGATGCCGCGCGCCAGAGAGTCCGCATCGGCATCGCGCAGCAGCACGCGGTGACCGGCGGTCGCGGCGACTTCGGCGATGCCGCCGCCCATCGTGCCTGCGCCGATGACGATGACCGCCCGATCCAGGGGCAGGGCGCTGCCGTGCGTATCAGCCATCGGCAGGCGCCGTGGCGGCAAAGGACGGCCGTGCGGACACGTCGGCGAACCAGTCCGCGAGTGCCGGGGCGGAGGCGCGCCACTCGCGCGCCGCGAACCGGTAGTCGAGGTAGCCGAGCGCGCAGCCGATCGCGATGTGTCCGACTGCGAACGGCGCGCCGGCCAGTGCCGGAGCCTCGCGTTCCAGCTGCGCGATCACTGCATTCGTCTTCAGCGCGAACGCATCGCACAGAGGATCGGACGGCACATCACGCTCGCGCTCGTTGCGCCAGAGCACCAGCAGGTCGAGCGCGCCATCGCCGAAGGCCTGCCAGCGCAGTGCATCCCATCGCAGGCCCGGCGCCCGCGGAAACAGCTGTCCGTCGAAGCGATCGTCGAGGTACTCGCAGATCACGCGCGAGTCGAACAGGCGTCCGCCGTGCTCGAGTACGAGCGTCGGAATCTTCGACAGCGGGTTGTCCTGCATCAGCCGCTCATTCGGCACCCGCATCGCGGCGACCGAGCGCTCGAGCGTGATCGCCTCCACGCAGCCCAACTCATGCGCGCAGACCATGACCTTGCGGACGAACGGCGACTTCGGCGACCAGTGCAGTTTCATCAGACGACTCCGGTGGCGCGCAGCGCCGCGATGCGCTCGGGACTGTAGCCGAGCGTGGCGAGGATCTCGTCGCTGTGCTGTCCGAGCAGCGGCGGCGCGGTGCGCGGCCTGAGCGCGGCGTCGGTGAAGCGCATCGGTGTGCCGATCAGCGGCACCTCGACACCGGCCGGATGCGCGGCGTGCTGCAGCATGCCGCGTGCGACGACCTGGGGATCGGCCAGCACTTCGGGCACGGTGTTGATCGCGCCGCAGGGCACGCCGACCGCATCGAGCGCAGCCACTAGATCGGCGCGCGTCCAGTTCGCGAAGGCCTCGCGCAGCAGTGCCGACAGCGCGCCGATGTTGCGCACGCGGCCGGCATTGCTGGCGTAATCGCCCTCGGCCCACTCGGGATGGCCGAGCACATCGCAGAGCTTGACGTACTGGCGGTCGTTGCCGACGACCAGGATCACGTCGCCGTCGCTGCAGGCGTAGACGTCCTGCGGCTGGATGTTGGGATGGGCGTTGCCATTGCGTTGCGGGGTGTCGCCCGACACGAGATGGTTCATCGCCTGGTTGGCGAGCGTCGCGACCTGCACATCGAGCATGCTGATGTCGATCGTCTCGCCTTCGCCGCTGCGGTCGCGTTTGGCGACGGCGGCGAGCACGGCGACGGCCGCGTACATGCCGGTCATCAGGTCGACGATCGGGATGCCGACCTTCTGCGGACCACCGCCGGGACGGTCGTCGCGCTCACCGGTGACGCTCATCAGGCCGCCCATCGCCTGGATCAGGAAGTCGTAGGCGGGCTGGTCGCGGCGCGGGCCGGTCTGGCCGAAGCCGGTGACCGAGCAGAAGATCAGCCGCGGATTGATCGCGCGCAGCGCATCGGCGTCGAGGCCGTAACGCTTCAGTGTGCCGACCTTGTAGTTCTCCAGCACCACGTCGGCGCTCTGTGCGAGCTCGCGCACCAGCTGCTGGCCTTCGGGCGTGTCGATGCGGATCGTGATCGAGCGCTTGCCGGCATTGACCGCCAGGTAATAGCCGGCCTCGCGGGTGTCATTGCCTGCGGCGTCCTTGAGGAACGGCGGACCCCAGGTGCGCGTGTCGTCGCCACTGCCGGGGCGCTCGACCTTGATCACGTCCGCGCCCAGGTCGGCCAGGATCTGTCCGGTCCACGGCGCGGCCAGGATGCGGCTCAGATCCAGCACCTTGAGGTGCGACAGCGGGCGTTGGTCGGGCGTCATGGGGCGGGCGATCTCCGGCGGGTGTCCGGTGGACTGTAGGAAGGTGGGCCGCCGCTGCCTACGCGCCTGATGCGCAAGGCTGGCATGCCGTCCGCGACACATCGCGGCCACGGCGGCACGGGTGCATCAGCGGCCGGTGAACACCGGCGCACGCTTCTCGCGGAACGCGGCCTGCGCCTCGCGTGCATCGTCCGTGCGCCCGATCGCCGCGGTCATGTCCTGCTCGTAGCGGTACCCGTCACGCAGGCTCATGTCCTCGATGACGTTCATCGTGTGCTTGCCCATGCGCGTCGACACCGGACTCTTGGCGGCGATGCTGCGGGCGATCTCCAGGGCCGTCGGCAGCAATGCATCGTGCGCGGTGCAGGCCTCGACGATGCCCAGCCGGTACAGCTCCGCGCCGTCGACGCGATGTCCGGTCAGGGCCATGCGGCGCAGACGCGAGTGCCCGAACAGGCGCATCGCATGGCGACAGCCGCCGAGCAGGCCCACGTCGACTTCGGGCAGGCCCAGCGAGGCACGTTCCGACGCGACAAGGATGTCGGCCGATGCGACCATCGCCAGACCCGAACCCAGCGCGGCGCCGTTGATCGCGACGACGACGGGCTTGGCGCATTCGCGGATCGCATGGAAGCACTCGCGGGTGCGGCGCGCGTGCGCGGGCAGATCGCCGGGTCCCTTGATGACCTCGGCGCGTCCCTTGAGGTCGGCGCCGGCGCAGAACACCTTGCCCGCCGCGGTCAGCAGCACCACGCGGACGTCGTCGCGTTCCGAGATGCGGTCCAGCGCCAGCGTGAGTTCGTCGTTGAGCGTGCGCGTCAGCGCGTTGACCGGCGGTGCATCGAGGGTCAGGGTCGCGACGTGGTCGGCAATGTCGACCTGGAGCTGGGTGTAATCGTCCATGTGGCGTCTGCAGCCCCTGCCGGTGAAGACGTCCGAGTCTAGGCAGGCGCCGCATGGGCCACGATGCGGGTGTCCGCAGAGCAGCTTTGCGGATTCGCGCAACACGGCGTCACACCGCGCCGCGCGCTCAGTCGTACAGCGCGGCGGGGTTGTCGACGAGGATCAGCCGCGAGAGCGCGTCAGGGGTCCAGTCGCGGAACCGGGCCAGCAGGTCGGCGGCATCGGGCGCCGGATCGACGCGCAGATGCGGCCAGTCGCTGCCCCAAAGCAGTTGCGCGGGATTGGTGTCGAGCAGCGCCTGGTGGAACGGCTGCCCGCGCGCGATCTCGGTGCCCAGCAGGTTGCGGTAGGCGCACAGCTTGATCCAGGCATGGCCGTCATCGAGCAGTGCACGCAGCGTGGCGAAGCCGGGCGCATCGATGCCGGCCTCGACATCGAAGCCGCCCACATGATCGATCACCACGGTGACCGGCAACGCGCGCAGTGTCGCGTCGATGGCGGGCAGCACGGCCGTGTCGGTCCACAGTTCGGCGTGCAGGCCGGCGTCGGCCATCGCGGGTGCCAGCACGACCAGATCATCCAGACCGGCGCTGCCGGCAAAGTTGCCGGCGCCGCTGCGATGGCTGAAACGCAGGCCACGCACGCCGCGCGCGCGCAACCCGGACAGATCGCGCTGTTCTTCGGCGCGCACGACCATCACGCCGCGCAGGTGCGGCGCCGCCTCGAGCGCATGCAGCAGCAGCGCGTGGTCGGGCCCGTAGGCGCTGGCGTGCACCAGGACGCCGCGTGCGAGATCGAGCCGCTGCAGCAGGGCGAGGTAGGCGTCGAGCGGTGCTTCGGGCGGGGTATAGCTGCGCTCTCCGGCCAGCGGAAAATCCGCGTATGGGCCGAACACGTGCGCATGGCAGTCCCAGCCCGTGCTCATCGCAGCGTCGCCTGTGGCAGATCGAACACGGGCGTGACGCCGTCGGGCAGGGGAATCTCGTGTGCGTTGAGCGTCATCGCGACCATCGTGTAGTAGCCCACCAGTGCGGTCAGCTCCACCACGGCCACAGTGCCCAGCAATGCGAGCGCGCGTGCATACACCGCGTCCGAGACCGAGCGGTGCGCATTGAGTTCCGCGGCGAACGCGACGACGACGGCTTCTTCTTCGATCAGACCGTCCGGAACTTCACGCGCGAGCAGAGACTCGATCACCGGCGTCTCCAGCCCGATGCGTTCGCTCTCCAGTCGATGCGCATACCATTCGAACGGCGAGTTGCAGGCGCGTCCGGTGACCAGGATCGCCAGCTCCGACTGGCGCGGCGTCAGCGAGGTGTCGTAGCGCAGCAGCGCACCGAGCGCCTGCCAGCGGTCGGCGAGCTCGGGATTGTGCAGTGCGGCCCGCAGCGGGCCCTGGATCTTCCCGCGCGGCCCGGACACGATGCGGTCGTATACCGCGCGTTGCGCGGTCGACATGTCGTCGGGGGCGGGCAGGGGAATGCGGGGCATCGTGACTCCGGGCAGCGGCGACATCGACACGTCGCGGAGCGACGACCCTAGCCCGCACGCGCTCGACGATCCAGCCCGCGGCCTGCAAGCCAGCTATGCGCCGGTAGACGCTTGCGGACGCTCGCGATGCCAGATGCCGGTCTCGGCCATCTCACGCACGATGGCCTCGATCTGCGACGCGACCGCGGCGACTGCGCGGCCCGGATTCTTCGAGCGCGCCATCGCCATCGAGATCGTACGCTGCACGGGCGGGTCGGTGATCCGGGCCGCCTGCAGCGAACCGTCTTCCAGTTCGTGCCACACCGCGTGGATCGGCAGCACGGTGTAGAGCCCGTCGCGCGCGGTGAGCGATTTCTGCAACGGCAACGAGTCCGCCTCGATCGCCGGCGACAGTGCGATGTCGCGCTGCCGGGCGATGCTGTCGAGCGCACGCCGCAGCCCGTTCGGTGCGCTCGGCAGCACCAGCGGCAGGCCGTCGAGACGGTCGAAGGCCACGGTCTTGTTGCGCGTGAGCGCATCGCGCCGTGGCCCGATCAGATAGCTGTCGACGACCGCGAGCGGCTGCTCCATCTCGTGGGCGGACATGCCGTAGCGGTAGAGGATGGCGATGTCGATGCGCGCATCGGCCAGCCACTCTTCGACCTGGCCACCGGAGCCTTCGAGGATCTTCAGGCTGACGCTGGCGAAGCGCTCGCGCAGCGCGGCGAACAAGGGTGCGGTGATCGTCTGCGAGATCGACGGCAGCAGCCCCAGCGTGACCCGGCCGGTCGGTGCGAGCGCCTCGCCGCGAATGTCGGCATCGAGCAGCGCCGCATCCGCCAGCAGCGCCTTGACCCGCGGAAAGACATGCGCGCCCAGCTCCGACAACTGCACGCCACGGCCGGTGCGGGTGAACAGGCGTGCGCCGCAGTCGCGCTCCAGTGCGTTGAGCTGGCGGCTGAGCAACGACTGGTTGCTGTCGAGGAACAGGGCCGCGCGGGTGATGCTGCCCAGCTCGGCGATCGCGACGAACGCGCGCCAGCGATGCAGGTCGGACGCGATGCCGATGTCGAACTCGGTGGGTTTGGCCGCTTGCATCGCCGATCCTGATGGAGACGCAAGCCGGCATGCGACCTACGTGTGTTTCGAGGTTGTGCAGCGTACGCCCGCACCCGGGTCGCGCCAAGACGACACCTTGCGTTCTGCATCCGTGTCGCGGTGCACGCGACGCGTGTCCTGCGAGAACGGCAGCGACACAACAACCGGGAAAAATGCTGTGCTGCAACAATCATCGGAGCAAGGCCGCCATGTCTCGCATGGCATAGCTGGATTGTCCGCGGACTCCGTGCGCCGGCCAAAAACCCACCGATAGACTCCGTTACGTCGAGACGCCATGGCCTGCGCCACACCGTCTCGCGCCACGACGAGGGAGGTGTGGAATGCAGCGTATCCAGCAAGTCGCCATGCCGCGTACGCGGCCGGGTCTCGATCGACGGATTCCGATTGCCATGACGCGATCCGACGACGTCCACGCCGTCGATACCACGCCGGCCACCCGATGGTTCCACCGGCGCATGCCGGTGCCCTGACGCCCCGTCGTTCGACCGAAAGGCCGGGTGCAGGACGCCCCGACCGCACCTGTTGTTCCGACACCTCCGCCAGGCCTCGCAGCCCGGACGGCGAGCCGTGCACGCCTGTCCGCAACGCGATGGAACCCCCTGCCTCGCGACGCGGCGGACGCGCTGGAACCACTGCCCGCATGGATGCCCATCCGAACACGACAACCAGATTGAAGGGGATGTGCGAATGAGACAGACGATAGCGAGCGTGACGATCTGCGCCGGCATGGTGCTGAGTGCATCGGCCGCCGCGCAGCAACCGCAGACGCCGCCGGAGCCCGCGCCCGCGCCTGCGGCGGCCCCCGCCGCTGCGACGCCCGCCGCTGCGACGCCCGCCGCGAAAGCGCCGCTCAAGCCGATCGGCCTGTACGGCACCGTCGACGTCTTCGTGACCACGGGCGACTACGGCAACGGCACACGCACACGCGTCGATTCGAACGGCGCGCGCGCCAGCCGGCTCGGCCTGCGCGGTGGCAAGGAGATCACCGACGACCTGTCGGTCCAGTACACCTATGAGATGGGGCTGGATCTGACCCACGCCCGCAAGGCGGACCGCCACCGGGTGTTCAACCGTCAGGCCTGGGTGTCGCTGGTCAGCGAGGACTACGGCATGTTGCGCGTGGGCCGTCAGAACACGCCGCAGTTCATCATGCTGGGCAAGTACGACGCGATGGACGCGACCACGCAGTCGTCGGGTCTGTTGAATCTGGCGCCGTTCAATCCCCGCTACAGCCGTCTGGTGTCGTACTTCACCCCGAAGATCGCCGGCGCGGTGACGCTGCAGGCGCATTACGGCCTCGGCGAACGCCTGTTCAACGGCAACCGCACCAACAGCTGGCATGTCGCGGCCGAATACGAGAAAGGCCCGGTCGGTCTCGGTGTGACCCACGAGCACGTCAAGGATCTGGGCACGGCGACGGTCGAAACCGACTACACGCTGGCGGGCGGCAGTTACGACTTCGGCCGCTTCAAGGTGTTCGGTGGCTACCACCACGTCACCACCAGCAACGCCAGCCGCGAGGCCGACACCTACTCGACGTCGGTGCTCTACCGCATGACGCCGGTCGACACCTTGTCGTTGGGTTACAGCGTCCTGTCGGACCGTCTGCCCGCGAACAACGACGCCAGCCAGGTCGGCCTGCTGTATCAGCGCTTCCTGCGTCCGCAGACGGTGATCTACGCCGGCGTTGCACACATCGACAACCGCAACGCGGCCCGCTTCACGCTCAACGGCTCCGCGGTCGCGGGCACACCGCTGACCGAGCCGGGCTTCAATCCGCAGGCGCTGCAGCTGGGCTTCCGCCATGCGTTCTGATCCGAGCCCCTCTTCCGCTGCCGGTACCGACGGCACATCCGCGCCGCCGTGCGCGCTGGCATTCTTCGCTCCAGGAGACATCGCATGAGTCACGACGCAGCGCCCCAGGCACACCAGGCTTCCGATACGAAGACCATCCGCCGGGTCGCCATCTCCAGCTGGATCGGCACGACGATCGAGTTCTACGACTTCCTGCTCTACGGCACCGCCGCCGCGCTGGTGTTCGGCAAGCTGTTCTTCCCGGAAAACAGCGCCACCGCCGGCACGCTGGCGGCGTTCGCGACGCTGGCCGTGGGCTATATCGCCCGCCCGCTCGGCGCGGCCGTGTTCGGCCACTACGGCGACAAGGTCGGCCGCAAGAAGATGCTGCTGTTGACGCTGATCCTGATGGGCGGTTCGAGCACCCTGATCGGCCTGCTGCCCACCTACCACAGCGTCGGCATCCTCGCGCCGATCCTGCTGGTGCTGTGCCGGCTGGTGCAGGGCATCGCCATCGGTGGCGAGTGGGGCGGCGCGGCCCTGATGGTCGTCGAGCATGCCGGCGCGAAGAACCGGGCGTTCTGGGGCAGCTTCGCCCAGATCGGTGCGCCGACCGGCGTGCTGCTGTCGACCGGCGTGCTGGCGATCATGACCCAGCTGCCGCCCGAGCAGTTCGAGAGCTGGGGCTGGCGCGTGCCGTTCCTGCTCAGCGTGTTCCTGCTCGTGATCGGCTATTACATCCGCACCAGCGTGTCGGAAAGCCCGCTGTTCGCCGAAGCCAAGAAGAGCGAGCAGGGCGTCGCCAAGGTGCCGTTCGTCGAGTTGATGCGCGCGCCGGGTCCGCTGTTCAGCGCGATGGGTGCGGGTCTGGGCGCGTTCGTGATCCAGGCGGTGATGCTGCTGTTCGGTCTGTCGCATGCGATCAGCGTCGGCTTCGACCGCAGCGACGTGCTGCTGATCCAGGTCGTCGGTTCGGCCGAGCTGATCGTGCTGGTCGTGGTGATGGCGGTGCTGGCCGACAAGGTGGGCCGGCGTCCGGTGGTCATGGGCGGCGCATTGCTGTCGGCGGCCTGGGCCTTCCCGATGCTCAACCTGATCAACACCGGCGAGCTGTGGGCGCTGATGCTGGCCGTCGGCGTGGGCACGATCGCGCAGGCGGCGATGTACGCGCCGCTGGTCGCATTCCTGACCGAGAAGTTCAAGCTGCGCACCCGCTACACCGGCGCGTCGCTGGGCTACCAGGGGGCGGCGCTGATCGGTGCCGGCTTCACGCCGATGATCGCCACCGCGCTGAAGGCCGAGTTCGGCGGCACGTTCGCCGTGTCGATGCTGTTGCTGGTCACCAGCCTGATCTGCGCCGGCTGCGTGTATTTCGCCAAGGAAAGCCAGCACAACGACCTGCGTCACTGATGGCGCGGCGCCGCGCGGCGCCGCCCCGCACCAACCGCCCGGGGGGCGGGCGCCTGGGGGTCTGCACGCCCGGCCGGGGAATT
>JASCOC010000059.1 GCA_029959605.1 Lysobacteraceae bacterium PS02340 | reverse complement strand
GGTCAGTGGATCCGGCTTGTCGAGACTGACGAACTCGTTGCGCATCTGCTCCAGACCCGTCAGCAGGCGCTGGGTCACCGCCGGCTGTACCCGCGAGCCGCCACCGGCGACGGTGCGGATCGCGCCGACGAGCTGGTCCAGCGACACGTCCTTGAGCAGATAGCCCTTCGCGCCGGCCTTGAGTCCGGCCAGCACCAGCTGGTCGTCGGCGAAGGTGGTCAGGATGATCGTCGGCGGGAGCGTGCCCGCGCGCGACAGGGCCTGGATGGCTTCGAGCCCGGACATCGCCGGCATGCGCATGTC
>JASCOC010000058.1 GCA_029959605.1 Lysobacteraceae bacterium PS02340 | reverse complement strand
GTCGACGTTCGCTGGCATCACCACGGCGCTGGTCGTCGGGTCCTTCGCCGAGCGCATAAAGTTCTCCGCGGTGCTGGTGTTCTCCATCCTGTGGGTGACGATCGCCTACCTGCCGATGGTGCACATGGTGTGGAGCGGTGAAGCGGGCTTCCTCGCGCACAAGGGCGTGATCGATTTCGCCGGCGGCACGGTGGTGCACATCAATGCCGGTGTCGCCGGCGTGGTGGGCGCGTACTTCCTCGGCAAGCGCCTGGGCTACGGCTAGGAAGCGATCTAGCCGCACAGCGTGCCGTTGACCTTCATCGGTGC
>JASCOC010000057.1 GCA_029959605.1 Lysobacteraceae bacterium PS02340 | reverse complement strand
GTTCGGGCCAGGGCGCACCGACGACCAGCGAGACGTTGCCGTGGCCGTTCCAGTCGTGCGCGATGGTCTCGGCGACGTGCTGGTACAGCGGACGCGTGGTGCCGCCGTGCGCGCCCGGGAAGTCCTGCAGATCGGCCGCACCCGGATTCGAGGTGCGGCACAGGATCACGACGCCCTTGTCGCTGCGGGCGAGGAACGGCTGCACCGAATCACGCCCGAGGTAGGGGTTCACCGTCACCGCATCGGCCTCGAAACGCGCGAAGGCCTCGGCGACGTAGCGCTGCGCGGTGCTGCCGATGTCGCCGCGCAGCGC
>JASCOC010000056.1 GCA_029959605.1 Lysobacteraceae bacterium PS02340 | reverse complement strand
GATCTGCGCAGGACGCACGGCGTCGGTGCCGTCGTTGATCGCAGGGCGCGGGAAGTTCAGCGACGGCAACGCGCGCGCCAGCGCAGTCGCCAGTTCCGGCGTGCCGGTGGCGGTCAGGGTTTCGGGCGTGAGGATGTCGATCGGCGATTGCGATTCGGCCACCGTGCGGGCGGACACGCGGGTGCCGGTGACGATCAGCGTGGCGAGCGTGCGCGGGCCTTGCCCGGCGGGCGTGTCCTGGGCGAGGGCGGGGCCTGCGGCGAGCGATGCGAGCAGGGCGAGATGCAGCGGGTGGCGGGGCATGCGGCGGTCCTTGTG
>JASCOC010000055.1 GCA_029959605.1 Lysobacteraceae bacterium PS02340 | reverse complement strand
TCGCGGAAGGACTACGTCGAAGGCCTGAAGCTGACCGAAGCGGAGTTCGAAGTCGTCCGCTCGCTCGACGAGCGTTCGCGCAGCTTCCTGGTCAAGCAGGGTCATGCCTCGCCCGTGTGCCAGTTGAATCTGCGCGGTATGGACGACGCCCTGGCGGTCATCTCGTCGAGTACCGACAACATCGAGATCATGCATCGGATCGGCGCGGAGCAGGCGACGTCCCTGGGCATCGCGCATGGCGAGCTCGGCCCCGAACACTGGTTGCCCGCGTTCTATGCGCAACGGAAAGGATCCGGACGGGCTCGTCACGGGCAGAGTTCGGTTC
>JASCOC010000054.1 GCA_029959605.1 Lysobacteraceae bacterium PS02340 | reverse complement strand
GCATGAACCCGCCGCTGATCCTCGGCTCGACATCGGTCTATCGCCGTGGGCGTCTCGCACGCCTCCGACTGCCGTTCCCCTGCGAGCGACCGGCCGTCGCCGCGACGCCCGGGCGCGGCGCAGCCCCTGATGCGCTCGCGATCCGGCTCGCACAGGCCAAGGCCGAAGAGGTTGCCGCGCGGATGCCGGGGGCGTGGGTCATCGGCTCCGATCAGGTTGCCGCGCTCGATGGGCGTCCGCTCGGCAAACCCGGCGGCCGCGACGCGGCGATCGCGCAGCTGATGGCGATGTCCGGTCGCAGCGTGGGCTTCCACACCGCACTGGCGCTGGCGCGATCTGGAG
>JASCOC010000053.1 GCA_029959605.1 Lysobacteraceae bacterium PS02340 | reverse complement strand
TGGTGATCTGGCGCTCCGCGCCCCCACGGCCGACCGACACCGTATTCGCACGATCCGCCAGCGAGCCGGCGCCCAGCGCGACGCTGCCGTCGATCCCCGCCCACAGGCCGCTGTCTTCCTGGATGCCGACGAAGGCATTCGGACCGATCGCCACCGAGCGCGAGCCGTGCACTTCAGCGTCGGTGCCCATCGCGATGCTGTCGACGTAGAGGATGGGATCGCCATCGCCCCAGAAGTAGCCGTTCCACACCGTCGCCTTGCCGATGGCGACGCTGTTGCGGCCGGCGGCCCACGAGCCGTTGCCGATCGCGGTGCTGTTGACGTTGTTGGCCATCGCGGCCTGGCCGACGGCCGTCGAATTCTCGGCCCACGCATTCGAGAACGCGCCGAGCGCGGTCGAACGCAGGCCATTCGCACGTGCACCGGCGCCATAAGCGGTGGCCCAATCCTGGGTGGCCTCGGTGCGGTCGCCGACCGCAGTGGCGTCGTAACCGGTTGCCTGGGTCACGTAGCCGATCGCAACCGATCGAATACCGCTGGCGTTCGCGAGTCCGCCGATGGCGGTCGACGCGTATTCGATCGCCTGCGCGCCGGCGCCGATCGC
>JASCOC010000052.1 GCA_029959605.1 Lysobacteraceae bacterium PS02340 | reverse complement strand
GGCCCGAGGCACGCGTGTTCTGCAGATCCGAACCCGCGAAACCTTCACCGAGCTGGTCTTCGAGCACGTCGGCGATGCCGCCGATCGCGACCGCCGACTTGCCGCTGGTCTCGGTCTGCGCGCCGATCGCGGTGTTGAAGTCGCCATTCGCCTGCGCGCCCGCGCCCAGCGCGGTGGCGGCCAGACCCTGCGCGGCAGTCTGCTGGTTCAGCACCACACCGAAGTCGCCGATGCTGCTGTAGTCGAGCTGCAGCATGCCGCCGACGGCCGTCGCCGACGTGCCGGTAGCCAGGCTGTCCCGGCCGATCGCACTGGCGGCATCGGCCGTCGCCACGGCGCCGCCGCCCAGTGCGGTGCTGCCGTTGCCGATCGCGGACGCCGCTTCGCCGGCCGCCGTCGCTTCGTCACCTTCGGCGTAGGCGCCCGCATCGCTGTCGGCACTGCCGGTGGCCTGGAAATGACGCGTCGCGGCGCCCGAGGCGGCCTTGAGCTGGGCGAAGTTCACCGCGTCGGTGTCCTGCGTACCGGCGGCGACGTTGGTGATCTGGCGCTCCGCGCCCCCACGGCCGACCGACACCGTATTCGCACGATCCGCCAGCGAGCCGGCGCCCAGCGCGACGCTGCCGTCGATCCCCGCCCACAGGCCGCTGTCTTCCTGGATGCC
>JASCOC010000051.1 GCA_029959605.1 Lysobacteraceae bacterium PS02340 | reverse complement strand
CCATGGCAAAGGGTAAGTTCGAGCGCACCAAGCCCCACGTGAACGTGGGCACGATTGGTCACGTTGACCACGGCAAGACGACGCTGACGGCGGCGCTGACGAAGATCGGTGCGGAGCGTTTCGGCGGCGAGTTCAAGGCCTACGACGCGATCGACGCGGCGCCGGAAGAGAAGGCGCGCGGCATCACGATCTCGACCGCACACGTCGAATACGAATCCGAGACGCGTCACTACGCGCACGTCGATTGCCCGGGCCACGCCGACTACGTCAAGAACATGATCACCGGCGCTGCGCAGATGGACGGCGCGATCCTGGTGTGTTCGGCTGCTGACGGCCCGATGCCGCAGACCCGCGAGCACATCCTGCTGTCGCGCCAGGTCGGCGTGCCGCACATCGTCGTGTTCCTGAACAAGGCCGACATGGTCGACGACGCCGAGCTGCTCGAGCTGGTCGAGATGGAAGTGCGCGAGCTGCTGTCGAAGTACGACTTCCCGGGCGACGACACCCCGATCATCCACGGCTCGGCCCGTCTGGCGCTGGAAGGCGACCAGAGCGACATCGGCGTGCCGGCGATCCTGAAGCTTGTCGACGCGCTCGACACCTTCATCCCGGAGCCGGAGCGTGACGTCGACAAGGCGTTCCTGATGCCGGTCGAAGACGTGTTCTCGATCTCGGG
>JASCOC010000050.1 GCA_029959605.1 Lysobacteraceae bacterium PS02340 | reverse complement strand
CAGTGGCGTCGTAACCGGTTGCCTGGGTCACGTAGCCGATCGCAACCGATCGAATACCGCTGGCGTTCGCGAGTCCGCCGATGGCGGTCGACGCGTATTCGATCGCCTGCGCGCCGGCGCCGATCGCAGTCGCCATGCGGCCCGAGGCACGCGTGTTCTGCAGATCCGAACCCGCGAAACCTTCACCGAGCTGGTCTTCGAGCACGTCGGCGATGCCGCCGATCGCGACCGCCGACTTGCCGCTGGTCTCGGTCTGCGCGCCGATGGCGGTGTTGAAATCGCCGTTGGCCTGCGCGCCCGCGCCCAACGCGGTGGCGGCCAGGCCGCTCGCCGAGGTCTGCTGGTCGAGCACGACGCCGAAGCTGCCGATGTCGCTGTAGTCCAGACGCAGCATGCCGCCGACCGCCGTCGCCGAGTTGCCCGTCGCCAGACTCTCCTTGCCGACCGCGGTCGCATCATCGGCAACGGCGACCGCGCCGCCGCCGAGCGCCGTGGCGCCGTTGCCGATCGCCGACGCCGCTTCGCCGGCTGCGAGCGCGTTGTCGCCCTCGACGTAGGCGCCTGCATCGCTGTCGGCGCTGCCGCTGGCCTGGAAGTAACGCGCCACGTCGGTCGCATCGACCGCCGCGGGCGCCTCGAACGTCTCCAGACCGACCGCGGTCGCCTGGGCCATCGCGGTCATCGGCAGGGCCAGCGCGACGCTGGCGAGCAGCGCGACGCGCGCGCGACCACTGGGCGCACGCGCCAGTTCGGAGGCCACGACCATGCGGCCGAGCGCGGCATTCCAGAGGGTGCGGTAGATGCGGTTCATTTCGGTGTCTCCGGCAGGCGTTTCGTGAAGGCGCACGCGGTCGTGCGACGGGCATGTGCTCGCCACGTCCGGCGTCCGTGTCTGTCTTGGCCCTGTCATCCCGATCGGGTAGGGCGTCCCCGAGAGCGAACGTACGAGCGCCGCGGCCCCCTTGTCACCCGCGTTTTCTCGCCGGAAGATCACCGTCAACTCACCATCGCCCGCGTGGCGCAGCAGCGCGAACGCCATGCCCAATTCCGTTCTCAGGTGGCTCGACCGCGTGCCGATCGACGACGTCGTCGATCGCCGCAATGCGCGCGTCATCCAGGTGCTGCTGCTGTTTCTCGCCGTCACCGTGCCGGCGATGGTGGTCTTCGGACTGGTGGTGACGTGGTCGTCCCTGACCCGGGGTCCGCTGCCGGTCGCCCTCATCGTCTCGCTGTCCTTCAGCCTCGCGATCGCCGCGCTCGCCGGCATCGGCGTGTGGATGATCCGGCGTGGCCGGTTCCGGCCCGCGGTGCGCGCGATGCTCGGCATGCTGCTGACGATGCTGTTCGTCAACGCGTTCGCGAACGGCTTCGAACGCCAGCTGCCCGACCAGCTCGCGCAGATGCTGCTGCTGATCCTCAGTGGTCTGGTTCTGGGGCGACGCTCGCTGTGGATCGTGTTCGGCGCGCTGCTCGCGGTGGTCGCACTGGGGTCGGTGCGCGATGCGATGGTCTTGTTCGCCGACACACCGGCGCGCGCGTTCTACAACGTGCCGTCGACGCTCTTCAGCTATTTCCTGGTCGCGATTCTCATCGACCGCACGACCGAGGCGCTGCGCGAGAGCCTGCGCGAATCGAATGCGCGCGGCGAAGCACTGGAGCAGGAGATCCGCGAGCGCGAACGCACGCACGCGCAACTGATCCATGCGCAGAAGAAGGAGATCACCGAGCGCATGGCCAGCGGCATGGCGCACGACTTCAACAACATCTTCTCGGTCATCGCCGGCTTCTCGGCCGAGCGTCACGAAGACGATGGCGGCAGCGATGCGCAGCGTGCGGCGCAGCTCGAAAGCAGTCTGGAATCGGTGGAGGCGTCCGCGCGGCGTGGCATGGCGATCAGCCGTCGCCTGCTGCGTTTCAGCCGACGCGACGAGGCGCAGGCGGACGTCTTCGATGCCGGCGAAGCGATCGAGACGCTGCAACCGATGCTGCGCCAGTTGCTGGATGCGCACATCGTGCTGACCTGCACGCGCGAGGACGCTCCGCTGCCGATCCTGTTCGATCGCAGCCAGTTCGAACTGATGCTGCTCAACCTCGCCTCCAATGCGCGCGATGCGATCGGCGGCACGGGCACGTTCGCGATCGACGCACGTCGCGAGCGCGGGGATGTCGTCATCGCGCTGCGCGACGACGGCGCGGGCATGCCGGCGGCAGTCGCCGCGCGCGTGTTCGAACCGTTCTTCAGCACCAAGCCCGCCGACAGCGGCACCGGCCTGGGCCTGGCGGTGGTGCACGAGCTGGTGACCAAGGCCGGCGGCACGATCGAGGTGACCAGTACGCCCGGCGCCGGCACCACGTTCCGGATCGCGTTGCCGCTCAGTCCTGCAGCGTGAGCATGTAGCCGCGGCCGCGGACTGCGGTCAGCGGCAGAGCGTCGCCGCAACGCGCCTGGGCCTTACTGCGCAGACGATGGATCATCGAGTCGATGCGGTGCGCATCGAAGTCGTGCACGTGTTCGGTCAACGCTTCAATCAGCTGCTCGCGCGACACCAGCTCGCCGGGGGCATCGAACAGTCGCCTGCACAGACGACGCTCGCTCTGCGTCAGTGCGGCCGAGCCGCCGGACGGCGACAGCAGACACCAGCCGTCGGCACTCATCCGCCAGGTGCGCTCGTGTTCGCGCGCGGGCGCGGGGGTCGTGCCGATGCGCCGGGCGAGACTGTGCAGCGTGGCTGCGAGCAAATCGATCTCGACCGGCTTGGTCAGATACGCATCGGCGCCTTCGGCGAGACCGCGCACGCGATCGCCGGTGTCGGCGCGGCTGGTCAGCATCACCACACCCAGTTGCGGCCGCGTTTCGCGCAGCGCGCGCGCCAGGCTGAAACCGTCGCCATCGGGCAGACCGACGTCCAGCACCACCAGATCGACCGGCTGCGTCTCCAGATATGCACGCAAGGCGGCGATGGTTTCGAACCCCGCCGCGTCGAATCCGAAACGCTGCAGCCCCGGCAACAGGATGCGCTCGCGCAGCATCGCTTCGTCCTCGAGCACGGCGACGTGCAATGCGGCAGGCGCGGTCATGGCGGAGAGAGGCCGGTCATCGTGGCCGGCATCCTAGCCCCATGCATGCGGAGGGAACAAACACGCACAAAAAAAGCGGGCGCCGGCCTTCCCCGCCGTCGCCCGCTGGCCCCGCTTGCAGTGCCGGGGGGGGGGGGGGGGGGGGGGGCGCGGCGGGGGGGGGGGGGGGGGGGGAGTGTGATAAAATAAAA
>JASCOC010000004.1 GCA_029959605.1 Lysobacteraceae bacterium PS02340 | reverse complement strand
TTGTTTAAAACCGCCCGCGGGGGGCGGGCGGCAGTGCGCGGCGTTCCCGGCGCCGGCCTGGGGCCGGCGCGTCACCCTCGACAGTCGATCCGGACGCGGCCGCGTCGAGGCGTTCCACGGACCCGCCAGCCGGCAGGTCCGTGTCATGCGGTTCGCCGCCGCCGGGCTGGCCCGACGCGGCCGGCTCAGTCGTCGTCGTTTTCTTCATTGCCCGCCGCTGCGGCCGCCAGCACGGCTGCCGGCAGCAGCTTCTCGCGGATGCCCGCCTCGATGCGCGCGGCGACTTCCGGGTTGTCCTTGAGGTACTGGCGGGCGTTCTCCTTGCCCTGCCCGATCCGCTCGTCACCCGCGCTGTACCAGGCACCCGCCTTCTCGATCAGCTTGGCCTCGACGCCCATGTCGATCAGTTCGCCTTCGCGGCTGATGCCTTCGCCGTAGAGGATTTCGGTGATGACCTGCTTGAACGGGGGCGCCATCTTGTTCTTGACGACCTTGATGCGGGTCTGATTACCGATGATCTCGTCGCCCTTCTTGATCGCGCCGATGCGGCGGATGTCGAGGCGGACCGAGGCGTAGAACTTCAGCGCGTTGCCGCCGGTCGTGGTCTCGGGGCTCTGGCCCGGCATCATGATGCCGATCTTCATGCGCAGCTGGTTGATGAAGAACACCATGCAGTTGCTGCGCTTGATGTTGCCGGTCAGCTTGCGCAGCGCCTGGCTCATCAGACGGGCCTGCAGGCCCGGCAGCTGGTCGCCCATCTCGCCTTCGATTTCGGCGCGCGGGGTCAGCGCGGCAACGGAGTCGATGACGACCATGTCGACCGAGTTCGAGCGCACCAGCATGTCGGCGATCTCGAGCGCCTGCTCGCCGGTGTCGGGCTGGGAGACCAGCAGATCCTCGACGTTGACGCCGAGCTTCGCGGCGTACGTGGGATCGAGCGCATGCTCGGCGTCGATGAACGCCGCGACGCCGCCCATCTTCTGGCACTGCGCGATCGTCTGCAGGGTCAGCGTGGTCTTGCCCGACGATTCCGGGCCGTAGACCTCGATGACGCGGCCGCGCGGCAGGCCGCCGATGCCGAGTGCGAGATCGAGCTGCAGCGAACCGGTCGGGATCACCGGGACCACTTCCGATACACGGTCGCCCATGCGGATCACCGAGCCCTTGCCGAACTGCTTCTCGATCTGGCTCAGGGCTGCGGAGAGCGCGCGCTTCTTGTTCTCGTCCATCGTGGTGGTCCTCGTCATTCGTGTTCCGGTCTGGTGGATGCATCCTCGCAATCGCAGGTCGCACAGGCTGCGACGCTGCAGGGAGGACATCAAATTAAGTGGGTGGATGCGCGCCGGTCAGCGGCGCGCGACGCGGATGCCGGTCGGGAAACACCCCGCATCCCGTGCGCCGCCGTGGCAAGGCGCTCAACGGTTCGGCCTGACCAGCCCGCAGTACAGGCCTTCGATCGCGAAGTCCTGGTCGGGCAGCACCTCGATGGGTGCGTAATCGGGATTGCGCGGCATCAGCCGGATGCGGTCCTTGCCGATCTTCAGCAGCTTGACCGTGATCGCATCATCGACTCGGGCGACGACGATCTGGCCCGAACGCGCATCGCGGGTACGGTGTACGCCGATCAGATCGCCTTCGAAGATGCCTTCATCGCGCATCGAGTCGCCCTTGACCTTGAGCAGGTAGTCGGGCGACGGCGAAAACAGCACGCGGTCGAGGACGAGATAATCGTCCGAGCCGATGTCCGCACCGATCGGTGCGCCGGCGGCGACCTGCCCGAGCACCGGCAGGCGGAGCGCATCGCCGGGCGTGGCGCCCAGGGCCAGCGCGTGCTGCGCCTGCTGCACCGGGACCAGCACGCGGATACCACGTGCCCGGCCCGGCACCCGCTCGATCGCGCCGGCGGCTTCCAGGGCATCGAGGTGGTATTGCGCGGCACGCACGCCGCTGAAGCCGAACGCGCGGGCGATCTCGGTCTGCGAAGGCGGCATGCCTTCAGCCGCGATGCGCTCGCCGATCATTTCGAGAATCGCGTGCTGGGTCTGGGTCAGGTCCATGGTGAGTAGTATTACTACTAACGCATGGGCGCTGCAAGCGTTTGCCGTCAGGAGAAGGGCGTCAGACGTCAGTCCGTCAGCGGGGAGTCGTCAGCGGGGGACCGCGAGGTGGGCGGCGTCGAGCGGCTTGCCTGCGCCACGCGCCGTGGTCTGAATCGCGGCGTCCGCCGGCAGCGCGCCGTTGCCGTCCAGGTGCGCGTCGACGCGGTCCAGCGCGGCGTACACGTATGGCAGCAGCGGCACGTAGCGCGCGGCGTAGTCCGGCAGGCCGAGGAACCCGTCGAAGTGCTGCGCATTGGCAACCTGCCACAGGCGCACGTCGCGCCCGGCCGCCTGCGCCCAGCCGACATAGGGCGTGCTGGTGAACGCCATGGGGATCAGGCCGTCGTCGGTGCCATGGACCACGACGACCGGCAGACCTGCGCGCGGCAGACCGACCTGCGTCTCGGCGATGCCGGCCTGGACGCGTTTCGCGGCCGCATCGTCGCCATCGTTGAGCGCACGCAGGCACTGCAGGCCGGGCAGCAGCGGATCGGCACCCGCCATGCGCGTGTCGACGAGGCCGACACCCACGCCGGGCGGAATGCCGCTGCCGTCGCTCCACCAGGTCGCGCGTTCGGTCGCGGTCGCCGGACGCGGACTGCCGTCCGGGCCCTGCGCCGCGTAGCGAAATCCGCAGGGATGCGCGTCCGCATTGAAGCGTCCATACGCGGAAGCGTAGGTCGCGGCGATCGCGCGCCAAAGGTCGAAGCCCGCCGACAGGGCGCCCGCGCGCAGCGCACCGTCGGTCCAGCCGTGGATGCGCAGGATTTCCAGTGCCGACCGCGACTGCGCCGCAGCGTCGTCGCCTTCGACCAGACCGGCCGCGCGCAGCGAGGCGCAGCGCGCGGTCCACAGCGGTGCGACCTGCGCGGTCAACGGCGGCTGCGGCAGGTTGTCGACGGCGAGCAGCGCGCAGGGCATCAGCAGCGCGGCTTCGGTGGTGTAGTCGTAGAGCGAGCGCGCGCCCGGCGCATCGACATGGATGCTGGGCTCGCCGGCGACCACGGCATCGAGCCAGTCGCCTTCGAGTTCGGCCGCGCGCAGTACGGCGCCACCGCCATTGGAGATGCCGACCGCGATGACGCGGGTGCTGTCGAAATCGAACGGCGCATCGTCCGGATACGCCTCGCCGAGCGCCTGCAGCGCGAATTCGGCGGCCTGGCGGACGTGGCGGCCCCAGTCGGCCTCGGGGTTGTCGCCGGAATGCGCATGCTTGAACGCGACGCCCTGCCCCGCGCTCTGCGGCGCGAACACGGCCTGCGTGCGATCGGCGGACGGCGTGCCGTCGGCCGCGACGCCGACGCCGGCATCGGCATCGAAATAGTCGGTGCCTGCGCCCTTGTCGGTGTAGGCGACGGCGCAGCCCTTCGGCAGACCCCAGGCGCCAGCGACGGCGATCGCGCCGTAGATGCCGCGCGAACCGGACGACGCCGTGACCACGATGCAGCGGCGCGTGCGGTCGAAGTCGTCGGGGACCTGCACCAGCACGCGATGCGGCTGCGACGCACCGGGCAAGGTGGCCAGCGCGTGGAACTCGCGACCCGGCACGGGCGCCAGACTGCCGTAGAGCGTGCCGTACCCGCCACCCGGCGCGAGATCGGCGATGCCGCGCCAGTTCGCCCACAGCGCGCGGCGACGCGCTTCGTCGGCGCGCGGATGTCCGGGATCGGCGAAGGTCGGCGGCGTCATCGCCTGCAGGCCGGCCGGTCCGAGGCCGGCGGTCAGCAGATCGTCGTCGCCCCGGTGGAGGCTGGTGCGCTGGGCGCTGAACATCGTGGCGTCGTCTCCGCGCATCGAGGCAGGATCGCTGCGCGTCGCACTGCCGGCACAGGCGGCGAGCGAAAGCGCGAGGGTGGCGAGGCACAGCGGCCGGAGCATGCGGATCTTGGTCATGCAGGCACCGTAGCAGCGCGTTCGCCAGCGGCCATCGTACTTTGGTACCAGCCGCGCGCCCCGCCCGGGCTTGCTAGTGTGGCGCTCGGATCCGGGCGCGGGATTCGACGCCATCGTTGGCAGCCACCGCGCCCGAATCCCGATTCCGAATTCTCATCCCGGCCCCGGAATGCCCAAGCTGCTGATCGCCGACGACCACCCGCTGTTCCGCGCCGCCCTGCGCGGCGCGGCAGCCGATGCGGCGCCCGACGTCACCACGCGCGAGGCCGAGACGCTCGACGGCGTGCTCGAAGCGCTGGAGCACGAGGACGACATCGACCTCGTGCTGCTGGACCTGCACATGCCCGGCAACCACGGACTGGCCGGGTTGGCTGCGATCCGCGCGCAGTTCCCGGCCGTGGCGGTGGTGCTGGTGTCCGCGAACGAAGACCCGCTGGTCGTGCGCCGCGCGCTCGATCACGGCGTCGCCGGCTACATCCCCAAGAGCGCCGGCCTCGACGAACTGCGCGCAGCGATCCGCGCGGTGCTCGATTGCGAGCAGTGGCTGCCGCCTGCGCTGCGCGGCGCGGTCGCACGCGCGCAGTCGGCGCCGGCGGACATGGATCTCGCCGCGCGCCTCGCGAGCCTGACGCCGCAGCAGTTCCGGGTGCTGCGTCTGGTTGCCGAGGGGCTGCTCAACAAGCAGATCGCCGATCGCCTCGACGTGCAGGAACGCACGATCAAGGCGCACATGTCGGCGATCTTCGAGAAACTCGGCGCGCGCAACCGCACCCACGCCGGCGTGATTCTGCGCGGCTTGGAAATCAGCGATCCCGCGCTGCGCGTCGCCGGTTGACGGCGATCAGTCGTTCCGCCGCACCGGCGGATTGATCCACTGCACCTGCAGACCGCGGCGCTGCGCCTCGCGGTTGACCTTCGCGATGTAGGCATCGTCGGTCGTGATCCGCAGCGGCTCCACGGATTGCATCCGCACCTCACGGGGCGGTGCATCCGCCAGGCGTGGTGAGCTGCTGGCGCAGGCCGCCAGCCCGCACGCCGACAGGACGAGAGTGATTCGGAGGAAGGACGGCATGGTCGGACTCCGCGGCGACTGGCTCGGCGCAGGTGCGCCGCCGTTGCGGTACCTGCCCCTGCGCTATACACCCGCGCCGCGCAGGCCGATCAACCGCCGGTCGGCGCGTCCGGGGCCGGCCGACGGGCGGCGGCATTGCCGATGGTGCCGAGTTCGGCGAGCACCGAGGTTGCGTAACAGCCGGCCGGCAACACGAACGACAGCAGCAGCTGGTCCGGCGCCTGCCAGCGCCACTGCAGTTCGCCCGGCTGCAGGCGTGTCGCGCGACGTTCCTGCGACAGGCCGGCGGTTTCCAGACCCTCGCGCAATGCCAGCGACTGCGGATCGTCGAGCGCCGCGGTTTCGCGTGCGCGTGTGTCGCCCGTGCTGCGCAGCGCGCCGCGGCCCCACAGCGGCGCGGTGGGGTGGATGTCCTGCGCGGCGACGCGTGCGTCGAGTTCGGCGCTGGCCGGTTCGGGCCCGAACACGCTGCGGCTGCCGTCGAGCATCCACACCTCGCCATCGAGACCGATGTCCCAGTCGCCGGCATCGACGCGCGCCGCGAGCACGCGGTTGAACAGCGCCGAGCGTGCGGCCGACAGCAGCATCGCGCGCTGGTCGCGGTCCATGCGCCGGCGCGGCGCGGCGAACATGCGCAGCGCCTTGTCGATGTTGCCGCCGTCGTGACCGAAGCGTTGTTCGCCGAAATAGTTCGGCACGCCGCGCGTGGCGATCGTCTGCAGACGCGCCTCGATCGCCGCGACATCGCCGACGACATCGCGCAGCGTCAGCACGAAGCGGTTGCCCGCCAGCGCGCCGCGCGGCAGCTTGCGCGCGTGCCGCGCCTGCGCCAGCACGCGCAGCGACTGGCTGTGACCGGTGGCCATGGCTTCGAGCGCGGCGATGTCGGGCGCGTCGCGGCCCGGCAGCTGCACGGTGAAGCGCTGCGTCGTCAGTGCGTGCCGATCCTTCAGGCCGGCGTAGCCGACCGCACGGCCGTCGACGTCCGCCCACTGCGCGAGCAGGCGCGCGACGAATGCGGTGTTCATGCCGGTCTTCTCGATCGTCAGCAGCAGATGTTCGCCCGCGCCGCTGGCCTCGAAGCCGTCGATCTCGTCGACGCGGAAATCCGACGGATGCTGGCGGATCGTCGCCGACAGCACCGGCGCGCCGTGCGCGGTCGGCATGCCGGCCGCGCGATCGGCGCTCTCGTCCGGCTCAGCCGCCATCACGCACCAGCAGGCACACCGCCTGCGCGGCGATACCTTCGCCGCGGCCGGTGAAGCCGAGGCGTTCGCTGGTGGTCGCCTTGACCGACATGCAGTCGAGCGCGATGCCGAGGTCGTCGGCGATCGCCGTGCGCATCGCCGACGCGTGCAGGCCGATCCTCGGCCGCTCGCAGATCACGGTGACGTCGGCATTGCCGACGCGCCAGCCGCGCTCCGCGAGCAACCCGTTGCAGTGTCGCAGCAGCGCACGGCTGTCGGCGCCCTTCCAGCGGTCGTCGGACGGCGGGAAATGCACGCCGATGTCGCCAAGCGCGAGCGCGCCGAGCATCGCGTCGCACAGCGCATGCAGCGCGACGTCGCCATCGCTGTGCGCGAGTACGCCGCGTTCGAACGGGATGCGGACGCCGCCGACCATCACGTGGTCGCCATCGCCGAAGGCATGGACGTCGAAGCCCTGGCCGATGCGGAAATCAGGCGTGGCGGTCATGTCGGGAAACCTGCGGGAAAAACGGGACGGCAGCTTGCCACGGATTGGGACGTGGGCAAGTCACAGGGGCGGCTGATGCACCTACGAAGGCTTCGCTTCGATCCGGGCGCATCTGCGTAGATCCGTGGCCAGTCCTTACCTCCGCCGCGACAGCTCGAACTCGAAGCGCGCGAAATCCGCCGGCGTCGTGATCTTGAAATTGTCCTCGCGGCCTTCCACCAGCAGCGGGCGCGCACCCTGCCGCTCCATGGCCATGGCTTCGTCGGTGACGCCGATGCCGTCGGCGTCGGCCGCTTCCAGTGCGCGGCCCAGTTGCAGGCGGCGGAACAGCTGCGGGGTCAGCGCGCGCCACAGGCGTTCGCGGGGTTCGGTGCCGTCGATGCCGCCGTCGTCACCTGCCCGCTTGAGCGTGTCGCGCACGGGCGCGGCGAGGATCGCGCCGACCGGATCCATGCGGCCGCGTTCGAGCAACGCATCGAGATCGTCGGCGTGCAGGTTCGGGCGCGCGGCGTCGTGCACCAGCACGAAGTCGTCGGGGCGGACCGATTCGGGCAATGCGTGCAGACCCGAAAGCACCGATGCCGCACGCGTGTCGCCGCCCGGTGCGCGGACCAGCGGCTTGCCGTGCAGCACGGCGTCGGGCAGCAGCGGTGCGTCATCAGCTCCGAGCACCAGCACGACGCCGCCGATGCCGGAATGCCCGGCGAGCGCATCGAGCGTGTGCGCCAGAACGCTCCGCCCACCCACCTCGAGAAACTGTTTCGGCACCGCGCCGCCGAACCGGCTGCCGCGACCGGCGGCCGGCACGATCACCCAGTTGCTCACGGGGTCTGGTCCTGCGCGCGTCGCTGCGCGTCCGGATCGAGCGCGTGCTCGGCCGGCAGCGGCGCGATGCGGGCATCGTCGACGACGCGGTAGAAGGTTTCGCCCGGCTTGATCATGCCCAGCTCGCCACGCGCGCGTTCCTCGATCGCCGCCTCACCGGATTTGAGGTCGGCGACTTCGGCCGCGAGTGCGGCGTTGCGTTGCTCCAGGCCTTCGTTCTGTCGCGCCTGCGTCTCGACGCGGGCACGCAGCTCCTCGACCTGCTCGGTTCCGCCCACACCGAACCACAACCGGTACTGCAACCAGGCCAGCAGGGTGGCGAGCACCAGCAGCACGACGAGCAACGCGCGCATTGACCTGTGTCCTGTGGAATCAGCGCTTCAGCGACACGAACGCATCGCGGCCGGCGTACCGGGCAGCACTGCCCAAGGCCTCCTCGATGCGCAGCAGCTGGTTGTACTTGGCGACGCGATCGCTGCGGCACAGCGAACCGGTCTTGATCTGCGTGGCCGTGGTGGCGACCGCGATGTCGGCGATCGTCGTGTCCTCGGTCTCGCCCGAACGGTGCGAGACGACCGCGGCGTAACCGGCCGCATCCGCCATCGCGATGGCTTCGAGCGTTTCGGTCAGCGTGCCGATCTGGTTGACCTTGATCAGGATCGCGTTCGCGGTCTTCGAATCGATGCCTTCCTTGAAGATCTTCGGGTTGGTGACGAACAGATCGTCGCCGACCAGCTGCACCTTGTCTCCGATGCGGTCGGTGAGCTGCTTCCAGCCGGTCCAGTCGTCCTCGGCCATGCCGTCCTCGATCGTGACGATCGGGTACTGCGCGGCCCAGTCGGCAAGGAAGTCGACGAACTGCTCGCCTGTCAGGCGCTTGTTCTCGCCGACCAGGTGGTACTTGCCGTTGTCATGGAACTCGCTCGACGCGACATCCAGACCCAGCAACACGTCGTCGCCCGCGGCGTAACCGGCCTTGCCGATCGCCTCGAGGATCGTGTCGAGCGCTTCGACGTTGCTGCGGAAGTCCGGCGCGAAGCCACCTTCGTCACCCACCGCCGTGCTCAGGCCGTGGCTCTTGAGCACGGACTTGAGCGCGTGGAAGATTTCGGTGCCCGCGCGCAGCGACTCGGAGAAGCTCGCAAAGCCGACCGGCAGCACCATGAACTCCTGGAAATCGACGTTGTTGTCGGCATGCGCGCCGCCGTTGATGATGTTCATCATCGGCACCGGCAGCACCGGCGCGCGATCGCCGCCGAGCAGCTTCCACAGCGGCATCTTCTTCGACGCGGCCAGCGCATGCGCGTTCGCCATCGACACGCCGAGCAGCGCGTTGGCGCCGAGACGGCCCTTGTTCTCGGTGCCGTCGAGATCGATCAGGCGCTTGTCGAGACCAGCCTGGTCGGCGGCATCGAAGCCCTTCAATGCCTCGGCAATCGCGCCGTTGACGTTGCCGACGGCCTTCTGCACGCCCTTGCCGAGATAGCGCGTCTTGTCGCCATCGCGCAGTTCCACCGCCTCACGGGCGCCGGTCGAGGCGCCGGACGGCACCATCGCACGGCCGAAGCTGCCGTCTTCCAGCGTCACTTCGGCTTCGAGGGTCGGATTGCCGCGGGAGTCGAGGATCTCGCGGGCGTGGATCTTGGCGATGGCGGTCATGGTCGGGTCGAAAGTCTCGTTCGGGAAAATGGGAGTGCTCAGGCGTCGACGAAGCGCGCTTCCTGAGCCAGGACGTGTTCTGGAATCGGGTGGCCGTCGCGGCGTGCCACGGCCATCTGCGCACGGGTGCCGAAGCCACCGAGGATACGGCCGTCGTCGAGGAACACCTGCCAGTCCTCGATCTCGGCGACCGCAACGGTCACCGGCTCGGACGGCAGGGCGCCATCGACGAAGGGCGTGACGATGCGCAGGGTCACCGACGCCTCATCGATCGATTCCGGCGTGCCCCAGACGTGTTCGACTTCGCCGGCCGCGTTGCGCAGCGGGATCTTCACCCCGACCTGCAACGGCGAACCGACATGCGGACGCAGCTCATCGATCGACGCCTGGGTGCGCGCGCGCGCGGCGTGCATCAACGGCTCGTCGCGCGCGACCGGCACGGCGGATGCCGCGATCTTGCGGGCGCTGCGCACGGCCAAGGCGACCGCTGCCGCGCACGACAGCAAGGCGATCAGCCAGGGCCACCAGCCGGTCAGAGGTCGGCTTCCGCGAAGCCGGCACGCTTGGTGACGGCATCGAGTTCCAGCATCGTTTCCAGCAGCGCGCGCATGCGGCCCAGCGGCCACGCGTTCGGGCCGTCGCTGAGCGCTTCTTCGGGCTTGGGATGCGTTTCCATGAACACACCGGCGACACCAACTGCAATGGCAGCGCGCGCCAGCACCGGCACGAACTCGCGCTGGCCGCCGCTGGAATTGCCTTGCCCGCCCGGCAGCTGCACCGAATGGGTGGCGTCGAACACGACCGGGCACTGCGTCTCGCGCATCACCGCCAGCGAGCGCATGTCGCTGACAAGGTTGTTGTAGCCGAAGCTCGCGCCACGCTCGCAGACCATGATCTGGTCGTTGCCGGTGGACCTGGCCTTCTCGACCACGGGCTTCATGTCCCACGGCGACAGGAACTGGCCCTTCTTGATGTTGACCGGCTTGCCGGCGGCACAGACCTTCCTGATGAAATCGGTCTGACGCACGAGGAAGGCTGGCGTCTGCAGCACGTCGACGACCGAGGCGACCTCGTCCATCGGCGTGTATTCGTGCACGTCGGTCAGCACCGGCACGCCCAGCTGGCGCTTCACTTCCGCCAGTACGCGCAGGCCTTCTTCCATGCCCGGGCCGCGGAAGCTGGTGCCGGACGTGCGGTTGGCCTTGTCGAAGCTCGACTTGAAGATGAAGTTGATGCCGAGATCGGACGTGATCTCCTTCAACTGGCCGGCGACGTCGAGCTGCAGCTGCTCGGACTCGATGACGCAGGGACCGGCGATCAGGAAGAACGGCTGGTCGAGACCGACCTCGAATCCACAGAGCTTCATGCGTGTGCCTCCTTGAGCAGCGCGCCGCCGGCCTTGTTCTCGCGCGCGGCGCGCACGAAGCCGACGAACAGCGGATGGCCGCCGCGCGGCGTGGACAGGAATTCGGGATGCGCCTGGCAGGCGATGAACCACGGATGCTGCGGCAGTTCGACCATCTCCACCAGCAGATCGTCCATCGACTTGGCGGCGATCACCAGGCCGGCGTCCTCGAGCTGGGTGCGATAACGGTTATTGAATTCGTAGCGGTGGCGATGGCGCTCGCCGACGACATCCTGGCCGTAGACCTCGCGCGACTTCGTGCCGGGCTTGAGGCGCTGTTCCTGCAGACCCAGGCGCATCGTGCCGCCCAGATCGCTGTCTTCGCTGCGGCGTTCGACATCGCCCGACTGGGTGCGCCATTCGGTGATCAGACCGATCACCGGATGCGGCGACTGCTTGTCGTTCTCGGTGCTGTTGGCGCCTTCGAGACCGGCGACGTTGCGCGCCATATCGACGACGGCCGCCTGCATGCCGTAGCAGATGCCGAAATACGGCAGGCCGGTTTCGCGCGAATACTGCGAGGCCAGGACCTTGCCTTCGAAGCCGCGGTCGCCGAAGCCGCCGGGCACCAGCACGCCGTCGACATCGCCGAGCCACGCGGCGGCGCCGTCGCGCTCGATGTCCTGCGATTCGATCCACTTCAGGCTGACGCGGGTGCGCTGGCGCACGCCGCCATGCTTGAGCGCTTCGCCGACCGACTTGTAGGCGTCCTTGTGGTCGACGTACTTGCCGACGACGCCGATCACCACTTCGTCGATCGGGTGCTCGACCGCATTGACCACGTCGATCCACTCGGAAAGATCCGCGGTCGGCTTGGCCTTGTCGCCCAGGCGAAGGCGCTCGACGACGATCTCGTCCAGACCCTGCGCGTGCAGCCACATCGGAATCTTGTGGATGTTGTCGAGATCGACGGCGGAGATCACCGCCTTTTCCGACACGTTGGTGAACGAGGCGATCTTGCGGCGCTCGCCATCGGGCAGCGGCTGCTCGCTGCGGCACAGCAGGATGTCGGGCTGGATACCGATCGAGCGCAGTTCCTTGACCGAGTGCTGCGTGGGCTTGGTCTTCAGCTCGCCGGCGGCCGCGATGTACGGCACCAGGGTCAGATGCATGAAAACGGCCTTGTCGCTGCCGCGGTCGGTGCGGATCTGGCGGATGGCCTCGAGGAACGGCAGCGACTCGATGTCGCCGACGGTGCCGCCGATTTCGACCAGGGCCACGTCGTAGCCCTGCGTGGCCTCGTCGATGGCGCGCTTGATCGCATCGGTGATGTGCGGGATGACCTGCACGGTCGCGCCGAGGTAATCGCCGCGGCGTTCCTTGCGGATCACGCTCTCGTAGATCTTGCCGGTCGTGATCGAGTTCTTGCCCGACAGGCGCACATTGATGAAGCGCTCGTAATGACCGAGATCGAGGTCGGTTTCCGCACCGTCGTCGGTCACGTAGACCTCGCCGTGCTGGAACGGGCTCATCGTGCCGGGGTCGACGTTGATGTAGGGATCGAGCTTCATCATCGTCACCCGCAGGCCGCGGGCTTCGAGAATGGCCGCCAGCGAGGCGGCCGCGATGCCCTTCCCGAGGGAAGAGACCACGCCGCCGGTCACGAACACGAGCGGAGTGATGGAACTGGAAGGAGGCGTCATGGGGACAGCGGGTCGCTGGAAAGCCCCATTCTACAGGCTGTGGCCGAACCGCGCCCGGTCCCGCGCCCCGGTCCGCCACATCGACACCCGCCCGCACAGCAGAACGCCCCGACTGGGCGGGGCGTTCGTGGGTGCAGCCAGGCGCGTGGATCAGGCCGGATCTTCCTCTTCTTCCTCGACCTGCGGCACCGGCTCTTCGGCGGTCTGGACGGCGGCGTCGGCCTGCGCGTCGTAGGCCTCGTTCACCGCGTCGGTCGCGTAATCGGCTCCGGTGGCGGCGGTCTCGGCAGCCCGCGCCGATGCCTCGGCGGTCTGGGCAGCCTGCTCGGCCTGCTGCGCGGCGATCTGGGCGTCGCGGGCCTGCTGCTCGACCGAGGCATCCTGGGCGAACGCGGGGGCGGCGAAGGCAGTGGCGACGATGGCGGCGAACAACACGTTGCGGGTCTTCATTGGACTCTCCGGATTTGAATTCGAAAGTGGAGCAGCGTTGCGTCTTGCAAACCATCCGCGGCGGAGCGGCGGATGAAGGGTGTCGGCTGGATCTGCTCGACGGTTCGAACGTAGCCACCCAGACCCGGCCCGCAACTGAACAACGCCCCGCTTACAACGGGTGCACGCAGCCCTAACGGCACTGCAACCGCTTACATGCAGCGGTGACGCGGATTGTTAGATTTCGCGCATGCCGGGGGCCGGAAATCGGCGGGTCGGCAATTCCTTTAACATGCGCAGATTCCCGCCGCGCAGCCTCGAATGAACACCCGTTACAACGCCGCCGACATCGAAGTTCTCTCCGGCCTGGATCCGGTCAAGCGCCGCCCCGGCATGTACACCGACACCACGCGCCCGAACCATCTGGCGCAGGAAGTCATCGACAACGCCGTCGACGAAGCATTGGCCGGGCACGCCCGCGAGATCGCCGTCACGCTGTTCAAGGACGGCAGCTGCGAGGTGTCCGACGACGGCCGCGGCATGCCGGTCGACATCCATCCCGAGGAAAAGATTCCGGGCGTCGAGCTGATCCTCACCCGCCTGCACGCGGGCGGAAAGTTCAGCAACAAGAACTACACCTTCAGCGGCGGCCTGCACGGCGTCGGCGTCAGCGTGGTCAATGCGCTGTCGACGCTGGTGGAAGTGCACATCAAGCGCGACGGCAGCGAGCACCGCATCACCTTCCGCGACGGCGACCGCGCCTCGCCGCTGGAAGTGGTCGGCACGGTCGGCAAGAAGAACACCGGCACGCGCGTGCGCTTCTGGGCCGACCCGAAGTATTTCGACAGCCCGAAGTTCAGCGTGCGCGCCCTGCGGCATCTGCTGCGCGCCAAGGCCGTGCTGTGCCCGGGCCTGACGGTGACGCTGCTGGATGAGGCGACCGGCGAACGCGACCAGTGGCTGTTCGAGGACGGCCTGCGCGATTATCTCAAGGGCGAACTGACCGAGCGCGAACTGCTGCCGCCGGAGCTGTTCGTCGGCGCACTGAAGAAGGACACCGAGACCGTCGACTGGGCGGTTGCGTGGGTGGTCGACGGCGAGCTGGTGCAGGAGAGCTACGTCAATCTGATTCCGACCGCGCAGCACGGCACCCACGTCAACGGCCTGCGCACCGGCTTCACCGACGCGCTGCGCGAGTTCTGCGACTTCCGCAATCTGCTCCCCAGAGGCGTCAAGCTGGCGCCGGAAGACGTCTGGGACCGCGTCGCCTTCGTGCTGTCGATGAAGATGACCGACCCGCAGTTCTCCGGCCAGACCAAGGAGCGGCTGTCGTCGCGCCAGGCCGCGGGCTTCGTCGAGGGCGCGGCGCACGACGCCTTCAGCCTGTGGCTCAACCAGCACACGGACCTCGGCGAGAAGATCGCCCAGCTCGCGATCGACCGCGCCAGCGCGCGGCTCAAGACCGAGAAGCAGATCGTCCGCAAGAAGGTCACCCAGGGGCCGGCGCTGCCGGGCAAGCTGGCCGACTGCATCAGCCAGGATCTCTCGCGCACCGAACTGTTCCTCGTCGAGGGCGATTCGGCCGGCGGCAGTGCCAAACAGGCACGCGACAAGGATTTCCAGGCGATCCTCCCGCTGCGCGGCAAGATCCTCAACACCTGGGAGGTGGCGAGCACCTCGGTGCTGGGCTCGGAGGAAGTGCACAACCTGGCGATCGCGATCGGCTGCGATCCGGGCAAGGAGGACATCTCCGGCCTGCGCTACGGCAAGGTCGTGATCCTGGCCGACGCGGACTCCGACGGCCTGCACATCGCGACGCTGCTGTGCGCGCTGTTCCTGCGCCATTTCCCGGCGCTGGTCGCGGCCGGCAACATCTTCGTCGCGATGCCGCCGCTGTTCCGCGTCGACGTGGGCAAGCAGGTGTTCTACGCGCTCGACGAAGAAGAGAAGCGCCTGCTGCTGGAGAAGATCGCGCGCGAGAAGCTCAAGGGCCAGATCAACGTGACCCGCTTCAAGGGTCTGGGCGAGATGAATCCTTCGCAGCTGCGCGAGTCGGCGATCCATCCCGACACGCGTCGCCTGGTGCAGCTGACGATCGACGACGATCTGCAGACTCGCTCGCTGGTCGACATGCTGCTGGCGAAGAAGCGCGCGGGCGATCGCAAGGCCTGGCTGGAAACCAAGGGCGACCTGGCGACACTGGAAGTCTGATGGCGCGCCGCGACGTGGCAACGGATCACGCTGCCACCTCCAATCGCCACTCCTGACCGATGCTCGACTACACCATCCCGGTTCTGCTGATCGTCCTGCTCGGCGTCTGGCTGCGGCGCAGCCGCTGGACGCCCGAGGGCTTCTTCCCGGCGGTCGAATGGTTCTCTTTCTACGTCGCGTTTCCGGCGCTGCTCTTCATCAACACCGCGCGGCTGGAATTCACCGGCGGCGCCCTGCGCGACCTCACCGCGGCGACCCTGCTGCCGACGCTGGCGATGGTTGCATTGCTGGTCATCGCCCTGCGCTTCGCCCCGCGCCTGCCTGACCCGAGCCGCTCGTCGATCATCCAGGGCGCCGTGCGTCCGAGTACCTATTTCGGGCTCGCGGTCGCGTCCCTGCTGTTCGAGGACGCCACGGCCGCACTGGTGATGCTGGCGCTGGCGATCTGCCTGCCGGTGGTCAACGTGGTCGCCGTCGTCGCGTTGGCGTGGTGGGGCGGCACGCGCGTCAGCGCCGCGCGCATCACGATGATGCTGGCGAAGAATCCGATCATTGTCGCCACGATCGCCGGCGCGCTGGTGAATCTCCTCGGCCTGCAGGTGCCGGCGCCGATCGGCAACGGGCTCGACATCCTCGGCAGCGCGTCGCTTGCGTTGGGTCTGATCTGCGTCGGCGGCGGACTCGATTTCAACTGGTCGGCGGCACGCCCGCTGGCGCTCGGCATCACCTCGACACTGAAACTGCTGGCGTTGCCCTTCATCGCGGTCGCGACCTGCCGCCTGCTCGGCGCCGACGACGACGTCACCCGCGCCGCCTGCTTCTACGCCGCGCTGCCGACCGCATCCAACGCCTACATCATGGCGCGGCAGATGGGCGGCGATGCGCCGTTGATGGCCTCGCTGATCACGTTGCAGACGCTGCTGGCGATCGTCACGGTGCCGCTCGCGCTGCAGCTGCTGGTGTGGTGGCCGGCGTGATCGGAACCGCGTCGCACGCACCCGGGTAACGTTTCTGTAACGCCTGAATGCGCGTCGGACGGCAGACTGTCCCGATGCCATTACCCGACCGCCACCTCGATCTCGGCTGCGGCGACGCCCCGCGCAATCCCTACGGACGTGCCCAGCTCTGCGGCATCGACATTCGTGCGCCTGACGGCGATGTCGCCCACGAACACCGCACCGCGAACCTGGTCGTCGCGCCGATTCCGTATCCCGACGGCAGCTTCGGCTCGGTGTCGGCCTACGATTTCATCGAGCACGTGCCACGGATCTTCCCCGACGCGAACGGCGGCACGCGGTTTCCTTTCATCGAGCTGATGAACGAGATCTGGCGCGTACTCGCGCACGACGGCCGACTGTACGCGCTGACGCCGGCGTTTCCGCATACAGATGCGTTCGTCGACCCGACCCACGTCAACATCATCACCGACGACAGCCACGCGTATTTCTGCGGGCACGCGCCCGACGGACGGATGTACGGCTTCCATGGGCATTTCGAGATCGTGCGGGTGATCCGCACCGAACGCGGCGCGGCCTACAGCGCCCTGCCCGGCTCGCCGCAGAATCACGGTAAGCGCAAACTCGCCGCGCGCGCCCTGCGCCGCTGGCTGCGCTGGATGCGCGGTCGCGCGTTCACGCCGCGCGCGCCGTATCTGCTGTGGGAACTGCGCGCGGTCAAACAGGCGCCGCGTCAGGCCTGATCGCTGGTTTCGACGACGCGCCCGGGAATGCGATGGGTGCGGCCGAGCTGGGCGAAGATCGCCGCCGAGGCCAGCGTCAGCGCGCCGATGCAGACGAAGGTCCAGCGGAACGCCGCGAGCACCGGTGCATCGCCGGCCGGTTCGCCACTGAAGGCGCCGAGCAACCCGCCCGCCGTCGCGACGCCCAGGCTCATCGCCAGCATCATCACCATCGACAGCAGGCTGTTGCCGGCGCTCGCCTCCGGGCCACCGAGATCACGCAGCGCCAAGGTGTTCATCGCGGTGAACTGCAGCGAATTGACCGCGCCGAAGATCGCGAACTGGACGATGTGCAGCCACGTCGGCTGGCCCACGTCGACCAGCGCGAAACTCGCCATCGTCAGACCGGTCAAGACGGTGTTGACCACCAGCACGTTGCGGTAGCCGAAGCGCTGCACCAGCGGCACGACGATGCGCTTGGAGAACATACCGGCCAGCGCGACGGGAATCATCATCAGTCCGGCGTGGGTTGGCGGGTACCCCAGCGCGACCTGCAACAGCAACGGAATCATGTACGGCATACCGCTGCTGCCCAGCCGCGCGAACAGATTGCCGAGCAGGCCGACACTGAAGGTGCGGGTGCGGAACAGCGTCAACGGAAACAGCGGCGCGACCGAGCGCGCGGCATGCAGCCAGTACGCGACGAGCGCCGCGAGCCCGGTGACCAGCAGCACGACCAGGGCCGCATGCCGCGCCGCGTGGCCCGACAGCGCTTCGACCGACAGCGAGATCGCGATCATGCCGAACGCGAGCATCGCGTAGCCCGGCAGGTCGAACCGCGAGACCGGTGCGCGCAGATCAGGCATCCATTTCAGTGCCGCAATTGCGCCGAGCACGCCCAGCGGCAGATTGATCAGGAAGATCCAGTGCCAGGACGCGACATCGGCCAGCCAGCCACCGAGCGCGGGCCCGATCAGCGGGCCGATCAGCCCGGGCACGGTGACGAAACTCATCGCCGCGAGGAACGCCGTGCGCGGCACCGCACGCAGCACCGCGAGTCGCCCGACCGGCATCATCATCGCGCCGCCGACGCCCTGCAGCACGCGCGAGGCCACCAGCGCATCGAGGTTCTGCGACAGCGCGCAGGCCAGCGAGCCGGCGGAGAACAGCGCGATCGCCGCGACGAACAGACGCCGCGTGCCGAAGCGGTCGGCGAGCCAGCCCGACGCCGGAATCAGCATCGCCACCGTCAGCGCGTAGGCGACCACGACCGACTGCATCCGCAGCGGCGACTGGCCCAGATCGACCGCCATCGACGGCAGTGCGGTGTTGACGATCGTGGTGTCCAGCATCTGCATGAACACCGCCGCGGCGACGAGCCACAGCATCGGCTTGAACGGACGCAGCAGCTCGGCATCGCTGGCGCGTGTGGCGCTCATGCGCGGCGGGAACCTCCGGTTGCATAGCCGATCGCATCTTCGATCAGCGTGCGCAGAATTGGCTGCAGCCGGCCGGCGCGCGCCGCGTCCCAGGCGAACGTCGCCTCGTCCATGTAGCAGCGCTGGCTGATTTCCAGCTGCACGGCTTCGACGCCGGTCTCCGGTCGACCGTAGTGCCGGGTGATGTGGCCGCCCTTGAAGCGGCCGTTGGCGACGAAACCGAACGTCGACTGCGCCTGCAATCGCGCGGTCATCCGCGCTTCGAGTTCGGGATTGCAGCTCGCGCCGCTGGCGGTGCCGAGATTGAGATCAGGCAGCGGACCTTCGAACAGGAACGGCAAGGTCCCGCGGATTGAATGCGCTTCCCACAGCACGACCCGGCCATGCGCGGCACGTAGCCGCGCGATCTCATCCGCGAGCACGGCATGGTACGGACGCCAATAGGTGTCGACGCGCGCGGTGACCTCGTCGGGCGTCGGCGCTGCATCCGGCAGGTACACCGGGCCGCCGTCGAAACGCACCACCGGGCACAGACCGGTCGTGTTCTGGCCGGGATACAGCGAGACGTCGTCCTCGGACCGGTTGAGGTCGACGACGTACCGCGAATGCGTGGGCACCAGCATCGAAGCACCGAGTTCGCGTGCGAACGCGTAGAGATCGGCGACGTGCCAGTCGGTGTCGGGCACGCGACGTGCCTCGTCCGTCAATTGCGAGGCGATCGCATCGGGCACGTGCGTGCCGTTGTGCGGGATGCTGATCAGCAGCGGCGCGTCGCCGCGATGGAGGTCGAAGAGGTCGGTGCGCATCGGCGCATTGTAGGCCCGCTCCTGTCGCACCGGTGCTCAGCGCATCAGCACTACTTCCTCGGCGCTGGTGGGATGGATCGCGATCGTGTCGTGCAGGTCGTCGAGGGTCGCGCCCATCTTCAAGGCGACCGCGAAGCCCTGCAGGATCTCGTCGGCCGCATCGCCGAGCAGGTGGATGCCGCGCACGCGACGCTCGTCGCCGGTGCAGACCAACTTGAACAGGCTGCGCTGGCTCGATTCGGCCAGCGCCTCGCGCATCGGGCGGAAATTGCTGCGGTAGATGTGCACATCGTCGCCGTACTGCGCGCGCGCCTGGGCTTCGGTCAGTCCGACCATCGCCAGCGGCGGATGCGAGAACACCACCGACGGTACGTTGTCGGCATCGAGCTTCGCGTCCGGCTTGCCGCCGAACAGGCGATCGCACAGACGGCGCGCGGCGGCGATCGCGACCGGCGTCAACGTCGGCCCGCAGCCGCAGATGTCGCCCACTGCGTACACGCCCGGCGCGGGCGTGGCCTGCCAGGCGTCGACCGGGATGTTGCCGGCGGCGTCGGGCGTGATGCCGACGGTGTCGAGTCCGAGATCGGCGGTGTTGGGACGGCGACCGGTCGCGAACATGACCTCGTCGTAGCCACCGCGCGACGTGCCATCTTCGGCCTCGAGACGCAGGCCGTCGCCGTCGCGATGCAGGGCCTTGAGCCCGTAGCCGAACACCAGATCGATGCCCTGCTGGCAATAGTTCTCCTGCAGCTGCGCGACGAGTTCGGCGTCGGCCTGGCGCAACAGCCGCTGCTCGCGCACGAAGACGTCGACCTGGCTGCCGAGCGCCTGCAGCACGCCCGCGAGTTCGATGGCGATGTAGCCGCCACCGATGATCGCCACGCGCGGCGGCGCTTCGCACCAGCGGAAGAAGTCATCGGAAATCGCGCCCAGCGCGGCGCCCGGAATGTCGGGCCGCTGCGGATGCGAGCCTGCCGCCAGCACGATGTGTGGCGCGGTGAGGCAGGTGCCGTCTTCGCATTCGACCCGGTCGCGCCCGACCAGTCGTCCGCGCGACGGCAGCACGAGGATGCCGTCGCGATCGAGCCGCGTGCGGTAACTCTCGTGGATCATGTGGATGTAGCGCTGGCGATCGGTGATGAACGACGGCCAGTCGAACGCGACCTGCGTGTCCATCGGCAGATCGAACCCGAACCGCGCGGCCTGCCCCATGCGCAGGCGCAGGTCGGCGGCGAGCCACATCGCCTTCTTCGGCACGCAGCCGACGTTGACGCAGGTGCCGCCGAGCGGCTGCGGCTCCAGCACCGCGACGCGCTGGCCGTGTTCGGCCGCGCGGAATGCCGCGGCGAGACCGCCGGAGCCGCCGCCTATGACGATGAGGTCGAAGTGCAGCAGCGCGGAATCGTCGTGTGGCGCAGCGCTCATGCGAACCGCGCCGGCGCGTAGGGCGCAGGGTCGAAGCGCGGCGGTAGCCCGCAGATCAGGTCGCTCATCAGGTGTCCGGTCGCCACGCTCATGCTGACCCCGAGCATGCCATGCCCGGTCGCGAGCCAGAGGTGACGATGACCGGGTGCGAGGCCGAGGATCGGCACGTCGTCCACGCTCACGGGGCGCCAGCCGTACCACTCTTCCTCGCGCACCGGACCGACCGGTTCGTACAGGTATTCGCGCGCCGCGCGCTCCAGCGCATCGAGGCGCACGCGGTTGAGCGAGCGGTCGTAGCCGGAGAACTCCATCGTGCTGCCGAGCCGGAACCCACTGTCCCACACGGTCACGCAGACGCTGCGTTCGTGCAGCACCATCGGCGTGCGCGGCACGATCGAAGGACGCGAGTACGTGATCGAGTAGCCCTTGCCCGGCTGCACCGGCACGCGCAATCGCAGCGACTTCGCGAGCAGCGGCGACCAGGCGCCGGTCGCGAGCAGCAGATCGCGCCCCGCGAACACACCCTGGCGGGTGTCCACGCGCACGCCATCGCCGGTCTCCTCGATCGAACGCACCTCGCAGTGCTCGACCAGTTCGCCGCCCAGCGCGCGGAACGCACGTGCGAGACCTGCGACGTAGCGATCGGGACGCAGACGCGCATCGCCGGGAAAGCGGATCGCGCCGACCACGCCTTCGCGCAATGCAGGCTCCTGACGCAGATAGTCGGCGCCGTCGATGCGCTCGACCGCGACGCCCAGCGCGCGCAATTGCGTGGCCTCGTCCTCGAACGCGTCGAAATCGGCGCAGTCGCGGTAGATGTAATCGACGCCGGAGGCCTCGAACTCGCAGTCGATGTCCAGCGTCTCCAGCCACGCCGGAAACGCCGCGCGCGAGGCTTCGAGAATCGTCGAACGCGCGCGCATCGCGTGCAGCCAGTCGGGCCGGTTGCAGTGGCGCGCGAAGCCGATCATCCAGCGCCACAGCGCCGGGTCGACGCGCGGGCTCACCCGGAACGGCGCGTCGGGCATCAGCATCCAGCGCAGCGCCTTGGCCACCGTGCCGGGCGCGGCCAGTGGCGCAGCGTGGCTCGGGGTGATCGTGCCGCAGTTGCCGTGCGAACTGCCGCAGCCCGCAGTGCCGGCCTCGAGCACACGCACGCCGCGGCCGGCCTGCAGCAGCGCGATGCCGCTGGCGAGGCCGATGACCCCGCCGCCGACGATCAGCACGTCGTCCCGCGCTTTCAAGCCGGCGCCCTCTGAATCTGTTCAGGATCCGTCGCGAGCGCAGCCGGATGGCGCGTGGCGCATCGCAGGAGGCGCAGCGTACGCTGGGTACGTGAGCACTGCGGGCACCGCACGCGCGCCTTCCGACAAGCGCAGCAGGATATTGGACAGATTCTCACGGCAGCGCGGGGATGCGCCGCCAACCCGGACGGCGTCCATAGGTCAGCCAGCGCCAGGTCCATTCCATCGGTCCATAGCGGTGATGCGACAGCCACGCATGGCTGATCCCGATCTGCAGCGCGAACACGCCCAGCACGATCCCCGTCTGCGCCGCGCGGCCCAGATCGCCGAACAGGCCGAAGCCGTAGCCGTAGAACAGCAGCGAGCAGATCAGCGACTGCGCGAGATAGTGCGTCAGCGCCATGCGCCCGACCGGCGCGAACACGCCGAGTACGCGCGCGCCCGCACCGCTGCTCCACGCGAGCACGATCAGCGCGACATAGGCCAGCGACATCGGCAGCGCACCGCACAGCATCACCCCCTGCGCCAGAATGCCGCGCGCATCCATCGCACCGAGCGAGAACGTCGTGCCGACGGAGACCGCGAGCGCGGTGAACACCAGACCCGTCGGCAACGTGATCGCCAGCAGACGCCACCAGAACCGGCGCTGCGCGGCCGGCGCCTGCAGCCAGCCGCCGGACATCAGCCAGCTGCCGACGAGGAATACGCCCAGCACCATCGGCACCATCATCGTCTGGCCCATCAGGCCGATCTGCGCGTAATCGCTGACGCGCTGCACGAGCACCGCGCCGAAGCCGCCATCGGGATAGATACTCGCCGCGCGCTCGGCGCTGGCCGCGATCGGCGCGGACATCTCGGCCAGCGCGGATTCGGGCAGCACGAACATCACCGCTGCGAACAACAGATAGAAGGCCGCGATGCCGGCGTACAGCAGCAGGCCGGTCACCAGCTGCCATTTCGGCGCGACCGCACGCATCGCCATCAGGATCGCGCCGGCGATCGCATAGGTATGCAGGATGTCGCCTGGCCACAGCAGCACGATGTGCGCGACGCCGAACAGAAACAGCGCCGCCATCCGGCGCAGATAGACGCGCTCCACCGACAGCCCGGCGGCGGCGATGCGCCCGCTCATCAGCACGAAGCCCATGCCGAACAGCAGCGAGAACATCGTCCAGAACTTGCCGGCCACGAACACGTGCACGACCCACGCGACCGCATGGTCGAGCCCGGTCGCATCGACCGGAATACCCGACCCCATCTGCTGCATCGGCCGGTTGAACCATTCGATGTTCATCACGAACACGCCGAGCAGCGCGATGCCGCGCAGCACGTCCATCACCTCGAGACGCTGACCGGTGGGGACCGGTCCGAGCGCGGCCTGCGTGTGCATCCTGCGGTCCTCGCGATGTCAAAGCGCCGCCAGCGTCACTGCCGGCGGCTGCGCCCGATCTCAGTGCTGGTGACCGCCGTCGCCGTGCACGTGGCCGTGCTCGACTTCTTCGGCCGAAGCTTCGCGCACGTCGACGATTTCGATGTCGAACTGCAGATCCTTGCCGGCCATCGGGTGGTTGAGGTCCACGTCGACCACGCTCATGCCGATCTTCTCGATCGTCACCGCGCGCGGGCCGAAGCTGGTGTTCAGCACGACCTGCATGCCCGGGGCGAGCTTCTGGTCGCCGAAGTGCTTCTTGGGCACGCGCTGGCTCATGCCGTCGCGACGCTCGCCGTAGGCGTCGGCCGCGGTCACGTCGGCCTTGAAGGTCTCGCCGGCTTCGCGGCCGTCCATCGCCTTCTCCAGACCCGGGATGATGTTGCCGTGGCCGAACAGGATGGCCAGCGGCTCGCGGTCGCGCGAGGTCTCCACCGGCTCCTGGCCGGCTTCGGCGACGCTGTAATGGAAACGGACGACGCGGTCTTTCTCGATCTTCATTGCTGGATTATCCGGATAACGCGGCAGCGCCGCTTGAGGAGGAGGTGTGGCTGGGGCAGGATGCCGCGATGCAATCGACCGGGCGCCCCATGCGAGCAACCCCACATTATCCGGACTCCGGCACGCCGGCGCCAACCGCCGCGCGCCGCTGGCTGGTTCCGCTGCTCGTGGGGACGCTCGCGCTGGCCGCCTGCGGACGCGACGACGTGCGCCCCACCCCGCCCGCTGCGAAGCCGCAGGCCGCCACCCGCACCTTGACACCGGTCGCCCCGGCCGACCCGGCGGCGGCGAATGCGGTGCTGATGCGGGCGATCAGCCTCGTCGGCACGCCCTACCGCTACGGCGGCAATACGCCCGAGGGCGGCTTCGACTGCAGCGGCCTGGTGAACTACGTCTTCCGCGACATGCTCGACCTGCGCCTGCCGCGCACCTCCCGCGAGCTGTTCGCCTACCAGGGTCCGAAGATCGAGCCCAGCCGCCTCGCCACCGGGGATCTGGTGTTCTTCGGCAGCGGCGGCAGCGTGACCCACGTCGGCATCTATGTCGGCGAAGGCCGCTTCGTGCACGCCCCGAGTACTGGCGGCACCGTGCGTCTGGACCATCTGGACGGCAGCTATTGGGTGCGGAACTACTCCGGGTCCAAGCGCGTGCTTCACTAGAGAATGCATCCGTCGGGGCGCGAGCCACGGGTGTCGCGAAGGCGTCGCCCGATGCACCGGGCAGTCGGTGCGCTCGAATCGGATCGATGACACGCAGATTCGTTCGTCTTTGACGCCGCCCTGCAATCTGTCGGTACCTCGTTCATCCAGACCCGCATTCACCTTTTCACAGCGTGGCTGCAACGCCGATCGTCCATGCCTCGGGACTGAAGCGCGACACGATTTCTCCACATGCTCTTCACCGATTTCTGTTCAAAAACGAGGACTTGTACGCATTCATTAATTTTTGTTTAACAACTTTCACATTCCCGTCCGGTAGCTTCCCCCGCTGGTCCGCGACAATGTGAAACCCACGTGACGATGACAGACGCAACGCCAGGCGCTCGCGCCAAACGCCACAGCCGCCTTCGCACTGCCCTCGTCGCAAGTGTCCTCGCCTTCTCCGCAGCACCCGTTTTCGCAGGCCCCGGCCTCGCCGGCGACTCCGCCGACCAGATCGAAGCGACCACCTCGGTCGCCCGCGCGCTCACCACGCCCACCGCGCAGCTCGCCCAGCCCGAAATGCTGTTGGCCAGCGACATCAACCAGCTGATCGCGATGGACGTCGACAAGCCGGTCCAGGCCGACGGCCGCGTCGAGGGCCTGCTCAAGCGCGCCCTGAGCTTCATCGGCACCCCGTACCGCTGGGGCGGCTCCAGCCCGGACAGCGGCTTCGACTGCAGCGGTCTGGTGGGTTATGTGTTCCGCACCGCGCTGGGCATCGACCTGCCGCGCGTCTCCCGCGACATGGCGCAGAACGGCGAGCGCGTCGAGCGCACCGCCCTGACCGCCGGCGATCTGGTGTTCTTCGGCCGCCGCGGCAACCGCATCGACCACGTCGGTATCTATCTGGGCGACGGCCGCTTCGTGCACGCTCCGCGCAGCGGCAAGGACGTGATGGTCTCCGAGCTGGACTCGGGCTACTGGGCTACCCGCTTCAAGTCCGCACGCCGCGTCGCCGGCGTCTGAGGGCTGTCGCCCGATGCGAGAAGGCCGCCGAAAGGCGGCCTTTTGCGTTGTGGCTGCAGCTTGCACGCCGAAGCCCTCCCCCGTGCGCGGGGCAATGCGCCCCTCACGGGTGGAGGGTTGGGTGGGGGCGAAGTGTCAGGGCGGAGATCAAACGACCCGCGCGGCCAAACGTCGCGACGCACGGTTCCAATGGGCGCCAAGCTCGGAGCGCTCAAAGCGGACGCGCGGACGCCAGCAGCGCGCGCATCAAGGGCGCCGTCGCCTGAGGGGTTGCCCCCACCCAACCCTCCCCCGCATGCGGGGGAGGGCTTTGGTCATGCAGCATCTGATACATCCGGGGCCTGAAGAGTCAGCGGCGATGTAACCCGACATCAGCGTTGCGCCAGCGCCGGAACAGAAAAAGGCCGCCCGAAGGCGGCCTTTTCCATCAACGCGGATCGAACACGCCCCGGACCGTCAGGCCCGCGCCGCGCCCTGCATCACGCGCGGCTGTCGCGGCGTTCCTGCGGACGGCCGGCACCCGGACGGTGCTGCTTCGGGCCCGCATGCGCGTGTGCGCTGCGGTCCGCCGGCTTGCCGTGGCCGCGGTTGCCCGGCTTGCGCGGTGCGCGCTCGCCACCCGGCTTCTGCTCGCCCATGCGTGCGCCCGGACGGCCACCGGCCGGCTGGCGACGCTGACCGCCACCGTTCTTCGGGATCGGCGTGTCGAGACGCACCGGCTGGCTCGGCTCGAAGCCGGGCACGGCGGTCAGGTCGATCTCGGCCTTGAGCATGCGCTGGATCTGGCGCAGCAGACCGCCCTCTTCCGGCGACACCAGCGACAGCGCCTCACCCGTCGAACCGTTGCGACCGGTGCGGCCGATGCGGTGCACGTAGTCCTCGGCGACCATCGGCAGATCGTGGTTGATCACCAGCGGCAGATTCGGAATATCGAGACCGCGCGCGGCGACGTCGGTGGCCACCAGGATGCGGGCGCGGCCGGACTTGAACATGTCCAGTGCCTTCTGGCGCTGCGCCTGGCTCTTGTTGCCGTGGATCGCGACCGCCGGCAGACCGGACTCGGCCAGCTGTTCGGCCAGACGGTTGCAGCCGTGCTTGGTCTTGCCGAACACCAGCACCTGGTCGGTGTGGCGCTTGGACAGCAGGTCGACCAGCAGATCGCGCTTGCGGCTGTTGTCGACCGGGTGCGCGCGGTGCGCGATGGTGTCGGCGATCGTGCTGTTCTGCGCCACCTGCACCTGCTGCGGATCGCGCATGAACTCCAGCGCCATCGCCTTGATGCGCGGCTCGAACGTGGCCGAGAACAGCAGCGTCTGACGCTGCTTCGGCACGCGGTTCATGATGCGCTTCATCTGCGGCAGGAAGCCCATGTCGAGCATGCGGTCGGCTTCGTCCAGCACCAGCACCTCGACGGCGTCGAGCTTGGCGTGGCCGCTGTCCATGTGGTCGAGCAGACGACCCGGGCACGCGATCAGCACGTCCACGCCGCGGCGCAGGTTGTCGATCTGCGGCTGCATGCCGGCGCCACCGAAGATCGTCGTGACGTTCAGACGCAGGTGGCGGCCGTAGGTCTTGAGGTTGTCGGCGACCTGCACCGCGAGTTCGCGGGTCGGCACCAGGATCAGCGCGCGCGGCTTGCGCGGCCCCTTGGGCGGCGTCTCCTTGGCGAGACGCTGCAGCAGCGGCAGGCCGAACGCGGCGGTCTTGCCGGTACCGGTCTGGGCGCCGCCCAGGACGTCGTTGCCGCCGAGGATCAGCGGAATGGCCTGCGCCTGGATCGGCGTGGGCGTGGTGTAGTCGTTTTCGGCGAGCGCGCGCAGCAGCGCGGGCGACAGCCCGAGGTCTTCAAACGTCATCTTGGAACTCCTTGCGCTTCCGCACGCCACCGCCTGCGAATCGTGCGGACGCACGACACCGGAACGGAAACGCTGGGAAGTCTTGCTCGGAGCTATCCAGAACCGCGCTGCGAGCAATGATGAAACGGCTGCCGGATGCTCCGGGCCGTGGTCTGCGCGACGAAAGACGTGCGGGATAAGTCCGCGCGGATCAGGAATCGATCAATGCGGTAGGCGTACCAGGATCGTATCTGTCGGCGCGGATCGCGTCGGACAGGGGCAGCCGTGTTGCAGAACGGGGCAGAGTCTACGCCAATTCAGCCGGTCACTCCAGCGGCGGGCCACGCGCCGCGACAGCCCGCGCTCAGGCGCCCGGTCGCGACACGATGCGTGCCACGTCGCCGCTGGGCGCCCGTCCGGCGCTGTGTCACCCTTCACGCATCCTCGACAGGATCCACCCATGGCCTTCCGATCCAGCGCGCCGTCCGCCCCGATGCTGTTTGCGCGCGTTCTGATGGCGAGCCTGTTCATCGTGCTCGGCGGATGGCGGGTCTGGGGCGCACTCGACGGGATGGTGCTGTCGAACGCCGCGCTGGTGCTCAGCGTCGGCGAACTGCTACTGGGCCTGCTGCTGCTCGGTGGCTGGCGCCTGCGCTGGGTCGCGCTGGCGGCCGCGGCGCTGCTGGTGGCGGACGCCTTGCTGTCGCATCCCTTCTGGTCGGCGCGCGCTACGGCGCTCGACGGCCAGCTGCTGCATTTCATGAAGAACATCGCGTTGGCCGGCGGCTTCCTGCTGCTGGCCGCGACCGCACCGAGGAAGTAATCCATGGCCACCGAGGCCCACGAAACCACCAGCCAGCTGATCCAGGTGGTCGCATTGCTCGGCGCCGCCGTCGTCGCGGTGCCGCTGTTCCGCAAGCTTCGGCTCGGCTCGGTGCTCGGTTATCTCGCCGCCGGCCTGGCGATCGGCCCGTTCGGCTTCGGCTGGTTCTCCGATCCCGAATCGATCCTGCACGTCGCCGAACTTGGCGTGGTGATGTTCCTGTTCGTCATCGGCCTGGAGATGCGGCCCTCGCATCTGTGGAGCCTGCGCCGGCAGATCTTCGGCCTCGGCGCGCTGCAGATCATCCTCAGCATCACCGCGCTGACCCTGCTCGGCGCCGCGTTCGGGTTTCCATGGCCGATCGCCTTCGTCGGCGCGTCCGGCTTCGTGATGACGTCCACCGCGGTGGTGATGCAGCTGCTGTCCGAACGCGGCGAGATCGCCCTGCCCCACGGCCAGAAGATCGTCTCGGTGCTGCTGTTCGAGGACCTGCTGATCGTGCCGCTGCTGGCGCTGATCGCGTTTCTCGCGCCGACCCCCGAGGCCGCCGTCGACGCGCCCTCGCGCTGGATGTCGATCGCGATCGGCATCGGCTCGCTGGTCGCGCTGATCGTCGCCGGCATCTATCTGCTCAATCCGATGTTCCGCATCCTCGCCGCAGCCAAGGCACGCGAGGTCATGACCGCCGCCGCGCTGCTGGTGGTGCTGGGCGCGGCGCTGCTGATGCAGCTCGGCGGCCTGTCGATGGCGATGGGCGCGTTCCTCGCCGGCGTGCTGCTGTCGGAATCCTCGTTCCGGCACCAGATCGAAGCCGACATCGAACCCTTCCGCGGCATCCTGCTGGGCCTGTTCTTCCTCGGCGTCGGCATGGCGCTCAACCTGACGGTGGTCGCGGCGAACTGGCCGCTGATCGTCGGCGGCGTGTTCGCGGCCATGGCCACCAAGGCGCTGTGCATCTACATCGTCGCGCGCGTGACGCGCAGTTCGCATCCCGAAGCGCTCGAGCGAGCGGTACTCATGGCGCAGGGCGGCGAGTTCGCGTTCGTGCTGTTCTCCACTGCCGCCGCGACCGGCCTGATCAATGCCGAGGTCAATGCGAACTTCACCGCGATCGTCGTGCTGTCGATGGCGCTGACCCCGCTGGTCGTACTGATGACCCAGCGCTTCATCGTCAAGGCCAAGGACGCGCGGCCCGACGACGTGGAAGACGTCGAGAACCAGAGCGGCAGCGTGCTGATCATCGGCTTCGGCCGCTTCGGCCAGGTCATGAGCCAGTCGCTGCTGGCGCGCGATGTCGACGTCACGATCATCGACACCGACATCGAGATGATCCAGAGCGCGGCCGAGTTCGGCTTCAAGGTCTACTACGGCGACGGTACTCGGCTCGACGTGCTGCACGCCTCGGGCGCCCGCACCGCGCGCGCGATCGCGATCTGCATCGACGACCGCGCGGCCGCCGACCGCATCGTCGAACTCGCGCAGCACGAGTTCGCCCAGGCCAAGCTGCTGGTCCGCTCGTTCGACCGTGAGCATTCGCTGCGCCTGGTCAACGCCGGCGTCGACTTCCAGATCCGCGAGACCTTCGAATCGGCCGTGCAGTTCGGCGCCGCCGTGCTGCGCGAGCTCGATGTGTCGGAGGAGGACGCCGATGCGATCGCGACCCAGGTGCGGCGTCTGGACACCGAACGCTTCGAGCTGGAAACCGCCAGCAACGACACCCGCGCCGGGATCCCGCTGATCATCAAGAACACCAATGCGCCGGGCCCGAAGCCAACGCCGCTGACGCGTCCGCGCCGCGAGAGCAAGCGGCTCAACGATGCCGCAGCGACAGCGCCCGGACCCGACGCGCCATTGCCCTGAGCGCGGAGTCCGGGGCGATGACCCGCATCGCCCCGGAAACCGGTTCCGTTACTGCGTCACCCGTCGCCGGTTGTCCGACGACACCCGGTCGATCAGCTTGTTGTAGGGATCGAAGCCGGCCTCGAACGGCGCCTCGTCGACCGTCACCGTGATCACCGGATCGGCGGTCGTGATGTGGTGGCGCTCCAGGTACAGCACCTTCTCGTCGCGTTCCTTGCCCGACGGCCCGCGTGCGAACACGCCGACCTCGATCCAGTCGTCGAGCACGCCCGCTGTCTCGCGACCGGTGCCATCGGCGTAGCGCTTGGCCGCATGCAGGTTGAGCGTCACGTCGTAGCGGCCATCGTCGCGACGCGTCGTCGTCGCCGTCACCACCCGGTTGTCGTAGAAGCTGATCGTCTCGAACAGATCGGTGATCAACGTCTGCTGGTCGGGTCGCGCTTCGGCCCGGATGTAGTCCAGCAGTTCGCGCGACGTGGTGTACGGCGGCTGCTGGTAGGCCTTGTCTTCGAGGAACCGCTTGAGCGCGCGATTGAGCGCGGTCTCGCCCATCTCTTCGCGCAGGCGATAGAACATCAGCGAACCCTTCTGGTAGTGGATGTATTGCTGGTTCTCCACGCGGTAGAGCGGCAGCTCCTCCAGCAGCTCACCGCCGCGACCGCCGAGGTAGCGGTCCAGTTCGTACTTCAGGAACTGGCGCATGCGCGGCCGGCCGTATTCCTGCTCCATCACCATCAGCGCCGAATACTGCGACAGCGATTCGGACAGCATCGTCGCGCCCTGCACGTTCGCACCGATCACCTGGTGCGCCCACCACTGGTGTGCGACCTCGTGCGCGGTGACGTAGAACACGTAGTCGAGCTTGTCGGCATCCCGCAGGTCGGCGATGAAGCCGATCGACTCCGAATACGGCACCGTGTTGGCGAACGCCTGGGCGAAGCTCTCGTAGCCCGGGAACTCGATGATGCGCAACTGGCGATGCTGGTACGGCGTGAAGTTGGCCTCGTAGTACGCCAGTGACTTCTGCGTCGCCTCGATCATCCGGTCGACATTGAACGGATGCTTGGGGTCGAAATACACCTCGATCGGGATGTCCTTGTACATGCCCTTGCGGACCTCCCAGCGCGCGGAGAGGAATGCGTAGAAGTGCAGCATCGGGCGATCCATCGCATAGCTGAAGCAGCGACGCCCGTCGCGCTCGAACTCGCGTTCGATGTAGCCCGGCGCCAGCGCGATCTGGTCGGGCGCGGTGCAGATCGTGGTGCTGAAATCGATCCAGTCGGCGTCGTCGGTCAGATAGGTATTCGCCCGGGCAGCTTCGTCCTCCAGTTTCGGCATGCGCCGCGGTTCGCCGAGATCGCGCTTGCGCCGTTCGTTGCGGTCGCCGATCTCGACACGTGCGTTGTAGCCAAACTGCGGAAACATCCTGCTGTTGAAGAAGCTGCCGTTCTCGACGAACTGCGTCTGCGCCCGGTCGTTGGTGATGCCGGTGGGATGGAAATCGACCTTGAAGCGGAACTCGCGCGTCTCACCGGGCGCCAGCGGTGTGGCGAGCCGGTAGATGCGATAGCCCAGCGGTGCGTCGTGGCTGGCCAGCGTTTGTCCGCCGAGATCGACATCGACCAGCGCGCGGTCCTCCTCCATACCGATGTGCACATCGGTGATCGGCCCGGCATGTGGATTGCGCACCGTGTAGACCAGTGTGCCCGTCATGGACTGCGTTTCGGGGCGCAGGTCGATGTCCGAGCGGCTCGCGACGATGCGCGGCTGCGGCAGCGATTCGTACTGTTTGTAATCGCGCTCGTAGCGGGCCTGCAGATCGAGCTGGCCATCGGGCGAGACGAAATCGTTGCGAATGTTGGTGTTCCAGAACAGCACGCCACCGACCGCCGCGAACGCGAGCACTGCAGCCGCGAACGCCAAGCCGAGCCCGCCACGCAACTGCGCGCGCATGTCCGCCAGACGCTGGCGCCAGCCACCATCCACGCCGCGCACCCACAGGGCGGCCGCGAGCAGCAACAGCGCTGCGACGAACAGACCCCAATAGCCCTGGAATGCCAGCTGGCCGGCGAGGAAGTGCCCGTAGCCGTTCATGTCGGAATACGGCGCGTTCGGCCACGCGCCGATCGTGTAGAGGTTGTGGGTGAAATCGAGCATGCCGAGCACGGACTGCGCGACGAGTACCAGCACCAGCAGGCCGTACCCGATGAACTTGTTGTTGGCCAGGACCTGCAAGGCCAGCGCCAGCCCACCCATGATCGCGTACGGAATCGAATCGAGTACCAGCGCCTGCGCGTAGACCAGCGGCTCCAGCTGCACGCCGCCCTTGAACACCTGGATGGCCATCGCCATCGTCACGCCGATGAGCTGGAACAGCGCAGTCACCACCAGCAGCGTCAGGAACTTGGCCAGCAGCGGAATGCGGTTGGCGACCGGCATCGCATCGATCACTTCGTTGAGCTTGGCGCCGCGCTCCTTCCATACCAGTTCGCCGGCGTAGAACATCACCACCAGCATCAGCAGGAAGCTGTAGCTGCTGCGCAGCGCGTCGAGCATCTGCGACGTCACCGGATACACCGACGTGCCGTACAGCGACTGCTGGAACAGCGCCGACGGCACGAAATTGAGGATGCCGAACAGCAGCATCACCAGGAACGGCACGCTGCGCAGCACGCCTGCGGTGTCGAACCGCACCTGTCGCCAGGTCTGCGTCCAGGCGGTCGCCACGCCGAACACAGGCTGGACGCGGATCGGTGCGCGCGACGGCACGACCGATGCGACGGTGGCCGGAGCCGTCACGTGTCGACGCCTGAACAGTCCGCGCCCCGTTCCGCTGCGCTCGGTCCGGAAGAGCGCGAAGGCCGCCGCGAACAGCACCAGCGATACGCCCAGCCACAATGCGCGATTGGCGAGCAGATACTCGGCGAATGCGGGCAGGCCGGCGTTGCGTTCCTCGGCCGACCAGTACCGCACCGTGCGCGACAACGCGCGCACGCCGAGCGGCTCGACCAGCGTCGCCAGCCAGATGTTGTCGATGTCCTTGATCAGCGTCGCACTGACGCCGTAGAGCACGAAGAAGGCCAGCACGCCGATGTAGACCCAGAGGATCGAACGCGTGGTCACCGCAAGAACCGCCAGCAGCGCCGTGACGAACAGCAGGTTCGGCAGCACGAGCACGCCGAGCGACCACAGATACGGCTGCACCGACACAGGCCCGAGGCGCGCCGGATCGATCCACGGCATGAACTGCGCGACGAACAGGCCGACACCGATGACGACGAACACCGTCAGGCTGGCCGACAGCGCGGCGCCGATGCGGCCGAGCAGATAGTCGCGCCGGCGTACCGGCCCCGCGAACAGCAGGTCCGCGGTGCCCTGTTCGAAATCGCGCAGCAGCGCGGTACTGACGAAGATCGGCACGATCAGCATCGTCAACAGGGTGAAGGCGCCGAACAACTGCGCCACGACGACCGGCGCATTGCGATGCACGTTGCCGATCGCGCCACCGATCTGCACCGCATCACTCGACGCGGCGCCGAACCCGAGCAGCGCGAACAGCACCGCAAGGCACCAGAGCAGCGGCGAACGGAGCTGCTGGCGCAGCTCGAAACGGAAGAATTCGAGAATCATGGCGTGCTCCGGTCAGACGACCGGCGCAGGCGTGGCCTGCTGCCGCGCCTGCAGACGCAGGCGCTGGAAGTAGACGTCTTCGAGATCCGGATCGATCTGGACGAAACCGTCCTCCGGACGATCCGCGCTGTGCACGTGGATCACCGGCTGGCCGGCGACCAGCCGCGTCGACAGCACCGTGTGCGCGGCCTCGTAGCCGGACAGCGTCTCCTTGGTCACCTGCTTGCGCCAGACCTGCTGCGACAGCGCTTCGATCGCGTCGCTGGGGCGCCCGGTCAGCAGCACTTGGCCGCGATTCATGATCGCCATCGTCGGGCACAGGTCGGTGACGTCCTCGACGATGTGCGTCGACAGGATCACCACCACGTCCTCGCCGATCGCCGCCAGCAGATTGAGGAAGCGGTTGCGCTCTTCGGGATCGAGACCGGCGGTGGGTTCGTCGACGATGACGAGGCGCGGATTGCCGAGCAGCGCCTGGGCGATGCCGAAACGCTGGCGCATGCCGCCGGAGAACGTGCCGAGCTTGCGCTTGCGCGCATCCCACAGGTTCACCTGCGCGAGCAGGCCGTCGACGACCTCGCGCCGCTGCTTGCGAACGGTCAGGCCCTTGAGCACCGCGAAGTGTTCGAGCAGATCCAGCGCGCTGACCTTGGGATACACGCCGAAATCCTGCGGCAGGTAGCCGAGCTGGCGGCGCACCGCATCCTTGTCGCGCAGCACGTCGATCGGACCCGCGCTGCCGTCGAGCGTGACGCTGCCGCCGTCGGCCGATTGCAGCGTCGCCAGCGTGCGCATCAGCGAGGACTTGCCCGCGCCGTTGGGACCCAGCAACCCGAACATGCCGCGCGGGATGTCGAGCGTCACGCCGTCGAGGGCGCGCACGCCATTGGCATAGGTCTTGGTCAGGTCACGGATCGCGAGCATGGGCGTCTCCCTGTGCCATCGGCACGATGGCGCGATCCTCACCTGTCCCGTGCAGCCGCGCATGGGTCGAACGTCACCCGCCGTTGAAAGGTGGATCGCCACGAACCGCAAATCCGCGCGCGGCGGGACCTCGATCGCGCCCTCGCCGCCCGGCCGCACGCATGACCTTCGACACCCCCGGCGCCTCCGGGGCAGGCGTAGAGTGCGCCCACACCGGGCGTCGCCCGGCGGTCCTTCCTTTCGGAGATTCCACGTGATTGCCTTCGTTCCCAAGCGCCTGCTGCTGACCTGTTCGGTGGTGCTGGCGCTGTCCGCCTGTTCGGGCGACCAGGACACCCCGCCGGCCACGGCCGCCGCGCCGGCGACCGATGCCGTCGCGCCCAGAAAGCTGACGCTCGACGAGAGCACGCTGCCCGGCGTGAACCGCTTCGAGATCGGCGATCTCGATACCAGCAAGAACGCCTGTACCGATTTCGACGCCTACGCGAACGGCAAGTGGCTCGCCGCCAACGCCATCCCGGGCGATCGCACCTCGTGGGGCGCGTTCGAGATGCTCGACGAGCGCTCGACCGCCATCCAGCGCCAGCTCGCCGAGCAGTCCGCGGCCGATACCGCCGCGACCGGCGTCGAGAAGATCGTAGGTGACTTCTGGGCCACCGGCATGGACGAGGCGAAGATCAACGCCCAGGGCGTCGAGCCGCTGAAGGACCGCCTGACCGCGATCGAAGCGCTGGCCGACGGCCCGGCCGTTGCCGAATATCTGCGCCAGACTTATGCACGCGGCGAAGGCGGCCTGTTCGGGTTCGGCCCCGAGGCCGATTTCGACGTGCCGACCATGAACATCGCGTACGCGATGCAGGGCGGTCTGGGTCTGCCCGACACCAGCTACTACACCGATGCCGACAAGGCCCCGGTGCGCGAGCAGTACGTTGCCCACGTGGCGAAGATGCTCGAACTGTCCGGCGTGCCGGCCGCCGATGCGGCGACGCAGGCCAAGTCGGTGCTGGCGTTCGAAACGCGTCTGGCATCGAAGTCCAAGTCCAGCGTCGAGATGTCGCGCGACGTGAAGCTGTTCTACAACCCGGTCACCCCGGCGGAAGCCGATGCGCTGACCCCGAACTTCCCGTGGACCACGTTCTTCGAATCGCAGGGCGTCGCCGTGCCGGAAAAGTTCTCGCTGGCGATCCCGGACTTCCACAAGGAAGTCAGCGCGATGCTCGGCGACACGCCGGTCGCCGACTGGCAGGCCTACCTGCGCTATCACCTCGTCGACGGCGCCGCGCCGTATCTTGGCGATGCGTTCGTGCAGGAGAACTTCGACTTCTACGGCAACAAGCTGCGTGGTCAGAAGGAACTCAAGGAGCGCGGCAAGCGCGTGCTCGACACGCTCAACGACCAGGCCGGCGAAACGCTGGGCCAGTTGTACGTGCAGGTTGCGTTCCCGGCCGAATCCAAGGCGCGCATGGAGACGCTGGTCAAGAACCTCAGCGACTCGCTGAAGGTGCGCATCGAGAACCTGGCCTGGATGAGCGACGAGACCAAGGCCAAGGCGATGGAGAAGTGGGCCTCGTTCACGCCGAAGATCGGCTACCCCGAGAAGTGGCGCGCGTGGGACGGCCTGTCGACCTCGCGCGACAGCTACATCGGCAACGTGCTCGCCGCGACCGAGTTCAACTACAAGTGGATGCTGTCGAAGATCGGCCAGCCGGTCGACAGGACCGAGTGGGGCATGACGCCGCAGACGGTCAACGCCTACTACAACCCGCTGCAGAACGAGATCGTGTTCCCGGCGGCGATCCTGCAGCCGCCGTTCTTCGATCCCGACGCGTCGGACGAGATCAACTACGGCGGCATCGGTGCGGTGATCGGTCACGAGATGACCCACGGCTACGACGACCAGGGCAGCCGCTTCGGCCCGACCGGCAAGTTCGAGAACTGGTGGACCAAGGCCGACTCGACCGGCTTCACCGGCCGCACCGATCTGCTGACCTCGCAGTTCAACGCGTATGAGGCCGCGCCGGGCAAGCACGTCGACGGCAAGCTCACGCTGGGCGAAAACATCGCCGATCTCGGGGGTCTGGCGACGGCCTACGATGCGATGAAGAAGGCGGCCGGCGACACGCCCGACCCGATGACCGACGGGCTGAGCCGCGACCAGCGCTTCTTCCTCAACTGGGCCACCGTGTGGCGTCGCAACTTCACCCCGCAGGAACTCGACGTGCGTCTGAAGACCGACTCGCACGCCCCGGCGAACTTCCGCGCGATCGGCGCGCCGTCGAACCTGCCTGCGTTCGCGGCCGCGTTCTCGTGCAAGCCGGGCGATCCGATGGTCCGCACCGGCGACCAGCAGGTCGTCATCTGGTGATCCACGCGGGATCGCGGTAACGACGAAGCCCGGCAGTGATGCCGGGCTTTTTCGTGTCCCGACCACGGCGCGAGCGCGAGCGACGCGCGTCGTTTTCGACACCGCGCCTGCGGTAGCGCACCTGCCCTGGACTTGATCCGGGGTCGACGCCCACGGCGAAATGTCTGCGGCCAGACGCCCCGACGTGCGCGGCGCCACGACGCTTCGCAGGCACTTCCGTGCGTCAGCAACTGCCCGCACATCGACGGACCGGACCAGGCTGCGGTCACGTCGCGCACCGCGCATGCGACGGGACATCCCTGAACGCGAAATCCCGCACCGTCCTGCCACCGCGCGGCTTGCTAGACTTGCGCGATTCATGCCCGCACGGACTCCGCAATGCCGATCCAGCACACGCTTGCCCGCCCCGCCCTGCTCGCCGCCTCGATCGCACTGCTGGTCGGCCTGAGTTCCGATGCCGACGCCCAGCGTCGCCGCGCCGCCGCCCCGAAGGGACCGCCGCCGGTCACCGCCTGTACCGACCTCTACAGCTTCGTCAACAAGGACTGGCTGGCCGCGAACATGGTCGTCGCCGGTCAGGGCACGCGTTCGGCGCTCGGTGAACTGCAGGCGCTCGCGCTCACGCAGCAGCACGACCTGCTCAACAAAGCGATGACGGCGCCGCAGAACGACGTGCAGCGCCTGCTCGGCGACTTCTGGGCCAGCGGCTTGGACGAGGCCGCGGTGGAAGCCGACGGCGCCAAGCCGATCGCTCCGCTGATCGCCCGCATCGACGGCATCCGCCGCACGCGTGACATCGCACCGGCACTCGCCGCACTGCACCAGGTCGGCATCCCGGTGCTGTTCGAGTTCGGCGCGGAAGTCGATCTGGCCGATCTCAACCGCCACGTCGGTTACTTCACCCAGGGTGGCCTCGGTCTGCCCGATCCGGCGTACTACAGCCGTGGCGATGCCGAGACGCAGCAGATCGTCTCGCAGTACACGCAGTACGTGCGCAACATCCTCGCGCTGACCGGCACCGCCGAAGACCGTCTCGACGCCGAGACCGCGCTGGTCATCGATCTGGAGCGTCGCATCGCCGCCGTGTCCAAGCCGCTGGCCGACCTGCGCGATCCGCGCGCGCAGTACGCGCTCGTCGACACGGCCGGTCTCGACAAGCAGTACCGCCGCCTGCAGCTGGGCACGTTCCTGTCCGCGCAGAGCGTGCAGGCACCGCAGGTGTCGCTGGCGAACCCCGAGCTGTTCACCCAGCTCGACACGCTGGTCAATGCGCTCAAGCCGGAACAGTGGAAGGCGTACCTGCGCTTCCATATCGGCAACGCCATGGCGCCGTACCTGTCGAAGAGCTTCCGCGACGCCGAATACGATTTCCACGGCCGCATCCTGCGCGGCGAAACCGCGCAGCCGAGCCGTCAGCAGCTGGTGCTGGGCGCGATCAACCGCGCCGCCGGTCCGATGATGTCGCGCGAATACGTCGCCGCGTATCTGCCCGACACCACCCGCGCCCGCGCCGAGACGATCGCCGGCCAGGTGCGGGACGCGCTCGGCCGCGGCATCGAGCGCAACACCTGGATGACCCCGGTCGCGAAGACCGAGGCCAAGGCCAAGCTGGCCGCGCTGAAGATCGAGATCGGCGCGCCGGTGCAGGACATCGACTACACGGTGCAGCCGATGGGCCGCGCCAGCTTCGGCAGCAACATGCTCATCGCATCGACCTGGCGCCATGCGCAGGAAATGCGCCGCATCGGCCAGGCCAATGCCGGCCGCCGCTGGGACGTGCTGCCGCAGACGCCGGCGCTGGCCTACGACCTCGCGCAGAACCGCCTGATCGTGTCCGCCGCCGTGCTGCAGCCGCCGGTGCTCGACGTCGCTGCCGACGCCGCCACGCACTACGGCACCTACGGCGCACTGGTCGGCCACGAGCTGAGCCGCGCGGTCGACATCAAGGGCAAGCTGGTCGACAGCGCCGGCACCGTGCGCACCTGGTGGAGCACCGACGACGACGCCGGCTGGCTGACCGCCACCGACAAGCTCGTCTCGCAGTACAACGGCTACGGATATCCGGGCCTGACCGGCACCCAGGTCAACGGCGCGCTGACCCGCGACGAGAACGCCGCCGACCTCGCCGGCGTGGAACTCGCATGGGATGCGCTGCAGACCGCGAACCCGGAACTCGCGCAATCGGGCAAGGAAGCGTTCTTCCGCGGCTGGGCACAGCTGTGGCGCCAGCAGCCGGCCGTCGACACCGCGACCCGCAGCGCCGCCACCAGCGTGCATGCGCCGGGCCAGTGGCGGGCGAACGGCCCGGTGACGAACCTGCCGGTCTACACCGAGACCTTCAAGTGCGGCGCCAACGATGCGATGAACCGCAAGGCCGAAGACCAGGTCCGGATCTGGCGCTGAGCCGGGGCCACGCGTGACACGAAAATGCGCCGGCTCGTCCGGCGCATTTTTCTTGGGCGTCTTGTGATGCGTCAGGCGATGTGTGCGGCTGACGCTCGACCGTGCATCGACTGGCTGGGCTTTCGTAGGATGGGGAGCGCGAAGCGCAACCCATCGAAACCCGATGGAAGTGGGCGCCTCAGACCCTGCGCACGTGCCGCTTGCCGCCACTGCGATTGAACGGCGGACGTCCGCGCCAGTGCTGCAGCAGCAGCCAGCCGAACAGCATGCCGCCCAGGTGGGCGAAATGGGCGACGCCCGAGCGCGTGCCGGTGATGCCGAGCACGAGCTCGACCAGGCCGTAGACGATCACCAGCGTGCGTGCGCGCATCGGGATCGGCGGAAACAGCAGCACAAGCCGCTGGTTCGGAAACAGCACGCCGTAGGCCAGCAGCAGACCGAACACACCGCCCGACGCACCGAGCGTGGGATACGGAAACGCGCCCTGCGCCAGCGACCACGTCACCACGCCGAGCTGGCACAGCCCCGCGCCGATCACGCAGACCAGGTAATAGGTGACGAAGCGCCTGGTGCCCCAGGTGTATTCGAGCTGCGAGCCGAACATCGCTAGTGCCAGCATGTTGAACGCCAGATGCCCGATGTTGCGCGGGTCGTGCATGAAGCCGTAGGTCACCAGCTGCCATGGCTGGAAGCCGAGCCCGCCCGCCTCCGCGCCGCCCAGCGGCCACAGCATGAAATGCGCGAGCGCATTGCCGATCGCCAGCTGCAGCACGAACACGACCACGTTGATGGCCAGGATCACTTTGACGGCCAGCGGCAACCTCGGAAACATCCCGACTCCTCGTTTTTTCCGGCGTCATGATACCGGCGCAGGCGTGTAGACGATCGTGCCGGATCAGGCGTGTGCGTCGGGGCCCCACAGCGCGGCGTCGAGCGTGTCGTCGATCGGCATCCGCACCCGACCACGCGTCACGGTGACGCCCTCGGCGCGCAGCCGCTGCGCCTGTTCGCGGAAGCCCGGCGAACCGTCGGGGAACGCGATGCGCCCGTCACTGCGCACGATGCGATGCCACGGCAGGTCCGCATCGCCGTGATCGCGCAGCACCCGCGCGACCAGCCGCGCACGCCCCGGCAGACCGGCGCGGCGCGCGATGTGTCCGTAGCCGGCAACGCGGCCGGCCGGCACCGCGCGGATCGCGGCGAGGATGCGGGCGCGGGCGTCCGCCTTCGAGTGGGCGTTATGCATCGCCGCAGTATGCGGCGGCGCGTGGCGGGATCAGACCCAGCCGAAGTGGTGGAACATGCGGAACAGGCCGTAGGCGATGCCGCCGGACATCGGGATCGTCAGGATCCACGCCCAGATCATCTTGTTGACGACCGTCCACTTGATCGCGTTGAGGCGCTTGGCCGTGCCCACGCCCATGATCGCGGCGGAGATGTTGTGCGTGGTCGACACCGGAATGCCCATCGACGAGGCGGCCAGGATCACCGACGCGGCACTGGTCTCGGCCGCGAAACCGTGGATCGGGTGCAGCTTGACCAGCTTGTGGCCCAGCGTCTTGATGATGCGCCAGCCACCCGCGGCGGTACCGGCGGCCATCACCACGGCGCAGGTGATCTTGATCCACAGGTCGATGTCGCCTTCGGCCAGCGCGGCGTCCGAGGGATGCAGGAACGCCAGCCAGGCCGGCAGGTTGTCGAGCGTGCCGACGCTCTGCGCGCTGACCAGGGTGAGCGCCACGATGCCCATCGTCTTCTGCGCATCGTTCATGCCGTGCGCGAAGCCCATGCCGGCAGCCGAGACGATCTGGCTCTTGCCGAAGAACGCGTTGACCCAGCGCGGCCGCGCGATGCGTGCGAGCACGCCGCCGCTGCGCGCCATCATCGAGATCGCGAAGAACAGCACGCCCATCATCAGAAAGCCTGCGGCGAACCCCAGCACCGGCGAACTGACCATCGGCACGATGACCTTCCACAGCACGCCCGCGCTGTGCCAGATCGGCTGCGCCGGCTCCGACCAGATCACCACGTCGAGATTGTTGGACGCGGCCGCCAGCGCGGCGCCGATCAGACCACCGATCAACGCGTGCGACGACGACGACGGCAGGCCCCACCACCAGGTGATCAGGTTCCAGACGATGCCGCCCAGCAGCGCGCACAGGATCAGCTGCGAGCCCACGTCGATGACGCCGGCGTCGATCAGGCCCGACGAAATGGTCTTCGCGACCGCCGTGCCCATCAGCGCGCCGATCAGGTTCATCGATGCGGCCAGGCCCACCGCCTGCATCGGCGACAGCACCTTGGTGGCGACGACGGTCGCGATCGAATTGGCGGTGTCGTGGAACCCGTTGATGTATTCGAACACCAGCGCGGTCGCGACCACGATCAGCACGAGGGTCAGCATGATCCGGAGTCCGTCAGGAATTCTTCAGCACGATCTCGTAGGCGACCACGCCCGCCTCGCGGCAGCGGTCGATCGCCTTTTCGAGAATCTCGAAGAACTCCTTGAGCAGGAACATCTGCAGCGGCTCGAGACTGCCCGAGTAGATGTCGCGGTAGAGCTCGAGCATCAGCCGGTCGGCCTCGTTCTCCAGCGCACGCAGCTCGTCGTTGAGCGCCTTCATCGGCTCGAGCTTCATGCTGCGCAGGGTCTTGACCATCTTCACCACGACCGCCGACGCCTGCTCGAGCATCGCCGCGCGCGGCGCGAAGTCGATGTGTTCGAGATGGCGCGTCGCCAGCGAGTAGCGGTCGGCGAACTTCTCGACCTGCTTGGGAATCTTGTAAAGCGCCGAGCCCAGCGCTTCGATGTCCTCGCGTTCGATCGGGGTGATGAAGCTGTCCACCAGCGCCTGGCTGATCTTGTCCGACGCCTCGCGCTCGCGCATGCGCGCCAGCTTGAACGCGTCCAGCGCCGGCTGGCGGTCCGACGCCTTGAGCATCGAATGCAGCGCGACGGTGCTGTCGTGCGCGGCCACGGCGGCCTCCTCGAGCAGCGTGTAGAACTGGTTGCCTTGGCCGAAGATCGTTTGCAGGGAGAACATGCCGGGACGCCTTGAAGTCGCGCGCCCGGGACCGGGCGCTCTGCGCAAGGCGCGGATTATGACGGTTCGATGACACTCCGGGCCAGCCCGGGCCGCCCCGGGGTGTACGGCGGTCGTCACATCGCGGCCTGTTATAGTCGCCGCCGCGCCCCTTGCGCTGTTCATCTTTCACATGGACGACGACTCTAGACCGCTCCCCGCGACGCACACCGCTGACGCCTCCCCCGATGCTCTGCATCGCCCTCAATCCGGCAGGAGGCTCCGGCAATGCTCGAGCTGATCCTCATCGTCCTGGCCCTGATCGCCTGCAACGCGTTCTTCGCGTTGTCGGAGATGTCAGTGGTCACGTCCCGCAAACCGCGCCTGAAGCAGATGGCCGCCGAGCACCGCAGTGCGCGCGCGGCGCTGGAACTGGCCGAGCATCCCGAGCGTTTCCTGTCGACGGTGCAGGTCGGCATCACCACGATCGGCGTGCTCACCGGCATGCTCGGCGGCGATGCGCTGGGCAGCCTGATCGGCACCTGGCTCGCGTCGAGCCTGCCGATCCTCGGCACTTATGCCTCGACCGTCGGCACCGTGCTCGCGGTGAGCCTGATCACGTTCCTGACGATCGTCTTCGGCGAACTGCTGCCCAAGCGCCTCGCCCTGCTTGCGCCCGAGCGCCTGGCCTCCCTGGTCGCCCTGCCGATGCACTGGCTGTCGCGCATCGCCACGCCGGCGGTGTGGCTGCTCAGCGCCAGCGTGCGCGGGCTGCTGAAGCTGCTGCGCCTGGACAAGACCGAAGCGGCGCAGGTGTCGGAAGAAGAGATCCGCATGCTGGTCAGCGAAGGCCACGAGCAAGGCGTGATCGATGCCGACGAGCGCAACATGGTCAACCGGGTGCTCACCCTCGGCGACCGTGACGCGGAAAGCCTGATGACGCCGCGCACGCGCATCGCCTGGCTCGACGTCTCGGCCGGCTTCGAGGAGAACCTCGCCGAGATGCGCGAGACGCCCTACTCGCGCTACCCGGTGTTCCGCGGCAACGATTCGGACGTGGTCGGCGTGCTCGAGATCAAGTCGCTGATCGACCGGCTCGAGAAAAAGGAATTCGACCTCTTCAAGTATCTCCGCGAGCCGCTGTTCGTCTCCGAATCGACCCCGGCGATGAAGCTCCTGGAGATCCTGCGCGAGAACCAGCAATCCCTGGCGCTGGTGGTCGACGAATACGGCGACATCACCGGCATGGTCACGCTCAACGACGTGATGGAAGCGGTGATCGGCCGGACCCAGAGCAGCGGCCTCGACGCCGCGCCGCTGGTGGTCCAGCGCGAGGACGGCTCGATGCTGGTCGACGGCACGCTCCCGACCGGCGCGCTGCGCGAACTGCTGGGCGGCGGCCCGTTGCCGGGCGAGGACGAGCACATCTTCCACACCGCGGCCGGCATGACGATCGCGCGCTTCAGTCGCATTCCCAACGTCGCCGAGCACTTCGAGTGGCAGGGTTGGCGGATCGAGATCGTCGACCTCGACGGCCCGCGCGTCGACAAGCTGCTGCTGCAGCGCCTTCCGGATGCGGACGCGGGCGGCGATGACGCCTGAGATTCCCTCGCGCGAGGAAGCCAGCACCCGTGAGCTGCTCGCCGCGATGGCGCTGGGCGATCCCGACGACCAGTTGCGCTTCACCGAACTGCTGATCGGTCTGGGCAAGCGCGTGTTCGGCATGATGCTGTTCGTCGCCACCCTGCCCGCCTTCATCCCGATTCCGGGCGTCGGCGGCGCGATCGGCGGCCCGCTGGTCGCACTGGTCGGCGCGCAACTGCTGATCGGCCTGCGCAAACCGTGGCTGCCCCGCTTCATCGCAGAACGCGGCCCGCATCGCAGCGCGGTGCAGCGCTTCGAAACCGTGCTCGAACCCTGGCTGCGCCGCGTCGAACGCTTCAGCCGCCCGCGCCTGCCCGGCGTGCTCGACCACCGCGCCGCGGCGATGTTCACCGGCCTGCAACTGGTGCTGCTCGGCGTGTTGCTGGCGCTGCCGATTCCGTTCACCAACTACGTGTTCGGCCTCTTGTTGCTGGCCTATTCGCTGGCACTGCTGGAGCGCGACGGCGCACTGATGGTGTGGGCGTGGGTCGGCGGGGTCGTTGCGATCGGCTTCTTCGGCGTACTCAGCGGCACGCTGGCGACGGCTGCGACCGAATGGCTGGCGCGGATCTTCTGAGCGGGTGTCGCGTGTCGTCGTCCTAGCGACCGAAACCGACCGCTTCCAGCATCAGATCCCGACGCCGCGCCGCGTGCTCGGCAGCGCCGATCCGCCCGTTCGCCAGCAGCGCATCGAGCGCCGCGAGTCGCGCATGCGTCGGCAGTTCCGGAAACGCGGCGCCGTGTTCGACAAGCTCCGGCGGCCACACACGTCGATGCGCGAGCACCAGACGCACACTCACGACACTGGCTACAGCCCACACGACCAGGCCGGCCAGCAGGCAGAACATCTCGAGCGGAGACCACATGCCCATGGCGACATCCGTGACGCGTTCCGGGGGGCATGAGCATACCGGGGTGGGTGATGGGTGGCGTGTAGGTGGTCGAGTGTTTCGGCCTCGGTTTTTGGACTTAGGCGCGGCTTCGGTTTTTTGCTTTGCTTTCGCTCTGGCTTCGGCTTCGGCGTTGGCGTTGGCTTTGGCTTTGGCTTTGGCTTTGGCTTTGGCTTTGGCTCCCAGCTCTTGATCTGAATCGAGCCGTAGAGCGAGCCGAGCACCGGAGCCTGGCGTGGCCGAAGAGCAGCCCATGTCTGAGCGCAGCGAGTTTGGGCTGCGTGCCGCGTCAGGCGAGGAGCGGAGGGCACCGATGCGGCTTCATCGCATCGGCTCGCGTCCGGCGAAGGGACCTTTTGGTTCCTTTTGGGTCCATCCAAAAGGGACTCGCACGCGCAGCGGGCGAAAGCCCTGCAATTGCTTGCGCTTCTTCGCTCGTCGCTCTTCGACTTGTTGTTTCAAACAAAGAATCAACCGCACAAGCGAAGATCAAGTACAGGGCTTCCGCGCTGTCGCGCGGCTTACTTTTGTCTTGGCAAAAGTAAGCAAAACCGTCTTCGCCGGACGCGATCCGCCGCGATGGAGCCGCGGCGGTCCCCTGCGCTTCTCGGGCAACGGGGCACGCAGCCCAAACTCGCTACGCTCAGACATGGGCTGCTCTACGACCCCGTCGCCCTGCGATGCTCGGCTCGCTTTACGGCTCGATTGAAGTCAACGGCGGAAGCAAAAGCGGAGCAACGGCAACGGCAACGGCAACGGCAACGGCAACGCTAGAGCGGACGCAAAAAAGTGAAGCAGAACGAAGCCTCACCCCAACAGCGCATCGAACTCCCGCGCTGGCAGCGGATGCCCGAGCCAGAACCCCTGCCCCAGATCACAACCGCGATCGCGCAGGACTTCGAACTGGCCCTCTTTCTCTACGCCTTCGGCAACGACGGTAATGCCGATCGAGTGCGCCATCGAAATGATCGCCGTCGTCAGCGCCAGGTCGTCGGGATCGCGGAGCACGTCGGCAACGAAGCTGCGATCGATCTTGACGCCGTCGACGGGCACCCGGCGCAGGTGGCTGAGGCCGGAGAAGCCGGTGCCGAAATCGTCGAGCCAGATCTTGACGCCGAGTGCGCGCAGCGCGCTCAGCAGCTGGCCGATACGGGCTTCGTCGCCGATGACCGCGGTCTCGGTGAGTTCGAGATGCAGATGACGAGGCGACAGGCCCGATTCGCGCAATGCCGCTTCGACCTCGACGGCGAACGCCGCGCCGCGCAGCTGGCGTGGCGAGACGTTGACCGCGACGAACAGATTGGCTGCGGCGGGATATCGCTGCTGCCACGCCCGCGCTTCGACGCAGGCGGCGTGCAGCACCTGCGGGCCGATGACGTCGATCAGGCCGCTCTGCTCGGCGACGTCGATGAACACCGGCGGCGCGACGCTGCCGAACTCGGGGTGCTGCCAGCGCAGCAGGGCTTCGACGCCGACCAGCGTCTTGTCGCCCATGCGGAACACCGGCTGGTAGGCCAGGCTCAGTTCGCCGCGATCCCAGGCGCCGCGCAGTTCGTGTTCCATGTGCATACGGCGTTCGACCGCCTGGTCCATCGCCAGACTGTAGAAGCGGTGGCAGTTCTTGCCGGCCAGCTTGGCCTGGTACATCGCGATGTCGCCGTTCTTGAGCAGCATCGCGGCGCTGGTGGCATCGTCGGGAAACACGGTGATGCCGATCGAGATGCCGAGGAATACGCGGCGGCCTTCGACTTCGATCGGGCGTGCGACTTCCGCCACCAGGCGGTCCGCCAGTTCGCCGGCGACGGTGCGCAGGTCGGCGGCGCTCGCTTCGGGCAGCTGCAGCAGCACCACGAACTCGTCGCCGCCGAAGCGTGCCAGCAATGCGTCGGCGACATCGAACTCGCGCACCGCGGCGTCGATGCGCGCGGTGAACTGGATCAGCGCCTCGTCGCCGGCGTCGTGGCCCAGCGTGTCGTTGACGCGTTTGAAATCGTCGACGTCGGCGAACAGCAACGCGAGGCGTCCGGCGGCGCCCTGCATCTCCAGCAGACGCTGGTCCAGCGTCTCGCGCAGCGCGAGCCGGTTGGCCAGTCCGGTCAGCGAATCGGTATAGGCCATGCGGCGGATGTCGCGATCATGGCGCGCGATGCTGTCGCGCATGCGATCGAAGGCGCGGACCAGATCGCCGATCTCGTCCTGACGCGCGTCCGCCGGCACCACCACGTCGTAATGTCCCGCCTCGATGCGCTGCGCGGCATCGGCCAGTTCGCGCACCGGGCGCACGAGCCGTCGTTGCAGCATCGCCGCGACGAGCCCGCCCAGCGCCACCAGCACGACCAGCAGCAGGCCGACGGCGACCAGATGACGCCGCGCGATCTCGTCGAGACGCGCCTGCATCGTCGCAACCATCGCGTCCTCGTCCTGCTTCGCCGTTGCCAGCGAATAGCCGATGCGCACGCCACCCAGCCGCTGGTCGCCGATGCGGATCGGCATCGACACGTCGAGCAGCTTGCCGTCGCTCTGCATGTGCTGCCCGGTCGCGGCGACGACCTCCAGCGCGAACGGATCGTCCATGCGCTGGCCGTAGCGCTCGATGTCGCGGCTGCCGTCGTGAACGATGTTGCCGTCGGCGTCGTAGACGATCACGTAGCTGACGTCGGGCTGGCGCAGCACGTTGCCGACCGCCGCGCCGATGGCCTCGAGGTCGAAGTAGTACAGCGGATTGACCAGCCCGTCGGCGACCTGCGCCGACACCGCCTCGCCGCGCAGCAGCAGACGCTGCGACGCGAGGGCGTGCATCGAGCGCTGGCTCAGCGCCAGGATCTGCTTCTGCGCCTGGCCCTGCTGTTGCAGCACCAGCGCCACCGCGACGAGGCCGACCAGCACGGCGGCGCCCGCCAGCGCCAGGAACATGGCCTGCAGGCCGGTGCGCAGTTTCATTCGACGTCCGCCACGACGCGCAACGCACCGGTGCGCAGGATGTCGAGTTCCGCGCGGGTGGCGGCATCCATCGGCAGGAACGCGGTGGTGCGGAAGAACTCGCGCAAGGCATCGACGGCGGCGGGATCCTGGCTGGCCTCGATCAGCACTTCGCGCAGACGCGCGGTCACGCGTGCGTCCAGATCGCCCCGCACGATCTCGATCGCGCGCGGGAACGGCGCACTCTCGCGGAAGATCACGAAATCGCGCTTGAACGACGGCGGTACGCGCCGGTCGCTGTCCCAGTCGAGGTTGCTCATCGCACCGGCGTCGACGAGGTGCTTGTGCACCCACGAGGACATGTTGAGCTCCGAGCGCGCGAACAGATAGCCGACCGAATCCGGCTCGGGCTGGTCGCGCGGCGACAGCAGGATCTCCAGTTTCATGCCGCGGGCGAGCAGCTCGGTCGCGGGCACGAAATAGGCGCTGGTCGACTGCCGGTTCTGGAACACGATGCTGCGACCGCGCAGATCGTCGAGCGACTGGATGCCGCTGTCGCGACGCGCGAAGTACACCGTGTGGTAGTGGCTGACGCCATTGCGCTCGGTCAGCAGCAGCGGCGTCGCGCCGGCGCGCGCTTCGAGCAGGGTCGCGCCGCTGGCGGTCTCGGTGACCCAGTCCACGCGGCCGCGCCGCAGATAGCTCTGCATCTGCTGCACGTCGCGCGCCATCAGCACGCGGCCTTCGGTGATGCCGACATCGCCCATGCGCGCGACCACGTAGTCGAGCAGCGGCTTGAGCTGTTCGTAGTGCGCCTTGGGATCGTCGCTGATGCGCCCGAGCACCAGCACGTTGCGCGGCTCGGCCGCCTGCAGCGGCAACGCAACTGCCAGTAGCGCCAGCAGCACACCCGACAGGAGCCGTCGAAGGAAGTGACGCGGGTCCAAGGCGGGTCCGGAAGGCGTGAGCGAAGCGGCAAGCCTAGCGGAAGCCATTCCCCGGCGACAGACGCCGCGGCTCAGCTGTCGCCGCGGTCGCGGGCGATCCGGGCCATGCGCTGGGCATCGGCGAGGATGCCGCGCAGCAGCCGGACTTCCTTCTGGTCCAGCCCGGTGCGCACGAACAGCCGCCGCAGCTTGCGCATCGCCGACTCCGGCGCCCGACCCTTGTGGAAATCGATGTCCTCGAGCGTATCGCCCAGCTGGCCGAAGAAGCCTTCGAGTTCGGCGTGCGGCACCGCATCCGGATTCACCGGCGCGATGGCGGCGGGCGTGACGTCGCCGCCCTCGCCCAGCAGCGCCAGCCGCACTTCGTAACTCAGCACCTGCACGGCCGCTGCCAGATTGAGGGAGCTGTAGTCGGGATTGGCCGGAATGTGGACCGCGGCGTGGCACAGCTGCAGCTCCTCGTTCTCCAGCCCGGTGCGCTCGCGGCCGAACACCAGCGCGACTTCGCCGCCCGCCGCGGCTTCGGTGTGCACGGACGCGGCGGCATCGCGCGGCCGCAGTTCGCGCAGCTGCACGCGACGGCTGCGCGCGGTGCAGCCGAGCACCAGCCGGCAGTCGGCCACGGCTTCGGCCAGCGTCGCCACTTCGACAGCGGCGTTGAGCACGTCCTCGGCGCCGGCGGCCATCATGTCGGCCTCGTTGTGCGGGTATTTCTGCGGCGCCACCAGCACCAGCCGGTGCAGACCCATCGTCTTGATGGCGCGCGCGGCGGAGCCGATGTTGCCGGGGTGCTGGGTGCCGACGAGCACGATGCGGATACGGGCGGCAGGGCCGTCCGCGGCGACGATGTCCATGCCGGACTCTGGATTCAGGGGCGCTTGCATGGCGCGAATGGTAAACTGCCCGACCGGCCTCGCGCCGGCACTGCTCTTTTCCCCCTCGATCCTGCCCGCGCCCGGAGTCGTCCGCGATGCTTCAACCTGCTGTCAATGTCATGGTCAAGGCGGCGCGCGCCGGCGGCGGCGTCCTGTTGCGCAACATGCACAAGCTCGATGCGCTCAACGTCGTCGAGAAAGCGCGCCACGATTACGCGAGCGAGGTCGACGGCCTCGCCGAAGATGCGATCGTCAAGGAACTGCGCCGCGCCTATCCCGAGTACGCCGTGCTCGGCGAAGAAGGCGGCGCCAAGCCGGGCCGTGGCGGCCCGAGCCGCTACACCTGGGTCATCGATCCGCTCGACGGCACCAGCAACTATCTGCGTGGCCTGCCCCACTGGTGCGTGTCGATCGCGCTGGTCGAGGGCGGCGAGCCACTGCACGCGGTGATCTTCGATCCGCTGCGCAACGAACTGTTCACCGCCACGCGTGGCGCCGGCGCCCAGCTCAACGAGCGTCGCATCCGCGTGTCCGAACGCCGCGAACTGACCGGCGCGATGCTCAGCACCGGCTTCGCCCCGCGCGAGCGCAAGCGCGTCGGCGCCCAGCTGCGCGCGGTCGAGGCCCTGCTCGAATCGGCCGAAGACGTGCGCCGTACCGGTTCGGCCGCGCTGGATCTGGCCTATGTCGCCGCTGCGCGTACCGACGGCTACTTCGAAGCCGGCGTGCATCCCTGGGACATCGCGGCCGGCGTGCTACTGGTCCGCGAGGCCGGCGGCCGCGTCAGCGATTTCAAGGGCGGCCCGGGTGGCCCCCTGCACGTCTCGTTCGCCGGCGGCCGCCAGGTGATCGCAGGCAACGTGCACATCGTCGCGCCGCTGCAGAAGACCCTGGTCGATTCGGGCTACGCGAAAGAATTCGCGTAAGCCGCCGGATCGGCTGGACCGGAAAGGCCGCGCGCAAGCGCGGCCTTTTTCGTTGTGGCGCGCGTTGCGCACCCGCCTTCGTAGGATGGGTAGGGCGCAGCGAAACCCATCGATTGCGCTCAAATGCGCATGCGATCGGAACTCCGCCGGGACCGACAATGCAGCCTGTCGCGCCTCGCGATTTTGAGGCACCACAACGATGGGTTTCGCTGCGCTCTCCCCATCCTGTGGTCGCCTCGCCGCACCGTTCGCCCACGAAAAAGCCGCGCACTGCGCGGCTTCTTCGTGCAACCGGTCCGGTCCGCGTCGTGCGGACCGGATGCGCCCGGTCAGGGACGACGCGACAGCGCCGCCTCGTCCTTGGCCTTCGGCAGCAGGTCCTGCTTGGTGACGCGCAGGATGCCGTAGGTCAGCAGCGGGCACGCGATGAAGATCGACGACAGCGTACCGACCACCGCGCCCATCATCTGCGTCAGCGCCAGGCCTTCGAGCGAACCGCCGCCGTAGAGGAACAGCGCCAGCACCGACAGGAAGAACACCAGCGAGGTGATGATCGTGCGCGACAGGGTCTGGTTGATCGAGCGGTTGAAGATCTCCAGCGGCTCGGCGCGGACGCCGCGGAAATTCTCGCGCACGCGGTCGAAGACCACGATGGTGTCGTTGATCGAAAAGCCCATCACCGACAGCAGGCCTGCCATCACGGTGAGGTCGAACTCGCGACCGGTCAGCGAGAACATCGCCGCGACCACCATGACGTCGAACAGCGTAGTGACACTGGCCACCACCGCGAACTTCCATTCGAAGCGCACGCTGATGTACAGCAGGAAGCCCACCAGCACGAAGATCGCGGCGTAGATCGCGTTCTTGCGCAGGTCGCCCGAGACCTGCGCGCCGATCGACTCGGTGCTCAGGATACGACCCGGATTGGCTTCACTCGACGCCGCGGCGAGCACGTCCTGGGCGAGCTGGGTGTTGCCGTCCACGCTCACCTGCGTCTCGTCGCCGCGCACGCGGATCAGCAGGTCGTTGCCGCTGCCGAAGGTCTGCACCTGGGCATTGGAGATGCCGGCGTTCTCGAGGCGTTCGCGGACGTCGTCCACACCGACGGGCTTGTCGAAGCGGACGTTCACCGCGGTACCGCCGGTGAAGTCGAGCGCGAAGTTGAAGCCCTTCAGGCCGACGACGGCGAACGAGCCGACGAACAGCAGCAGGAACATGGCGACCCAGACGTGACGCAGCCGCATGAAGTCGATGCGGGTGCCGCTGGGAACGAGGGTCAACGGAAAAATTTTCATGGGGTCTCTTCCGTCAGATCGCCAGGGACTTGAGCTTCTTGCGCGGCGCATAGATCAGCGTGACCAGTGCGCGCGAGACGACGATTGCGGTGAACATCGAAGCGGTGATGCCGATCACCAGCGTCACCGCGAAGCCCTGCAGCGGGCCGGTGCCGAAGGCGTACAGCGCGACGCCCGCGATGATGCCGGTGAGGTTGGAGTCGAAGATGGTGTCCGACGCCTTCTCGTAGCCGGTCACGATCGCCGCCTTGGGCGGCATGCCGGCCCTGAGCTCTTCGCGTATGCGCTCGTTGATCAGCACGTTGGCGTCGACCGACAGACCGATCGACAGCGCCAGACCGGCGAAGCCGGGCAACGACATCGTGGCGCCGAACAGCGACATCACCGCGACCACGATCAGCAGGTTCAGGATCAGCGCCAGACAGGTGACGATGCCGAACATGCGGTAATAGAACATGAAGAAGATCAGGGTGAAGAAGAACGCGTAGAGCACCGCGGTCAGACCGCGCTCGACGTTCTCGGCGCCCAGGCTCGGACCGACGACGCGCTCTTCGACGAAGTCCATCGGCGCGGCCAGTGCACCGGCCTTGAGCTGGCTCGCCAGATCGGTGGATTCCTCGCGGCTCAGACCGGTGGTCTGGAACTCGCGACCGAACACGCCGCGAATGGTCGAGGAGCTGATCACGCGCTCGACGCTGCGCGAGGAGCGCACTTCTTCGCCGTTGACCATGCGCACGGTCGGAATGCGCTCGACGTACACGATGCCGAGGCGCTGACCGACGTTCTGCAGCGTGTGGTCGAGCATGCGCTTGCCGCCGGCGCTGTTGAGCGTGATGCCCACGGCCGGGGTGCCGGTCTGCGAATCGGTCTGCGGATTCGCGTTGATCAGCTGGTCGCCCGATACCAGGATGCGACGCGACAGCAGCAGCGGCGTGCCGGCGTCGTTGTAGTAGATACGCGAATCGGCCGGGATGTTGCCTGACGCGACCGCAGCCGCGGCCTGGTTCTCGTCGCCGGTGACGGCGCGGAACTCGAGGGTCGCGGTGGCGCCGATCAGGCGCTTGGCCTCGGCGGTGTCCTGCAGACCGGGCAGCTGGATGACCAGACGGTCTTCGCCCTGACGCTGCAGCACCGGCTCGGCGACGCCGATCGCGTTGATGCGGTTGGAGATCACGGTGCGGTTCTGCTCGACCGCGTCGCTGGCGATGCGCGAGATCTCGCCCGGCGACAGGCGCACGGTGATGCGGTTGCCTTCGGTCGTGATCTGCGGGCCGCTGCCGCCGACCGCCTGGCCGGAGGCGCTGGCGAGGCTGGTCGAAATCTGCGTGCGCGCGGCGTTGACGTCGGCGCCTTCGGTCAGCACCACGCCGATGCTGTTGTCGTTGCGGCGCTCGACGCTGGAATAGCCGATGCGCGCATCACGCAGCACGGTGCGGATGCCGTCGGCATAGCCCTCGACGCGCTTCTGCAGCGCCGCGGCCTGGTCGACCTGCATCACGAAGTGCACGCCGCCCTGCAGGTCGAGACCCAGCGACATCGGGCGTGCGCCCATGTTCGACAGCCAGTCCGGGACGGTCGAGGCCAGATTCAGCGCGACCGAATAGTTCTCGCCCAGTTCCGGACGCAGCGTGTCGGACGCCAGCGTCTGCGCATCGGAATCGTGCAGGCGCACCAGCAGGTGGTTCTCGTCGATCTCGGTGCCCACCGACGTCACGCCGGCGGCGGTCAGCAATCCTTCGACCCGCGTCTTCAGCGCCTCGTCGATGCGCGCCTCGCTGGTGCTCGGGGTGATCTGCACCGACGGGTTCTTCTGGTAGGCATTGGGCAGCGCGTACAGCGCAGCCAGCACCAGAACGACCAGGATGAGGGCATATTTCCAACGCGGGAATTCAAGCATTGCCTTGCCTCGGACGCCGCACGCGGGCGGCGCCTGGAGAGATGACGGAACGAAGGATCAACGATCGACGATCGGGATCAGGCGGACTTCAGCGTGCCCTTGGGCAGCACGTTGCCGACCGCACCCTTCTGCACGCGGATTTCCACGCGCTCGGCGATCTCGATCGTCAGGAAGCTGTCGCCGATGTTGCGCACGACGCCGGCGATGCCGCCGTTGGTGATGACTTCGTCGCCGACCGACAGCTTCTCGAGCATCGCGCGGTGTTCCTTGGTGCGCTTCATCTGCGGGCGGATCATCAGGAAGTACATGATCGCGATCAGGATGATCGGGAAGGCCAGCGTCGACAGCAGGCTCGGGCCAGCGCCCGGAGCTGCAGCAGCGGCGTGGGCGGGGGCGATCACAAGGTCCAGCAGATTCATCGGGGCATCCATGGGTCGAAAACAGACAGCGGGCGATTATGACACGGCCGGGCGCGGTCGCAGGCCGGGCAGCGGGTGAATGGGCAGTGACGGGGCCGGAGACGTCGCCGGGACGACTCAGGCGCCCGGATTCCCCGCCCGGGCGCTGTAGAAAGACTCCCGGAACGCGGCAAAGGTTCCCGCGGCGATCGCGGCGCGCATGTCGGCCATGAGCGTCTGGTAGTACCAGAGGTTGTGCAGGGTGCCGAGCATCGGCCCGAGCATCTCGCCGCAACGGTCCAGATGCCGCAGGTACGCACGGGTGAAACCGCCGCTGCAGGCCTCGCAGCCGCAGCCCTCTTCGATCGGCCGCAGATCCTTCTCGAATTTCGCATTGCGGATGCGGATCACGCCGGTCGAGGTGAAGAAATGCCCGTTGCGCGCGTTGCGGGTGGGCATCACGCAGTCGAACATGTCGACGCCGCGCGCGACGGCTTCGACCAGATCTTCCGGCCGGCCCACGCCCATCAGATAGCGCGGGCGGTCTTCGGGGAGCTGCGGCGCGGTGTGGTCGAGCATCGCGTTGCGTTCGTCCTCGGTCTCGCCGACCGCGAGGCCGCCGATCGCGTAGCCGTCGAAGCCGATGTCCTTGAGCCCCTCCGCCGAGCGCGTGCGCAGCTCGTGGTGCACGCCGCCCTGCACGATGCCGAACAATGCGGCGTCGTTGCCTTCGTGCGCGCGCTTGGAACGCGCGGCCCAGCGCAGTGACAGCTCCATGGACTTCTCGACCACGCGCGGATGCACCGGCTTGCCGTCGATCTGCACCGGCGGGCACTCGTCGAAGATCATCACGATGTCCGAGTCGAGCACCTTCTGGATGCGCATGCTCTCTTCGGGCCCGAGGAACACCTTGGCGCCATCGGTGGGCGCGGCGAAGGTCACGCCTTCCTCGGTGATCTTGCGCTTGTGCGCCAGCGAGAAGACCTGGAAACCGCCGGAATCGGTGAGGATCGGCTTGTCCCAGCGCGCGAAGCCGTGCAGGCCGCCATGCGCCTCGATCACTTCGAGACCCGGACGCAGATACAGATGGAAGGTGTTGCCGAGGATGATCTCCGCACCCAGCGCGCGCACCTGCTCGGGCAGCACGCCCTTGACCGTGCCGTAGGTGCCGACCGGCATGAAGGCCGGCGTTTCGATGGTGCCGCGCGGAAACGTCAGGCGCCCGCGGCGCGCGACGCCGTCGGTGGTGATCAGTTCGAACTGCAATCTGGACATGGAGACTCTTGAACGCGGACGACGGTCAGGCGGCGGGCGCGTCGGCGCCCCACAGCAGCATCGCGTCGCCGTAGGAGAAGAAACGGTATTCCGCCTGCACGGCGTGATCGTAGGCGGCGAACACGCGGTCCTTGCCGGCGAACGCCGAGACCAGCATCAGCAGCGTGGATTCGGACAGATGGAAGTTGGTCACCATCGCGTCGACGCTGCGGATGCGGTAGCCGGGGAAGATGAAGATCTGCGTTTCGCCGGCGAACGGATGCAGCTCGCCGTCGACGCTGGCGCTCTCGAGCGCACGCACGACCGTGGTGCCGACGGCGATCACGCGGCCGCCCGCCTCTCTCGTGCGGCGGATCTGCGCGACGAGTTCGGCGCCGACGTTGAGCCACTCGCTGTGCATGCGGTGCTCGCGGACGTCCTCGACCCGCATCGGCAGGAAGGTGCCGGCGCCGACGTGCAGGGTGACGTGGCCGAAGTCGACGCCGCGATCGCGCAGGCGCGCGAGCAGCGCGTCGTCGAAATGCAGACCGGCCGTCGGCGCCGCGACCGCGCCGATCTCGCGCGCGAACACGGTCTGGTAGCGCTCGGCGTCGTCCTGGCCCGGCTCGCGCCGGATGTAGGGCGGCAACGGCATGCGCCCGGCCTTGAGCAGCCAGGATTCGAGCGTGTCGTCGAGTTCGAACCGCAGGTGATAGAAGCCCTCGTCGCGCGACAGCACCTCGGCGCTGCCACCGGCGTCGAGCTGGATGCGGCCGCCGGGCTTGGGCGACTTGCTCGCGCCGATCTGCGCCCGCGCCTCGTTGCCGGGCAGCAGCCGCTCGATCAGGATTTCCACGCGCCCGCCGCTGTCCTTCTGCCCGAACAGCCGCGCCGGAATCACCCGCGTGTCGTTGAAGATCAGCAGATCGCCCGGCTGCAGCAGGTCCGGCAGGTCGCGGACCTGGCGATCCTCGAACGCGGCCTCGCCCGGCGGCACGACCAGCAGGCGGCTCGCAGACCGCTCGGCCAAGGGGGCCTGGGCGATCAGATGTTCGGGCAGGTCGAAGTGGAAGTCGGACTTCTTCAAGAGATCGGCGGGGAATGCGGGGGAGACATTGTAATGAAGGCAGACAACGAGGTCGGCGGGGCGAAGCTTGAGCCCCTGTCCCATTGGGGTGAAGAGAGACGTTTGCGAGCCACTGGCTCGCGTGTCGATGAACGCCCTCGCGGCGAAGCGAGGGCTGGGGCGCGGAGCGGGGGTTAGGGTAAGGGTGCTTTTCGCTCTGGATCGAAAAGCGCAGCGCTTCGGGAAAGCCCGAACCCTCACCCCACCACCGGCATCCGCCGATGGTCCTCCCCTCTCCCTGAGGGAGAGGGGCATATGCGTCTTCCGCCACGGGCGGAAGACCGCTTACCTCTCGAACTTCGTCGACAGGATGATCGACGACGTCGTCCGCTCGACACCTTCGATGCAGCCGATGCGATCGGTCAGTTCGTCCATGTCGGCCACCGTCGGCACCACGCCCAGCGCGATCAGGTCATAGGGCCCGCTGACCGAATGCAATGCGCGCACCGCATCGATCGCCCGCAGGGCGGTCACCACCGGCGTGGTCTGCCGCGGACGCACGGTGATCATGATCTGGGCGCGGATGTGGCCCTGCTCGAAATCGTCGCGCACGCGCACGGTGTAGCCGCTGATCACGCCTTCGCGCTCCAGTCGTTCGATGCGGCTCTGCACCGTGGTGCGCGACAGGCCCAGCCGGCGCGCGATTTCCGCGGTCGACAGGCGCGCGTTCTCGCGCAGCAGCATCAGCAAGCGGACATCGGCGGATTCGGTGGACATGGGCGCGGGCACGGTTCGGCGATCTGCCGAAATTCTACGATTCCTTCGGCGTTCCGTCGCTTCCGCCCGACGGAATCGTCCAGATAATGGAGAGAGCGCCGGCGCCGCGGGATCGAAAACGCGTGCTGCCGGCCCTCCCCGACGTCCCAAGGAGTGATTCGCATGTCCGTGATCCAGATCCTCGCCCCGCTGCGCGCCCATGGCGGCACGCGCCGCACCACCGGTCTACCGGACGATGTGCTCGAGCGCTTTTCGGGGACGCACCCGGAGCTTCTCGAAGCCGCGCAGGCCGCCGCCGACGCGCACGCGCAGCTGCAGCAGGACTTCGCCGATCTGCTGGACCTGGACGAGGACGCGCAGGCGCGCGCCGTGCAGGCCGGCTATATTAACTTCTATCCCGGCGATGCGGTGAACCCGTACGTCGCGCTGACCGCACGCGGTCCATGGATCGTCACCCTCAAGGGCGCCGTGCTTCACGATTCGGGCGGCTACGGCATGCTCGGCTTCGGCCACACGCCGAAGGCCGTGATCGACGCGATGGCGCAGCCGGTGCCGATGGCCAACATCATGACGCCGAGCCTGTCGCAGCTGAAACTCGACCGCGCCCTGCGCCGCGAAATCGGCCACACCCGCGGCGGCTCGCCGTACAGCCACTTCCTGTGCCTGAATTCCGGTTCGGAATCGGTCGGTCTCGCCGCGCGCATCGCCGACATCAACACGCGCACGCAGACCGATCCGGGTGGCCGCCACGCCGGCCGCACCGTCAAGCGCATCGTCGTCAAGGGCAGCTTCCACGGCCGCACCGAGCGCCCGGCGCTGTATTCCGATTCCTCGCGCGCGACCTACAAGAAGTACCTCGCGAGCTTCCGCGACGAGAACTCGCTGATCGCAATCGCGCCCTACGACGCCGACGCGCTGCGCCAGGCCTTCGCCGATGCGGACGCGAACGGCTGGTTCGTCGAAGCCGTGTTCCTGGAGCCGGTGATGGGTGAAGGCGACCCGGGCCGCGCGTTGCCGCCGGCGTTCTACGCCGCTGCGCGCGAACTCACCCGCGCCCACGGCAGCCTGCTGCTGGTCGACTCGATCCAGGCCGGCCTGCGCGCGCACGGCGTGCTGTCGGTCGTCGACTACCCGGGCTTCGAAGGGCTCGATGCGCCGGACATGGAGACGTACTCGAAGGCGCTCAACGCCGGCCAGTACCCGCTGTCGGTGCTCGCCGTGACCGAGCACGCCGCGAAGCTCTACAAGAGCGGTGTCTACGGCAACACGATGACCGCCAATCCGCGTGCGCTGGATGTCGCCTGCGCGGTGCTCGCGCAGCTCACGCCCGAAGTGCGCGCCAACATCCGCGACGCCGGCCGCAAGTCGGTCGAGGCGCTCGAAGCGTTGAAGGCGGAACTCGGCGGACTGATCACCAAGGTCCAGGGCACCGGCCTGCTGTTCTCCTGCGAACTCGCGCCGCAGTTCAAGTGCTACGGCGCCGGCTCGACCGAGGAATGGCTGCGCGAACAGGGCCTGGGTGTGATCCACGGCGGCACCAATTCGCTGCGCTTCACTCCGCACTTCAACATCGACGATGCCGAGATCGCGCTGTTCGTATCGATGGTCGGCAAGGCATTGCGCGAAGGTCCGCGGCAGACGAGCGCCGCCGCGGCCTGATAAGGTCTGCGGCCCGCGCGGCCGACACCGGTCTGCGTCCGCCCGGGCGCAGTCGCGGTGGATGTCGCGCTTCGTGCCTGGAACGACCTGATCACGCATCGGCCATCCGCGCGTTCGATGGAAGGTGTGGTGCCCATGTTTCGACGTTCCCGTGTCCTCGCGCTGTCCTGTGCAGCGCTTCTGCTCTCGGCGTGCGGCAGCGAGTCCGCCCCACCCGCTTCGGATCCGCCCGCCGATGCCGTGCTGCTCGGCCGCCTGTTCGATGCGCGCGCGGGCACGGTGATCGGCCGCGGCGTGGTGGTGATCGCGGGAGAGCGCGTGCACTGCGCCGGTGAGCGCACGTCCTGCACCTGGGACGCGGCGGCGCCCGAGCACGACTACGGCGACGCCCTGCTGCTGCCGGGACTGATCGACCTGCACGTCCACGCCCGCCCGCATTTCATCGGCGCGTTCGTACCCGCCGGCGTGACCACGGTGCGCGATGCCGGCAACACGCTCGACATGCTGGCCGAGTTGCGCGCGACGGCAGGCGCGCCGCGCCTGTTCGCGACCGGCCCGTTACTCGACGGTCCGGTCAGCGTGCTGACGCCCGAAGGCCCCGCACCGTTCGATGCCGACGCGCTGGGCACACAGCCTGCGATCACGCTCTCCTCGCCCGCCGATGCGGACATCGTCGTCGACGCCTTGGCGGCGGGAGCCGTCGACTGGATCAAGCTCTACGAGCAGTTGCCGCCCGACATCTTCGACGCGGCGACGCAGGCCGCTGCACGCCATGGCCTGCCGGTGATGAGCGACCTCGGCACCGTGCTGACACGCGGCTTGAGCGGCGCGCACGTCGATGCGCGCCAAGCGGCCGCTTCCGGCGTGCGGACGCTGGAACACCTCGGTGGCGCCGCACTCGCGTACTCGCGGCTCGGCGGCGATCCCAATGCGGCCACGCTGGACCCGGCGCTGCTCGATGTGATCGTCGCCGACCTCGCGAAATCCGGCGTCGCCGTGGTGCCGACGACGGCCAACAGCGCCCAGTTCGCCTCGCCCGACAGCTTGGCGCGCGACGACCTGCCCGGCGCCGACCGGATGGCAGCTGATTTCGCCGGCTACTGGTCCTATCTGTCAGGCGTGGTCGACGATCCGCGCGTGCAGGCGCGCGTGCGCAGCGATCAGCGCTTGATGCAGGCGCTGTTGCCGCGCCTGCTGGCCGCCGACGTGCGCATCGGCGCGGGCTCCGACCTGCCTGCCGCACCGTTCATGCTGCCTGGACCCGCGCTGCATCAGGAACTCGACGCACTGGTGCGCGCCGGCCTCACTCCGGTGCAGGCCCTGCAGGCCGCCACGCACGTCGCCGCCGACATCCTCGACCAGGCCGCTCTCGGGCGGCTGGAAGCCGGCGCACGCGCCGATGTCCTGGTCGTCAGTGGAGACCCGCTGTCCGACATCCGGGCGACGCGTACCGTCCAGGCGGTGTGGACCAGTGGCGCACCGGTCGATCTCGCGCAGGCGTGGAACGCGGTCGACGCCGCCTTGCAGACGGCGCGCGAGGCGCAGGCGGCCGAAGCCGCCGAGAGTTGAGCGAACGCGCGTCGGCTGTCCGATCGACGCTCAGCGCGTGGCCTCGATCGTCGCGCGGATCAGCGTGCGCGCCTCGTCCGCGCCGCCCCAGCCACGCAGTTCCACGCGCTTGCTGCCGGCCGGCAGGTGCTTGTAGACGCGGAAGAAGGCTTCGATGCGCTCGCGCTCCATCGCCGGCAGATCGTCGATCGACCGGATGCCGGCATAGGTCGGATCCACGTCGTCGGCCGGCACGCCGATGATCTTCTCGTCGGCGTCGCCGCCGTCGATCATCCGCAGCACGCCCAGCGGGCGGAAACGGATCAGCACGCCCGGATGCAGCGGCGCGCGCGTCAGCACCAGTGCGTCGAGCGGATCGCCGTCGCCGGCATGCGTGCCGGGCATCGAGCCGTAGTTCGCCGGGTAGGCCATCGGCATCGACAGGAACCGGTCGACGAAGATCCGGCCTTCGGCATCGCTCTCGTACTTGGTGAAACCGCCGGCCGGAATCTCGACCAGCAGCACGGCCTCCTCCGGCGCGTTCGCCGGCTGGCGATCGTGCGCGGGCGGTGTCGCGGCATGCGCCGCGAAGGGGATCGCGCAGGCCAGCGCGGTGGCGAGCAGCGTTGCGGACAGTCGGATGCGCACGTGCATCACTCCCAGCACCGGTCGGCGCGACCCTTGAGCGTCTCGTCACGCGCGCAGTCGCGCGGTGCGATGCGGCCTTCGGTGATCTCGTGCAGCGTGCGTGTTTCCGGCGTGGCGCCGCGGATCTCGAACGCGTCGTAGAGGCGGCCGGTCGCGGTGCGCGATTCGTAGTGCAGCGTGTCGCCGTCGAGACGGATGACCTGGAACAGCTGGGTGTCCTCGGCGGTCGGCGCCATGTCGCGGCGGGCGCCGTCCGACAGGCGGTACTGCTTCGCGCCGACCACCGATACGAGGTACTGCGGCGTCGCGCGTGTCGCGTCCTCGCCGGGGCGGCGGCCATAGACGTGGTCGTGGCCCTGCAGCACCAGATCGACACGGCGGCGCTCCAGCACCGGCAGCACCTGCTCGCGCAGCGCGACGTTGTCGCGGTCCTGGCGCGGCGAATACATCGGCTGGTGGATCAGTGCGATCGACCACGGATGCGGATTGGCGGCCAGCGTGCGATCGAGCCAAGCGGCCTGCGCTTCGGCGGTGCCGAGGTCGAGCGCGGACGTGCCGTCGAGCACCACCACGCGCACGCCGTGATAGTCGAACCAGTAGCTGGTCTGCTCCGCACCGGGCGCGCCATTGGCCGGCAGCGCGAACGTCCGCGGCCAGTGGCCGCCGAGCACGCGACGCTCCTGCGGCGTGTCCTCGAACTCTTCCCAGTACTCGTGGTTACCGGGCGCCGGTGCGTTGACGACCATCGTCGCCAGCGGACCGACCGCGTCGAACCACTCGCCCCACTCGTTGTCGTCCTCGCCGTCGCCACCGCTGACCAGATCGCCGGCGAACAGCGCGAGCCTCGCGTCGGGCGCCTGCCGGTGCGCTTCGCGCAGCACGCGCGTGCTCAGGCTCGCGTTCTTGTTCTGGGTGTCGCCGAAATAGAGCAGCGTCAACGGCGCATCGGCCGCGGCCGCGGTGCGCGTCTGCATCCACGGGCTCCAGGTGCCGCCGCCCTGCACGCGCCATGCGTAGAGCGTATCGGGCTGCAGGCCGTCGACCTGCGCGCGATGGAACTGCGCCGCGCCGTTCTCGCCTTCGAGCGACGCGCTGCGCGCGGCGATGCGGCGACGCGGGCCCATGTCCGGCGAATCGCCGGCGACGACGAGTTCCAGCACCGGCGCCTCGACCGACGCGGCCGTGCGCCAGGACACGCCGAAGCCCGTCGAGGCATCCTGCGCGGGCGAAGCGACGATGCGATCGGGAAACACGCTCGGCGCGTAGCGCATCACGCCTTTGGGGACCAGCGTGTTGGGTTCCACGTCCGTCTGCACCGTGCGATCGGCGGCGGCGCTGCCGGCCGTCAGCAGCAATGCCAGACCGAGTGCCAGCAGATGCGCGGCAATGCGCAGGCCGTGCGCCTTCATGCCGCGCGCCCACAGGTCGGCAGGCCGGCGGCCCGGGCGATCTGCGCCCAGTCGAACGCGACCACGCCCTGGTCGTCATGCACCGCGTACAGCACGCCATCGGGAAAGCGCGCCGATGCCACGTCGTGCAGCCAGATGCCGTCGGTATTGGCGACCATGCGCCCGGAGACCGCGCCCGCGTGCGCCAGGGTCTTGCGGTCGAACAGGTGGAACACCGTCCGACCCTTGCCCTGCTCGGTCGTGATCCACCAGCCGCTGCCGCCCGCACAGGTCTTCAACATGATGCCCTCGGCCTGGGCACCGAACACGTCGCGGCCGATGGTCCGGCCCGAGAAGCGTCCTTCGAGGTCGTAGACCTTCAACTCGTTGGCGTAGGTTTCATCCTCTTCGGCGATCAGCAGGCGATCGTTTTCGGCGTCGCCCCAGATCGATTCGACGACGCGCAGCGCACCTTCGGGTGACGCATCGCCGAAGGCGCCGATCGGCTCGACCGCGAAGCCGTCGCCCTCGGCGCGCATCGCATAGCGGTGCACGCGACGGTCGAGTCTGTCGAGCGACGGCAGGATGTCGTGACCGTTCGCGTCTTCGCCGTCGTCGTAGGAATCGGTGACATAGAGCGTGTAACCGTCATCGACCTTGCGCACCCACAGGCCGTAGGGTTTGACCAGATCGTCCGCGCCGAAGGTCGCGACATGCGAGAACGCCGGCAGACGCAGCGCCTGCACGCGGTGGTTGTCGCGCTCGACGACGAACAGCAGGTCGTCGACCACGGCCACGCCGTTGGGACGGTCGAGCTGGCCCTCGTCTGTACCGAGTGTGCCGAAGGTCCGCAGGGTCTTGCCGGTGGCGCCGTCGTAGATCACCAGGCGATCGGTCGCCTTCGCCGTGGCGATGATCCAGGTCGCACCATCGGGCGCAGTCCATGCGGCCGGAGAGTCGATGTTGTCATCCGGCGTCAGCGCGGTGACGAAGGCCTCCTCCACAACCGGCGGGTCCGCAGTGGTAACGGCAGCTGCAGTCGCGCCGGCAGGCGCCTCGGAAGGCACGGCGACGGGCGCGTCGGGCGCCTGTCCGCACGCAGCCAGCGTGATGGCCATCACCAGTGCGCAGACGCGCAGGCCGGTGGGGGAAATGGATGCTTGTCGCATGCGGTGAAACCTCGTGTGGAACCGGCGGCATGCAGGGCGCACACCGCCGGCGGGACATCAGAAGCGCAGCTTCACGCCTGCGGCATAGGTGCGACCGTAGAGCTCGTTCTGCAGCGTGTGGGCCGGCGTGCCCTGGTACAGCTCCAGCGGTTCGTCGAGCAGGTTCGAGGCTTCGAAATAGAACCCCCAACGGTCGTCGACCTTGTAATCGAGGCTGAAATCGAGCTGGGTGTTCTCAGCCACCCAGATGTCGAAGTCGCTGTCGCTGCTGTCGACGGAGTCGATGTACTCGCTGCGGCGCACCGCCGCGATGCGCGTGCTCAGACCGCCCGTCTCGTAGCCGATGTGCGCGCTGTAGAGGCGATCCGACGCATTGGGCAGGGTGAAGCTGCGGCCGTTGATCTCGTACTCGGTGTCCAGCCAGGTCGCGCTGAGCCCCAGCAGCAGACCATTGTCGAAATGCTGCTGCCAGTTCATCTCGGCGCCGTAGACCGTGGCCTTGTCGCCGTTGACCGGCATGGTCACGTCGAAGCCCTGGTACTGCGGGTTGTCGCGCGTGGTCACATCGACGATGTAGTCGTCGATGTTCTTGTAGAACAGACCGGCGGAGACGATGCCGGTCTCTCCCAGGTAGCGCTCGATGGAGATGTCGAAGTTGCGCGACTTGTAGGGGTCCAGTTCGGGATTGCCCAGCTCCACTTCCTCCTCGTCACGGTTGATCCGGGTGCGCGGCGAGATGTTGCCGAACGACGGACGCGCGATGGTGGTGGTGTAGGCGCCGCGCAGCACCCAGTCGTCCATGTCGTAGCGCATGTGCAGACCGGGCAGCACGCTGGTGTAGCTGCTGGACACATTCCGCGTGGTGATGGAATCGATCGTCTCCTCGTCCGCCAGCTCGACGACGTTGCCGGTGGCCTCGAATTCGGTGCGCTCGACGCGGGCGCCGGCGATCACGCGTAGACGGTCGAAATCCATCGTGGCCATCAGATAGCCGGCCAGGATGTCCTCGCTCGCCACGTAGTCCTCGATCAGCGAGACCTCGGTATTGGCTGCCTCGTCCTGCGGGCGCGCGCTGTACTCGGAGAGGCGGTCACGCAGATACCCGTTCATCGCGCTCGAACTGATGCCATCGCCCATGTTGCCGTGCGTGTAGCTCGGCGATCCTGTGGTCCAGCTGCCGAGATTGATGTCCGGGCCGCGACGCAGCTCGTGCTCGTCGATGTTGACGTCGCGGTCGCGCCAACGTCCCAGCAGACCCGTTTTCCACGTCACCAGATCACCGGCGAAGGTGAAGTTCACCTGCGCGCTGTACTCCTCGTCATCCACCCAGATCGGTGCGACCACGAAGCGGTTGAACGCGTAGTTGTCGTTGTCCAGCCAGCCACCGGCCGGGGCATCGCTGATGACGTAGCGCGGGATCGGACGCGAGGTGTCCATCAGGATGGACACGTCATCATCGCCTTCGTACTCGAAGCGCGCCTCGACCTCGTCCAGCACGCGCTCGCGGGTCTTGGTGAAGCCCACTTTGTAGTCCACGGCCGAGCCGGTACCGAAGCGGTTCTCGCCGCCGGCACTCACGGTGAACGTGTCTTCTTCCTTGGTACGGAAACGGACGCGGCGGCTGAAATCGTTCGGATCGATCCCCTCGACGCTGTAGCTGCCATCGGCATTGGTCGTAATGTCGCCCTCTCCCACCGGAATGATGCTGTTCTGGCGGGTCTCGGCATCGGTGAAATCCGTGTAGAGCGTGCGCAGGTAGTAACTGTTGCCCTGGCCTGGACGCCAGTCGAGATTGAGGTTCAGGCCGGTGCGCTCGCGGTTGATGCTGTACTTGCGCTGCTGGATCTCGATCGGCGTGAGGCCCTCGCGCTCGTCCACCTTGTCGTATTCGACTTCGATGTTGTCCGACTCGTACGTGCGGTCCTGGTAGCTCACGCCCAGCGCAACGCCGAAGGTGCCGTCGGCGAAGATGTCGCTGTAGTTGAACGCGCCCTTGGGGCTGGTTTCGCCGCTCAGGGTCTGGTGGCTCATTTCCGCTCTGGCGCGGATGTTCCGACCCTCGCGGTCGAACGCGGACGCCGATTCCACCAGGATCGCGCCACCGATGGCGTCGCCCGGCATGTCCGGCGTCGGCGCCTTCACCACCGTCAGGCGCTCGGTGGACTCGGATGGAATCACATCCAGCGGCGCCGCGCGGCTCGAATCTTCCGGCGTACCGATGGCGACACCGTCGACGCTGACGCTGTTGAATGCCGCGTCCAGGCCGCGGATCACGACGAATCGGCCTTCGCCCTGATCGCGGGTCACGCTGATGCCCGGCAGGCGCGACAGCGACTCGCCGACGTTCTTGTCCGGGTACTGTCCCATCGAGTCGGATGCCACCGTGTCCTGGATTGCATCGGACGCGCGCTTGACGTCGATCGCGCGCATCTGCGACTCGAGCTGGGCGCGGACTTCGAGCGTGTCGAGATCCACCGGATCGGCGAGCGCCCTGCCATCCGGCGACTGGGTGGAGGTCTGCGCGTGCAGGGGAAGCGACACGGCGCCTGCAGCCAGCACGAGCGCGATCGCGACGTGCAGCGGATGGGGATTGGACATGGGAGGTTCCGGCGTTGAGGGGGTGAACGTCGGGTGCGTACGCTATGTCCGTTGCGTGTCATCACGGTGACAGCTGAATGGACAATTGCGCGCGGGCCGCCTCGCGCGACGACGCGCTGCAAGGTTTCCGTCACACTTCCGTCGATGCCCTACAGGGAAACACCATGAGAACCGTCGAAGTCCGCCACCCGCTGGTGCAGCACAAGCTCGGCCTGATGCGCCGCGCCGACAACAGCACCAAGACCTTCCGCGAGCTCTCGGCCGAAGTCGCGACGCTGCTGACCTACGAGGCCACGGCGGACCTGGAAACCGAGGATGCCGAGGTCGAGGGCTGGGCCGGCACCGTCCGCGTGCGCCGCATCAAGGGCCGCAAGATCACCCTGGTGCCGATCCTGCGCGCCGGCATCGGCATGCTGCCGGGCGTGCTCGATCTCATTCCCGCCGCCAAGGTCAGCGTGGTCGGCATCAAGCGCGACGAGGATTCGCTCGAAGCGGTGCCCTACTACGAGAATCTCGTCGGCGACATGGCCGACCGCACCGCACTGATCCTCGATCCGATGCTGGCGACCGGTGGCACGCTGATCGCGACGGTGTCGATGCTCAAGGCCGCGGGCGCGAGCCGCATCAAAGGGCTGTTCCTGGTCGCCGCGCCGGAAGGCCTGCAGGCGCTGGAAGCGGTGCATCCGGATGTCGAGGTCTACACCGCCTCGATCGACGAACGCCTCAACGAGAAGGGCTACATCCTGCCCGGCCTCGGCGATGCCGGCGACAAGATCTTCGGCACACGCGTGGATTGAAACCCGTGGCTGTGGTAGCTCGCTTGCGCGCGAACGCCCATCGCGCGCAAGCGCGCTCCCACCCGGACGGTTACGGGACGATCATCGCCCCGACGACGAAACGCCAGATGCCGAACGCGGCCATCGCGAACAGCGTGGCGAACGTCAGCAATGCGCCGGTGCCGCGACCGAACGAATAGCCCGCCGAGCCGCCCAGTCCGATCGCATGCAACACGCGCGCGACCAGCAGCGCGATACCGAACGTCCACAGCAGCGTCGTGTTGACGGCCGCCAGCTCCAGCAGCGCGAGCAGCAGCAGCCCGAGCGGGACGTACTCGATGAAGTTCGCATGCACCCGGACCTTGCGGGACAGGGTCTCGTCGCCGCCGGTGCCGATCCCGATCTTGTGCACGTTGCGGTGCAGGACCACGCGAACGGTCAGCACGAGGTACAGCAGCACGTGCAGCGATGCGATGAGAAGCGAAATGCGAGGCGTCATGGCGTGGTCTCGAAGGGATGCTGCAGGGAACGCGCGGCGAGTGCCGCGGTCGGATGTGTGGCGCTGAAACGGCCGGCCTCATCGCGTACGACCTGCACCAGCGCGATGTCCGGATCGTGCGTGAGGAACAGGCGCACGCCGCGTGCGGCCATGTCGGCCAGAAATGCCTGCTTCTCGTCGATGATCAGTTCGGGAAAGCGGTCGTAGCCCATCGTGATCGGCACGTGCACCCAAGGGCGTCCGGGCACGAGATCGGCGCAGAACACCACGCCGCCGTGATGCACGCCGTCGTGCACGTCGGGGCCGAGGATCTCGGCCAGCATCATGCCGGGCGTGTGGCCGTCGCTGTAATGGAAGCGCACCGCGTCGCCGAGCGAAGGCGCGTGCGCGCCTTCGATGAATTCCAGACGGCCCGTGGCTTCGAGCAGTTCGCACAGGCCGGGAATGAAGCTCGCGCGGTCGCGCGCATGCGGACGTTTCGCGCGCAGCCAGTGCGGCGTGGACAGCACGAAGGTCGCGTTCGGGAACAGCAGTTCTGGCGTACCGCCTTCGGACCACGGCGCCAGCAGACCGCCGGCGTGATCGAAATGCAGATGGCTCAAGACGACGACGTCGATATCCGTGTGCGCGAACCCAGCCTCGCGCAGCGAGTCGAGCAGCACGTGCCGGTCTTCCTGCACACCGAAGCGCGCACGCAGCTTCGGCTCGAAGAACGCGCCGATGCCGGTTTCGAACAGCACGGTCTTGCCGTTGAGCGGCGTCGCGAGTAGGCCGCGCGTCGCCAGCGGGATGCGGTTGAGATCGTCGGGCGTGGCCCACTGCGTCCACATTGCACGCGGCGCGTTGCCGAACATCGACCCGCCGTCGAGCTTCTGGGTGTTGCCCTGGATCGACCACAGCTTCATGACGCCCTCCCGCGTCAGACCGGTGGCCGATTGTAGGCGCAGCCGCTCAGCGCGCGACCGCTTCCACCTTCGCCGAGCCGACCGGATTGCGCGGATCGCTGCCACCAGTGAGCGTACCGTTCGCACGGTTCCATTCGATGGTCTGCAGGTTGCCCCAGACGTGGCTGGACCCGCGACCACCCGCAGCGCGATCGCCGGGCAGATCGACGGTATGGCCCATCGCGCGCAGCTTGGCCGCGGTGTCGGCGGAGAACGCATCGGACTCGGCCGAGATCGTGTCCGGCATCCACTGGTGGTGGTAGCGCGGCAGCGCGGCGACGGACTGCGCATCGAGGCCGGCGTCGTAGCCGAGGATGCCCAGCAGCACCATCGTGATGATGCGGCTGCCACCGGGCGTGCCGAGCACGGCGACGCGATCGTCGGACACGAGGAAGGTCGGCGTCATCGAACTGAGCGGGCGCTTGCCCGGCTTCGGCGCGTTCGCCTCGAAACCCATGACGCCGAACGCGTTCGGCACGCCGGGCTGCAGCGCGAAATCGTCCATCTCGTTGTTGAGCAGCACGCCGGTGCCGGGCGCGACGAGGCCGCTGCCGAACAGCAGGTTGACCGTCTGCGTGACCGCGGCGCGGTTGCCGGCGGCATCGACGATCGAGAAGTGCGTGGTCTCCTCGTCTTCCAGCGGGGTCGGATCACCCGACAGCAGATCGCTGGGCGTCGCCTTCGCCGGATTGATCGTCGCGCGCAGGCCGGCGGCGTAGTCGCGGCTCAGCAGCGTGCGCTGCGGAATCTTCACGAAATCCGGATCGCCCAGATAGAAGGTGCGGTCACGGAACGCGCGGCGCATCGATTCGACGACCAGATGCGTACGCGCGGCATCATCCAGCTTCGTCAGATCCCAGGGTTCGAGGATCTGCAGCATCTGCGCCATCGCGATGCCGCCCGACGACGGCGGCGGCGCGGTGACCACGTCCCAGTCGTGGTAGCGGAACCGGATCGGCTCGCGTTCCACCACTTTGTAGGCGGACAGGTCCGCAGCGGTCCATTCGCCGCCTTCTGCATTTACGCCGGCGACGAGCTTGGCGCCCGTTTCGCCACCGTAGAACCCGTCGAAGCCACGCTCGGCCAGCAGACGCAGGGTGTTCGCGAGATCGGGCTGGCGGAAGGTGTCGCCTTCCTTCGGCGCCTGGCCATCGGCGAGGAAGACTGCGCGCGTGCCGGGGTAGCGCTCCATCACCGCGCGACGCGACTGGTAGCCGCGCGCGAAGCGCGCGTAGACCGGGAAGCCTTCTTCGGCGATGCGGATCGCCGGTGCCAGCGACTTCGACAGCGGCAGCGCGCCGTAGGTCTCGGCGATGTGCACGAATGCCGCAGGCAGGCCGGGAATGCCGGCCGACCACGGCCCGTTCTCGGCGCGGTTGCGATCGAAGCTGCCGTCGGCCTTGCGATAGCGATCCGACTGCGCGCTGGCCGGCGCGGTCTCGCGTGCGTCGACGAAGATGTCGCGGCCGGACTTCGCGTCGTGCAGCAGGAAGAAGCCGCCACCGCCGAGGCCGGACGAGATCGGCTCGACCACCGACAGCACCGCCGAGGTCGCGATCGCCGCATCGAAGGCGTTGCCGCCCTCGCGCATGACCTGCAGGCCGGCTTCGGTCGCGAGCGCATGCGCCGAGGCGACCGCGTTGCCGGGCGGCGTCGCGGTGTTCTGCGCGCTGCGGGCCGCAGGCGCATCCGGCGCACGGACTTCGCGTGCACACGACGGGGCGACCGCGAGCAGCAGCATCGACAGCAGCAGCGCCGGCAGGCCGGCGGACGCGAAGCGGGAACGGCTCATGACGCCTCCTGCTGCAGCCGCGCCAGCTTGGCGAGCAACTGCACCTGGGTTTCGGGGATGTCGGGATCGGGGTCGATGCATTCGACCGGGCAGACGACCACGCACTGCGGCTCGTCGAAATGGCCCACGCATTCGGTGCAGCGCGCCGGATCGATGACGTAGATCGTCTCGCCCTGGGCGATCGCCTGGTTCGGGCAAGCCGGCTCGCAGACATCGCAGTTGACGCAGAGCTCGTTGATCTTCAGGGACATGTGCGCATTGTAGAGCGTGCGCCGTGGCGCCGGCGTTCCATGGGTGGAACTCGGTCCACCGCGCGCCCTTCAGATACGACAACGCCACCGGGCCTTCGCGCGGTGGCGTCGTCGAGGAACGACGGGCCGGACGCGCCGGCCGCCGTCGAAGCGCTGGATCAGCCTGCGTTGTCGATGAACACGTACTGCGAACCGGTCGGCTCGACGGCGGCCTTGACGCGCTCGCTGTCCGCTGCGCTGCCGATGAACAGCACGCGCACGCCGTTCATGGTGCCGGCGCCGACCTTGGCGAAAGAGGCGACGGTCAGATCAGCCGTGCGCGTCGAATCCAGGCCCGCGAAGATCAGCAGGTTGCCGCGGGTGATGCCGCGGGCGACGTCCTGCTCGGCCTTCTCGAGCAGACGCTCGTACGCACCGTCGACCGGGGTCGACATCGTCGGGTCACCGTCTGCGGTCGTGGCCTCTGCGGGCGGCGCGTCGGCGGCGGGCGCCGGCGCCGGCGGCACCAGATAGACGTAGGGCGAGTTGTTGACGCCTTCCATGTGGCGGCCGGCCACGTCGTTGAGATAGGCGTTCCACGCGGTCTTGTCCTCGGTGGTGGGCACCGCGACCGGCGCGGCTTCGACCTGCTGCGGCTCTTCCTTCTTGCCACAGGCGATGACCGGCAGGACGAGGCAGGCGATCAGCATTGCGCGGGTGATGGACTTCATGGGATTCCCTCTTCTTTTCTCTGGTGTTTGATGGGCAACGTCAGCGTTGCGAGTGTTTGCGCAAAGCGCGATCGACTGCGGCAGGCACGAAGCCCGACACGTCACCGCCGAGACGCGAGATCTCGCGCACCAGCGTGGAGGAGATGAAGCCGTACTGCTCGGCCGGCGTGAGGAACAGCGTTTCCACATCCGGGATCAGATGCCGGTTCATGCTGGCGAGCTGGAATTCGTATTCGAAATCCGACACCGCGCGCAGGCCGCGCAGCAGCACACCGGCGCCGACCTCGTGCACGAAATGCGCGAGCAGCGAGTCGAAGCCGATGACTTCGACATTGGTGTGATGGGCGGTCGCGACGCGGGCCAGTTCGACGCGCTCTTCGAGCGTCATCGCCGGGCGCTTGGCCGGACTCTCGGCGATGCCGACGATCAGCTTCTCGAACAGCGGCGCGGCCCGGTCGACGAGGTCGACGTGGCCGTTGGTGATCGGATCGAAGGTCCCGGGATAGACCGCGATGCGGTGGCGGCTCGCACTCATGGCTTGCGTTCGCTGTCGAAGGAATCGGATGGAACGTGGCGCGGGCGGCAAGTGTAGCAGCGGCGCGCGTGGCGATCAGCCGGCGCGCCGGTACAGCGCGCAGTGCGCTTCGCGGGTCGCCAGCTCGCGGTGCAGCTGCCAGCCGGGACCGGGTTGCGCGGGCCGTTCGGCCATCGATTCGACGTACAGCCAGGCATCCGCCGTCAGCGCCGGCGCGAGCGCGGCGAAGGCCTGCGCCCACAGGTCTGCGGCGAACGGCGGATCGACGAAAGCGATGTCGATGCTGCCGGCCGGCAGCGTGCCCGCCATCGACACCGCATCGCCGCGCTGGACCGAGACCACCTCGCCGCCGGGCAGGCGCGCCGCAGCTGCGGTCAGGGCTGCGGCGAGCCCGGGATCGCGTTCGACCAGCACCGCACTGGCCGCGCCGCGCGACACGGCTTCCAGCCCGAGCGCGCCAGTGCCCGCGAACAGATCGAGCACGCGCGCACCTGGCAGCACCGGCGCCAGCCAGTTGAACAGGGTTTCGCGCACCCGGTCGGAGGTCGGCCGCAGGCCGGCGACGTCGGGCACGTCCAGACGCGTGCCGCGCCAGCGACCGCCGACGATGCGTACGCGCCCCGGACCGGTGTTGCGGTTGACGTTCGATGACGACCTGCCCGAGCCGCCGCTACGGGGGGTCTTCATGCGTGTGCGCCCGCACGGGGCGCCTGAAAGGCGGGTGATACCATGCGCGCCATTCTCCCCCATCCCCGACCCGACCACCGCATGGTCAGCTGGTTCAAGCGCGACAAAACCCCCGACAAGCCCGAGGCCGACAGCGGCCGACGCCGCCTGAGCGCAGAGGAAATCGCTGCTGCGTTCGCGCCGCCCGCTGCGCCCGCGCCTGCACCTGCGCAGCCGCCCGTGGCGCCGCCGCCGGCGCTGATTGCTGCGTCTGATACGCAGGCCGTCGATCCCGTTGCGACACCTCCGCAGTCGCTCGATGCCGAGCATCCGTCCGCTGACGCGACGTCGCCGGCGACTGCGATCGCACCGGTCGTTCCCGAAGCCGTCGCAACGCCCACGCCTCCGCCACCCGCCTTCGTCGATCCAGCCGCGGCGCTGGCCGACTACGTGTTCGCGAGCACCATGCCCGCCGCCGCGCCCGGCAAATCCGGCTGGCGCGAGCGTCTGGGCGGCAGCACGTTCGCCAAGAGTTTCGGCGGGCTGTTCTCGCGCAATCCGAAGCTCGACGACGATCTGCTCGACGAGATCGAGACCGCGCTGCTGACCGCCGACGTCGGCGTCGCCGCCAGTACAGAATTGGTCGAGTCCCTGCGCAAGCGCATGAAGGCGCGCGCGTTCGTCGATGCCAACGATCTGCTCAAGGCACTGCGCGGTGATCTCGTCGCGATGCTCGAACCGGTCGCCAAGCCGCTGGTCATCGATACGAGTGCGAAGCCCTTCGTGATCCTGACCGTCGGCGTCAACGGCGTCGGCAAGACCACGACGATCGGCAAGCTCGCCAAACGCTACAAGGACGAGGGCCATGCGCTGATGCTCGCGGCGGGCGACACCTTCCGCGCGGCCGCGGTCGCCCAGCTCAAGGCCTGGGGCGAGCGCAACGGCGTACCCGTCGTCGCCCAGGGCCAGGACGCCGATCCTGCCGCTGTCGCATTCGATGCGCTGCAGGCGGCGAAGTCGCGCGGCACCGGCATCCTGATCGCCGACACCGCCGGCCGTCTGCACACGCAGCAGGGCCTGATGGCCGAGCTCGGCAAGATCCGCCGCGTGCTCGGCAAGATCGACGCCACCGCGCCGCACGAAGTACTGATGGTTATCGACGGCACCACCGGCCAGAACGCGCTGTCGCAGTTGCGCCAGTTCAATGCCGCGGCGCAGGTCACCGGCCTGGTCGTGACCAAGCTCGATGGCACCGCCAAGGGCGGCGTGGTGTTCGCGCTGGCGCGCGAGTTCGGCATTCCGATCCGCTTCGCCGGCATCGGCGAGCGCCCGGAAGACCTGCGTGTGTTCGACGCCGAATCCTTCGTCGACGCGATGCTGCCGGAGACGCTGGGGGCGTGAACGACCCCGCTCCGGCGCCCGAGCCATCGGCGCCGCGGCGCCTGCGCTGGCTGCGCCTGCTGCTGATCGCGCTGGTGCTGGCGATCGTCGCCGCGCTGCTGGTGCAGGTGCTGCTGCCGCCCGAACGCGCCCTGCGTCTGGTGCTGGCGCGACTCGAACCCACGCTGGGCCTGCGCATCACGTTCGAGGGCGATGTCGAGTATCGCCTGCGCGGCACGCCGCAGCTCGTGGTGCGCGACGTCCGCATCGCCTCGGCCGGACCGGACACGTTCGATGCGCCGATGCTGCAGGCCGAGCGCATGCTGCTGTCGCTGCCGTGGAAGACCATCCGCAGCCGCGGCGCCGATCTCGAAATCAGCCGCGTCGAACTGGATGCGCCGCGCCTGCACCTGCCGTCGCTGCTGCGCTGGCTGGATGCGCGTCCACCGGGCGACGGCAAGGTGCCGTCGATCACCGACGGCGTGCGCATCGTGCGCGGCCGTCTCGACAGTGATGGCTGGTCTGTCGACGGACTCGCGCTGGATCTGCCGGCTCTGCATGCCGATCGCGCGATCGACGCGCAGATCGGCGGCACCGTGCACCTCGATGCGCTGCAGGCGCCGTTCCGGCTGCGCTTGCACGCGGATCGCGCGGTCGATGCACGCGAGTTGCAGGCGCGCGGCACGCTGGCGGTGGTGCATGCATCCGGCCGGCTCGACACCACGCTGCAGGCCGATGCCACACGCATCGACGCCGACATGCCCGGCTTCGCGCTGTCACCGCTGCGCATCGCGGTGGATGCGCGCTGGACGGGCACCGACGCTGCCGAACCGCTGCCGTTCGTACTCGGCCTGCACGGCGCGCTGCACGTCGGCGGCGATGGCAACGTGCTCGGCTTCGCGCCGATGGGCATCGCGCTGCGCGGCCAAGGCGTGGTGCCGGATCTCGTCGCCGGCGGCCGCATCGCACTCGGCGATCGACTCGCTCTCTCGCTCGATGGCCGCATCGCACGATGGCCGGAGGCGTGGCCGGCGCTGCCGCCGCCATTGTCGGACTCGACGCAGCCGTTGCCGTTCGCGCTGCGCTACGACGGTCCGGCGGATGTATCCGCGCCGATCGCGCTGCGGCTCGAACACGAACATGCGCGCTTCGATGGCGAGGCGCGAATCGCGGCGATGCTCGGCTGGTTCGATGCACTTTCTACCGGCTCACCACTCCCGCCGCTGCGCGGCCATCTGACTGCCGATCGTGTCGAAGTGTCGGGCGCGGTGCTGGAAGGCGTCGAGATCACGTTCGACGATGGCACCGGAGACACGACGCCGTGAGCGCACGCACCGATTACGCGACGCGTCTGCTGGCATGGTTCGACGTGCACGGCCGCCACGATCTGCCGTGGCAGCACCCGCGCACGCCGTATCGCGTGTGGCTGTCGGAAATCATGCTGCAGCAGACCCAGGTGCGGGTCGTGATTCCGTACTTCGAACGTTTCGTCGATGCGTTACCCGACGTGCGCGCACTCGCCGGCGCGCCGCAGGACACCGTCCTCGCGCTGTGGTCGGGCCTCGGCTATTACGCCCGCGCGCGCAACCTGCACGCCGCCGCGCAGCACTGCGTCGAGCTGCACGATGGCGATCTGCCACGCGATCTCGACGCGCTGCTCGCCCTGCCCGGCATCGGCCGCAGCACGGCCGGCGCGATCCTGTCGCAAGCCTGGGGCGATCCGTTTCCGATCCTCGACGGCAACGTCAAACGGGTGCTCGCGCGACGCCACGCGGTCGAAGGCTGGCCTGCGCAGCCGAAGATCGAAAAGCAGTTGTGGGCGATCGCCGCGACGCTGCTGCCGGCAACGCGGCTGGCCGACTACACCCAGGCGCAGATGGATTTCGGCGCGACGCTGTGCACGCGCCACAACCCCGCGTGCCTGCTGTGCCCGGTCAACGACGACTGCGCCGCATTCGCGCAGGGCCGCGTCGACGAACTGCCGACACCGCGCCCGACCAAGACCCTGCCCGAGCGCGACGCCAGCGTGCTGCTGCTCGAAGACGCCAAGGGCCGCGTGCTGCTGGAGAAGCGCCCGCCGACCGGCATCTGGGCCGCGTTGTGGTCGCTGCCGCAGGCAGAAGATGACGCGCGCGCAGTCGATTGGCTGCGCGCGCACGCGCCCGGCCTCGTCGACGCCGTCGATCTCGACACGCCGAGGCGCCTGCTGCCGATGCAGCACGGCTTCACCCATTTCAGACTGCGCCTGCAGCCGCTGCACTGGCCGGGTCTGCCGGCCCGTCACCGCGTGGGCGACAATGACCGACTGCGCTGGGTGGCACGCGACGAACTCGCGACGCTCGGCATTCCCGCCCCGATCCGCACGCTGCTGCTGGCGCCGCGCATCGCAACCGAGGATTGACCATGAGCCGACGCGTCTTCTGCGTCCACGACCAGACCGAAACCGACGGTCTGGATTTCATCCCCTGGCCGGGCGAACTCGGCAAGCAGGTCTTCGCCGAGATCGGCAAGCCGGCCTGGGCGCGCTGGCTGGCGCACCAGACCATGTTGATCAACGAGAACCGGCTGTCGCCGCTGGATCCCAAGCATCGGGCCTTCCTCGAAGGCGAGATGCGCAAGTACCTGTTCGAACGTCAGACCGGCAGCGTCGCCGGTTACGTACCCGCGTCCGACGCCTGATCCATCGACGGGACGCCGGCCGCGTTCTGCTTCTCCGCCGCGCGCACCGCCTTGACGTCGAGCGGGCGGATCTGGCGGATGTGGCACGGCATGCTGATCGACCCGCGGCTGCGCACCAGCACCTTGTCGAAGCGCGCGTTGACCCGCCCCATGCTGCTGGTCAGACCGATCGCGGGCGTGGAGCGCAGATCCTGGCAGGTGCCCGAGAGATCCAGCAGCCAGGCCTCGCTGGGCCGCGTCCACACGATCAGTGCCGCATCGCCGAGCGGCGTCCAGCCGTTGATCGAACCCAGGTAGCGGAAATGATCGACGGGTGCACCGGCGTGCGCATCGTTGAGCGCGTATTTCTCGGCGTCTGTCATGTTCGACGTGGAGGCGCATGCCCCGAGCACGGACGTCGCGGCACACAACGCGGCGAGTGCCGCGTGTCGGAAGAAGGATGCGGCCATGGCGGTCTCCTGCGCGATCCGCGCGGCGATGGATGTCACGCGGATGATGCGCGTCCCGATGTGGTCACGTCGCCGACGGCGCATACGGCGTTCAGTCGCCGGCCGGCCGGCGCTGCGGTTACGCTGTCGCGCCCGCCCTGCTGGACACGCCGTGTCGAACGCGACCGCACCTGCCCGCCATCGCCAGGCCCTGATCTTCGCCGCGGGTCTGGGCGAGCGCATGCGGCCGCTGACCGACACCACGCCCAAGCCGTTGTTGGCGGCAGGCGGCAAGGCACTGATCGTCTGGCATCTGGAGAAACTCGCTGCGCTCGGCGTGCGCGATGTCGTGGTCAACGTGTCCTGGCTCGCCGACCGGTTCGAACCCGCGCTCGGCGACGGCAGCCGCTGGGGACTGCGGCTGCACTACTCGCACGAAGGCGCGCCACCACTGGAAACCGGCGGCGGCATGCTGCATGCGCTGCGCCTGCTCGACGATGCCCCCTTCATCGCGGTCAATGGCGACATCTGGAGCGATTGCGACTTCGCGCAGTTGCCGGCCGAGCCGGCAGGCGATGCGCATCTGGTGCTCGTCGACAATCCCGCGCACAACCCGGACGGCGATTTCGCGCTCGTCGACGCGCAGGTGCACAGCGACGGCGCGTCGAAGCTGACGTTCTCGGGGATCGGCGTCTATCGCCCCGCGCTGCTGCATCGCTGGCGCGACATCATCGGCAGCGCGCCCGGCGTCGATCTGCAGCCACCACGCTTCAAGCTCGCCCCCTTGCTGCGCGCGGCGATGATCAACGGCCGCGTGAGCGGTGCGCATCATGCTGGGCGCTGGACCGATGTCGGCACGCCGGAGCGGCTGGCGCAGCTGGATGCGGCGTTGCGCTAGAGATGTCCGCGAGGGTGGCGATGGGTCTCGCTGCGCGCTACCCATCCTACGAAGCGTATTTGCGGGCTGCCGCGCTCAGTCGAGCGCCAGCACCTGACGCACGAAGGGCACGGTCAGCCGGCGCTGCGAGGCGAGCGAGGCGTGATCGAGACGGTCCAGCAGCGCGGTGAGCGCGGGGAGATCGCGGTCGTGACGACGCAGCAGCCAGTCGATGGTGGCGGCGTCCACCTGCAGGCCGCGACGTTCGGCGCGCAGGCGCAAAAGATCATGACGGCCGGCGTCGTCGAGTACCGGCAACGGCACGCGGACGCACTGGCCTAGTCGCGAGCGCAGATCCGGCAGGCCGAGCGCGAGCGCGTCCGGCGACGCGGAGGCGGTGTAGAAGACCGCGCGGCCGGCATCGTGCAGACGGTTGTGCAGATCGAACAGCGCGACCTCGTCGTCGCGATCGCCGGCGATCGCATCGACGTCGTCGATCGCGACCAGATCGTGCACATCGAGCGACTGCGCGGCGTCGCGCAGGCGACCGGCGATGCCGCGCAGCGGCAGATACACGGCGCGCCGGCCGAGCCGGTCGGCTTCCGCGCACAGGGCGATCGCGAGATGGGTCTTGCCGGTGCCCGAGGCGCCCTCGACGTAGAGCCCGCGGCGCACGCCGGCCAGCGCGAAATCGCGCAGTTGCGGCAGCAACGCGGCATCGTCGGCGACGAAGGTTTCGAGCCGCTGGTCCGGCGGATACCGGAGCGCCAGCGGCAGCTGGGGCGATGGACCACTCATGCCTGGCTCAACGCTCGCCGTCCGGATCCTTGCTGTCGGTCACGATGATCACCGGACGTTGCGACGTCGCCGCGCCCGCGATCTCGATGTCCGGCTTGTCGCCGGCGTACAGGCGGCTGTGCGTGTAGCGCTCGTGCGCGAAGCGGAGCAGCACGTTGACGACCGCCGCCACCGGCAGCGCCAGCAGCATGCCGAGGAAGCCGAACAGCTGGCCACCCGCGAGCACCGCGAAGATCACCGCGACCGGATGCAGGCCGATCCGATCGCCGACCAGGCGCGGCGTCAGCACGTAGCTCTCGACCAGCTGGCCGATCGTGAACACCACGCCGATCAGGATCAGCAGCTGCCAGTCGAAGCCCTGCGCCTGCACGATGGCCGCGATCAGCGCCAGCAGGATGCCGACGGTCGCGCCCAGATACGGAATGAAACTGATCAGGCCGGCGACCATGCCGATCAGCAGGCCCAGACGCAGGCCGACGATCGACATGCCGACCGCATAGATCGCGCCCTGCCCGAGCATCACCAGGAACTGTCCACGCAGAAAACCGCCGAGCGATTCGCTGGTTTCGCGTGCGAGGCGGGTCGCGGTGTCGATGTGGTCGCGCGGGATGAGCGCGGCCACGCGCTCGACCAGCAGATCCCAGTCGCGCATGAAATAGAACGCCAGGATCGGCACCAGCACCAGGTTGATGACCAGCGCGAGGATCGCGAAGCCCGAGCGCGACGCGTAGGCCAGCACCGTCGCCGCGACGCCACCGGCCTGCTGCCAGTGGCCGCGGATCAGCTCGATCAGGCGATCGGTATCCAGCCACGACATCACTTCGTAGCCGGTGCGCTGCTCGATCCACGGCAGCGCGGTGCCGAGCAACCAGTCGCGGTACTGCGGCAGGCTGTCGATCAGGGTGACGATCTGCCGCTCGATCATCGGCACCAGAATGATCAGCACCAGCGCCAACAGCAGCGTCATCAGCAGGAACACCAGCGTCACCGCGACCGCACGCGAGCGGCCGCGACGCTCGAGGCGATCGACCAGCGGATCGCCGAGCCAGCCGAGCAGCAGTGCCAGCACGAACGGCGTCAGGATCGGGCCAAGCAGCCAGATCACGTAGCCGACGGCGAACGCCACCAGACCCCATTGCAGGCGCTTGAGGAAACGCGCGATGTCGGCGTTCGCGGGGTCGGTCTGGATCATCGGTGGCGGTCCGTGCGGTACAGCGAAGAAGGGATCAACGCAGATGGAACACGGGCGTGACGCCCTCGATGTTGCCGTCGGCTTCCACGAACACGTTTTCGTCGGCCATGCGGCGGAAGCCGGTCAGGCCGGTGAGCAGATCGAGCTGCACTTCCAGCCCCAGCGGCGTCGCCCGGACCGGGCGGATGCCGCGAACAACAGACATGCGCTGCAGCTGCGCGGACAGCTTCACGTAGTCGGCGCTGCTGTTGATGCCGGAGAACACGATCGCCTGCGTCGACGGCGCACCGGTCGGGCTGGTACGCGCATAACGCTTGGTCAATGCATCGGCTGCGCCGTCGGCGCCGCTGGCCAGTGTGCGCCGGGCGTCGGCGCCGGTCTCGCTCCAGCGCGCGAGCACGCGGCCGCTGTCGACGAAGATCCAGTCGGCCTTCCAGCCGGCGCCGTCGCGGTAGAGCTTGCCGATCAGCTGCATCGGCGGGTTGTAGCGCGACGAAATGCGCGCGACCGATGCGGTGTCGCCACGCCAGATCGCACCCACTGCGGCCTGTTCAGCGGCGTTGCCGGTCGGCAGGCCGAGGCGGTAGCCGCGCTCGATCGCGCGCTGCAGCGTCGGGCGGGCCACGTTGTTCTGCTGCAGCGCGACCAGACGCGGGCCGGAGCCGTCGTCGATCGCCAGCCACATCACCGGCTTGGGCCGCGGATCCGGCCACACCGGCAGGCCCAGCGCGCCGGCGACGGCGTCCACGTCGTCCTGGCGGAAGCGCACGACCAGGGTGGTGGTGAAGGTCGGCGAGCCGCGCGAGGACACGCCCTCGTCCTGGCGGTAGTCGTAGCCCTCCACGTACTGGGCGGCGCGGCGGAGTTCCTGCGACACGCCCGGGCGCTGGGCCGCGTTGCGGTCGCCCGACAGCTTGCCCAGCACCTGCGCCAGCGCGCGGGTGAAGCCGGCCTCGCGCTCGGATTCACTCTGGCTGCGCACCGGAATCTCGGCCGCGTACAGGCCGACGGCCGCAGCCCGATCGCCTTCCACGCGCTGCGCGGAGGCGGTTCCCGACACGGCGAACGTGCCCAGCAGCGCGGCCAGCAGCCACGTCATCATGTTGAACGAGCGCTTCGGGCGGTGCATCCGGCAAGTCCTGGATCGGGGCGTCATCGAGGCGCGATGGTGCCATAAACGATGCGGACGGTCCGTGGCGACGCCGATGCACAGGCCACGACTGCGGGCCGGCCGGCTGCTAAAATCCGCGGTCTTCCCGCCTTGCGACGGCTGCCGTGACTGCTCCCACTCCCCTGACCTACCGCGATGCAGGCGTCGATATCGACGCGGGCAACGAACTCGTCGAACGCATCAAGCCGCTGGTCAAGCGCAGCTTCCGGCCCGAGGTCATGGGTGGCCTGGGCGGTTTCGGCGCGCTGTTCGACCTCTCGGGCAAGTACCGCGAACCGGTGCTGGTCTCGGGCACCGACGGCGTGGGCACGAAGCTCAAGCTGGCCCAGCAGTTCGGCCGCCACGACACGATCGGCATCGATCTGGTCGCGATGTGCGTCAACGACGTGCTGGTGCAGGGCGCCGAGCCGCTGTTCTTCCTCGACTACTTCGCCACCGGCAAGCTCGACATCGACACCACGGCGTCGGTCATCGGCGGCATCGCCCGCGGCTGCGAGCTGTCAGGCTGCGCGCTGATCGGCGGCGAGACGGCCGAGATGCCGGACATGTACGGCATCGGCGAGTACGACCTGGCCGGCTTCACCGTCGGCGCGGTCGAGAAATCCGAGCTGCGCGACGGCAGCAAGGTGCAGGCCGGCGACGTGCTGGTCGGCATCGCATCGAGCGGTCCGCACTCCAATGGCTATTCGCTGATCCGCCGCATCTTCGAACGCGCCGGCCGCCCGACCGACGTCGAAGTTGGCGGCGTGAATCTGGTCGACGCGCTGATGGCGCCGACCACGCTGTACGTGAAGCCGGTGCTGGAACTGCTGCGCGGCGACCTGGGCCCGCAGTTGCACGCGATGGCCCACGTCACCGGTGGCGGCCTGACCGAGAACATCATCCGCGTGATTCCCGACGGCCTCGGCCTGACGATCGATGCGACGTCGTGGCCGCAGCCGCCGGTGTTCGAGTGGCTGCAGCGGGAAGGCGCCGTCGCAGATCACGAGATGTGGCGCACGTTCAACTGCGGCATCGGCTTCGTGCTGGTGGTGCCGGCCGACAGCGTGGCCGCGTTCGGCACTGCGCTCGACGGCCTGGATCTCGCCCACTGGACGATCGGCGAAGTGGTCGAAGCCGGCGACGGCGATCGCGTCCGCATCGGCTGATTCCGGCGCCGTGTCGGCCGGATCCGAACCCGCGTCTCCGTACGCGCCGCCGGCGACCGCATCGCCGGCGTTGCGCGTGGCGGTGTCGCCTGCCATGGCGTCCAGCCAGCTGCGCACGCTCGGCGTGCTGCATCACATCCTCGGCGGGCTCTCGCTCGCCGGCGCCGTGGTCTTCGGCATCATTCTGGTGTTCGGTTTCACCCAGGAAGCCGCCGAAGGCTTTACCGATCCCGTCGGCAAGGCGACGATCGCGGTCTTCGGGGTGCTGACCATCGGCTCGCTGATCGGCGGCGTGCTGTGCATCTGGTCCGCCCTGCATCTGCTGCGGCACACGCGCCCCGGTCTGTGCACGACCGTCGCCGCGTTGATCTGCCTGCATGTGCCGCTCGGCACCGCGCTGGGCATCGCGACGCTGGTGCTCCTGCAGCGCCCCGACACGCGCGCCCTGTTCGACATCGCAGGTGCACGCCGATGACGCTGCGACTGGCGGTGCTGGCCTCGGGTCGCGGCACCAATCTGCAGGCGATCCTCGATGCGATCGCGGCCGGCACGCTGGACGCCGAAGTCATCGGCGCCTGGTCCGACCGCAAGGACGCACAGGCGCTGGTGCGCGCCCGCGACGCCGGCCTGCAGGCGCATGCGATCCGACCGCGCGATTTCGCCGACCGCGCCGCGCACGACGCCGCGCTGTTCGGCGCCCTCGATGCCGCGGGGCCCGACCTGATCGTCTGCGCCGGTTATATGCGTCTGATCGGCGCCGAGGTGATGACTGCGCGCGCCGGCAGGATGATCAACATCCATCCTTCGCTGCTGCCCGACTTCAAGGGCCTGCACACGCACCAGCGCGCGCTCGATGCGGGCGTGCCGGAACACGGCGCCAGCGTGCATTACGTGACCGCCGAGCTCGACGGTGGCCCGGTCATCGCGCAGGCGCGGGTGCCGGTGCTGCCCGGCGACGATACCGAGACGCTGTCGGCGCGCGTGCTGGGCCGGGAACATCCGCTGCTGCTGGAGACATTGCACTGGATCGCCGCCGGTCGCGTGCGGCTGCATGAAGACGGCGTTCATGTCGACGGCCAACGCGCCGCCGCGCCGCTTCAGCTGGCAGCCACTGATTGCTTCGCATGATGCCCGTCCTATGCGCGCCCTCCTCTCCCTGTTCGCGACCGCCCTGCTGATCGTCGCGTGGCCCACGGCCGCGCGCGGTGCCGGGCTGGAGCCGTTCGTCGCGACCTACGACGCCTGGTACCAGGGCAAGCAGGCCGGCACGGCGACAATGCGCCTGCAACCCCGGGGCGCACAGTGGCAGGTGGATCTTGGCATCCGGGGAAACCGCGGTTTCGCCGGCATCCTCGGTCTGAATCTGGAACAGGACACGCTGTTCGACGTGGTCGGCACCGTCTACCGCCCGCTGCGCCAGAGCACGACGCGCAAGGCTGCGGTGTTCTTCAACCGCAAGGTCGAGGGCGTCTACGACTGGGCCAACAATGTCGCACGCTGGACCGGCGATCTGAGCAAGCGTCGCCGCGATCCGGTACCGCTGCAACCCGGCGACATGAGCGCGCTGCTGATCAATCTGGCAGTGATGCGCGATGCCGCGCCGAACGCGACACTGCAGTACCGCTTCGTCGACGGCGGCCGCGTGCGCCAGTACGCCTACCAGGCGGCCGCCGAGCCGGAGCTCGTGCAGGTCGGCGACATCAGTTATTCGGCGTTGCGCGTTTCACGAACCAACGGCGGCAACGACGAGATGATCATCTGGGTCGCGGACGGCGTACCGACGCCGGTCCGGATCCTGCAACGCGAAGATGGCGAGGACGCGGTGGACCTGCGCCTGGTCGAATACCAAGGAGCACCACAATGAAGACACGAGCCCCCATGACCCGATTGCTGACCGCCACCGGCGCTGCGCTGCTGGCCTTCGCTGCGCTGCCCGCGATGGCGATCGAGCCGTTCACCGCGACCTACCAGGCCAACTACATGGGCATGCGCGCGCAGGCGAACATGAATCTCGCGCAGGAAGGCGGCAATCGCTGGAAGTACGGCCTGCAGGTCGCGGGCGCTGGCGCGCGTCTGGAACAGACGACGACCTTCGAAGCGAACGGCGAGCAGTGGCGTCCGGTGTCGAGCAGCGACTCGCAGCGCGGCGAATCCGGCCTCGCGGCGATGCTGATGAAGAACCGCGAACTCAACACCACCTACGACTGGAACGCGGGCGAAGCCCGTTTCGCCGGCGACGTGCGCGACGGCCAGAGCGGACCGGTGAAGCTGCAGGCCGGCGATCTCGACGGCATGCTGATGAACCTCGTGCTGGTGCGTGACGTGCAGGCCGGCAAGTCGCCGCTGCGCTACCGCCTGGTCGAAGACGGCCGCGCCAAGCGTCAGCTGTTCGAACGCCAGGGCACAGAGCAGGTGACGGTCGGCGGTCGCTCGATGGAAGCCACCAAGGTCGTGCGCACCGATGGTCGCCGCGAGATCATCGCGTGGATCGTCGACGACATGCCGGTGCCGGCGCGTCTGCTGCAGCGTCGCGACGGCAAGGACCACATCGACATGCGTCTGCAGTCGGTCAACTGATCCGCGCATCGCATCAAGCAAAAGGCCCCGCATTGCAGGGCCTTTTTTGTGGGTTCCGGCGACCGCGCGTCAGGGCGCGGTTTCGGTTCTGCATTCCACCCGGATCGGTTCGGCCGAGCCACGCCGGCGGTAGTCGACACAGCTGCGGTTGCCTTCCTGCGTGCGCACCGCGGTGACGGTGAAAAATCCCTGCAGCACTTCGCCGCGGGTCAGCTCGCCGTCCTCGTTCCAGTCCATTTCCTTGAACGGCATGCCGCTGAGCGCCGCGGCATTGGTGTAGCGCATCCAGCCCAGCGCGAGCAGCACCACCGCGATCGTCGCGAACAGCGCGATGCGGCGGTTCGACAACCGGCCCTTGAACGCCATGACCTACTTCACCCGCCGGATGCGCGCACCGAGACCGGACAGCTTGCGTTCGATGTGCTCGTAGCCGCGGTCGAGGTGGTAGATGCGGTCGATCGTCGTGTCGCCCTCGGCCACGAGGCCGGCGAGGATCAGCGACGCCGAGGCGCGCAGATCGGTCGCCATCACCGGCGCGCCACTGAGGCGCTCGACGCCGTGCACGCTGGCGCGCGGCCCGTCGATGTCGATCTCCGCGCCCAGGCGCATCAGCTCACTGACGTGCATGAAGCGGTTCTCGAAGATCGTCTCGTCGATCGTGCCGGTGCCTTCGGCGACACAGTTCATCGCCATGAACTGCGCCTGCATGTCGGTGGGAAAACCAGGATGCGGCGCGGTGACGATGTCGATCGCGCGCGGGCGACGGCCGTGCATGTCGACGGTGATGCGATCGCCGTCGATCTCCACCGTCGCGCCGGCATGGCGCAGGCGTTCGATCACCGCGCCCAGCGTGTCCGGACGCGCGCCCACCGCGGTCACGCGACCGCCGGTCATCGCCGCGGCGACGAGGAAGGTGCCGGTCTCGATGCGGTCGGCGACGACCGCATGCGTCGCGCCATGCAGGCGCTCGACACCGCGCACTTCGATGCGCGACGTGCCCGCGCCGCGGATGTCGGCGCCCATCGCGATCAGGCATTCGGCGAGATCGACGATCTCCGGCTCGCGCGCGGCGTTGTCGATCAGCGTCGTGCCATCGGCGAGCGTCGCCGCCATCAGCACGTTCTCGGTCGCGCCGACGCTGATCGTTTCGAACACCACGTGGCCACCGCGCAGACGCTCGGCCTGCGCGCGGATGAAACCGTGTTCGACGGTGATCGTCGCGCCCAGCGCTTCGAGCGCCTTGATGTGCAGATCCACCGGGCGCGCACCGATCGCGCAACCACCCGGCAGCGAGACTTCCGCCGCGCCGTACTTGGCCAGCAGCGGGCCGAGCACGAGGATCGAGGCACGCATCGTGCGCACCAGTTCGTACGGCGCGACATGACTGGTCACGCTGCGCGGATCGACGGTCACGCGTCCGTTGTCGACGTCGTGTTCCACGCCGGCGCCGAGGCCCGACAGCAGCTTAGTCGTCGTCAGCACATCGTGCAGATGCGGCACGTTGGTGACTTCGACCGGCGCATCGGCGAGCAGGGTCGCGCACAGGATCGGCAGCACGGCGTTCTTGGCGCCGGAGATGCGCACCTCGCCCTGCAGCGTGGCGCCGCCGGTGACGATGATCTTGTCCATCAGCCGTGCCCTGCGCCGGCGGCCGCGTGTTCGTCGGGCGTCTTGGTGTTGAGTGCGAGCGCGTGGATCTCGCGGCCCATCAGCGCGCCGAGCGTCGCGTACACCATGCGATGACGCGCCAGCGGCAGCTTGCCGGCGAATGCAGGCGAGACGACCAGCGCCTCGAAGTGCACGCCGTCGTCGCCCTGCACGTGCACCACGGCGTCGGGCAGACCCTGCTGGATGAGGTCGGTGATGGTCTGGGTATCCAAGAATCGGGTCCTGTGGCCGCGCTGCCGGGCCGTGAACGTCGCTGCGACCGCTGCGTGAAGCGCGGATGAGCCGTCATCGCCGACGCCGCCTGTCGCGGGGCATTCACGCCGGAAAGCGCATAAAATGAACGGCTTAGCCTAACGGAAAAGCCCTGTGCCGGATATGGTCGACCACCCCCGTGAAGTTGCCGCTGCCGGGTCCGATTTCGCGGCCAGCGGACGACGTGTCTTTGCGGTCGAGGTCGAAGGTCTGCAAGCGGTGGCCGCGCGGCTGGACGGCGAATTCTCCGCCGCCTGCGCGCGCATCCTCGAATGCCGCGGCCGCGTGGTTTGCATGGGCATGGGCAAGTCCGGTCATGTCGCCCGCAAGATCGCCGCAACCTTTGCGTCGACCGGCACTCCGGCTTTCTACGTGCACCCGGGGGAGGCCGGCCACGGCGATCTGGGCATGATCACCGACGCCGACGTGGTGCTGGCGCTGTCTTATTCGGGCGAGTCCGACGAGATCCTGATGCTGCTGCCGGTGCTCAAGCGCCAGGGCAATGCGCTGATCGCGGTGACTGGACGCGCCACGTCGACAATGGCCATGGCCGCCGACATCCACCTCGACATCAGCGTGCCGGCCGAAGCCTGTCCGCTGGCATTGGCACCGACCGCGAGCACGACGGCGTCTCTGGCGATGGGCGATGCCCTGGCCGTCGCGCTGCTGGAAGCGCGCGGTTTCACCGCCGACGATTTCGCCCGTTCGCACCCCGCCGGCGCACTCGGTCGCCGCCTGCTGCTGCACATCCGCGACGTCATGCATGCCGGTGGCGAGATCCCGACCGTGTCTGCCGACGCCTCGCTGGCCGACGCGCTGCTGGAGATGAGCCGCAAGCGACTGGGCATGACCGTGGTCGTCGACGAGGCCCAGCGCCTGATCGGCCTCTACACCGACGGCGACCTGCGCCGCACGCTGACTGACCCCGCCATCGACGTCCGCGATGCCCGCATTGCCGACGTGATGACCCGCGACCCGATCGCGATCGCCGCCGATGCCCTCGCGGTCGAGGCGGCGCGCCTGATGGAAACCCGCAAGATCACCATGCTGCCGGTCATCGACGGCGATCGCCGGGTAGTCGGGGCGCTGAACATCCAGGACCTGCTGCGCGCCCGCGTGGTCTGAGCCGGCGCCCATTCATTCAATGCCCGATACTTTCGAAACCATGCCTGACGCCCCTGCCCCCTTTGCCGATGTCTCCGATGCGATCCTCGCCCGCGCTGCCCGCGTGCGCCTGGCGTGCTTCGACGTCGACGGCACGCTGACCGACGGCAGCCTGGGCTTCGACAGCGATGGTCGCGAGATCAAGACCTTCCATGTCCACGACGGTCAGGGCCTGGTGCTGCTGCGCAAGGTCGGCATCGCGGTGGCGCTGGTGACCGCGCGCAAGGGCGGCATCGTCGAGCGCCGCGCGGCGGATCTCGGCGTGGAGGCGCATGTCCATGTCGCCGACAAGCGCGAGCGCGTCGAATCGCTGTGCGCTTCGCTCGGCGTCACGCTGGAGGAAGTCGCGTTCATGGGCGATGACCTGGCCGATGTCGGGGTGATGCGCGCCGTCGGTTTTGCCGTGTCGCCCGCAGACGCGCATGCCTGCGCCGGCGACAGCGCGCACTGGCGCACCCGCGCCAACGGTGGACGCGGCGCCGGACGTGAGCTGTGCGATCTGATCCTGCACGCGCAGGGTCGTCTGGCCGGCATCCACGCCGATGGGCGGATCTCGTGAACTGGCGCCTGACCCTGACCGTCGTGCTGCTGCTCGGCGCGCTGATCTCCGGCTGGTCGGCCTGGCGGCAGAAGGACACGATCGTCTCGGAAGATCCGGCCGACGGTCGCACCGATTACCTGCTGCGCGACTTCGACATTGTCGCGCTCGACAACGAGGGCCGCGAAGCGTTCTCGCTGCAGGCCCCGCAGCTGCAGCAGACCCCTGGCGCGCGCACGCTCGAACTCGTGACCCCGCTGTTCCATATCCCGGAAAAGGAAGGCGACGGTCGCTGGGAAATTCGCTCCAAGACCGGCTGGGTGTCCGAGGACAACCAGGAAGTCCGCTTGCGCGGCGAGGTCATCGCCGACAGCCCCGAAGGCAGTCCGCGTCCGACCCGCATGCGCACCGAGGCCATGAACGTCTTTCCGCAACGCAACCAGGCCACGTCCGACGCGCTGGTCGATGTCGAACAGCCCGGTTCTACAATGCAGGGCACCGGCATGCGTGCCGACCTCGATTCGGGACGGATCGAGCTTCTTTCCAAGGTGAAATTCCGCAATGAACCGAATTCCCGCCGCTAGTCTGTTTCTGGTCGCCGCGCTGGCCGTGCCGATGGGCGCGGCTGCGAAGTCGTCCGACCGCAACCAGCCGCTCGACGTCGACGCGGGTGGAAGTGACTGCTCGGTCAGTGACGAACGGCTGCCATGCCTGCTCACCAGCGGCGTGACGATCACCCAGGGCACGCTCGAGATCCAGGCCACGCGCGCCGACCTGCGCCGCAGCAGCGGCGAATTCCAGCGCGTGATCCTCAATGGCGGCCCGGTGAAGATGAAGCAGCAGATGGACGACGGTGGCTGGGTCGACGCGACCGCCGCCCAGGCCGACTACAACATGACGAGCGACACCGTCGTGCTGACCGGCAATGCCGTCGTCAACCAGCCGGGCCAGGGCAAGATCGAAGGCCAGCGCATCGTCTACAACATGTCGACCGGCCGGGTGCAGGGCGGCGGCGAAGGCCAGGGCCGCGTGCGCATGCAGTTCCAGCCACGCAACCAGACGCCAGCGCAGCCGGCGCCCGCAGCGCAGGGCGGCCGCTGATGCTCGTCGCCGAAGGTCTGCGCAAAAGCTACAAGCAGCGCGAGGTCGTCAAGGAATTCGGGCTGACGCTCGAATCGGGCGAAGTCGTCGGCCTGCTCGGCCCCAACGGCGCCGGCAAGACGACCTGCTTCTACATGATCGTCGGCCTGGTGCCGGCCGATGCCGGCCGGATCGTGCTCGATGGCCACGACATCACCGCCGAGCCGATGTACACCCGCGCCAAGCGCGGCGTCGGCTACCTGCCGCAGGAACCGTCGGTGTTCCGCAAGCTCAGCGTTGCCGACAACATCATGCTGGTGCTGGAGCTGCGCGAGGATCTCGACAAGGCCGGCCGTCAGAAGACGCTGGCCGACCTGATGGACGAGCTGCAGATCACCCACGTCGCCGACCAGGCCGGTGCCAGTCTTTCGGGCGGCGAGCGACGCCGGGTCGAGATCGCCCGCGCACTGGCCGCGAATCCGCGCATGATGCTGCTCGACGAACCCTTCGCCGGCGTCGACCCGATCTCGGTCGGCGAGATCCAGCGGATCGTCACCCATCTCAAGGAACGCGGGATCGGCGTACTGATCACCGACCACAACGTCCGCGAGACCTTGGGGATCTGTGACCGGGCGTATATCCTCAGTGACGGCGGCGTGCTCGCGCAGGGGGCTCCGGAAGCACTGCTGGCCAATCCCGACGTGCGTCGTGTCTACCTGGGGGAATCCTTCCGTCTGTAGTCGGCGCACGCATCCGGTCAGGGAGTTCCGGAGTCGATGAAGCCACGTCTGCAGACATCGCTGGGGCAACATCTCGTTCTGACGCCGCAATTGCGTCAGGCGTTGCATCTGCTCCAGTTGTCGACGGTGGAACTCGAAACCGAGATCACCACCGCGGTCGAGAGCAATCCGCTGCTCGACTGGGAAGAACCCGAGTCGATCTCCGCGCAGCCGCTGTCCGAACGCGGCAATGCGCAGGACCAGGACGACACCCGCCGCCAGGACCACGACGACACCGGCCGCGACGTCGATGCCGAGCCTGCCGCTGCATGGGATGGCGACGACGGCTGGAACGAGCGCGGCAGCGGCGGTGGTCAGGGCCATGGCGACAACGACGGCGACGGTGATGCCGCCGACCGCATGATCCAGTCGGAAAGCCTGCAGGACCATCTGTCCTGGCAGCTGCACCTGAGCACCATGTCAGCGCGCGATCGCAACATCGGCGTCGCGCTGATCGATGCGATCGACGACGACGGCTATCTGCGCGAATCGCTGGACGACATCGTCGCGACGCTGCTGCCGGAAACGCGCGCCAGCGCAGGCGAAGTCGCTGCAGTGCTGTGCCGTGTGCAGCGCTTCGACCCGGTCGGAGTGGGCGCGCGCGATCTCGGCGAATGCCTGCGCCTGCAACTCGAACCGCTGCACGTCGACACGCCCGGCCGCGCGGTGGCGCTGTTGGCCGCACGCGATCACATCGAACGTCTGCCGAAACTCGGCGCGCCGGGGCTCGCGGATGCGCTGGGCTGTCCGCCAGAGGAAGCCGCGACCGCGTTGCAACTGCTGCGCAGTCTCGATCCGCGTCCCGGCGCGCAGATCGGCAATGTGCCGCACGACAACTACGTGACGCCCGACTGCGTGATCGCGCGTCAGAACGGCGTCTGGAAAGTCACGCTGGCCGGCTCGCATTTCCCGCGCGTGACCATCCATCGCGGCTACGAGCAGATGATCCAGCACGCAGGCGCCAGCGATGCCGGTTATCTCAAGGGACGCCTGCAGGAAGCGCGCTGGCTGCTGAAGAACATCGAGGCGCGTGGCGAAACGCTGCTCAAGGTCGTACGCTGCCTGGTGCGCCAGCAGTCGGGTTTCCTCGAATTCGGCAAGCGCGCATTGCGTCCGTTGACACTGCGCGAAGTCGCCGAGGAAATCGGCATGCATGAATCCACAGTGTCGCGCGCGGTCGCCCGCAAGTGGGTGCACACGCCGCGCGGCACGCTGTCGCTGAAGGACTTCTTCGATTCCGGCGTCGGCACCGAAGGCGGCGGCGAGGCATCGAGCACCGCGATCCAGCAGATGATCCGCAGCCTCATCGAGGCCGAGAACCCGCGCAAGCCGCTGTCGGATGCGCGGCTGGCCGATCTGCTCAAGGCCGCCGGCGTGCCGGTCGCGCGCCGCACGGTGGCCAAATACCGCGAAGCGCTGCACATCGTCTCGTCGCACGAGCGCGTTCGCATCGCCTGAACTTCCGGTTCCCTAAGTTGGTCCCAGAGACGTGACGCACGGCGCTTGCACCGGGCCTCCGCCGCGCTACTCTGGACCCGATCGTTCGCGTCGATCGCGGACGGGTCCTTCCCGAACCGTTGAAGGAGGTTGCTGATGCATGTCGAGACCCATGGCCACCAGCTCGAGGTGACGCCCGCCCTGCGAGAGCACGTGGACACCAAGTTCCAGAAGCTCGCCAAGCACTTTGATCAGCCACTGCACGTGCGTGTCCAGCTCAGTGTCGAAAAGCTGCTTCACAAGGCCGAGGCCACCGCCATCATCGCCGGCAAGACGTTCCACGCCGATGCGAGTGCGGCCGACATGTACGCCGCTATCGATCAGCTGACCGACAAGGTCGACCGCCTGCTGGTCAAGCATCGCAAGAAGGTCGTCGACCATCACCGCGGCGAGAGCCCTGCACGCGACGGCACTTTCGGCTAGGCTGCTGCTCCCACGAATTGCCTCCGGGCCACGCGCGGCATGTCCTTCTCCGATCTGCTCTCGGCCGACCGCATCGTGATGCTGGTCGCACCCGGTTCCCGCGATGTCGTACTGGACTCCGCCGCGCGGTTGCTCGCCGGCAATTCCCCGACGCTGACCCCGTTGCTCGGCCACGCACTGCGTGAGCGCGAGCAACTGGGCAGCACCGGCATCGGTCGCGGCGTTGCGATTCCGCACGCACGCAGCACCGCATTCCGCGAACCGCGCGCCGCGTTTCTGCGGCTTTCGCATCCGATCGATTTCAACGCCACCGACGGCCAGCCGGTGGATCTGGTGTTCGCGATGTGCGTGCCCGATCACCAGGTCGAACAGCATCTGCAGACGCTGTCGGGACTGGTCGAATATTTCTCCAACGCCGACTTCCGCGACGATCTGCGCACCGCGCCCGATCTCGCCCGATTGCGCAGTCTGCTGCTCGACGCCGCCCCGCTCGCCGACACGGTCCGCGCGTGAACGCGAGTATCCAGGCGCAAGAGCTGTTCGCGCAGTTGCACGAGCGTCTGGGCCTGCGCTGGCTCGCCGGCCAGCACGGCGGCCGCAAGGTGCTCGAGTCGATCGAAACCGTCGCGCGCCGGCCTTCGCTCGCCGGCTATCTCAACATCATCTATCCCAACAAGGTGCAGATCCTCGGGACCGAGGAACTGTCCTGGCTCGATGGGCTGGATTCGCGGCTGCGCTGGGAAACCATCGAACGCGTGATCCAGTACCGGCCGCTCGCGCTGGTCATCAGCAAGGACCAGCCCTGCCCCGAAGACCTGCGCGAAGCAGCCGAAGAATCGCAGACGCCGCTGTGGACCTCGCCCAACCGCGGTCATGAACTGCTGAACCTGCTGCAGTACCACCTCGCGCGTCAGCTGGCGCCGCGGATCACCCTGCATGGTGTCTTCATGGAGGTGTATTCGATCGGTGTACTGATCACCGGCGAGTCGGGTTCGGGAAAGAGCGAGCTGGCGCTGGAACTGATCACCCGCGGCCACCGTCTGGTCGCTGACGACGCGCCCGAGTTCACCCAGATCGCGCCCGATGTGCTCGACGGCACCTGCCCCGAACTGCTGCAGGACCTGCTGGAGCTGCGCGGCCTGGGCGTGCTCAACATCCGCGAGATGTTCGGCGACACCGCCGTGAAGCGGAACAAATACCTGCGCCTGATCATCCATCTCAGCCGGCCCAATGCCGACACGATGGCCGGCGACGGCGATGGCATGGTGCGTCTGACCGGTGATCTGGGCATGCGTCGCGTGCTCGATCTCGACGTGCCGCTGATCACCCTGCCGGTCATGCCCGGTCGCAACCTCGCGGTGCTCGCCGAGGCCGCGACGCGCATCCACATCCTGCGCACCAAGGGTCTCGACCCGGCTGCGGCGTTCCTCGCCCGGCATTCGCAATTCCTCGAGCGGGGTGCGCCGTGAGCGATACGACGCCGCCGCTGTTCTACGTCGTCAGCGGCCTGTCGGGCAGCGGCAAGTCGGTCGCGCTGCGCACGTTCGAGGATCTGGATTTCTACTGCGTCGACAACCTGCCCGCGGGCATGCTCGCCGACTTCGTCGCCAACCTCACCCGCGCCGATGAGCCGCCGCGGCGGCTTGCTGTCGGCATCGACGTGCGCAACCGCCACACCGATCTGTCGAAGGTGCCGGGCTGGCTGTCGGATGTCGGCGCGCTCGGTCTCGACCCTCGACTGGTGTTCTTCGAGACCGGCAACGAAGTGCTGCTGCGTCGCTTTGCCGACACCCGCCGACGCCATCCGCTGAGCCGGGTCGGCCTGTCGCTGGCCGATGCGATCGCGCTCGAACGCAATCTGCTGCGTCCGCTGCGCAGTCTCGCCGACACGGTCATCGACACCAGCGACCTCAACGTCCACCAGCTGCGCCGGCGCATCGTCACCGAACTCGATCTCGCCCAGGACCAGTCGGTCTCACTGCTGTTCGAGTCCTTCGCCTACCGGCGCGGCGTGCCGGCCGATGCGGACTTCGTGTTCGACGCACGCGCGTTGCCGAACCCGCACTGGGATCCGCGGCTGCGCCCGCTGTCGGGTCGCGATGCCGACGTGCGCACCTGGTTCGAAGGCCAGGAGGACGTGGGCGAATTCATCGCCCAGGTCTCGCAGTTCCTGGGCAACTGGCTGCCGCGGCTGCGCAGCGACACGCGCAGCTACGTGACGGTCGCCTTCGGCTGCAGCGGCGGTCGCCATCGCTCGGTGTATCTGGCCGAAACCCTGGCGCGGCACGCGCGCGAGCAGGGCTGGCGCGATGTCGCGACCTACCATCGCGAACTCGACTGACGCCTGCGGCAACGCAGCATCGACGCGCGCGGATGCAGCGTCGCGCGCACGACGCTTCCGGGCGATCCCCCTGCTCTGCTAACGTCCACGGATGGCCGTCGGCGTACTTCTAATGACCCACGAGGGGATCGGTTCCGCGATGCTCGCGGTGGCGACCCGTCTGATGCAGCAGCTTCCGTTGAAGACGGACGTGTTCGAGATGCCGTTCGACGAGGATCCCGATGTCGCGCTGCCCCGCGCGAGCGCGGCGATGCGGCGTGTCGACGAGGGCGACGGCGTGCTGATCCTGACCGATCTCTACGGCGCCAGTCCGAGCAACGTCGCCACGCAACTCGCGCGCCTGGGCACGCCGGCCAGACGTGTGTCGGGGCTGAGCCTGCCGATGCTGCTCAGGGTCATGAACTATCCTGAGCAGGCGCTCGACGATCTGCCGGCCACCGCGGCCGCAGGTGCCCGCAACGGTGTCCTGCTCGACGATGCCTGAGTCGCACCGCTCCACCCTCTTTCTCCCGCGCTGTACCAGGACTGCTTCCCGATGATCGAACGCGAACTGCTCGTCGCCAACAAGCTCGGCCTGCACGCCCGTGCGACCGCCAAGCTGGTGCAGGTGCTGTCGGGCTTCCGCTGCAACGCCACGCTCGTCGCCAAGGGCCGCGAGGTCAACGCCAAGAGCATCATGGGCGTGATGCTGCTGGCCGCCGGGCACGGCACCCAGGTCGTACTGCGACTCGATGGCGAGGACGAAGCCGCCGCGATGGAGGCTGCTGCCGCGTTGTTCGAGCGCAGGTTCGACGAGGAGGGCTGATGCGGCAGGGGCTCCACGGACAGGGTGCCTCCCGCGGCAGCGCGCTCGGTCGCGCACGCGTGCGCGAACCGCATGCACTGGAAGTCGCCGAGGCGCGCGTCGCGCCTGCCGAGGCCGAAGCGGAACTGGCGCGGCTGCATGCCGCCATCGAACAGGTGCGCGGCGAGATCCGCGCGATGCGCGACCAGTTGCACGGCGCGCTGGCGCACGAGGTCGGTGAATTCCTCGACCTGCACACCCTGCTGCTCGAAGATCCGGAACTGCTGCACGGCCTTGACGAACTCGTGCGCTCGGGCCTGTACGGCGCCGACTACGCGCTGCGCTTGCAACGCGATCGGCTGGCCGCCGTGTTTGAGGGCATGGACGACGCCTATTTCCGCAGCCGCATCGAGGACATCGACCACGTCATCGGTCGCGTGCACGCGGCGTTGCACGACCACGAGGCGGAACTGCAGGGCGTCGCCGGCGAAATCCTGGTCACCGATGCGATCGCGCCGTCGGAGATCGGCCGCCTGCATTCACAGGGCGTGCTCGGCATCGTGACCTCGGGCGGCAGCATGCTGTCGCACACCGCGATCCTCGCCCGCAGCCTGCATCTGCCGCTGATCGTCAACGCGCCGCAGGCATTGGGTGCGATCAACGACGGTGACGTGCTGGTCATAGACGGCAGCACCGGCGAGATCGTCATCGAGCCTGGCCCGAGCGATCTGCGTGTCTACCGCGCACGCTTGCGCGAGGAGAAGCGCGAGCGCAAGCAACTGCGCCGCCTGCGCCGCGAGCCCAGCAAGACGCTCGACGGCGTCGACATCCGGCTGTACGCGAACGCCGAATCACGCGAGGACGTCGCCGAGGCGCATGCGCTGGGCGCGGCCGGCATCGGCCTGTACCGCACCGAATTCCTGTTCCTGCAGGGCCGCGAGGTGCCGGACGAGGACGCGCAATTCCGCGCCTATCGGGACCTGGTGCTCGGCATGACCGGTCGCACGGTCACGATCCGCACGCTCGACATCGGCGCCGACAAAGCCGACAACAGCGGCCTCGCACTGCGCAACGAACCCAACCCCGCGCTCGGTCTGCGCGGCGTGCGGCTGTCGATGGCGCGCACCGGCCTGCTGGAAACCCAGCTGCGTGCAATCGCGCGTGCCTCCGGCTACGGGCCGGTGCGCATCCTGGTGCCGATGGTCAGCGGCCGCGAGGAAGTGATCGCAGTACGGCAGCTGCTCACGCGCGTGCTGAAGGATCTCGCGCGCGAAGGTCAGGAGACCGCCGCGCAGATCGCGCTCGGCGCGATGATCGAAGTGCCGTCAGCGGCGATCGCGTTGCCGACCTTCGCCCGCGATCTCGATTTCATTTCCATCGGCACCAATGATCTCGTCCAGTACCTGCTCGCGGCCGATCGCAACAATGACGCGCTCGGCGATCTGTATTCGCCGCTGCACCCGGCCGTGCTGCGACTCGTGCACAGCGTCGTGCGTGTCGCGCGTGCACGCGGGATGCCGGCGTCCATCTGCGGCGAGATCGCCGGCGATGCCCGCTTCACCCCGCTGCTGCTCGCGCTCGGTATCGAAGAACTGAGCCTGCATCCCTCGCCGCTGCTCGAAGTCCGCCGCGCGATCCGCGCCCTCGACCTCGGCCATTTGCGTGCCCGTGCCCCTGCGCTGCTGCGCGCCCGCGACCGCGCCGGCATCGAGCGCTGGCTCGATGCGGTGCAGCCGGTGCACGCCGCGGACTGAGTCCGCGCACCCGCCGCAGACGGCTGCAGCCGCTGTTTCACCGGTACGCGCGTCCGTCGCAGACCCCGGCCGCATGAAGCCCACCTGCTCTTCGACGCACGGACGATGGCGTAAGACGTGCGCTATCCCGGATAATGGCGGGATGCACATCTGACCCCTGTCGCGCCGAGACTGTCGCGACGCGCAACGGAGCTATCCATGGCCGAAGCCGTCCGCCCCGACAAGACCGCGCGCCAGCTGCGTCTGTTGTCCGATGCACTCGACAGCGGTCGACTCGGACCGGTGCGCCGGCTGGTCAATACGCTGGCGCCGGCCGAGATCGGCAACCTCCTCGAATCGCTGCCGCACGACAAGCGCATGGTCGTGTGGGGGCTGGTCGATCCCGAAGACGACGGCGAAGTGCTGGTCCACGTCGGCGACGAGGTGCGCGAAAGCCTGATCGCGGACATGGATGCCGACGAGCTGGTCGCCGCGGTCGAGGATCTCGACATCGACGATCTGGCGGACCTCGTCGAGGATCTGCCCGACGCGGTGATCGACGAAGTGCTGCGGGCGATGGACCGCGAGAACCGCGAGCGTCTGGAGCAGGTGCTCTCGTATCCCGAAGACACCGCCGGCCGCCTGATGAATCCCGACGTGGTGACGGTGCGCGCCGATACCACCGTCGACGTGGTGCTGCGGTTCCTGCGCCTGCGCGGCGAATTGCCCGAACACACCGATCACCTGTACGTCGTCAATCGCCGCCATCAGCTGGCCGGCTGGGTCGCGCTGCAGGATCTGGTGACGCGCGAGCCGGGCACGCCGATCAACAAGCTGATCGACGACGAGCTCGATTCGATCCACGTCGCCGAATCCGCCGAACAGGTCGCGCGCCAGTTCTCCGACAACGACTGGGTCTCGGCGCCGGTCGTCGACGACGGCAATATCCTGCTCGGCCGCATCACGGTCGATGACGTGATCGACATCATCCGCGAGCAGGCCGAGCACCAGGCGCTGTCCGCCGCTGGTCTCGACGAGGACGAGGATCTGTTCTCGCCGATCAGGCGAGCGGTACGCGGTCGCGTCGTGTGGCTGGGCATCAACCTGTGCACCGCGTTCCTCGCGGCGTTCGTGATCGGCCGCTTCGAGGCGACCATCGAGCAGATCGTCGCGCTCGCAGTGCTGATGCCGATCGTCGCCGGCATCGGCGGTAATGCCGCGGTGCAGGTACTCACGCTGATGGTGCGCGGCATCGCGCTGGGCCAGGTGGGCGCGAGCAATGCGCGCATCCTGCTGTGGAAGGAATTGCGCGTCGCGCTGATCAACGGCCTGCTGATCGGCAGTCTGGTCGGCCTCGTGGCGCTGGTCTGGTTCCACGACTGGGTGCTGTCGCTGGTGATCTTCGCCGCGCTGGTGATCAACTTCTGCTCGGCCGCGCTGGCCGGCACCCTGCTGCCGCTGCTGCTCAAGCGCATGGGTGTCGATCCCGCCGTCGCCGGCACCGTGGTCGTGACCGCGGTGACCGACATCGTCGGCTTCTTCAGCTTCCTTGGCCTTGCCACCGCGATCATGCTGCGCTGAGGCCACGACCATGCGCGCAGGTGCCGGATTCGGTCGGATCGAACGCTGGGACGACGCCCGCGGCTTCGGTTTCATCACGCCCGAAGACGCCGCTGCCGATGGACCGGATCGTCTGTTCTTCCACGTTCGCGATTTCGATCGCAGTGGGGCACGTCCCGATGTCGGCGCACGTGTGCGCTACACGCCAGAGCGACAGGCCGACGGACGCTGGCGCGCGGTCCACGTCGCCGCAGTCGGCACCGCGCAATCGCCGCGCACGGCACGCGCCACGTCGAAGCCCCGCGATGCGCGTGCATCGTCCGCACCGGCGGGCGGCATGCGCGGATTGCTGATCGCGATCGCCGCCTGGTGTGCGTTGCTCGGATACGGGGTCGTGTCCGGACGCCTGCCGCACCTTGCACTCGCCGCGCTGGCTGGTCTCAATGTGCTGACCGCAGCCGCCTACGCGCTCGACAAGCACGCGGCGCGCCACGGACGCTGGCGCACGCCCGAGGCGCATCTGCATCTGCTCGAACTGCTCGGCGGCTGGCCCGCCGCAGGGTTCGCGCAGCAGCTGCTGCGTCACAAACGCGCCAAACCAGCCTACCGTCAGGTGTTCGTCGCGATGGTCGTCCTGCACCTGCTGGCGCTGGGTCTGTGGACCTTCGCCTGATCCATTCCGGAGTGATCGCATGTCCAACATCTCCCATTCCAGCGCACGCCGCCGCCTGCTGCGCGGCCTCGCCCTCGCCGGCGGTGCCGCCGTGCTGTCGGGCTGCGTGAGCGCACTGCCTGCGTCTGGCCCGGCGCCGGGCCGCTTCGTGCGCCGCGAGCTCACCTCGAACGGCCGCCGCTACGCCTACCAAGTCTTCGTGCCGTCGGCGCAGCTGCCGCGTCCGCTGCCGGTGGTGCAGTTCCTCCACGGCTCGGGCGAGCGCGGCGATGACGGCGAAAAGCAGATCCACGCCGGACTCGGGCCTTACGTGCGCGCGCACGCGGCGGATTTCCCGGCGCTGGTGGTGTTCCCGCAATCACCCGAAGGCGAATCCTGGGAAGGTGACACCGCCACGATGGCGCTGGCGACGCTCGATGCAGCGACCGCCGAATTCGACGGCGACCGCAGCCGCACCTCGCTGACCGGCATGTCGCGCGGCGGCTATGGCACCTGGTCGCTGGCACTGCGCGAGCCGACACGCTTCGCTGCGCTGGTGCCGGTCTGCGGCGGCATCACCCCGCCCGGCTCGCGGCCCGATCTCGAGGATCTGTTCGTCGAATCCACGCGCGCGGCCGGCGATCCGTTCGCCGAGGCCGCGCGTCGCCTGCGCGATATTCCGGTCTGGATCTTCCACGGCGCACTCGACGACGTGGTGCTGCCGGAACAGTCGCGGCGCATGCACGTCGCGCTGCGCGATGTCGGCGCCGACGTGCGCTACACCGAGTTTCCCGACGCCAATCACAACAGCTGGGATGCGGCCTACCGCACCGAGGCGCTATGGCCGTGGCTGTTCGCGCAGAAGCGCTGACACGCAGGCGCGGTCGACCTCGACCGGGTTTCGCGTGTCAGCCTGCCGACGGTGTCCGCCGTAGACGTTGCGCCAGCGCGTTGAAGCCGGCGATGGCCAGCGTGAGCACGGCCATCGACAGGAACTGCGCGCGTGTGTCCGGCGAGGCGATCAGCATCGCGAAGATCACCGCGAGCACCGACAGCGCGGCGAGCGTGGGCACCGGGAATGCGCGCATGCGGAACGGCAGCGGTGCATTCGCGCGATCGGCGCGGCGACGCAAGATGTACTGCGAGACCAGCGCCAGCGTCCACACCAGCAGGCAGGTCGCGCCGACGATATTGAGCAGCACCGGCAGTACCCGCTGCGGGAATGCGAGTTCCAGCGCGGCGGCGGCGAACCCGAAGGTCACGCTGGCGACGACGGCGGCGATCGGCACGTTGCGACGGTCGCTGCGACCGAGCACCGCCGGCGCATCGCCGCGACGACCCAGCGACCAGATCATCCGCGAGGCGCCATAGAGATTGGCGTTGAGCGCCGAGAGCAGCGCGATCACCGCAACAAGGGTGATCGCGGTTGCCGCGCCCGGAATGCGCGCGACCTGCAGCACGGCCGCGAACGGCGACGACAGCGCCGGGCTGTCCCACGGCACCACGGCGACGATCACTGCGATCGAGCCGAGATAGAACACGAGAATCCGCCATGCGACGGTACGGATCGCACGCGCGAGGCTCTTCGCCGGATCGTTGGTTTCCGCCGCCGCGATCGCGACGATCTCGGTGCCGCCAAAGGCGAACACCACGACCAGCAATGCTGCGCCGATGCCAGCCCAGCCGCGCGGCGCGAAGCCATCGGGGCCCAGCAGATTCGACAGGCCCGGAGATGCCACCGCCGGCAACCAGCCGGCGATCAGGGCGATGCCGATCGCGATGAAGGCGAGGATCGCGATGACCTTGAGGATCGCGAACCAGAATTCGAACTCGCCGAAGTTGCGCACGCCCAGCAGATTGATCGCGGTGAACACCACCATGAAACACACCGCGAGACCGGGCACCGACAGCGACGGCCAGATCGACGCGAGCAAGCCCGCCGCGCCGACCGCTTCTGCCGCGATCACGATCACCACCTGCAGCCACCACAGCCAGCCGACGGTCGCACCGGCCACCGGCCCCATCGCATCGGCCGCGTAGACCGAAAACGCACCGCTGGCCGGCTTGGCTGCGGCCATCTCGCCGAGCGCGTGCATCACCACGATCACCAGTGCGCCGGCGATCAGATACGACACCAGCACCGCGGGACCGGCGGTCTGGATGCCGACGCCGGAGCCGAGGAACAGGCCGGCGCCGATCGCGCTGCCCAGCCCCATCATCACCAGCTGGCGCGGCGTCAGCGCATGCGCGGGCGCGGCGGCGGCCTGTGCCGGCAGGGAAGCGTGCGGATCGTTCGAGGACATCGTGTGGGGCGCGGCTTGGGGACGCCGCACCATACCGGATTCGCGCCGGCCCGGCCCTCAGCCGAGCAGCGTCTCTAGCACCGCCATGCGCGCGGCGACGCCGTTGGCGACCTGGCGCAGGATCAGCGACTGCGGGCCGTCGGCGACGTCGTCGTCGATCTCGACGCCCCGATTCATCGGCCCGGGATGCAGCACCACAGCGTCACCCGCGGCGCGGCGCAGGCGACGCGCGTCGAGACCGTAATCGCGGTGGTAGTCCTCGAGCGAATCGACCAGTCCCTCGGCCATGCGCTCGCGCTGCAGCCGCAGCATCATCACCGCGTCGACGCCTTCGAGCGCGGCGTCGAGATCATGCGAGACCGTGCAGCCGGACAGCAGCGCGGCATCGGGCAGCAGCGAGGCCGGTCCGCACACGCGGATCTCGCCCGCGCCGAGCGTACGCAGCGCATGCAGATCGCTGCGCGCGACGCGCGAATGCCGCACGTCACCGACGATGACGACCTTCAGGCCCGAAAAATCGTTGCCCTTGGCCTGGCGCAGGGTCAGCATGTCGAGCAGGCCCTGGGTGGGATGCGCGCTGCGGCCATCGCCGGCATTGATGAGCGCGGTGTCCGGCGCGGCGGCGGATGCGAGCGCGGCGACCGCGCCATCGTCGGAATGCCGCACGACGAAACCGCGCACACCCATCGCCTCGATGTTGCGGAAGGTGTCGAGTGCGGTCTCGCCCTTGGTCGTCGACGACGTCGAGGCATCGAAGCCGAGCACATTGGCGCCGAGGCGCTGGCTGGCGCGCTGGAAGCTCAGCCGCGTACGCGTCGAGGGTTCGAAGAACAGCGTGCAGACCGCGATGCCGGCCAGGCGTGCATTGACTTCGCCGGCGTCGGCCATCGCCTGCGCACGGTCGAGCAATGCTTCGAGCGTCGCACGCGGCAGGCCCTCGAGTGTCAGCAGATGGCGCAGGCGGCCGGTCGCATCGATCTGGGCATCGGGAGCAGAAGTCATCGCGGGGCACGTGCGGCGTCGGGAGCGACATTGTCCCGCAGCGACGCGCATGCGGCGAGTGCCGCGTCATGCCTCAAGTACAGATGGTGCGGGTCAGCGCACCACAGTGCGATGCCTCAGACCGGCACGCCGTCATCCGGCGACGCCAGCCAGCGTTCGACGATCACCGCGGCCGCCACGGCGTCCAGCGCAGCGGCATCGCGACGCTTGCGGCGGCCTTCGGCGCGATCGATCGCGAAGCGCTGCGCGGCCTCGATCGAGCTGGCGCGTTCGTCCACCAGCACCACGGGCAACCGGTAGCGTGCGACCAGCTCGCGCGCGAACGCGTGGGCACGTGCGCGGGCCGGCTGGTCACCGCCTTCGAGCGTCATCGGATCGCCGACGATCATGCCGTCGGGCCGCCATTCCTTCTGCAGGCGATCGACGCCCTGCCAGTCGATCTGGTCGCCATGCACGTCGATCACCGCCAGCGCGCGCGCGCCGTGGCCGAACGCACTGCCGACGGCCACACCGATGCGGCGCGAGCCGACGTCGAAGCCGAGCACCGTGCCGTCGCGGCGGATTGCCGGCGCAGGTGTGTCGCTCATGCGCGGCCGCTGTGGCTGGCGATGTGCATCATGTCGACGCCGATGCGTCCCGCGGCCGCCTGCCAGCGCGCATCGAGCGGCGTCTCGAAGATCAGCTGCGCATCAGACGGCACGGTCAGCCAGCTGTGCTGGGTGAGTTCGCGCTCCAGTTGGCCCTTGCCCCAGCCGGCGCAGCCGAGCGCGACGGTCGCGTGCTCCGGACCGTCGCCGGCCGCCATCGCTTCGAGCACGTCGCGGGACGTGGTCACGTGCAGGCCCTCGCTGATCGCCAGGCTCGAATCCCAACCGCCCTCGCCGTCATGCAGCACGAAGCCTCGCTCGGGATGCACCGGGCCACCCGCCAGCACGCGATGATCCCGCAGGCGCTCGTCGCGCAGCAGAATGTTCATCTGGTCGAGCAGATCGCCGAAGGTGTATTCGGAGGGCCGGTTGATGACCACACCCATCGCACCGTCCGCGTCGTGCTGGCAGATCAGCGCGACGGTCCGTGCGAAATTGGGATCCCGGAGCGCGGGCAGCGCGACCAGCATCTGGTTGGCGAAGAACGACATGCGCGCATTCTAGCCAACCGGTTGTCGGCGAACCGGCCAGGCGCCTTCGCATGCCCCCACCGGGACTGAACGGCGGAACGGCTGTCGCCGCCCCCGCCGCCGTGGTTCAGAGGCCGAACTGGAGCTCGTCGGGCGTGGCCACCCGTACCCCGACCACCTCCACGTCCGCGCGCAGCAGGCGCCCGGCCAGCGGGTTGTTGCCGTCGACGGTGATCTGGCTGTCGTCCAGCGCGGTCACGATGACGTCCAAGGGCCCCTTCTCGGTCTGCGCGCGCAGCTTCTCGCCGACCGCGGGTGTGGTGCTGCCGTTGAACATCGTGCGCGGCAGGGTCTGCACAAGGCTGTCGTGGCGCGGACCGAATCCGCGCTCGGGCGGGATGTCGACCGTGAACGTCTCGCCGGCCTTTCGGCCTTCGAGCGCCTCTTCCAGCCCGGCGATGATCGAGCCGTTGCCGTGCATGTAGACCAGCGGATCGTGGCCGCGGGTGCTGGTGATGCGCTGGCCGCTGTCGTCGGACAGGGTGAAGTGCACGGTGGCAACGCGGCGGTGGGCGATTTCCATCGACGGATCCGGCAAGGGCGACGGCGCATGGTGACGTGCGTGACGTGAAAGCCGCAACCGGGGTCGCACCGGATGGCGGGCCCCGCCCGCGCGCCCTATGCTGCGTGGATGAGCGGCTATTGCGACATCGCCCCGGGCCATCCGGTCCACGGCCCCTACCACGACACCGAGTACGGCTTTCCGCAGCGCGAAGAAGCGGTGCTGTTCGAGCGCCTGCTGCTGGAGATCAACCAGGCCGGCCTGAGCTGGGAAACCATCCTGCGCAAGCGCGATGGATTCCGCGCGGCCTACGACGGTTTCGACGTCGACAAGGTGGCCGCCTATGGCGAAGCCGATCGCGCGCGCCTGCTCGGCGACGCCTCGATCATCCGCAACCGGCTCAAGGTCGACGCCGCGATCCACAACGCGCAGGTGATCCAGGGCCTGCGCGACAGCCACGGCGGTTTCGTCGACTGGCTGGACGCGCATGCGACCGAAGACGGCGCGCCGCGCGACAAGGCCTCGTGGGTCAAGCTGTTCAAGAAGACGTTCCGCTTCACCGGCGGCGAGATCACCGGCGAATTCCTGATGAGTCTGGGCTATCTGCCGGGCGCGCATCGACCCGACTGTCCGGTGATGCGGGAGATCGCGAAGGCGAAGCGCGGATAGCGCCCTCTCGCGTTTGCGACTGATGCCGTTCGTGTCAGCTGGCGGGCAGTGAGACCGAGCCCATCGGGAGAGAGCCTACCCCGGACCTGATCCCGGGTCGACGCGCACACCGCGTCGGGTGAGGGTTCGGGTCCACAGATAAGTGCCCGAGAGCGCCCTCATCCGCCCTCCGGGCACCTTCCCCCAGAGGGGGAAGGAAACTGATCCTGGCGAGCGTCTTGCGATCACGCCCACGGGCGAAGAAATAGCCCGCAACGAATACTCCACAGCATTCCGGCCGCTTGCGCGGCCGGAACGGGACTGCATCAAAGCGCGGAACTCAGCCCTTGATCGCTTCCTGGTAACGACGCTCGACTTCGTTCCAGTCGACGACGTTGTAGAACGCGGCGATGTAGTCGGGGCGACGGTTCTGGTAGTTCAGGTAGTACGCGTGCTCCCAGACATCGAGGCCGAGGATCGGTGTGTTGCCCGAACCGATGCCCTTCATCAGGGGGTTGTCCTGGTTGGCGCTGCTTTCGACCTTCAGCACGCCGGACTTGTCGACCGACAGCCAGGCCCAGCCGCTACCGAAGCGCGTCAGCGCAGCCTTGGTGAAGGCTTCCTTGAAGGCGTCGAAGCCGCCGAGGTCGCTGTCGATGTGCTTGGCGACGTCGCCGACCGGATTGCCGCCGCCCTTGGGCGACATCACCGTCCAGAACAGCGAATGGTTGGCGTGGCCACCGGCGTTGTTGCGCAGCGGGCCGCGCTTGTCTTCCGGCAGCGCGTCGAGATCGGCGATCAGGTCTTCGGCAGACGTGTCCGCCCACTGCGTGCCTTCCAGCGCGGCGTTGGCGTTGTTGATGTAGGTCTGGTGATGCTTGGTGTGATGGATTTCCATCGTCTTGGCATCGATGTGCGGCTCGAGCGCGTCGTACGCGTAACCCAGCTCGGGGAGGGTGTAGGCCATCAGCGATCTCCTTCGTGAATGAATGCGCCGCATTGTCCCCCGGACGGGGTCAAGTTGGCGACAAGGCGGCGTCACGATACCGCTGCGACGTGACGGTCTGTGGCAACACTGCGTTGCGGGCGCCCATAAAAAAGCAGAACGCCCCGCGGATGCGGGGCGTCTGTCGAGCGTCCGCGATGGAGGCGGACGGTCAGCGGACCTCGGCCACCTCGACGCCGTCGAGACCCTGCGACAGCGTGCGTGCGTCGCCGCCCTGGGCGAGCTTGATGCGCAGACGCACCTCGTTCGCGGAGTCGGCGTAACGCAGCGCGTCCTCGTAGGAAATCTCGCCGGCCTGGTAGAGCTCGAACAGCGCCTGGTCGAAGGTCTTCATGCCCAGGTTGGTCGACTCCTTCATGACTTCCTTGAGCTTGTGGATCTCGCCTTCGCGGATGTAGTCCTGCACCAGCGGCGTGCCGAGCATGATCTCCATCGCGACGCGCCGGCCCTTGCCGTCCGGCGTCGGGATCAGCTGCTGCGCGACCACGCCCTTGAGGTTCAGCGACAGGTCCATCAGCAGCTGGTTGCGACGGTCTTCGGGGAAGAAGTTGATGATGCGGTCCATCGCCTGGTTGGCGTTGTTCGCGTGCAGCGTGCACAGCACCAGATGGCCGGTTTCGGCGAAGGCGATCGCATGGTCCATGCCTTCGCGCGTGCGCACCTCGCCGATCATGATCACGTCCGGCGCCTGGCGCAGCGTGTTCTTCAGCGCCGCGTCCCAGCTGTCGGTGTCGATGCCGACTTCGCGCTGGGTGATGATGCAGCCGGCGTGCTTGTGCACGAACTCGATCGGGTCCTCGATCGTGATGATGTGGCCGGTCGAGTTCTGGTTGCGGTAGCCGATCATCGCCGCGAGCGACGTCGACTTGCCGGTACCGGTCGCGCCGACGAAGATCACAATGCCGCGCTTGGTCATCGCCAGCGTCTTGATGATCGGCGGCAGGTTGAGTTCTTCGACGCTCGGGATGTGCGTCTCGATGCGACGCAGCACCATGCCGACCTGGTTGCGCTGGTAGAAGCACGAGATGCGGAAGCGGCCGACGCCGGAGACGCCGATCGCGAAGTTGCACTCGTGGGTCTTCTCGAATTCCTCGCGCTGCGGCGGGGTCATCACGTTGAGCACCAGATCGCGCGCCTGCTGCGGCGTCAGCGGGTTCTGGGTGATCGGCGAGATCTTGCCGTGCACCTTGATCGACGGCGGCATGCCGGCGGTGATGAACAGATCCGAGGCCTTCTGATGGGCCATCAGCTTGAGGAACGAGGTGAAGTCGATGCTGCTCATGTCGAAACTCCGTAAGACGTGAGGCGTAAGGCGTGAAACGTCAGGGCGGCGCGGGGAGTGCCGGAGGCGACGACTGACGTCCTACCTCCTCACGACTCACGCCTCACTCGAACAGACGCTTGTCCTTGGCGTATTCCTTCGCGGCCGGGCGCGTGATCAGGCCGCGCTTGACCAGATCCTGCAGGTGCTGGTCGAGGGTCTGCATGCCGTACTGCTGGCCGGTCTGGATGGCCGAGTACATCTGCGCGACCTTGTCTTCGCGGATCAGGTTCCGGATCGCCGGCATGCCGACCATGATTTCCCAGGCCGCGGTCCGGCCCCCGCCGACCTTCTTCAGCAGCGACTGCGAGATCACCGCGCGCAAGCTTTCAGACAGCATCGAGCGCACCATCGGCTTCTCGCCCGAGGGGAACACGTCGATGATGCGGTCGATGGTCTTGGCCGCGCTGGAGGTGTGCAGCGTGCCGAACACCAGATGGCCGGTTTCCGCGGCGGTCAGCGCCAGGCGGATGGTTTCCAGATCTCGCAACTCGCCGACCAGGATGTAGTCGGGGTCCTCGCGCAACGCCGAGCGCAGCGCTTCGTTGAAGCCGTGCGTGTCGCGGTGCACTTCGCGCTGGTTGATCAGGCACTTCTGCGAGGTGTGCACGAACTCGATCGGATCCTCGACCGAGAGGATGTGCGCGTATTCGTTCTTGTTGATGTGGTCGATCATCGCCGCGAGCGTGGTCGACTTGCCCGAGCCGGTCGGGCCGGTCACCAGGATCAGACCCTGCGGCTGGTCGATCAGCTGGCGGAAGATCGGCGGACAGTTCAGGTCTTCGAGGGTCAGCACTTCCGACGGAATCGTCCGGAACACCGCACCGGCGCCGCGGTTCTGGTTGAACGCGTTGACGCGGAAGCGGGCCAGGCCCGGAATCTCGAACGAGAAGTCGACCTCGAGGAACTCTTCGAAGTCGCGACGCTGCTTGTCCGACATGATGTCGTAGATCAGCGCGTGCACCTGCTTGTGCTCGAGCGCGGGGATGTTGATGCGGCGCACGTCGCCGTCGACGCGGATCATCGGCGGCAGTCCCGCGGACAGATGCAGGTCCGACGCCTTGTTCTTGACCGAGAACGCCAACAGTTCGGCGATATCCATGCAACACCCCTTGATGATGATCCGCACAGGGCGCGCAGCGAGCCTTCCCGGCTGGCGCCTCCCTGTCCCCGGCGGCAGTATAGACCTGTAAACCCTGCACAAAACCAGCCCGTTCACACCTGCCCGGACGCCCGATTCCCCGTGACTTCGCTCCCCGCCCGCGCCGCGCTCGACGCCGTGATGTCGCGTCTGACGAACGCGGCCACCGCCGCCGCGCGGCCAGCGCCGCCACGTCTGCTGGCGGTCGGCAAACGCCACCCCGCCGACGCCATCGCCGCGCTCGCCGCCGCGGGCCAGCGCGCGTTCGGCGAGAACTACGTGCAGGAGGCCGCGGACAAGATCGGCGCGCTGGCCGGGCTGGGCCTCGAATGGCATCTGATCGGCCACCTCCAGTCAAACAAGGCGAAGCAGGCGGCCGAGCTGTTCGACTGGGTGCAGACCGTCGACCGGACGAAGCTGGTCGACGCGCTGGCCGCGCACCGCCCGGCCGCGCGCGGCGCGCTGAACGTGCTGGTGCAGGTCAACATCGACGACGAGTCGAGCAAGCACGGCTGCGTGCCGTCGGAAGTGCCGGCACTGGTCGCGGCGATCCGCGCGGCGCCGTCGTTGCGCCTGCGCGGACTGATGGCGATTCCTGCCCCGCATGCCGAACCCGAACGCCGCCGCGATGCCTTCGCGCGCATGCGCCGGCTGTTCGACACCGTGGCCGGGCAGGACCCGGCGATCGACACGCTGTCGATGGGCATGAGCGACGACCTGGAACTGGCGATCGCCGAGGGCGCGACCATGGTGCGCGTCGGCTCGGCGCTGTTCGGCGCACGCCCGGCGTTCTGACCGGCGCCGCGCGGGCGGTCGGCTACCATCGACGCGTTCCCGACAGCGAAGCCGCCATGACCGATATCCACGACACCCCCGCCGCGCCCATCGTCTTCATCGGCGGCGGCAACATGGCGCGCAGCCTGATCGGCGGCCTGGTCGCACGTGGCGGCGATGCCGCATCGGTCCGCGTCGTCGATCCCAACGCCGACAGCCGCGATGCGCTGGCCCGCGACTTCGGTGTGCGCACATTCGAAAACGCAGCGGACGCCGTCGACGGCGCTGCGACCTGGGTGCTGGCGACCAAGCCGCAGGTGCTGCGCGGGGTATGCGAATCGCTGGCCGACGTGGCACAGGCCACCCGGCCGCTGGTGCTGTCGATCGCGGCTGGCATCACCGCGACCCAGCTCGACCGCTGGCTCGGCGGCGATGTGCCCGTGGTGCGCACGATGCCCAACACCCCTGCCCTGCTCGGTGCCGGCGTGACCGGCCTGTACGCGAACGCGCGTGTCGACGACGCCGGCCGCGCCCGCGCACAGGCGCTGCTGGAAAGCGCCGGCGAGACCGTGTGGATCGATGACGAAGCGCGCATGGATGCGGTCACTGCCGTGTCGGGCAGCGGCCCGGCCTACATCTTCCTGCTCGCCGAGGCGATGGAAGAAGCCGCGATCGCGCAGGGCCTGCCGGCAGGCGACGCACGCACGCTCGTGCTGCAGACCGTGCTGGGCGCGGCGCGGATGCTGGTCGAGTCCGACGAGGCGCCGGCGGAACTGCGGCGTCGCGTCACCTCGCCCGGCGGCACCACCCAGGCGGCGATCGAGACCTTCGAAGCCGGCGGTCTGCGCACGCTGGTGGCCGAGGCGATTGCCAACGCCGCACGTCGCGGCGGCGAACTGTCGGCCGCCAATGACTGACATCGCACGCGCGCTGTGCCTCGCCGGGCTTGCGCTGCTGGCGACCGCGTGCGGGCAGGCGCCGTCGGACCCAGCGTACGCACAGGTCGGCGCGCAGAACGCGGCGATGCCCGCGCAGACGATGCTCGGCGATGCCGAAGTGATGGCCAGCGTGGTGCCGGCCGCGCACATGGGCGCTGCGGTCGCGCGGCGCTACGCGATCGAACCGGCGCGCGACCGGGCCCTGGTAATGGTCAGCGTGCAGCGCGGCAACGTATCGGTGCCGGTGCAGATCACTGGAGATGCGCGCGATCTGCGCGGGGTGCGTCAGACGCTGGGATTCGATGCCGTGGATCTCGATGGCCGGGTCGAGCACGTCGCGGTCGCGCGTGTCAGCGGCCCGGACACCTTGCGTCTCGATCTGCAGATCACCGCCGAGGACGGCGCGCGCGCGACGCTGCGCTTCAACCGCGACATCCCGCGCTGACGCTGCGCGCTCGGCCGGGCCACTTCAGCCGATCAGCTTGAGTCCGACCACCGCGGCCAGCACCAGCGCGACGAAGAACAGCCGCAGCGGCCGCGCCGATTCGCCGTAGCGGAGGATGCCGACGACCACCGCGCCCACCGTGCCGATGCCGACCCAGACCGCGTACGCGATCGCGATCGACATGCCGCTCTTGAGGCCCAGCGACAGCAGGCCGAAGCTCACGCCGAAACACAGCACCAGTCGTGCATAGGCCAGTGCACTCGGCCGCTGCTTGATCGCGTTCATCGCGACCACGCCGGCCACTTCCGCCAGGCCCGCCGCGAACACGAACAGCCAGCCGGTCACGGCGCTTTCTCCACGTCGGGCGCAGGCGCCAGCGGCGTCACCAGCTTCAGGCCGGCCACACCGACGATCAGCAGGGCGATCAACGCGATCTTCGCCGGCTGCACCGGCTCGCCGAACCACACGGTCTCGGCGATGACCGACGCCGCTGCGCCGAGGCCGCAGAACACGGCGTAGACCGAGCCAACGGGCAGGAAGCGGATCGCGCGCATCAGCAACGCGAAGTTCACCGCGATCGCGCCGATCGTCAGCGCCCAGCCCAGCGGCGTGGTCGCGGCCTTGAGCCCGACCACCCAGACCGTCTCGATCAGACCGCCGGCGAACACCAGCGCCCAGTAGCGGCCGGTCCCGCGTCCCGCCGTCGCCATCAGTACGCCACGCTGAAACGCTCGCGCACGTGGGCGGGATGTTCGATCTCGTCGGCGAACGCGATCGCATAGTCCTCCATCGAGACCGCGCTGTTGCCGTCCGCATCGACCAGCAGGGCATCGCCGCCGGTGCGGAATGCGCCGGTGCGCGTGCCGGGTTCGAACACCGCGCCGGGCGAGACGAAGGTCCAGTCGACGTCGTCGGCGCCGCGCAGCGTGTCGAGGAAGCTGCGGCCCGCGCCGGCTTCGGCCTTGTAGATCTCCGGGAATTCCGGCGTGTCGATCAGGGCCACGCCCGGCGCGACTTCCAGACTGCCGGCGCCACCGACGACGAGCAGGCGACGCACGCCGGCCTCGCGCACGGCATCGAGCAGCACGTCGGCGGTCGGGCCGCCATCGAAGCGCGTCGCGCTGACCACCACGTCGTGGCCCTGCAGCAGCGGCGCGATGGCATCGGCGCGCGAAGCGTCGGCCGATTGCAGGGTCAGGCCGGCCTGGGCCTGGGTGTCGGAGGTGTTGCGGGCGATGCCGGTGACGCGATGGCCGCGCGCCAGCAGTTCGCTGGCGATACGCGAGCCCGCGCGTCCGGTGATGCCGAGAAGGGCGATGCGCTGCATGGGACTGCACCTGCGGTGTGGGGAGGCGCCATGCTAGGCGCGTCGCCCGGTGCGCGGGGCGACGATGGTGCAACCCACCGTTCCGGGAACCCGGCCGCGCTCAGCGCCGCGCGTGCGCCCAAACCTGCACGATCCGCGCGATCGCAGTCACGCCATCGGTCAGTGCCGCGGGACCTGGCTGCAGGATCAGCGGCGATTTGATCTCGTGCAGTTCGCCATCGCGGACCGCCGGGATCGCATCCCAGCCCGGCCGCGCGGCGACGCGCTCGGGGCGGAATTTCTTGCCGCACCACGACCCGAGAATGATGTCCGGCGCGCGCTCGATCACCGGATCACCGTTGGCGAGAATGCGCGCCTTCGCCAGCGGCTCGATCGACAGTTCCGGGAACACGTCGTTGCCGCCGGCGATGCGCACCAGTTCGGCGACCCAGCGGATGCCGGTGATGATCGGCTCGTCCCACTCCTCGAAATAGACGCGCGGGCGGAGTGGCAGACGCGCGCTGTCCGCCTCGATCGCGTCCAGTCCGCGGCGCAGCCCGTCCGCATACGCATCGGCACGCGCTGCGCAGCCGACCAGTGCGCCCAGGCGGCGCACGTAATCGACGATGCCGTCGACGCTGCGGTGATTGCTGATCCACACCTCGACCCCGCGGCGCACCAGTTCGGCGGCGATATCGGCCTGGATGTCGGAAAAACCGACGACGAAATCCGGCTCGAGCTTGAGGATCTCGTCGATCTTCGCGCTGGTGAACGCACTGACCTTGGGCTTCTCCTTGCGCGCCTGCGGCGGCCGCACGGTGAAACCGCTGATGCCGACGATGCGGTCCTGCTCGCCGAGCGCGTACAGGACTTCGGTCGGCTCCTCGGTCAGGCAGACGATGCGGCGCGGCCCGGACATCGGCTCAGCGTCCCGGCAGCGCGGTCGGATCGCCCAGGCGCGCATTGAGCGCGATGGCCTCCGCGGCCAGCCGCGTCGCGACGGCCGCGTCGAGCGCGTCACCCTCGACGAGCGTGAGGGTCGCCATCTCGTACTTGCCGCCGCGCTTGAGCCGTGGCTCGATCTCGCGCAGCCGTGCGCCCCGCCAGAAGCCGAACAGCACACGCGCCTCCTCTGCCCGGATCAGCAGCACGGGACCGCCGTGCAGATAGACCGGATGCCCCCATTTGATGCGTTCTTCCAACGGCCCGGCAGCGCGCACCGCGTCGCGCAGCGTCTCGACCTGCGTCCGTCTCCAGCCGTCGAGCGCAGCGACGTAGGCCTCGGGCGACACGGCGGCGACCACGGATTTCATCGGGCGCTCGATCTCACGGATACAGCATCCGCTTGCGGCAATCGCCGGCGCAGTCGCACTCGTAGAGCCAGCGCTCGTGCAGTCGGTACTCGGCGCCGTACCAGAACTCGACGCGATCCGGGCGCACGCGCAGGCCCGACCAGCGCTGCGGACGCGGCACGTCGCGGCCTTCGAACTCGCGTTCGAGATCGGCCAGGCGTTGCTCGAAGGTCTCGCGCGTATCGAGCACCTCGGACTGCTTCGACGCCCACGCGCCCAGCTGGCTGCCGCGCGGGCGCGAGGCGAAATACGCATCGGCCTCGTCGTCGGCGACGATCACCACAGGCCCTTCGATCCGCACCTGCACCCCCTTGCGCACGCGCGGCCAGTGGAACAGCAGCGCCGCATGCGGGTTTTCCTGCAGCTCGCGGCCCTTGCGGCCGTCGAGATGCGTGTAGAACACGAAACCGCGCTCGTCCCAGGCCTTGAGCAGCACGGTGCGCGCCGACGGGCGACCATCGAGCGCGGCAGTGGCGACGGTCATCGCGGTGCGATCGGGTTCGCCTGCGGCCTGCGCCTCGTCGAACAAAGTGGCGAAGGTGTCGAGGGCTTCGGACAGCAGGGTCGTGGTGGCAGTGCTCATGCCTCGATGATCGCCGCTCGAGCACTGCGATGTCGAACCGCGGCGCAGCACGCGCAGGCCGCGCTATCGTGCCCCGATGCACGCCACGCCCTCCTCGCCTTGGCCCGACACCCTCGTCGACTCCCTGCTCACCGGCCTGCGGGCCGGCGGCGCGCCGCGCGTGCTGGGCATCAGTGGTCTGCAGGGCACCGGCAAATCCACCCTTGCCGCCCAGGTCGTCCGCGCCGCCGAAGCACGTGGGCTGCGCGCTGCCGTGCTCTCGCTCGACGATCTGTATCTGGATCGCGACGCCCGCCAGGCGCTCGCCCGCGAGGTGCATCCGCTGCTCGCGACCCGCGGCCCGCCCGGCACCCACGAAGTCGCACTGGGCCTCGCCGCATTCGACGCCGTGCGCGCCGGCACCCCGACCCGCCTGCCGCGCTTCGACAAGCTCGGCGACCGGCGCCTGCCGGAAGCAGGCTGGCCGATGGTGCAGGGCCTCGACCTGCTGCTGTTCGAAGGCTGGTGCGTCGGCACGCCGGCCGAACCCGCGAGCGCGCTCGTCGAGCCGGTCAACACCCTGGAACGCGACGAAGACCCCACCGGCACCTGGCGCCGCTGGTGCAACACCGCCCTCGCCCGCGACTACCCCGCACTGTGGGCCGGCCTCGATCGCCTGCTGTTCCTGCAACCGCCCGGCTTCGAGGTCGTTTTCGACTGGCGCCTCCAGCAGGAACAGGCGCTGCAGGCGGCCGAGCCGGGGCGTGGTGGCATGGACGCGGCCGGCGTCGCCCGGTTCGTACAGCACTACGAGCGGGTGAGCCGGCAAGCGTTGCGGACGTTGCCGGGTCTGGCGGATGTGGTGGTGACGCTCGATGCCGAGCGGGGAATTGTTCTGGCGGGGTGAGCCTGCGGCTGGCTCGCGCTCCGCCGCGGACACAATCTCCGCTTCGGTGGATTTGACCTACGGCTGCTGAGGCCGTTGCCGTTGTGTTGGCCGTTGCCGTTGCTAAATCGAAACGCAAACGTGCACGCCCTAACCCGGAGGGCGCCGCCCATGGATGGGCGGCGTTTTCCGACCGAGGCAGGATGCCGAGTCGGAAAATTCCGGCGTACGCCACGCCGTGGGCTGTGGACGTGTCGGGGAGACGTTTTTCTTTGGTTCCGTTTCTTTTGGCGTCCACCAAAAGAAATGAACTCGGCCGCGTCAGCGGACGAAAGCGGTTGATCTACGCCTGCGTGTTTGCGTAGAGCATAAAACCCAAAAATCAAACGCCTCCATCCACCTTGCGGCGAGGCGGTTCATTTCTTTTGCTGGCCCCACGCACGCAGTGCGAACGGCGAAGCCGGCCCCGAAGGGGCGATCATTGAAGATGCGAGTCAAAGAAACGGAACCAAAGAGCAGGGTCAGCCCCGACGAAACAAATCCGGCGTGTCATTTGTCCCGGGATTTTTCGACTCGGCATCCTGCTTCGGTCGAAAAACGGCGGGCATCCATGCCCGCCGCCCTTCGGGTCTACGACCTGCCAGATGACGTCTGAGCCACAGAAGCCAAACGCAGAGCCGCGCGAATCGGGAACTGCGCGCCAAAACTTGCGCCTGCAACGTTCGGCGCCTCCCGCCCCCGCTGCTAGCATGCAGCCATGCACACCGCCCCCAACCTCGTGCTCGTCGGTCCGATGGGCGCCGGCAAGTCCTCGATCGGCCGTCGCCTCGCGGCGCGGTTCGGCGTGGTCTTCGTCGACGTCGACCACGAGATCGAGGTTCGTACCGGTGCGCGGATCGCGACGATCTTCGAGTGCGAAGGCGAAGCCGGCTTCCGCGCGCGCGAGCGGGCGACCCTGGTGGATATCCTCGCCGGCAGCGGCCAGGTGATCGCCACCGGTGGCGGCGCGGTGCTCAATCCCGCCAACCGCGCCCTGCTGCGGTCGCGCGGGTTCGTCGTGCACATGCATGCCGACGTCGACGCCCAGCTCGCACGGCTGGCGCGCGACCGCACGCGACCACTGCTCGCGGGCGACGACCGCACCGAAGTGCTGCAGCATCTCGCCATCGAACGCGCGCCGCTGTACGCCGACGCTGCACATCTGCGTTTCGACACCGGGCCGCATGCCTGCAACGAGGCCGCCGCCCAGCTCGGCCATCTGGTCGAGGCGCACTGGCATCCGCCCGCAGGCAGCGTCGAAACAGTCATTTCCGACGCCGCCGCCGACGTGGCGTCGACCCACGCCTCATGAGCCGCGCCACAAACGTCGCGCCGGCCACATCCCCCACCTGTATCCGGATCGCATGACCACCAGTGCCCGAGAGGTCGCCGTCGCCGGCGATACGCCTTACACCATCCACATCGGCCCCGGCCTCCTCGACGACGGTGCGCTGCTGGCGCGCAGCGTGCGCGGACGCGATGCGATGCTGGTCAGCGACGCGCACGTCGCGCCGCTGTATGTCGATCGCGTCACTGCCGCACTGCAGGGCGCGCGCCCGGACCTGCGGATCCACCGGCACGTGCTGCCGCCAGGCGAGGCCGCGAAGACGCTTGCGCATTTCGCCGAGGTCACGACTGCGCTCGCCGATGCCCGTATGCGCCGCGACGCCACGCTGTTCGCACTCGGCGGCGGCGTGATCGGCGATCTCGCCGGCTTCGCCGCGGCCTGCTGGATGCGCGGCATCGACTGCGTGCAACTGCCGACCACGCTGCTGGCGATGGTGGACTCGTCGGTCGGCGGGAAGACCGCGGTTGACCTGCCGCAGGGCAAGAACCTCGTCGGCGCCTTCCACCCGCCGCGCGCGGTGATTGCCGATACCGCCGCGCTGCGCACATTACCGCCCCGTGAACTGCGCGCCGGCCTGGCCGAAGTGGTGAAGTACGGCGCGCTGGGCGATGCGGACTTCCTCGACTGGCTCGACGACCATGCCAACGCGCTGCTGGCGATGGACGACGCTGCGCTGGCCGAAGCCATCGCACGCAGCTGCGCGCACAAGGCGGCGATTGTCGCGCGCGACCCGTTCGAACATGGCGAACGCGCCCTGCTCAATCTCGGCCACACCTTCGGTCACTCGATCGAGACCGAGCAGGGCTATGGCGGCCTCAACCACGGCGAGGCGGTCGCGGTCGGCATGGTGCTCGCAGCGCGCTTGTCGGAAGCGCTGGGTCTGGCGCCGGCAGCGGACACGCAGCGCCTGCGCGATCTGCTGGTGCGTCTGCAGTTGCCGGTCGACGTGCCGGCCGGCCTCGACCCCGAGCGCCTGCTCGCACACATGCGCCTGGACAAGAAGGCGGTCGCCGGCGGCCTGCGCTTCATCGTCTGGCGCGGCGCCGGGCGCGCGGAAGTACTGAGCGACGTGCCGGAATCGTCCGTTCTATCGGTCCTGCAAGAGGCCTGAACACGGCACGCCGTACAATCGGCGTCATGCGCCTGTTCCTGCAGCAGCACCCCGACGGCCACGAATCCCCGCGATTCGTGCAGCTGACCCTGCAGCCCGATCTGCTGGGCGGCTGGGTGCTGTTGCGCGAAACCGGCCAGGTCGGCGGCCGCAGCACCTTGCGGCGCGACCAGTTCCTCGACCAGCCCAGCGCGATCAAGGCGCTCGAAGCCGCGCGCGATGCGCAGCTCAAACGCGGCTTCCAGTTGATGTTCGCCCGCGGCAGCGACGCGCCGGCCTGACCGCGCAACCACCGCCTCCACCAGGAAATTCCAGTCCCGATGTCCGCCGTCCTGAAGAACGACCGTTTCCTCCGCGCGCTTCGCCGCGAACCCGTCGACCGCACGCCCGTCTGGCTGATGCGCCAGGCCGGCCGTTACCTGCCCGAGTACCGCGCATCGCGCAAGGCCGCCGGCAGCTTCCTGGCGATGGCGAAGAATCCCGACTTCGCCTGCGAAGTCACGCTGCAGCCGCTGGCGCGCTTCGATCTCGACGCGGCGATCCTGTTCTCCGACATCCTGACCATTCCCGATGCGATGGGTCTGGACCTGTATTTCGTCGAAGGCGAAGGCCCGAAGTTCCGCCACCCGGTGCGTGACGCGGCCAGCATCGCGAAGCTCGGCGTGCCGGACATGGAAACGGACCTGCGTTATGTGATGGACGCGGTGCGCACGATCCGCCGCGAGCTCGACGGCCGCGTGCCGCTGATCGGCTTCTCCGGCAGCCCGTGGACGCTCGCCTGCTACATGGTCGAAGGCGGCGGCAGCAAGGATTTCGCCCGCATCAAGGCGATGGCGCTCAATGATCCGAAGGCGCTGCACGCATTGCTGTCGGTCAACACCGATGCGGTGATCGCGTATCTCGCCGCGCAGCGCGCGGCCGGTGCGCAGGCGCTGCAGGTGTTCGACACCTGGGGCGGCGTGCTGTCGCCGGCGATGTACCGCGAGTTCTCATTGCCGTACCTGACCCGCATCGCGCAGGAACTGCAGCGTGGCGACGGCGCCGGGCGCACGCCGCTGATCCTGTTCGGCAAGGGCAATGCCGCGTATCTCGACGAGCTCTCGCGCTCCGGCGCCGAAGGCGTCGGCGTCGACTGGCTGATCGAACTGGGCGACGCCGCGCGTCGCACGGAAGGCCGCGTCGCCCTGCAGGGAAACCTCGATCCCACCACGCTGTACGGCGCCCCGGATGCGATCCGCGCCCAGGTTCGCCACGCCCTCGACAGCTACGCACACGGCAATGGCGGCTCGCGCGACGGCCACGTCTTCAACCTCGGCCACGGCATGTCGCCGGACATGAACCCCGATCACGTCGGGGTTCTGGTCGACGAGGTACACGCGTACAGCGCGCGCTGATTCCTGCGAGTGCGACGTGTGTTTCCTTCCCCCTCCGGGGGAAGGTGCCCGGAGGGCGGATGCGGGCGCTTTTGATGGCTGCGCGCCGCCCTGCCCTCACCCGACGCGCTGTGCGCGTCGACCTCTCCCGAAGGGAGAGGTGCTCAAGTTCCGCGAGCGGACTGAATCACCTGTGCGTGCTTTGCGTCAGACCCTTCCGTCGGCGCCGCCAACCGCTTCTGCACGTCGTCGCGCAAACGCGCGAGTTCGCCTTCTGCTTCGCGGCGCTGCTGCATGCCGTCGCGATGGATGCTGCGGACTTCCTCGACCGTCTGGATCAGCTGCTCGTGCACATGGCGCAGCGTGCCGATGTCGATGACGGCGCGCTGGTTGGCCTTCGCCGTCTCGACCGAGGTCTGACGCAGCAGGTCGGCATTGCTGCGCATCAGTTCGTTGGTGGCGTCGTCGATCGCGTTCGACAGTTCCACCGCGTTCTTCTGCTCACCCAGCGACAGCTGGATGGCGAACTGGCGCTTCCACGACGGAATCGTGATGTTGCGGACGGTGTTGAACTTCTCCACCAGCTGGATCGCATTGGCCTGGATCAGGCGGATCATCGGCAGCGACTGGTCGGCCGCGTGCTGCATCACCAGCAGATCGCCGACGCGCTTGTCGAGCAAGCGGACCGCATTCTCGATCTCGGCGCGGCGCGTGCGCGACTGCGGATCTTCCGCACCGGCCAGCGTCGCCTGTTCTGCGGCCAGGCTCGCCAGCCGCTCGCGGCCCGCGATCACGTGCACGCCCAGCGCGCGGCGTTCGTCGAGCACGACGTCGTGCATGCGGTCGAAGTCGGTGATGCGGCGCGTCAGCAAATCCTGCTGGCGGCCGACATCGCCCATCAGCCGCTCGATCTGCTGGTTGGTGTTGCTGAACTTCTGCACCAGCTCGTCGCGGCCGGAACGCATCCTGTCGATCAGGCGCCCGAGCACCGGCACCTTGGACCGGCCGGCGAAGCTGCCGAGATCGAGCGCGCGCGCGATCCGCACGACTTCGCCGAGCTTGTCGCCGGTCGCGTCGAGATCGCTGTTGCGCACCTGGTCGAGCAGCTGGCTGGAGAACGCCGCGGTCTTGCTCGCCGCGTCGCGACCGAACACGTGCAGATTGCCGGGCGTGATATCCGCGAGGCTGCGGCCGACGACCTCGATGTCGGCGCGGTCGGCGGGCACCAGGCCCAGCGACTGCAACGCGGCATCGTCGGTCACCGGCGTCGTCGACGGCACGTGCGTGGGATAGGCGGTGTCCTGGGTCATGCGTCGGTCTCCTTGGACCTGTCGGCGCGATCGGGCGCGCGTCGGGCGAGTGTAGCGGTCATGGCATCAAGTGCATGGGCGACATCGGCTTCGATGTCGGCCGCAGTCACGGCCTGCGCGGCGCCTTGGACAGCGCGTTCGCCGACCGCGCGCTGCCGCCACAACGGCAGCAGCACATCGCGGACGTTGCGGTAGTGCGCGAGCACGGCCTCGTGCTGCTCGGCGATCAGCTGCAGCTGTCGCGCCGACAGCGCATGCGTCGCGCGCACGGTGTCGAGGTGCTGCGCGCGGCGCAGCCGCAGATCCTGATGGACCTCGTCTTCCGCACTGCCGGCGCGCACTGCAGCCGCGGCCCGGTCCAGCCGGTCGAGTGCAGGTGCCGATGCCGCCAGACGCGCGCGATGCGCAGCGATATCGGCACGCAGAGCTGCGGCGGCGCGGTCGGCGTCGATCAGCAGCACGCCCATGCGTGCGCCGAGCGCTTCCGCTTCGTGCTGGTCGATGATGTCACGACCGGTCAGGCGCGCGAACAGACCGGCACGCGGCCGGCCACGCGATGGAAGCGCGGCGCGCATCGCGATGTGCAGGTCACGCAGACGCGCAACCAGCGCGGCCGCCGGCGCGGCATCGAGCGTGTCCGCGACATCGATGGCGGCCAGCTCGGCGATGACTGCATCGCCGTAGGCCGAGATGCCGACCGCATCGACGGGCACTGCGTCGATATCGTCACCGGTCGACATCAGGCCTGCGCGTCCGGGTCGGATTCGGCCGCGCCGAGGCGATCGAGCGCGGCATCGAGACGCCGCTCGGCCGGGGTGCGCTCGCGGCGGCGCGCGGGCGTGCTGCTGTCGAGCGTCGTGCCGCGTGTACGCAGCCACTGCGCCAGTTCCGCAAGCGCAGCATTGAGTGCGGCCTGTCCGGCGACCGACTGGCCGAGCTGCGCGAGCAGCGGACCTGCCGTTTCACGCAGCGCCGTTTGAAGTCCGCCTGCAACGGCCCGTGCCGTGTCGTCTGGCCCGACCACTGGCGCCGGCTCGACAGGCGTCGGTGCCGCCGGCGCGCGCAGCCCGTGCAGCGCGGCCAGCAACTGGTCCCACGGCGCAGGTGCGACTGGCGCCTCGCTGCCCTGACCCATCGACTGCAGGCCCGCGGCAATATCGGCCAGCTGCGCGACGACGCGCGCGCCGGTGTCGGCGTCGTCACCGCCCATCGCCTTGTCGCGCATGAAGTCGCGCTTGATCTGGGCCCAGCGGGCAGAGGCGGTCTCGTCGAGCTTGCCGCGCAACTCGGCGAGCTTGAGCAGGTTTTCCTCGGCGCCGGTGGTCAGCAGCTGCGACTCGCCCATGTAGTGGTCGTCCAGCAGCTGTTCGAGCTCGGCGGCATTCATCACCGGCGAGATTTTCTCGGCCAGCTTGTTCATGTTGCGGTAGCTGCCCTGCAGCCGGAACGCCGGCTCGGTGCGGTAGCGGTCGGCCTGCGCGGCGCTGGCGATGTACTGCTGGTTGACGCGATAGACGATCTCGCTGACCTGCAGCAGCCGCTGCAGCGTCGCGGTGAGTTCGTTGACCTCGGCGCCGCTGTAGGCGTGCGACAGGTCGTTGGTCGAAACGTCCTTGCCGGCGGCGCGCTCGGCCAGCAGATAGAGGTCCGCCATGTCGCGCGTCGCCAGCGGTGCGAGCACCGGATTGGAGGTCAGGCTGTTCTCGATGTAGCTGAGCTTGAAGGCGTCCTCCATTCCACCGAGCACGTCGCCGAGGTTGTAGATGTCGGCGCGGTTGGCCAGCATGTCCGGAATCTTGAACACCTCGCCGGACTCGGTATACGGGTTGCCGGCCATGACCACGCAGAACTTCTTGCCGCGCATGTCATAGGTTTTGGTGCGGCCTTTCCACACGCCTTCGATGCGGCGCGTGCCGTCGCACAGCGAGATGAACTTCTGCAGAAACTCGGGATGCGTGTGCTGGATGTCGTCGACATACAGCATCGTGTTGCTGCCCATCTCCAGCGCGAGGTTGAGCTTCTCCAGTTCCTGGCGCGAGGTCGCGTCGGGCGCCTGCGCCGGATCGATCGAGCGCACCTCGTGTCCCAGCGCCGGGCCGTTGATCTTCATGAAGACCAGGCCCAGCCGGCTGGCGACGTATTCCATCAGCGTCGTCTTGCCGTAGCCGGGCGGCGAAATCAGCATCAGCAGGCCCATCAGGTCGCTGCGCTTGTGTTCGCCGACCGTGCCCATCTGCTTGGCGAGGTTGTCGCCGATCAAGGGCAGATAGACCTCGTTGATCAGCTTGTTGCGCACGAACGAGGTCAGCGGTCGCGCCTTGAATTCCGACAGGCGCAAGGCATCACGCTCGCGCGCCGCGATGCGCTGGCGCACGCTCTGGTAGCGGTGGAAGGCCGGCACGAACTGCAGGCGGTGCGCGTCGAAGCGCTGCAGGAAGCCGTCGAGCGACAGCCGCAGACGGCCTGCGTGCACGCGCGGGTGCTCGCCGAGCAGGCCGTCGACATCGGTGATCAGCGTGACCTCGCGCACCGCGTGCGGCAGCGTGTCGGCGGCGAGCAGCAGCACGATCGCCTCGGGTACGTAACCGGCGAGCGCCGCGTGGGTTTCGCTCGCGCCCAGCGCGCCCAGCCACTGCGCAGCCAGCGACCAGCGGTGCGCCAGCGGTGTGTCGGCATCTGACAGCGCGCGCTCGACATCTGCCGTCAGACCCGCGCTGTCGAGCGCCTTGCGCAACGTCTCGCGCAGATCGCGTGCGTAATGGCTGATGCCGAACGTCGGCGGCCCCTCGCGGAGTTCCTCGAACAGATAATCGGCCGCGACCGGCGCGAGTGCGACGTCGAACGGCAATGCCGCTGCGTCGATGAAGGCCGCCAGCGCGTCGGCGATCTCGACGCGCAGCGCATCGACGCCGGCATCCGACGCGAACAGTTGGCGGATCGCGCGCGCCCCGGCGCTGCGCTCGGGCCACTGGTCGGCGGCGGTGCCGGCGCGCCCGAAGGCCCAGAAGGCCATCGCCAGCGCACGCGCGGCCGGCGGTTTCGCAAGTGGGCCCGCCTGCGCATGCAGCGGCAGCAATGCGCGCAGGATCAGCGCGGCGTCGTGGTCGTGGATGCCCTTCTCATAGCCTTCGCGATAGCGCGGCGCAGCGAATGCGCGCACGCTGCGCTCCAGCGCATCGGGCTCGGGCAGTTCGCGCTGCAGCCGGTCGAGATCGAGGCCTTCGCGACCTTCGATCGCGGCCTGCAGGACCAGACCGGCGAGATACTCGGCGCGGGTGATGTCCGGCGATTCGGAATCGAGCGTCACCTGCCAGTAGTCGCGCAGCGTCTCGAGTTCGGGATCCTCGATCGGCGCGTAGAAATCGGTGCCGGTCAGGTGGATCGACAGCCCATCGCCACGCGGCAGGATCGTCAGGTCCAGCGGCTGCGTGTTCACGCTGAACCGATGCCGCGGGCCGAGACGGATCACCTGGCCGCCGCCCTCGAACAGATCGCTGCGGTCGCGCAGGCTGCGCACCGACTGGTCGCGCACGGCCTTCAGGCGCGCTTCGACGTCGTCGGCCTTCACCGTGTCGCGGTAATCGCGCAGGCGCGTGGCGAGCTCGCGCAGTTTGAGGATCAGCGGATCGCCGGCGAAGAAGGCGTTGAGTTCGTCGGCGGTCTCGAAACGCTCGGTGCGCCGCGGCAGGCCGTCGAGGATGCGCGCGGCGGCATCGAACACCGCCTGCGCCTTGCGCTGGCGCGCATCGAGCAGCGACTGCTTGTGCGATTCGAACGTGTCCAGCAGCTCCTCGCGCTTGGCGAGGATGTCGCCGAGAAACTGCTCGTGCTCGCCGAACTGGCTCTCCAGCTCCTCGAGCTGGACCATCAGCCGCGACAGTTGCTCGTCGGCGCGCTCGGGATCGGTGGCCAGCGCCAGCGCGCCCGCGATCGCCTGGCCGAACAGCGCGAACTGCGCGCCGAACTGCGCGACGGCCTCGGCCGAGCCGAGCGTGCGGCGACGCTGGTCGGCGCGTGTGCGGGTCTGGTTGAGCCGCGCGTACAGACCGGAGATCGCATCGACGACGCGCGTGCGTTCGGTCGCGTCATCGACCTTCAGCGTTGCCATCAGCTCCGACAGCATGTCCAGATCGCCGGACAGTGCCTGCATCTCGGCGATCGAGGCGGCGAGCGCCTTCGCGGTGGTCGCCGCTTGTGCTTCGGTGTCGAGCACCTGCAGGCGCTCGGACACCGGCTGCAGCGCACGTTCGCCGGCGAGGAAGGTGCCGGTCGCGGCGCCGACCGTGTCCTGCGCGGCCTGCAGCGCTTCGCCCATCGCGTCGATGGCGCCGGTGTCGACGTAACGCAGCTCGCGGATCGTCAGCAGATGACCGCGCTGCTTCGAAATCTCGTTCAGCGCCTCGACGAACTCTTCGATGCGGTTCCAGCTCTCCGGCTGCAGACGACCCAGCAATGCGCGATGCGCAGTCCCGGCCTCACGCATCGCCGCATCGGACTGGCGGCGGATGCCTTCGACCTTTTCATACTCGTCGAGCACCGACTCGCCGGTCGCGGCGATCTCGTGCAACAACGCGCCCGCGCCTTCGCTGTCGGCATCTTCAAGCCAGTGATGAGCGTCGAACATGCGGCGGGTGTCGTGCACCAGCAGCTGATAACGCTGCAAGGACACGTCGCGGCCGTCGATGGTGCGCGCGAGATCGAGCAGGTTGGAAATGCCGCGCACAAGCTCCGGATTGCCGATCCGGCCCATGAAGCTGTTGCCTACCGGCACGTGCGCGGCGAACTCGTCGCTGGTGAACGGCGTCTGCCAGACCTGCATCGGGTGCACCCGCGTCGGCGCATCGCCCTCGGCATGGAACAGCACCATGCGGCCGTCGTGCAGCAGCGCATAGCCATGCCCGAACACCGGGTTCTGCAGCGCGCGCTGGATGGTGTTGTAGACGAACAACGCCGACCGCCCCGCCGCGCGGTCGTAGAAGATGTACATCACGTCTTCGCCGTTCGGCGAGCGGATCGCGCGCTTGAACTGCATGCCGTCCATCTGCGCGTCGAAGGCGCGATGGTCGCCGTTCTGCAGGTAGTAGCCGCCGGGAAAGATGATGCCGTGGTCTTCGGGCAGCTGGACGCAGGCCTGCACGATGGCGTCGTTGCGGACGATCTTCCCGGTGATGGTGTTGTAGATCAGCCCGCGCCACTGCTGCTCGCGGTAGGGCAGCACCTTCAGCAGGATCAGCGTGCCGACCCTGGCGAAATCGAAGGTGGCATCGTCGATCGACTGGGTGCGGTCGTCGACCGGCTCGCTGTAGATGCCGGCGCCGGTTTCGGTGTTGTTCTCCACCTTGACGGTGAGATCGCCGCCCGTGGTCTCGACGAACAGCGTGTCGAGGATGTTCAGATGCGGGTGGCGGCCATCGACCGCGAGTTCGCGAGTGGCGCGGGTCCATTCGAAATCGAACGGCGGCGGCAGCGCGATGTCGCGTTCGCCGCGGGAATCGAGATAGCTCAGTTCGCCGGTGTTCGTGATCGACCAGCGGAACACGCGCACGTCGGTGCTGCGCTCGCCGATCTGGAATGCGGCCAGCAGCCGGCCCTCGCGGACGATGAGCTGCAGCAGCCGTGCATGCTTGTAGTAGGCGTAGAGCTCGGTGAAATCGTGGACGAAACCGGGCTGCGCCAGGAACGTGCCGGCAGGGTCGACCGGCACCACGTCGTAGCCGCCATCGGCCTCCACCAGGCGATAGAGGCCGAACACGTCCTCGATGCGGGTCTTGCTCTTGAGCCCGATGTAGACGTTGTAACCGAACAGCACCTGGTCGCCGGGAATCTGCACGATGTCGCGACCGACGCAGTTGTTCTCGGTGCGGATGCGGAAACGCCCGATCACCTCCATGCGGCTGTCGCCGAACTCGGCGAGGCGGCGCGTGTTGAGCGATTCGGCGAGCGTGCGCAGGCGCGTGCCCTGTTCCACCAGGCGCCGGCGCAGCACCTCGTAGGCACCGCCGCGGGCGACGGCCTGATCGATATGAGTGTCTTCGGGCGACGCCGTCGCGGCGTCCTGAGGCTGTTCGGTCATCGGCTCACGATCCGGGCTGGCGCGGGCGCGCCGTCAAGGCGCGCCCAGCGTTCGAGATGGCGACCTGGGCCGCGTGCGGGTTCAGGCGGGATCGCCCTCGACGACGCGAGCCGCCGGTGCACTGCCGCTGCGCGCAGCGGGCAGCGATCCACTGGACACCCCCAGATAGCGCTGCAGCAGATCCTGCAGGATCGGGCTCTTCTCGGTCAGGCCCTCGATGGAGCGCCCCAGCGAAACGGCCTTGACCACGTTCTCGAACATGCCGCCGTCGCCGCCGATCAGATCGATGTCGGCATTGCGCAACGCGGTCGCGATGACCTCGGCATTCTCCTTCGATACTTCCTTGCCGGCCTCGAATGCCGCCAATGCCTGCTTGAGGCTGGTGTCGAGGGTCATGCGGAACTCCTCGTGCCCACGCGCGGTGTCGCTGAGCGCGTCGATCGCACCGAACTTCTTGGTCAGACCTTCGGCCTCGGCGAACAGCTTCTTCTCGATGACGCTGGCCTCGGCCAGGCCCAGCGATTCGGTCGCCGTCGCCCTGGCGCGGCCCATCTGCTCCTCGCCCTGCGCGCGTGCGGCCAGCTGCTCGGCCAGCACCTTGGCTTCGGCGGCGCCCTGCTTGAGGTTGGCATCGGCCATCGCATCGACCACGCGGGCCTCGGCGATGCCCACCTTCTCGATCGCCGACGCACCCGCTTCCTTGACCTGCGCTTCGGCCAGACCGGGCGCGGCGCGCTCGGCCTGCACGCCTTCGGCGAGCAACTTCTTGGCCTCGGCCTGCTTGCCGGACGCATCGAACTCGGCCTGCGCCAGCGTGGTGATCTCGACCGCGCGGTGACGCGCCGCGGTCTCGCGGGCCTCGGCTTCCTTGACCTGGCGCACCAGCGATTCCTGCGCCTTGGCTTCGGCATCGAGGATGGTGACCTGCTTCAGGCGATCGGCCTCGGAGACTTCGCGCAGTTCCTTGATGCGTTCTTCTTCGGCCGCGACGGTGCGGTCGATCGAGATGCGCTCGCGGGTGATATTGGCGACGTCCATGCGGCCCTGCTCGACCACCTTGTCGCGCTCCACGCCCTGCAGCTGCACTTCGCGATCGGTCGTCACCTGCTCGAGCTTGCGCGCGCGCTCCACGCGCTCGGCCTCGATGGCGACGGCACGCTGTCGGTTCTGGGTGGCGACTTCGACTTCGCGCAGGCGGTTCTCCTCGCGGATGTCGATCAACTGCTGCGCCTCGATGCGCGCGTTCTCCGAGAGCTGGCGCTGTTCTTCCTGTACCTTCTGCGTCTCGGCGGTCTCGCGGGCCTGGATGGTGTCGATCTCACGCTTCTGCCGCGCCTCGGCCTCGGCCTGCTGGCGTTCGAGCGCGAGCGTGGCTTCGCGGGTCTCGACGTTCTTCTTGGTGATCGCCAGGCGCTCGTTCTGCTCGAGCTCGTTGGTGACCACGTTCTGCGACGCGGTCAGCTCGGTGATCTTGCGAATGCCTTCGGCGTCGAGGATGTTGTGCGGATCGAGCACGTTCTTAGGCGTCTGCTCGAGATAGTCGATCGCGACGTCTTCCAGCACATAGCCGTTGAGGTCGTTGCCGATCACCGCGATGATCTCGTCGCGGAATTCCTGGCGCTTCTCGAACAGATCGGTGAAGTCGAACTTCTTGCCGACCGTCTTCAACGCCTCGGAGAACTTGGCGTTGAACAGCTCGTCGACGGCGTGCTTGTCCGACGCACGGTCGGCGCCGAGCGCCTTGGCCACGCGCAGCACGTCGGCCTGGGTCTCGTTGACGCGCAGGTAGAACGCGACCGCGATGTCGGCGCGCATGTTGTCACGGCAGATCAGGCCTTCCTTGCCGCGGCGGTCGATCTGCAGCGTGATCAGGCTGATCTTCATGTGCTCGGCGCGGTAGAGCACCGGGATGATCAGCGCACCGGTGAAGTGCACCTTCGGCGTCGCGCTCATGTCGTTGACGATCAGCGCGGTGCCCTGGTCGACCTTCTTGTAGAAGGCCTTGAACAGGCCCGCGATGCCCAGCAGGGCGACCAGCAGCACCCCCAGGCCGATCAGGAAAGGGGCGATCGTGGCAACGCTCATTGCAGCTCCTTGCACATGAGACCCGCGGACGCGGGCCGAGGGATCAAAGGGTTCGGTACCGGGTTTCGGGTAGCACGCGCCAGGCATGCGTGGCGGCGTCGAAGTCGACCAGGACCACGCGGTCGCCGCGGCGCAGATCGGTGCCCGCATCGGCGCGCACCTGCAGGATCAGGCCGGCACCGCCATCGTCGACATCGGCCATGCCGACGTGTTCGGACACCAGCGGCGTGCGTACCACCGCGACCTGTCCGAGCAGCGACTGCTGCGCCGGCGTGCGCCTTGCCAGCAGCCATAGACGCACCGGGCGCAGAACGGCCGACGCGATGAACACAGACGCGACGAACGCGACCAGCGCGACGCCACTGCCGACGAGCCAGCGCAGCCAGCCGGCGAACTGTCCGAGCACGAACAGATGCACGAAATAGGTCAGGAACCAGGCGAAGAAGGCCACGAGGGTAACGACCAGCATCAACGGCAGCCGGTCCAGCCCGAAGCGCCCGAGCATGCCGGCCAGACCGTTGGTTTCGCCGAGTTCGACGGCATCGAGACCGTCGAGATCGAGGTCCACGAGACCGGTGGCCGCGAGCAGCCAGTAGATCGTGCAGAACGCCAGCACGATGCTGTAGACCAGCGTGGGAAAGCCCAGCGCCGTATGCACGAATTCCGCCATCCCCGGTTCCCGCTCCCTGTTGCGGGCCGCGTGCGCGGCCCCACCCCATCCATCGGTCCTATCATGCCAGCGCGGCAGGGCGCGGCGCCATCGCGGGTTCAGTCGATGGACACCAGCGCGCGCGACGGCGACGGCGCTCGATACTCGATGCGGATTTCGCGATGGCCCTCGGGCACGTGCGGTTCGACGGGTGTTGCGCCGACGCAGCCGGGGAACTGTTGCCGGCGCATCACAGCGCCCAGTTCGGCGAGCGCCTGCGTCATGGGCGCATCGCCATCAGCCGCCACGACGCGGCCATCCGGCGTGAGCACCGCACGGCGCGCATCGTCATCGGCTCCGTCGACCGCAGCATCCGACGGGGCCTGTCCGGCTGCGATCACGTCGATCGGCAGCGCGCGTGCGCAGTCGCCCGTGCTCTGTATCTCGACGTCCGCGAACAGTGCGCTCACGAACGCGTCGAGCAGATCGCCGACTGGAGCACCACCGGCATCCGCAGGGCGCGAGTACCGGCCCTTGATGAAGTGAAGCTGGCGCAGTCCGATCGTCATCGCGGTGTCGTAGCGGCCCGATGCGCGCTCGATCCAGCCGGACGCGGTCCGGACCTCGCCATCGGCGCTCTCGGACTCGACCCCCTGCAATGCGACGCGACGAGCACGCATCGCATCGAAGTGGACCGCGACGACATCCTGCCGCCCGGCCAGCGTGCCGATGTCCGCGATGGATCCCCGCATGTGCGTATCGAGCACTGCAGCGTCGGCCTCGCCGACCGGATAGAAGAACACGTCGATCCAGCCGGGCATCGCATCCTGCGCGTAGCGCACCGACACGCCGAGCTCGGGCTGCTCGTAGCGCTTTTCACCCTGTGCCTGCCAGCCCTGCACGGTCAACGGATAGACGATGCGGGTTTCGCGCAGATAACCGCCGAGCAGCGGCGTCGGTGCGACGTCATCGGCCGCGATGACGGTCGCCGGAAGCGCGCCCGTGGCCAGCAGCGCCAGACACGCCAATACGAATACACGTGAACCCGTCCGAGCCCGATCCGGTGCCATGCAGACCTCCCCTGTCCTGTGGCGATGCTAACTGGATCGGGGCGCGCGGTGTCCATGTCGCCTCCGGATCTGCCGGGCACCGGCGTGCGAGCGCGCGCAGCTAGCCCGAGACGTCGACCACCACACCCGGCGCGCAGGCGAACAGGCGCGTGCCGGGCTCGCGATCGACGCGCCAGCCGCCGGCGAAGGAAGTAAAGGCCGGCAGCACGCCGGCGGATTCGCCGAACAGGAACGCCGGCAGGCGCGGCACGCCCGGCAGCCGGACGACGGGATGCAGATGGCCACCGAGCCGGTAGCCCGCGGTGTCCGCGCCATGCGCGGGATCGTGGACGAACAGGAACGGCGCGAACGCCAGCGTGTGTCCATGCAGGTGGATACCGAGCGTATCGGCGACGCTTGGACGCGCGGTCAGCGCGCGATCGTGGTTGCCGCCGACCAGTTCCACCGACAGCGCCTGCCGGCCCGCGCGCCAGTGCATCCACGCATCGCGCCAGTGCGCATCGTGGACGGCCGCGTGCAGCAGATCGCCCAGCACCAGCAGACGCGTGACCCGGGTCTGCGCCAGCAACGCGTCGAGCCGGTCGAGATCGTGCGCGGTGCCGCCCTTCGGCAAGGCGATCCCCGCGCGGCGGAAATGGTCACCCTTGCCCAGATGCAGATCGGCGATCGCGAGCAGCGACATCCTGGGCCACCACAGCGCGCGATCGGGCAGCAGCACCAGCGATTCGCCGGCCAGCGTGATGGCGAGACTGCCGGGCACCGCGGTCTCAACCACGATTGCGTTTCTCCAGCTGCGCCGCGGCGCGCTGCACGCGCGTGCGCCAGTCCTCGGTGCTGAGCTGTCCACGCAGCGACTCGGCCCACAACGGGAACGACATCGGGGTGAACGTCTTCAGCGCATGCAGCGCGAGCGTGCGGCCACTGCAGTCTTCCAGCGTTTCGCGAAGGCGCACGACTTCGAGCTGCGCGGCGAAGACCTCGCGCTCGGCCAGCGCCAGCAGCATGTGGTCGGGATCATGCCGGCGCAGCACGTCGAACAGCAGGCCACTGGACGCCTGCAGCTGGCGCATCGAGCGCGGCGCGCGTCCCGGCAGCGACGGTGGCAGCAAGCCGGCGACCCGGGCGATGTCGCGGAACTGGCGACGTGCGAGTTCCGCAAGGTTGAGGCTCTCGCGCAGATCCTCGAGCAGCGATTCGGGCGTCAGCAACGCAGCGATGTCGTCGGCGTCGAGCTCGACATCCTGCGCGGGCGACAGTACCAGTCCGTAATCGTTGGCCGCGAACGTGAAGCTGTTGGGATGCCGGCGCCCCCAGCGCAGCGACCACAGCGCGGCCAGCCCTTCGTGGACCTGACGGCCGGCGAAGGGATACAGGAACAGATGCCGGCCGCCGCGCACATGGATCCATTCCACCAGCAGACGGCCCGGCGCCGGCAACGCCGACAGGCGCTGCTGCAGATCGAGCAGGCGCCCGATCGCGCGCAACTCGGGCACGTCGCGCGGTGCTTCGAACAGCCGTTCGACTTCGTGCGCCAGCGTGCCCGACAGCGCCATGCGCCCGCCCGACCATTTCGGCACAGTGCCGCTGCCGGACTTCGCCACGCGCACGTAGGCGGTCATGTCTTCCAGCCGCACGAGTTCGAGCGTGCGTCCGGCGAACTGGAATCTGTCGCGCGGTCGCAGGCGGCCGATGAAACTTTCCTCCACAGAACCCAGACCGCCGCCACGCATCAGCTTCACCCGCACTGAGCCATCGCTGGCGATCGTGCCGATCGACAGCCGATGGCGCAGTGCGATGCGCCGGTCGTCGACGCGGTAGACGCCCGCCTCGTCGCGCACGACGCGGCGGAACTCCGGATAGTGCGCGAGCGCGGTGCCGCCCTGCACGATGAAGTCGAGCACCGCGCGCCAGGCGGTGTCGTCGAGCGCGCGAAAGGCGTGGGTGTCGCGCACCTCCGCGAGCAACGCGTCGGCCTCGAAGCCGCCGCCGAGCGCCAGCGTGACGCAATGCTGGGCCAGCACGTCGAGGCTGAGCACCGGCGGCGGTCGCGATTCGATGGTGCCGGCCGCGACCGCGGCGCGCGCGGCGGCGTATTCGACGAGTTCCAGTGCGTGCGTCGGCACGCAGATCACGTGCCCCGCTTCGCCCGGACGATGCCGCGCCCGGCCGGCACGCTGCAGCAGACGCGAGACGCCCTTCGGACTGCCGATCTGCAGTACCTGGTCGACGGCAGGGAAATCAACGCCCAGATCGAGACTCGATGTTGCGACCACGCAACGGATGCTGCCGTCGCGCAGGCCTTCTTCGGCGGCGGCACGCAGCTTGGGGTCGAGGGAGCCGTGGTGCAGCGCCAGCGTCTCGGGCGCTTCCGGCCACACGGCATTCAAGGCGCGATGCCACAACTCGGCCTGCGATCGCGTATTGGCGAACAGCAGACTGGTGCGCTCGGCCATCAGCCGTTCGAGCACGCGCGGCAACTGCGCCAGACCGAGATGACCGCCCCACGGGAACCGTTCGTCCTCGCCGGGCAACAGGGTGTCGAGGGTGAAGCGCTTGGGCGCGACGCCGGCGACCAGCGGCGCTTCCGGCAGATGCGGCAGCAGTGCGTCGCGCGCTTCATCTAGATTGCCGAGCGTCGCCGACACACCCCAGAACCGTAGCGCAGGATTCAGGCGACGCAGGCGCGCGAGCGCCAGCTGCAGCAGCACGCCGCGCTTGTTGCCGAGCAGTTCGTGCCACTCGTCGACGACCACGCACTGCAGCTGTGACAACTGCGGCGCCATGTCGGCATAGGACTGCAGCAAAGACAGCGACTCGGGCGTGGTGACGAGCACATCGGCCTGCCCGCTGCGCGCGAGACGCCGGTCGCGCGCGCTCGCGTCCCCTGTGCGCATCGCCACCACCCAGTCCAGCCCGAGCGCTTCGATCGGCGCCCGCAGTGCGCGCGTGGTGTCGACCGCGAGCGCACGCAGCGGCGTGATCCACAGCACCTTGAGGCTGCCGGGGGGACGCGTCACAGGTCGCTTGCGTGGTTTCGATGGTGCTTCGGCACGCGGCGCCGACGCGACTGCTTCGAGCAGCGGGCCGCCGATCGCGGCCAGCGTCTTGCCGCTGCCGGTTGGTGTCTGCAGCAGGCCGGACTCGCCGGCGAGATAGCGCTTCCAGACTTCGCGCTGGAACGGCGCGGCAGTCCAGCCCTGCGCTGCGAACCATGCGCGCATCGGCGCGTCGGGGCCGCGCAGACGCTTCACCGGCTGTTCCCGTGGGAGCACGCTTGCGCGCGATGGAACGCTCCCGATACATCCTCTTCGCGCGCAAGCGCGCTCTCACACACGCACGTCATCGCGCCAGTGCCTTCAAGGTGTCCAGCCGGTCGGCCTCGGCCATCGGCTTGTCGTGGCGCCAGCGCAGGATGCGCGGGAACCGCACCGCGATGCCGGACTTGTGCCGCTTCGACACGTTGACCGCTTCGAAGCCGAGTTCGAACACGTGGTGCGCGCGTACCGAGCGCACCGGCCCGAAGCGTTCCAGCGTGTGCGCGCGGATCCACTTGTCGAGCGCGAGGATCTCGCTGTCGTCGAGACCGGAATACGCCTTCGCCACCGGCACCAACGTGTCGCCGTCCCACAGGCCGAACGTGTAGTCGGTATAGAGCGTGCTGCGACGGCCGTGCCCGGCCTGCGCGTAGAGCAGCACCGCATCGATGGTCAGCGGATCGATCTTCCACTTCCACCAGTCGCCGCGACGCCGACCGGTCTGGTAAGGCGCACTCGCGCGCTTGAGCATCAGGCCTTCGACGCCGCGATCGCGTGCTTCCTCGCGCAGCTGGGCCGCCGACGACCAGTCGTCGACGTCGACACGGGGCGACACGACGATGCGCGGATCGCCGTGCGCGGTGATCAGGGTCTCCAGTGCCGCGCGGCGCTCAAACTGCGGCCGCGCGCGCCAGTCCTCGCCGTCGCGTTCGAGCAGGTCGTAGACCTGCAGGCGCACCGGCGTGTCGGCCAGCGTCTTTGGTCCGGGCTTGAGCCGCTGGATGCGCGTCTGCAAGGCGGTGAACGGCAGCGGCGCATCGTCGACCGCGCGCCAGGCCAGCAGTTCGCCATCGAGCACCACGCCGTCGGGCAGCGACATCGCAGCCGCTTCGATTTCCGGGAAGCGCCCATCCAGACGCTCCTCGCCGCGCGACCACAGCGCGACCTCGCCATCGCGACGCAGCAGCTGCAGCCGGATGCCGTCCCACTTCCATTCGAGCAGCCAGTCCTCGATCGGCCCGAGCGCGCGCGCGACCGCATCGGGATCGTTGGCGAGCGCGACGATGTCCGGCGCGACCGTCGGCACGTCGTCCTCGACCGGCTCCGCTTCGGGCAGACCTGCTTCCGCGCGCAGCGCCGACTCCAGCGGCGAGGCGAGAAAGAACGGATACGGCTGCTGGCGATCGCCGGGCAGTTCCTCAGGCGAAAGCAGATCGCGCAGGAACTCCGGTGTCGGTTCCCAGCTGCCGAGCATGCGTTGCGCGAGGCGTGCGATGTCGATGCCGGTCAGCTCGGCCAACGCTTGCTGCACCAGCCGCTGCGACACGCCGACGCGCAGCGCGCCTGTCAGCAGTTTGTTGAACAGCAGGCGCTCGTCGAAGCGCAGCGTGCGCCAGGCCTCGACGATGACGGCGCGACGGATCTCGACGTCCTTGTTGGCGACCGGCAGCAGCTTTGTCTCGATCCAGTCTGCAAGCGCGACGTCCGGCGACGCTTCGGCCGGATCGCCCAGCAGCAGCGCCAGCGTCTCGCCCAGATCGCCGACCTGGTCGTAGCTGTCGTCGACCAGCCAGTCCGGCGTGCCCGACTCGACCGCGATCCACTCGCGCAATTCGCGCGTATTGGCGATTTTCTTGCGCGCACTGGCGACCTTGCCGCCCGACAGCAGATACAGCGCCCATGCCGCATCTCGCGGTGGTGCCTCGCGGAAATAGCGGATCAGCGCGGCGCGCTTGTCGAGCGTGGCGGTGCTCTGGTCGAGCTCGCGATACAGCTGCGCGAAGCGCTTCATGCCGGCCGCTCCGGCGCGGCGGACGCTTTGCGAAGCGCTGTCATTCCTCGCCTCCGAAATCGGTCCGGAACGCTTCGGCCGCGATGCCGTCTTCGCGCAACGCGCGGATGATCGCGTCGGTGTTGCCGTGGGTGGCGATCACACGCGAGGCGCCGGTCTCGCGCACGGTGCGCATCAGGTCCGGCCAGTCGGCGTGATCGGACACCACGAAGCCGCGGTCGTAGTTGCGGCGGCGCCGGTTGCCGCGGATCTGCATCCAGCCGGAGGCGAAGCCCTGCTGCGCGCGGCGGAAGCGGCGGATCCAGGAGCTGCCCGCAGCGGATGGCGGCGCAAGGACGAGCTTGCCGGCGAAGTCGGCAGCCTTGTCGGTGTCTGCCACCGGCACGGTTTCAATCAGCGACACGCCGGCGCGACGGTACACCTCGACGCCGGTCGCGACAGCGCCATGTAGCAGCACAGGTTCGTCGGTATGCACCGCGAGTTCGGCCAGTACGCGCTGGGCCTTGCCCAGCGCGTAGCAGTAGAGGATCGCCGCCTCACCGCGTTCGGCGCAGCGCATCCGCCAGGCGACGATTTCGCGGGCGACGTCGGACGTGTCCGGCCAGCGGTAGACCGGCAGACCGAACGTCGCCTCGGTGATGAAGGTGTCGCAGCGCACGACCTCGAACGGGTCGCAGGTCGGGTCATGCTGGCGCTTGTAGTCGCCGGAGGCCACCCAGACTTCGCCGTCGACCTCGACGCGCACCTGCGCCGAGCCCAGCACATGCCCGGCTGGATGCAACGACACCGTGGCACGGCCCATCTGGAACGGCGCGCCGTATTCGTGCGCCGCGTATATCTGCTCGCCGAGTCGCCATTCGAGAATCGGCAGCCCTATCCGGGTCGTGTGATACGCGCCCATGCCCGTGCGGGCGTGGTCGCCGTGCCCATGCGTGATCACCGCGCGCGGCACCGGGCGCCACGGGTCGATGTGGAAATCGCCTGCCGGGCAGTACAGCCCTTCGGGGCGCAGCTGGATCAGATCGTTGGACGCGACGGCCATGGGCGCAGTCTGGGTAGCGGCTTGTGCACGAGGCGGCAAGCCTGCAGCCGCGCCGTCGCGGGATATGAGACGCCGGCGCGCGTCTCCTGCTGCGGTTCAGCGGGGATCAGCGCGCGTCGTAGCCGGAGAGTTCGGCATCGGGCTCGTCGTCGTCGCGCGTGGGGCGCCAGGTCCACGCCAGGGTGTCGGACAGCATCTCGCCGGTCAGCGGCTTGCGCAGGAAGCCGTCGAAACCGGCGACATGCGCCGCGGCCTCCGCATCGGCATCGGCCCGCGCCGTGACCGCGATCATCGGCTGGACGAACCCGTGTGCGCGCATCATGCCGGCGAGGGTCAGACCGTCGATGCCGGGCAGGTCGAGATCGAGCAACGCCAGATCGAAGCTGCGCGTGGCGATCTCCGACAGGGCGCCGAGGCCGTGCATCACGTGCACCACCTCGTGGCCCTGCGACTGCAGCAGTCCGGCGATCACTTCGGACACGGTCTGGTCGTCCTCGACCAGCAGGATTTCCAGACCGACCGCGGAAGTGATGCGTTCGACGCCCGATTCGATCTGGGGATGCGGCGGATCGGTCACCACCGGCAGCGGCAGGATCACGCGGAAACGGGTGCCTTCCCCCGGCGTGCTCTCGACCTCGATGTGCCCGCCCATCGTCGCCGACAGCTCCTGGCTGATGGCCAGTCCGAGCCCGCTGCCGCCGTAGCGCGATGCAGTGCGCGCACCTTCGGCCTGTTCGAACCGTCGGAACAGGCGCTCGCGCTGCTCGTTGCTCAGGCCCGGCCCCGTGTCGGTGACGACGAAACACAGCGCCCCGGCGGAATCGACGTCCACATGCAGCCCGACCCGGCCGGTCTCGGTGAACTTGACCGCGTTGCCCAGCAGATTGAGCAGGATCTGGCGCACGCGCCCGGGATCGCCGAGCACCCACGCAGGCACGGACGGGTCGATGACCACGTCGAAGCCCAGCGACTTCTGTCGCGCGATCGGCGCGCACATCGCGACGACGTCCTGCACCAGCCGCGCGACCTCGAACGGTTGGGGATCGAGCTCGAGCCTGCCGGCTTCGATGCGGGCGAGATCGAGTGCGTCGTTGACCAGACGCATCAGGTGATCACCCGCGCGGCGGATCGATTCGGCATAGCCGCGTTGGCGTGGATCGAGAGAGGTGTGGAGCAGCAGCTCGCTCATGCCCAGCACACCGGTCATCGGTGTGCGGACCTCGTGGCCCAGCGTGGCGAGAAAGCGCGTCTTCGCGAGGGAGGCCTGCTCGGCGAGGCTGCGCTTGTCCTCGGCGAGCTGCCAGGCATGGCGGCGCTTGAGGCGCGTCCGGTAGGCACGGGCCCCCCACCACAGCACGACACCTGCGAGCAGCAGCAATCCCAGCAGCGCCCAGATCGTGCGCCACCACGGCGGCGCCTGGCGAATGGTCAGCGGGGCCAGTGTGGTCCACTCGCCGTCTTCCGTCCGCGCTTCCACGTGCAGGGTGTACCGCCCGGGCTCGAGCCGCGGGAACACACGTTCCGCGGTGACGTCCGCATCCACCCATTCCGACTCGTAGCCGTCCAGACGGAATCGATAGTGATGGGCATGCGCATCCGTGAACGACAGCAGGCGCGCGACCACGCGCAGATCCCGGTCGCCGTGACGCAGCTCGATCGGGCCCGAGGGCGCAAGCTCGAGCTCATCGTCGTCGCGGCGCAGATCGATCGACTCGATCACCAGTGGCGGGGTCTCGTCGCGTCGATGCACGTCGGCTGGATGAAACAGCAACAGGCCCTCGCCGGTTCCCACCGCGAAGTGGCCATCGCGTGACACACCGATGTGCTGTTCGCTGAATTCCTGGCTGGGCAAGCCGTCGTGCACGCCGTAGACGCGGATGCGGGATGTCGTTGGATCCAGACGCACCAGTCCGCGTACGGTGGTGATCCAGACCGTCCCACTGGCGTCGACGGCGACACCGCCAGGCATCACCTGCGGCAGTCCGTTCGCACGACCGAAGGCGAGTTGCCGGGTCAGCAGCGCGCCATTCCAATGGTAGGCCTCCAGTGTCCCGGGCCCCGCCAGCCAGACGGTGTCCGCTCCCTGCTGGGTGATCGCACTGATCGTGCGCTGGGGTGCGCCGGGCACGGGTTCGAAGGTGCGGGTGCCGGTCTTCCACGCATAGATGCCACGTGTGGTGGCGAGCCAGACGCTGCCGTCAGGCGCCTGCGCGATGGTCATCGGCCGCGCCAGCGACGGAATGCCATGGCCATCGCCTGCCCGGATCGATTCGATCAGACGTCCATCCGGGGCGCGCGCCTGCACCTCGTGGTCGCTGGCGAACCAGACCGTGCCGTCACGCTGTTCGACGATGCTGTCGGTGTGCTGACCACTCGGCGCCGGCGCGTCCTCATCGTCCTGGTACCAGCGCCGCACATCGCCACTCGCCGGATCGAAGCGCACCAGTTGCCGAAGGCAGCCGATCCAGACGATACCGGCATCGGTCTCGTGGACACTGCGGTTTGGCTCGCTCCCACACACCTCGGAGAGGCGGTGTTCGACGACGCCCGTGACCGGATCCAGGTGATCGAGAACCCCACCATTGCCGACAAGCCAGAAGCCTCCGTCGGCAGCCCGTGCGACCCCATGCACGAACGCATTCGCAGGTGTGGTCGGGTCCAGCACGCGGCGCTGCAACACGGTGAAATTGCGCCAGTTCGCCGGGAGGTACCAAAGCCCCGCATCCAGACTCGCGAACCAGAGCCCCCCTTCGCGATCCTGGAAGCCCGACGACCACGACGGTCGCACGGGTCCCCGACTGGCGAAGCTGTAGAGCGGCACGTCATCGAGCCGACCCTCCACCTCACGCGCGAGGCCGCTGCGCGTGTCGAACCAGCGCATGCCCTGGCGATCCTGGACGAGCATGTGCAGCACGGGCGCACGCATCACCGGATCGACCTCCGGCATCATTTCGACCCGGCCGTCCGCGCGCCGCACGACACCACCGCCCTGCGCACCGATCCACAGATCGCCAGCCGTATCGATCACCAGACCATTGACCATGCGGCTGGCCTCTGCAGGCGACGGAACAGGTTCGAAATCGCGTCCGTTCCAGCGCGCGGCACCGTTCTTCGTGCCGATCCACAGCGCGCCTTCGGCGGCAGGCACGATGTAGCTGACGCCATCCGCCGGCAGGCTGCGCGGGTCGTCAGGATCCGATCGGAATCGCTGAAGTCCGCCATCGGGCGCGAGCCGGTAGAGACCCGACTCGGCGGTTCCGAACCAGATCGCCCCATCCGGCGTCGACATCACGGCCCAGACGTCGTCGACACCGATCTCGGCGTGGGTGTCGTGGTTGTAACGGGTGAACGTGGTGCGCTTCGCGTCGAGCATCGACAGGCCACCCCGCCGCGTGCCGACCCAGACGCGGTCCTGCGCATCGACGTGCACCGCCCAGACGTAGTTGTCGCCGAGGCCGTCCTCGACGCGCCAGACCCGGAAGCCCACGCCGTCGTAACGCGCCAGACCATCGCGCGTGGCGATCCACAGATAGCCCTGCCTGTCTTCGGCGATGGCGTTCACACGATTCGACGGCAGCCCATCCAGCACGCCGATCTGACGCGGCTGCGGGATGCTGGCGGTGACCGGGCCGTTCTGCGCCCACGCGGCGCCGGCCGACAGGCAGCACCACAGCCACACCAGCATCATCCCTGCAACACGCATCCCGCTCCCCGTACAGCACTGCCGCGCGTCGAACGCGCGTCCCGATGGGCATCCTCGCAACGCTGCGTTGCCACCGCAAGTTGCGCTGCACTGGCGGCCCGCGCCTAGAATCGGCACGACCGCCCGCCCCGCTACCCTCCGGACTTCCGATGCGACTGCCGCGCCAGTTCCTCCTGCCGTCCTGCCTGCTCTTGGGTATGAGCACGCCCGCATGGGCCGCGCCGGCGCAGTACACGCTGGATCCGGTGCATACCCGCGTGCAGTTCGCGATCGACCATGCCGGGTTTTCGAAGGCGATCGGGACGGTGTCGGGCAGCACCGGCACGATCGTGTTCGATCCCGACGACTGGAGCACCGCGCGCGTGGCGGTGTCGATCCCGATCGCGCGCGTCGATCTGGGCGATGCGAAATGGAACCAGGCGACACTCGCGCGCAACCTGCTCGACGGCGAACGTCACCCGGTCGCGACCTTCGTTTCCACTCGGATCGAGCCCATCGACGCGCAGCGCGCGATCGTGCACGGCGACCTGACCCTGCGCGGCGAGACCCGCGAGGTCGCGTTGCAGGTGGTGCTCAACGGGCTCAAGCGGTATCCGCTGCCGCCGTTCCGTCGCACCGTCGGCTTTTCCGCGACAGCCGCGCTGTCCCGCGCCGAGTTCGGCATCGACGCGTGGAAATCGGTGATCGGCGACGCCGTCGAATTGCGGCTGGAAGTCGAAGCCTCGCGCAGCCGCGGCGGTTCGGACGCAGGTGACGATGCCGATGCCCCGGACGACGCGCCTGATGCCGAAGTGCCGGCGGCCGACGCGCCTGTCGAAGAGGCACCTGCACCCCCGCCGACGGAGCCGACCCCGTGACGCTGCGCAATCCACCCGATCGCTGGGGCGGCGTCAGCCAGCTGCTGCACTGGCTGGTCGTGGCGCTGATCCTGACGACCGGCATCCTCGGCCTGGTCATGGGCGACATGCGCAACAGCCCGACCAAGATCGAGATCTACGCGCTGCACAAATCGCTGGGGCTGACGATCCTCGCGCTGGCCACCCTGCGGCTGCTGTGGCGCCTGTATGCCGGCGCACCGCGCGCGGTGCCCGGCACGCCGCGCTGGCAGGACCGGGTCGCCTCGGTCACCCACTGGCTGCTTTACGGCCTGCTGTTCGCGATTCCGCTCAGCGGCTGGACGTTCAATTCCGCCGCCGGCTATCCGCTGCAGTGGTTCAAGCTGGTCAATCTGCCCGCGCTGGTGACGCGTGACGCGGACCTGCGCCAGCTCGCCGGCAACGTGCACGAACTGTTGTTCTGGACGCTGGTCGGCCTGGCCTTGTTGCACGCGGCCGCTGCCCTGTACCACCACATCTTCCAGCGCGACGACACGCTGGCGCGCATGCTGCCGCGCGGCTGGCTGCGCGCCCGCACTCCGACTCCGCCCCTGCAGGACTGATGACATGCGCATGATCCGCTCCCTCGCCCTCGGCGCGCTGACCGCCGCGCTCGCCCTGCCCGCCCTCGCCGCCGATTACGTGCAGGCGCCGGGCTCTTCGCTCGCCTTCGCCGGCAAGTACCAGGGCGAGACGTTCTCCGGCACCTTCCCCGGCTTCCGCACGACGGTCAGCTTCGACCCGGCCAACCTGGCGGCCGGCAAGCTCGCGGTGACCATTCCGGTGGCCACCGCGACCACGCAGAACGCCGACTACGACACCGAGATGCGCGGCAACGCGTTCTTCGACGCGACGAAGTTCGCCCAGGCGACCTACACCGCGACCGGCTTCCGCGATCTCGGCAACGGCCAGTACGCGGCCGACGGCACGCTGGAGCTGCGCGGTGTGCGCAAGCCGGTGACCCTGACCTTCACCTGGACGGACGGCGCGCGACCGCTGCTGTCGGGCCGCGCGACCGTGCGCCGTCTCGATTTCGGCGTCGGCGGCGGCGAGTGGGCGGACACCGGCACGATCCCGAACGAGATCGCGGTCAGCACGCGGGTCTATCTGCAGCCGGCGAAGTAACCGGCGCGGCGCGGTCAGCGGCGCAGCCAGCGCCGCGCCGCATCCGCATCGAAGGGCCAGTCGAGCTCACGACCGTCGTGCGGGTCGCGCAGCACCGGAACCCGCGTGCCATACCGGGCTTCGAGTGCCGCATCGTCGTCGATGAAGACGCTGTCGAACGCCGGTACGCCGGCGTTGGCGAGCACGTCCAGCGCCAGATCGCACAGGTGGCAGTCGTCGCGCTGGTACAGGATCAGGGTGGGAGCGGTCATGTCGCGTTGCGGCAGGCCTGGATGCAGGCGCGGGCCGTAGAATAGCCACATGGCAGTCAGCACGTTCGACCTCTACAAGATCGGCATCGGGCCGAGTTCCTCGCATACCGTCGGGCCGATGCGCGCGGGCGCGCGTTTCGTGCGCCGTTGGCTGGAGGTGCCCGGTCGCCTGCAGGACGTGACGCGCATCCGTGCCGAGGTGTTCGGTTCGCTGGCGTTGACCGGTCGCGGCCACGGCACCGACAAGGCCGTGATGATGGGGCTCGAAGGCCACATGCCGAACCAGATCGATCCGGACATCATTCCCGATGGGCTGACCCGCATCCGCGGCGACAAACGCATCCGGCTCGGCGGCACGCACGAGATCGCCTTCGACGAGAAGTCCGATCTGGTGATGAACAAGCGCCAGAAGCTACCCTTCCACACCAACGGCATGCGCTTCACCGCCTACGACGCAGAGGGCGCCGTCATCGCGACGCGCGACTACTACTCGGTCGGCGGCGGCTTCGTGGTCAACGAGGACGAAGCGGCCGAAGACCGCATCGTCGCCGACACCACCGACGTGCCCTATCCGTTCTCCAGTGGCGACGAACTGATCGCGCAGGCGAACACGCATGGCCTGAGCATCGCGAAGCTGATGCTGGAGAACGAGAAGGTCTGGCGCAGCGAGGACGAGATCCGCGACGGCCTGCGCGAACTGTGGGCGGCGATGCAGTCCTGTGTCGCGCGCGGCATCCGCCAGACCGGCACCCTGCCCGGCGGCCTGCACGTCACCCGCCGCGCGCCGGCGCTGCATGCCGAGCTGTCGTCGAAGCCCGAAGCCGGCATGCGGGATCCGCTGACCGTGCTCGACTGGGTGAACCTCTACGCGCTCGCCGTGAACGAGGAAAACGCGGCCGGTGGCCGCGTCGTCACCGCACCGACCAATGGCGCAGCCGGCATCCTGCCCTCGGTGCTGCATTACTACGACCGCTTCTGCCCGAATTCCACCGAGCAGGGCATCTTCGATTTCCTGCTCACCGCGTCCGCAGTCGGCATCCTCTACAAGGAAAACGCCAGCATCTCCGGCGCAGAAGTCGGCTGCCAGGGCGAAGTGGGCGTGGCCTGCTCGATGGCCGCTGCCGGTCTGACTGCCGCACTCGGCGGTACACCGAGCCAGATCGAGAATGCGGCCGAAATCGGCATGGAACACAACCTCGGCCTGACCTGCGATCCGATCGGCGGCCTGGTGCAGATCCCGTGCATCGAGCGCAACGCGATGGGCGCGGTCAAGGCGATCAATGCCTCGCGCATGGCGTTCCGCGGCGACGGCAAGCACAAGGTCAGCCTCGACAAAGTGATCCGCACGATGCGCGACACCGGCCGCGACATGCGCGACAAGTACAAGGAAACCTCGCGCGGCGGTCTGGCGGTCAACGTCATCGAGTGCTGAGGGACCGGCAGGCGTTGCGCGGCGCGGGTGGCGTCGCGCGGCATCCGACGCCTGCACTTCAATTGATTGCAACGAAAACGGCGCACCGCAACCGCGGCACGCCGTTCGTGACGACGCGTGGGCTCAGGCGCTGATCGACAGCGTCAGGCTGAACTGCCACGGCGCGGCCGGCTGTGCGGTCGGTTCGGGATCGCGTTGGGGGTTGTCGCTTCCGAGCGCGAGGCTGCCGTTGAAGCTGATCGCCATCAAGCCGGTGAAGAACGAGAAGATTTCGGCGAAGTGGGCGAGGAAATCGGGCCCGCCGTTCTTCAGTTCGTCGGTTGCCAGAATGAAGGCCTGGTCGACGTTCTGGATGTTGCCGTTGCGGTCGACGGCGATGAAGCCGCTGCCGTTCTCGTTCTCCAGCAGCACATTGCCGTCGCGCACCGCGGCATCGAGCACGCGGCCGCCGCCGGCGAATTCCTGGAACGACAGATCGCCGTGGGTGTTGCTGTCGACGCCGCTGATCTGCACGCCGTAGTCGCCGTCGGTGATCGTCACGACGGACGCGACCGTCGCGCCGTCGCCGCCCTGCGCCCACGGCGTGGTCTCGATCGTGACCTTGGTGCCGTCGTCGAGCTGGAACGTGGTCTGGCCCCAGAAATCGAAGGCGTGCTTGCCGTCGATCTCGACGTGCGGGTCGCCCCAGATGCGGTAGTTCTCGCCGGTGCCCTTGTTGAAGACGATGACTTCGTCGTTGTCGCCGGCGGTGATGCGGTAGTTCTCGTTTTCGAACTGCACGCGCCCGTCGGCGGTGCGCTGCGTGCTGGCGGCGCTCTGCACGGCCGGCAGCTGGCCGCTGATGCTGAGCGAAACGGAGATGCTGAGGTTGTCGGTCACGGTGGGCCCCTGGCTGGATGGAATCTGAATGCCGCCATTCCAGCGCGCCCACAGCGCCCACGACACCGGGGCGCACCCGATCTAGGGTTCGCCCCAGTCAGGGACTTCCGACGCGTGCGCCGCCTTCAGACCACCTGTGCGTGGGTGATGGCCAGCACGTCGTCGAGCAACGCCGCCGCGGTGACTTCCGCACCCGCGCCCGGCCCCTGGATCACCAGCGGCTGCGTGCTGTAGCGATCGCTGTGGATCGCGACCCGGTTGTCGGTGCCATTGCCCGCGCACAGCGGATGGCCGACCGGCAACGCGCGCAGACCCACGCGTGCTTCGTCGGCGTCGAAACGGCCGACGAAGCATAGGCGCTCGCCGTTCGCAGCCGCCTCCGCGCGGCGCGCTTCGAGCGTGTCGTCGAGTGCGGCCAGTGCCTGATCGACGTCCGCATCCGCGGCGCGTGCGAGCACATCCGGCACCAGCGATTCGACGACGACTTCGTGCGCGGGCAATCCGATGCCCGCGGCGCGCGCGAGGATCAGCAGCTTGCGGCGCACGTCCTCGCCGGACAGATCGACGCGTGGATCCGGCTCGGTATAACCCGCCGCACTCGCCTGGCGCACCAGCGCCGAGAACGGCCGGCGGCCGTCGTGGTGCGAGAACAGCCAGGCCAGCGAGCCCGACAGCACGCCTTCGATCGCGTGGATGCGATCGCCGCCGTCGATGAGCGCGCGCAGGCTGCGCAACAGCGGCAGACCGGCGCCGACCGTCGCACTGTCGCCATAGCGGCCGCCGATCGCGCGCGCATCGCCGATCGACAATGCGCGGCCGAGATCGCCGCCGGTGCCGAGCTTGTTCGCGGTGACCACGTGCACGCCACGGGTCAACCATTCGGGGTGCCAGTCGGCGACGGTTTCGCTGGCCGTTGCGTCGACGATGATGTCGCCCGGCTTCGGGCTTTCGCCTTCGGCCCACGGCGGGAATCCGGCGCGGCGGCGCGCGGCGGCGCGGGCCTGCGCGAGCGCGGCATGCAGATCGTCGCCACCGCCGACCTGGGTGCGCGAATTGCACAGCCACGCCACGTCCGGGAGCGCCACGCCCTGCGCGGCGAGTCGCGCATAGCGTTCGACGAATGCCGAGCCGACCGTGCCGGTACCCAGCAAGGCCAGACGCGCGGGCCGCGGTTGCGCGCGACGCCCCTGCCGCAACTGCACGACGGTGCTCATGCTTCGACGCCTGCGCGGGACGGGCGGGTGGCCGCATCCAGCACGCTCGCGGCGCGGGCCAGGCCGGCCTCGATGTCGATCAGCAGATCGTCAAGCGCCTCGATGCCGACGGACAGGCGCAGCAGGCCGTCGGAGATGCCGGCCGCGGCGCGCGCCGCCGGCGTCATCGCCGCATGCGTCATCGTTGCCGGATGCGCGATCAGGCTTTCCACGCCGCCCAGCGATTCGGCCAGGGTGAATTGCTGGAGACCGGCGACGAACGCGCGCACCACGTCTTCCTGCGCCACACCGGGCGCACCGGCGAGCTCGAAGGACAGCATCGCGCCGAAGCCCGACTGCTGACGCGCGGCGATGGCATGACCCGGATGGTCGACCAGGCCCGGATAGTGGACGCGCGCGACCGCCGGATGCGCGTCGAGCAGTGCGACCACGCCGGCGGTGTTCTCCTGGTGCACGCGCAGGCGCGCATCCAGCGTGCGCAGGCCGCGCAGGGTCAGGAAACTGTCGAACGGCGAGCCGGTAATGCCCAGCGCGTTCGCCCACCACGCGAGCTGCGCATGCAGTTCGGCGTCGCGCGCGATCACCGCGCCGCCGACCACGTCGCTGTGGCCGTTGATGTACTTGGTCGTCGAATGCAGCACGACATCGGCGCCGAATTCGATCGGGCGCTGCAGCGCAGGCGACAGGAAGGTGTTGTCGACCACCGCCAGCGCGCCGGCGCGGTGCGCGGCCTCGATGACGAAGCGCAGATCGGTGATGCGCAGCAGCGGGTTCGACGGCGTCTCCACCAGCACCAGCTTCGGCTGCGTGGCCAGCGCGTCGGCGAGGCTGCGCGGATCGGTGAGATCGGCGGTGACAAGTTCAAAGTGCCCCTTGCGTGCCAGCGCGTCGAACAAGCGCCAGCTACCACCGTAGGCATCGTGCGGCACGACCAGACGATCACCCGGCTCGAGCAGCGCATTGAGCACCAGGGTGATCGCGGCCATGCCGGTCGGCGTGATCACACCACCCGCGCCGCCTTCGAGTTCGGCCAGCGCTTCGCCGAGCAGATCGCGCGTGGGATTGCCGCTGCGGGTGTAGTCGTACTGCCGCTTCTCGCCGAAGCCGGCGAAGCTGAAGTTGCTCGACAGCACGATCGGTGGCGTCACCGCGCCATAGGCCGGATCGCGGTCGATGCCCGCGCGCACGGCGCGGGTCGCGGGCTGACAGGCGGCGTCGGTCGGGGCGTGGATGCTCATGCGGGGTCTCCGGAAGTGGGGGCACGCAGCGCGGTCGCGAGCAGTGCATCGATGCGGTCGGTTTCTTTGAGGAAGGCGTCGTGGCCGTAAGGCGAGCGCAGCACGCGCAGTTGTCCGTTCGGGCCCAGGCCTTCGAGCAGCGTCACCGCATCGGCCAGCGGGACGAGGCGGTCGCCTTCGACGGCGACGACGGTCGTCGGCACGCGGATGTCGCGCGGATCGACGCGGTGCAGATCGATGGATTCCGACAACCGCAGCCACGCGGTGACCGGTGTGCGCGAGACGTAGCGCGCACCCGCTGCGTCGAGATAGTCCTCTGCGGCGACGCGCACGCGGCCGTTGACGACTTCGGGCGGGGCGTCGAAGCGCTCGGCGAATTCTTCTGGTGTGCGGTAGCTCAGCATCGCGAACTGGCGCGCCAGCGACAGGCCCTGCGCATCGGCGCACTGCAGCTGGCCCAGCGCGACGGCTTGCCTTTGCAGCGCGCGCCAGGCGGCCGCATAGGGATGCGCGCGATGCGCACCGCTGACCGCGACCAGCCGCTGCACGCGCGTCGCGTGGCGCGCCGCGAACTGCAGGCCGACCAGCGCACCGTAGGAGTAGCCGACGAAGGCATGCAGGCGCGCGATGCCCAACGCGTCGAGCAGCACGGCGATCGCATCGGCCTGGTCGATCGTGTCGATCGGCGCATCGAGCGCGCCATCGGCGCCGACGAAATCGAAGGCCAGCAGGCGCAGCTGCGCCGGATCGAGTGTGCGGCCGGGCGCGACCAGCTCTTCCAACCAGCCGGCTTCTGCATGCGCGGCGTTCGCAGCCAGATGCCGGTGCGCGGAGATGCCGCCGGCGACGAACACCACCGGCGCCGTTGCCGGGCCCTGCAGCTGATACCGCAGCGTGACCTGACGCATGCCGGCATGCCGGGTGGCGAGTCGCACGTCGAGGCTGCCGCGCGTGACGTCGTGCGCGATCGGCGCATCGGCAGCGAGCGCGTGCACGTACGCCGCGTCGGGCGTGGGTTCGGGGCGGTAGGCGGTGTCGACGAGACTCATGGCACGGGATTCCGGATGGACTGGGCCATCGCGTCTCGCGGGAATCACCGGAAGTCGCCTGTCGGCGGAATACGACATCGGCGCGAACGCCGATACGGCATCACCATCTTCCGGTGGACACACAGGTCCCCGCAGGACTTGGCACCGCGATGGACGCCGCGCGAAGCGCGGATCCCATCAGGTTGCCCCGGCATCAAAGGGCCTGCCCCTCCGCCGGTCTCGATGGAGCGTGCAGGTTGCCAGCGCGATTCCGGAAAGTCAATCGCTTCATCCGGATGCAGCGATGGATCATTTCGGATGCAACCGGTGACGCAGATGACGCGGCGCTCGGCATAATCCGGTAATGCGCATCGCCCTCCTGTTCGCGGCCGCCCTGCTGGCCGGTTGCACCACCAGTTCCCCGCGTCCCACTGCACCCGAGGCCGATGTCATGGCCGGCGTGTCGGCGGCCGATCGACCCGTGATCGTCGAAGCCTGGCGCTCGTCCGCGCACGCGGGCGACGAACTGGATTCGCTCGCCACCTGGCCGACGCCCGAGGGCGGCACCTGGCTGATCGCCACGGCCAAGCGCGCGCATCAGCTGCGCGTGTTCGATGCCGACAGCGGCGCGATGCTGCGCACGGTCGGTGCCCGCGGGGCCATGCCCGGCCAGTTCGATCGGCCCAACGGCATCGCCGTGCACGGAGATCTGGTGTTCGTTGCCGAGCGCGACAACCACCGCGTGCAGGTGTTCTCGCTTCCCGGTTTCACGCCGCTGGCCGCGTTCGGCGCCGATGACCTCCGCAGCCCTTACGGTCTATGGGTCCACGAGACCGCGCCGGACCTCTTCGATGTCTACGTCACCGACAGCTTCATGGACGGCGCCGACCACAAGCAGGTGCCGGACTTCGCCCGCCTCGACCAGCGCGTGCGCCGCTACCGCTTCGAAGCGCACGACGGCGGCACGCCCAAGGTCACTGCACTCGGCGCCTTCGGCGCTACCGATGCGCAGACCGCGTTGCGCATCGTCGAATCGATCGCCGGTGATGCCGCCCACGACCAGCTGTTGATCGCCGACGAAGACCTGCGCCACAACGCGACGGTCCACGTCTACACGCTCGAAGGCGCGTCCACCGGTCGCGCATTGCCGGCCGGCACGTTCGATGCCGAGCCCGAAGGCATCGCGCTGTGGTCGTGCAGTGTCGACGGCGGTTACTGGATCGTCGCCGACCAGCTGCGGCCACGCACCGTGTTCCGGGTGTTCGATCGTGCGCAGCTGACGCCGGCAGGCAGCTTCACCGGCGCCCACGTCGCCGCGACCGACGGCATCGCACTGCATCCCGCGCTTACCGCGCGCTTCCCCGCCGGTGCGCTGTTCGCCGTCGACGACGATGCCTCGGTGGTCGCGTTCGATCTGCGCGAGGTCGCGACCGCGTTGCAGCTCGATCCCGACTGCAGCCGCTGAGCGCGCTGATGCCGATGCGGCGATGGCAGTCGGCGCTCGCGCTGCTGGCGCTGTGCGCATACGGCGCCGCACTCGCGCAGACGCCGTCGAGCGGAACCTGGCCCGGCACCACGACGCCGCCACCCGCGCCTTCGGTCGAGGCCGTCACCTCGCCGACCCGCGCTTCGAGCGTCGAGCTCGAACTGCGCCCGCGCTTCGGCGGCACCGAGGCCACTGCGATCAATCATCTCGCCGGCCCGGTGGAAGTTACGCTGCTGAGCGACGGTCCGCCGCCGCACGCGACACCGGTCCTGCCGGCACGCGTTACCGTGCCGGGCGGCGGCCGCCTCGTGATCGCGCAATTGACGGATGGCGCCGCCGGCACACGCTTGCGGCTCGTGGCCATCCCCGGCCTGCCGACCGCACGGGCGCGCAATGTCGAATACCTGTACCCGCTGCGCGACGCGCCCGTGCGGATCGCCCAGGGCTTCGGCGGCGGCTTCAGTCATGACGACGACGAAAACCGGCACGCGGTCGATTTCGCGGTGCCCGCCGGGACGCCGGTGCTGGCGGCGCGCGACGGCGTGGTGATGCAGGTCGAATCCGGCGCCAGCGCGCGCCTCGATCCAGACGCGATCGTGGATGCAGGCGACGACCGCGTGCGCGGCAACTTCATCCGCGTGCTCCACGACGACGGCACGATGGCGCTCTACGCGCACCTGCAGCAGGCCGGCGTGGTCGTCGCATCCGGCGCACGCGTGCTGCGCGGCACGATCATCGGCTTCTCGGGCAATACCGGCCTGAGCGCCGCTCCGCACCTGCACTTCGTCGTGCAGGCCAACCGCGGCATGCGGCTCGAATCGCTGCCGTTCCGGATGGCCGGACCGGACGGCCCGCTGCGCTTCGGACAGGTGCGGGCCGACACGGACGCCCCGCCCTGAGGCGGCCGCACGGCGTCGTATAATCGGCGGCTTCCCGATTCCAGCCTGCGCGCACCCGCGCGGCCGCCCGCATGTCCGATATCGCCTCCGAAAGTTCCCGCCGCCGTACGTTCGCGATCATTTCGCATCCCGACGCCGGCAAGACCACGCTGACCGAAAAGCTGCTGCTGTTCGGCGGTGCGATCCAGATGGCCGGCTCGGTCAAGGGCCGCAAGGCCGCGCGCCATGCGACGTCCGATTGGATGGCGCTGGAGAAGGAGCGCGGCATCTCGGTGACCAGCTCGGTGATGCAGTTCCCCTACGAGGGACGCGTCGTCAATCTGCTCGATACGCCCGGCCACGCCGACTTCGGCGAGGACACCTATCGCGTGCTGACCGCGGTCGACTCGGCGCTGATGGTGATCGACGTCGCCAAGGGCGTCGAGGAACGCACGATCAAGCTGATGGAGGTCTGCCGGCTGCGCGACACGCCGATCATGACCTTCATCAACAAGCTCGACCGCGAGGGCAAGGACCCGATCGATCTGCTCGATGAAGTGGAAACCGTGCTCGGCATCGAGTGCGCGCCGGTGACCTGGCCGATCGGCATGGGCCAGCGCCTCAAGGGCGTGGTGCATCTGGTGACCGGCGAAGTGCACCTGTACGAGCCGGGCCGCAACTTCACCCGACAGGATTCGACGATCTTCCCGTCGATCGACGCGCCGGGCCTGAGCGACAAGATCGGCGAGAAGATGCTGGCCGATCTGCGCGACGAACTGGAACTGGTGCAGGGTGCCAGCCATCCCTTCGATCTCGAGGCCTATCGCGCCGGCAGGCAGACGCCGGTGTTCTTCGGCTCGGGCGTCAACAACTTCGGCGTGCAGCCGCTGCTGGACTTCTTCGTCGAGCACGCCCCGCCGCCGCAGGCACGCGAGACGACCACGCGCGAAGTGGCGCCGCAGGAAGACAAGCTGACCGGCTTCGTGTTCAAGATCCAGGCGAACATGGATCCGATGCACCGTGACCGCGTGGCCTTCATGCGCGTGTGTTCGGGTCGCTTCGAAGCCGGCATGAAAGCGTTCCATCCGCGCACCGGCAAGCCGCTCAAACTCGCCAACGCGCTGACCTTCATGGCCAGTGACCGAGAGATCGCCGCCGAAGCGTATCCGGGTGACGTCATTGGCATCCACAACCACGGCACGATCTCGATCGGCGACACCTTCACCGAGGGCGAAAACATCGCCTTCACCGGCATCCCGAACTTCGCCCCGGAACTGTTCCGCCGCGCGCGCCTGCGCGATCCACTCAAGCTCAAGCAACTGCAGAAGGGCCTGGCGCAGCTGTCGGAAGAAGGCGCGACGCAGTTCTTCAAGCCGCTGATGAGCAACGACCTGATTCTCGGCGCGGTCGGCGTACTGCAGTTCGACGTCGTCGCCTACCGGCTGAAGGACGAGTACGGCGTCGATGCGAGCTTCGAGCCGGTGCAGGTCAATACGGCCCGCTGGATCCGCTGCAAGGACGCGAAGACGCTCGAAGCATTCCGCGACAAGCACGCGATGAACCTGGCCTACGACGCCGCCGATCAGCTGGTCTACCTGGCCCCGACCCGGGTCAACCTGCAGCTGGCCCAGGAGCGCGCGGAGGGTGTCGAGTTCCTCGCCACACGCGAGCACGCGCACGCGGTCTCGGTGGACTGATCCGCGGCGCGGTCTCTGACAGGACACGGGCACCCGGTCATACTTCGCGGCAGTCCAATCCCCCAGCCGGACGTCGATGACCACCGCCCCGCCCCGTTCGCTCCGCGCGAAGCGCGAAGAGTTTGCCAGCGCCCTGACCCACGGTCTCGGCGCGACCGCCGCGCTCGCCGGCGGTGCGGTCCTGATCACCTTGGCCGCGCTCTACGGCAACGGCTGGCAGCTCGGCGCATCGATCGTGTTCGGCGTCTCGCTGCTGCTGCTGTATCTGGCGTCGACGCTGTACCACGCAGTCGAGCACCCGGTAGCCAAGGGGCGCCTGAAGGTGTTCGACCACTGCGCGATCTATCTGCTGATCGCCGGCACCTATACGCCCTTCACGCTGATCGGACTGCGCGGCACGCTGGGCTGGTGGCTGTTCGGCATCATCTGGACGCTGGCGCTGGCGGGCGTGGTGTTCAAGCTGTTCTACACCGGCCGCTTCCGTGGGCTGTCGACGGCGATCTATGTGGCGATGGGCTGGCTGGTGGTGATCGCGATCGGCCCGGTCGCCGCTGCGCTCGACACCTGGACGCTGAGCTGGATCATCGCCGGCGGCGTGTTCTACACGCTCGGCACCTTCTTCTACATGCGCGATTCGATTCCCTACGCGCATGCGATCTGGCACCTGTTCTGCATTGGCGGCAGCGTCTGCCATTACGTGGCCGTGCTGGCCCAGGTCGTACCGGCGCGTTGATCGTCGGCGCGCGCGTCGCGACAATCGAGCGGTCGTCGTCCACGCCGGAGTTCCGCATGCGATCCTTCCCGATGTTGTCCGTCCTCGCCGTCGTCACGCTGGCGGCCTGCTCCGCCGAAACGCCGGCACCGCCCACGCCCGCGGCTGCACCGACGCCGCCGCCGACTACTCCTGCACCCGCGCCGGAAACCGTCACCGCGGCCTACGACTGCCCGACGGCCGCGATCGTCGAAATCATCCGCGAAGGACGTTTCGCCCGCCTGCGCATGACCGACGGGCGCATTGTGAATCTGGGCGTGATCCGCGGCAGCCAGCCGCCGGTGTGGTCGGAAGTCGGCCTGCGGTTCGTGACCACCGACGACGGCGCCGAACTCTCGCAGGACAACGGCCGGACCGTGCGCTGCACGGAGACCGCGCTCCCGGACTCCGTGCCCGCTGACGCGTCGTGATGCGGAACCGCAACGGAACATTCACCCGCAGTTGACCGCAGCGCGTCGATGGTGGGGCTGAACAAGGCCCCTCATGACGACCACGCTCCCACCTCCCGCATCACCCCGTCCGCGCTTCCGTCGATTCACATCGTCGCGACCGCTGCGTGTCGTTGCGCTCGTGCTTCTGGTGGCGATCGTGCTGCTGGTTCTCCTGTGGGATTGGAACTGGTTCAAAGGACCGGTGGAGCGCATCGTCGAAGCCCGCACCGGCCGCACGCTCGTGATCGGCGGCGATCTCGACGTCGATCTGGGCCGTACGACCACCGTCCGCGCCGACGCCTTACGGTTCGCGAATGCGGACTGGTCCGAGTCACAGACGATGGCGTCGGTCGAGCGGCTGGAGATCAAGGTCGAGGTCTTCCCGCTTCTGTTCAAACGCGAAATGCGCCTGCCCGAAATCCGCCTGGTCAAACCGATTCTGCGCCTGGAAACCAATCCCGACGGTGGCACCGCCAACTGGGACATTGCATTCGGAGACGGTGGCGACGGTCCGCCGCCGCAGATCCGTCGCCTCTGGGTCGAAGACGGCCGCCTGCGCTATCTGGATGTGCCGGGCCAGACCGATATCGACGTGCGTCTGGCCAGCCGTGAATCGCGCGGCGGTGAAGATGCCGCGCCGGCGATCGGAATCGAAGGCGGCGGCAGCTGGACGAACAACGGGTTCACGCTGGAGGGCGTGGCCGAATCGCCACTCGCCTTGCAGGACACCGACAAGCCATACCGCATCGATCTGCGTGCCCGCGCCGGCGCCACGCGCGCCCATGTGCGCGGTTCGCTGGTCGCGCCGTTCCAGTTGCGCGATTTCGATCTGCAGTTTGCACTGTCGGGCCGCAACCTCGCCGATCTGTTTCCGCTTGTCGGCGTCGCCCTGCCCGACACGCCGCCCTACGCGCTCGACGGTCGCCTGACCCGCGACGCGGCCACGTGGCACTACGACGGCTTCACCGGCAAGGTCGGCCAGAGCGATCTCGGCGGTTCCGCCGCGATCACGCTCGGCGGCGAACGGCCGTTCCTGAAGGCCGATCTGGTCTCCAAGCGCCTCGACTTCGACGATCTCGCCGGCTTCATCGGCGGTGCGCCCGACGCCGAAGGCGACGCGCTCGATCCCGAGCTCGTCGAACGCGAACGCGCGCTCGCGTCCAAGGGCCGCGTGCTGCCCGATACGCCCTACGACCTCGCGAAGCTGCGGGCGATGGACGCAGACGTGCGCCTGCGCGCGCAACGCATCAACGCGCCCAAGTTGCCGATCGACGACATGGATGCGCATCTCAAGCTCGATGCCGGCCTGCTGCAGTTGGAGCCGCTGAACTTCGGCGTGGCCGGCGGCAACATCCGGTCCAACATACGGCTCGATGCGCGTCAGGACGTCATCCAGACCAGGCTGCAGGCCTCGGTGCGACGCATCAGTCTCGGCGGCCTGTTCCCGCCCGATACGCTCGCCGGCGAAGCCGTCGGCCGGATCGGCGGCGATTTCAATCTCGCCGGCACCGGCAATTCGGTCGCGGCGATGCTCGGCAGCGCGAATGGCGACGTCGCGGTGGGCATGGGCGCCGGCCGGGTCAGCAACCTGCTGGTCGAGCTGGCCGGTATCGACGTCTACGAGACGTTGAAATATCTGATCGGCAACGACAAGCAGATCCCGGTGCGTTGCGCGTTCGCGGACTTCGGCGTGCAGCGCGGCGTCATGGAAACTCGCGCGTTCGCGTTCGACACCACCGACACCATCATTCTCGGCGAAGGCACGATCAATCTGCGCGAGGAACAACTGGATCTGCTGCTGCGGCCGCGCCCCAAGGACCGCAGCATTCTTGCGCTGCGTACGCCGTTGACGATCAGCCGCACGTTCGCATCACCGAGCTTCCGGCCCGATCTCGCGCGTCTGGGCCTGCGCGGCGCGATCGCCCTCGCGCTCGGCTCGATCGCGCCGCCCGCCGCACTGCTCGCGACGCTGGAACTGGGCGGCGGCGAAGACAGCGGTTGCGGCGGGCCTTACGCCAAATAAGCGATCAGACGTCGGACAGCCGATCCAATGCGCCCGGTCCGGGCGCCGGATGCCAGGCACTCACCAAGTAGAGCGGGCGCTGCTTGGATTCCTCGTACAGGCGGCCCAGGTACTCGCCGATCACGCCCAGCGCGACCAGTTGCACCGCGCCGAGGAACAGGATCACAGCCATCATCGTCGGCCACCCCGCGACGCGGTCGCCGTACATCAGCGCCTTGCCGATCACATACAGCGCGAACACGAACGCGCCGCAGGCGGTGAACACGCCGACGTAGGTCGCCAGGCGCAAGGGCGCGGTCGAAAAGCTCGTCACGCCATCGAGCGCGAAATTCCACAGACGCCAGAATCCGAACTTGGTGTGTCCGGCAATCCGCTGCTCGCGCGCGTACGGCACAGCGATGCGGTTGAATCCGATCCAGCCGAACAGCCCCTTCATGAAGCGGTGCCGTTCGCGCAACTGGCGTAACGCGTCCAGCGCGCGTGGCGACAACAGCCTGTAGTCGCCGGTGTCGGCCGGCACCGGCGTTTTCGCGAGGCGCTGGATGACGCGATAGAACACATGGGCAGTCGAGCGCTTGAGCCAGCTCTCGCCCTCACGGCTCAGCCGCGTGCCGTGGACGTCGTCGTAGCCGTTGCGCCAGTGCGCGACGAACTGCGGAATCAGTTCGGGCGGATCCTGGCCATCGGCATCGAGGATCATCGCCGCGCCGTCGGTCACCATGTCGAGGCCCGCGGTCAGCGCGACTTCCTTGCCGAAATTGCGCGACAGCCGCAGCAGCGCCACGCGTGCGTCGCCGGCTGCGATGCCCTGCAGGACCTGCCAGGTCGCGTCGCCACTGCCGTCGTCGACATACAGCACGCGCGTGTCGATGCCGTCCGCGGCGAGCGTCTCCATGACCGCGGCGATGCGCGGATGCAGCATCGGCAACGCATGCGCCTCGTCGAACGCGGCGATGACGATGGTCAGCCGATCGTGCGCACTCACTTGAGCGCCTCCAGATACGACTCGCCGCCGATCTGGCGTGCATTGCGCTGGATCCACTGCGCGCGTCGCTGCACGTACGGGCCGGGACGCGAGGCGCTGTAGCGCTGCGGACTCGGTAGCACCGCCGCCAGCCGCGCGCTTTCGCCGGCGCTCAGGCGCGCGGCGTCCTTGCCGAAGTGCCGCTTCGCAGCAGCCTGCGCGCCGTAGATGCCATCGCCGAATTCGGCGACGTTGAGGTAGACCTCGAGGATCCGCGTCTTCGGCCACAGCGTTTCGATCAGCAGCGTGTAATACGCCTCCAGACCCTTGCGCACCCAGCTGCGTCCGCCCCACAGGAACAGGTTCTTCGCCGTCTGCTGGCTGATCGTGCTCGCACCGCGCATGCGCCCGCCGCTGGCGTTGTGCGCGCGCGCCTTCTCGATCGCGTCCAGATCGAAACCGCGATGCCTGGCGAAATTCTGGTCCTCGGCGGCGATCACCGACACCGGCAGCGAAGACGCGATGCGGTCCAGGTCGCGCCACTGGTAATACAGCTTGAAATCACGCTTGCCGCCGGTCCAAGCTTCGACCTGCCGGATCGCCATGAAGGTCGAGAACGGCGGATCGATGAAGCGCAGCGTCAGGACCTGCAACACCGGCAGCACGGCGAGCAGAATGCCCAGCCACAGCAGCCGGCGCAGCCAGCGACGGGTGGACGAGGGGCGTGCTTGCGGGACGGCAGTGCCGTCCCCATGTCGGAGAGCCGGTTGTTCCATGGCGGCCACTCTATCGGTCACCCTCGACGCCGCCAATCGAAATCCCTTTGCGAGCCGACATGACCGACATCGCCCAGCCCGACAGCGACCGCCTGTCACGCTTCCTTCTGCAGACCGCCGGCGTGCGCGGCGTCCGCGTCCATCTGCGCGACGCCTGGCAGGCCGTGCGCGCCAATGGCCATTACCCACCGGCGATCGAAGAGATGCTGGGTGAAGCCTGCGTCGCGTCGGCGCTCTTCACCGGCCACGCCAAGGTCGACGGCCGCCTGTCGGTGCAACTGCGCGCACCGGGCCCGATGCGCACGCTGTTCGCCGAATGCACCGCGGCAGGCACCATCCGCGGCATCGCCCGCTTCGACGGCGACGGCGCGGACGTCTCGCGCGACCTGCGCGCGCTCGGCGACGATGCGCTGCTGGCGATCACGATCGAGAACCCGTCGCCGCACCGCGAGCCCAACCGCTATCAGGGCCTGGTCGCACTGGCGGCCGAGTCGCTGTCGGGCGCGTTCGAGGATTATTTCCGCCAGTCCGAACAGTTGCCCACGCGCGTCCTGCTGACGGTCGACGGCGGCGAGGCCGCGGGCCTGATGTTGCAGAAGCTGCCCGGCGACGACGGCGACGATGACGGCTGGAACCGCGCCAGCGCCCTGTTTGACACGCTGTCGACGACGGAACTGCTTCGATGGCCTACCGAGACCCTGCTGGCGCGCCTGTTTCCGGAAGATGCGCCGCAGTTGCTCGGGGAACGAGCACTGGAATTCGGCTGCTCCTGCTCCCGGGGACGCGTCGAGGAGATGCTGGTCTCGCTCGGGGCCGACGAGGCCCGCGCCGCGGTCGTCGATGGGGAAGCCAAGGTGATCTGCGAGTTCTGTGGGCAGTCGTACGGGTTCAGTGCCGAAGAGATCGACCAGTTGCTCGAAACACCCGGTGTCGATGTCGAAGTGTCGGAGCGGTTGCAATAACAGTGTTCGGCCGCCAAGCGACGATTGTTAAAGAAATATAAATGTTCTAGAGTCCCGGAACGAACGATAGGGGAACTTCCGGGCCGAGCCCGGGTCACAACGGCCATGCGAATGCCTGTCACGCGCCTCGTATTTGCCCTCGGTCTCGCCCTCGCGGCGGCCTCGGGCGCGGCCGCGCAGGAAAAGCGCAACCAGACCGTGCTCCCCGTGCTCGATACGTCCGGCAAGGTCGAGGCCTTCCTGGTGCTCGAACCCGCGACCGCCAACCAGTCGAGCCGTCGCTGGCGCTTCGGCGAAAGCCAGTTCGACGCCGCCTTCGGCCTCGAATCCGGCAGCTCGCTCGCCCTGCTCTGCAGCCCCGGCAGCAGCTTCAACGGCGCCGTCAGCAGCCTGGCGCGCAACTGCCAGTTGGCTTCGGTCGGCGACAACACGCCCGGCGCACGCCGCGCCAGCGCGACGGCCAGCCTGAGCCGCCCCGGCGGCGGTGTCGGCCTGACCCTCGGCGAAGGCCGCGACACCCTGCCCGGCTTCCTCAGCCCGTCGCGGGTCGCGTCGGCCGGCCAGGTCGATCTCCATGATCTGACCGTCTTCGCCAAGAAAGACATCGGCGACGACGCCTATGTGTCGCTTGCCGGCACCCTGGCCAAGGCCACGCTGATCCCGACATCCGCCGCGCCCGCCACGCTCAGCGACCACTGGACCAGCCGCAGCCTCAGCGTCGGCGGCGGCATCGGCCGTTTCAGCGCCAACATCGTCGGCCAGGTTGTCGACACCCCCGGCCTTCCGAAATGGGAAGGCGTCGGCCTCGGCGTCAGCTGGCGCACCCCGTGGAGCGGCCAGCTCACGGTCGGCGCCGACAACGTGATCACCCGCGGCAAGAACCCGTTCTCGAAGATGACCGAGAACGCGGACGACGAGGGCGCGGTGCCGTACATCCGGTACCAGCAGGATCTCTGAGTTTTCGACTCAGCTCCTAGACGTCATTCATTCAACGATTCTCCGATCTGTAATCGCCTGCTGGGCGATTCCGGAAATATGGGCGTGCCTGTCTTGCGCGGCTAACACGTTGAATTTGTTAAGGCCACACCATTTCTTAACGCCACTTTAATTTATTGCATCTTCTCGATAGTATCGAGTCCGAATTTGCCGTTTTTGGCGTCCAGCTTGGCGCTGGTGGCAGGTTTCGCCGGAGATATCCCACGACTCACTGGAGAGAGAGATGATCTTGAAGACCAACAGGCTGCGAGATGCGATCACATTCGCGCTGATCGCAGGTATGACCAGCGTTGCCGGTACCGGCGTCGCGCTTGCCCAGGACGCGCCAGAAGCCGCTAGTGCTACTGAACTCGACACGATCACGGTCACCGGCTCACGCATCAAAAGCCAGACCTTCACGGCTTCGAGCCCGATTACGGAAATCAGCGGTGAAGAATTCACCACCTATGGCGCGACGACCGTCGAAGACCTGGTCAACCAGTCGCCGCAGATCGATCTGAGCTTCGACAACTTCGAGAACAACGGCTCTTTCGGTCACGCGACTATTTCGATGCGTGGTCTCGGCCCGCAGCGAACGCTTACTCTTGTCAACGGTCGTCGCCTTCCGGCTAGCCGCAACGAAGTGACCGATCCTTCGATCGTACCGGCCGCACTCATCCGGCGCGTCGACATCCTGTCTGGCGGTGCGTCCGCCGTTTACGGTGCCGACGCCGTTGCCGGCGTCGTGAACTTCGTCCTTGACGACAAATTCGAAGGCGCCAGCTTCAATCTGGGTTACTCCGCATACCAGCACAACAACGACAATCGCGCGATCCAGGCGCTCAACGAAGAAAGCGGGTTCGACTATCCCACCGGCGACTCGGGCTTCGACGGAATCAGCCGCAACGCCGAGGTGGTGCTTGGCGGCAGCTTCGCCGACAACAGGGGCCACGCGGTCGGCTGGCTGACCTGGCGCGAGAACGATGCCCTCTACCAGGGCCAACGTGACTATTCCAGCTGCGCGGTCTACTTCGACGCGCCGCAGTGCGGCGGGTCAGGCACTGCCGATCCCGGCCGCTTCCTGGTCAACCAGTTCGCGAATGGTGCCGTGGTTCCATGGCCCCAGGGCACGGATGCCAACTTCGTGTACAACGGCAGTGGCTACGAAAACGGCTTTCCGATCTATAACTACGCACCGATCAACTTCTACCAGCGGCCGGACAAACGCGTGACCGCGGGCTTCATGGGAAGCTTCGAGATCAATGAGCACTTCGAGCCCTACATCGAAGCGCTGTTCCTCGAGCGCAGCTCCGATCAGCAGATCGCGGAGTCCGGCGCATTCGGCGTTCCTGTCAACGTGGCTTGCGACAACCCCCTGATCGGCACGCTCTGCGCAGACACCGGCGTCACCACGCCGCAGGCGCGCGTCACGCTCTACAAGCGCAACGTGGAAGGCGGCCCGCGCATCCACCTGAGCGACGACACCACCCATCGCATCACCACCGGTGTACGCGGCGCGTTCTTCGACTCTTCGTGGACCTACGACGTGTCGCTGCTGTCGGGCAAGACCAAGACCATCGATATCGGCAAGAACGATTTCCTCAACAGCCGAATCGCCGCCGCAGCTCTCGGCTGCAGCGACCCGGTCTACGGCACCTTCCCGGGCTGCACCCTTTACGACATCTGGAACAACGACATCAGCCAGGAAGCGGCCGATGCGATGGCAGGCACCAGCTTCAGCATCTACAAGACCAGCTATCGCGCATTTTCGGCGGAAGCAAATGGGTACCTCGGCTTCGGCTTCCCGAGCGCGGATGGTGAGGAGATCGGGCTGGCGTTCGGTATGGAACGTCGCGATTACTCCTACGCCACGGAGTATGACGGCGACTCGGCCGCGGGCAACTTCGCGGGTGCGGGCGCCGCGAGCCTCCCGGTGAACGCGTCCAACACCGTGAACGACTTCTTCCTCGAAGCCGCGCTTCCCATCTTCGTGGGCAGCGGCGCATTCAACCGCCTCGATGCGTCGCTCGGCTATCGGTATTCCGACGACGACACCTCGGGCAACTACGACACCTACAAGCTCGGCCTGAGCAGCTCCTTCCTCGACAGCAAGCTCCTCGTACGTGCCGGCTACAACCGCGCCGTGCGCGCACCGAGCCTCAATGACCTCTACTATCCGCAGCGCATTGCACTCAATAGCGGTGGTACGGATCTCTGCGCGGGCGCGGCGCCCAGCTACACCGCCGAACAGTGCGCGCGGGCAGGTGTTCCGCTCGCGGTCTACGGCAACGTGCCGAGCAATCCCGCGAACCAGTACAACAACATTACCGGCGGCAACCCGAGTCTCGCTCCCGAGATCGCAGACACCTACACAGTGGGCTTCGCGGTCGAGCCCATCGAGGATCTCAATCTGTCCCTGGACTGGTACAGCGTGAAGATCGAGGGCGCGATTGCGGGCATCGGCTACAACACGATCCAGATCCTCTGCATGGAGCAGAATCTGTACTGTGACCGCATCAATCGGGACGCACGCTCAGGCGATTACGACCTCTGGGTGGGCCAGGCATCCGATCCGGCAACCGGCAACATCAACAACCTCCCCGACAACATCGGCATCTACAAGCGCAATGGTCTGGATCTCTCTGCCAGCTACTCGCTGTCGGTGGGGCCGGGGCGCCTGACCACCACGCTGGGCGGCAACTATGTCCTCAAGGACTACACCCAGACGCTCGATTCCGAGCCGAGCACCGGCTATGACTGCAAGGGTCTTGTGAACGACACGTTCCTGTGCCAGACGCCGAAGTGGCGGCACATTGCCGCAGCGCGCTACTCGTGGGACCGCTACGCACTTGGTCTGCGCTGGCGTTACATCGGCGAGATGGACTACAAGGACGTCGATGGCAGCGCGATCGAGGACGGCGTGATCTGGATCGAAAACGGCGTGCCGTCCTACAGCTATCTCGATCTGAACGGCAGCGTGAGCTTTGGTCCGGCGGTGGTGTCGCTGGGCGTGAACAATGTGCTCGACAAGGAACCTGTGTTCGTCGGCGATAGCGGCCTGGCTGCCAATGCCAACGCATTGGGTGGCTACGATCAGGTCGGTCGGTACTTCTTCGGCAGCGTATCGCTGAAGTTCTGATTACAGGTACGCTCCAAAAAAAGCGGCGGGCCTCGGCCCGCCGCGTTTTTGTTGGCTCTGAATCGGGCGCCTAACAGGCGCCGCAAGAAAAACATGCAGCCACCGCGATCGAAGCAATTTAGTGACTTGCGCAGACAGAGAAGCTGGTGAGCGCTCCAATGTGATCTTTGTGTGGAAGCCCGTAGATCACTGCCTCACACGAGCGCCGGGTGCGCTGCGGCATAAACCAGCACGCTGGCCAGTATTCAACACCCACTACTCCTCGTTCAAATATCCGGCCACTGGTTTGTTGTCCAGTTCACGCACCGCCGCCTTGGCCGATCTCTCGCGCGCTTCCCACTGCTCAGACGTGCGGCACACCCGTTTTCCCATTCGGCTGCCAGTGACATCTTCATATCGGCACACCCTCGCACTCCTGCCGGAACCTGTGGGCATCGCGGATGGGGTGACAGCAGCCTCTTCTGCCTTCTGCGCCCCTTGCGCTTCCTGCGCAGCCGCTGGTGCCGAAGACAGCACACCAGTGATTAGGACGGCCAGCGGTAGCCAATACACATGCCCACGCGATCGGGGCCTGCGCGCGGGAAATTCAGGCAGACGACTTGAACCATCAGAATTGCGGTGCATTTCGGTACCTCTGCAGAGTCTGGAAAATCGCGACGGAAGAGCCAAGAGAAATCGCCAATGCGATCAAACCACGGATCGCCCCGAATCCGCCCGCGCTCCACGCATTGACGCGGGGCGAATTCAGCGCACTGAAGCACGCTGCACAGCGTTGCACGACATTATCCGCAGCGCAAAAGGCTTCGCGAATCACGGAACGCACGCCCTAGCGCCTGGGCTGCATATCGAACGCGACGGTCAATCGGCATGCGTCCGATTCGAACGGGAGTGTTCCATGCCACATGTAAGAGGGAAACAGCGCGAGATGGCCGGGTCGTGGTTGAACCAGGCGACGCGGCGGCAGGTCGAGCTCCAGGCTTTCCATCGGCTGTCCGAGCTGAAGCCATCCCGCTCGCGACGGCGCGTCACCCGCGAGCATCTCGTCCGGAAGCGCGACATAGAACGCAGAACTCGCCCAGCCCTTCGGATGCAGATGATTGGCGTGGCGCCCCGACGCCTTCAGCCGTACCGACCAAGATCCGACGCACTGCACACTCCGCTCTTTTCGCGCCAGGAACGGGTGACCGGCGCGGTCTGGCAAGTTCGTCAACCAGCGCTCCACAGCGATCCGCAGCGCGTCTTCCGCTTCCCGGATGACCGGAATGTCGCGTCCGAACAGTTGACCGGCAGTCTGCGAGCCACCACGCACACTCTGGTTCACAGGCCCCCGGCTGGCGGTGTGCATGCCTTCCAGCACGGTGCCAAGCGACGCCAGAAAGCTCGTCATGTCGGCATATCCCTGCGGCGGCAGAACTTCGACATCGCCTACCAGCGCTTCGTAATCGCACAGCCAATGCTCACGCGCGTCGCCCATCAGGCGCCACGCGGTGCTTAGGTGACACCAGCCCTCCTGATTGACAGGATCGCGGCTGACTACGGTCTCTGCGCAACGTGCCGCGAGATCGAATCGCTGTGTGCGAAACGCATGCCGAGCACGTGCATTCAGAAATTCCGGCAGCTCGGCCAACACGCCCCGCGAAGCTGCGTCATACAAGCGGGTCGCCTGCTCGCGCTCTTGCAGTGCATCGAGTGCATCTGCGGCAAACCAGGCCAGCAATGGGTCATCAGGCTCGCGCTTGCGTAGCGGGTGAAGCACGACGAGGGCCTCATGCGCCCGCTGCGCGCCAAGCAACATGCGTGCGAATGACAGCTGCAGAGGCTTGTTGTCCAGCTGCGCCCGCGCTGCGATTCGGAATTCCGAAAGCGGATCCTCACCCGGCGCGTGTCGCTCACCATGCTCCCAGAGAAGATTGCTCAATGTTTCGTGCGCGCGCGCATGATCCGGATGCGTGGCCACCAGTTCGCGCGCACCTGCCAGCGCGTCTGCCGGGCGTCCGGCATCCGCAAGCACACCGTTGATCGCGTCACACACTTCGAACGTATGGGCGCCGCGCGCTTCAAGCATCTGCTTGGCGCGCTGGAGCGCAGCGAGGGATTCATCGATGCGCCCCAGACGACGCAGTACCACGCCCAGATCCACCCAAGCCGAGACCAGTTCATCCGACAAAGCCAGCGCCTTGCGCAATACGGGTGCCGCTGCATCAAACTGGTCTTGGGCCCGCAATGATTTGCCGCGGAGCGCGAGACACACGCCGTAGTTACGAGAAACCGAGATGTTGCCCGGCGCCAGACCGAGCGCGTGCTCGAACGCGGCATCGGACCGTGCCGCTTGTCCGCTATCGGCCAGACACATGCCCAGCAACTGCCAGGCGTCCGCTGCCAAGGACGCTTCTTCGACCAGTGTTTCAGCGATGGCCAATGCCTGTGGATGCCGCCCAGACTGCAACCACGTGATCGCCTGCGTGAAGCGCATCGCCTGCGCAGAACTCAATGGACGTGCGCGAAGCGCCATCAAATTTTCGCTCAGCGCGTGCGGCGTACGCGCAGCACCACACCGGATGGCGTGACCAGCTGATAGCTGCCGAGGACCCCCTTGCGCAGCTGCACGGTCTGCCCGTCCTGAACATGTCCAGTGCTACGCGCCTCGGTCTGCGTCCAGATCTGCCCATTTTCGAACCTGAAACTGCGCACCCCACCTGGGCCGTGGTCTACCTTGATGACACGGCCCTCAAAGCCATCGAGATCGGTCTGTTCGATTCTGCTCTCGACACCGCGCATCGGCGCCCGCGGTGTGTTCAAACCAAACGCGGCCTGCACTTGTTGCGCCTCCGCTTCACGCACCTCGGCGGACAGGGGAAACGCTGCGTCATAGCAGGCCAAACGCGCGGCAGAACCCGCCACCTGCGCGCAGGGATGAGTTGCCTCCTGCGCAGCGAGCGGAAGCGCGAGCAGCCACATGATCGAAAGTGCCATCCAACGCATCGTCATTGCCCCTCTGGAAGATCGGGAATAATTCACGGGTTTCGCGTTTCGTCGCCCGCACTACGCCAGTCGCGCATGGCCCCCGCCAGCGCTTTCGCCATCTCGCGTTCTTCGAGGCTGAGCAGCGGATTCCACACGTCGAACATTAGAATTACCCGCATCTGCTCGCCGTCGTTGCGTGCCTCGTGCTCGATGGTGTCGTCGAATACCCAGCACTTGCCTTCGCGCCACTCCCGCCTGTCGTAGCCGACCCGATAGCTGCACCCGTCAGGCACCACGAGCGGCAGGTGCGCGACCAGGCGCGCGTTCGTCTCTCCGGTATGCGGCGGGATGTGCGCACCTGGTGCCAGCGCTGAAAACATCGCGTTTGGGCACAGACCCGCAATCTCCGCACGCCCCACGAGTGCGAGGGCTTCGGCGGTCTCTGGACATCGGGAGAGATGTTCGTGTACCGGCTCGCCATGCGAGTACAGATGAAAACCACTCCAGTTGCGCGAGTGATTGAGCTTGTCCCATTGGTTGACCGGATCGCCCGGCCCGTACTGGATATAGGGGACGAACGCATCACCTCGACTGGAAAGCATGCTCTGCAGCTCCGACTTGATCGCGTCGGTGCGCGATTCGAGTTCGCGCATCCACGGAAAGAGAGCATCATCGTAAAACGTGATCGCAGGCAGTCGCGGCACGTGCAGCTGATGACATTCCGAATGATAGGGACGGGTCTTGCCGGCGAGGATCGAAATTGCTTCGTCCCATCGCCCGGACGTCACGGCGTGCACCGAGGCGCGCGTCGCCGCTACTCGATGCGCGAGATACACAGCGAGTTCCTCGGTGTCTTCGCTTACGACCTCCCGTGCGTGTTCGAGTCGTCGTCGCAATGCGGCCGGCCATTCCGGCTCCCCAGGTGCAGCTTTCAGCGCATCGCGGAACGCTGCCGCAGCCATGCGAACGCGCTGCTGCCGCTCAAGAAACTCCGCCTTGGCGAGCAGGCCGGGGAGAAAGTACGCATCGATCTCCAGCGCTGAGATGATCGCGCCCCATTCCTGATCCGGCTGATCAAGTTCGCGGTAGACCCGTGCGACGGTCACGGAGAGCATCGGATCGCGCGGCGCCTGCGATCGCGCGGTCTGCAGCAGTTCCAGCGCGCCACGCGTGTCTCCGCGTTGGAATGCATGCACGCCGAGGCTAAACAACGCCTGCACGTTTCCAGGGTCGAGCGCGCGGACCTGCCTCCACACGCGCTCGGCCTCCTGCCATCGGCCACTGGCAGCGGCGGCTCCCGCTGCATTCACCAGTCCAGCCAGAGATTCGGCCATGTTCGCGATCCAGTCTCTCCCCGAGAATGCATTCTAGCCTCGCCGCTCAACCTTGAGCCTACAGAAAATCTGCAGATTGGCGTTCGCCGCTCATGACGGCAGGCCAAGCGTCTGGACCGGAAACACATCAGCACTCGGATCTATTCCCGTGGAGGCCCAACCCCGCACCGGATAGCAAATGAGCTGCCACCCGAACTGAAACCCCGCTTCCAGATCGAAGCGGACCTGTCATTGTGCGAATCGGCTATGACGTTCAACGCGGCCGTCGAAGCCGGTCAATCGAACCGCGAATGTCGTCGCACATCGCGACTTCCTTGTGTCAGCCGGACGGCAGACGTCGATACCGGTCGAACACCTGCAGCGTCCACGGCTTCTGCGCCAGCACCAGGCTGACGCCGGTGCGCGCTTCCGCTGGAAGGCCGGCGTCGCGTGCGAGGAGACCGTCGAATTCGCGTGCGAGGTCTTCGAGGCGCGCGCGCATCTGGGCGATGCCGTCGGGTCCGAGGCTGCCGCTGAGCAGGAACAGCGCGTCGCAAGCGCCGGTGAACGGCGTCGAGAAGTAATCGCCCAGCAGCGCTGCGCGGAAGTGACGCTCCATGGGTCCGTCGCTGCGCCAGCGGAAATTGCGCGCGGTCAGCGCGCGTGCGCGATTGCCGGGCAGCAGTTCGATGATGCCAAGACGGTCGAGCCGCACCAGCAGTCCTGTCCACTGCGGGACGTCGAAATCGAAATGCGCCAGCACTTCGCCTTGCGACCACCGGTTGATCGTCAGGAACATCGCCAGCATCAGTGCCGGCTCGTCGACCAGCGCCTGTTCCTGTGCTTCGCTCAGGCGCGCCATCGGCTCGCGCCCTCGATCGGCGTCGCCGCTGAGTTCCTGCAGGCCGATCCCGAGTACTTCGCAGATCGACTCCAGCCGCACCAGCGTCATCGCACGCCGCGAGAACATGCGTTTGACCGCCGCCTCGCTGATCGCCAGGCGCTGCGACAGCACGCGATAGGTCATGCCCTGCGCGCGCAGGGCGCGCTTCAGGGCTTCGATCAGGTCGACGGATAGACTCATGGTCTAAAAATACGCGACCACGCGGCGCGGAAACAGAGACTTGAGCGATCCCGGTTGTCGGTCATCCGACACAGTACGAGGCTCAGCCCACCTCATGGACTGGAGATACCGGTGATCCGACATCGACCCCGTGGCATGCAATCCGCCATCTGCACCGTGTTGTTGCTCGCTGGGAGCCTGTTCGCATGCGGTGCCGCATTCGCGCAGTCGAATGCGATGAGCCGCCAGTCCGATGCCAGTCTGCTGGCATCGGCACAGGTGCCGGTGGCGATGACCGAGGCGCTGTCGGCCGGTGGCCGCTTTTCGATCACCGCGCTGGAAGCGAGCGGCGAAGGTGTCGTGCTGACGGTGTCGGGCGTCGGTCTCGCCGCGTCGGCGGTGATCGTCGTGTCGGCCGAACTCGTCCGACGCCTCGGCATCGTCGCAGGGACCGCGATCGTGGCGGTTGCGGTCAGCGGGGGCTGGATTCTCAGTGCGGCCGGCGAAGGCATCGCGTTCGTCGCAGACGCCCTCACCCGACCCTTCATCCATTCGACGCGGATCTCGTCGTGATCGAACGACCGCGGACGGCGGCATGCACGGCAGCGATGCTGCTCGGCATGCTCGTTTCCACGACCACGCACGCGGGTGGCGGCTGCAATCCCGAGCCACTGGCCCCTGCGCGCGTGGCGGATGCGGCATCAACCGCGCTACGCACAGCCGCCGCACTCGACGCCCATGATGCGCCGGTCGCGCTGATCGCGCGCATCGGACAGGACCTGTCCGAACACGGGCTCGTCTACAGCCATGCGGGCTTCGCGGTCCGCGATCACGCGAGCGGTCGCTGGTCGGTCGTGCATCTGCTCAACGAGTGCGGCACGCACGCATCGGGTCTGTACGTGCAGGGACTGGTGAACTTCTTCGCGGACGATCTGGTGACCCAGGACGCGCGGATCGTCTGGCTGCAGCCGGCGCACGCGGAACGGCTGGCCTCGCATCTTGTAGGCCTGCCGCAGGCGTCGCTGTTCCAGCCGCGCTACAACCTGATCGCACGCCCCGACAGCACGCAGTACCAGAATTCGACTTCGTGGATCCTCGAGACGCTCGCGGCCACGCAGCCGGCCAGCGGCGACATCCGCACCCGGCACATCGCCTACGCGCAGGCGCTGGCGACCGGTTTCGAACCGGATGTCCTGCGGATCGCCTATACCAGGCGTGTCGCCGGCGGCCTGTTCGGTGGCAACGTCAGTTTCAGCGACCATCCGGTCGCGACGCGGTTGTCGGGTCGCTATCCGGTGGTCACGGTGCGTGCGATTCTCGCGTGGCTCGAGCGCAGCGCGCTTGCGCACGAGCAGGCGGAATGGCGCGGTGGCGTGTTGCAGGCGCAGCCCGGACCGGGCTGAGACAGATCAGGAAGTTCGGCGGAATCAGGCCGGGACCAATGTCTGCGCCAGATGTTCGACATAGGCGTCGAACTCGTCCTGCTGCATGCGCGCCTGGTGCAGTTGCAGGTTGAGTTGCAGGAAGCCGACGTAGGCGGCGTAGGTCAGACGCGCGCGGTGCTGCGCGTCTTCGCGGCCGAGTCCAGCTTGGCGGAACGACGCGGTCAGATAGTCGAGGCGACGCTTGGAGACGCGTTCGATCACCGGGTGCACGGTGGGATGGTCCTGCGCCTTGAGCAGCGCGCTGTAGATCACATGCGACTTGTACTCGCGCGCGACCATGTGGAACAGCGCGCGCAGACGCTCACGCGCGTCCGGCACCTTTTCGAGCGCGCCGAACAGTGCTTCCTGCTCGACATTTTCCCAGCGCTCGAGCGCCGCCTGCAGCAATGCGTCGCGCGACGGAAAGTGCCAGTAGAAACTGCCTTTGGTCACGCCGAGACGGCGCGCCAGGGGCTCGACCGCGACGGCCTGCACGCCGGTCTCGGCGATGAGGTCGAGCGCGGCCTGGGCCCAGTCGTCGGCGCTCAGGCGGCTTGGCCGTTCGGCCGGTGACGCATCGCCCGACTGGGCGATCACTGCGGATTTCGGGGCAGGTCTGCTCATCGCGACAGTCTATCCATACGCATCCATCCGCAACAGTATCGACATGCCGGACACAGGCGCGCTGGCAGCATTGACAGCACCGGAAACCGTCACCATACTCGACCGTACGGTCAGCATCGGGATCCGCCCGTGCAGCCGGCACAGCGCCGGCCCCGTTCTCTGTAATGCCGTTTGCCGGAGTTGATGATGAGCGTCGCGATCCCCTTTCTCGCCTTCCTGCTGGTGGGTGCTTTCGCCGCCTACCACCGTCTTCGTCTCGTCTATTGGGCGGCGATCACGGTCACTGTGCTGCTCGCCTGTTGGCTGCTCGGCGCCAATGGCGTCGCCACGGTCATCGCCGCGTTGCTGGTCGCCGCGATCGCGGTGCCGCTGCTGATCCCGTCGGTGCGCAAGTCACTGATCACCACGCCGCTGCTGAAGTTCTTCCGCAAGGTGCTGCCGCCCCTGTCGCAGACCGAACGCATCGCGCTGGAAACCGGCTCGGTCGGGTTCGAGGGCGAACTGTTTACCGGCGATCCCGACTGGCAGAAGCTGCTCGACTATCCCAAGCCGCAGCTCACCGCCGAGGAGCAGGCGTTCCTCGACGGGCCGGTCGAAGAGCTCTGCAGCATGATCAACGACTGGGAGATCACCCATGTCCACGCCGATCTGCCGCCGGAGCTGTGGGACTACATCAAGGCCAACAAGTTCTTCGGCATGATCATTCCGAAGGAGTACGGCGGACTCGGATTCTCGGCGCTGGCGCACCACAAGGTGATCCAGAAGCTGGCGTCGATGTCGAGCGTGGTCAGCTCGACGGTCGGCGTGCCGAACTCGCTCGGCCCGGGCGAACTGCTCAACCACTACGGCACCAAGGAGCAGAAGGACCACTACCTGCCGCGTCTCGCGATCGGCCAAGAGGTCCCGTGCTTCGGTCTGACCGGTCCGTTCGCCGGTTCCGACGCGACCTCGATTCCCGACTACGGCATCGTCTGCAAGGGCGAGTGGGCCGGCGCGAACGTGCTCGGCGTGCGCCTGACCTTCGACAAGCGCTACATCACCTTGGCGCCGGTGGCGACGCTGGTCGGCCTTGCGTTCCGCATGTACGACCCGGACGGTCTGATCGGCGACACCCAGGACATCGGCATCACGCTGGCGCTGCTGCCGCGTGAGACGCCGGGCGTCGAAATCGGTCGTCGTCACTTCCCGCTCAATTCCCCGTTCCAGAACGGCCCGATCCACGGCAAGGATGTCTTCATTCCGCTGAGCCAGCTGATCGGCGGCGCGGAATTGGCGGGCAAGGGCTGGAACATGCTCAACGAATGCCTGGCCGTGGGCCGTTCGATCACCCTGCCCTCCACCGCCTCGGGCGGCGCGAAGGCCGGCGCGGTGGTGACCGGTGCGTACGCGCGCATCCGCAAGCAGTTCGGCCTGTCGGTCGGTCGCTTCGAGGGCGTCGAGGAAGCGCTCGCGCGCATCGGCGGTAAGGCCTACGCGATCAGCGCGCTGTCGCAGGCGACTGCGGCGGCGGTCGATCGCGGCGACGTGCCATCGGTGCCGTCGGCGATCGCCAAGTACCACTGCACCTCGATGAGCCGCGAAGTCATCAGCGACGTCATGGACGTCGTCGGCGGCAAGGGCATCATCCTCGGCCCGAAGAACTTCGCCGGCCGCAGCTGGCAGGCGGCGCCGATCGCGATCACCGTCGAAGGCGCGAACATCATGACGCGCAGCCTGCTGATCTTCGGCCAGGGCGCGATCCTGTGCCATCCGTGGGTCATGAAGGAAATGAAGGCGGCGCAGGATCCGGACGCGCAGCGCGGCCTCGAGGAGTTCGACCGCAACCTGTTCGGTCACATCGGCTTCGCGATTTCCAACGCCGTGCGCTCGTTCTGGTTCGGTCTGACCGGCGCGAAGATCGGCGCGGCGCCCGGTGACGACTACACGCGCCGCTACTTCCGCAAGCTGGACCGCTACTCCGCGAACCTCGCATTGATGGCCGATGTGTCGATGCTGACGCTCGGCGGCAAGCTGAAGTTCAAGGAATCGCTGTCGGGTCGCCTCGGCGACGTCCTGAGCCATGTCTACATGACCAGCGCGATGCTCAAGCGCTATCACGACGAAGGCGCGCCGCAGGCCGACCAGCCGCTGCTGGCGTGGGCCTTCCACGACAGCGTGCACAAGATCGAACTCGCGCTGTCGGCTGCGCTGCGCAACTTCCCGATCCGTCCGGTCGGCTGGCTGATGTGGCTGCTGATCTTCCCGTGGGGCCGTCGTGCCGAGGCGCCGGGCGATCGCCTGTCGCGTCGTGTCGCAGCGCTGCTGATGGCGCCGAACGAAGCGCGCTCGCGTCTGGCCGAGGGTGTGTTCATGACCCCGTGCGAGAACAATCCGGGCGGCCGCATCGACAGCTATCTGGCCAAGGCGATCGCGGCGGAGCCGGTGGAGCGCAAGTTCCTCAAGGCGATGAAGAGCAAGGGCATCGAGGCTTTGGATTACGACGCGCAGCTGGACGAGGCGGTGCGCGAAGGTCACATCACCGCCGAGGAGCGCGCGTTGCTGGTGGAGCTGCGCGAACTCACGCTGGACGCGATCACCGTCGATGACTTTGATACCGAGGAACTGCGCTCGGCGGGGTATCGCGCGCCGACGCAGCCGTCGAGCGAGTCCCGCGAAGCGGCCTGATCGACACGCATGACGTGACACCGGCAACGGCGGGCCAGTCCCGCCGTTGTCGTATCCGGCATTCCTGTTTCCACCCTGTGTTCGGAGCACGCGATGACCGCCCCACTGCTGACGTTGCGAAATCGCCTCATCCGCTGGCCGGGCGGTGCCTGGCTGTTCGGCGTCCTCGTGTGCCGCAAGGCGCCCTACTTCGCCAGCATCGCGCCTCGCATCACTGCGCTGCGCATCGGCCAGGGCGAGGCGACGATGCGCCACCGTCGCGTGGTCACTAACCACATCGGCACCGTGCATGCGATCGCGCTGTGCAACCTGGCCGAGCTGATCGGCGGCCTGATGACCGATGTCAGCATTCCAGCGTCGATGCGCTGGATTCCGAAGGGCATGACCGTCGAATATCTGAAGAAGGCCGTCGGCACGATGCGCGCCACGGCGACGCCTGCGATCCAGCCGGTTGCGTCCGAAGCGGGCTATGCCCTGCCGGTCGACGTGGTGATCCGCGATCCGGCCGGCGATGCCGTGTTCCGCGCGCAGATCACGATGTGGGTCTCGCCGCGCGGCGCACGTGCCACTTGAGCGCGCGCGGATGCGAACCGACTTCGACTTTCTGATCCTCGCCTGCGGTCTGCACAGCGCGGCCTTCGCACTGTTTCATCTCGGCTTCTGGCGGCTGTTCGACTGGCCACGCACGCTGCAGACGACGGCGCGCCCGAATCGCGCGATCGTGCAGATCGCGAATGCGCAGCTGGTCTGGCTGTTCGGCGCGGTTGCCCTGCTCTGCTTCGTGATGCCCGATGAACTCGGGGGCACGCGGCTCGGGCAGGCGGTGCTCGCCGGCATGGCCGGCTTCTGGTGGGTGCGGCTGGTGCTGCAGTTCGTCTGGCTACGCCTGCAGCATCCGCTGGTGCACGTGTTGAGCGCGACATTCCTGATCGGCGGTGTGCTGTGCACGGTGGCCGCGCTGCGCTGAGCGCGCGACGGCCAACGTCCATCACGCTTATGCGGGATGCGCCAGGTCAGGCGCTGCGCGCGTGCCACGCCGCCAGCACCTCGGCCTCGCGTTGCGGCGTCAGTCCCGACTTTAGTGCGGCGCGGCGTTCTGCCGGCTGCGCGCGCCACCAAGCCAGCGTGTCGCGCACAGTGTCGTCGATCGGGCGATGGGTGAGCCCGGCCGCGATCGCACGATCGACGCGCGTCCGGCCGAAGCCGGCGTACTCGCCCGCCGGGGCGATCCAGACCGGCATGTCGGACCACGCTTTCACGTTCTGCGCCTCAAGAAATTCCGCGGGCAACCACGTCATCCGTGCATCCGGCGCACCGCCGGCCGCCTTCGCCTGCTGCAGGCAGCTGTCGAGCAGACGCCCCATGTCGAGCGTGCCGGCCGCCGCGTCGGCGTTGAACACGCCGGTCGTGTCCTGTTCGATCAGCTGCAGCAGGAATGCTGCGAGGTCACGCACGTCGATGCACTGGGTCGGATTGCCGGGCGCACCCGGGGCTGCGATCTCGCCACCGCGGTCGGCGCGTGCGGGCCAGTACGTGAAGCGATCGGTCGGATCGCCTGGCCCGACGATCAGCCCGGGCCGCACCACCGATGTGCGGCCCGGCAATGCGCTTTGCGCGGCGCGCTCGCACGCGGCCTTGAGCCCGCCGTAGGTCTCGCCGGTGATCGTGCGCGTAGACGGGTCATCGAGTGTCGCCAGCGCGCTGTCCTCGTCGTTGGCGATGTCGTTGCGGGCGTAGACCGAGATCGACGAGATGATCTGGTACTGGCCGACGCGGCCGGCCAGCAGCGCCGCGCTGCGCGCGACGTCGTCGGGGAAGTACGCCGACGTGTCGAGCACCGCGTCCCAGTGGCGGTCGCCTTCGAGCGCGGCGAGATCGTCCTTGCGATCGCCGCGCAGCTGTTCGATCCCCGCCAGCGGCGTGCCGTCGAAGCGCGTCGGATTGCTGCGGCCGCGGTTGAACAGGGTCAGCGTGTGGCCGCGCGCGTGCGCGCATTCGACGAAGTGCGGACCGAGGAAGCCGGTGCCGCCGAGGATCAGGAGTTTCAGCGGACGCGCAGCGCGCCCGGTCGACGCGAAGACGGCGGCCGGCAGCGCGGCGAACGTCGCGGCGGTCAGGCTGTGGGCGAGGAACTCACGACGGCTTGCCATGGGTGTGCTCCAGAGGCCGGGCAGGTGCCGGCTGTTCCGGCAGCCTGCGCTCGGCGCGGATCACCCGCCATGCGCCGAAGGTCATGCCCAGCGCGATGCCGATGCCGGCCACGAACACCAGCTGCGACCCCAGCACCGACAGCGCCTTGTGCACCCAGACGAAGGTCACGTCGCCGCCGCGATACACGGCCGTGTCGATGACCGCCTTGGCCTTGTAGCGCGATTCGCGGCTCACGCGCGTGTAAAGCGTCTCGCGCGCCGGCTTGGCCAGCGAGAACTCGCTGGCGCGGGTCATCACCTGCACCGTCGCGATCAGCAGCGGCAACGGCGAGGCCGACAGCAGCGCGAAGCCGATCAGGATCGCCACCGCCGGCAGCAGCAGCAACGGCGCCACGCCGTAGCGGCGCAGCAACCAGCGGGTGAGCAGCAACTGCACCGCGATCGTCAGGCTGGCGACCGCCCAGTCGATGATCGAGTAGTAGCGCGTCGCCGCCTCGGCGGTGGGATACAGGCGCCGCACGATCGCGGCCTGTTCGTTGTAGAGCAGCGTGCCCACGCCGACGCCGAAGAACATCAGCAGGGCGAGGCCGCGCAGCAGCGGATCGGCGGCGATGAGTTTCAACCCTGCCCAGATCGAACCGCCGATCGCCTGCTCGCCCTGCTCGGCGCGCGTCGCCTCGTTGCGCCGCGCCCAGCCGCGCAGCTTCAGGATGCACAGCAGGCACACGCAGAGAAACCCGACCGACACCAGCGTGAGATTCGCCACGCCGATCCGGCCAACCAGCATCGTGGTGATGAAGGGCCCGACGAAGGCACCGATCGTGCCGCCCGCACCGATGTAACCGTAGTAGCGCTTGGCGTGCTCGTTGTCGAACACGTCGGCCATGAAGCTCCAGAACACCGTGACCGCGAACAGGTTGAAGACCGCGATCCAGATGAAGAACAGCGCGCCGCGGCCCTGGAGATCGGTATCGAACGCCCAGCGGAAACCGAGCAGGCAGACGATGAAGATCAGGTACACCACCGGCAGGAACACCCGCCGCGGGAAGCGCGACACCAGCGCGCCGTACAGCGGCTGCAGCAGCAGCATCACCACGAAGGTGCCGCTGAAGAGCGCCTGCAACGTGAAGTCGCCCAGCGCGATGCCGCGTGCCGCGGCCCAGTCCAGCAGGAACGACGGAAACACCGCGGAGGCATCCGACGATGCGCCCATCGCGTCGCGCACCGGGCGCAGCACGTAGTAGCCGCACAGCAGGCAGAAGAAATACAGCAGCGCCCACCACAGTGGCGGCGACTCCGCCAGCGCGGCGCGCAGCCGCGGGCGTGGCGGCGTCATGACGGGGGGGCGCATGGCGGGCTCCTGGCGGACGCGGCACGTTAACGCAACACCATGACGGCGACCAGCACATCGCGGGCACGGTCCGGTGCGCGGAGCATATGCTCTAGCCCCCTTGCCTACCGTGCCGCGATGCCTCCCCGTCCCGCTCCCGTCTACGACTACATCATCGTCGGCGCCGGTTCCGCCGGCTGTGTGCTCGCCCATCGGCTCAGCGCCGATCCGCACGTGCGCGTGCTGCTGCTCGAAGCGGGCCCGAATGACACGCACCCTTTCATCCACATGCCCGCAGGCCTGGCGAAGCTGGTGAACCGCAAGGGTGTGAACTGGGACTACGACACCGCGCCCGAGCCGCAGCTCGACAACCGGGCCTTGTGGTGGCCGCGCGGCAAGGTGCTCGGCGGTTCGAGCTCGATCAATGCGATGTGCTACATCCGCGGCGTGCCGGCGGATTACGACGACTGGGCCGCGCAGGGCGCGCAGGGCTGGTCGTGGAACGACGTGCTGCCCTGGTTCCGCAGCAGCGAAGGCAACGCGCGTGGCGGCGATGCACTGCATGGCGGCGATGGGCCGCTGACGGTGTCCGATCTGCGCTACGTCAATCCGGTCTCGCGGATGTTCATCGACGCCGCGCAGCAGGCGGGGCTGCCGGCGAACGCCGATTTCAACGGGCCGCGGCAACAGGGCGTCGGCCTGTACCAGGTGACCCAGCGCGATGGTGCACGGTGTTCGGCGGCGACGGCGTACCTCGATCGCGCCACGCGCGCGCGCCCGAACCTGACGATCCAGACCGGCGCGGTCGCCAGCCGCGTGACGTTCGAGGATGGACGCGCGACCGGCGTGGTGTATTCGACCGCGCGCGGCGCGTTCCATCAGCCTGCGACGCGCGAGGTGCTGCTGTGCGGCGGCGCGATCAACACGCCGCAGCTGCTGATGCTGTCCGGTATCGGCCCGGCACACGATCTGCGCCGGCACGGCCTCAAAGTCGTGCACGACGCGCCCGGTGTCGGCGGCAATCTGCAGGACCATCTCGACATCTGCACGCTGTTCCATGCCACGCAGCGCATCACCTACGACCGCGCCAGCGACGTCGCGATCGCGTGGGACTACTTCGTGCGTGGCCGTCGCGGCCCGGGCACCAGCAACATCGCCGAAGCCGGCGGCTTCTACCGCTCGCCGCTCGCGCCTGACGACCGCGCCGACATCCAGTTCCATTTCGTGCCGGCGATGCTCGACGACCACGGCCGCAACCGTCTGGCCGGCGACGGCTACACCCTGCACGCCTGCTTCCTGCGGCCACGCAGCCGGGGCCGCGTCACGCTGGTCAGCAACCGCGTCAGCGACAAGGCACGCATCGAGGCGAACTATCTCAGCGATGCGGACGGCTTCGATCTGAAGATGATGGTCGAGTGCGCGCGCATCTCGCGGACGATCCTGTCGCAGGCCGCGTTCGACGGTATCCGCGGCACGCCGATCTTTCCCGCGCGCAACGATCTGAGCGATGCCGAACTGGCGGCGTTCGTCCGCGCGAAAGCGGAATCGGTCTATCACCCGGTCGGCACCTGCCGCATGGGCATCGACGATGACGCGGTGGTCGATCCGCAGCTGCGCGTGCGCGGCGTCGACGGACTGCGTGTCGTCGATGCGTCGGTGATGCCGAGCCTGCCGGGTGGCAACACCAATGCGCCGGTCATCATGATCGCCGAGCGCGCGGCGGAGATGATCCGAACCGGCTGAGGCGTGACTAGTGCGGCAGCTGTTCCAGCGTCGGCGGCAGCGGGCAATGCAGCACGCCGCAGATCGTGCGCAGCAGTTCGGACTCCGCCACGCTGACCTGGCCGTCATGACTGACGGCGGCGGTGATCGCCTCGACCATCACCTGCTTGGCCAGCGGGTCGAGCGCGTCGAGCGGCTCCCACACATCGTCCAGCGCCTGCACGCCGCCGGCTGGCGGTGCGTACGGCACGTGATCGCGCGGCAGCACACGCTGCATGCCGGCGAGATACGCACGCTGCGCCGCAGCTTTGTCGCCGGGATTGCCGGCCTGCGCGACGACGGCGAGCAGCGTCGCGAATTCCTGCTTCACGTTGCCGGGCTTGCGCCGGCCGAAGCGGATGTGACGGCCCGGGTCGAGCGTCTCGCGCAACTGCACTTCCAGCAACCGGCCGAGGCAGTACTCGAACAGCGACACCTGCAAGTCGGCGTGCACCACCGCGTGCACGGTGTCGAGGAACGTCGCCAGTTCCGGGCGCGGGCGGCGCCGCAACACCGGGAACGCCAACGCCGCCAGCGGCATGCGCAGCATGGGGTGCAGCTCCAGCAGATGCGTTTCGCGCAGATGCGCCGCCTCGGTCGCCACCGACGCCCCCATGCGCGCGACGATCTCGGTGTGCTGTCGACCGCGCACGACATCGCTGTCGTCGAACAGCAGGGCGAGCACCAGCGGCATCGCCGCCTCACGATGCGTGGCGACATCGTGCAGCGGATCGCTGATGGCCGTGACCAGCGCATGTGCGCGGGCATAGTCGTCGTCGTGCGGATGCGCGACCTGCGCGGCGACCATCGGCGGCGTCACCGCCAGCGCGCGGTCCTTGTGCGGCAGTGCTTCGCCCGGCGCGACCAGACCCAGCGCCACGTCTTCCTGCAGACCGTCGGGTGGATTCATCATCCACTGCTGCTGCAGGCGCGACAGCTGTTCGGGACGGAAGCCGGGCTCCAGCGCCTGGATGCGCTTGATCAGCGGCGGGTGCGTGGCGAACAGACCGCTCAGGCCCACGCCGTCGCCGAACAGCATGTGGCTGACTTCCTCGGCATCCTCGCGGTGCGCGAGGCGCGAGCCGCTGTCGAGACCGCCGATCTTCTTCAGTGCACCGGCGATGCCCGCCGTCTGCCGCGTGAACTGCACCGCCGATGCATCGGCCAGCACTTCGCGCGAACGGCTGACACCAGCCTTGATCATGCGGCCGAAGAACATGCCGAGGCTGCCGACCGCCATCGCCGCTAGCGCGCCGACGATCACCACGATCGTCGCGCTGTTCCGGAAGCCGCGGCCATGGATCAGGATCTTTCTGCCGATGATGCCGATCATCAGGATGCCGAACAGCACGCCGATCAGGCGGATGTTGAGCCGCATGTCACCGTTGAGGATGTGGCTGTATTCGTGCGCGACCACGCCCTGCAACTCGTCGCGGTTGAGCCGGTCGAGCGCGCCGCGGGTCACCGCGACCACCGCGTCGGACGTCGAGTAGCCCGCCGCGAACGCGTTGATCGCGGCTTCCTGCTCGAGCACGTAGATCTTCGGCACAGGCACGCCGGATGCGATCGACATTTCCTCGACCACATTGCGCAGCCGCCGCAGTTGCGGATCGCGCGTGTCCTCTGCCACCGGCACGCCGCCGAGCTGCTGGGCCACCGTCTCGCCGCCGCTGCGCAGCGACGAAATGCGGAACAGCGAACCCAGCCCGATCACCGCGAGCGTCGCCACCGCGGCCGCCAGCAACGGTCCGGGACGCGGCCCGACGACGAGCAGCACCATCACGCCGACCATCAGCACGATGCCCAGCACCGCCAGCGAGAACAGCGCGATCAGGCGCGTGCTGTTGCGCCGCGCCTGGGCCTGGCGTTCGAAGAAATTCATCGCGATGCGACCGGTGCCGGCAGGTGCGTCGACCTCAGAACGTCACCTTCGGCACTTCGCGCACTTCGGCGCGATCGGCCGGAATATCGAGCAGCGCCGCTGCCTTGAAATTGAACATGCCAGCGAGAACACTCGAAGGGAACACTTCGCGCTTGTTGTTGTAGGCCATCACCGAGTCGTTGTAGGCCTGACGTGCGAACGCGACCTTGTTCTCGGTGCTGGTCAGCTCCTCGGTGAGCTGCATCATGTTCTGGCTGGCCTTGAGATCCGGATAGGCCTCCGACACGGCGAGCAGGCGACCGAGCGCGCCATTGAGCATGCCCTGCGACTGCGCGAGCTGCGCCATCGCCGCCGGATCGCCGGGATCGGCCTTGGCCGCCGACAGGCCGGCCTGCGCCAGATTGCGCGCCTGGGTCACGGCTTCGAGCGTCTCGCGCTCGTGGCTCATGTAGCCCTTGACGGTCTCGACGAGATTCGGGATCAGGTCGAAACGACGCTGCAACTGCACGTCGATCTGGGCGAACGCATTCTTGTATGCGTTGCGGGCGGTGATCAGCCCGTTGTAGATACCAACGCCCCACAGCGCCAGACCCGCAGCAATCACCACGAGCAATACCAGCAGGATCAACGCGCTAGCCATCAAACTTCCCCTTGTTCATGCAATCCATTACACAGGCGCTATCATCGCCGCAGCACCAGAGCATACGCAGGGGACAGGCGCGATGAAAAGCCGAAATCCATCCCACCGGCCGCTCGTCCGGCTGGGCCTCATCGGCCTGCTGCTGCCTGCCGCATTGGGCTCCGCCGCGCAGGCACCGACATCCGCCGATGTCGTCGAGAACGAAAGCGAAGACGAGATCACCGCGATCGTGCCGCTCGACGAGCAGGCCAACCGGTCAGCCATCGTCAGTCGCGAGGACGCCGTCAAACCACAACCGCGCGTGCCCGGCCAGGACAAGCCGCTGGCGTCGACGTTCGACGTGACGCTGCTCGAAGCGATGGCGCAGGATCTCGTCGCCAACCAGCGCGTGCCGGGCCTGGCGATGGCGATCGTGCACAAGGGCCAGATCCTCAGCGCGCGCGGTTACGGCATCACCGACGTCAAGGCGGCCGAACCGGTCGATGCGCACACCGTGTTCCGGCTCGCGTCGTTGTCCAAATCCTTCGCCGGCACCGTGACCGGCATGCTGGTGTCCGAAGGCGCACTGCGCTGGGACAGCCACATCGTCGACTACCTGCCGTCGCTGCGCTTCTCCGATCCGCTGGCCGCGCAGCAGCTCACCGTCGCCGACGTGTTGAGCCATCGCGTCGGTCTGGGCCGCAACACCTACGACCGCGACATCGAACGCAACGCCGACTATCACGACCTCGTGCAGCGGCTCGCCGCTGCGCCGATGAGTTGTCAGCCGGGCAACTGCTACGCCTACCAGAACGTCGCCTTCAGTCTGGTCGGCGACGTGGTGTTCGCGACCTCCGGCCAGTTCTTCAGCGAAGCGGTGTCGCGCCGGATCTTCAAACCGCTCGGCATGAACGATGCGAGCTACGGGCTCGACGGCATCCAGGCGAGCACGCGCTGGGCCAAGCCGCACGTGCGAGCCGGTGGCGGCTGGACGTCGCTGATGCCCAAGCCGACCTACTACCGGCTGGCGCCGGCTGCCGGCGTTAACGCCAGCATCAGCGATATGGCGCAGTGGCTGGTCGCGCAGACCGGCCATCGTCCCGACGTGTTGCCGGCGCCGCTGCTGGCGACGCTGCAGGCGCCGATCGTCGGTACACCGCCGGAGATGCGTAATTCGTCGTGGCGTCGCGACCGTCTCGACGCCGCGGGTTACGGCCTGGGCTGGCGCGTCTACGACTACGCGGGTCAGCGCGTTGTCTTCCACGGCGGCGCGGTGCAGGGCTATCGCGGCCTGATGGCGATGATTCCGGATCGCGACTTCGGCATGGTCGTGTTGTGGAACAGCGAGAGCAGCCTGCCTTCGGGCCTGCTGCCGACGATCCTCGACCGCGCGATCGGCCTGCCGCCGCAGCGCTGGCTGGACGTCGATCCGAACCTCGAAACGCTGCACGCCCAGCGCACACACGCGCCGGCCTCGACACCTTCGTCGGGCAGCACGACGCATCGCGCGGCGGCGACGCCGGAGTAGATTCTTCCGGGATTCGAAAGCGAACGGGGCCGCCTTTGGGCGGCCTTGTCCGTTTCTGCATCGGCACTTTCCCGTGCCTGTGCTGCGTCTTCGACGCTGAGCGGGAGTTCTCGCCTTCGTCCTCAGAGCCTAGGACTGCCTAAGGTAGGTGAGGTTCGAACGAAGGCCATAGGTTTCGCTTCGCTCTACCCATCCTACGTCGCGGCGGCGGCCCATCCTTGTGCGCGGCTGACGACGGGCAAAAAAAAACGCCTCCTCCGCCTGGGCACGCGGAGGAAGCGCTTTCGATGACGAAGTGCAGCTACGTCAGATCAGATCAGCGGCGTCGGCATCTGCGGGATCACGACCGGCGCCGACTTCTTGGTGCGCTTGGCAGGCGCGCGCTTCTTCGTCGCGGCCTTCTTGGTTGCAGACTTCTTGGTCGCTGCCTTCTTGGTGGCGGCCTTCTTCGTGGCCTTCTTGGCAGTCGACTTCTTCGCGGTCTTCTTGGTCGCGGACTTCTTGGTCGCCTTCTTCGCAGCCTTCTTCGCAGTCGACTTCTTGGCGGTCTTCTTGGTCGCCTTCTTCGCTACGGACTTCTTGGCGACCTTCTTCTTGGCGACCTTCTTGGTGGTCTTCTTCGCTGCCTTCTTCGCGGTCTTCTTAGCAGCAACCTTCTTCTTCGCGACCTTCTTGGTGGTCTTCTTCGCCGCCGGCTTCTTCTTGGCGACCTTGGCGACCTTCTTCGCGACCTTCTTCACAGCCTTCTTGACCTTGCTCACCACCTTCTTGGCGGTGGATTTCTTCGCGGTCTTCTTGGCCGCCTTCTTGGCAGGCGCTTTCTTTACGGCTTTCTTCGTGGCCATGGAATGGCTCTCCTCGTCAGTGGACTTGCATGTACAGCGGCCCAGTTCTCAAACGGCACGCGGGAGTTGGACCCGCGCACAACCGCCGACGCGCACCGCGCATCGGACCGGATTCGAAGGGTGGGTCGTCGACTGCACGACGTCGCCCCGGTGAAGCGGAAACCTGCACGCGCCAGATCTGTCGCGGAGGTCGGGAAAATGTGTGGGGAGATTTCGCAGCGGAGACGATGCCCGCATCCACCGTGTGATGTTCCTGGCAGAGGTTCGAGTTGTGCTGCGCGCTGGTGTCGTGGTTCGACTCACTCGTTTCGTTGCGGACGTGTGTTGCCGCGAAACCTAATCACGGTTTTTTCCACTGTCAACAGGTCGTCGCAAAATTTTTCCGGCGCCGCCGGCACGCGTGTCGGGCGACGCGGTGCGGCGATGCCACGCACGTGGTGTGATCCGGCATGCGACCTCGCGCATCGCACGCGAACCGCTTTCGCAAAACATCATAAAAAAAGGCATCAATGCATCAGCGCGCTTTCATCGCGTGCATTTCGACCCTGCGCACGCAGGCATTTCCGGCGTGGTGAAAAAAGAATCACCCACCCGACCGCAACGTAAATCCGGCTGCGCCACGCGCGACACGTTTGCGCGGTTGCGGGATCGGTTTGCGCGAAAAATGCGCGGCCTCCGAACACGTCGACCGACGTTCGCGTCGTGCATCGAGGGCGTCGACGGTCGCGGCGCGACGACCTCGCACGACGCCGCCGTCACGTCGTCGGATCGGAACGCCGGAAATGAAAACCGGCGCGTTCCTCTCGGAACGCACCGGTCGATGTGCACGGCGATGGCGCGAAGACGTCAGTCTTCTTCGCCCTCGATCTGCTCGGCGTAATCGTCGGGCGCCAGCAGCTCGTTGAGCTGGTCGGGTTCGCTCAGTTCGACGACGAACAACCAGCCCTCGCCATAGGCGTCTTCGTTGATCGTCTCCGGCTTGTCGGCCAGTGCCTCGTTGACAGCGGTGATCGTGCCCGAAACCGGCGCGTAGACATCGGACGCGGCCTTGACCGACTCGACCACGGCCACGCCGGTGCCGGCCTGGATGTCGTCGCCGACGGCGGGCAATTCGACATAGACCAGATCGCCGAGAAGGCCCTGGGCATGGTCGGAGATGCCGATGGTGACCTTGCCGTCACCTTCGATACGGACCCACTCGTGGGACTTCAGGAATTTCAGGTCGCCAGGGATTTCGCTCATGGTCGGCTCCGGGGAAAACGTTCGATCGGGAAGGTGGGGCTAGTGTAACGACGATGCCGAGCGGCGCGCATCAGACGCCGTCGGCGGGCTGGCCATTCTTGACGAACGGGAACTTGACCACGCGCACCGGCACCTGGCGGCCGCGGATGTCGACCGTGACCTCGCCCGGCTCGCCGGCCGGCACGCGCGCGAACGCGATCGCCTTGCCGATCGTCGGCGAGAACGTGCCAGACAGAATCTCGCCGGCGCCGTTCGCGGTCGCGACCGTCTGACCGTGACGCAGCACGCCCTTGTCGTCCATCACCAGACCAATCATCTGCCGCGGCGCGCCTTCGGCCTGCGACTCCAGCAGCGCACGGCCGTTGAACGCGCGATCCGCGTCGAGGGCGACGGTCCAGCCGAGGGCGGCTTCGAACGGCGACACGGATTCGTCCATGTCCTGCCCATAGAGTGCGAGGCCGGCTTCGAGGCGCAGCGTGTCGCGCGCGCCGAGACCGGCCGGGGCGACGCCGGCTTCATGCAGCGCCGTCCACAAAGCGACCGCGTGCGACTCGCCGACGACGATCTCGAAGCCGTCTTCGCCGGTGTAACCGGTGCGGGCGACGAACAGATCGCCGAACGCAGTGCCTTCGAGCGCGGCGGCGGCGAAGCGGCCGAGCTTGGCGACGGTCTTGCCGTCTTCGCCCAGCAGCGTGGCAACCGTGTCGCGCGCCTGCGGCCCCTGCACGGCGATCATCGCCAGCTCCGGGCGCTCGGTCACGGCGACATCGAAGTCGGCGGCCTGCGCGGCGATCCACGCCAAATCCTTCTCACGGGTCGCCGCGTTGACGACCAGGCGGAACCAGTCGTCGGCCATGAAGTAGACAATCAGGTCGTCGACGATGCCGCCGTCGAGCGTGAGCATGCAGGTGTAGAGCGCCTTGCCCGGCACCTTCAACTTGTCGACCGAGTTGGCGACGAGGCGGCGCAGGAAGTCGCGCGTGCCCGCGCCGCGCAGGTCGACGACGGTCATGTGGCTGACGTCGAACATGCCGGCGTCGCGGCGCACGTGGTGGTGTTCCTCGATCTGCGAGCCGTAGTTGAGCGGCATGTCCCAGCCGCCGAAATCGACCATGCGTGCGCCGAGCGCACGGTGGGCATCGTTGAGGATCGTCTTCTGCGTCATCTGGCCGGCTCGCAAGCGGAAAGCCGGGATTATCGCAGGTCGGACGCGCCGGCCGCGGGGAACCGGTCCCAGAGATGTGCCGAAGTCCAAGACGCTTCGCATGGTGGTGCGATCACCCGCACGATGGTTCGCCCCCGCCCAACCCGCCCCCGCGTGCGGGGGCGGACGTCACGCGAATCAGGCCGCTTCGACGTGCAGGTTCACACCATCGGTGCCGGTGATCCGCACCGGCGCGCCGGTGGGCAGGTCCGGACCCTCGACGACCCAGAACGCGTCGCCGATCTTGATCCGGCCGCGGCCGTCGACGATCGCCTGCTCCAGCGGCAGCACGCGTCCCACGTGCTGCTGCGCGCGACGGTTGAGCAACGGCTGGTCGCTCTGGCGGGCGCGCTTGCGGAAGAACTTCTGGTAGACCAGCGCGGACAGGAAGCTCAGCACGACGAACAGCGCGACCTGGGTCAACAGGGTCAGCCCGGGCGCGAACAGCGCGACCAGGAACACCGCCGCGGCGGCGAAGCCCATCCACAACAGGAACGCACCCGGCGCCAGCGTCTCCGCCGCCATCAGCAGCAGGGCCAGCGCGCCCCAACCCGCGACATCCCAGCGCATCCAATCCATGGCTCAGACTCCGGCGTGCGGACGCTGGACCGGCGGCGGCGGCGCGGGCGGCGTCGGCTTGCCAGACAACGCCTCGCGCGCGAGCTCGCCGATGCCGGCGATCGAGCCGATCAGGCCGCTGGTCTCCATCGGCATCAGCACGAACTTCTGGTTCGGCGCCATCGCCAGTTCCTTGAACGCCTCGACGTACTTCTGCGCGACGAAGTAGTTGATCGCCTGCACGTCGCCATTGGCGATCGCGTTGGACACCATCTCGGTCGCCTTGGCCTCGGCTTCGGCCAGACGTTCGCGCGCTTCGGCCTCGCGGAACGCGGCTTCCTTCTTGCCCTCGGCCTGCAGAATCGAGGACTGCTTGTCGCCTTCCGCGCGCAGGATTTCCGACTGCCGGTGGCCTTCGGCCTCGAGGATCACCGCGCGGCGTTCGCGCTCGGCCTTCATCTGCCGGGCCATCGAGTCGATGAGGTCGCGCGGCGGCTGGATGTCGCGGATCTCGATGCGCGTGACCTTGATGCCCCAGGGATTGGTGGCGTGGTCGACGACGTTGAGCAGCTGCGCATTGATGCGCTCACGGTTGCTCAGCGACTCGTCGAGATCCATCGAGCCGATCACGGTGCGGATGTTGGTCTGCACCAGCGCGATCGATGCGATCTCCAGATTCGAGACTTCATACGCCGCCTTGGCCGCGTCCAGCACCTGGAAGAACACCACGCCGTCGACGCGCACGACCGCGTTGTCGCGGGTGATGACTTCCTGGCTCGGCACGTCCAGCACCTGTTCCATCATGTTGATCTTGCGGCCGACGCCGTAGACCACCGGAATCAGGAAATGCAGGCCCGGCGCCATCGAGTGCGTGTACTTGCCGAAGCGCTCGACGGTCCATTCGAACCCCTGCGGCACCATGCGCACGGTCTTGAACAGCACGACGACGCCGGCGAGTGCCAGTACCACGGCGAGAAACAGTCCGGTTCCCATAGTTCGATCCTTGTGTGCGGGCGGCCGATGCCGCTGGCGTCGAGTATAGGCGCAGGGTGTCGCGGACCGATCGGCGTGAAAACGCCCTCCCCTGTGCAACAGGGAGGGTTGGGCGGGAACCAACCGTCAGGCTTCAATCGATGTGATCGTGGGTGAGTGGTCAGCTATTGGCGACGACCACGACTGAATCCGGTGACACAGGGGTCGGCAGGTTTGCCCCCATCCCGCCTTCCCCCGCGCGCTGGGGAAGGCGTAGACCGGCATCAGTCGCGCGGCGTATCTACCCACTGCGCGAACACGGCGTCGATCTCCGCGTCGCTGACGCTGCCGCCGTCCTGCACGGTCTGCGCCTGTTCGAAGAACGGGACGATCAGCGCCATGCCGTCGACCTTCGTCTTCAGGTGCACGCCTGCCGGCGCGGACAGCCGCGCGTCCCAGCGCGCACGCACCCGTGCCCAGTAGTCCTGCGTCGCCTTCCAGTAGTCGTAGGCCGGGGTGAAATCGATCGCATCGGTCTTCACATAATCGTTGAAGCCGGTCTCGCGGACGATGCTGGAGGTGACCGCGCCGGCTGCATCGCGGACGTCCTTGCGGTTGTCCTGCTCATGGGTCCAGCCGCCCGGCACGATGGTGTGGCGGTTGACCGCGGCCAGCGCGTTGTAGTCCTCGCGCGTGGTGTATTCGCGGCGCGGCAGCGGACGCCAGCCGGCATCCGATGTCCACGTCGATGCGCCGTTCTCATGGACCCAGCGACCGCTGCCGCAGTAGCGCGGCGCATCGCTGACTTCGAACACGCACTGGGTCCAGCCGCCGCGCACCAGTTCGGCGGGCACGTCGCGCTGTCGCCACGTCTGGTCGGATGCGAACTCCCAGCGCGTCGGCGCTTCGAACATCCAGTCCTGACGCCAGTGCTTGATCACGTGGCCGCTTTTGACGTCGAGCAGCAGATGCTGCAGCACGATCTTGGTCGGCGTGTTCTCGACGACGATGACGACTTCGTCGCCGCCGCTGCGCTTGGGGTCCTTGCGCGTGTAGCCGGGCGCGAGGACGACGGTCTCGTCGAACAGGAAACGCACGGTGTATTCGCCCTGCATGCCGAGGATCGCGCTGCGGTCGGCCTCGGGCGGTGTGGCGGGCGTGCGGGTGGCAGCCGGTGCGGCGGTGGCGGCCAGCAGGGCGGCGAGTGCCAGCGCGGTCGCTTGCGGTGTCATGTCGGTGGAACCTCGTGGTCGGGAAACGTCAGGAGAGAGGGATCGGATGGCGGTACGCGTCGGGCGACGCGGTTCTGGCGGCCGCGGCTGCGCGTCGGCAGCAGCAGTCGTCGAGCGAGGACGACGGGGTGATGCCGTGGCCGCGCGCGATGCGTCGCGCGCAATCGACGCCGAGCGGCGACAGCGTGCCGAGACTGGCGACCAGCATCGGGCCGCCGTCCTCCGGTGCCGCCGGTACCGACTGGAAGCGCAGCACGCTGGCCTCCCAAAGGCCGCCGCGGATGCGCTGCGCCAGGCCGCGCCACAGCCGCTCGCCGATGCCGCCGGGTGCCACATCGCTGCAACGCGGAAGATCGGCGGCGAGACGTTCCCAGGCGAGAAAGTCGCTGTCGGGCAGCAGATGCAGCTGCCAGCAACAGGCATCGTCGGCATCGAAGAAACGCAAACTTTCGTGCATGCCGTCGAAGTCGAGCCCGGCATGCGCCTGCGCGCGGCGTGCCGACGACCAGCCGCCGAGTTCGCGCGCGGCACCCGGGCGGTGCAGACACAACACCGTGCCCAGCGCCGCCAGTTGCGATGGCGTGGGGACGACGCTTGCAATGGCCGGCGACAGGGCGGTCGCCATGGTCAGAAGTCGAACGACAGGCTGACCGCGACGTTGCGGCCCGGCGCGGTGTAGCGGTCGAGCGTGGCGCTGCTCGCAGCGACCAGCGGCACCAGTCCCGTCTGCCAGACCTTGCGGTCGGCGAGATTGAACACGCCGGCGTCGAGGCGCGTGCCCGGCGCGAAATTCCAGTGCGCGTAGAGATCGAGCACGGCATGGCCGGGGCTTTCGAAGTAGCTGCTGCCGGCAGGCGCTGTCGGCAACCGGTCGCGACGGCCGACGAAGCGGCCTGCGAGTTCGGCGCCCCATGCCCCCCGGTCGAACGCGACGCCGAGTGTCGCGGTCAGCGGGTCCACGCTCGCCAGCGCCTCGCCCGTGGTGCGGTCCTCGCCACGCGACCACGCCGCCGCGCCGCGCAGCGACCAGCCCGCGAGCGCAGGCGCGACGCTGTCGAAGTACACGCCGCCCTTGAACTCGACACCGCGGATACGCGCGTCGGCGATGTTCTGCGACTGGTAGACCATCAGCCCTGACACGGGATCGATGCCGGTGTAGCGCGTCGACTCGATGAAGTCGTCGTACTGCGTGTAGTAGGTGCTGAGACTCGCGTAGGCCGCGTCGCTGGAATAGCGCAGGCCGAGTTCGAGTCCGTCGCTCGTTTCAGACTTCAGATCCGGATTCGGGATCGCCGTGTAGCCGAACTGGAAATTGGTGAAACCGATATTGACGTCGTTGTAGGGCGGCGCGCGGAAGCCACGGGCGTAGCCGCCGTAGAGCGACCAGGCATCGGCGAACGTCCACACGAAGCCGAGCTTCGGCGACACGCTGGTCTCCTGGAGGTCGGCAACCTGCGTGGTCGGGTTGTCCTCGCGGAAGATCGTGTCGACTTCCGGCTCCAGCCGGTAATGGTCGACGCGCACCGCCGGCACGAGGCGGAACGCGCCGTCGGCGAATGCGATCTCGTCCTGCACGTACAGCGAGGCCTTGGTGGTCTCGCTGATCGGGAAGTCGCGCACTGGAAAGGTGTCGGGCGACATGACGTTGGTGACCACGCCGGTGTCGAGGAAGATGCGGCGGCCGTCGCGCTTCTGTTTCGTTTCGGTGCGCTCGATGTCGAGGCCGTAGGCCAGCGCGTGCTGCACGCTGCCGGTCTCGAACGTCTTGCGCGCGTTCGCCTGCAGGCCATAGCTGCGCTGGTCGAAACGGAACTCGCGTTCGCGCCGGTCGCGGATCGTCGCGGCGCCCGATGGCACGCGACGCACTTCCACGCTGTCCTGCCGGGTTCGGCTGTCCTGGCGGTAGACCTGCCAGTCGACGCTGTCGGCCATCGCCGACGACAGGCCGTCGAGTTCGTGACCGAAGGTGATGCGTGCGCGCGACTGGTGGTCGTCGCCGAGCACCCGGGTATTGGTCGCGCGGGTCAGGCTCTGGAAGCCGTACGAGCTCAGCACGTCGGTCTCGACGTCGTCCTCGTTGCCGTCGACCGTCAGCTTGAAGCGCTGCGTGTGGCTGGGCGCGAACACCAGTTTGCCGAGCACGCTGCGGCCGTTCGACGACTGCGGGTTGGCCTGCGTGCGGGCAGCCCCTTCGCCGCCGATCTCGCCCATGTTTTCGGTTTCCTTGCCCTGGCGATGGCTGACCGCGACCAGGCCCGACCAGCGCTCGCCACCGAAGGCGGCAGTCGCGCCGGCGAACAGGCTTTGGTTCGCGCCTTCGAACCCGATCTTGGCGCCGAAGTGCGCGGTGTCGCCGGCGCGCAGATAGTCGGACGGGTCCTTGGTCACGAACGAGACCACGCCGCCCAGCGCGTCGGAGCCGTACAACGAACTCGTGGGCCCGCGCACCACTTCGACGCGCTTGAGCGTTTCGAGATCGACGAAGTTGCGGTTGGCGCTGGAGAAGCTGCCGATCGCGAACGCATCCGGCACCGCGATGCCGTCGGTCTGGATGCGCACGCGGTTGCCGCCGAGGCCGCGGATGCGGATGTCGTTGAGCCCGAAGCGGCCGAAGCTGCTGCCGACGGTGATGCCCGGCTCGTAACGGAACAGATCGGCGATGTCGCGGACCAGCAACGTGTCCATGCGCGCGCGATCAATCACGTCGACGGTGTTGGGCACGTCGCTGATCGCACGTTCGGTGCGGGTGGCGGTGACGACGATCTGGTCGAAGTCGCGCGGCGCGCCGTCGGGTGCGGCGACGGCAGCGGTGGACGACAGGCACAGGGCCAGGGAAACGGACAGCAGGCTGGGACGCATGGGCGCTCGCGAAAAGTGGAGATCGGCGAGCTGGCGGGCGCGGGGAGAGGATCGCGCGGGCGGGCAGCCTCTGGGGAGAGGGTGGGGTGACACGGCGCGGCGCGCGCACGGTCCATCGGGACCGGGCGGCGACTCGCGAAAGCGGTTTACTTGGTGAGGATCAGCTTGTCGTTGCGGGTGTGGCGCAGACGGTAGATCTCGTTGCCGTGGCGGATGCGCAGTTCGCGCTGGCCGCGCAACAGCTGGACGCTGTCGAGCTCGATGACCTCGGGGGCGCGGGTCAACGGATGAACGTTGCCGGCGTCGTGGGCGTCGCGGGGAGCGGATGCCTCCTGGAACTGGGATACGCGCATGTCGGGATCCTCCGGAAGAGGATTTCGATGATAGTGATTCTCATTCGCCAGTCAAGAGCGGATGTCATTTGGAAACTGCACACGTTGATCCGCTTTTCTCCTCCCCGCCTGCGGGGGAGGCTGGGAAGGGGCGAACGATCAGAGGGAGATCAGCCGGTCTCGAGCGCGATCAGAAGCAAAAGCGCCGCGCCGAGTGACAAGTGCACGACCCAGACGTCTACGGGAGCCGACGGATTGCCCCCACCCAACCCTCCCCCGCTTGCGGGGGAGGACGTAAAGCGCAATCGCGCGCGTTCAAGCGCGCAATCACTCTTCAAGAGTTGCACCTCACCCCGTCACCGCCTCCACCCGCCGCCACACGCTGTCGTCGAAGCGTCCGAGCAACTCCAGCGCCTGCAGGTTCTCGAGCAGTTGCGACACCCGGCTCGCGCCCAGCAGCACGGTCGAGACATGCGGATTGGTCAGGCACCACGCGATCGCCAGCGGCGCGGGCGCGACACCGAGTTCGGCGGCGAGCGCGGTGAAGCGCCCTGCCCGTCCGACGCGGTTCGCGTTCGCATCGCCGAGCACGCTGCCCTGCAGCCATTCGAGCTGCGGCTGCGCGAGGCGGCTGTCGGCCGGCACGCCGTCGGCGTACTTGCCGGTCAGCAGGCCGGACGCCAGCGGCGACCAGATCGTCGTGCCGAGTCCGAGTTCGGCATACAGGGGGGCGTATTCCAGCTCCACGCGCTCACGGCGCAGCAGGTTGTACTCGGGCTGCTCCATCGTCGGACCGTGCAGATGATGCGCACGCGCGATCCGGTCGGCTTCGCGGATCAGCGCTGCAGGCCATTCGGACGTGCCCCAGTACAGCACCTTGCCCTGGCGGATCAGCGCGTCCATCGCCCAGACGGTTTCGGCGACCGGTGTGTCGGGATCGGGCCGATGACAGAAGTACAGATCGAGATGCTCGACGCGCAGGCGCTTGAGCGCCGCGTCGCAGGCATCGCGCACGTGCTTGCGTGACAGGCCGCGCTGCGTGGGACGCGGATCGGCGGCCGCGCCGAAGAACACCTTGCTCGATACGCAGTAGCCGTCGCGCGGCAGGCGCAGATCGGCGATGACGTCGCCCATGACCTGTTCGGCCGCGCCGTTGGCATAGCCCTCGGCGTTGTCGAAGAAGTTGATGCCGTGGTCCCACGCGGCCGCGACCAGGTTGCGCGCTTCGCCGCGGCCGATCTGGCTGCCGAAGGTGACCCAGGCCCCGAACGACAACGCGGACAGCTGCAGGCCGGACGAGCCGAGGCGGCGGTACTGCATGGGAACTCCTGGAACGGTCGGAATGCGCAAAGTATGCCCGCCGTCCACCGGCGACCGCCCGCGCTATGCTGCCGCAGCTGCCACAGGGACCGTCTTGATGCGCGCACCGCAACGCACCCGGCAGGGCGTCGTCGCCACATTGTTCGGCCGCGCCGACGAGGTGATGCTCGAACTCGGCGCCGGCGGCGAACTGATGGTCGCGCGCGTCCGCGCCGCGCTTTCTCTGCTGATCCTGCTGCTGCCGCTGATCGCCGCGAGCGGCGGTCATGGCACCCGCACCGTCGTCGTCGGACTCGCGCTGGCGGTGTTCGCCAATCTGATGGCCCAGGTCTGGCTGGCGCTTGCCCGGCGCCAGCGTCGTCATCCCTGGCTGCCCTACGCGACCGCCAGCTACGACATCAGCATGACCACGCTGGTGCTGGTGCTGCTGGCGACCCGCGAGCCGGCGGCCGCGCTCAACAGCGTGGTGGTGTGGAACTTCTACATGCTGGCGATCGCGCTCACCGCCCTGCGCAACGACGGACGCCTGGCCGTGTACGTGGGCGGGCTGGCGGTCGTGCAGTACGCGACGCTGGCGATCGCGCTGATGGCCGGCACCGGCGAGGCGCGCCCGGCGTCACTCGGTTACGGCGTGGCCTCGGTCGCCGGCCAGGTCGAGCGCCTGTTGCTGCTGGCGATGATGACGGTGGTCGCCTGCGCGGTCGTCTATCGCATGCAGCGGCTGGTGGATCTGTCCGGGCGCGACGGGCTGACAGGCCTCCCCAACCGCGCTTGGCTGCTGCAGCACGCACCGCGGCAGCTCGCCGACTCGCGCCGGGAAGGCCGCTCGCTGACGCTGGGCCTGCTCGATCTCGACGGCTTCCGCCGGATCAATGCCGATGCCGGCCCGCGCGCGGGCGATCGCGCGATCCGGGGCATCGCACTGCGGCTGCAGACGATGCTCGAGGACGATGAATCGCTGTCGCGGATCGGCGGCCAGGAGTTCGTGCTGCTGTTGCGGTGTCCGGCCGGTAGCGCGTGGGAGCGGCTGGACCGGCTGCGACGCGACATGGCCTGCGAGTCGCTGGTGGTCGATCGCGACGGGCGCCCCCTGCCGCTGAGCTTCAGCGCCGGGCTCGCCGCTTTCCCACCCGACGGTGGCGACGTGTCCGCCCTGCTCGGCGTCGCCGACCGGCGCCTGCAGCAGGCCAAACGCGCCGGACGCAACCGCGTGGAAGCGCGTGACGCCTGAACGACGGCGTTTTCACAGGCGCTGTGGTTGCCCGGGCCGGCCCGCTGCACTAGGCTGCGCGACTTGGCGAAGGGCCCGGGGGCCATGATGGATGACTTGACGCGGATCGGCTTCGGCCTGTTCGGACTGGCCGTGCTGCTCGCGATCACGTGGCTGTTTTCCAACAACAAGCGCAAGGTCGACTGGAAACTGGTCGCCACCGGCGTGACGCTGCAGATCGCGTTCGCCGCGGTGGTGCTGCGCGTGCCGGGTGGCCGCGAGGTGTTCGACGCGCTCGGCCACGGCTTCGTCAAGATCCTCTCGTTCGTCAACGCCGGCTCGGAGTTCATCTTCGGCAGCCTGATGAACGTCGAGACCTACGGCTTCATCTTCGCCTTCCAGGTGCTGCCGACGATCATCTTTTTCGCCGCGCTGATGGGCGTGATGTACCACCTGGGCATCATGCAGTTCATCGTGCGGATCATGGCCTCGGCAATCACCAAGGTGATGCGCGTCTCCGGCGCCGAGACCACCAGCGTCTGCGCCAGCGTCTTCATCGGCCAGACCGAAGCGCCGCTGACGGTGCGCCCCTATATCTCGCGCATGACCGAATCCGAGCTCATCACGATGATGATCGGCGGCATGGCGCACATCGCCGGCGGCGTGCTTGCGGCCTACGTCGGCATGCTCGGCGGCGGCAATCCGGAAGAACAGGCGTTCTACGCCAAGCATCTGCTGGCCGCGTCGATCATGGCCGCCCCGGCCACGCTGGTGATCGCCAAGATCCTGATTCCCGAAACCGGTGAGCCGCTGACCCGCGGCACGGTGAAGATGGAGGTCGAAAAGACCACCAGCAACATCATCGACGCCGCGGCCGCGGGCGCCGGCGACGGCCTGCGTCTGGCGCTGAACATCGGCGCGATGCTGCTGGCCTTCATCGCGCTGATCGCGATGGTGAACTATCCGCTGGAGTGGATCGGCGAAGTCACCGGCCTGGCCGAGGCGATCGGCAAGCCGACCAACCTGGCGACGATCTTCGGCTTCGTGCTGGCGCCGATCGCGTGGCTGATCGGCGTGCCGTGGCAGGACGCCTCGGTGGTCGGTTCGCTGATCGGCCAGAAGATCGTCATCAACGAATTCGTCGCGTATCTGCAGCTTGCCGACATCGTCAACGGCCGCGTCGACGGCGTGGTGCTCAGCGAACAGGGCCGCCTGATCGCGACCTATGCGCTGTGCGGCTTCGCCAACTTCAGCTCGATCGCGATCCAGATCGGCGGCATCGGCGGGCTCGCTCCGGACCGTCGCCAGGACCTCGCACGCTTCGGCCTGCGCGCGGTGCTCGGCGGCACGATCGCCACGCTGATGACGGCCACCATCGCCGGCGTGCTGACCTACATCGGCGCCTGATCGGATTATTCGCGTGAGTCACGTCGTCGTCGTCGGGTCGTTCAATGTCGACCATGTCTGGAACTGCGCCACGCTGCCGCGCCTGGGCGAAACGCTGAGCGGTCGTTACCACACCGGTCCGGGCGGCAAGGGCTTCAACCAGGCCGTCGCGGCCGCGCGCGCGGGCGCCGAGACGGGCTTCCTGTGCGCATTGGGCAACGACGACGGCGGTCGCCAGGCGCGTGCGCTGGCCGAAGCCGACGGCATCGACCTGCGCGTGCACGACAGCAGCCAGCCCACCGGCACGGCCGGCATCTACGTCGACGAAGCCGGTCACAACACCATCGTCATCGGCGCCGGCGCCAATGCCGATCTCAGCGTCGCGTGGCTGGGCCGCCAGGCCGCGGCGCTCGCCGGCGCGCGCGTGCTGCTGTCGCAGCTCGAATCGCCGCTCGACAGCGTGCTCGAAGCGATGCGCCTGGCACGCGCGGCCGGCACGATCACGATGCTCAACCCGGCACCGGCGAACGCGCAGTGCCTGCGCGAACTGCTGGCCGCGGCCGACATCCTCACCCCGAACGAAACCGAGTTCGCCGCGTTGCTGGAACGCCACACCAGCCACCGCATCGACAGCGATGCGATCGCCGGCACGCCGGACGCGCAACTGCACCGCCTGTGCCGCACCCTGCTGCCGCGTGGCACCGTGGTGATCACGCTCGGCGCCGCCGGCGCGTTCGTCTCGCACCGAGAAGACCTGCTGCGCGGCGACGACGCGCCCTTCTATCGCGTGGCCGCCGACAAGGTGGAGCCCGTCGACACCACCGGCGCCGGCGACGCGTTCAACGGCGCCCTCGCCGCGGCCTACGCGGGCGCGCATGCGCATCCGTTCGCCGAACACGTGCGCTTCGCCAACCGCTATGCCGGTCTGTCGACCGAGCACGTCGGCGCCGCGCTGGCGATGCCGCGGCTCGCCGCCGGCGGCTGAACACCCGGAGCGGCCGCGAGCGCCGCATTCCGTCGATCGGCGACAATGGCGGCATGCAGATCGGTCCCTACCGCATCGAACCGAACGTGGTCTTGGCCCCGATGGCCGGGGTTACGGACAAGCCGTTCCGGCAGCTGTGCAAGCGGCTGGGCGCGGGGCTGGCGATGTCGGAAATGACGATCAGCGACCCGCGCTTCTGGCAGACCGAAAAGTCGCTGCGGCGCATGGACCACGACGGCGAACCCGCGCCGGTCGGCGTGCAGATCGCCGGCACCGAGCCGGCGATGCTGGCCGACGCCGCGCGCTACAACGTCGACCACGGCGCGCAGATCATCGACATCAACATGGGCTGCCCGGCGAAGAAGGTCTGCAACGCCTGGGCCGGATCGGCGCTGATGCAGGACGAGGCGCTGGTCGCGCGCATCCTGGGTGCCGTGGTGCGCGCGGTCGACGTGCCGGTGACGCTGAAGATCCGCACCGGCTGGTGTGCCGAGCATCGCAACGCGCCGACCATCGCGCGCATCGCGCAGGATGCCGGCATCGCCGCGCTCGCCGTGCACGGCCGCACGCGCGACCAGCACTACACCGGCACCGCCGAGTACGACACGATCGCCGCGATCAAGGCGGCGCTGTCGATTCCGGTGCTCGCCAATGGCGACATCGACTCGCCGGAGAAGGCGCTGGCGGTGTTGCGCCACACCGGCGTCGATGCGGTGATGGTCGGCCGCGCCGCGCAGGGCCGGCCATGGATCTTCCGCGAGATCGCGCACTTCCTCGCCACCGGTACGCATCTGCCGCCGCCCACGCTGACGGAAGTGCGCGACATCCTGCTCGGCCATCTCGACGCGCTGCACGCGTTCTACGGCGAGACCTCCGGCGTGCGCATCGCGCGCAAGCATCTGGGCTGGTACGCCAAGGACCGGCCCGAAAACGCGGCGTTCCGCAGTGTGGTCAACCGCGCCGAGACCGCGGAGGCGCAGATCGCGCTGACCCGCGATTACTTCGATGCGCTGGTCGCCGGCGACATCCGGCCGACGCTCGCGGCCTGAGCCCGCCCGTCCGACACGGGCTCAATGGCTGCCGACGGCCTCGCCCGTCTCGAGTCCGGGCGATGCCGGCTCGTGCCAGATGCGCGCCCAGGTGGCATTCCACGTACCGGCGAGATCGCGCGCCATCGGCGGCTGCACTGGCGGGATCGATCGCCAGCCATCGCCCGCACGCCGCGCCACATCGAATCGGAAGAAATAGTCCGGCTCATTGCCCATGCGCAGGTCGCTGAGCTGCAGGGTGTCGTCGACGACGGCCGCGCCCATGAAGCCGTGGTTGAACCACGCGAGTCGTTGCACGGCAGGCAGACCTGCGTTCTCGCGCAGCGCGGCGACATCGGAAGAGTACGCAGTGAACCGCATCGGGCCTCGATCGGCCACCAGGGAGCGGAAGCCCTCGACGTAGCCGTCGTCGGTCATCGCGACAACACGCCACAACACGGTATTGGCAGGCATCGGCACCGAAAACCGCGGCGCATCGCCCAGGCCCATCGCGACCAGCGCGCGATCGGCCTCGCGGTCGACCAGGGTCTTGGCCACCAGCGACCAGCCCAGGTACGCCGTACTCAGCACGAGTCCGGCGGCGATCATGCGTCCGGCGATCAGGCGCGGGCCGGCGAACGCGGCGACGAGCACGCCGATCAGGAGCCACACCGTGTACAGCGGATCGATGATGAAGACGCTCGACCACATCGCCGGCGGTGGCGTGAGCGGCCACCACAGCTGGGTGCCGTAGACGGTGAACGCATCGAGCAGTGGATGGGTGATCAGCGCCAGCGCGATCGCCCAGAACCAGCGCACCGGCGACTCGGCGACGCGGCCCTTGCCGAAGCGCTTGAACAGCCACCAGATGCCGGCCGCGACGAGCGGCAGCACCAGAAGCGAATGCGTCAGCCCACGATGCAGGGTCATCCGCAGCACCGGATCGTCGGTCATCAACGCGATCGGAAAGCCGTCGAGGTCCGGCAAGGTGCCGAGCACGGCGCCGGCGGCGAGCGCGGCACGACGATGGGCGGCAGGCACGATGGCAGCGGCGACCGATGCGCCGAGCACGATCTGGGTCAGGGAATCCATCCGCCGATGCTAGCAGCCGGCCACCCGACGACGATGCGTCAGGCCGCGCGCGGCACGTGTTCGGCCGGCACTATCGCGGCCTGCGCCGGCAGGGCCGCGAACACCTCGCCCTGGTGCGACAGCAGGCGCAGGCTGCCGTCCTGCGCTTCGGCCAGCGCGGTCAGGCTTTCGACCCAGTCGCCGTCGTTGGCGTAGACCAGACCGTCGCGTTCGACCAGCGACGCGCGATGGATGTGACCGCAGACGATGCCGTCGAGGCCGCGGCGGCGCGCATCGTCGAGACCGGCCTGCACGAAGCGTTCGATGTAGCGCTCGGCCGCTCCGCTCTTCGACTTGAGGAACTCCGACAGCGACCAGTAGCGCATGCCGAGTTGCCGACGCGCGCGGTTGAGCCACTGGTTGCCGGTGAGGATGCGGTAGTAGAGCCAGTCGCCGAACCGTTCCTGCAGGCCGCCGAAGTGGGTGATCGCGTCGTAGTCGTCACCGTGCGTGACCAGCAGGCGGCGGCCATCGGCGGTTTCGTGCACGGTGCGCCGGCGCACCTGCATCGCCGGCAGCGCGAGGCCGCAGACGCGACGCAGCGCGCGGTCGTGGTTACCGGGCACGTAGACGATCGTCGTGCCGGCACGGCGCAGTGCATGCAGCGCTTCGACCACACGGATCTGCGGCGCACCCCAGCGCGCGCGGCGCTGCGCCATCCACCACAGATCGACGATGTCGCCGACCAGATACAGCCGGTCGCAGCGCAGGCCATCGAGGAACGTGGCCAGTTCCGCGGCGTGACAATGCTTGGCGCCGAGGTGCACATCGGAGACGAACACCGCGCGGTGATGCGGGCGCGGCGCCGGGAGTCGGGTCGGCAGGCTCATGCGTCGGTCTTCCCCAGGTAGCGGCGCCGCTTGTGCGGACGCAGGCGGTGCAGATCCAGTTCGACGAGGCCGTCGACGGAATTGCAGAAGTCGGGATCGACGCCGAATGCGAGAAACCGCGCGCCGCCCGGCTCGCACAGCTCGACGTACTGGCGGTAGAGCGTGGGCACGCCGGCGCCGAACGCGGCGAGGCCGGCCTTCAGTCGCGTCAGCGCGGATGCGGCGTCGAGATCGCCGAACGATGGCGCATCGCCGGCGAACGCGAACGGACGGCGCGCGACCGCGAGTCCATCGCCGGCGTGGTAGCGCTGAAAATACGCGACCAGGTGTTCGCGTGCATCGCGCGGCAGCGCCGCACTGATCGACGCCGGTCCGTACAGCCAGCGCACCTGCGGATGACGTTGCAGATACACGCCGATGCCCTGCCAAAGCGCATCGAGCCCGCGCCCGCCCCAGCACTCGGGCACGACGAAACTGCGGCCGAGCTCCATGCCGGCCTGCAGGCGCGGCAGCGCCGGATCGGCGTAGCGGAACAGCGATGCCGAGTACAGACCGTCGAGTCCGCGCTGCGCGAGCACGTCCGCGCCGCAGGCGACGCGATAGGCGCCGACGACGCGCGCCGCGGTGTCGTCCCACAGCACGATGTGGTCGTAGTGCGCATCGAAGGCGTCGAGATCGCGGGCGCGTCCGGTGCCCTCGCCGACCCGACGGAAGGTCAGCTCACGCAGGCGGCCGATCTCGCGCAGCAGCGGGTTGCGCAGGTCACCGCGCAGCAACCGCACCTGCTGACCGGCGCCGAGTTCGCACAGGCAGTCCGTCAAGGCGACGGCCGCGCGCAGACGTGCCGGCGATGCGGGACGCGCCAGCGGCGCCTGGCCCTGCGCGCAGGCCTCGCGGCGGGTGCCGATCGCATAGAGCTGCCGGCGCAGCGAACGCAGCACGGCGTCGCCATCGTCGTCGGCCGGCAAGGCCAGCGGCGTGCCGATGCGCAGGCGCAGTGGCCGGCCACGCCGCGCATACATCTCGCGCGCGAGCAGCGCCGTGCCGGCAGGCCGGTACAGCGCGGAGACGCCATAGAACAGCGGCGAATTGCGCGCCTCGATGCGGACCGGCAACACCGGCGCGCCGGTGTTGCGGACGAAGCGCAGCACACCGCGACGCCAGCGCGAGTCGCGCACCCCACCCGGCCCGAGCCGCGAGACTTCGCCGGCCGGGAAGATCACCACACAGGCGTCTTCGCGCAGCGAGGCTTCGACCGCGGCGATGCTGGCTTCGGTCGGCCGGCCGCCAAGAATCCGCACGCCCAGCATCAGCGGCGCCAGCGGCTGGACCGTCGACAGCAGGTCGTTGGCGACGATGCGCACGTCGCGGCGCACCCGGCCGATGCAGGCCAGCAGCGCCAGAGCGTCGAGCGCGCCGGAGGGATGGTTGGCGACCACCAGCAACCGGCCGCGCGCCGGAATGCGGGCGACGTCGGCGTCGCTCACCTCGAAGCGCAGGCCCAGGTGCTGACTGCAGGCAGCGACGAAGTCGAATCCGGAGAGATGGGCGCTGCCGGCAAGGAAGGCGTCGATGTCGTCGAAGCGCGACCAGTGGCCGAAGCCGCGCAGCAGCGGGCGCGTGATGCGGGCGCGGCGGCCGCGGAACCAGTCCGGCCAGCGCTGCCGAAGGCGATCCTCGATCCGGAGCATGGGGGCCAGTGCGGGCGGGATGCGCACAGCCTGTGCCCGCGCCGCGTCGCCCGCATTGCAGCGCGCTTTCAGGCCCGTGACAGTCGCGGCATGGGCGCCGGTGCGCTTAACCGCAGCGCAATCCTGGGCAGGGCACAATGCAATTCCGCGGCCGGCGCTGTATCATTTCGGCCCATCTTTTCATCCGAATATAGGGATATAGGCCTGATGTCCAGCTATCTCTTCACCTCCGAGTCGGTCTCCGAAGGCCACCCGGACAAGATCGCCGACCAGATTTCCGATGCCGTCCTCGACGCGATCCTCGCGCAGGACAAGCGCGCCCGCGTGGCGTGCGAGACCATGGTCAAGACGGGCGTGGCGATCGTCGCCGGCGAAGTCACGACCAGCGCGTGGATCGATCTGGAAGCGCTGACCCGCAAGGTGATCCTCGACATCGGCTACAACAGCTCCGACGTCGGCTTCGACGGCGAGACCTGTGGCGTGCTGAACCTGATCGGCAAGCAGTCGCCCGACATCAACCAAGGCGTGGACCGCAAGAACCCCGAGCAGCAGGGTGCCGGCGACCAGGGCCTGATGTTCGGCTATGCGACCAACGAGACCGACAGCTACATGCCGGCCGCGATCCACCTGTCGCATCGCCTCGTCGAGCGCCAGGCGCAGATCCGCAAGAAGAAGAATTCGAACCTCTCGTGGCTGCGTCCCGACGCGAAGTCGCAGGTCACGCTGCGCTACGAAGACGGCAAGGCGACCGCGATCGATGCGGTGGTGCTGTCGACGCAGCACGATCCGGGCGTCAAGCAGAAGGACCTCATCGAAGCCGTCCGCGAAGAGATCATCAAGCCCGTGCTGCCGGCCAAGTGGCTGCACAAGGGCACCAAGTTCCACATCAACCCGACCGGCAAGTTCATCATCGGCGGTCCCGTCGGCGACTGCGGTCTGACCGGCCGTAAGATCATCGTCGACACCTACGGCGGCTGGGCGCGCCATGGTGGCGGTGCGTTCTCGGGCAAGGATCCGTCGAAGGTCGACCGCTCGGCCGCGTACGCCGCGCGCTACGTCGCCAAGAACGTCGTTGCGGCCGGCCTCGCCGATCGTTGCGAAGTGCAGGTGTCCTACGCCATCGGTGTCGCCGAGCCGACCTCGATCTCGGTGACGACCTTCGGCACCGGCAAGATTCCGGACGACAAGATCGAGAAGCTGATCCGCAAGCATTTCGACCTGCGCCCGTACGGCATCATCCAGATGCTCGATCTGATCCACCCGATGTACCAGCAGACGGCGGCCTACGGTCACTTCGGCCGCAAGCCGAAGGACTTCAGCTACACCGACGGTGCCGGCAAGTCGCAGAACGCGACGTCGTTCTCGTGGGAGAAGACCGATCGTGCCGACGCGCTGCGCGCGGACGCGAAGCTGAAGTAAGGGGTCGGGCTGCGGCGTTTGCCGCGTCTGCGTCACTTCCGGGAACGGGCCGCACATGCGGCCCGTTTCTCGTTGGGCGTTCCCCAGCCATCACCCGTTGTGCATCGCGGAGTTCGCATGCTATCTGTGCAGTGCAGCACAGATCCGCCCGCGTGCTGCCCACGGAGCCTGTCACCCGATGCCGCCCAGCTTTGACGAGATGCACGATGCCGACGGGCATGTCCGCCCGCACTATCGCGGCTTCGACGACTGGCTACAGGCCACGCCCGACGAACAGGTCGCGCACAAGCGGCGTGAGGCGGAAATCTCCTTCCACCGGGTGGGCATCACGTTCTCCGTCTACGGCGAGGAATCGGGCAACGAACGCCTGATCCCGTTCGACATCGTGCCGCGCGTGTTGCCGGCGCACGAGTGGAGGATGCTCGAAGCCGGCCTGCGCCAGCGCGTGCACGCACTGAACCTGTTCCTGGGCGACATCTACGGTGACCAGCGCATCCTGCGCGATGGCCGCATCCCCACCGAACTGGTGCTCGACAACAGCGAGTACCGCAAGGAAATGCAGGGCCTCAAGGTCGCCTGCAACACCTATTCCCACGTCTCGGGCATCGATCTGGTGCGCGCCGGCGACGGCGAGTACTACGTGCTCGAAGACAATCTGCGCGTGGCCTCCGGCGTGTCCTACATGCTGGAGAACCGCCGGATGATGGCGCGGCTCACGCCCGAGCTGTTCGCGCGGCAGCAGATCGCGCCGGTCGAGCGGTATCCCGATGCCCTGTTCGAAGTGCTGCGCCAGTGCGCGCCCGCGAACGTGGACAATCCGGTGGTCGCAGTGCTGACGCCGGGCGCAGCGAACTCCGCCTATTTCGAACACGCGTTCCTCGCCCAGCAGATGGGCGTGGAGCTGGTCGAGGGCGCGGACCTGTTCGTGCAGGGCGACATGGTCTACGCGCAGACCACGCGCGGCGCGCAACGCGTGCACGTGATCTACCGCCGCATCAACGACGACTATCTCGATCCGACGGTCTTCCGCCCCGAATCGATGCTGGGTGTACCCGGCCTGTTCGGCGCCTACCGCGCCGGCAACGTCACGCTGGCGAATGCGCCGGGCACCGGCGTCGGCGACGACAAGTCGGTGTACCCGTACGTGCCGGAGATGATCCGCTACTACCTCAGCGAAGAGCCGATCCTGCACAACGTGCCGACCTGGCAACTGCGCAACAAGGACGACCTCAAGTACACGCTCGAGCATCTGCCCGAACTCGTGGTCAAGGAAGTCCACGGCGCGGGCGGCTACGGCATGCTGGTCGGGCCGGCGTCGACGAAGGCGGAGATCGAGGAATTCCGCGCGCGCATCCTCGCCGATCCGGGCAACTACATCGCCCAGCCGACGCTGTCGCTTTCGACCTGCCCGACCTACGTCGAGAGCGGCCTCGCGCCGCGCCACATCGATCTGCGGCCCTACATCCTCAGCGGACGCCGCATCCACGTGGTGCCCGGCGGCCTGACCCGCGTCGCGCTGCGCGAAGGCTCGCTGGTCGTGAACTCGTCGCAGGGCGGCGGCACCAAGGACACCTGGGTGATGGAGGCATGAGCCGCGCGATGCCCGCCTGCCCCGGCGCCCGCGCCCGCACACACACGTCCAACGGCGCGTCGCGTGCCGGCCATCCGAACAGGCGCTGACCCATGCTCTGCCGCACCGCGAACGATCTCTACTGGGTGGCCCGCAACATGGAGCGCGCCGAGAACACCGCGCGCCTGCTCGACATGGCCCAGCGCATCGCGCTGCTGCCCGAGCGCCTGGACCGCGGCAAGGCGCAGGCGGCGCCGTGGCGTCGCGCGCTCGACTCGCTGGGCTCGGCGCAGGAGTTCGAGCAGGCGCACGGCCGCATCGATGCCGAGAGCGTCGTCCAGCATCTGCTGCTCTCGCCCGACAATCCGGGCTCGATCTACAGCTGCCTGCGCGCCGCGCGCGAGAACGCACGTGCGCAGCGCGTCGCGATCACCGCGGAGATGTACGAAGACCTCAACAGTTCGTGGCTGGAGATCCGCCGCTTCGACGGCGCGCGTCTGCGCCAGGACGGCCTGAGCAGCGCGCTGGAGTGGGTCAAGACCCGCTCGGCCGCGTTCCGCGGCATCACCATCGGCACGCTCGGGCGCGGCGAGGGCTACCAGTTCCTGCAGATGGGCGCCTTCATCGAACGCGCGGACTGGTCGATCCGGCTGCTGGACATGATCAGCAGCGACGAGGAGCTGCCCGAGACCGGCGAAGCGCGCGATGCCACGCAGTACTTCCAGTGGAGCGCGTTGCTGCAGGCGCTGTCGGCGTTCGAAACCTACCGCCGCCTGTATCGCGAATCGGTCAGCCCGGCCGGTGTCGCCGCGCTGATGCTGCTCAACGACGACAATCCGCGCTCGCTGCAGACCTGCGTCGGCGCGATCCATCAGATCCTCCAGCAACTGTCGGGCGGCGAATCGCTGGAAGTCGCCCGCCAGGCCGGTGCACTGGCCGCGCAGGCGCGCTACGCGCACATCGACGAGATCATCGCCGGCGGCCTGGAAACGTGGTTGCAGGACACGATGTCGCGGCTGTCGAAGCTCGGCGACGAGATCCACCGGCAGTTCATGACCACCGGCGCGGCGCCCGTCGCACCGCCGGTCATGCGCCAGTCGCAATGGCAGCGCACGTCCTGAGCTGTCACTGCCCGTCGTCGCGGGGCACAATGGCGCCTGCAATTGCGCTGTACCGCGACATGACATGACCTACTGCATCGGACTCAACCTCGACGAAGGCCTCGTGCTGGCCTCCGACTCGCGTACCAACGCCGGCGTGGACCACATCCGCCGAGCGGGCAAGATGCGGGTCTTCGCCCAGGACGGCGAACGCGTGGTGGTGACGCTGTCGTCGGGCAACCTCTCGTTGACGCAGAACGTGCTCAATCTGCTCGAGCATCGCGCGCGGCACGAACCCGAACGCATCGGCATCCTCAACGCGCAATCGATGTTCCAGGTGGCGCAGGTGGTCGGCGATGCGATGCGCGAGATCCGCGGCCGCGACGAGGCCTACCTGCGCGACGGCGGTATCGACCCCAGCGGCTCCTTCATCGTCGGCGGCCAGATCGCCGGCGAGGCGCCGCGGTTGTTCCTGGTGTACTCGGAAGGCAACTTCATCGAGAGCGCCGGCGAGACGCCGTTCTTCCAGACCGGCGAGATCAAGTTCGGCAAGCCGATCCTCGATCGCGTGATCAACAGCCACACCGATCTGGTCACCGCGACCAAGTGCGCGCTGGTGTCGTTCGATTCGACGATCCGCTCCAACCTGTCGGTCGGCCCGCCGATCGACCTGCTGGTCTACAAGCGCGACAGCTTCAAGGTCGAGATCCAGCAGCGTTTCGAGGACGGTGACGCGTATCTGCAGTCGATCCGCAATCACTGGAACGACAGCATGCGGCGCGCGGTCGCGGAGTTGCCGTCGCCGGAGTGGGCTTGATCTGAGCGGTCTGCTCGCGCTGATACGTGTCGTGTTTCAACTCGGGCCGAACCCGAGATCAAGAGACCCGTGTATTCCCTTCCCCCTTGGGGGAAGGTACCCGGAGGGCGGATGAGGGTGCTTTAAACGGCTTCTATGTAGAGCCCCGCCCCTCACCCGACGCGCTTTGCGCGTCGACCTCTCCCGGAGGAAGAGGTGTCCGGCTGCTGCCGACTATTACTTTACGCGCAGAAAGGCCCAAGTCCGTTCGAAAGAAGTCGTCAAGCGTGAGACGTGAAGCTCCAACGTTTGGATGCTCAGCGCGCCGCGTCTTCCGCCGGCCGGTTCTTCACGTACGTGTCGAGCCAGGCATTGGTCTCGTAGAGCATGTGCAGGATCGATTCGCGCGCGCGGTAACCGTGCGATTCCTTGGGCAGCATCACCAGACGCGCATTGCCACCCAGGCCCTTGATCGCGGCGAACATGCGCTCGCTCTGCATCGGGAACGTGCCGGAATTGTTGTCCTCTTCGCCATGAATCAGCAGGATCGGATCCTTGATGTCGCCGGCGTAGTTGAACGGCGACATCTGCAGGTAGGTCTCCTGCGCCTGCCAGTAGTTGCGTTCCTCGGCCTGGAAGCCGAACGGGGTCAGCGTGCGGTTGTAGGCGCCGCTGCGCGCGATGCCGGCGGCGAACAGGCGCGAGTGCGCGAGCAGGTTGCCGGTCATGAAAGCGCCGTAGGAATGCCCGCCGATCGCCACGCGACGACGGTCGGCGACACCGCGGCGTACCGCTTCGTCGATCGCGGCTTCGGCGCTCGCCACCAGCTGTTCGATGTAGGTGTCGTTGGGTTCCGCAGTGCCCTCGCCGATGATCGGCATCGACACGTCGGCGAACACCGCGTAGCCCATCGCCAGGAACGCCTGCGGCCCCCAGTAGCCGATCGCGTTGAAACGGTACGGCGAATCGGTGACCTGGCTGGCGGCATCGGCGGATTTGAACTCGCCCGGATACGCCCACATCAGCATCGGCAGCGGGCCGTCGCGCTTGGCGTCGTAGCCGGCGGGCAGATACAGCGTGCCGGTGAGATCCACACCGTCCTTGCGCTTGAAGCGCACGAGTTCCTTCTGCACGTCGCGCAGCTGCGGCGTCGGATGTTCGAACGCGGTCAGTGGCACCGGATCCGCGCCGTCGGCGGCGGCCTGCAGATTGCGCACGACATAGTTCGCCGGCTCGGTCTGGGTTTCGCGCGAGGTCAGCAGGCGCGTCGCGTCGGCGTCGAGCACCGCGCTCGGCGATTCGTAGTACGGCGCCTGCGAATGGAACAGACGCGTGGTGCTGCCGTCGGCGAGGTTCTGGCGATCGAGGAACGGGCGATCGCCCTCCTCCGAGGCGCCATCGCCGATGCGGTAGATGCTGTTGCCATCCGACGCGATCAGCAGACGGCTGTTGCCGGTCGCATCGGGCATGGTCACCGCCATGCCAGGATCGGCGTAGCGATCTTCGTAGGAGCCGTCGCGCACCATGACCGCGTCGCCGCCATCGGGCTGCAGGCGCCATTCGCGGATGCGCCGCGTCTTCCACCAGTATTCGGTCAACAGCGCGAGATCACCGCTGCCCCACTGCGTGCCGGCGTAGCGCATCGAGAGTTCGGCCAGCACCTGCGGTTTGGCACGGAACGGCGCGGCCTGCATGTAGACGATGTCGCGCACCGCGACTTCGCGCGCCGGATCGCCACCATCCTGCGCTTCCACCCACGCGAGCGTGGCCGGGGCGTCGCTGCGCCAGGCGACCGAACGCACGCCGGTCGGCACCGCGTCGTTGCCGACCGGCAGGCCTTCGACCAGCGGCAGCGTGGCGACGGTGTGCTGGACCTTGCCGTCCAGACCGACGACTTCGATGCGCCGCGGGAAGCGCGTGTACGGCACGAGATACGAGAACGGACGATCGATCTGCTGCCGCAGGATGTGGCGCCCATCGGGCGACGTCGTCGCGCTGGTGGTCAGGCCCGGCGCGCCGATCGGCGACACGGTGCCGTCGAGCGCCACGCGCGCGAGTTGGCTGGTCATGTAGTGCGCGAACACGCGTGCGTCCTGCTCGCTGCGCAGCAGATCCTGATAGGTGCGCAGCTGCTGCACCGTGCCGCCAGCGCCGGTTTCCTGCACGTTCGGGCCGGCGGGAATGCCGTCGTCCTGCGGCAGCTCGCCCGGTTGCCGCAGGCGCACCAGCAGGCCGGCGCTGTCGGGCATCCATTCGAAGCCGTTGCCGACCACGGCGTTGAGCGGTTGCGCGAGCAGACGGCGCGCTTGGCGCGTGGCCACGTCGACGATCCACAGCTGCACTTCGCCGGCGCGCACGTCGACCTGGCTGAAGGCGATGTGGCGCTGGTCCGGCGACCACAGCATTGAGGCCAGCGACAGCGGCTCCGGTAGGCCGGCGATGCGCTGTTCGTCGCCGCCGTCGACCGGCTTGAGCCACAGGTCGGAGACGAACGAGGCGCGGCTGGTCGAATACGTCTTCGGATTGATGCGGATGCCGCCGAGCTTGAGCTCGGGCTGCGACACCTCGGCAATGCTGGGCAGCGCCGGCGTCTGCAGGAATGCGGCCAGATCGCGCTGCGGGCTCAGCAGCAGCCGCGGTGGACGCGGCGCATCGACGATCGCCTGCAGCGCTTCGGGCGGCAACCGGTAGCCGGTATCGGCCGACGCGGCCGTGCTCTGACCCGCATTCGCGCCTTGCGCGAGCACGGGTGCGCCCCAGGACAGGCTCGCGACGAGCAGCGTGGCGGAGACGACGACGGAGAGACGGCGGCGGGCGATCGTGGAAGACATCGGCAGGCGATCCGGAAGCACACGGGTCGTCGAGCATAACCGCCGAGTCGGGCGCAGCCGCCGCCTGCGGGACGGGACCGACGGGACTTGCGCCGCCGCGCGCCTTCCGTCAGGCGATGCGCGTGTCCACGACGCTCAAAAAACGGGGCCGCCCGAAGGCGGCCCCCAAACCTGACATCCAGTCGATGCCAAACCGTGCAGCGGATGAGGGCGTTTGACCCAAAACCCACCACCCGGCGGGGGTGGGGGCACCCCCAAAATCCCCAGCCCAAA
>JASCOC010000049.1 GCA_029959605.1 Lysobacteraceae bacterium PS02340 | reverse complement strand
CCCCGGGGGCCGGGGGGGGGGGCGCGCGCGGTGTGCCCCCCCGCCCCCCCGGGGGGGGGCGCGCCGCGCCTCCCGGCCGGCGATGTCCATCGCGAGTTCGCCCGTCAGCGGCAGCACGAGTTGCGCGAAGTCGTGCCGGTCGACGGTGCTGTCGGCGCCGTAGGAGCGGATGGCGATGGGGCAGGGCGACAGACACATGGGCGGGTGAGCCGGGGCGGGGCCGGAATCACATGCTAGCAGCGGGGTTACGTGCTTCGCGCCGTTCGCTGGCTGAACTCCGGAACTTCACTTCCACCGGGCACGCTGGCGCGGACGCTGTCCGTCCCAGTATCCGGAGAGGCGCCGACGATGACCACGACGTTGAAGAAGGGCACCGCGGTCGAATGGCAGACACCGCAGGGCAAGACGCACGGTAAGGTGGAGAAGACGCTGACGTCGGATACGACGATCAAGGGACACAAGGTCTCGGCGTCGAAAGCCGACCCGCAATATCTGGTCGTCAGCGACAAGACCGGCGCGAAGGCCGCGCACAAGCCGGACGCACTGAAGCGAACGGGCAAACGCGCATGAAGGACGCGGACCGCGAGACGCTCGACGCCTTCCGCGACGCCGTGAACATGGCACCGGCCCGACTCGAGGCCTGGCTGGACACCGATGCCTCGCGCGCGGTCGGCGACAAGGGCGAGACTGGCGGCGAGTCGGTGGGGCACGCGTCCGGACGGCACATCGTCCGGCTGCTGCGCAAACGCCAGGACGATTACAGCGCCGACGATTTCGCACATATGCGCAAGGTCGTCGGCTACGTGCATCGGCATCTGGCGCAGCGCCCCAACGGCGACATCAGCGACACGCCGTGGCGGCATTCGCTGATGAACTGGGGTCACGATCCGGCGTGATCGGCGAGCGCGTTGCCCTCGTCGATCGATGTGCAGCGCTAGTGCGAAAACGGCGCCTGCGTACCGTCCCCGGCGCCGTCCCAGCGGCCCGAACGCTCGGCCTGTGGGCAGATCCGCAGGTAGGTGTAATAGGCGAAGATCTCTTCCATCGTCCAGCCATACTGGTATTGGCAATACGTCGTGGGAAACGGGCAGTACCCGGGCGTCGGACGTGGAATCGACGTCGCGTAATTCGAAACGGTGTACCAGGCCTTCGGACTGTGCCGCATGCCGTACCGACAGAACACAAACGGATCGCCCGCCCGCCACAGCAGACCCTGTTCGCCGGTCTGGTCCTGGGCGCGTCCTTGCCCGGGCATCAGCGCGGCGGCTGCCAGCAGACACACGCACCAGCGCAGGCGGATGGCCATCGGTCCGGTCCTCCGGAAACGGGAGGACCAGCGTAGAAGCGGGCTGCGCGAACCAGCGCCGGGCAGCGCCCGGCGTGGGTGTCAGGGCTTGCCGTGGCCCGGCGTCGGGTGTGCCGGCGTACGCCACCAGTCACGGCGGGCATCGGTCCCCTGGAAGGTCCAGGCCAGAAACCGGCTCTGCTTGTTGCCCTGCGCCATCGCCACCTCGCGGACCTCCACCGCACCGGCCTTGCGCAGCTCGGCGCGCAGGCCCGGCAGATGCGCCGACTTCGAGACCAAACTGCTGAACCACAGCACCTGCGATCCGAAATCCACGCTCTCGCGGATCATCTTGCGCACGAACCGCGCCTCGCCGCCCTGGCACCAGAGCTCGCCATCGCGGCCACTGAAGTTCAGCGGCAGCTTGCGCGACGCGCGCGGCGGGCCGTCCGAACGCGCGGCCAGATTGCGGCGCTTGTCGCGGCCGCTGCGGTTGGCTTCGGCGGCCGACGCGTGGAACGGCGGGTTGCACAGCGTGGCGGCGTATCGATCCTCCGGGCGCAGCACGCCGTGGAACAGATGGCCACGCAGCGTCTGTGCGCGGACTTCGATCGCGCTGCCGAGCTGGTTGCCGCGCACGATGGAATCGGCGATGCGCACCGCGGTTTCATCGATGTCCGAACCGACGAAATGCCAGCCGTACTCGGTATGTCCGAGCAACGGGTAGATCACGTTCGCACCGGTGCCGAGATCGAACAGACGCACGTCGTCGCCACGCGGGATGTCGCCGTCGCGATCGCCTGCGAGCAGGTCGGCAAGCCCGTGGACATAGTCCGCGCGGCCCGGCACCGGTGGGCACAGATACGACTCCGGAATCTCCCAGTGGGCGATGCCGTAATCGGCCTTCAGCAGCGCTTGGTTGAGAAAGCGCACCGCCCGCGGATTGGAGAAATCCACGCTGGTGTCGCCGGCCGGCGTGCGTACGAGAAACGGTTGCAGCGCAGGGGTGACCCGGGACAGCCGCTTGAGGTCGTACCGACCCTGATGGCGGTTGCGCGGATGCATCAGCTGCGGTTCCGAGGGGATTCTGGGACGTGACATGCCGCTATTGTGGACCGCAAGGGCGCCGCGCAGGGAAGCGACGCGTGCCGCGACGTGGTTCACGGTCGCGCGTGACGCCCTGCGATCCACTGGTCGAGCCGGCTCGCGAAGGTCTGCCGGTCACGCGCATGCAGGGCAGCGGGACCGCCGGTCTGCACGCCGGCGCCGCGCAGTTCGTCCATGAAATTCCGCATCGACACGCGCTCTGCGATGTTGTCGGGCGTGAAGCGTTGCCCGCGCGGATCGATCGCATCGGCGCCACGTTCGATCACGCGTGCGGCCAGCGGGATGTCCTGTGTGACCACCAGATCGCCCGGGCGCGCACGCGCGGCGATCGCATCGTCGGCGACGTCGTAGCCACCGGAGACCTGCAACGCGCGGAGGTAGGGCGAACCCGGCGTCCGCAACCACTGGTTGGCGACGAAGGTGACGTGGACCTGCGCGCGTTGCGCGGCGCGGAACAGGATCTCGCGGATCACCACGGGGCATGCGTCGGCATCCACCCAGATCTGCGGCGGCGCATCGGTGTCGGCGTCGTCTGCGTGCATCGTCGTCCGTTCGAAATGTGGTGGAAACGCGGCGATTCCGGTCGTGTGCCGCGCGCCTGCGGAGTGTACGGACGTCGAACGCGACGGGCGCCCGGTTTGCGCGCAACGGGCCCTGCCGGTATCGTGACCGGCGTTCCATCGCTGCTGCACCGTGCGTTCTACCGGTGCCTTCTGCAGCATTTCCCTTCGTTTCATTCCCATCCAAGGAGTTCGTCCATGGAGATCGCCGCTGCGCGCGTCGCCACGTTCCACTACACCCTCACCGACGACGACGGCACCGTCATCGACAAGTCGGCCGAAGCCAATCCACTGCCGTATTTCCATGGTGGCGGCAACATCGTGCCGGGCCTGGAGCAGGCGCTGGAAGGCCGCAAGGCCGGCGATACGCTCAAGGTCGACGTGAAGCCCGAAGAAGGCTACGGCCTGCGCAACGACAGCCTGGTCCAGGCCGTGCCGCGCCAGGCGTTCCAGGGCATCGACACGATCGAGCCGGGCATGCAGTTCCAGGCCCAGGGCGGCGCCGGTCCGATGCTGGTGACCGTGGTCGAGGTCGGCGACACCGAGGTCAAGATCGACGGCAACCACCCGCTGGCCGGCAAGACCCTGCATTTTGCGATCGAGATCGTCGCCGTGCGCGACGCGACCGATGCGGAGAAGGAAGTCGGCCAGGTCCTCCAGCAGGCTGCCTGATCGTCTGCATCGTCCCGGTGCAGTGCGCCGGGACTGTGTGAACGCACACACCCGGCGCAGTTCGCATGCGCCCGGTCCGCGGATGTCGCGCCCGCGCCTGAACGTGCCGCGATCCACGGCTGCGGATTTTTCTGAAACTGCTGCGCCCGCGTGCGTTGTCCACCCACCCGGCTACCATCGACCTGAACGGGGGAGGGGATGGCCGAGAGGGAATCCGCCAGTGCATCCGGGGGCAGCGGAGCAGGCGACGGACTCGAAGCGCGGCGCAACCAGCGTGCGCTGCGTCTGCTGTTTGCGACCGGCGCCATCATGCTGGCGCTCGGTCTCGGCTGGAGCCTGTTCTTCTTCAGCCAGGGCGCCGGGCTGGTCGCATCGACCGAAGCCGTGCTGGCGCTGCTGGGCATCGCGGTGATCCTCGCCGCGCGCCTGCGCCACGTGCGGCTCGCGTCGTGGATGGCCTTCCTCGGCTTGTTCGCATTCGTGTGCCTGTTCTCGGCGCGACTCGATGTCCACACCGGCGACATTCCGCGCACGACGCATCTGTTCCTGCTGGTGCTCGCCGGCGCCGCCCATCACGTGTTCCGCAGCGAGCGCCCGTGGCTGCGCTACGGCTGCGTCTGCCTGTTCCTCGGCGCGTTCGTGGTCTTCGCGGCGATGCCCGAGGGCGTGCCGGCGCGCTACGCGATTCCCGACGAGCTGCGCCGCGCCGGCATCTGGATCAACCTGCTGACCGTGGTCGCCTGCCTGCTGGTGGTCATGCATCTGCAGGAGAGCGACAGCGCCGCGCACCGCGCGCTGCACCGCTCGCTGCGCGATGCACTGGCCGCACGCCGCTTCGTGCTGTTCTACCAGCCGCAGATCGATGCCGGCGGCCGCATCGTCGGCGCCGAAGCGCTGCTCCGCTGGAACGATCCCAGACGTGGGCTGGTGCCGCCGGCCGAGTTCGTGCAAGCGGCCGAGGACACCGGTTTCATCCTGCCGCTCGGGCAATGGGTGCTGGCCGAAGCCTGCCGGCAACTGCAGGTCTGGGAGGCCGATCCGGCGCTGCGCGACGTGCGGCTGTCGGTCAACGTCAGCGGCCTGCAACTGCGGCAACCGGATTTCGCCGCGCAGGTGCTCGACACCCTCGCGCGTACCGACGTGGCATCCGACCGGCTCGCGCTGGAGCTGACAGAAAGCGTGCTGGTGCACGACGTGGCCGAAGCGGCCGCCTCGATGCGCGCGCTGGGCGCCGCCGGCGTGCGCCTGTCGCTGGATGATTTCGGCACCGGTTACGCCTCGCTGTCGTCGCTGCGCCGGCTGCCGTTCTCGGAACTCAAGATCGATCGCGCCTTCGTCGCCGAGGTCGTCCGCGACGCGCACGCGGCCAGCATCACCCGCAACCTGCTGCAGCTCGGCATCGATCTGGGGCTGGACGTGATCGCCGAAGGCATCGAAGACCCGGCGCAGTTCGCGTTCCTGCAGGGGCAGGGCTGCCGGCTGTTCCAGGGCTATCTGTTCGGGCGTCCGATGCCGGTCGCCGCGTTCGAAACGCTGGTGCGCGAGGCCACGCCGGCGCCCGCAGCGGCATTCACCTGATCCTACGCACGACCGTCGCAGCCTGCGCGCATCCGACGCACGGGAGGGCGGGCATGATCCGGATCACCGCAGAAACCTGAGCACCTCTCCCTCTCGGAGAGGTCGACGCGCGGAGCGCGTCGGGTGAGGACAGAGGCGCTCGCCGCCAGCATCGCCCTCACCCCAACCCCTTTCCCAAAGGGAGAGGGGCTAAGAATCTGCTGATATTAGAGGAGCCTAGAGTCGGCACTTTCTCGAGGTCAGCTGACTCACATCTCCGCAGAAACCTGAGCACCTCTCCCTCTGGGAGAGGTCGACGCGCGAAGCGCGTCGGGTGAGGGCAGGGGTGTTTTCTGCGAACTTTCCCCTCACCCCAACCC
>JASCOC010000048.1 GCA_029959605.1 Lysobacteraceae bacterium PS02340 | reverse complement strand
GCAAAGAAAAACCCCCGCCGGAGAACCGGCGGGGGTTTTGGGTAAAAACCCTGGCGATGACCTACTCTCGCATGCTAGATGCACACTACCATCGGCGCATGTACGTTTCACTTCCGAGTTCGGAATGGGATCGGGTGGTTCCATACAGCTATAGTCACCAGGGAGAGGGTGGAGGGTCGCAGGTCGGTCCGGTGATCGGTCGCAGCGATGCGCTCGAAAGTGGGACTGACAGCGCTCACGCTCTCAGAGGTTGGGAAGTAGCGAACATTTGTGACGACTCATTCGTGTCGTTGGCCAAGGATGCTTCGGTAGAAGCAACTTGAGGTTATATGGTCAAGCCACACGGATCATTAGTACTGGTTAGCTCAACACATTGCTGTGCTTACACACCCAGCCTATCAACCACCTGGTCTTGATGGTTCCTTCAGGGGAGTCAAGCTCCCGGGAGATCTCATCTTGAGGCGCGCTTCCCGCTTAGATGCTTTCAGCGGTTATCGCTTCCGAACATAGCTACCCGGCAGTGCCACTGGCGTGACAACCGGAACACCAGAGGTTCGTCCACTCCGGTCCTCTCGTACTAGGAGCAGCCCCTCTCAAATCTCCAACGCCCATGGCAGATAGGGACCGAACTGTCTCACGACGTTCTGAACCCAGCTCGCGTACCACTTTAAATGGCGAACAGCCATACCCTTGGGACCGACTACAGCCCCAGGATGTGATGAGCCGACATCGAGGTGCCAAACACCGCCGTCGATATGAACTCTTGGGCGGTATCAGCCTGTTATCCCCGGAGTACCTTTTATCCGTTGAGCGATGGCCCTTCCATACAGAACCACCGGATCACTAAGTCCTAGTTTCCTACCTGCTTGATCCGTCGATCTCGCAGTCAAGCACGCTTATGCCTTTGCACACAGTGCGCGATGTCCGACCGCGCTGAGCGTACCTTCGAGCTCCTCCGTTACTCTTTGGGAGGAGACCGCCCCAGTCAAACTACCCACCATACATGGTCCCCGATCCGGATAACGGACCTAGGTTAGAACGTCAAGCACGACAGGGTGGTATTTCAAGGTTGGCTCCACCACAGCTAGCGCCATGGTTTCAAAGCCTCCCACCTATCCTACACAGACGAACTCAACGTTCAATGTAAAGCTATAGTAAAGGTTCACGGGGTCTTTCCGTCTTGCCACGGGAACGCTGCATCTTCACAGCGATTTCAATTTCACTGAGTCTCGGGTGGAGACAGCGCCGCCATCGTTACGCCATTCGTGCAGGTCGGAACTTACCCGACAAGGAATTTCGCTACCTTAGGACCGTTATAGTTACGGCCGCCGTTTACCGGGGCTTCGATCAAGAGCTTCGCCTTGCGGCTGACCCCATCAATTAACCTTCCGGCACCGGGCAGGCGTCAGACCCTATACGTCCACTTTCGTGTTTGCAGAGTCCTGTGTTTTTGATAAACAGTCGCAGCGGCCTGGTCACTGCGGCCCCCGATCGCTGTAGCCCGCATGGGCCACGATCAAGGGCGCACCTTCTCCCGAAGTTACGGTGCTATGTTGCCTAGTTCCTTCACCCGAGTTCTCTCAAGCGCCTTAGAATTCTCTTCCTACCCACCTGTGTCGGTTTACGGTACGGTCTGCATAAGCTGAAGCTTAGGGGCTTTTCCTGGAAGCGTGGTATCAGTCACTTCGCTCTAATGAGCTCGTCTCGGTGCTCGGAGTTAAAGGGTCCCGGATTTGCCTAAGACCCACTCCTACCGCCTTTCTCCAGGACAACCAACGCCTGGTAGACCTAACCTTCTCCGTCCCCCCATCGCACTTATGCGAGGTGCTGGAATATTAACCAGCTTCCCATCGACTACGCATTTCTGCCTCGCCTTAGGGGCCGACTCACCCTGCGTCGATTAACGTTGCGCAAGGAAACCTTGGGCTTTCGGCGTGGAGGCTTTTCACCCCCATTATCGTTACTCATGTCAGCATTCGCACTTCCGATACCTCCAGCAGACTTCTCAATCTGCCTTCGACGGCTTACGGAACGCTCCTCTACCGCGCACAACGAAGTTGTGCACCCCAAGCTTCGGTTTATCACTTAGCCCCGTTAAATCTTCCGCGCAGACCGACTCGACCAGTGAGCTATTACGCTTTCTTTAAAGGGTGGCTGCTTCTAAGCCAACCTCCTGGCTGTCTGTGCCTTTCCACATCGTTTCCCACTTAGTGATAATTTGGGACCTTAGCTGTGGGTCTGGGTTGTTTCCCTTTTCACGACGGACGTTAGCACCCGCCGTGTGTCTCCCATGCAGTCTGTCTTGGTATTCGGAGTTTGCAATGGTTTGGTAAGTCGCAATGACCCCCTAGCCATAACAGTGCTCTACCCCCAAGAAGATTCACATGAGGCGCTACCTAAATAGCTTTCGAGGAGAACCAGCTATCTCCGGGTTCGATTAGCTTTTCACTCCTAATCACACCTCATCCCCTACCTTTGCAACGGGAGTGGGTTCGGACCTCCAGTTGATGTTACTCAACCTTCATCCTGGGCATGACTAGATCACCCGGTTTCGGGTCTATTGCCCGCGACTATGCGCCCTTATCAGACTCGGTTTCCCTTCGCCTCCCCTATACGGTTAAGCTTGCCACGAACAATAAGTCGCTGACCCATTATACAAAAGGTACGCAGTCACCTCTTGCGAGGCTCCTACTGCTTGTACGCACACGGTTTCAGGGTCTATTTCACTCCCCTCTCCGGGGTTCTTTTCGCCTTTCCCTCACGGTACTGGTTCACTATCGGTCGGTCAGGAGTATTTAGCCTTGGAGGATGGTCCCCCCATGTTCAGACAGGGTTTCTCGTGCCCCGCCCTACTCATTTTTCATCGACATGGCCCTTTCGCATACAGGGCTATCACCTTCTATGGCCGGTCTTTCCAGGACCGTTTTGCTAGAACCATATCGACTTTTGGGCTGTTCCCCGTTCGCTCGTCACTACTCAGGGAATCTCGGTTGATTTCTTTTCCTACGGTTACTTAGATATTTCAGTTCACCGCGTTCGCCTCGTACAGCTATGTATTCACTGCACGATACCTCCTAGGAGGTGGGTTTCCCCATTCGGACATTACCGGATCAAAGCTTGTTGCCAGCTCCCCGATACTTTTCGCAGGCTACCACGTCCTTCATCGCCTCTGACCGCCAAGGCATCCACCGTGTGCGCTTATTCGCTTGACCATATAACCCCAAGTTGCCTCGGAGCCATATTTCTGTCGATGGGTACAAAGCATCGACGCAAATATAACGACTCAATTTACTAGGGACTCGAGGTCCCCGCCTTAGCCACACGACACGTATGAGTTCTTGTCTCAGACGCTCGCTACTTCCCTATTTTTCAAAGAACCGTCGTCAGGCCACAGTGCCCGGCGACATTCAAATCTGATGTGTGCGCAGCGATCGGTGAATCATCATCAAGAATGGTGGAGCCTGTCGGGATCGAACCGACGACCCCCTGCTTGCAAAGCAGGTGCTCTCCCAGCTGAGCTAAGGCCCCATGTGGTGGGTCTGGGAGGACTCGAACCACCGGCCTCACCCTTATCAGGGGTGCGCTCTAACCACCTGAGCTACAGACCCAGTCTTGCTTTTGATTACCAATCGTGCAGGTTACTTATGAGGACGCCTGGACAAGTCACGTGGTCTTGTCTCTAAAGGAGGTGATCCAGCCGCACCTTCCGATACGGCTACCTTGTTACGACTTCACCCCAGTCATCGGCCACACCGTGGCAAGCGCCCTCCCGAAGGTTAAGCTACCTGCTTCTGGTGCAACAAACTCCCATGGTGTGACGGGCGGTGTGTACAAGGCCCGGGAACGTATTCACCGCAGCAATGCTGATCTGCGATTACTAGCGATTCCGACTTCACGGAGTCGAGTTGCAGACTCCGATCCGGACTGAGAGAAGGTTTCTGGGATTGGCTTGCCCTCGCGGGTTTGCAGCCCTCTGTCCTTCCCATTGTAGTACGTGTGTAGCCCTGGCCGTAAGGGCCATGATGACTTGACGTCATCCCCACCTTCCTCCGGTTTGTCACCGGCGGTCTCCTTAGAGTTCCCACCATTACGTGCTGGCAACTAAGGACAAGGGTTGCGCTCGTTGCGGGACTTAACCCAACATCTCACGACACGAGCTGACGACAGCCATGCAGCACCTGTGTCACGGTTCCCGAAGGCACCAATCCATCTCTGGAAAGTTCCGTGCATGTCAAGGCCAGGTAAGGTTCTTCGCGTTGCATCGAATTAAACCACATACTCCACCGCTTGTGCGGGCCCCCGTCAATTCCTTTGAGTTTCAGTCTTGCGACCGTACTCCCCAGGCGGCGAACTTAACGCGTTAGCTTCGATACTGAGTTCCTAGTTGAACCCAACATCCAGTTCGCATCGTTTAGGGCGTGGACTACCAGGGTATCTAATCCTGTTTGCTCCCCACGCTTTCGTGCCTCAGTGTCAGTGCTGGTCCAGGTAGTCGCCTTCGCCACGGATGTTCCTCCCGATCTCTACGCATTTCACTGCTACACCGGGAATTCCACTACCCTCTACCGCACTCTAGCCTGCCAGTATCCAATGCAATTCCCAGGTTGAGCCCAGGGCTTTCACATCAGACTTAACAAACCACCTACGCACGCTTTACGCCCAGTAATTCCGAGTAACGCTTGCACCCTTCGTATTACCGCGGCTGCTGGCACGAAGTTAGCCGGTGCTTATTCTTTGGGTACCGTCAGAACAATCGGGTATTAACCGACTGCTTTTCTTTCCCAACAAAAGGGCTTTACAACCCGAAGGCCTTCTTCACCCACGCGGCATGGCTGGATCAGGCTTGCGCCCATTGTCCAATATTCCCCACTGCTGCCTCCCGTAGGAGTCTGGACCGTGTCTCAGTTCCAGTGTGGCTGATCATCCTCTCAGACCAGCTACGGATCGTCGCCTTGGTGGGCCTTTACCCCGCCAACTAGCTAATCCGACATCGGCTCATCTATCTGCGCGAAGCCCGAAGGTCCTCCGCTTTCACCCGTAGGTCGTATGCGGTATTAGCGTAAGTTTCCCTACGTTATCCCCCACAAATAGGCAGATTCCGATGTATTCCTCACCCGTCCGCCACTCGCCACCCAAGGAGCAAGCTCCTCTGTGCTGCCGTTCGACTTGCATGTGTTAGGCCTGCCGCCAGCGTTCACTCTGAGCCAGGATCAAACTCTTCACTTAAATGTTTCGACATCACCGAAGTGACATCTAATGCTTCGAGTGCAGATGTCTTTTCCAGAACTCGAACTACTCACTAGCATTTGCATGCTTTTGAATCTTTCTTGCTCTTTCTAGAACGTCTGCTAATGGACTCACGCCACCAGCCAGACGTCCGCATAAGTATCCTGCGCACACTGTCAAAGATCTGCGGAAGCGGCCTCAGCGCCTGCTTCCCACTGCTTCGTCGTTTCCTCCGAAGCGAGCCGCCCATGATAGCGCGGTTTTTGCTGCCGTCAACACCTCGTCGAGGGTGACTTTGAAGCGGCTTCCCCGTCCGGCCCGAAGGCGTTTCGTTGAAGCGAGCCGCACATATTACCGCGACTTTCGAGTCTGTCAACACCGCGTGAAGGCTGTTGTCGTTCTC
>JASCOC010000047.1 GCA_029959605.1 Lysobacteraceae bacterium PS02340 | reverse complement strand
GGGTGGGGCGGCGTGCGGTTCGAAATTCTTCTTCGGCGGCGGCCCTCACCCCAACCCCGCTCCCGGAGGGAGAGGGGCTTCAAAGCAGACGCTCGCGAGATTCGAGCCCCTCTCCCCCTGGGAGAGGGGTTGGGGTGAGGGCAAACGCCTCGTTCGAATCGATCGAGCAGCGGCGTTTCACCCGCCAGAAACAGAAACGCCCACGACAAGCGCAGGCGTTTCCGGACTCCCGACGACGCAGCGAACCCGCCGCGCCGGTTTCACCCCACGCCGGCGTGCGTGCCTTCCGCGTCGCCCATACGGCTCTGCTGATAGCGCTCCAGGCCGATCATGCCGATCAGGCGCAGCTGCTTCTCCAGCCAGTAGGTGTGGTCTTCTTCGGTGTCGGCGAGCTGGGTCACCAGCACTTCGCGGGTCACGAAGTCATTGTGCTGCTCGCACAGCACGATGCCCTTGGCGAGGTTGTCGCGCACGAGGTATTCGAGGTCGAGATCCTTGCGCAGCATCTCCTCGACGGTGACGCCCGGCTCGAACGCGTCGGGACGCATGTCCGGCACGCCTTCCAGGAACAGGATGCGCTTGAGCAGCGCGTCGGCGTGCTGGGTTTCCTCTTCCATTTCGTGATTGATGCGCGTGTAGAGCTGGTGCAGGCCCAGGTCCTCGTAGCGGCGCGAATGCAGGAAGTACTGGTCACGCGCCGCCAGCTCGCCGCGGAGCAGGAACTTCAGGTAATCGACGACTTCGGGATGTCCTTTCATGGCAGCACTCGCAACGCGTGGAATGCGCGCAGTATGCCGGGCCGCTGTGAAGCATGATCGGATGGGAATGGATGCATTTCGCATTCTCAAGCGCGTCGTGCCGGCGTTGCGGGGACTGCACGGGCCGTTGCAAGCGGCGTGACGCGCATCGGCGTAGACTCCCGCGCCTTCCGCCTGTCACCCCCGCCCAAATGAAGATCGGCATCGACTTCGGCACCAGCTACTCCGCCGCCGCTGCGCGCATCGGCGACCGGCTGGTGCACATCCAGTTCGACGGACAGCCGCAGTTCCGCACCGCGGTGTTCTTCCCGACCACCCTGCCCGATCTCGATGCGTTCGAGCTCGACGGGGCGATGGAGGCCGAGGTGGAATCGCTGATGCGCGGCCTGCGCAGCGACCAGACCCGCGCCGGCGGCACGCCGCGTCCATCCGCCCAGCTGCGCCGCGACGCGATCCGCATCGTGCGCCGGCAATGGCTGGAAGCGCGCATGCGCGACGCGGAATCCTCGGCTGCCGATCTTCAGCACGCGGTATTCGGCGAGGCGGCGATCGAGAGTTATCTGCTCGAAGGCAGCGGCAATCTGGTGCAGTCGCCGAAGTCGATGCTCGGCTTCAACCTGCATCCGCGCGCCAAGGAAACGATCACCGGCATCGCCGCGCACATCCTCGAACACATCCGCCTGACCGCAAGCCAGCAACTCGGCACCACGGTGCGCGCGGCGACGCTGGGCCGGCCGGTGCGTTTCCGCAGTTCGCTCGGCGAGGCTGGCGGCGAACAGGCGCTGGCCCTGCTGCGCGACGCCGCGGCCCAGGCGGGCTTCGATTCGATCGAATTCCTCGAAGAACCCGCGGCCGCCGCGTTGCATTACCACTCCGAAAGTCCGCAGCGGCACACGACTCTAGTTGTCGACGTCGGCGGCGGCACGACCGACATCGCGCTGGCGGAAGTGGGCGGCGATGGTGCGCCGCGCGTGCACCGCGCTTGGGGCGTCGCCAATGGCGGCACCGACGTGGATCTCGCGCTGAGCATGGCCCAGGTCATGCCGCTGTTCGGCAAGGGCGCCAGCCGCATTCCAGTGCATCACTTCGTCGAGGCGGCGACGGTGCAGGACATGCCGCGGCAGCGCGACTTCCACAAGCGCGACTTCGGCCACGTCGATGCGCCGTTCGGCCCGCGTCTGCAGGCCCTGCAGCACGACGGTGGCACCACGCGCCTGTACCGCGGCGTCGAAGGCATGAAGGTGCGGCTGAGCGGTCACGACGAAGCCGGCCACGCGCTGGACTACATCGAACCCGGCCTGCGTGTGGACGCGACGCGTGCCGCGCTGGAGAGCGCCAGCGCGCGTTTCCTCGACACCATCGGCGCCCTGCTCGACGACGTGCGCGGCGATCTCGACGCGCCACCCGACAGCCTGTTCCTGACCGGCGGCATGTCCGGCGCGCCCTACGTCCAGGCGGCTGCGCAGGCGCGGTTCCCGGATGCGCGCATCGTGCGCGGCGATCCCTCGCTGGGCGTGGTCTCCGGCCTGGCCGAGCACGCGCGCAACTGAGCGACCCGGTCGGCCCACGCGCCGGCCGGCAACATGACCGTGGAATAATCGGACCGCGCCGCATCCGCCGCGGCCGGGGACTCGTGCATGCGCAAATGGATCCTGCGAGCGGTGCTCGCGCTCGTCGTATTGCTGGTCGCGGCCGCCATCTTCATCTGGCTGTCGCTGCGCGCGAGCCTGCCGACACTCGACGGCGACCAGCCGCTGACCGGACTCGCGGCGCCTGCGACCATCGAACGCGACGCCGCCGGCGTGGTCACGATCACCGCCGCCAACGAGACCGACGCGATGCGCGCACTCGGTTTCGTACATGCGCAGGAGCGGTATTTCGAGATGGACCTGATGCGGCGCGTGCCGTCGGGCGAACTGTCGGCGCTGTTCGGCGAACGCGCGCTCGAAACCGATCGCCGCAACCGCGTGCATCGCATGCGCGCACGGGTGGCAGACAACCTCGCCGCGGTCGCCGGCGATCGCATGCCGCAGCTGCAGGCGTATGCCGACGGCGCCAATGCCGGGCTTGCATCGCTGGGCGCACGGCCGTGGGCCTATCTGCTGCTGCGACAGACGCCGCAGCCGTGGACCCCGGCGGATTCCGCGCTGACCGGCTTTGCGATGTATTTCGATCTGCAGGACGCGACCAACGCGCGCGAGCTGGCGATGCACCGCTTGCGCCCCGCGCTGCCGCCGGCGCTGTTCGATCTGTTCGCGCATGACGGCAGCCGCTGGGATGCGCCGCTGTTCGGCGCTGCACGCGGCGATGCGGTATTGCCGGGCGCGGACGTCGTGGATCTGCGGACGCTGGATGTGGTGGCGATCGAGGGCAGTCGTCGGGAACCTTCTGCGTTCGCCTCCGTGGGTTCAGCACTCGACGGGACTTCACACCAGACATTTCCGCTGGCCCTCACTCCACCGTTTGTTTCACAAACGGTCCCCCTCTCTCCCGCCGCGCGGGAGAGAGACCAGGGTGGGCCGCCCATGGCGGCCGATCTTGGTCGGGGCAGCAACAACTTCGCCGTGTCGGGTGCGTTGACGGCCGACGGCCGCGCCCTCGTCGCCGACGACATGCATCTGGGCCTGCGCGCGCCCAACATCTGGTTCCGCGCGCGCCTGCGCTATCCCGATCCGCGTGCGCCGGGCGGCCAGGTCGACGTCACCGGCTTCACCCTGCCCGGCCTGCCCGCCATCATCGTCGGCAGCAACACGCACGTCGCCTGGGGCTTCACCAACAGCTACGGCGATTACCTCGACTGGCAGCGTGTCGTGCCCTGCACCGACGGCGCGTCCGTAGGCTGCGTGCCGGTCGTGCGCCATGAGGAGCGCATCGACATCGCCGGCGGCGAGGCGGTCACGCTGGTCATCGAAGACAGCGACTGGGGACCCCTGGTCCATCGCGAAGATGACGGCAGCGCGCTCGCGCTGCGCTGGACCGCGCATCAGCCCGGCGCGTTGAATTTCGGTCTCGCCGACTTCGCCCACGCGCGCGATCTCGACGATGCGCTGGCCATCGCCGATCGCACCGCCACACCGACGCAGAACCTGGTGATCGGCGATCGCGCCGGCCGCATCGCGTGGCGCCTGCTCGGTCCGATTCCGATGCGCGACGCCGGCTGCGACGGCCGCACCATCTCCGTGTCGCACACAGGCGATGCGTCGGTCGACGCCAACCGTTGCGCGCCGTGGTCCATCGCGACCGGCGCCTCGCCGCTGCTGCGCTCGCCCGATACCGATCGCCTGTGGACCGCGAACAGTCGCGTCGTCGATGGCGAAGATTTCGCCCGCATCGGCGATGGCGGCGCCGCGCTCGGCATGCGTGCCTGGCAGATCCGCGAAGGCCTGCAAGCGCGCACACAGTTCGCCGAACGTGACCTGCTGGCGATCCAGCTCGACGATCGCGCATTGCTGCTGTCGCGCTGGCACGCGTTGCTGGGCGCGATCGCTAACGAAGCGGCCGGAGACAGCGCGCTGCGCGCCCTGGCCGATGCCTCGCGCGACTGGAGCGGTCATGCCGGCGTCGATTCCGTCGGCTATCGCCTGGTCCGCGCATGGCGCCTCGCCGTGCACGAGCGTCTCGCCGACGGCCTGGCCGCACCCGCGCGCGCCGCGCTGGGTGACGCCCACGAAACGCCCGATCCGCCGAATTTCGAAGGGGTGGTCTGGCCCTTGGTCGAGCAGCGTCCCGCGCATCTGCTGCCGCGCCGCTTCGCCTGCACGCCCGGCACGCAGCGCGGCGTCTGCACACCGGCCGACGACGGCTGGCTGGCGCTGTTCGAAGACGCGGCCCGCGACGTGCGCGACAGCGTGTCCGGCGACAGCCCACTCACCGAACGGACCTGGGGCGAACGCAACACCACCGCGATCTGCCACCCGCTCGCAGCCGCCATTCCCCTGCTCGGCAAGCGCGCACTGTGCATGCCCGCCGAACCGCTGCCCGGCGACGGCACCGTGCCGCGCGTGCAGGGCCCGGCCTTCGGCGCCTCGCAACGCATGGTCGTCGCGCCCGGACACGAAGCCGACGGCATCACCCACATGCCCGGCGGCCAGAGCGGTCATCCGCTGTCGCCCTACTGGGGCGCCGGCCACGATGACTGGGCGCAGGGTCGTGCTTCCCCATTTCAGCCGCAGACAACTGCGCACACGTTGCGGCTCGTTCCCGCGGCGGTTTCCTCGCGCTGACACGCCTCGCTGCCGCATCCGATCTTCCAATCCGAACCAGACTCTTCATGCCCGACCGTTGCGCGCAACTCGACACACTGCGGATCCAGCTAGGTGCGCTCGTCGCAATGCTGCGTCTCGACACGGACTGCCCGTGGACGCGCCACTTCGAGTCGTGCCTGTCCCGCGCCGAACTACTCGCGAAGAACGCCCCGGATCAGGACGCACTCAACGCGCTGTCCGGCGCGGTGATGCATGTCTTCGGCGGCATGGGCAGCTTCAACGACTACGCGCCGTGGCGGAACGGACAGGTCATTCGTGGCATGGAGGGGCTGGATGCGGCGAGCGGGGCTGTGTATGACGCCGCTCTCGAATTGCGGCGCATCGACGTCTGAGATGTCGCGCCTGCTGGCGCAGTGTTTCGACTGATGGAAATCGGGCGTCGGCGCGCTTAACGGCCAGCGGTGTTTGGCTTTTGGCTTCTGGCTTCTGGCTTCTGGCTTCTGGCTTTCGCTCTGGCTCTACGCTCTTGATCTGAATCGAGCCGTAGAGCGAGCCGAGCATCGCAGGGCGGCGGGGTCGAAGAGCAGCCCATGTCTGAGCGCAGCGAGTTTGGGCTGCGTGCCCCGTCGACCGAGAAGCGCAGGGGACCGCCGCGGCTGTATCGCGGCGGATCG
>JASCOC010000046.1 GCA_029959605.1 Lysobacteraceae bacterium PS02340 | reverse complement strand
GGTGCCGGGCGCCGACCTGGGGAGGGGCGACGTGACGCCCGGCACCGCGACCGCGCAGGGCGCGGCCGGTCCACCATTGGGCACGCTTCGAATTCATACGTCCATCCGGATTGAGCGATACAGTGTTGCGGCACTGCAACAATTCCGGGCCGTCCACGCCTCTAGCATGGCGACCCCGCACCTTCCGGCCGTCGCCATGTCCCTGTTCCGTCCGCTGCTCTCGATCCTCGCCGCGTCGGCGCTCGCCGCCTGCGCCACCACGGCGCCCACGTCCGCGCCCGGCGTGCCGGAGAAGGTCGTCACCTCGGCCTACCACGGCGATGCCGCCCGGCCGGCCGAAGGCATCGGCTGGGTGCGCACCGAGCTGTATTTCGCGACCGGCCAATGGGTGGCCTCCCCCGAAGAGACCGCGGCCTCGGAACAGCGCTGGCTCGACTTCCTGGACCGCGAAGTCACCCCGCGCTTTCCCAAGGGCCTGAGCGTGATCGACGTCTACGGCCAGTGGCTGCCGCCGGGCGCCAGCACGCCGTCGCGCCTGCGCTCCAAGGAGCTGGTGGTGCATCATCCCGATACGCCGGAGCAGGCCGCCGCGATCGAGGCCATCCGCACCGCATGGAAGCAGGAAACCGGTCATCTGTCGGTGCTGCGCTCGCAGCTGCACGCCGACGTCTCGTTCTGATCCTCCCGCGTCACCTGCCCGCCGAGGTATTCCCCATGTCGTCCAGTCGCGCCCGCCAGACCGTGCTCCGTCCCGCCCGCCTTGCCTTCGCACTCGCGTGCGCCCTGCCGGCAGGTGTCTTCGCCCAGGACGCGGTCACGCCCGCCGCCGCGACGCAGGAACGTGCCGCCACGCTCGATGCGGTGCAGGTCACCGCGCAGCGCCGCGTGGAAAACATCCAGGACGTGCCGGTATCGATCACCACGCTCGATGCCGAGAAGCTCGGCGTGCTCGGCAGCGGCGGCACCGACATCCGTTTCCTGTCGGGCCGCGTGCCCAGCCTCAACATCGAATCGAGCTACGGCCGCGCGTTTCCGCGCTTCTACATCCGCGGTCTCGGCAATACCGACTTCGATCTCAATGCCTCGCAGCCTGTCTCGCTGATCTACGACGACGTGGTCCTGGAGAACCCGCTGCTGAAGGGCTTCCCGGTGTTCGACATCGCCGGCGTCGAAGTGCTGCGCGGCCCCCAGGGCACGCTGTTCGGCCGCAACACGCCGGCCGGCGTGGTGAAGTTCGATTCGGTGCGTCCGAGCCAGGACTTCGAGGGCTACGGCAAGCTCGCCTACGGCAGCGACAATATGTGGAACTTCGAAGGCGCCGTCGGCGGCGCGTTGACCGAGCGCTGGTCGGCGCGCGTGTCGGCGCTGTACCAGCGTCGCGACGATTCGGTGCGCAACACCCTGGCCGGTGCGCCCAACGACGGCTTCGAGGGCTACGACGAATCCGCCGCGCGCGTGCAGTTCCTCTACGAGGGCGACGGTTTCGAAGGCCTGTTCAATCTGCACCGCCGCGATCTCAACGGCACCGCGCGCCTGTTCCGCGCGAATCTCGTCGAACCGGGCAGCAACCGCTTCGTGCCGGGCTTCGATCGCGACACCGTGTCGCTGGACGGCGTCAATTTCTCCGATCTGGAGACCTGGGGCGGCAGCGCCCGTCTGCGCTGGGATTTCGGCCAATACAGCCTGTACTCCATTACCGGTTACGAGACGCTGGAATCCTTGAACCGCGGCGACATCGACGGTGGCTACGGCGCGGCGTTCCTGCCCGATTCCGGCCCCGGTTTCATTCCGTTCTCGGCCGAGTCGGCCGACGGCATTCCCGACCACAAGCAGATCACCCAGGAAGTGCGCATCGAGTCGAATCTCGACGGCCCCTTCGACTGGCAGGCCGGCGCGTTCTGGTTCCGCGAAGAGCTGACCGTCGACAGCCTCAATTACGACTCGCTCGCCCCCGGCAATCCGCAGACCGGCCACGCCGTGCAGGAACAGCGCAATACCGCGTGGGCGCTGTTCGCATCCGGCGAATACGACGTCAGCGACAAGCTCAAGCTGCGCGGTGGCCTGCGCTACACGCAGGACAAGAAGGACTTCAGCGCGAGCGTGCTGCAGGCGGTGCCGTTCGGCACGCCGGTCGGTGGCCCGTTCTTCGAGAACACTGATGTCGACGACATCAGCTGGGACGCGAGCGCGGTCTACGAACTCAACGACGACGTCAACGTCTACGGCCGTGTCGCCAAGGGCTTCCGCGCACCGTCGATCCAGGGTCGGCTCGCATTCGGCGGCATCTCGGTCGCCGATTCGGAAGAAGTGATCTCGTACGAAGTCGGCATCAAAGCCGACCTGTGGGACCGCCGCGGCCGCATCGGCTTCAACCTGTTCCGCTACAACGTCGACGGCCAGCAGCTGATCGCCGTCGGCGGCGCGACCAACCAGGCGATCCTGCTCAACGCCGACAAGTCGATCGGGCAGGGCGCCGAACTCGATCTGCAGGCGTGGTTGACCGACACGCTGTTGGTGACCTGGGGCACGAGCTACAACGACACCGAGATCCGCGATCCGAACCTCGCGGTCGCGGTCTGCGGCGGCGGCTGCACCGTGACCGATCCGACCGTCAACGGCTTCGCCCTTGTCGACGGCAATCCGCTGCCGCAGGCGCCGAAGTGGATCCACAACCTCACCGCGCGCTGGGCAAAGCCGGTCGGCGACGATGCCGAGTTCTACGTCTACACCGACTGGGCGTACCGCGGCCAGGTCAACTTCTTCCTCTACGAATCGCCGGAATTCCGCGGCCGCTCGACGCTGGAAGGCGGCCTGCGCGTCGGCACGAACTGGAACCAGGGCAACTACGACCTCGCCGTGTTCGGCCGCAACATCACCGACAGCACGCGCATCGTCGGCGGTATCGACTTCAACAACCTCACCGGTTTCATCAACGAACCGCGGACCTGGGGCGTGGAGTTCACGGCGAAGTTCTGAGGTGGTAGGCGCGCGTGAGGTCACCTCGCGCGCCGTAGCCGTCATTCCGGCGGAAGCCGGAATCCAGTGACTTCCGCGGGGGCTCGATCCGAGCAGCCTGCCCAGCAGAAAGCAAAGGCGCTGGATTCCGCCTTCCGCCGGAATGATGGAGTCGATGTTTAATTCCGGAACCCGAATGGCCGCTTCTTCGCGCACACCCCATCACGCATCGCCCCGCTGGTTCGTCCCCGGCGACATCAACGGTTTCTTCGGCCTCGTCGTCGACAACCTCTCGATCCTCGGTTTCATCGCCGCGGCGCTGGTCGGAATCTTCGGGGTGCCGGCCGACATCGTGTTCGGGCGCATGTTTCCCGGCACCGCATTCGGCGTGCTGGTCGGCAACCTGATGTACACGTGGATGGCGCGGCGTCTCGCGCAGCGCACCGGCCGCGACGACGTCACCGCGATGCCGCTCGGCCTCGATGCGCCGACCAGCATCGGCATGGCGCTGCTGGTACTCGGTCCCGCGTTCGTCGCGTTCCGCCAGCAGGGCCTGGACGCGAACGCCGCGGGCATCGCGACCTGGCAGCTCGGCATGGCGTCGCTGGTGGTGATGGGTGCGCTGAAACTCGTGCTGTCGTTCGCCGGCGACTGGATCACCCGCGTCGTGCCGCGTGCGGCGTTGCTGGGTTCGATCGGTGGCGCGGCACTGATGCTGCTCGGCTTCCTGCCGCTGATCGAAACGCTGCGCTCGCCGGTCGCCGGCTTCGCGACGCTCGGCCTGCTGCTGTACGTGCTGGTCGCGCGCGGTCCGGTGCCGCTGCGCCTGCCCGGCGTGCCGTTCGCTCTGCTCGTCGGTCTCGCGCTGTACTACGGCCTCGGGCTCGCCGGCCTGTCACCGGGCTTCGCGTTGCCGGAGGCCAGCTGGCCGGCGCCCGCGCTGCCGTGGCCGAATCTCGGCTTCGTCGACGGGTTACCGGCGACGCTGCCGTATCTGTCGCTGCTGCTGCCGTTCGGTCTGCTGATGGTGGTGGGCGGTATCAATGTCAGCGAGAGCGCGCGCGCCGCCGGTGACGACTACCGCACGCGCGACGTGCTGCTGGTCGAAGCGGTGTCGACCGTGGTCGCCGGCGTCTGCGGCGGCGTCGCGCAGACCACGCCCTACATCGGTCAGCCGGCCTACAAGCACATGGGCGCGCGCACCGGCTACACGCTGCTGACGGGTTTCTTCATCGGTATTGGCGGCATGCTTGGCCTGGTCTCGGGCCTGGTGCAGTGGCTGCCGGTCGCGGTGCTCGCGCCGATCATCGTCTTCGTCGGCATCGACATCACCGTGCAGGCTTTTCACAGCACGAAGCGCGAGCACGCGATCGCGGTGTCGCTAGCGTTCCTGCCGGCGATCGCCTACCTGCTCAACATCAAGTTCGGCAATCCGGCGTGGATCGATCCCGAGCGCATGGCCGGGCTATACGCGCAGGTCGATGCGGGTCATGGTCTGCCGGAGATGGCGACGATCGTCGTGCTCGGCAACGGCTTCATCATCACCGCGATGCTGTGGGCCACCGCCTTGGTCGCGCTCGTCGACAGACGTTCGGGCGTGGCGGTCGCGACCCTGCTGGCGGCCGCGGTGGCCACGCTGTTCGGCGTGATCCATTCGGTGCATCCGACCGGCGCGCTGGTGCTGCCGTGGCAGCTCGACGGCCTGCGCCAGGCGATCGCGTTCCAGTTCGCGGCGGCCTACGCGGTGCTGGCGGTACTGGTGGGCCTGCTGTCGCTGCAACGCCAAACGAAGCCGGTGACCCCGGACTGATCGAAGCGGGCGCGCAGGCGCTATCCTGCGCCGCCCGGATACGACCTGCGTGCGATGACGCCGACCCTCTACCAGACCCTGCTCGGCGCTGCGTTCTTCCGTCTGCCCGATGCCCTGCGCGCGCTGCACGGCGTGCACGGCACGGCGCGCTACAGCGGACAGGTGACGGTGGTGCGCGGCACGGGCCTGCTGTCGCGCCTGTGCGCGCGCATCGCGGGTCTGCCGCGCGCGATGACCGATGCGCCGGTGACCGTCGAGTTCGCCAGCGGGCCGAAGGGCGAGATCTGGGCGCGCGTGTTCGGCACGCCGCCGAAGGCCTCGCGCATGCGCTCGCGCCTGTGGCATCGCGACGGCGAACTGCGCGAACGGCTCGGCCCGGTGCAGTTCCGCTTCGTGCTGCACACCTGGGAGGGCACGATCTTCTGGAACGTCGCCGGCGCACGCCTGCTCGGCGTGGTGCCGCTGCCGGCCGCGCTGTTCCGCGACGTGCGCTGCAACGAACGCGAGATCGACGGGCGCTATGCGTTCGAGGTCGAAGCCGCATTGCCGCTCGTCGGTCAACTGGTGCGTTACCACGGCTGGCTGCTTCCGGCTGACACCCGCGCCGCGTGACCACGGCCTTGCGGCGGCTTCGCCGATAATGGACGGCCCCTCTCAGGAAGCCGTGCCATGACCGCACAGACCCTTGCCGATCTCGCCGATGTCCCGGGTGTCGCACCGCGCGATGCCGCGACCCGCGACTTCGTGTTCAATCACACCATGCTGCGGGTCAAGGACCCGGTGGCCTCGCTCGACTTCTACACCCGCGTGCTCGGATTCACCCTGGTGCGCAAGGCCGACTTCGAACAGGCGAAGTTCTCGCTGTTCTTCCTCGCACTGGTCGACGACACCGCGGGCATTCCCGACGACGAAGACGCCCGCCGCGAATGGCTCGCGCGCCAGCCCGGCGTGCTCGAACTCACCCATAACCACGGCACCGAATCGCAGGACGGCCCGGTCTATCACGACGGCAACAGCGATCCGCGCGGCTTCGGCCACATCTGCGTCAGCGTTCCGGACGTGCGTGCCGCCTGTGCGCGTTTCGAGGAACTGGGCGTGACGTTCCAGAAGCGCCTGACCGACGGCACGATGAAGTCGATCGCCTTCATCAAGGATCCGGACGGCTACTGGGTGGAGATCATCCAGCCCACGAAAATGTGATGTCTTCCGCCGCAGGCGGATGCCGTTGGGCCCTCTCCCTGCGGGATAGGGTAGGACCATCGGCGGATGCCGATGGTGGGGTGAGGGCGGGGCTTTTCTGATCTGCTGAGTTTTCTTTATAGCGCGCGAAGAGCACCCTCACCCCAACCCCTCTCCCGGAGGGAGAGGGGCTCAAGAGCAGGAGTGACTCACCTAGTAGGCCACCCAGACCCCGCCTTCTACGCAGCGAACGGGCACCTCTCCCTCCGGGAGAGGTCGCCGCCCGCCGTGCGGGGGGGGCGGGGTGTACGTCCGCCGGGAATTTCAGATTCGCCCC
>JASCOC010000045.1 GCA_029959605.1 Lysobacteraceae bacterium PS02340 | reverse complement strand
CGGGGGGGGGCGGACTGGGCAATACCCCACCGCTCCGGGCGCGGGCCCCGCGCGACGCGCGGCGGGTGAGGGTTGGGGACCCATCACATAGCACCTAGAGACCAGCATCTGTTCCGCCTGGCATCTTCTACCGTCGCCCGCGGAACACCCTGCGGCGGACGCTTGCACCCCCGTACAATCGGCGTCCCACGTCCAATCGAAGCCGCCGACCATGTCCTCCGCCGCCGATCTCATCGCCCTCGCCCAGCGCCACGTGCTGCCCGTCTACCGGCCACGCGAGCTCGTGCTCGAGCGCGGCGATGGTGCGCGCGTCTGGGACAGCGAAGGCCGCGAGTACGTCGACCTGTCGGCCGGCATCGCCGTCTGCGGCCTCGGCCACAACGATCCCGATCTCGTCGCGGCCCTGGTCGAGCAGGCCGGCAAGCTGTGGCACACCAGCAACGTCTTCTTCAGCGAACCGCCGCTGCGGCTGGCCGCCGAACTGGTCGAGGCCAGCGGCTTCGCCACGCGCACCTTCCTGTGCAATTCGGGCGCCGAGGCCAACGAGGCCGCGATCAAGCTCGTGCGCAAGTGGGCCACCGCGCAGGGCCGCAGCCCCGATCGCCGCGTCATCGTGACCGCGCGCGGCAGCTTCCACGGCCGCACGCTGGCCGCGGTCACCGCGACCGCGCAGCCGAAATACCAGGCCGGCTACGAGCCGCTGCCCGGCGGCTTCCGCTACGTGGACTTCAACGACGTCGCCCAGCTCGAAGCGGCGATGGCCGATGGCGACGTCGCCGCGGTGATGCTCGAGCCGGTGCAGGGCGAGGGCGGCGTCATGCCGGCCGCCGATGGGTATCTGGCCGCGGTGCGCGCGCTGTGCGATCGCCATGAGGCGCTGCTGGTGCTCGACGAGATCCAGTGCGGCATGGGCCGCACCGGCACGCTGTTCGCGCATCCGCAGGACGGCGTTGTCCCCGACATCGTCACGCTGGCCAAGGCGCTCGGCGGTGGCTTCCCGATCGGCGCGCTGCTGGCCGGCCCGAAGGTCGCCGAGGCGATGCAGTTCGGCGATCACGGCACCACCTTCGGCGGCAACCCGCTCGCCGCCGCCGTCGCGCGCGTCGCGTTGCGCAAGCTGGCATCAAAGGACATCGCCGCCAACGTGGTGCGTCAGTCGCGCGCGCTGCGCGACGGCCTTGCCGCGCTCGATGCCGAGTTCGGCCTGTTCTCCGAAGTCCGCGGCCGTGGACTGATGCTCGGTGCCGTGCTGCGTCCCGAACATGCAGGCAAGGCCGCATCGATCCTCGACCACGCCGCGCGCCACGGCCTGCTGATGTTGCAGGCCGGCCCCGACGTGCTGCGGTTCGTGCCGGCCCTGAACATCACCGACGCCGACATCGCCGACGGCCTGGCGCGCCTGCGCGCGGCGATCGCCGATGCCGTCGCCGCCGGCTGAGTCCACTGCGGACGGCTGCGCGTTCTGCGCGATTCTTGCGGGCACGCTGCCCGCGAGTCTCGTCCACGAGGACGATCAGGTGATCGCCTTCATGGACCTGCGCCAGGCGGTGCCGGGGCACGTGCTCGTGGTGCCGCGCCGGCACGTCGACACGCTGTTCGATCTCGACGAAGACACCGCCGCGCACCTGATGCGCATCGCGGTGCGCATCGCACGCGCGGCTGATGCGGCCTTCGCACCCGACGGCCTCAACCTGTGGCAGTCCAACCGCGCGGCCGGCGGGCAGGAAGTTCCGCATGTGCATCTGCACGTGCAGCCGCGGATGTCGGGTGACGGGATGCTGCGGATCTATCCGGAAGGCGCGCCCGCGCCAACACCTTTCGTGACGCTCGATCGGATGGCGTCCGAACTCCGTATCGCGCTGGCGCGCGATCAGACCAGGCCGTAACGCCGCAGCACCGTCCGCATCGATCGCGCGTCGGCCACCGTATCGGCGTGCATGCCCGCAACGCGTGCGCCCTGCACGTTGACGAACAGGTCGTCGACGAACAGCGTCTCCTGCGCGCGCGCGTCGAAATGCGCGAGCGCATGCGCGAAGATCGCGCGGTCGGGTTTGCGGACGCCCAGCACGCCGCTGCACAGCACGCGGCCTTCCAGCATCGGGAACAGCGGCGCGACGATGCGCGGAATCGCATCCAGCATCAATGCGCCGTTGTTGGTCAGCACGCCGATCTGCACCCGGGACGCGACCGACGCGACGAGTTCCAGCGCGACCGGATCCGCCTGTGTGCCGGCGATACGCGCAGCGATCCACGTGTCCGCGTCGATGGTGCAGCCGATGCCCTCTCCCAGCTGCTGCAGGTAGGTGTGCGTATCGAGCGCGCCGCTGTCGTAGGCGCGCTCCAGTCCCGAGTCGTACAACACCTCCGCCACGCGCGCCGGCGTGCAGCCGGCGACGCGAGCGAGATCCGCCATGCGCGTGTCGTGCGAGTAGCGCGCGAGCACGCCATCGAAATCGAACAGCACCAGCCGCAGCGGCGGTGGCGTCATGCGGCGAGTTCGGCGAACGCCTCGCGTGCGGCGGCGATGGTCGCCTCGATCACCGCGGCATCGTGCGCCGACGACATGAAGCCGGCTTCGAACGCCGACGGCGCCATGAACACGCCGCGTTCAAGCATCGCGTGGAAGAAGCGGTTGAACGCCGCGGTGTTGCAGGCGACGGCCTGTGCGTAGGTGTCGACGGCCGGCTGGTCGGTGAAGAACAGGCCGAACATGCCGCCGACGCGCGTCGTGGTGAACGGCACGCCCGCATCGCGTGCCGCGGCTTCGAGACCGTCGCACAGCAGATTCGAGTTGGCTTCGAGCGCATCGTGGAAGCCAGGCGCCGACACCAGATCCAGCATCGCCAGGCCCGCGGCCATCGCGACCGGATTGCCGCTCAGCGTGCCGGCCTGGTAGATCGGCCCGGCCGGCGCGATCTGTTCCATCAGGTCGCGGCGTCCGCCATAGGCACCGACCGGCATGCCGCCGCCGATGATCTTGCCGAAGGTGCTGAGATCCGGCGTCACGCCGTATCGCGCCTGCGCGCCGCCGAGCGCGACGCGGAAGCCGGTCATTACTTCGTCGAAGATCAGCAGCGCGCCGTGCTGCGTGCACAGGTCGCGCAGGTGCTGCAGGTAACCGTCCCGCGGCGGCAGGCAGTTGGCGTTGCCGACGACGGGTTCGATGATCAGACCGGCGATGTCCGCGCCGACTTCATCGAACAGCGCGGTCGCCGCGTCGAAATCGTTGTAGGGCAGCGTCAGCGTCAGATCGGCCAGCGCTTTGGGCACGCCCGGCGAGGTCGGCACGCCGAGTGTCAGTGCACCGCTGCCGGCTTTGACCAGGAACGAGTCGCCGTGGCCGTGGTAGCAGCCCTCGAACTTGACGATGCAGGTGCGGCCCGTCGCGCCGCGCGCGAGGCGGATCGCCGACAGCGTGGCTTCGGTGCCGGAATTGACCATGCGCACCATTTCCATCGATGGCACCAGTGCGGTCAGGCGCTCGGCCATCGTGATCTCCGCCTCGGTCGGTGCGCCGAACGACAGGCCGTCACCGATCGCGCGCTTGACGGCCTGGCGCACGCTCGCGTGGTTGTGGCCGACGATCATCGGCCCCCAAGAGCCCACGTAATCGATGTAGCGGTTGCCGTCGACGTCGAACAGATACGGGCCGTCCGCGCGCTGCACGAAGAACGGTTCGCCGCCGACCGACTTGAACGCGCGCACCGGCGAATTGACGCCGCCGGGCAGCAGCGTGCGGGCGCGTTCGAACAGGGCATGCGAGCGGGACGTATCCATGGAGACTCCAGAAAGAAGAAGGTTCAGAGGCCGAATGCGGCGCGGTAGGCGTGCGCGGCGGCGGCCGGATGGCGAGCGGCGAAGACGCCACTGATGACGGCGACGAGATCGGCGCCGGCGGCTGCGAGCTGGCGCGCATTCTCCGGCGTGATGCCGCCGATCGCCACCCGCGGCACGCCGAGCGCTTCCGCATCGCGCAGCAGGGATTTGCGTGCGACGCGGGCGTCGGGCTTGGTCGGTGACGGAAAGAACGCGCCGAAGGCGACATAGCTGGCGCCGGCCTCGACCGCACGCTGCGCCAGGGTGATGTCGTCGTAGCAGGAGGCGCCGAGGATCGCGTCGCCGCCCAGCGCCGCGCGTGCATCGAACAGCGCGCCGTCGTTCTCTCCTAGATGCGCGCCGTCGGCACCCAGATCGGCCGCGAGCCGCCAGTCGTCGTTGACGATCAACGGCACGCCGGTCGCGCGGCACAGCGGCAGCAGGGCCTGCACCTGCGTCCGGCGCAACGCGGCATCGGCGCGCTTGTTGCGGTACTGCAGCCACGTGGCGTGCGGCAGCACGGCCGCGACCTGGGCCAGCAGCTGGGCGGTCTCGGGCTCATCGGGCGTGAGCAGATACAGGCCGCGTGGCGCGGACGGGGAGGCGTTCATCGACGTGGGTTCCGGTGGGGGGAGCGCGATGGGACAATGCGGCTCCGTTTCCAATGCCGCATGTGGTCATTATCCGATGAACGATCCGACGACGCAGGGTGCCTACCAGACATGGATGTGCGTGGTCTGCGGTTTCATCTACGACGAAGCCGTCGGCATTCCGAACGAGGGCATCGCCCCGGGCACGCGCTGGGAGGATGTGCCCGATACCTGGACCTGTCCCGACTGCGGCGTTACCAAGGACGACTTCGAGATGATGACGCTCTGAGCTGAACCTCAGGGCGGGTCATCCGCCAGGCCGCATGCGCGGGGGCGATGACATCTGACTAGTGCGCGCGGTCACGTGTGCGCCCGATGTGGACCAGTTGCTCGCGTACCGCATCCACATCGGCTGCGTCCGGATACCGGGCCACGTAATGCCCCAGATCCTCGCGCGCACCGGTGACATGGCCCAACGCCAGATAGCCCAGGCCGCGATCGCGCAAGGCATCGGGCGCGTCGGGCGCCAGCGACAGCAGCCGATCGGCGCAGCGCACGGCGCGGGCCCAGTCCTCGGCTTCGGCGTAAGTGCCGTGCAGGTTGCGCAGCATCCGCATCAACATCATCCGCGGCGTGGCCGGGCGCAGCAGCCGGGCCAGCGTGTCGTCGTCCGGCGGGCCACCGTCGACGTGCGGCGCGGCGCGTGATCGCAGTTCCTCGATATCCAGCGGCCGACCGCCGTTGAACGGATCCATCACCAGCATGCCGTCACCGACCGGCAGCCGGACCAGGAAGTGGCCGGGGAAGGAAATGCCGTCCAGCGCCACGCCGAGCCGGCGCGCGACCTCCATCTGCACCACGGCCAGCAGGATCGGATTGCCGAGCCGGCGTTCGATCACCGCGTTGAGATAACTGTTGCGCGGGTCGTAATAGGTGTCGTGATTGCCGGCATAGCCGATCTCCTCGAACAGATGCCGGTTGATCGCCTGCATCTTCAGCGGCGTCTGCCCGATCGTGTCGACCTCGATCCGTAGATGCCGGGCATGCGACTCCAGTACCGCATCGCAATGCGCAACGTCGAGCGCGGGGTATTCGTCGCGGGCGATCAGCAGCGCGCACGCGAACAGGGGCAACGCTGCATCCGCAGTGCCCGACAACGATGCCCACTCGGGCAGTTGCACTGCATCACTCATGGCGTGGATGCCTGCGTGGCCACTGGATCGCGATGACGCGGGCTCAGGGCGCCGGGATCGAGGGCGACAGCGTCAGCGTCTCACCGTCCTTCAGGCCGATGCGCTGCGCTTCCCCTGCATTGAGCTCCAGCACATAGCGCGCGGGACCGGTGCTCGGATAGGGCGGGCAGCGGTTGCCGGCCGAACATGGCGGTACGTCGCGCTGCTGCGACACCAGCCTGCGGGCATCGTCGAAGTAGAGGATGTCGAGCGCGATGCGCGTGTTCTTCATCCAGTAGGCCTGCGGCGCCTCGCTGTCGTGGATGAAGAGCATGCCGTGCCCCTCTTCGAGCGTGTCGCGGAACATCAGGCCGCGCGCGCGTGCCTCGTCGGTCGCCGCGATCTCGACGGTGTAGCGGTTGCCCGCAAGCTCCACCCAGTCGCCACCACTCGCACAGGCGGGCAACAGACAGGAGGCAAGCAGAGAGAGCAGAAGAAGACGGAGAGCGCGCATGGAAGTACCGACGGGATGGACTGCAGCCACCTTCGGCAAGCGCCGTTGAAGCGTCAAGAAAAAAATCGTGCGCCTAGGGTTCCCAAACCGATTTCATCTATGCATAATTCGCGCCCCGCACGGCGGGCTGCTCTTCGGAGCGGCGGGCCAAGCGGGATGAGAACGACAACAGCCTTCACGCGGTGTTGACAGACTCGAAAGTCGCGGTAATATGTGCGGCTCGCTTCAACGAAACGCCTTCGGGCCGGACGGGGAAGCCGCTTCAAAGTCACCCTCGACGAGGTG
>JASCOC010000044.1 GCA_029959605.1 Lysobacteraceae bacterium PS02340 | reverse complement strand
GGGGGGGGGCGCCCCCCCCCGCCGGGGGGGGCCGGGCCGCCGCCCGGGGCCCCCCGCCCCGCCCCCGACAGCGTTCGGATCAGAACTGCAGGCCACCCTCGCGGGCGGCGTCGGCGAGTGCCTTGATGCGACCGTGGTAGCGGTAGCCCGAGCGGTCGAATGCGACCTTCTCGATACCCGCGGCCTTGGCCTTCTCTGCGATCGCGCGACCCACCGCGGTTGCGGCGTCGGCGTTCTTGCCGTTCTTCAGGCCGTCCTTGACGTCGGCCTGCGTGGTGTTGGCCGCGGCCAACACTTTGGAACCATCCGAATTGAACAGCTGGGCGTAGATGTGCTGGCCGGTGCGCAGCACCGACAGGCGCGGCACGCCGAGGACACGGATGTGCGAACGCGTGCTCTTGGCACGGCGCAGGCGGGCGTTGTTCTTGATGCTCATGATCTTGATCCCCGGGAAGCGGATGGGCCTTAGGCCTTCTTGGCTTCCTTGCGAATGATGGTTTCGTCGGAGTACTTCACGCCCTTGCCCTTGTACGGCTCCGGCGGACGGAATCCGCGGATCTTGGCGGCGACCTGACCGACGAGCTGCTTGTCTGCACCCTGGACCAGGATCTCGGTCTGGGTCGGCGTGGTCAGCGTGATGCCTTCCGGCGCCTGGAACACGACGGGATGCGAGAAACCGAGCGAGAGGTTCAGGTCATTGCCCTGGACCGCAGCGCGGTAACCGACGCCCACGAGGTCGAGCTTGCGCTCGAAGCCCTGCGACACGCCGTGCACCATGTTCGCGACGATCGCGCGCAGGGTTCCGGTGAGCGGAATCTGCGACGGATCATTGGCCGAAAGCAGCGCGTTGCCGTCTTCGATGGTGATCTCGATATCCGACGGCTTGGCGAGCGACAGGGTGCCCTTCGGGCCCTTGACGCTGACCAGCTCGGGCTGGATGTTGAGCTCGACGCCCTTCGGAAGGGCGATCGGCTTCTTGGCAACTCGGGACATTGTGCGTTACTCCCTTAAGCCACGAAGCACAGGACTTCACCGCCGACACCCAGCTGGCGTGCCTTCGCGTCGGTCATGATGCCCTTGGACGTGGAAATGATGGACACGCCCAGGCCGTTGAGGACCTTCGGCAGCGCGTCCTTGCCGCGGTACTGGCGCAGACCCGAGCGCGAGAAACGCTTCAGGGTCTCGATGACCGGACGGCCTTCGTAATACTTGAGAACGATCTCGAGCTCGGCCTTGGCGCCGTTCTCGGTCACGCGGAAATCGCCGATGTAGCCCTCGTCCTTCAGGACGGTGGCGATGGCGACCTTGATCTTGGACGACGGCATCGACGCCGTCTGCTTGCCAACTGCGGCCGCATTGCGAATGCGGACCAGCATGTCGGCGATGGGATCAGTCATGCTCATGATGATTACCTTCTGAGTGCACCGATATCCGCTTGCGCGAACACTAGTTTTTGACCCGCACGGAACTCGGGCGGGGTACAGCGTGAGGGCCGGTATTCTACAGGTCTGGCGCGCGAACGCCAGACCTGCAGTGCGACGCTCTTACCAGCTGGCCTTGCGCAGGCCAGGCACGTCGCCGCGCATGGTGGCTTCGCGCAGCTTGTTGCGGCCGAGGCCGAACTTGCTGTAGACGGCACGCGGGCGGCCGGACAGCGCGCAACGCGTGGTCTGGCGGGCCGGCGACGAGTCGCGCGGCAGCTTTTGCAGCTTGTTGACTGCGTCGGCCTTTTCTTCGTAACCCGCGGTCGGGCTGCTGATGATCTTCTTCAGCGCCTCACGCTTTTCGGCGTGCTGCTTGGCCAGCTTCTTGCGCTTGACCTCGCGGTTGATCATGGACGTCTTTGCCATAAGTGCTCTGCCTTCGGATCAGTTGCGGAACGGGAAGCGGAAGGCTTCCAGCAGGGCCTTGGCTTCTTCGTTGGTACGGGCGGTCGTGGTGATGGCGATGTCCATACCGCGGATCGCGTCGACGGCGTCGAAGTCGATTTCCGGGAAGATGATCTGTTCCTTCACGCCCATGTTGTAGTTGCCGCGACCATCGAACGAACGGCCGGACACACCACGGAAGTCGCGGACGCGCGGCAGCGCGACGTTGACCAGGCGATCGAAGAACTCGTACATGCCATTGCGACGCAGCGTGACCTTGCAGCCGATCGGCCAACCGTCGCGGATCTTGAACGAGGCCACCGACACGCGCGACTTGGTCACCAGCGGCTTCTGGCCGCTGATCTTGGCCATGTCGGCGGTCGCGTTTTCCAGCACCTTCTTGTTCGCGGCAGCTTCGCCCACGCCCATGTTGATGGTGATCTTGCTCAGGCGCGGGACCTGCATGATGTTGGCGTAACCGAACTGCTCCATGAGCTTCGGTACCACCTCATCTTTGTAGAACTGTTCCAGACGGGTCGTCATTTTGAGCATCCTCAGGCGTCGAGCGCCTCACCGCTCGAGCGGAACACGCGCAGCGTGCGTCCATCCTCGAGTGTCTTGGTTCCAATGCGCTCGCCCTTGCCGGTGGCAGGGTTGAACGGCATCACGTTCGAAGCATGGATCGGCGCTTCGCGCTCGACCACGCCACCGGCCTGACCCGCCTGCGGGTTCGGCTTGGTGTGGCGCTTGACGATGTTGATGTTCGAGACGACGACCTTCTCGCCGACCACGCGCACCACGTCACCGCGCTTACCCTTGTCCTTGCCGGCGATCACGATCACGTGGTCGCCCTTCTTGATTCGATTAGCCATTTTCGTTCCTCCGCTCAGAGCACTTCAGGCGCGAGCGAGACGATCTTCATGAACTTCTCGGAACGCAGTTCACGGGTCACGGGCCCGAAGATGCGGGTGCCGATCGGCTCCTGCTTGTTGTTGAGCAACACGGCGGCGTTGCCGTCGAAGCGGATCAACGAACCGTCGGCACGACGCACACCCTTGCGGGTACGCACCACGACGGCGTCATAGACCTCGCCCTTCTTGACCTTGCCACGCGGAATCGCTTCCTTGATGGACACCTTGATGATGTCGCCGATGCCGGCGTAACGGCGCTTCGAGCCGCCCAGCACCTTGATGCACATCACTTCCTTGGCACCGCTGTTGTCCGCCACATCGAGGTGGCTCTGCATCTGGATCATGGTATGCCCTCCTCGTTATTCGGCGGCGCGCGTGACGATTTCCGCCACCCGCCAGTTCTTGGTCTTGGACATCGGCGCGATCTCGACGACCTTCACGAGGTCGCCTTCCTGGCACGCGTTCTCGGCATCGTGGGCGTGGAGCTTGGTCGAACGCTTGATGTACTTGCCGTACAGGGCGTGCTTGACCTGACGCTCCACCAGCACGGTGACGGTCTTGTCCATCTTGTTGCTGACCACGCGGCCCTGGACCGTACGCTGCTTCTTTTCGGTATTCATGGTCGGGTCCTTACTTCTTCTGACCGATCAGGGTGTTCACGCGCGCGATCTCGCGGCGCACCCGACGGGTGTCATGCGTCTTGGTCAGCTGGCCAGTGGCCTTCTGCATGCGGAGCGAGAAACGCTCCTTGTGCAGCTCGAGGAGATGCGACTGCAAATCCTCGACCGACTTCTCGCGGAGTTCCTTCGTCGTAGCCATCAGCGCACCGTCCGGGTCACGAATTGGGTGGTGACCGACAGCTTCGCGGCGGCCAGGCGGAACGCTTCACGCGCCACCTCCTCCTCGACACCCTCGATCTCGAAGATCATGCGGCCGGGCTGGATCTGCGCGACCCAGTACTCGACGCTGCCCTTGCCGGAGCCCATTCGGACTTCGATCGGCTTCTTGGTGATCGGCTTGTCCGGGAACACGCGGATCCACATCTTGCCGCCGCGCTTGACGTGACGGCTGATGGAACGACGACCGGCTTCGATCTGACGTGCGGTCAGCTGGCCGGTTGCGGTGGACCGCAGACCGAATTCGCCGAAGCTGACTGCGTTGCCGCTCCATGCCAGGCCTTCGTTACGGCCCTTGTGCATCTTGCGGTATTTGGTTCGCTTGGGTTGCAACATGATTAGTCCCTCGCCTCGCGCTCGCGACGCGGACCCCGACGATCGCGGTCATTGCGATCACCACGGTCTCCGCCACGCGGCGTGTCGTCCTGCTTCTCCTGGCCCACCTGGCTGAAATCGAAGATTTCGCCCTTGTAGATCCAGGTCTTGATGCCGATGATCCCGTAGGTCGTCTTGGCTTCGGCGAAGCCGTAGTCGACGTCGGCGCGGAGGGTGTGCAACGGCACGCGGCCTTCGCGGTACCACTCCGAACGTGCGATCTCGGCGCCGTTGAGGCGGCCGGCGACGTTGACCTTGATACCCAGTGCGCCGAGGCGCATCGCGTTGCCGACGGCGCGCTTCATCGCGCGGCGGAACATGATGCGACGCTCGAGCTGCTGCGCGATCGACTCGGCCACCAGCTGCGCGTCGAGCTCCGGCTTGCGGACCTCGGTCACGTTGATGTGCGCCGGAACGCCCATCATGTCGCTGACGTCCTTGCGCAGCTTCTCGATGTCCTCGCCGCGCTTGCCGATCACCACGCCCGGGCGGGCGGTGTGGATCGTCACGCGCGCCGTCTTCGCCGGACGCTCGATCAGGATCTTGCTGATGCCGGCCGAAGCGAGACGCTTGCGCAGCATCTCGCGGACCTTCAGGTCGGCGACGAGGTAGTCGGCATATTCCTTCTTGCCGGCGTACCACTTGGAATTCCAGTCCTTGGCGATGCCGAGGCGGATGCCGATGGGATGAACTTTGTGACCCATATTACTTGCCCTCTCCCACGACGACGGTGATGTGGCTGGTGCGCTTGAGGATGCGGGTACCGCGTCCCTTTGCGCGCGCCATGAAGCGCTTCAGCGTCGGACCTTCGTCGACCGTGATGGTGGCGATCGTGAGTTCGTCGACGTCCGCGCCAGCGTTGTTCTCGGCGTTGGCGATGGCCGACTCGACGACCTTCTTGATCATGTGAGCGGCTTTCTTGTCCGAGAACTTCAGCAGGCCGACGGCGCGTTCGACCGGCAGACCACGGACCTGGTCGGCGACCAGACGTGCCTTCTGCGGCGAGATGCGCGCGGTGCGAAGGATCGCGGTGCGCTTGTTGACCTCGGTGCGAGCGCGCTTCTGCTCTTCGAGGCGGGCTTTCGTTGCCTTGTCCATTGTGCGCTCCTTACCTGCCCGACTTCTTGTCGCCGCCGTGACCCTTGAAGGTCCGCGTCAACGCGAATTCGCCGAGCTTGTGGCCAACCATGTTCTCGTTGACCAGCACCGGGACGTGGTTCTTGCCGTTGTGGATGGCGATGGTGAAACCGATCATGTCCGGCAGAACCATCGAGCGACGCGACCAGGTCTTGATCGGCTTCTTGGTGTTGGTGCCCGCGGCTTCCACCTTCTTGACGAGGTGGTGGTCGACGAACGGACCCTTCTTGAGTGAACGTGCCATGGTCTATCAGCTCCTGCGATCGCGCACGATGAACTGCTGCGTCCGCTTGTTATGGCGGGTCTTGTAGCCCTTGGTCGGAACGCCCCAGGGAGTAACCGGATGCGGGTTGCCCTGACCGGCCTTCGCTTCACCACCGCCGTGCGGATGGTCGACCGGGTTCATGGCCGCACCGCGGACGGTCGGCTTGACGCCGCGCCAGCGCTTCGCACCGGCCTTGCCCAGCTTCTCGAGGCTGTGCTCGTCGTTGCTGACCTCGCCGATCGTGGCGCGGCACTCGGACGGCACGCGACGCACTTCGCCCGAACGCAGACGCACGGTGGCGTAGACGCCTTCGCGCGAGACCAGCTGCACGCCGGCACCGGCGGCGCGCGCGATCTGCGCACCCTTGCCCGGCTTCATCTCGATGCAGTGGATCGTCGAACCGACCGGGATGTTGCGCAGCGGCAGCGTGTTGCCCGTCTTGATCGGGGCATCCGAACCGGAGATCACCTGGTCGCCGGCCTTCAGGCCCTTCGGCGCGATGATGTAACGGCGCTCGCCGTCGACATAGCACAGCAGCGCGATGTGGGCGGTACGGTTCGGGTCATACTCGATGCGCTCGACGCGCGCCGGAATGCCTTCCTTGTCCCGCTTGAAATCGACGATGCGGTAGTGCTGCTTGTGGCCACCACCGATGTGACGGGTGGTGATGCGGCCATGGTGGTTGCGACCACCGGTGTTGGTCTTCTTCTCGACCAGCGCAGCGTGCGGCGCACCCTTGTGCAGATCGGGGTGCACGACGCGGACCGCGGAACGGCGGCCGGGCGAAGTGGGCTTGAACTTCATCAATGGCATCGGGGCTTCCTCAGACCTTCGCGTTCATGACGTCGATCGACTGGCCGTCGGCCAGCTTCACGTAGGCCTTGCGCCAGTCACCGCGGCTGCCCTGGCGCTGACGGAAGGACTTGTTCTTGCCCTTCACGTTCAACACATTGACGGCCTCGACCTTGACGTCGAACAGCTTCTCGATCGCGGCCTTGATGTCGGCCTTGGTGGCGACCGTCGACACTTCGAACGCGTACTGGTTGGACACTTCCTGCAGGCGCGCGGTCTTTTCGGACACACGCGGCGCACGGATCACTTCATAGAGCTTGGCGTCGTTCATGCCAGCCACTCCTCGATCTTCTTCACCGCATCGGTGGTGATCAGCACGGTATCGGCGCCGACCAGCGCGACCGGATCCAGGCCCTGCACGTCGCGGATCTCGACGTACGGCAGGTTGCGTGCCGACAGGTACAGGTGCTCCGAAGCGTCTTCGGTCACGATCAGCGGGCGCTTGCCCAGATCGAATTCCTTGAGCTTGGCGACCATGCCGCTGGTCTTCGTTTCGGTCAGGTCGAACGTCTCGACGACGGTCAGACGGCCCTGGCGGTTGAGCTCGGACAGGATCGCCGACATCGCCGCGCGGTACATCTTGCGGTTGACCTTCTGCTCGAAGCTGCGCGGCTTGGCCGCGAACGTCACGCCACCGCCAACAAAGATCGGAGCCGTCAGCGCGCCGTGACGCGCACCGCCGCCCTTCTGCTTCTTCGACTTCTTGGTGGTGCCGTTGACTTCGGAGCGCGTCTTCTGCGCCTTGGTACCGGCGCGACCGGCGTTGCGATAGGCAACGACGACCTGGTGGACCAGGTTTTCGCTGAAATCGCGGCCGAAGACTTCGTCGGAAACCGACAGCTTCGTGCTGCTGTTGTTGATTGCGAGTTCCATCGTGCTACTCCTTATGCCTTGCTCGACGGACGCACGATCACGTCGCCACCCGGCGCGCCGGGGACGGCGCCCTTGACGGCGATCAGGCCGCGCTCGGCGTCGACCTGCACGATCTGCAGGCGCTGCGTGGTCTGCTGGTCGGCACCCATGTGGCCGGACATCTTCTTGCCCGGAAACACGCGGCCCGGCGTCTGGCGCTGACCGAGCGAACCCGGCTGGCGGTGCGACAGCGAGTTACCGTGCGTCGCGTCGCCCATCTTGAAGTTCCAGCGCTTGATCGTGCCCTGGAAGCCCTTGCCCTTCGTGACGCCCTGGACGTCGACGATCTGGCCCACTTCGAAGATGTCGGCCTTGATCTCGCCACCGACGCTGAAGTCGGCGATCTTGTCGTCGGCCACGCGGAGCTCCCACAGGCCACGGCCGGCTTCGACCTTCGCCTTGGCGAGGTGACCGGTTTCCGGCTTGTTGAGCAGCGATGCGCGCTTGACGCCAGCGGTGATCTGCACGGCGCTGTAACCGTCGGTCTCGACGGTCTTGATCTGGGTGATGCGGTTCGGGGTCGCCTCGATCAGCGTCACCGGCACGGACTTGCCGTCTTCGGTGAACACTCGGCTCATGCCGGCCTTGCGGCCGACGATGCCCAACGAATGAATCTTCGCGGTCATGGTGCGGTCCTCAGGTCAGCTTGATCTGGACGTCGACGCCGGCTGCGAGCTCGAGCTTCATCAGCGCATCAACGGTCTTGTCGTTCGGGTCGACGATGTCCAGCACGCGCTTGTGCGTGCGGGTCTCGTACTGGTCACGCGCATCCTTGTCGACGTGCGGCGACGTCAGGATGGTGTAACGCTCGATCTTGGTCGGCAGCGGGATCGGGCCGCGCACCTGTGCACCGGTACGCTTGGCGGTCTCGACGATCTCGCTTGCCGAGCGATCGATCAGGCGGTGATCGAATGCCTTGAGGCGGATCCGGATCTTTTGGTCCGTCATGACGGAAATATCCTTGGTTGAAAGAGCGACGGGCCTGCGGCTGGGTGCGCAGAACCCCATTGATTCGTGGCTGTCCGAGGCATTCACCCGCGCCCCGGGACCGTTCCCTGCAAAACAAAAGGCAGACCGGTTGCCCGATCCGCCCAGACCACAGAAATTCAGACGCGGTGATCCGCTCCATCCCTTCGTGCTCCGGACATTTCCGGAACGGGTGGAGCACAGCCTCGCGACATTTCCGTGTCTGGCGAAGACGAGGGCATCCTGCACCTCATTTCGCGATTTCGCGGACATCCGATGAAGGCCTGCCCGCGAGGGTCTTGCATCATAGCGGGTATCGACGGGTGGGCGCAAGCCCTGCCCTTCGCAGACCGGACGGACCGGCTGGGCCGGCCCGTTTTTCGATCGTCATTCCCGAAAAAGCGGGGATCCAGAGACTTCTACAGTCGGCATCCGCATGGCAGCCCGGAAGTCGCTGGATCCCCGCTTTCGCGGGGATGACGTGTTGGCAGCCGAGCGCGCTAGGCGCGCTCGGGCCAATACGTCACTTGATGATCTTGGACACCACGCCGGCGCCGACGGTGCGGCCGCCTTCGCGGATCGCGAAGCGCAGACCTTCGTCCATCGCCACCGGGTTGATCAGCGTGACCACCATCTTCACGTTGTCGCCCGGCATCACCATCTCGGTGCCTTCCGGCAGCTCGCACGCACCCGTGATGTCGGTCGTGCGGAAGTAGAACTGCGGACGGTAGCCCTTGAAGAACGGCGTGTGACGGCCGCCTTCGTCCTTCGACAGGACGTAGACTTCGGCTTCGAACTCGGTGTGCGGCTTGATAGAACCCGGCTTGGCCAGCACCTGGCCACGCTCGACGTCGTCACGCTTGGTGCCGCGCAGCAGCAGACCGGCGTTGTCGCCTGCCTGACCCTGGTCGAGCAGCTTGCGGAACATTTCGACGCCCGTGACGGTCGTCTTCTGCACCGGACGGATACCGACGATTTCGATTTCTTCGCCGACCTTGATCACGCCGCGCTCGATGCGGCCGGTGACCACGGTGCCGCGGCCCGAGATCGAGAACACGTCTTCGACCGGCATCAGGAACGCCTTGTCGACGTCACGCTCCGGCTCCGGGATGAAGGTGTCGAGCGCGTCGACAAGCTTCAGGATCGCCGGCACGCCGATGTCGCTCT
>JASCOC010000043.1 GCA_029959605.1 Lysobacteraceae bacterium PS02340 | reverse complement strand
TTTTTTTACCCCCCCCGGGGGGGGGGGGGGGGGGGGGGGGGGGCGCGCGGCGCCCCCCCCCCCGCGGCGGCACCTCGACCACGGACGCGGGCTCGCGCACGATCTCCCGCAGCAGTTCGATCGTCTCCACCACCGCATCCGGATCATCGATGCCGGGTACATAGACGCGTACCTGCCTGCGACCGCCACGCTTGGCGGCGTACATCGCCTGGTCGGCATGGCTGAGCAACGTGGCCAGCGCGTAGCCGCCCTGCCCCGTTTCCGCCACGCCGAAACTCGCGGCGAGCCGGAAGCCGTAACCCGCCGCGGCGGTATCGATCGCCGAGAAGCGCGCCTGCGCATCGCCGGCCAGACGCACCGCCGCGGATGCGTCCAGTCCCGGCAGCAGCATCGCGAACTCTTCGCCGCCGAGCCGTCCGAACGCGTCCATCGCGCGACACAGCGGCTGCACGGCTTCGGTGACCTGGCGCAATGCCCAGTCGCCGGCCGCATGGCCGTACAGGTCGTTGACCTGCTTGAAGTGATCGAGATCGAACATCACCAGCGTCGCCGGCCGGCCGTCGCGCTCGCACTGCAGCAGCGCCGCGGTCGCGCGCTCGGCGAAGTGCTGCCGGTTGAAGATGCCGGTCAGCGCATCGGTCTCGGTCATGCGCTTGAGCCTGAGTTGCATGCGCTTGGTCTTGTAGGCCCAGTACCCCACCGACGCGACCAGTCCGACCAGCACCAGTGCCAGCAGCAACCAGCTGCGGGCGCGCTGTTCGGTGACGTTCTGCTGCAACACCAGCAGCTGGTTCTTCTGGTGCAGCAGTTCGATTTGCTGCGCCTGCTGCAGCGACTGGTGGCGGACGACCTGATAGGCCATTTCGCGGGATTTGACGTCGTTGAAATGCGCGCGTTCCGCATCCGTGTAGAGCCGGTACGCGGTGAGCGCAGCAGCCGGATCGTGATCCGCCATCGCGAGTTCGTACTGGACGCGATGCGCGGTGACGCGTGCTTCGGCGGCATTGGCATCATGGCTGTTCGCGAGCGCGGCCTCGGCATGCACGCGTGCGGCGGAGTTCCGCCCCGCGTGTTGCGCGAGCGCCGCGAGCGCGGCGCGGGTCTGCGCGATCAGAAACGGATACCCGGTGCGTTCGACATCGGCGAGCCCGCCACCGAGCATCGACAACGCTTCCGCCTGTCTGGCCTGCGTCTCCCACTGGCGCGCAATGTGCAGACGGACGAAACCGGAGAAGATCGGCTCACCCTGCGATTCGCAGCGCGCCAGCGATTCCCGGCCGAACCCGTCGGTGAAATGCTGATCGAGGCCGTTCATGGCTTCCAGAATCACGCCCCCCGCCGCGCAGGCGTTACGGCCTGCGGGGTCGTCGCGCAGCACGCGCTCGGCGTACTGGCGCGCGAGGCGGAATTCACCGACTTGGTTGTAGACGATGGCCGCGACCATGAGCCCGCGATGGCGCAGTTGGGCATCGCCGACCTGCTCGGCAACCGGCAGCATCGTCTCGAGCATGCGCAGCGAATCCTCGAACCGCCGCTGCACCGCATATACGTTGGCCAGCATCGATGCCGTCTCGAAACGCGCGACCGGGTCGGCCGTCGAGGACAGCAGGTCCGTCAGCTCTTCGATCGCGCGCGCGGACTGGCCACTCGTCATCATCCGGTGCGCGCGCAGAATGCGGACCTGGTCGCGCTGGACCGTCGTGGCGCCGGCCAGCATGCCGGACATCTGATCGAGCAAGGCATCGACGCGCTTCGGATCGGACGTCCGCAAGGCAGTCGCCTCGCCGATCAACGCATCGAGCGCTTCGCTCGCGAGCACATGCATGGGGCATACGAGCCCCAGCAGCAACACGCAGGTGAGCCAGCGCGCGCGCGATCGACAGGATCGCGCGACGCCAGGCCGCACCTCAGACGGGGCGTTCGCCCGGCGCATCCCTGTCCTGCCCGTCCTGACCGTCACCGTCATCGTCCTGATCCGGTTCGTCCTGCGCCGGCTCGCTCTGCCCGTCGTCCGGGGTCATGATCATGCAGGCGATGACCTTGGGCACCTCGGCACTTTCGGCCAGGAACGCCTGCACCGCATCGGCCACGTCGGTGTCCACGCGATCGAATGCCGTACCCGCGCCCGCCGATTCCAGCAACGCCACAACGTCCAGCATGCAGTTCCCCTGCGTTCTGTTTCAGTCGTCCGCTTACGGAACATGGGCCGGACGCGCCGGCTCACACTCCATCCCCGTTTCCCGCTCCATCGCCCGTCCCGGCGGCACCACCAGCGTTGTGTGCTGGAGCAGTCTGGCATCGACGAGTTCCCCGAGCGGCAGCCGCTCGATCCGCGGCCGCACGGTGGGAAGCGTAGCAGCTTCGTAGAGCGTCACAACATGCCCGGACGGGTAGTACCGGGCGAGCCGGGTGACCAGCATGGCCCGCTCCTCCCGCGTATTGTGGAAACGGCCTGTGTCGCGGATACCGGCCACCCCGACCTGCCACAGCACCAGCCAGGCGGACGGATCGATGATGCGGCGGTAGAACAGGAACTGGCTAGCCTCGTAGTGCTGGCAGCCCACATCCCCGGGGTCCACACCCAGATCCGCATAGAGGCAGTCCTCGGCCGAAATGCCCGGTTCCATGACGGCCTCGAAGCCCTCGGCACGTGCGGCAGCAATGGCCTGGTGCGGCACCCGGGCGAATACCCCGGGATGGCCGTAGAACGCGCCGCAGACGTCACGGCCGGCGCGGACCTCGGCCAGCATCGCAGCGACCATGTCCGCATAGCTGCGGTGCCGGGAACGGCCTGCCCGATAGAACGGCTGCAGGCTGCGGACATCTGCGTTCATCCGCCGCACCCACAGCTCGACCAGGGGGTCGGACACGGCGACGAACACGACGTCGGCCGTTTCGATGTGCCGCCGCGCGCGCGGCCCCAGATGCGCGCCGAGCATCATGCCGACGCCCACGCAGGCCAGCCGCCCCTTCCGCTCCATTCCGATTTTCCCCTGTGCGAGCGCGGAATCTAATCGGCGGGCAGTGCGTCCACAAGCGCGCGCCAGGTCCGGCGCTCCAGACGCCACCGCTGCCAGCCATCGGCGGGCACCTCCGGCACGAAACCTAGGCGCCGCATCAGCCCCACAGCGGCTGCATGATCGATGCGATGCCGGGTCCACAGCGCATCGAACGCGTCCGCACGGAGCACGGCGTCGCACAGATGACCGAGCGCTGCAGTGGCCACGCCCTGCGCCTGCGCAGCCGGCGGCAGCAACAGTCCGGTCTCGGCGGTACGGCCATCTGCATCGGGGACGAGGGACAACAGCCCGTCCGCACCGGACACGGTCTCGAGGCGCCAGTAACGCGCGGCCGGCGGGGCGGCCTGCATCTGCCGGAGCGCGGCCGCGAACGCCCGGTGCGCGGCCTGGAGATCGAGCACTGGCGCGACGTGCCGCATCGTCGCGGGATCGCCGTACAGGGCGACGAACAGATCCGCGTCCTTGTCGCCCAGCAACGTGGCGCGCACGCCGGCGGCGAGGAAATCTCCGGGCCAAACACGCGACGACGCCACGGGCGCGGGATCAGCGCTCATGGTCGGATCGCCGGCGTTGCCGGCCGCACGCCGGCCAACGCGCAGCAGACCGCCTTCCGTGAGGACTTCAGGACGACGGGGCCGGTCGATCTGCAAGGCACAGGGCACGGCCATCGAAGCCATCGGAAACCGGCGGTCCTGCACAGAGACCGCCCGTCAGCCGCCCCGCGCCGTCAGCACCCGCTCGACGTCCGCCAGCGACAGCCCGCGCGCGCGCAGCAGGACGATCAGGTGGTACAGCAGATCGGCGCCCTCGCCGAGCAGTTCCTCGTCGGTCTGCACCAGGGCGGCGAGCGCGGTCTCGACGCCTTCCTCGCCGACCTTCTGCGCGATGCGGCGCACCCCGCCGTCGAACAGGCGGGTCGTGTAGCTGCCTTCGGGGCGTTCGCGTTCGCGGGTCTCGATCAGCGCGTCGAGCTCGGCGAGGACGCCGGCCGGCGCGGTCGGAAAACAGCTCGGGCGCTGCAGGTGGCAGGTGGGCCCGCGCGGCGTGGCCAGCACCAGCAGCGTGTCGGCATCGCAGTCGGCCTCCATCGACACGAGTTCGAGCGTGTGCCCGGACTGCTCGCCTTTGGTCCACAGGCGGTTCTTGCTGCGGCTGAAGAAGGTGACCTCGCCGCGGCGCAGGGTTTCGGCGAAGGCGGCGCGGTCCATGTAGCCCAGCATCAGCACGCGCAGCGTGGCGGCGTCCTGCACGACGGCAGGGAGCAGACCGTCGCCCTTGGACCAGTCGAGTGTGTCGACGTCGGGTGCGATGGCGATGGCGGGGGTGTCGTCCTGCAGTTCGGTCATTGGCGTCTGATGTCGATGGCCTGATCGGCCAGTTCGCGCTTGAGCGCGGGGATGGCGATGCGGCCGCTGTGGAACACGCTGGCCGCGAGCGCGCCGTCGACATCGGCTTCGATGAAGGCAGCGGCGAAGTGTACGGATGCACCCGCCCCGCCGGATGCAATCAGCGGCACCGGACACACCGCGCGCGCGGCCTGCAGCTGGGCGATGTCGTAACCGGTGCGTACGCCGTCGTTGTCCATGCAGTTGAGGACGATCTCGCCCGCGCCCAGGCGCACGGCCTCGGCGATCCAGTCGAGCGTGCGGATCGGCAGCTCGCGGGTGTGGTCGGGATCGCCGGTGTAACTGCGCACGCGCCACTCGCCGTCCACCTCGCGGATCGAATCGATGCCGACGACGACGCACTGCACGCCGAAGGCTTCGGCCAGCTCGGAGATCAGCGCGGGACGCTCCAACGCCGGCGTGTTGATCGAAATCTTGTCGGCGCCGGCATGCAGCACCGCGCGCGCCGTATCGACGTCGCGGATGCCACCGGCCACGCAGAACGGAATGTCGATCAGCCGCGACACGCGTTCCACCCAGCCGCGGTCGACCGAGCGGCCCTGCGGGCTGGCCGAGATGTCGTAGAACACCAGCTCGTCGGCGCCCTCGTCGCGGTACCGCAGCGCGAGATCCACGATGTCGCCCATGTCGACGTGGTCGCGGAAGCGCACGCCCTTGACCACGCGCCCCTCGCGCACATCGAGGCAGGGAATGATCCGGCGGCTCAGCATGCGAGTGCCTCGGCGACGCCCAGCCGGCCTTCGAGCAGCGCACGGCCGAGCACGATGCCGCCGCAACCCTGGGCCTTGGCGGCGCGCACGTCGGCCAGCTCGCGCACGCCTCCGGATGCCTGCACGTCGAGGGTCGGCACCAGCGCCTTGAGATGCGCGTAGAGGTCGAGGTTGGGACCCGACAGCATGCCGTCCCGGGCGATGTCGGTGCTCAGCAGATGACGCAGGCCGCCCTGCGCGTAGCGCACGGCCAGCACGTCGAGCGTGGCATCCGCGGTCTCGGTCCAGCCATGGACCGGGAGATGCCACACGCCATCGCGGCCCTGGCGGGTGTCGAGCGCCACGGTGATGCGCTCGGCGCCGAAGGTCTCGATCCACCGCAGCACCTGCGCCGGCTCCCGGACCGCCAAGGAACCGACCACGACACGCTCGGCGCCCGCATCGAGGATGCGGCGCACGTCGTCTTCGGTGCGCACACCGCCGCCGGTCTGCACGCGCAGCCCGGTATCGGCGCGGATGCGGGCCAGCAGCGGCGCCAGCGTGTAGCCGCCCTCGCGCGCGGCGTCGAGATCGACGAGATGCAGCCACTCCGCGCCGGCAGCGGCATAGGCCTCGATCTGCACCAGCGGATCGTCTCCGTAGCGGGTCTCCTGCGCGTAATCGCCCTGCGCCAGGCGCACGACGCGGCCGTGTCGGATGTCGATCGCGGGATAGACGGTGAATGCCATGACTCAGGCCTCGAACGCAGGGGACAGGAAATTGCGCAGCACGCGCGCGCCGACGGCGGCGGACCGCTCGGGGTGGAACTGGGTGCCCGCGATGTGGCCGCGACGCACGGCAGCGGCGAACGCCTGGCCGTGATCGCCGGCCAGCACGCAGTCGTCGGTGACCGGCGCAGCGAAGCTGTGCACGAAGTAGGCCTGCGCGCCGTCGACACCGTCGATGAGCGTATCGGCCCGCGTAGCGCGCAGCGTGCTCCAGCCCATGTGCGGCACGCGCAGACCCGGGCCGCCGCGCAGGCGCGACACCCGCCCCGGCAGCAGACCGAGACCGGCGACCTCGCCCTCTTCCGAGGATTCGAACAGCAGCTGCATGCCGACGCAGATGCCGAGCAGCGGACGGTCCAGCGTGCGCAGCACGTTGACCAGATCCAGCTGCTGCAACCGCGCCATGACCTGCGCCGCCGTGCCGACACCGGGCAGGATCACCCGGTCGGCAGCGCGGATGCTGGCGGCGTCGGTGACCAGTGCCGCGTCGATGTCGAGACGCTCGAATGCGTAGCGCACCGAACCGGTGTTGGCGCCGCCGGCGTCGACGATGACGACACGCATCACAATGTCCCCTTGGTACTCGGCAGCGCATCGCCACTGCGGCGCACGGCCTGGCCGAGCGCGCGGGCGAAGGCCTTGAAGCAGGCTTCGACCTTGTGGTGGTCGTTGTCGCCTTCGACCTTCAGTTTGAGGTTCAGCGCCGCCGAATCGCAGACCGACCGGAAGAAATGTTCGACGAGTTCGGTCGGCATGTCGCCGACGCGTTCGCGCACGAAACGGCCGTCGAACACGAGATACGGCCGGCCGCCGAAATCGAGCGCGGCGCTCGCCAGCGTTTCGTCCATTGGCAACGTGAAGCCGTAGCGCGCGATGCCGCGCTTGTCGCCGAGCGCGTCGCGCAGCGCCTGGCCCAGCGCGATGCCGGTGTCCTCGATCGTGTGGTGTTCGTCGATCTGCAGATCGCCTTCGGCCTGCACGACCAGCGAAATGCCGGCGTGCTTGCCGATCTGGTCGAGCATGTGGTCGAAGAACGGCAACCCCGTCGACACGCGCGCGTCCGATGCGGCATCGAGATCGAGTTCGACGCGGATGCGGGTTTCTTTCGTGTTGCGCACCACGGTCGCGCGGCGCGGCGCATCGCACAGTTCGTGCGCGATGCCGGCCCAGTCCCACTCGCCGCCGAACTGCGCGGTGCGCAGCTTGAAGCCGCGGATGCCCAGATTCTCCGCGAACTGGATGTCGGTATCGCGGTCGCCGATCATCGCCGAGCGGTCGAGATCGATGCCGCGATCGCGCAGGTAGTGCATCACCAGACCGAGCGCCGGCTTGCGGGTCGGCGCGTTGTCGGCCGGCCAGCTGCGGTCGACCAGCACTTCGCGGAACACGATGCCCTGGCTTTCGAAGATGCCCAGCATCAGGTCGTTCGGGCCGTCGAACGTGGCCTGGGGATAGCCCTCGGTACCGAGGCCATCCTGGTTGGTGACGATGACGAATTCGAAGCCGGCATCGCGCAGGCGCAGCATCGCCGGAATCACGCCGGGCACGAAACGCAGCTTCTCGAACGCGTCGATCTGGAAATCCGCGGGCTCCTCGATCAGGGTGCCATCGCGGTCGACGAACAGGATCTTCTGGCCACGCGCAGTCATGCCGCGATCTCCAAGGCTTGCAGTGCAGAGAGCACGCGCGCGTTCTGCGCCGGCGTGCCGAGACTGATGCGCAGCGCGTCGCCGAGTTGCGGCGCAGCGCGCTGGTCGCGCACGACGATGCCGGCCGACAGCAGCGCGGCGAACGCACGATCGGCATCGACGAAGCGCACCAGCAGGTAGTTGCCGGCCGACGGATACACCTGGCGTACGCCCGGCGTGGTGGCCAGCGCTGCAGCCAGCGCGTCGCGCTCGGCGATGGTCTCGGCCACGCGCGCCCGGGTGACCTCCAGCGCCGCGGGCGACAGGCCGGCCAGCGCCAGATCGGCGCACGGCGTCGGCACCGGGTACGGCGCCTGGCAACGGCGCAGCACCGCGATCAGGTCGGGATGACCGATCGCCACGCCGATACGCGCGGCGGCCAGCGCATGCGCCTTCGACAGCGTTCGCAGCACGACGATGTTGTCGTGCGCAGCAAGCAAGGTCGTGGCCGAAGCCGTGTCGGCGAACTCGATGTAGGCCTCGTCGACAACGACGATCGCTGTGCCTGCCAGCGCCTCGGCAAGGCCGACGACCTCCGACAAGGGCACAAGCCCGCCGGTCGGATTCGACGGCGAGCAGAGAAACACGAGCCTGGCCGAACGCGTGAGCGCCGCGGCGCGAACCGCTTCGACATCGACCGCGAATCCATCAGCGCCATCGACCAGCGGCACTTCGACGAACTCGGCGCCCTGCAACCGCGCGCTGACCGCGTACATGCCGAACACCGGCGGCGTCGCCAGTACGGCGTCGCGACCAGGCACGCACAGGGCGCGCACCAGCAGATCGATCGCCTCGTCGCTGCCGCGGCCGATCAGCAACTGCCCGGCATCGACGCCATACAACTCGGCCAGCCGCGCCTGCAGTTCGGGCGGTTGCGGAGACGGGTACCGCCGGCAGCGGCCGTCGGCGTCGCCCGGATTCGACAGCGGCGCTTCGTTGGCGTTGAGCCAGACCTCGCCTTCGAGCCGCTGCGTGCGTGCGGACGCATAACCGGCGAAATCGCGCAGATCCGCGCGGACCAGATCCAGCACGCCGCTCATGCCGTGGCCTTCGCGATACGCAGCGACACCGCGTTCGCATGTGCGTCCAGACCTTCGGCGCGGGCCATCGTCACCGCGTCAGGGCCGATTGCGCGGATGCCGGCAGCGTTCGCCGATTGCACGCTGACCGTGTTCTGGAAGCTCGACACGCTGACGCCGCTCCAGGCGCGCGCCGCGCCACCGGTGGGCAGCACGTGGTTGGTGCCGCTGCAGTAATCGCCGAGCGCTTCGGGCGTCCAGTCGCCGAGGAACACCGAACCGGCGACCTCGACCTTGTCGAGCCAGGTGCGCGGGCTGCGCAGTGCCAGGATGAGGTGTTCGGGCGCGTAGCGGTTGCTGATCTCGAACGCGGTATCGAGCGTGTCCACGAGCAACAGACGCGAGCGCGCCATCGCCTGGCGTGCGATCGCCGCGCGCGGCAATGCCGCCAATTGCGTGGAGAGTTCTGCGCGCACTTTTTCCAGCAGCGCGTCGTCCTCGGACAACAGCAACACCTGCGAGTCCGGGCCGTGTTCGGCCTGCGACAGCAGATCGGCGGCGACGAACGCGGCGTCCGCGCCGGCATCGGCGATCACCAGCACTTCCGACGGGCCCGCCGGCATGTCGATTGCGACCGTGCCCGACTGCGCGACCTGCTGCTTGGCTTCTGTGACGAAGCTGTTGCCCGGCCCGAACAGCTTGTCGCAGGCCGGCACGCGCGCAGTACCGAACGCCATCGCGGCGATCGCCTGCGCGCCGCCCAGCTTGAACACGCGGTGCACGCCGGTGAGTTTTGCGGCGACCAACACGGCCGGATCGGCACTGCCGTCGGGCCGTGGCGGCGTGCACATCACGACTTCCCGGCACCCGCCCAGGCGCGCGGGCACGCCCAGCATCAGAGCGGTGGACGGCAGCGGCGCGGTGCCGGCGGGCACGTACAGGCCGACGCGCGGAATCGGTCGCACGATGCGCGCGCAATTGACGCCGTCGGCGGTGTCCACGTTGTAGCCCGAGGTCATGCCGGCAGCGTGGAAGCGCTCGATGCGCGCGGCCGCGTTGATCATCGCCTGACGCAAGTCCGCGGACACCGCGGCTTCGGCGGCAGCGAATTCTTCGGCGTCGACTTCGAAGTGCTCGAGCACGACGCGATCGAAGCGTTCGGTCAATTCGCGCAGCGCGTCGTCGCCACGCGTGCGCACATCGTCGAGCACATCGGTGACCGCGCTGCGCGTCTGCGCGGCCACGGTCTGCGTGGGCCGGCGCAGCAGTTCTGTACGGGTCTCCGCATCCGCGGCATCCCAGTCGACGATCGCGGGAATCGCGCCATCGATGGACGAGGTTCGGTTCGCGCTCATGCCAGCATCCGCTCCACCGGCAACACCATCAGACCGGCGGCGCCGGCCTGCTTCAGGGCTTCGAGGCGCGGCCAGGTCATCTCGCCGTGGCAGAGCACCTGCAACGCGACCTTGTCGCTGCCGTCGACCTGCAGCAGCGTCGGCGCTTCTGCATCGGGCAGCAGCTTGAGCAGCGCGTCCACGCCGTCGCGGCGCGACTGGAACATCACCAGCCGGCTGTCGCGCAGTCGCAGCACGCCGTCGAGACGACGCAGCAGCAGCGACGCGAGTTCGCCACGCACATCGGCGAACGGCGTGACCGGGCCGGCCAGCACCGCTTCGCTGGTCATCAGGGTGACCGCGGGCTTGAGCTGGTTCGCGGTCAGCGTGGCCCCGCTGGAGACCAGATCGCAGATGACGTCGGCCTGGCCGAGACGCGGGGCGATCTCGACCGAACCCGAGAGATTGACGATCGTCGCCTGTACACCCTGTGCGTCCAGCCACTGCTGCAGCAGGCCCGGATAGCTGGTCGCGATGCGACTGCCCTGAAGCTGCGCCGGCCCGGTCCACTCGGTGGATTCGGGAATCGCGATATCGAGGCGGCAACCGCCGAAACCGAGACCGCGCACGGCTTTCGAAACCTGCGGCAGGCCACGCAGCGCGCGATCGGCGCCGACCTCGTCGAGTACGTTGCGCCCGACGATGCCGTAATCGCAGACGCCATCGGCGAGCAGGCCCGGGATGTCGTCGTCGCGCACCAGCAGCAGATCGACCGGCAGCGTTTCGCCGTAGCAGAACAGCTTGTCGCGGCTCTCGCGCCAGGACAGACCGCAGGACGCGAGCAGCGCACGCGCCGGCTCGCTCAGACGGCCGGACTTCTGGATGGCAATACGCAGGCGATCGCGCGTGGCGCCGCCGTTCACAGGACTCATGGGGATGACCTCAGTGGGATTCGGGTGTGCGCGCCACGCGGCGCGCCGCGATCGCATAGCCGCCGGCGCCGCGATCGAGCGTGCGCGCGACGCGGCCGACCGTCGTCACGCTGACGCCGGTGCGCTCGTGGATTTCGCGATACGGCACGCCCTGCTGCAGCAACGGCACCACGCGCCAGCGATCGACCAGCGCTTCCAGCTCCGCCGGCGTGCACAGATCGTCGAGAAACCGCGCGACCTCGTCGGCCGTCTTCAGCTGCGCGAACGCACGCGCCAGCGCCGTCAGCGAGGTGCTGGCTTCATGGTCCGGCAGGGGTTCGGGGCGTTGTTTCACGGGCGCGGGTCGACGTATCAATGTAATAGCGTGCTAGTACATTACGCCGATCCGTCTCGAAGTCAACCAGCGCGTCGATGCCGTACAGCGTCCGTTGCCGGACGCCAGCTGTTCTGAAGGCCGCATCTGCAGCGCACCGGCTGGACTGCAGCGTTCCACCGCACTCGCGTGCGATCAGCGAAGATTCGGCGTCAATCTTCCGGACACAGGTGATCCATGCGCGAACGATTGCAGGCGCTGCTCGATGCCGGGCGCGACGATGCGCTGCTGCGCTTCGGATTGGGCAACGCCTGCCTGCAGGCAGGCGATTCGGACGCCGCCGCCCCGCCTCTGGCGGCGGCGCCGCGGCCCGCTCCGGCTTTCTCGGCGGCGGGGAAGCTGCTCGGCCAGGTG
>JASCOC010000042.1 GCA_029959605.1 Lysobacteraceae bacterium PS02340 | reverse complement strand
GCCCCGCCCCGGCCCCCCCCCCCCCCCCCCGGGGCCCCCGGGGGGGGCGCCCCCCCGGGGGGGCGCCCCCCCCCCCCGCGAGCCGAGCTTGCAGAGATGCATCGACCCTCGCGTCCCAGACGCTGCGGTCGAGTGCCAACAGGTAACCGCTGCCCAATACCGCCTTGATGCGTTTGACCGCGTCGCGCCCGACCTCCGCGCGGATCGCAGGCGCATAGGCCAGCACGCCGAGATCGCGATGCAACCCGCTCAGCCGCGCACGATTCCAGCGCGCCACCAGACCGGAAAATCCTTCCGGCGACGGTGCCAGCAGCTGCGCGGCCGGCCCATCTGCTAACGCACCGGCGAGCAGCCGGCGCCCGAGACGGCTGGACCGGGCGCGCTGCAGCAACGCGTCATCCAGAGCGTCCTCGTCGGCGCCGTGCCAACGCGGATCGACCTCGGCGAGCAGCACAGCCAGCGACATGGATCAGCCCTGCCAGCGCGCCGGCGAGGCCTTCTCGGCGGCGACGGGCTTGCGGGCCTTCAGGCGACCGGCGAATGCGAACGCGACCGCCAGCAAGGCCACCACCAGCGCGGCGATGACGATCGCCATCGGGCTCACCGCCGACAGGGCCATCGCGGTGCCGGTCGACGACGTGGCTTCCGGCGGCGCCGGCATCGAAACGAACTTCACCGAGACCTGGTTGATGTCGGTCAGGCCCTCCACGCCGTCCTTGACCACGATCTTGATGTCGGCCTCGCGGTCGCGGACATTCGCGCCGGGCTGCTCGAAGATCCACACCGCGGCCGACGTCTTGCCGTTCGAGCCACCGAGCGGATCACGCTCGGGGAGTGCCAGATGCACGCGTGCCTGTGCGACACCCGGCAGCATCGTCAGCGTCTGGGTGATCTCCTGCTGCAACGCGTGCAGATACCGGCCGCGCTCGTCGGTAGCCGACGAGGCGAAGCCTTCCTTCTTGAAGATGTCGCCGAGGTTCTGGTAGTTCTGCCGCGGCAGACCGCGCGAGCCGAGCACGGCCATCGCCTGCGGAATGTCGCCCTCGGAGACGAACACGTCCCAGCCCACCTTGGTCGCGGACGGCTTCTTCTGCGCCTGGATGCCCGAGCCGATGAGCGCGCCCATCATCTCGTTGGCCTGACGCTCGTCCACGGCGCTGTAGAGCGCGGTACCGCCGCAACCGGCAAGCAGCAGGCAGGCGAGCAGCATGCCCATCCACGCGGACCATCGTTTGGATACGCAGAGATTCGAAACGCGCATGCCGGTCACCTCTCTCGATCAGGACTGCTGGCGGAACAGCTGCTGGATGCCGTCGGACGTCCGGTTGGCGACGTTCGAAGTCATCTCGCACTGGAACAGGAAGTGGTGCGATTTCATCGTCATCTCGATGACCTGACCCGGCGTGAGCTCACCGGTGTTCTGGGTCATCGTCTTGGCGAGGTCCTGGATGCTCGATGCGCCGCCGTTGAGATTGTCCATCGCGGACATCACCATGCGCATGCCTTCGGAAGGCTCCGATGCGCCCGTGCTGGCGACGCCCTGCGGCGCGTTGGCCGCAGCGGCGGAACTCGCGCCTGCGCGGTCCATCGCCTGTGAGAACTGTCCGACCTCGTACGCGGCGGCGACCGGCGAATGTGCGCCGGCACCCGATGCCCCCTGTGCCGCGGCTTCGAGCCCAACGGCCTGGATCGCGTCGACCATGATCTTCTCCTTGCTGCTGTTGTCTGCGGGAGTCGCTTACTGCTTGCGGCCCAGCGTCTCGAGTGCCTGGCCGACGCTGTTCTGCGAGGTCGAGGCGTTGTTGGAGAGGAACTGCATCTTCAGGCTCTCGGCGGTCAACTTGACCACATTCGAGGGCTGGTCGCCGCCCTGGCCGATCACGGCGGACAGGTCGGTGATGCGGGTCGCCTGCTGGTCGAGGGTCTGGCCCCACGCACGCGACATGGCTTCGTACCAGCTCGACGAGCTGCCGCCGCCGGTCCTGCCGGTGCCGCGGACGCCATTCTCGTTCTGCATCGAGGCGCGGCCAATGAAGTTGCCGATCTGATCGTTGGAAATCGTGGTCATGGAAGTACTCCTTGCGACGGTCTGTGGATACAGCGTTGGATTCGACTCGAACTGCGTACGGCTTCAGTGGTTCGACGATGCGGGCGCGCGCGCCGGATCACCCACCGGCACCTGTGCGATCCGGTTGCCCGTGTTGACGTTGGCGACCACCGAAGCGAAACGCGGATCACCGGGTTCCGCGCCTTGGACGCCAGCCTCTGCGGTCGCCGTTGCAGCGGCGTCTTCCTCGGGCGTCGGCGCCGGACCGGGAATGACCTTGGTCAGCTCCCCGTTGGCACCGAGCACGTGGGCGAACTCGCCGATCGAGATCAGCTTGCCCTTGCCGGGAATCATCTCGCCGGTGACGAAGCGCTGCCCGTCGGACGACAGCAGATGCGGATTCTCGCCGCGCACGATCTGCACGATGTGCGCCTCCGGCGGCGCCTGCGGCTGTTCCGCCTCGCCCTGCGACAGCAGGCCGGTGGGCGTGCGGGGCAGGATGCGCTGTACGCCCGGAATGTCGGCGATCGCACGCGACTGCGCGAGGCGCTGGATCTCCGCGCCGTCCTTGAAGTCGCCGACCACTTCGACATCGCCGTTGCCGACGTAGCGCGCCTGCACCGGAATCGACTGGCCGCGGAACATCTCGGCCACATCGCCGGCGATGTGTTCGCCGGTGCGGATCTGCAAGGTCGCGTCGATGTTCTCGGCGCGCACCTGGTTGCGCAGGCGCTCGAGCGTGGCGCTGTCGTCGACGGCGCCGGTCACCGTGGCACCACCCTTGGCGGCATCGGTGATCTGCACGTTGGTGACGCGGTGCTCCTGCAGCAGGGCAGACAGACGCTCACGCTGGTCAGGACCCTGATCGGGCGCGGGCAGCACGGCCGCGAAGATCGCCAGGGACGCGAGCGACAGCGCGGCGATGCCGCCGATCCACGGCAGCTTGCGCACGAAGCCGTTGCGCGGCGCCTGCTCCTCGTCGTTCGGCGCGAATACCGTGACGAATTCGTCCCACGCGGGATCGTTCTCGCGACCGAATGCGATCACGGCGTCACCGATGCGCACTTGCTGCACCGCGGACAGTTCGACGGGATCGCCGGGATGGATGTCCTGCGCGCCGACCTTCACCGGCGCATCGAGCGCACGGACGAGGAAGCGGCCGCCGACGAGACTGATCAGCGCATGGTGCGCAGCGACGGCGTCGTCGGCCAGCACGATGTCGCAGTCTTCGCCGCTGCCCACGAGGATCATCTCTTCGTCGGCGAGCACGCGGCTGGCGCCGGCATGCAGACCATCGACGATGCGCAGCACGTTGTTCGACTGGTGTTGGGTATGTTCGGTCATGTCAGTCCTCTCATCGCCTGCACGGCATCTGCCGCCGGAACTCCGGCGAAGACGGCGCGCACGCCCCGTAATGATGCGACTCGGTCATGCATTGATCTGGCCCGCCTGCACGATGCGCAGGTCCGGTGCGAGTTCCTGGTACGACAGCACCGGCAGATCGAAGAAATCGACCTCCATGAGCTTGCGCAGGTGCCGGCGCACATCCAGCGAGCACAGCAGCACCGGCTTGACGCCTGCCGCCTGACGGCCCAGGTGCGCACGCACCTCGTTGCCCAGACGACCGGCCAGTTCCGGCGAGATCGCAAGCTGGCTGGCACCGCCCGCCACGCGGACCGATTGCCGCAACTTGTCCTCGAGTTCCGGATGGATCAACAGTACATGCAGCGTCCGTTCCGCATCTGAATAGCGATCCGCGATCTCGCGCTTGAGCGCGACACGGACGTATTCGGTCAACAGCACCACGTCCTTCTCGCGGCCACCGACATCGGTGATCGCCTCGAACGCATCGCGCAGGTTGCGCACCGGCACGCCTTCCTCCGACAGGCGACGCAGCACATCGGCCACGCGCTGGGGCGCGACGACGCGCAGCATCTCCTTGACCAGATCCGGATAGTCGCGCTGCATCTTGGCGAACAGGTTCGAGGTTTCCTGGATGCCGAGGAAACCGCCCATGCGCCGGCGGATCGCCGCGGTCATATGGGCACCGAGCACTTCGAGCGGCGGCTGTGTGTCTTCGCCGCTCTGTACCCATTCGCCCGCAACCACGGCCGGGTAGAAGCCCGGCAGCTTGTTCGCATTCGCTGCGGTCGCCGGTTGCGGCTGCAGCACCGCATCGCTGCGCAGGCGACCGGTGGCGATACGTGCGCCGAACGCGGTCAGACGGTACTCGTCGTCACCGAAGGTCGACACGATGCGCAGCGACGGCACCGGCACCGGCACGCCGTATTCCTCGCGCAGACGCTGGGCGATGTCGACCGCGCGCGCTTCGAGATTGTGCGCACCCATCGACTGCGCGAGCAGCGGCGAGACCTGCAGCTGCAGCGGCGCGGGCGGCGCCAGATCGTCGTGATCGACCGACGCGTGCACGTCTGCGACGACTTCTTCGTCGGTCACCCGGAACAAGCGGCGCAGCAGTTCGAACTGGTAGCGGTAGTGGTACGCGCTGAAGGTCAGCAGGCCCAGACCCAGCACGAGAAATACCGGCCATGGGAAACCCGGCACCAGCGTCATCAGCAGCGCGAGAATGCCGGTGATCAGGATCACGCGCGGCTGGTTCGACACCTGCCGGGTGATCGCGTCGCCCAGATGACGGTCGTCGATCTCGCCGGTGGTGCGCGTGACCACGAGACCGGCGGCGATCGTCGCGAGGATCGCCGGAATCTGCGACACCAGGCCATCGCCGATCGTCAGGATGCTGTAGACGTGCGTCGCTTCGGCCAGCGGCATGCCGCGCTGGAGCACACCGATCGCCAGACCGCCGAGCAGGTTGATCAGGATGATGACGATGCCGGCGATGGCATCGCCCTTGACGAACTTCATCGCACCGTCGAGCGAGCCGTGCAGCTGGCTTTCGGTCTCCAGCAGGCGGCGCTTGCGACGCGCTTCGTCCTTGTCGATCAGGCCCGCGCGCAGATCGGAGTCGATCGACAGCTGCTTGCCCGGCATCGCGTCCAGCGTGAAACGGGCGGCGACTTCGGCCACGCGCTCGGCGCCCTTGGCGATGACGATGAACTGGACGACGGTGATGATCAGGAACACCACCATGCCAACGACCAGATTGCCGCCGGCGACCAGCGTGCCGAAGGTCTCGACGATGTGGCCGCCCTCGGCGTGCAGCAGGATCGAACGGGTGATCGCGATCGAGATCGCCAGCCGGAACAGCGTGGTCAGCAGCAGCACGCTGGGGAAGCTGGAGAAGGCGACCGGCGTCGGGATGTAGATGCCGAGCAGCAGCAGTCCGAAGCCGATCGAGATGTTCACCGCCACCAGGGTGTCGATGATCACCAGCGGCAGCGGCAGGATCATCACGCTGATGATCGTCACCGCGGCGACAGCTAGGATGATGTCGCTGTAGCCGAACTTGGCGCGCGGGGCGGCGCCCGCAGGCGCACCGGTCAGCGTGGCGAGGAAGGCCTTCACGGGATCACCGCCGCGGCTGCACGGACAGGCTTCACGGCGTCACGGACACGCGTACACAGACGCGCGCCGGAAACGGCGGATCCACACACTCTGGTGTCCATTCGGCGCATAAGCCCCTGCCCTCGTGCGTCACATTGTGCCCCTGTACGATAGTCGGCCTATGTTATGTACAGGTCAATTCGATGTTGCAAGGAGGTTCCAGTCAAAGTGTCGAATCGGTGTGAAACCGGTTCCGCTCCGACTGTCGCCGGCTAAAAACCCAAGCGTCACAGGGACTTAACGATCCCCGTCGATATTGGACAGTGAATGCGAAGTGGCCAGGGAGGCCGCTGACGCGGGGGCTTCCAGATCTTCAGTATCGAGATCTGTAATGAACGTCACAGATTGCGCCCCCACGCCAATCGCGAAGACCCGACCGGCGCGCGACTTGACCAGCACGACGCGCTCCCGGGGTCCCACAGGCAGAATCTGCAGCACCGTCAACGGGGCATCGGTCCCCGACAATCCGTACCGCCGTCGTACCAGCCGGAGCAGGAACAGCAGGCCCGCGATGATCAGAACGAGTGGAATGACGATAGCGAGCAACTCCCCGACGAACGAGTCACTCGGCGTACGGGCGGGCGCGGCGGCCGCTTCTGCGGTCGTGGCGAGCAGCACGGCGGGGACGATGAGGGCGGAGCGGAGTCGGGCGACGCGGATCATGGGTTCTCGCGGAAGGGACACCCTGCTGGTGCGCTGTCACGTTATCAGCCAAACGATGTCGCGCATCGCATGACGCCGTCGACCGGAACCCGGCGCGCGGGCCCGGCGCGCGCTGCCGCCACCGCCACCGACGATGGCGCCAAGGCGCTGACCGAAGTCCTCGAGGCGGTGCCGTTCGCCTGCGCCGCGTTCGATCGCGCCACCGGTGTCCGGGTCGCCGCCAACTGCCGGTTCGAAGGCGATCTGGGCACCCTGCCCGGCCATGCCCAGCGCGATGCGCTACTGGCGACGCTGTACGGCGAAATCACCGGCGAGGCCCGGGGCGAGGAAGTCCGCGCGCCCGGCAGCGGGCGCTGGTATGCGCTGCACTGGCGCGACCTCAACTGCGGCGGCCGTGCGCTGGCGCTGCTGACCGCGGTCGACATCAGCGAACGCATCGAAACGCTGGATTCGCACAAAACGCAGCAGGAAAAACTGCTCTTCACCTCGCGGATGATGTCGGTCGGCGAGATGGCCGCGACGCTCGCGCACGAGCTCAACCAGCCGCTCGCGGCAATCGTGAACTACCTCAACGGCAGCCTGCGCCTGGTCGACCAGGCGGGCGGGCCGGTGCAGGTCGAACGCGCCCTGCAGGCCGCGCGCACCCAGGCCGAACACGCCAGTGCGGTGATCGCGCGCGTGCGCGAGTTCGTCCGCGCCCGCGAACCGCGGCGCGACGCCCAAGACCTGCCGCTGATCGTCGACACCGTGCTCGAACTGCTGCGCCTGGAGGCCGAACGCCTGCAGCTGCGTGTCGAACTGGCATTGGCGCCGCAACTGCCGCAGGTCTACGCCGACCGGGTGATGGTCGAGCAGGTGCTGCTCAATCTGGTCAAGAACGCGATCGAGGCGATGCGCGAAGTGCCTGCCGCGCAGCGCGGCCTGCGCATCGAGGCCCGGGTGAACCTGGACGGCGACGTCGAGGTGCGCGTCTGCGACCGCGGCCCCGGGCTGAGCCAGGCCGAAAGCGAACAGCTGTTCTCGCCGTTCTACACCACCAAGTCGGACGGACTGGGCATCGGCCTGGCGATCTGCCGTTCGATCATCGAATACCACGAAGGCCGGCTGTTCTTCGAGGCCAGGGATGGCGGCGGTAGCGTGTTCGGGTTCACGCTACCGACCCCGGACAGGAGGATCTGACGCGTGACCGGCATCTGTGTCTATCTCGTCGACGACAACGACGGCTTCCGCGATTCCACCGCCTGGCTGCTCGAGACCGCGGGGTTCGAGGTCCGCGCGTTCGCATCCGGCGCGGCCTTCCTCACCGTGTTCGACAGCACCCGCCACGGCGACGGCGAGTGTCTGGTATCCGACATCCGCATGCCGGAGATGAGCGGCCTGCAGTTGCAGGACGAACTGCTGCGCCGCGGCTCCACGCTGCCGCTGATATTCGTGACCGCGCACGGCGACGTGCCGCTGGCGGTGGAGGCGATGCGCAAGGGCGCGTCGAACTTCCTCGAGAAGCCTTTCAGCGACGATGCCATCGTCGACTCGATCCGCAACGCACTGAGTCGCGAACGCGCGCAGGCAGGCTCGCCGCAGGGCGCCGCGCTCGCGAAGCTGAGTCCGCGCGAGCGGCAGGTGCTGGATCTCGTCGTCGCCAGCAAACCGAACAAGATCATCGCCGACATTCTCGGCATCAGTATCAAGACCGTCGAACTGCATCGGGCCAACATGATGAGCAAACTCGGAGTGCGATCCCTCCCCGAACTGATGAAGGTGGCGCTGGGCCATGGCTGACGCGAACGCGGTTTCCCTGTCGCACGGATCCTCGCACGCGCCGCTGCGCGAGCGCCTGCCGCGGCTCTCGTCGACCCAGGCCGACGTGCTGCGCGGGCTGCATGCGCGTGCCCGGCAATGGACCACGCCGACCGGCATCCTGCGGCTGCGCAGCGGTCGATCGCCCGCGGTCGCGACTCTCGACGGCGGCGTGTTCGAACTCGACGCCGACGGCACCCGGCTTGCGCTGCAGCTCGCGTCGGCGCCGCGCGTCGACGACGACGGCCTGCACTGGCAGGACCGGCGCGGCCGCGCGCGCGTGCTGGCCTGGAGCCTGATGCACGAGACGACGCTGGTGCAGATCAGCGATGCGCTCGGCACCTCCCTGCTGCCGCTGCCCGATGCGCCGGTGACCGCCCCCGACAGCGACGTCATCTGGCTGGACCTCGATTTCACGCCCGCCGATGGCGGCGCCGCGGTCAGTGGCGCGCTGCGCGCCCCCGCGTCCTGGTTGCAGGCCCTGCTCGCCCGTACCGACGCCGATCCGCGCCCGCCGATCGATCCGGGGCACTGGCGCCAGCTGCCGACGGTCGCGACGATCGCGATCCCGGCGCCGCCGCTGACACGCGCCGACGTCCAGAGTCTGCGGCCCGGTGACGTCATCGTCGTCGGACACGTCAAGATGCCCCCGCTGCACGCCAATGCCGTCGGTCTGCGCTGGCCGGTCCGATCCGGACCGGACGGATGGCGCATCGACGGTCCGCCCACCCAACGCCCCCGCCACCAGGAGACGCCCCGCATGAGCGAGACCGACGCCGCCGAAACACCGCAGACCGAAGACACCCCCGCCGTCGAGGATCCGTCCGGCCGCCTGCCGGTCGAGGTCGAGTTCGACGTGGGCAAGGTCGAACTGCGCCTGTCGGACATCGCCGGCCTGCAGCCGGGCTACGTGTTCGCGCTGCCTGCGCACCTCGAAGGCGCCAATGTCACCATCCGCGCCAACGGCCGCGTCGCCGGACAGGGCGAACTGGTCGCGGTTGGCGATACGCTGGGCGTCCGCCTGCTGTCCTGGAGCTGATGCATGGATTTCAGCACGTTCTCGCCCGCCCTCGTCCTGGTGACGGTGGTCAGCCTCGCGCTGGCCCCGTTCGTGGCGGTCATGGTCACCTCGTTCACCAAGATCGTCGTGGTGCTGAGCCTGCTGCGCAACGCACTCGGCCTGCAGCAGGTGCCGCCGAACGTGGTCATCAACGGCCTGGCGATCGTGCTGTCGATCTATGTGATGTATCCGGTGATCCTGGACGTCAACGAAGCGGTGCAGGCGCGCCTGGAAGGGCGCCCGCCACCGGCGTCGGTGCAACGCCAGATCGACGCACGTGCGCAGCAGCAGGCGGTCCGCGAGGGCCGTCCGATCGATGTGCGTCCTGCGGCGACACCGGCGCCTGCCGAAGCGCAGACGCCTGCGCCGACGAGCCCGGCCGCGGCCGACGCGCTCGCCGCCGAAGCCCAGGCGCAAGGTACGCCCGAAGGTGTCGATCCGATGTTCGCCGCGGTGCGTGGCGGTTCGAGCAATGATCCACGCGAAGAAGACGCTGCCGAACAGCCCAGGGGTCTGGCCGAAGAAGTCACCGGCGGCACGGCCACTACGGGCGGCGGTGCGCCTGCGGCGGCGGGCGGCAGCTTCGACACCAACCGCATGCTGACGATGATCGATGCGGGCAAGGAGCCGCTGCGCACGTTCCTGATCCAGCACTCCAGCGATTCCGAACGCGCGTTCTTCCTGCGCAGCGTGCAGCGCATGCTGCCGCCCGAGCGCCGCGACGGCCTGACGCCCGACGACTTCATCGTCATCGTGCCGGCCTTCACCGTCAGCGAGCTCACCGCCGCGTTCCAGATCGGCTTCCTGATCTTCCTGCCGTTTCTGATCATCGACCTGGTGGTCGCCAACATCCTGCTGGCGCTCGGCATGATGATGCTGTCGCCGACGACGGTCTCGCTGCCGTTCAAGCTGCTGCTGTTCGTGCTGATCGACGGCTGGGCGAAGCTCGTGCACGGCCTGGTGCTCACGTATGGAGTCACCACATGAGCGACGTGCTGGAGTTCACCAAGGAAGCGCTGTGGCTGGTGCTGCTGCTGTCCGGCCCGCCGGTCGCCGCGGCCGCGCTGATCGGCCTCGTCGTCGCGTTCCTGCAGGCGGCGACCCAGCTGCAGGAACAGACGTTTCCCTACGCGCTGAAATTCCTGGCGGTGGTGATCACCCTGTTCATCACGGCTTCGCTGATGGGCGGCACGCTGTACGTGTTCGCCGACCGCATCTTCATCGATTTCCCCGGCCTCGTCCGACGCTGATGGACTTCGGCTCGAACCCGATGCTGGCCCTCGCGCTGACGCTGCCGCGCATCGCGGGCGCGTTCCTGATGTTGCCGTTGCTGACCACCGAGACGGTGCCGGCGATGGTGCGCAACAGCTTCATGGTGAGCCTGGCGATCGTCGCGATCCCGATCGCGCTCGCCGGCGCGCCTTTGATCGAAGCGGCCGGCACCTCGCACTGGTCGTTGATCGTGCTCAAGGAAACCTTCATCGGGATCTCGATCGGCTTCTGCTACGGCATCGTCTTCTGGGCGATCAGTTCCGCCGGCGTGATCATCGACACCCAGGTCGGCATGTCGATGGCGCAGATCTTCGACCCGATCCAGGGCCACCAGACCTCGCTGCATGGCGAGTTCCTGTCGCAGTTCTCGACCTGGCTGTTCATGGCCAGCGGCGCGTTCCTCGTGTTCCTCGATCTGTTGATGACGAGTTACACGGTCTGGCCGGTGCTGAGTTTCTTTCCCGACCTTCGAATGAGCGGGATGGCGTTGTTCGTCGGCCAGTTCGGCTATCTGATGACCGCGATGCTGCTGATCGCGGCGCCGGCCATGGTGATCCTGCTCGTCATCGACCTGTCCTTCGGCCTGGTCAACCGCTACGCCCCGCAGCTCAACGTGTTCGCACTGACGATGCCAATCAAGGCGTGGCTGGCGACGGCGATCATTCTGTTGATGATCGGGGTGTTCGTGGAAATCGTGATGACGCGGCTGGTCGACAACAGTGGCTTGATCGAGGCGCTCAAGCACGCGTTCAGTGCGACGTAGGCGCTGAAGCGCTCCAGCATCGAGCTTCTACTCTGACTTGAGCTCTGGCTCTGGCTTTGGCTTTGGCTTTGGCTTTGGCTTTCAGCTTTTGACTTGAATCGAGCCGTAAAGCGAGCCGAGCACCGGAGCCTGGCGCGGCCGAAGAGCAGCCCGTGTCTGAGCGCAGCGAGTTTGGGCTGCGTGCCGCGTCAGGCGAGGAGCACAGGGCACCGATGCGGCTGTATCGCATCGGCTCGCGTCCGGCGAAGGGACCTTTTGGTTCCTTTTGGGTCCATCCAAAAGGGACTCGCACGCGCAGCGGGCGAAAGCCCTGCACTTTCTGTTCGCTTCTCAGCCTTGGCGTTGGATTTTTATGCGCCGCCAGACGAAGTGCTCCGCAAGGCGAAGATCAAGTACAGGGCTTCCGCGCTGTCGCGCGGCTTACTTTTGTCTTGGCAAAAGTAAGCAAAACTGTCTTCGCCGGACGCGATCCGCCGCGATACAGCCGCGGCGGTCCCCTGCGCTTCTCGGTCGACGGGGCACGCAGCCCAAACTCGCTGCGCTCAGACATGGGCTGCTCTTCGACCCCGCCGCCCTGCGATGCTCGGCTCGCT
>JASCOC010000041.1 GCA_029959605.1 Lysobacteraceae bacterium PS02340 | reverse complement strand
CTCGTACAGCACGCCGCTGAAGACGCCCATCGCACCCCAGAGATTCGGCGTCTGCACCGCGTCGTCGGCGATCTCGCGTGCTTCGCATTTCGAGCCCGGCTCGGGCGCGGTCGCCAGGCTCACGGTGCCGCCCTTGACGCAGCGCCAGACGGTGCGCGCTTCGACCGGCGCGGCGGCCGCGAGTGCGGCCGCGACCACGAGGGCCGACCACCGGTGCGACATGGGCGGGAACTGGGGCATGACGGCACCGGAAGCGGGTCGCGGCTGTATACGCCGCATGGCGTGCACATTGTGTCGGAACGCGTGTGCGGCCATGATCGTCGCCCGCCGAACGAGCCCTCCCCCGATGCCGCACTGGTCGTCGCTGATCCGGGAAATCCCGGACTTTCCCAAACCCGGCATCGTGTTCAAGGACATCACGCCGGTCCTCGCCGATGCACACGGATTCGCCGACGCGATCGACGCGATGGCCGCGCCGTGGCGCGACGCGGTGCCCGATGCCTTCATCGGCATCGAGTCGCGCGGCTTCATCTTTGCCGCCGCGCTCGCCCATGCGCTGAGCGCGGGCTTCGTGCCGGTGCGCAAGCCGGGCAAGCTGCCCGCGCGTACGCTGAAGCACGACTACGCACTCGAATACGGCAGCGACCGGCTGGAAATGCACGCCGATGCACTGCCGCCGGGCGCACGCGTAGTGCTGGTCGACGATGTGCTCGCGACCGGCGGCACGCTGCGCGCGGCACTGTCGCTCGCACGCCAGCAGGGTGCGCGCGTCGTCGGCGCCGCGGTACTGGTCGAACTGCCCGAACTCGACGGCCGCGCACGCTGGGACAGCGACGCGCCGCTGCACGTCGCCCTGCAGGGCTGACTTCCCGGCGCTGTGACGCGTCCGCAGGCAAGCTGCAGGCAAGACCTGTCGGAGCCTGCAATGCGCATCGAACATCTGGTCCTGGGCCCCAACGACTGGGTGCCGAACCATCCATCGATCGCGGTGCGCGTGTATCGCGGCCTGCGCTCGGCCGACGGTCATGTGCCGGATGCATCGGCGTTCGAGCGTATGTTCGCCGCGCACGGCTGGCCGCCGGACTGGCGCGGCGGCGTCTACGACGATCACCACTACCACTCGACCGCGCACGAAGTGCTGGGCGTCTACGCCGGTCGCGCGCGACTGGAGATCGGTGGACCCGGCGGCGATGTCGTCACGCTCGAAGCAGGCGACGCACTGCTGTTGCCGGTCGGCACCGGTCATCGCTGTGTCGACGCCGACGCTGCGTTCCGCGTGGTCGGCGCCTATCCCGAGGGACAGGCTTGGGATCTGCAGCGCGACGCGCCGGATGCGGCGACGCGCGCACGCATCCATGCGCTGCCGGCGCCGCCGCGCGATCCCGTCGACGGCGCGCCGTTCTAGCGCAGTGCGTCAGGGCGTTGCAGGCGCCGGCGGTGCACCGCGCTTGGCCTGTTCCAGCAGCGCCGCGAAGCGCGCCTGCCGCAGCTGGTCGCCGAGCGTCGTGCACTGCGGACCGACCGGGCGCGACGCCAGCTGCGTGCGCATCGTGCCGGCCACCTGGTCGAACTGCGCATCGACGGCCTGCACCGTCGCGGCGAATTCGGGCGAGTCGGGCTTGCTGCCCTTCGCGGCGACGTAGTCGGGATTGTTGAGGCGGAACTGGGTCACGCCGGTGTCGAGCGCCTGCGCACCGGCCGGATCCTTCGCACAGAACTCGCGGAACACCTCGATCTGACGATCGAAGACATGCGCGCCCATGTAGGCGGCCTGCGCATCGGTGGGCGGTGCCTGGGCGAAGGCAGGGGCGCCGACGGCGGCGAGGGACAGCGCGAGACAGGCGGTGCGCAGGATCGGCATGACGGACTCCGGAACGGACTGGGGGAAGCGCGGACGATAGCGCTGCGATGTGAGTTTTCCGTCAGTCGTCGTCGATGTCCGCGTCGGGATCGGCATCGTCGTCCACCGGATCGGCATCGTCCGGCGGTGCGGGTTCGAGCAGGGTGTAGTCGTCGACATCGCGGCTGCGGATGCGCTTCGAGACCGGATAGGCCTCGAGCGCCGGCTGCGGTGTCCCGGCGATCCGCGCGGGATCAGGCGCCGGATCGGACAGCCAGTCGAGAATGTTCGAGGCCGGCAGGAACAGCGGCCCGTCGGGCGACAGAGGCGGCGGAATCGCGGTGTTCGGCATCGTCAGCAAGGCGAACGAGGCCAGCGGCGGCGGCTCGCGTTCCCACAGATCCCAGACGCCGGCCGCGAACAGCAGCTCGCCGCTGCGCGACTGGATGAAGTGCGGCACGGGCCGCGCGCCGCTGCGGTCCCATTTGTAATAGCCGTTCATCGGCACGACGCATCGCCGCGATGCCCACGGCCGCGCGTAGATGCGACTGGTCGGTGCGCGATTCAGGCGCGCGGTGATCGTGCTGTACGCGGTTTCCGGCAGCTTCGACCAGCGCGGCACCAGCCCCCAGCGCAGCGTGTCCACCACCACCTCGCCGTCGTGCAGCACCAGCACGAGCGCCTCGCCGTTGGACGCGATGTTGTAGCGCGGCGGCGCGTCCGACAGCGCGGACCTGATGTCGGGCGCAAGCGCGGCCGGCACGGCATCGGAGGCGACGGCCTGCACGAACCTACGCATCGACGGTCTCTGGATGCACGATGTGGCGTACGTGATGCGACATGCGACCAGCCTGCGACGCGACGCGTGAAGCAGGCGCTGATTTCACACGTGCATGGCGCGTCCGCGGCCACGGTGGACGCATCACCCGCACCGAGACGACGCCATGCAGATGCCGAACCCTTCGCGACCGCCGACGCCGCCGGATGACGTGCCCGGCAGCATTCCGCACCCGATGCACGATCCGATGCCGGACCAGCCGGTCGATCCACCGCTGCCGACGCCCGGCGACCCGGAGCGGGACCCGCAGCCGATGCAGGACCCGCCCGCACCCAACCAGCCGCAGGATCCGCCGCAGCAGTACTGAGCGCGCATGGAACAGCGCACGCGAGACCGCGTGTCGCTGTCGAACGTCGTAAGCGCGCCTAGTGAGCGTGCCACCCGCGGAACCGCGCGGCAGCTGATGACCCAAGTGAATGCCGGCGGTCGTACGCGTCAGAGCGCGACGGTGGATACCGTGTCGTCGCCGCCCGCCTGCGCGGCCATCGACGAAGCGGGGGCGTACATGCGTTCGTGCTCGTAGCCGCCATCTGCGCCGAAGATGCGCAGCGTCGCGCCACGCGCAAGCGTCAGCGGATTGGCGGCGAGAGTGTCGAACGCCGAGGCATGCGTGGCGTGGTGCGAGGGTGTGGCGTCGCCGGCCGCGGCGAGTTCCCAGTCGAACGTGGCGGCGTTGTGCCGCAGGGTGAAACTGATCGGAGGCATTGCAGGGTGTCCATCGACGGTGAGGAGGCCGCCGGGCACCGGAGCATCCTCACACGCGCGGCATGATGGCCTCGTGTGCGCGGCCCGCAGGCTGCGCAGCGAACGCGATGCACATCCTGGACCGGTTGCGCCGGGCCGGCCTTGGCCCGCATTCACCAAGGCAGCACATGCGCTGCGCGATAAGCCCGGACACCGGCGCACCGCCGGCGGAGACGCCCATGCACGCTGCATTCGAGAGTCTGTTTTCGCTGAGCATGCCGTGGTGGGAGTTCGTGCTGCGCGCGGTGCTGGTGTACGTGGTCGTCCTGGTGTTGATGCGCCTGACCGGCAAGCGCACGGTCGGCCAGCTCACCCCGTTCGATCTGCTGGTCGTCGTGCTGCTGGGCAATGCGGTGCAGAACTCGCTGATCGGCGAGGACACCTCCCTGCTCGGCGGTCTGATTCTCGCCGCGACGCTGTTGGGATTGAACTCGCTGGTCGGCCGGTTGTCGGCGCACAACCGCCGCTTCGACCGGTTCATCGAAGGCTCGCCGGTGATCCTGGCGCGTCGCGGCGAAGTGTTCCGCGCGCAGCTCGCGCGCCAGGCGATCAGCGAGCAGGATTTCGCGATCGCGCGCCGCGCCGCCGGCTACGCGACACTGGGCGAGATCGAACTGGCGGTGCTCGAGACGTCGGGCGAGATCACCTTCATCCCGCGCAGGGACGGCGCGCACGCGACAGGCTGAGTGGTCGTTCGCGCGCGAGCGACGCGGTTGCCTGCACGCTGCATCCATGCGTCCCCTGCCCCGTCGTTTCTATGCCCGCGACGCGGATGTCGTCGCACCCGAGCTGCTCAACAAGGTGCTCGTCACTGCCGATGGACGCCGCGCGCGCATCGTCGAAGTGGAGGCCTATCGCGGCGGCGACGATCCGGCGGCGCACTCGTTCCGCGGGCCGACACCACGCAACGCGGTGATGTTCGGCGCGGCCGGGCATCTGTACGTCTATTTCGTCTACGGCATGCACTGGGCGATCAATGCCGTCTGCGGACAGCGGTCCGGGCATGGCGTGCTGATCCGCGCGGCCGAACCGCTTGCAGGCCTGGACACCATGGCCGAGGCGCGGCGTACGACGACGCCGACATTGCTCGCGTCAGGCCCGGGACGCCTGGCGCAGGCAATGGGCGTGACACGCGAGGATGGCGGGCTCGACATCACCCGGCGCACGTCGCGCATCTGGATCGGCGACGACGGCACCCCGCCGCCAGCGTCACCCTCGATCACGACCCGCGTCGGCATCCGCCGTGCGATCGACGCGCCCTGGCGCTTCTGCGTACCGGGCAATCCCCATGTCTCGAAACATCGCGGACCACCGAAAGCCCGACGCACGCGGACGCGCTAGTCCAGCGCGCGCAGCGCCTCGGTGACGGCCGCCGCATCGGTCGGACGCACGACGCGGGCGAGTTCCACGCCATCACGCATCACGATCAGGGTGGGCCACAACTTCACCGAGAAGCTGCGGCCGAGGGGACGGCCCTTGCCGTCCTCGACCTTCAGATGTGCGATGGACTCACGACCGGCGAGCGCGGAGGCGATCGCCGGTTGCGCGGCCTGGCAGTGGCCGCACCAGTCGGTCCCGAATTCGATCACCAGCGGCCCACGCATCGCGTCGACGTCATCGCGCGTCGGTGCCGCTTCGCGGTAGCCGCTGGTGGCCGTCATCAGGACAGTGAACGCTGGATGTCTTCGAGCGGCGCGTTGGTCAGATCCTTGGCGAGATCGCCGACCAGACGCTGCTGGGTTTCCTTGTGCAGCAGCGGACGCACGCGGCCCAGCGTCTTGGCATCGGCGATCAGCACCAGATGCGCGTACTTGTTCTTCAGCGCGCCGTCGTTGAGGCCCTTGGCCAGCTGCTTGGCGAACGTGGCCTCGTCGAGCTGCGAGGCGCTGGATTCCGACGGCATCGACCCGGACGGACCTTCGTCGTCCAGATTCATGCCTTCCAGCAGCGCTTCCTGCTTCAGGGCCAGGTTGCGTTCGTCACCGGTGTTGCTGAACACGCGGGCCGAACCGCCATCCGCCACTACGATCAGGGCGCCCTGCGGAATCTTCATCGTCATCTTCGCCTCCACTTTGTTGGTCTGCGCCGTCATCCGGCTGTGGCCAGCCTAGGCAGGCAAATGTGAGCAGCGCGGCATGGGGGCGTTCGCGCTGCCGCGTTGCGTTCAGGGCCGGGAGGCCTCCAGACTTGTTATGTAATAATCTAACGATTGACGGTTTCCGGTTCCGCTGTGTCCACCAACGCCCTGTCCGCCGCGCCGACGGCACGCCTGTCCTCGATCGATCTGCTCCGCGGCACCGTGATGGTGCTGATGCTGCTCGACCATGTGCGCGAGACCTTCTTCCTGCACGTGCAGATGGGCGACCCGGTCGACGTGGCCACGGCCTCGCCTGCCCTGTTCTTCTGCCGCCTGCTGGCACATCTGTGCGCACCGGTGTTCGTGTTCCTGACCGGTCTGTCGGCCTGGCTCTACGCGAGCCGCCAGCCCGACGGCCGGCGCGCGGCCTCGGCCTTCCTGTTCAAGCGCGGCCTGTTTCTGGTCGTGCTCGAACTGACCCTGGTCAACTTCGCGTGGACCTTCGAACTGCCGCCGCAGACGCTGTATCTGCAGGTGATCTGGGCGATCGGGCTGAGCATGCTGGCGCTCTCCGCGCTGCTGTGGCTGCCGCGTGCAGCTCTGATTGCGCTGGCGATCGCGATCATCGCCGGCCACAACCTGCTCGATGGCCTGCGGCTGGAGGCCGACCATCCGTTGCACACGCTGTGGGCGGTGCTGCACCAGCGCGACTGGCTGCAGATCGGCGACGCAATGCGTGCGCGCACCTCGTATCCGCTGCTGCCGTGGATCGGTGTCATCGCGCTGGGCTGGGCGGCCGGCCCGTGGTTCGCACGCGAGGCGTCGGCCGCGCGCCGGCATGGTCTGTTGCTGTGGAGCGGGCTCGGCGCCCTCGGCGGCTTCCTGATGCTGCGCATGGCGAACGTCTACGGCGACGCGGCCTGGGCACTGCAGGCCGACACCACGCGCACGCTGATGGCGTTCTTCAATGTGACCAAGTACCCGCCGTCGCTGCAGTTCGTGCTGCTCACCCTCGGCGTCGGCCTGTTGCTGCTGCGGCTCTACGAATCGCCCGCACTCGCGCGCCGCCTCCAACCGCTGTCCGCACTGGGCGCCGCGCCGATGTTCTTCTATCTGCTGCACCTGTACGTGCTGAAGCTGCTGTACCTGGTCGCAGTGGCGCTGTGGGGCACCAACCAGGGCGCGGTGTTCGGCTTCGACAGCGTGGCGACGCTGGTGGCGATCTCGATCGCGCTGGCGGTGGTGCTGCAGCCGCCAACGGCCGCGTTCGCGCGGCTCAAGGCGCGCCGACGCGACATCGCGTGGCTGCGTTACCTCTGACGTTCAAACATCCAGCACTGTCGCGCCGGCACGCTCAGCGCCAGGGCTGACGGCCTTCGGTCCACGATTCGCCGCGGATGCGGCCGGATGGATACGGGCCGTGGATGTCATTGAAGCCCGCGCCGAAGCCGTCGAAGTAGCCGCCGGCGCCGTAGCCGCCATAACCGCCATAGCCACCGTAGGGGCCGAAGCCGCGGCCGTAGTAGCCGGGGCCGTCGAACTGGGCGACGCGCAGGTTGAGCTGCATCGTGTTGATGTTGCCGGCGTCGCTGACGGTTTCCTTGCACAGGCTGATGTCGGCGGCGTTGAAATTGCTGTTGCCGCCACGCGAGGAATAACCGATGCCGGTGGTGACGCTGCCGGTGACGGTGCGTTCGCTGCCGTCAGGCCCGGTCGGGCAACCGCCGCGACGCACCCGTTCGTCGCCGTAGCGGCCGCGATACGCGGGCGAGTCGGTGCGCGGGCCGGTGTACTCGCCGCCGCCGAAGGCCGCTTCGCCGGTGAACATCGGCTGCGACGGCAGGCTCAGGTCGACGCGATCGTCCTCCGCCGCGTACGCCATGCAGGGCGCGACAAGCAGGGAGATCCACAACACTGGGGTGATCCGCATGGCGAGGCCTGTTCCGGTTTCGTGGGCGGGCAGCGTCGGCCCGGAGTTCGACGCTAGCACTGCGCGCTTGAATCGGTGCTGGCTGCGCTCAGGCCAATGCCGCCGCGTCGACGACCCGGCAGCCGGGCACGGCAGCCAGTGCGTGCTCGACGAGGGCGTCGGCGATGCGCGCCGCGGGACTGATGCGCCAGCGCTTCGGCAACACCGGCCCCAGCGCACCGAGCAAAACCGCGGCGGCGCGTTCGGCAGGCCGCGCCTCGTTGCGATCGCCGCCGATCAGACCCGGACGCACGAACGTCAGCGACGGCCAGCCCTGCGCCTGCAGCGCCGCTTCGAGTTCACCCTTGACCCGGTTGTAGAAGAACCGCGACTGCGCATCGGCGCCCATCGCCGAGGTCAGCGCGAAGGCCTGCGCCCCATGACGACGCGCGAGCGCGGCGGTCGCCAGCGGGTAGTCGTGGTCGACGCGGCGGAACGCTTCGCGCGAGCCGGCCACGCGCATCGTCGTGCCGAGCGTGCAGATCACCGCATCGACCGACCACAGCGCGGCATCGTCGGGCAATGCATCGAAATCGACGACCGGCGCCTGCAGCCGTGCATCGCGACGTGGCAACGGACGCCGCACCGGCGCGATCACGCGCGTGACACGTGGATCCGCCAGCAGCCTGTCCAGCACATGGCCGCCGACGAGGCCGGTGGCACCGACCAGTAAAACGCGCGCGCCGTCAGCCGACATGACGCATCCACACGCAGTCGATCGCATCGAGCGCGATGTGCACCAGCAGGCCGATGCCGAACAGGCGCGTGCGTCTGGGCACCGTCAGGCCGGCGTAGACCGCAATCGCCGGCGCGGTGTGCAGCGGATGGAAGCCGATGCTGCAACGTCCCGGCGCATAGATCGGATCGGCCAGCAGATGGTCGATGTCGATGACCCAGCCGAGCATCAGCAGCGCCCAGGCCCGGCCGAACCGTTCGCGCCAGAACAGCCAGGCCAGCAGCGCGGGCACGGCGGCATGCAGCAGCAGGTGGAGGATGGCGCGGACACCCATGGGCGACGACCGGATCGACGGAGGCCGCACAGCTTAGACCCGCATGCGGTGACGATCATGGCGGCGGCCGTGATGCGCGGGTCAAGCAATCGGAAACGCGGCCGTTACACTTTCCGAAGCTCCCATTCCGGGAAACAGGGTGTCTCCGGCGCGAACGATGATGCGAAGGCGGGGTTGGCGGGCGATGGCCATGTCCATCGCGGGGGGATTACTGGTGTGCATGCTGGCGGCCTGCGGGCAGCCCGGCGCGGCTGCGCCCGTGGTCACCGGCGCGCCCGCGCTCGTCTCCGACGCCCAGCACGAATGCGTGCACGTGCATCGCCCGGGCCGGCAGGTGCTGCAGTTGCCGGCGCCCGAGGGTGGCTGGTCCGGTCATCCGCAGGCGGTGGTGGTGCTCAATGCGCTGTCGGGCGAAGTCGACATCCGCCACGGCCAGCGCGACCGCTGCGGCACGCTGGCCGATGCCCGCACGCTCGATTCGCGCTTCCGCGCCGGCGTCGGCACGGTCCTGGTGCCCGATGCCGGCGACACCGCACCGATCGAGATCGAATACGACGCCAATCCCCTGCCGCTGTGGCGGCCGATCGTGCAGCTGGGCGAACCGGCGCCGGTGCAGCGCGCGGACATCGGCCGCTTCGCGATCCGCGTCGCGTCGCTGGCGGTGGTGTTGACGCTGGTGATGTCGGCGCTGCTGAGTTTCGTCGCCACGCGCGAGCGCGCGTTCCTGACCTACGCCACCACGGTGAGCGTCTTCGCGATCTGGGTGGCGCTGCTGTCGGGCATGTGGGCGTGGCCGCGTCCGTGGCTGCCGATCGCCGGCTTCGCGGTGGAGGCGATGGTGGGGCTCGCGGTCGCGCTGGTCGGCGTGACCACGCTCGCACTGGTGCGGCAATCCTGGTTGCGACGTCGCCTGCCCCAGGTCGAGCGCGGCGTGCGCTGGGCCGCATGGGCGCTGGTCATCGCCGGACTGTGCGCGCCGCTGCTGCCGCCGGTCGTACTGGCGGCGATGTCGGTGGCGACGGAAGTCGGCTTCTATCTGTTGGCGCTGGTCTTCGCCGGCGTCGCGATCACGGCGCTGGCACGGCGACGCGGCGGTGGCGCCTCGCTGCTGGCCGGTGTGCTGCCGTTTCTGGCCGTCGCCGCACTGGAGGCCTTCGCGCCGATGACGCTGGCGCTGTGGAAGGTCGAAGCTTTCATGCTGTCGGGCGGCTGGCTCGCGCTGACCTGCAGCATGGTGCTGACCCTGCGCCTGGGCGTGCTGCGCCAGCAGCGCGACGAGATGACGCGGCTGGCACAGACCGATCCGCTGACCGGCCTGCCCAACCGGCGCGCGGCACTGGCGCAGCTCGAGCGCAGCATCGCGGGCGCACGCGCCAGCGGTGCACCAATGACGGTCGCCTTCATCGACCTGGATCATTTCAAGCGCATCAACGATCTCTACGGCCACGAATGCGGCGATCGCGTACTGCGCCACGTCGCGCACGCGCTGCGTGGCGCGTTCCGCAGCGCGGACCACGTCGCGCGCATGGGCGGCGAGGAGTTCCTGGTGATCCTGCCCGGCGCCGATCCCGATCACGCCCGCATGCGGGTCGATACCCTGCGCGCGATGCTGTCGAGCACCGGCGTCGTGCTCGACACGCCCGGCATGCAGGTCACGCTCAGTGCCGGCATCAGCGCGCTGCGCGCCGACGATGCCGGCGGCGATGCGCTGCTGCAGCGCGCCGATACCGCGATGTACGCGGCCAAGCACGCGGGCCGCGACCGGACCGAACTCGAAGCGCCGCGGCCGGCCCTGGTCGACTGACCGCCACCGCGCCTGCGCCGGTCATGCCGCGAACGTGGTCTCCACCGACGCCGTGTTGCGCCTGGCCTCGCCATGGAAGACCGCCTCGAGGTTGTTGCCGTCCGGATCGAGCACGAACGCGGCGTAGTAGCCCGGGTGATACGGGCGCTCGCCCGGCGCGCCATGGTTACGCCCGCCGGCACCCAGCGCCGCGGCGTGGAAGGCGTCGACCATCGCCCGGTCGCGCGCCTGGAACGCCAGATGATGGCGCCCGGTCGGCACGCCTGCGGCGGCCTCGCTGTCAGGGGTGGAGACGAACAGCTCGTCGGCCCAGAAGAAGCCCGGACCTTCGCCGCCGATCGGCACGTCGAGCACGTCTAGGACCGCCTGGTAGAAGCGGCGACTGGCGGCGAGATCGGCCACGACGAGCTGCAGATGATCGATCAGGCGGCCACGGTGCAACTGCTGGGTTTCCATGTCGAAAGGTCTCGAAAGACGGAACTGCCGATCTTGCAACCGCCGCGTGACGGCCGAGGCGATGCCGCGAACCCCCGCCCAACGTCCCCGAACGGGTCGCCATATGTGCGGAAACGCACATGGGTTTTCACCGGATTTCCACCGCCGTGATGCGAGCTTCGCGAACCTTAATCCTGTAGTCGGAGTCGTTCCATGGCGCACCACAGTCCCGGCGGTCTCATCCTGCTCGTCGAGGACAACCGCAACATTTCCGAACCGGTGGGCGAGTTCCTCGAAAGCCGCGGCTTCGAGGTCGATTACGCGGCCGACGGACTCGATGCGGTGAACCTCGCAACCGAGATCCAGTTCGACGTCATCGTGCTCGATCTCATGCTGCCGCGACTGGGCGGACTGGAAGTCTGCCGCCGCCTGCGCACCGAACACCGCAGCACCACGCCGATCCTGATGCTCACCGCGCGCGATTCGCTGGAAGAGAAGATCGAAGGCCTGGAAGCCGGCGCGGACGACTATCTGACCAAGCCGTTCGACATCAAGGAACTCGAGGCGCGCGTGCGCGCATTGATTCGCCGTGACCGTCGCGAGATCGGTGCCAGCGTGCTGCAGATCGCCGATCTCGTGCTCGACCCGGCTTCACTGCGCGTGCAGCGCGGAGGCCGCGAGCTCAACCTCGCGCCGATCGCGCTGAAGATCCTGACCATCCTGATGCGCGAAGCGCCGCGCGTGGTCAGCCGCCGCGAGATCGAACAGGAAATCTGGGGCCTGACGCTGCCCGATTCCGACACGCTGCGCAGCCATCTCTACAACCTGCGCAAGGCGGTCGATCGCGACCAGGACGTGCAGTTGCTGCACACCATCACCGGTGCGGGTTACCGCGTCGCGGATCTGGACAAGGCCGTCGCCTGATCCGTATCGCGTGACGCTCCGGCACCGGAGCGTCACGCCGGGTCACGAGCGGGCGGGTGGGGCGCCGCGTATTGTTCTTCCTGTGTCTT
>JASCOC010000040.1 GCA_029959605.1 Lysobacteraceae bacterium PS02340 | reverse complement strand
TGAGGGTGCCCAAAGGGGGGATGCGGGGGCTTCAAGCCCGTCCACCTGCAACGCCACCCCTCACCCGACGCGCTTCGCGCGTCGACCTCTCCCAGAGGGAGGGGTGTGGTTCCTGCGTCGCATGGCTCAACCCGCCCGCTGTACCAACCGCTCGCCGGTCTCGACATCGAACGCGTGCACGCGACCGGGGGGAATCGTCAGCGACAAGGTTTCGCCTGGCACCGGCACGCGATCGGGCGGCAGGCGCGCGATCAGGGCGTGGCTGCCCAGGCGCAGGTTGACGAAGACTTCGCTGCCGACCGGCTCCACCACTTCGACCACCGGCGACAGCGATGCATCCGAATCGGCCGCGGGCAGGAGGTGTTCGGGTCGGATGCCCAGATCGACGCTGCGGCCGTTCCAGTCGGCCGGGAAGCCGGCATCGCCCAGTGCGAGCGTGATGCCCTCACCCGCATCGAAGGTCCAGCCATTCGTGCCCTGTGCCAGCGCGCCGCGCAGCACGTTCATGGCCGGGCTGCCGAGGAAGGTCGCGACGAACAGGTTCGCAGGCCGTTCGTAAAGCGCCATCGGCGTGTCGATCTGCTGGATGTGTCCGTCCTTCAGCACCACGATGCGCTGGCCCAGCGTCATCGCTTCAATCTGGTCGTGGGTGACGTAGATCATCGTCGTGCCGAGCTTGCGATGCAGCCTTGCGATCTCGACGCGCATGCCGCTGCGCAGCTTGGCGTCGAGGTTGGACAGCGGCTCGTCGAGCAGGAACACCTGCGGCTGGCGCACCAGCGCACGGCCCAAGGCGACGCGCTGGCGCTGGCCGCCCGAAAGCTGGCCGGGTTTGCGGTCGAGCACCTTGTCGAGTTCGAGCACCTGCGCGGCTTCGTCCACGCGCGCGGCGATCTCGGTCTTCGACTGGCCGCGCAGCTTGAGGCCGAACGCGAGGTTCTCGGCCACGCTCATGTGCGGATACAGCGCGTAGCTCTGGAAGACCATCGCGATGTCGCGATCCTTCGGCGCCACGTCGTTGACCACGCGCTCACCGATGGTCAGCGTGCCGTCGCTGATCGCCTCCAGTCCCGCGACCATGCGCAGCAGCGTGGATTTGCCGCAGCCCGACGGGCCCACCAGCACCAGCAGCTCGCCATCGGCGACCTCGAAAGTCGCACCGGCCACACCGACGAAACCGTTGGGGTAGACCTTCCGTACCGCGTCGAACCGCACCTGTGCCATGCACGCTCCCGTGTGTCGCAAACCCGTCGTGGATCGCATCGTGCGGCTGCCTGCGTGAACCGCGCGCCGCGATGCAATTGCGCTATTCTGGCATGTAATCGTTTCCAATCCAGCCGGCGCACGTGTGGGAGGCACAGCTTGGTGCATCGAACGACAGATTCCATCCACGCGTGCGCCGCCTCATGCGCACCAGGTGACAGCGCTGGACACGCCGCGATGGCGTGGACGTTGCGATCTGCACGCCTCCGGCGACACACTCCGTGATTACCCATCCTGAACCCGAGACGGTCCCGGCGCCCATGCACGATTCCCTGCTGTTGTTCGGCGCCACCGGCGACCTGGCGCAACGCTATCTGTTCCCGTCCCTGCTGCATCTGCTGCGCGACCGGCTGCTGCCGGACGAATTCCGCGTGATCGCGATCGCGCGCAGTGAGCACGACGACGCGAGCTTCCGCGACTGGCTGCGCGAGCGCCTCGGTGACGACTACGACACCTCGCTGGTCGACGAACTGCTGCGCCGCATCCAGTACGTGCCGGTGGACCTGGGCGATGCCGAGGCGATGGCAGCGTCCCTGTCGCGCTTCGCCGACCGTCCGGCGGTCAGCTATCTGTCGACGCCGCCGAACCTGTTCGCCTCCGCGTGCCGCGGGCTCAAGGCCGCCGGACTGCTGGAAGCGCCGTCGCGGCTGGTGCTCGAGAAGCCGATCGGCCATGACCTCGCCAGCGCGCAGGAAATCGACGCGACGCTGAAGTCCGCGCTCGACGAGTCGCGGATCTTCCGTATCGACCATTACCTGGGCAAGGCGCCGGTCCAGAACCTGCTCGCGCTGCGGCTGGGCAACACGCTGCTGGAAGCCACGTGGGAACGGCGCTGGATCGAATCGGTCGACATCATCGTCGCCGAGACCGCCGGCGTGGACGGCCGCGAGGGTTACTACGCCGATTACGGCGCGCTGCGCGACATGGTCCAGAACCACATGCTGCAGCTGCTGGCGCTGATCGCGATGGAGCCGCCGGCGGCGATGGACACCGACAGCATCCGCGACGAGAAGCGCAAGGTGCTGCGCGCCCTGCGGCCGATGACCGCCGCCGATGCCGCCGCCGACAGTGTGCGCGGGCGCTACGGCCCGGGCGTCGTCGACGGCCAGGCCGTGCAGGGCTTCAAGCACGGTGGACACGAGGATGTGGAGACCTTCGTCGGCCTGCGCGCGTGGATCGACAACTGGCGCTGGGCCGGCGTGCCGTTCCGCCTGGTCACCGGCAAGCGCATGCCCTCGCGCACGACCGAGGTCGTCGTGACGTTCAAGCCGGTCACCCACTGGCTGTTCGGGCCGGGCGAGCGCAAGCGCGCGCGGGCCAACCAGCTGCGCGTACGCCTGCAACCGGAAGAGACGATCGAACTCGGCCTGATGGGCAGCCTCGCCGCGTCCGAATGGGCGGCAAACGAGCTGCAGCCGATGTCGCTGGATCTGGCGATGCTGCCGCCCAAGCGCCGCATCGCCTACGAGCGCCTGATGATCGATGCGCTCAAGGGCGACCAGACCCTGTTCGTGCGCGACGACGAAGTCGAGGCCGCGTGGCGCTGGATCGACAGCGTCAGCGCCGCGTGGCGCGAAGCCGGCACGCCGGTGCGCGATTACCCGGCCGGCAGCTGGGGCCCGGCCGAGGCGCAGCCGTTCCTGCCGCGCACGCTGACCACCCACAACGGACGCAAATCGTGACGGCTGCGCTCGCCCTGCTGGCCGACATCGGCGGCACCAATGCGCGCTTCGCGCTGGCCGACACCGGCAGCCCGACGCCACTGCAGCTCGACACGGTCAAGATCTTTCCGGTCGCCGATTTCCCGTCGCTGGCCGATGCGGCGCTGCATTACCTGCAGGAGATCGGCCACGACGGCAAGGGCGCACTGCCGCGCGCGGTGCTCGCGGTCGCCGGTCGCGTCGACGGCGACGATGCGCGCATCACCAATCATCCGTGGGTGATCTCGCGCACGCGTACGCAGCAGCGGCTCGGTATCGAAGACGTCGTGCTGACGAACGATTTCGCCGCGCAGGCGATGGCCATTCCTCTGCTGCAGCCGGGCGATTTCAGCGCCATCGGCGGCGTGCCGTGGTCGGTGCCGAAGGATCCGGGCGGTCCCTGCACCTATGCGGTGATCGGTCCCGGCACGGGGCTCGGCGTGGGTGGGCTGATGATCCGCGACGGCAAGCACTATCCGCTGGAAACCGAAGGCGGCCACGTCAGCTTTCCGCCGGGCACGCCGGAGGAAACCGCGATCCTCGAGCGTCTGTCGGCGCAGTTCGGCCGCGTGTCCAACGAGCGCCTGATCTGCGGTCCGGGCCTGGTCAACATCCATCGCGCACTGAGCGAAATCGCCGGGGTCGATCCGGGCCCGATGCAGCCGGCCGACATCACCGCGCGCGCGAAAGACGGTGATGCCCGCTGCGCACGCGCGGTCGACGTGTTCTGCGCGGTGTTCGGCGCGATCGCGGGTGATCTCGTGCTCACGCTCGGCGCCTGGGACGGCGTGTTCCTGACCGGCGGCCTGGTGCCGAAGATGCTCGATTCGATCCGTCATTCGGGCTTCCGCCAGCGCTTCGAACACAAGGGCCGCTTCTCGCCGAACATGGGCCGCGTGCCCAGCGTCGCGGTGCTGCATCCGCATGCCGGTCTGCTCGGTGCGGCCGCGATCGCCACGCGCAGGGCCGCCGCATGACGCCGACCGGCGCACCGGCCTTTGGCATCGCCGGCGGAATCGGCGACGATGGGCGCATGCAGCTGCACGCCTACGAATCGGCGACCCAGTGGACCTGGGGCGCCGCGATTGCGATTTCGTCCGCCATTGCCCGCGATCTGGAGCAGAAGCCGCGTGCGCGCCTGCTGCTGTCCGGCGGCAAGACGCCGGGGCCGGTGTATGCGGCGCTGTCGAAGTCGCCGCTCGCGTGGGACCATGTCGATGTCGCGCTGGTCGACGAGCGCTGGTTGCTGCCCGACGATCCCGACAGCAATGCACGCCTGCTGCGCGAGACACTGATCCAAAACAAGGCGCAAAAGGCGCGGCTGGAAACCATCACCCGCGCCGGCCGACCGTTCGACGAAGCCGTCTCCACCGCCAATCTGCACGCGCGCCAGCCCGCGGGCGTGGTCGTGCTGGGCATGGGCGACGACGGGCATACCGCGTCGCTGTTTCCCGGCATGGTCGATCTCGATTCGGCGCTGGCGTCCACGTCGCCGTATGTCGGTGTCGATGCAGGCGGCAGTCCCGGCGCCGGCAGCTGGCAGCGCCGGGTGAGCCTGACGCCGGCCGGCCTCGCGCCCGCGCACACGCGCATCCTGCTGATCCGCGGCGAGAAGAAGCGCGCCCTGCTCGACCGTCTGCTGCAGAGCGACGACGCCACCGAATTCCCCGCGCGTATCGCCTTCACCACGCCGGGCGCGAAGCTCCACGTCCACTGGTGCCCGTGACCCGCGCACTCGCGCGCAGGCGCACGCCGTTCGACCGTTGCGCGCAGTGCGATCCGCGCGCCCCCGCCCATCCCCCGGGCGCCCGTTCCTCTCATCGCCGCCGCCAATGAGCCTGCATCCCGTCGTCCATTCCGTCACCGAACGCATCCGCAAGCGCAGCGCGCCGTCGCGGCAGGCGTATCTCGAAGGCATCGCGCGCATGCGCGACGAGGGGCCGCTGCGCGGCCACCTGAGTTGCGCCAACCTCGCGCACGGCTTCGCCGCCTGCGGGCCGGTCGACAAGTCGCGCCTGCGCAACGGGCCGACCGCAAACCTCGGCATCGTCACCGCGTACAACGACATGCTGTCGGCGCATCAGCCCTACGAGCCGTATCCGGAGTTCATCCGTGAGACCGCGCGTGCGCTGGGTCATACCGCGCAGGTTGCGGGCGGCGTGCCGGCGATGTGCGACGGCGTGACCCAGGGCCGCGCGGGCATGGAACTGTCGCTGTTCTCGCGCGACGTCATCGCCCAGGCCACCGCGATCGCGCTGTCGCACGACATGTTCGACAGCAGCGTGTATCTGGGCATCTGCGACAAGATCGTGCCCGGCCTGCTGATCGGCGCGCTGGCCTACGGTCATCTGCCGGCGATCTTCATTCCCGGCGGGCCGATGACGCCCGGCGTGCCGAACAAGACCAAGGCCGAAGTGCGCGAGCGCTACGCCGCCGGCGAAGCCACGCGCGAGGAACTGCTGCAGGTCGAGTCCGATTCGTATCACGGCCCCGGCACCTGCACCTTCTACGGCACCGCGAATTCCAACCAGACGCTGCTCGAGGCGATGGGCGTGCAGCTGCCGAGCGCGGCCTTCATCAATCCGGGCACGCCGCTGCGCGAAGCCTTCACCCGCGAGGCAGTGGAACGTGCGCTGTCGATCACCGCGCTCGGCGACGACTACCGTCCGCTGGGCCAGCTGATCGACGAACGCGCGATCGTCAACGCGGTCGCGATGCTGATGGCCACCGGCGGCTCGACCAACCACACCATCCACTGGATCGCGGTCGCGCGCGCCGCCGGCATCGTGCTGACCTGGGACGACATGGATCAGCTGTCGCAGGCCGTGCCGCTGCTTGCACGCGTGTATCCGAACGGCGAGGCCGACGTGAACCGCTATCACGCGGCCGGCGGCAATGCCTACGTGTTCCGCGAACTGCTCGACGCCGGCCTGATGCACGGCGACCTGCCGACGATCGTCGACGGCGGCATGGCGCGCTACGGCCAGGAACCCAAGCTCGACGGCGCGCGCATCCGCTACGAACCGGGCCCGGCGGCCAGCGGCGACGCCAGCGTGCTGCGCCCGGTGTCCGCACCGTTCGAGGCCCACGGCGGCCTGCGTCTGCTGCGCGGCAATCTCGGTCGCTCGCTGATCAAGCTGTCGGCGGTGAAGCCGGAGTTCCGCACCATCGAAGCACCGGCCGTCGTCGTCGATGCGCCGCAGGCACTCAACCGCCTGCACGCCGCCGGCGCGCTGCCGCGCGACTTCGTCGCCGTCGTGCGCTACCAGGGGCCGAAGGCCAACGGCATGCCGGAACTGCATTCGCTGGCACCGCTGCTGGGCATGCTGCAGAACCAGGGCCGGCGCGTCGCGCTGGTCACCGACGGTCGTCTGTCGGGCGCTTCGGGCAAGATTCCCGCCGCGATCCACATGACCCCCGAGGCCGCACGCGGCGGGCCGCTCGCGTTCGTGCGCGAAGGCGACATCATCCGTCTCGACGGCGAGGCCGGCACGCTCGAAGCGCTGGTCGACCCGGCCGAATGGCAGCGCCGCACCGCTGCGCCGGACACCGCACCCGCGCCCACCGACCACGGCCGCAACCTGTTCGGCTTCAACCGCGCGAACGTCTCGCCCGCCGACCAGGGCGCGTTGTCGATCTCCTGCGGCCCGGCCACCACCGACGGCAGCGCGTGGCACTACGATGCCGAATACGACCTGGGCGCTGACGAAGCAGCGCTCGATGCGCCACACGATTCCAAGGACGCCTGACACGATGCCCAACGTTTCCACCATGTCCGAGCGCCAGCAGCGCGCCGCCGATTTCCTGCGCAAGGCCGGCGTGTTGCCGGTGATCACCGTGCACACCCTCGACGAAGCGCGCGCGATCGCCGATGCGCTGCTCGAAGGCGGTTTGAACACGCTCGAACTCACGCTGCGCACGCCGGTCGCGATCGACGCGCTGGCGATGCTCAAGCGCGAGCGCCCGGACATCGTCATCGGCGCCGGCACGATCCTCAACGCCGACAACATCCGCACGTCGATCGACGCCGGCGCTGACTTCCTGGTCACGCCCGGCACGCCGCCGGCGCTCGCCGATGCACTGGCCGAAGCCGACATTCCAGTGGTGCCCGGCGCCGCGACGCCGACCGAGTTCATGGCGCTGCGCGAGCGCGGCTTCCGCAACTGCAAGCTGTTCCCGGCCAGCGCCGTCGGCGGTCTCGCGATGCTCAAGGGCCTCGCTGGTCCGCTGCACGACATGCGTTTCTGCCCGACCGGCGGGATCTCCGAATCCAACGCCGCCGAGTTCCTGTCGCAGCCGAACGTGCTGTGCATCGGCGGGTCGTGGATGCTCGACAAGGGCTGGCTGGAAGTCGGCGACTACGCCCGCGTCCGCGAGACCGCGGCCCGTGCGGCGCAGATCGTGCGGGACGTGCGGGGCTGAGGGAGACGCGGTCCTCAGCGTCCCGAACGACCTGACGGGTTCGAGCGGAACTGCATCGCGCGTCATCCCGGCGCACGCCGGAGGCGCTTCTCAACAGCCGAATGGCTGGTCATCCAGTCACTCCGGCTGCAGTCACGACAGCTCTGACAGTCGGACTCTGACCATCGATCGCGTGTCTTCTTGATCACGCCTCAACGCGTTGGATGTCCAACCATTGGTCTGTCGAACGACGTTTCAGGCCGGCGATGGGCTAACGATTTCGGCCTTGCCCGCCTGTCGCCGCCGGTGCTGATAGGACCGCGTCAAACCCACACCGCAACGCAGCATGTAACCGCTTCCAGCGAGTGGTAGCGTCCGCTCTCCAGTCGCGGACCACACATGCATGGCAATCAGATCCGGATGTCCTGAAGCGCGCGTCGGCCAAGTCCGGCATCGCCGACGTGTCGCGCCGATCCTGCTCGGCGCCCTGCTCGTCTGGGCATCGGCCTCCGCCGCTGCGGCCCCTCTGCCGCCGCGCAGCGACTGGACTGCCTCGGCCTCGTCAACGCAGGTCGACGCACTCGCGCCGCAGCACGCCATCGACGGCGATCCCCGGACGCGCTGGGGCGGTTCCTTCCTGCCCGGCCACTGGTTCCAGGTGGATCTGGGGCGGCCGTCCGATGTCGGTGGCGTCGCGATTCTCTGGGACAGCGGATTCCCGGTGCGCTGGACGCTCGAGACCTCGCTCGACGGCGCGCAGTGGGACATCGCCTACACCAGCACCGATTCGCGCGGCGACACCGACCTCATCGTGTTTCCCGCGCGCAGTGCGCGCTACGTGCGCATCGCCAGCCCGTCGAAGTCGTCCGACTGGGCGACGTCGATCTTCGAGTTCGAGCCGATCGCGGGCGATGCGGCACCGCAGCTCGACGGCCTGGCAGTCGGCGTCGACGGCGCCACGCTGTTCGCCGCGGACGCAAAGCCGGGCGTCGTCGACGCTGCAGGTCCCAGGCCCGGCACGCGGCAGCTCGATCTCGCACTGCCACGTGCAGACCAGATCGCCGGCCTCGAAGTCTGGTGGAGCGGCCCGCGTAACGGCGCCACGCTCGAAGCGCGCGATGCCGATGGTCAGTGGCGCGTGCTGGCCGAAGATCCCGGCCGCGACGGCACGCGCTCGTGGCTCGCAGGCGACGCGCCGCTGTCGCCGACGGCCCTGCGCCTCGTCGTCGGCGAGGTCGACGGCCGTCCGCCCGCGATCGCCCGTCTGCGCCTGCTCGGCCCCAAGCAACTGCTGACGCCGACCCGGCGCTACGAGATTGCAGCCTCGCGCACGCATGGCGCGCTGTTTCCATCGTCGCTGCACCAACAGCAGGTCTACTGGACGGCACTGGGCATTCCCGCCGGCCGGCAGAAATCGCTGCTCGACGCCTACGGCAACCTCGAACCCTTCAAGGGCGGCCCGATGCTGCAGGCGGTCTGGCGCGGCAGCGACGGCCGGGCGCGCATCGCCGACAACGATCCGCAACGCCGCCACGCCCTGCGCGAACGCTGGATGCCGATGCCGTCGGTGGAGTGGCAGGGCCAGCGCGACCTGACGATCCGCAACGAGGCCTTCGCACTCGAACAGAACGGACAGCCGGTGACGCTGATGCGTTACCGCCTGCACAACCGCGGACGGCGGCCGGTCGACGGCGCGCTGTCGCTGCTGGTGCGTCCGCTGCAGGTAAATCCGCCCTGGCAGCACGGCGGCTGGTCGCCGATCCGGCAGCTCGCGATCGACGAGGTCGCCGGCCACACGCGCGTGCGCGTCGACGGTCGCACCCTGCTGACCTCGATGACGCCGGTCGGCGCTGCCGGCGCCGCGCCGTTCGGGGCGCACGGCGAAACCGAGATCACCGCCGATGCCGCACGCGGTACGCCGCCCGCTGCGCGTGAAGCGTCGGACGCCGCCGGACTCGCCGCCGGCATGCTCACGTATCCGGTGCGGATCGCAGCGGGCGCCACGCACGACATCGTCATCGCGCTGCCGTTGGGCACGACCGCGCTCGATCCTGCAAAGGGCGAACTGACCGAAGCCCCGGCGCTCGATCTCGCGGCGCTCACCGGCGATGCCGCGACGCCCTCTGAGGCTTTCGACGCGAACGCCGCGCGCATCGCCGCCGGCTGGACCGACCGCTTCGACACCTTCGACATCCGCCTGCCCGACCAGGACCTCGTCGACATGCTGCGCGCGCAGGGCGCGTACATGCTGATCAACCAGACCGGCCCGGCGATGCAGCCCGGCCCGCGCAATTACAACCGCTCGTTCCTGCGCGATGGCGCGGCGACCGCCGCGGTGCTGTTGCGCATGGGCCAGCCGCAGATCGCGCGCGACTACCTGCGCTGGTACACCGATCATGCGCTCAATCCGAACGGCATGATCTCGCCGATCCTCAACGAAGACGGCAGCATCAATCGCGGTTTCGGGTCGGACGTCGAATACGACAGCCAGGGCCAGTACATCCAGCTCGTCGCTGATGTCGCGCGACTCGACGGCGGCCCCGAGACGGTGCGCGAATACCTGCCGGCGGTGACCGCCGCGATGCGCTTCCTGCAGGAACTGCGGGAACGCACGCTCGTCGCTGGCTACATGGGCACGCATCCGGCGCCGGAACGTTTCCACGGCATCCTCGCGCCCTCGATCAGCCACGAAGGCTATTCCACGCCGACGCACAGCTACTGGGACGACTTCTACGGCATCAAGGGCTGGCATGACGGCGCCTGGCTGGCCGAGGCGCTCGGCGATGCGGAGACCGCAGGCTGGGCGCGCGAACAGGGGCGTCTGCTGTCGGACTCGGTCGCCGCCTCGCTGCGCGCGACCATCGCGTGGAAAGGCATCGACTTCATTCCGTCGTCGGCGGATCTCGGCGACAGCGATCCGACCAGCGTATCGATCGCGCTCGATCCCACCGGCGCGCGCCACGTGCTGCCCGCGCGCGAACTGCGCACCACCTTCGATCGCTATCTCGCCAAGCAGTTCGGCGAGCGCAGCGGTCCCGATGCGCTGTGGGCCTACACGCCGTACGAGGTGCGCAACGTGCTGACCTTCGTGCATCTCGACCGCCCGGCCGATGCGCAGACCGTGCTGCAGGGCCTGCTCGCCGACCGCCGTCCGCGCGCGTGGCAGATGTGGCCCGAGGTCGTGCACTCGCGTCCGCGCTATCCCGGCTACATCGGCGACATGCCGCATACGTGGATCGGCGCCGAATACGCGCGGACGCTCGTCGGCATGCTGCTGCACGAAGGCGACGACGGCCTGCAGCTGTTGCCGGGTGCGCCCACGACCTGGCTCGATGGCGACGGCCTGTCGGTACGCGCGCTGCCGACCGCGTTCGGGCCGCTGACGATGGCGGCGAAGCAGTCCGCTGAGCGGCTCGACATCACCCTCGGCGATGGCCTAACGGACACGCTACCGGTGCAGGTGATCTGGCCGAACCGCACGCGGCCCGCGTCGGTGCGTGTCGATGGCCGCGCGGTGGACGACTTCGACGCGCGCGGCGTGCGCCTGTCGAAGCCGTTCCGGAGCCTCGAAGCGCGCTGGTAAGCCAGCGCGCTCCACCCGTCGTCAGTCCAGACGACGCGCCGGCAGCGTCAGCGCGGCGCGCTCGCCTGCATCGGTGGCCGACTGTCCGAGTACGACGGTGTAGTCGCCGGCGGCGATCCGCCAGCTGCGGTCGTCCGGGTGGTAATCCGCGAACAGTCGCGGTGCCAGTTCGACTTCGACCTCGCGCGTTTCGCCGGGCTGCAGTTCGATGCGGTCCCAGCCGGCCAGACGCAGCGGCGTGGCGTGGCCCTTCGGCAGATGCACGTAGAGCTGCGGTACCGCGGCACCTGCACGTTCGCCTGTGTTACGCACGCTGAAGCGCGCGAGGATGCGTGTACCGTCACCGCGCAGCTGCAGGCCCGTTGTCGCGAATGTCGTGTACGACAGACCGTGGCCGAACGCGTAGCGCGGCGTCAGTCCCTTGGCTGCGAACCAGCGGTAGCCGACGTTGGCGCCTTCGATGTCGTAGTCGATCGTGTCCTCGGGTTTGTCCGCAGGCTTGAAGCCGAGACCGGGGATCGTGGGCCGTGGCAGCTGCGAAACATCGACCGGCCAGGTCACCGGCAGATGTCCGGACGGATTCGCCGCGCCGGTCAGCAGACGCGCGATCGCTTCACCACCGCGGATGCCGGGATACCAGGCCTGCAATACGCCGGGCACTGCATCGAGCCATGGCAGTTCGACTGGCCCGTTGGTCTGCAGCACGACCACGCTGCGCGAGTTGGCCGCGGCGACGGCGGCGATCAACGCGTCCTGGCCATCGGGCAGACGCATGTCCGGCAGGTCGACCGATTCGGCGGCCCACTGGGTGGCGAACACGATGGCGACATCGGCCCCGCGTGCGAGCCGTGCGGCTGCTGCGCGATCGCGACCGTCGATGTAGTCGATGCGCGCATCCGGCAGCGCGTCGCGCAGCGCGAGCAGCGGCGACGAGGGCTGGAACATCACCGGACCCGGCCAGGTCGTCGGCGCAAGCCCGGTGACGGCGCTGGTGCCGCGCGACGTCCAGCCGACCATCGACGAACCGCCGCCGGCGATCACGCCCTTGTCGGCATGTCCGCCGATCACCGCGATGCGACGCACATCGGGCGCGAGCGGCAGTACGCCGTTCTCGTTGCGCAGCAGCACCGCACCTGCTTCGGCCGTGCGTTGCGCCACATCGAAGCCGATTGCATCGAGCGCGTCGTCGACCGACTGGCGTTGTGGCGGGTGTTCGAACGCACCGACGGCGATGAAACTGCGCAGGATGCGGTGGACCATGTCGTCGAGCCGCGCCTGCGGCACCACGCCGGCGCCGACCGCCATGCGCAGGGGCACGTCGAAGTACACGGCCTTGTCGAACACCTCGCCCGCCGACTGCTGGTCGAGACCGGCGTTCGCCGCCGTCGATGCGCTGTGCACGCCGCCCCAGTCCGACATCACGTAGCCGGGGTAGCGCCAGTCGCGCTTGAGCACGTTGTTGAGCAGTTCGTCGTGCTCGCAGCCGTAGGTGCCGTTGATGCGGTTGTAGCTGCACATCACCGAGCCGGGCTGACCGATCTCGATCGCGACGTGGAATGCGAGCAGGTCGGATTCGTGCATTGCCCGGTCGCCGATCTCCGCGCTGTGGAAATTGCGCGCGGTCTCCATGTCGTTGAGCGCGTAGTGCTTCATCGTCGACAGCACGTGCTGCGACTGCACGCCGCGGATCGATTCGCCGACCAGCGTGCCGGCGAGCAACGGATCCTCGCCGGCGTATTCGAAGTTGCGGCCGTTGCGCGGATCGCGCTGCAGATTGACGCTGCCGGCCAGCAGGACGTTGAAGCCCTGGCGCCAGGCTTCGCGGCCCATGGTCTCTCCGCCCTTGAAGGCGATGTCGCGGCTCCAGGTCGACGCGGTCATCGGGCCCGAGGGCATCGCCGTCGCATGATCGCCCGCGCGCGCGCCGCCGGGATTGGTCACGCCGAGGCCGGCATCGACCAGACCCTGCGCCGGAACACCCAGGCGCGGAATCGGCGCCACGTAACCGGCGGCGGTGAGCGCCTCTTCCGGCTTCTTCTCGCCGATCGCGAAACGGCTGCGGATCAGCGCGAATTTCTCGTCCTGCGTCATCGCCGCAACGAGTAGTGCGGCGCGCGCGTCCGGCGACTTGCCGGCGTCCATCCACGGCTGCGCGCGCGTCGCGTCCTGCGCGAACGCGGGCGCGGCCACCAGCAACGCGCACACCAGCATGCGCGTCGACGTCTGGGTCTTCATCGAACTCCCCTCCCCTCGAATGTGGTGCAGGCGCGGCCCATGCGCGCGACAGGTCTTGGGTGGACGACCCGTCGCGGCCATGGGC